>NZ_JADOEL010000010.1 GCF_015645465.1 Herminiimonas contaminans | reverse complement strand
TCGTCGGAAAAAAGTTTGAGGGCTTTCGGTTTCTTGGGCTTTTTTACTGTGCTCATCGATGTAGTCATGGTGTTTCCCTTTCGGTATCATCTCATGACCTTCGGCACACAAAAAATCTGACAGGCTCGCGCGATGCTTTATCGTTTTATTGACTGGTCTCGTCGTTTGGCCCGGCATCTGCCCGCTGGCCTGCCCTCGTCCTGCGCGCTCTGCGGCATCGCTGGCGCGGCAGCCTTGTGCACACCCTGCCATGCGCAATTCTTCAGCCACCGCCCGCCACGGTGCACCCAGTGCGCCTACCCGCTGCCTGACGGCGAACACGCACCACGCGTATGCGGCACCTGCCTGCGCGCACCGCGCGCCTTCGATACGACCATCGTCGCCAGCGATTACAGCGCGCCTATAGACCACCTGGTACTCGCGCTCAAATTCGGCAATCAACTGGCACTGGCGCCCTTGTTTGCCCGATTGATCGCTGATGCACTGTTACGGGACCGCAGTTTCTCGCTGCCCACCATCATGGCCGCCGTGCCACTCGGCGAACAACGCCTGGCCGAGCGCGGCTTCAACCAGGCGCTGGAAATTGCCAAACCCTTGTCCAAAGCCATTGCGATCCCCTTGATGCCGCAACTTATCTCGCGCAGCCGTGAAACTGCCATGCAATCCAGCCTGGCGCCAGACGCCCGCATACGTAATATGCGCAATGCCTTTGTATTGGATCCGCAAGCTGCCGAATTGGTACGCGGCCAGCACGTCGCCGTAGTCGATGACGTCCTGACCACCGGCGTAACCCTGAATGAAATCGCCACCTTGCTCAAACGCTACGGGGCGGCACGCGTAAGCAACTTCGTGTTTGCCAGAACTCCGCCACGCTGAAGCCGCCGCAAAAAATCCCAACCAGCAGCGCACTTTCGCAATAAACTGGCGACCTGTACGCTAAGGAGAAGCACTTTGTTTCATGTAGTACTGGTCGAACCAGAAATCCCACCCAATACCGGCAACATCATTCGCCTGTGCGCCAACACTGGCGCGCAATTGCATTTAGTCGAACCACTCGGCTTCCCGCTGGATGACGCCAAGATGCGTCGCGCCGGACTCGATTATCACGATTACGCGGAAATGAAGGTACACGCCAACTGGCAAGCCTTCCTGGACTCGTTCCCGCCGGAACAACCGCTCAATACCGAGCGCATGTTTGCACTCACCACGCATGGCTCCACACCGTTTGCCAGCATGGTTTTCCAGCCTGGCGATGTGTTTGTCTTCGGCTCAGAAACCAGGGGACTGGAAACCAGTTTGCGTGAATCGTTCCCGCCATCGCAACGCATACGCCTGCCGATGCGCCCGGACAATCGCAGCCTGAATTTATCAAATACCGTCGCGGTCGTGGTGTATGAAGCGTGGCGACAAAACGGTTTTGCCGGCGGCCAGTAATCGCTGCCGGGCATCACTGCCTTTTACTTTTACGTTAGGATAAGGGCTCTTTTTATTCGTCGCCTGCATCTTGCTAACCGAGGAACTCAATGAATCTGCGTCAACTTACTTTCGCCGCCATCACTTTATGCATCAGCGCCAGCAGTATGGCGCACGACTATCGCGCTGGTGATATCTCCGTTAGTCACCCTTATGCACGCGCGACCGTTGCCGGACAAACCAGTGGCGGCGCCTACCTGACACTGGAAAACAAAGGCAATAGCGCAGATACGCTGGTATCCGCCAGCTCCCCCGCTGCCAGCTCGGTAGAAATCCACTCCATGGCGATGACAGCTGATAACGTCATGCGCATGCGTGAAGTCGGCAGCCTGGACATCAAGGCCAAGGAAAAGATCACCATGCAGCCAGGCGATGGCTATCACATCATGCTGATAGGCCTGAAGGCTCCGCTCAAGACTGGCGATAAATTGCCGCTGACACTGACCTTTAAAAAGGCAGGAAAGATAGAAGCAGCAATAGTGGTTGAAGAAAGCGCTAAAAAAGCAGACAAGATGGAACATCACCATCATTGATTGGCATTACTCCAGACAAATAAAAAAAGGACGTTTAAAAACGTCCTTTTTTATTTGTGCTGCTGAAATTACTTGGCAGCGTAGCGGCTAAACACACGGGTCTTGCCATCAGCCTGGAATAACAAAACATCATAAGCGTCAGCACCATGCCCTTCCACTTCCATACCCGGTGACCCCATAGGCATACCCGGTACAGCCAGACCTTTGGCTTTCGGCTTCTCGGCCAGCAAGCGCTTGATATCTGAGGCCGGTACATGACCCTCCAGCGCGTAGCCATCAATGACACCGGTATGGCAGCTACCCAGTGCGGATGGCACACCATACTTGCTGCGATACTCAGCGGTATTCGGCACATTATGACCATTCACCTTAAAGCCATTCTTTTCCAGATGGGCGATCCACTCGGTGCAGCAACCGCAAGTCGCACTCTTATACACATTGATTACCGGCTGCGCTTTGGCAAACGAAAGTCCGGGCAACACACCCGCCAAAGCCAGTGCACCTAATACTGTACGTCTTTGCATGATGAGTCCTTTCCAATAAACAAAAAGTCGCAAACAGACTTGCGGCTTTTAGGTTCAGCTGTACGAAATCAAGCTGCTTGTGCAGCAGGCAAACGTGCAACGATTTCTTTGCGGTAGCGATTCAATTCCTGCACGGTACCGAAGGTGCGCTCAAACAGCAGCGACATATTGTGCAGGATGCGATCAACGACTTTCTTTTCCCACTCGCTGTCGAACTTGATCTGGCCATCGAGCCAGCGTTCCAGCCACTCAGGATCAGGCAAACGCGATTGCACAGTATCGTTAGGGAACAGGGACTGGTTCACGTGCAGATTGGTCGGGTGCAGCGGTTTTTCGGTACGACGGGCCGATGCCATCAACACGCCGATCTTGGCAAACGCAGCACGTGCGCTATCACCAACTTCGACCAGTGCTTTTTTCATATAGCGCAGGTAAGCACCACCGTGGCGTGCTTCATCCTGGCTAATGATTTTGTAAATTTGCTTGATGACCGGTTCTGTGTGCCAGTCGGAGGCACAACGGTACCAGTGGTTCAAACGGATTTCGCCGCAGAAGTGCATCATCAGTGTTTCCAGCGCAGGCGCCGGATCGAATTCGAAACGTACGTTATGCAACTCTTCTTCGGTCGGAACGAATTCCGGACGGAAGCGACGCAGGTACTCCATCAGTACCAGCGAGTGCTTTTGTTCTTCAAAGAACCATACCGACATGAAAGCGGAAAAGTCACTGTCACCGCGATTGTCACGCAAGAACATTTCGGTTGCAGGCAGAGCAGACCACTCTGTAATCGCATTCATGCGTATGGTTTGTGCCTGCTCATCGGTCAGTTTGGAGCCGTCGAACTGATCCCACGGAATATCTTTTTCCATGTTCCAGCGAACCTGCTCTAGCGATTTAAACAATTCTGGGTACAGCATACGCGCCTTAAAAATTGAGTTAAGTCTTTGATTCTACCAAGAAATTCAGCGCCTACCCAGCCTCAGCGGCTAAACATAAGCGTATTTCTCTGAAAAAACACTGCCTGATTCGATTCTTTTCAAGTATCGAAAAGGCGTCTATCCCGCGCCGTTACTTGTTTTTTTAATGTTTTCTTAACGAACGGGGCTAATGCAAAAAAATCTCATTCAGCACAAAAAATTAAACATTCCGACACCGAAATTCACCGTTTTCGTGCTTTCTTTCAGCTTAGAAGATTATTTTTTCAGCGCCATGACAAACCGACAGTCTTGGTGCAATATGAGTCACGCTTCTTGCCCCATCACCCACCATCATGACAAAACAATTCATCCGCCCGCTCGTAAGCCTTATTTTTCTGGCCGGTCTCGGCCTCGGCACGCAGGCCTACGCCCAGACCAGCAGCCCCGCAGCCTGTCCAGCCACGTTGAACTACACGGTTGCCCGCCTGCAAGATGAGGCACCACAAAATCTCTGCCAGTACGCAGGCAAAGTGATTCTTGCTGTCAACACCGCCAGTTATTGCGGCTTTACCGTGCAATATGAAGGGCTGGAACAGCTGTATGCCAAATACAAGGATCGCGGCCTGGTGATACTGGGCTTCGCATCCAACGATTTTGGCCAGCAGGAACCAGGTGCAAACAAGGAAATCGCCGAGTTTTGCCACAATACCTATGGCGTGAAATTCCCAATGTTTGCCAAAAGCTCGGTGATAGGCCCGAACATCAATCCCTTCTATAAATCACTGATGGCGAACGGTGCGACGACACCTAAATGGAACTTCCATAAAATCCTGCTGGATCGCAGCGGCAAGGTCGTCGAAAGCTATCCGTCGAAAGTGACACCTGCTGACAAAAAGCTGGTGGCAGATATAGAAAAAGCATTGGCGCAAAAATAGAACAATTTCGATGCGGGCAGAGTCAAAAGCCATAGCCGAACAACAACGGTGCAATGCGGAATTTCTGCAAGACCTTGTACGCGCAGGCATAATGACGATGCGCGCATCTGGCCACTTTTCAGGCCGATGCACTAGCCATCTCTCGGACGATAAAACTGAGTGATTTTTTCAGACCAGACACATATTTCATAGATAAAGAGGCGAGCAATCGCCATCACCACCATGCGCATTCTGATTATTGAAGACAATGCCGATATCGTCGCGAATCTGTACGCTTTCCTTGAGCCGCGCGGCTACGTACTCGATTCCGCTGCCAACGGATATGCAGGCTTCGCGCTCGCAGCACAACATGATTACGATGCCGTCATCCTCGACATCAAACTGCCCGGCATAGACGGCCTGACACTGTGCCGCAAGATGCGCGATGAATTGCAAAAAGACACTCCGGTACTGATGCTGACCGCACGCGATACGCTGGACGACAAAGTCGCTGGCTTCGACAGCGGCGCAGATGACTACCTGGTCAAACCATTCTCGCTGCTGGAAGTGGAAGTGCGCCTGAAAGCACTGGTGCGTCGCGCCCGTGGCAAAAACCAGGGCACCAACTTCCTGAGCGTAGGCAATCTGGTATTCGACACCTCGACCTACCAGGTCAAACGTGACGGCATTCCTATTTCACTGACCAAGACCGGCTTCAAAATCCTGACCTGCCTGATGAAAGAAGCACCGAAAGTCGTATCACGCGAAACCCTGGAGCTCGAAGTCTGGGGCGATCACCCACCTGATAGTGATGCACTGCGCACCCACATTCATGCATTGCGCCAGGCACTGGATAAATCGCATCCGTTTGCCATGCTGCGCACCGTACAAGGCATAGGTTATCGCCTGGTAGATGCGGATGAAGCGCCCTAGTACGCTGCGCCGCCGCATAGTTGTAGCCTATCTTTACTTTGCGCTGGCGGTTTGTACTTTCGTTGGTGTCGTCGCTTCAGTTGCAATTGTCGGCATAGAAGATTTACTGGTCGACGAACACCTGCGCAGCATCGCTGCGTGGGCCTCGCCACGCCATGCAGCTGGGATGCCGGTAGAAATGCCATCCGACGTCAGCTTCTACCACGGCACCGCCATCCCGCCTGAATTACACAACTTGCCATTCGGCGTTGCCAAGCGCGTATTCGAAGATCAATACGTGCATTTACTGGTCGGGCAGGATGCCGCTGGCCCTTATGTCGTGATCGACCGCGCCAGTGAATACAAAAATATCGAACACGTGATCTTCGCGATGCTGGGCGCTGGTTTCCTCGGCTTCGTCGCACTCTCCCTCTTCCTCGGCAGCTTCATCGCGCGTGGTTTTGTCGATCCCATCATTACGCTGGCCGATGCGGTAATGGACAAAAAGACCAATGCCGAACTGCCCCTGCTGAATCATCAGGATGAATTGGGCGTACTGGCACGCGCCTTCGCCGAACACACGGCCGAACTCAAGCAATTCCTCGCACGGGAACGCTTCTTCACCGGCGACGTCAGCCACGAACTGCGCACTCCGCTCACCATCATCATCGGTGCCGCCGAACTGCTGGTTGAGCAAACCGCTGACCAGCCTGCAGTGCAGGCACCGGCACGACGCATCATGCGCGCTGCCAAAGAAGCAACAGACTGCGTCAGCGTGCTCTTGCTGCTGGCCCGCCGTCCGGACACCATAGACCGGCCGCTCACTTCCATTTCAGAAGTCATCCGTGCCGAAATAGAACGTGGCCAGCCACTGGTACGGGACCGGCCTATCAGCCTGCATTTCCAGGAAGGCAAGGATTTTTCGGTATTCGGACGCAAGGAACTGCTGTCATCAGCGATCGGCAACCTGATCCGCAATGCCTGCGAATACACTGACGAAGGCTCGGTCGTCGTCTCCATCCAGGACCACAGCGTGCTGGTCGAAGACACCGGCCCCGGCGTGCCGGACATCATCCGCGCCCGCCTGAAGAACGACCCCACCCAACCCGCACTTATAGGCTCAGCCGGATCAGGTCTCGGCCTGGCGCTGGCCATCCGCATTTGCGAATACCTCGGAGCCAAGCTTGAGCATGACGACAGGCCGCAAGGGGGTAGTATTTTCCGCATCCACTTCCAGTCAGTTTTAACGAAAAAATAACGCTAATATCACGTTAAATTGAGTTCTTCCGAGCTAACCTGCGCCTGCGTGGGGGACGTTCGCAGCTGTAAATAACCGTCCCTTCCGGTCTGGGTTTTTGTCTCTATACTGGACTTAAGCCCATACGTATTGATTAGTAGGAAATTTGCACACGTTAGCAAGTAGTGGCCAAAAGATGTTTGTGGTTTCCACGGACAGATAACTACATGGTCGTATGCCGACTGCCGCTTATATTCAATAAACTTTGAGGAAGACATGGACTTACTAGGAACTCCAGCATTTTGGGCCGCACTCGGCAACATCATCCTGATTAACATCGTGCTGTCCGGCGATAATGCAGTCGTCATTGCATTGGCCGCTAAATCACTGCCACCAAAACAAAAGAAAATGGCCGTCATCTACGGTAGTGCTGCCGCCATTATCCTGCGTATCGTTCTGACCATTTTCGCGCTGCAATTGCTGACCCTGCCTTACCTCAAACTGGTAGGCGCGGTTCTGTTGTTCTACATCGGCGTCCAATTGCTGGCCGAAGACGGCGGCGAAGAAAACATTGAAGGCCACTCCAACCTGTGGGGCGCCATCAAAACCATTCTGATCGCCGATCTGGTCATGAGCCTGGACAACGTCCTCGGCGTTGCTGCAGCAGCAAACGGCAATGTCGTATTGCTGATCATCGGTCTGGCCATCAGCGTTCCGCTAATCGTGTTTGGTAGCGCACTGGTACTGAAGTTGATGGAAAAATTCCCTATCATCATCACACTGGGCGCAGCACTGCTGGGTTACCTGGCTGGCGAAATGCTGTTCTCTGACACAGCAGTCACACCTTGGATCGCAGCGAACATGCCACACCACGAAATCGGTTTGTTCGGCAGCAGCCACCTGAGCATTCCAGGTCTGGTACTGGCTATCGGCGTCGTCATCGTTGGTACCTACCTCGGCAAGCGTCACCACAAAACAGAAGCAACAGCTTAATAAGCTGTGCGCCGTCGTCCAGCGACGACGGCTGCAAACAAAAGGGCGAACCGATTGGTTCGCCCTTTTTGTTTATGCTGACTGAAATGTCTCGCTTCAATATTTCTTCAGATTAAAGCTGTGATCCGTCACCAGTCGTGTCATCGCCAGCAATGGACTCAGCCCCAGTACCAGTTGGGTTAATTTATCGCCGGGCAAAGCCCAGATCTGTGAGCGTGGCGCGTCCACCTGCGTCACTGCAGTAATCAGGGGCGCAACCCATTCCGCTTCCGGCGTCACATCCAGCAGGACGTCGCCTTCCGACGTGGTATGCATATAGATCTCGCCGCCTTCGGTCAGCTCAAAGCAAATTCCCCAGCCGTTGTTCTTATTGCCTTTGATCAGATACTGGATATTGCGGTTCTGATGGTCTATCCATGCTTCCACGTCATACGTGGTCTTCAGGACTATCCACGGCCGCGCCAGCGACTGATCCTGCGCTTCTTCATCATCTTCGTACATCATCGCGTTTCATTTTTGTATGGATAAGGCATGCAGCACTGTACACCGGGTACGAAAATTCGGTAGCATCACTGTGGACAAAAAACACACAACTGCAGGCAATTCCGCTCCGTCGTGCTATCCTGCGCACCCTGGATACCCAATTGCTGAACCGCTGTAAATGACGACTACCGAAACTACGCCTAACCCAATTCAATCTGCCCGTACCTTGCTCAAGGAACTGCAGGAAAAATTCACCGTGTTCGGCGAACACCTGCCGCTGGCCATCGGCATCGACAAGCAATTGATCGCGCAAATCCCGGATGTCAGCCGCAAATCGCTGCGCACCGCACTCGGCATACACACCAATTCCCTGCGTTACCTGAAGGGCATGGAAAAAGCGACCGTACGCTTCAACCTGGATGGCAGCAATGCAGATGAAGTCACGGACGTCCATCGCACACACGCGACCACGACGCTGAAAGAACGCTTCAAAAAGAATGCAGAGCACCGCAAGGCACAGCGCCAGGCTGAAGAAGCCCAGCGCAAGGCCGCAGCAAAACAGCGTGAAGCAGAAGAAGCTGATCGCCTGCGCGCAGAAAAACTGACCCAGTTAGCAGAGAAATTCTCGCGCAAGAACTGATGCCCTGACTTGCCTGCACTTCTGCAGGCAAGCCCTCTCTCCTACCAGTAAGTCCACAACATCTTCGCCGCCAGCACATACAGCAGGCAGGCGAAGATGCGTTTCAATACTGGCACCGGCAGGCGATGTGCGAGTCGCGCACCGAAAGGTGCAGTAAAAACACTGCCGCAGACTATGCCTGCCAGTGCAATGATGGAAATGAAGCCGACTGCATCATCCGGCAAGCCCGGTACACTCCACCCCGAAATCACATAACCTATGGTACCGACCACGGCCAGGGGTATGCCCATCATCGCACCAGTACCTATGGTTTTCTTCATAGGCACACCGCACCACAGCATGAATGGGATAGTCAGGAATGCACCGCCTGCAGAAACCAGGCCGCCGATGATGCCGATGATGAGACCAACGAAAAACAAAGGACCGGCGGAAGGCAGTGTACGCGCCGCTTTCGGTTTCTTGTTCAACAGGATTTGCGTCGCGCCGAAGAACACGATCACGGCAAAACTCAGGGCCAGATGACGTTGCGGTATCCATGCAGAGACTGAAGTCGCCAACAAACTGCCGACTACCAGCCCGGGAGACATACGTTTGACGATATTGAAATCGACGCCATCGAACTTCAAGTGCTCACGCACGCTGGAGCCGGAAGTAAATACGATGGAAGCCATACAGGTGCCGAGCGCCAGATGCACGATATGGTCAGGTGCGAAGTGCTGCGCCGCGAACAAGGCCGCCATGATAGGTACCAGCGTCATACCGCCACCTATGCCCAGCAAACCGGCTAACACGCCGACAAATGCACCTGCCAATACATACGCCAGAAACCAGACCATGCCCGCACCCTTGTGATTATTTTTTATCTGCGAACTGTAGCAGTATCAGCGGCAATGAGAGCAACATTTTTTCTCTAAAAAACAGAGCATCACTCTCGCATTACAGAAGGTCGATTATTCATTAGCTGCAACAGATATATACGCCAGACGCCATACCGACAGCACCATGCATAAGTAAAATGGCAGCTACCTGCCTCTGTACTTTGCTGATTCCGTGCCGCATCCGGCAGCACTTTTAAAAAAGTATTAGACTAAGCAACGCAGAATCCTCATGCATCTGGTCGTCCGCTTAAAAGAATTCAAACTCTCGCGCCACATATCCACACGTATCCAGCACCCGTATCAGATTTTCTCGCTAGTCCGGATTCACGTCATCCCAGACAGCCCCTACAATATTTATTCAGCAGGTTCTATTGCACTCTTCTACCCACACTCCCGTCATCAAAAATGAACGCCTGTTCTTGCTGACCATCGCCGGCATACAGTTCACGCACATTCTTGATTTCATGATCATGATGCCGCTTGGTCCGCAACTGATCAGGCTGTTGCACATCGATACCCATCAGTTCGGCCTCTTGCTGTCGTCTTATACATTTACTGCAGCCGCATCCAGTCTGTTGGCAGCGACCTATATTGATCGCTTTGACAGACGCAAACTGCTGCTGGTCCTGTACGCCTGCTTCATCATCGCCACGCTGTGTTGTGGACTCGCGCCCAACTTTACCTTCCTGCTCATCGCACGTGCATTGGCAGGCGCGTTTGGCGGCATCCTCGGTGGTCTGGTGCAAACCATGGTTGCTGATGTGATTCCATTTGAACGTCGTGGCAAGGCACTCGGTACCGTGATGGCGGCATTTTCGATTTCGACTGTGGCCGGTGTGCCGCTGGGCTTGTTGCTGGCGTCTACCTTCACCTCGCTGGGATGGCGCGCGCCCTTCTTTTTCATCGTGCTGCTATCAGGGATTTTCTGGTTCATCGGTTACAAACTGCTGCCCAACCTGACCGCGCATTTGCACAACAAACCAGTCGGCAATATCTTCCAGCGTATCTTTGCGGTCGCCAAAGAGCCGCGACATCTAACCGCCTTTGCCTTTATCGCGATGATCATGATGGCGGGCTTTACCGTCATCCCCTACATCGCCTTATACATGACGACGAATGTAGGTTTGCCAGAATCATTCATCACCGTGGTGTATCTGTGCGGTGGTGCGGCGACTTTCTTTACTTCGCAGCTGATAGGCCGCATGGCGGATAAGTACGGCAAGCTGAAGGTGTACAGGATCGTGGCGGTCGCCTCATTCATCCCCTTGCTGATCACAACTCATCTGGTGCCGATTGCATGGTGGCTAGTGCTGATCAACTCGACGATATTCTTTATCCTGGTTCCGGGTCGCATGGTACCGGGCATGGCGATGGTAAGTGCAGTGCCGGAGGCGCATGTACGCGGCACGTTCATGACATTGATTTCATCGGTGCAGATGTTGTCATCCGGGCTGGCGACGCTGATTGCAGGCCTGATCATTACGCGTACGCCTAACGGCCAGATCGAACACTATGACACTGTCGGTTATCTCGCAGTGGCATGCGGTGTACTGACCATCTGGCTGGCACATAATTTACGGATACCACCCGACCCTGCCAGCAACAAACCTGCGGCTTAAGCGCTTCAGGGTTTTGCAACAGGCGTGCGTTTTTTTGCAGGCTTGTTAGCGGAGGATTTCGCTGCGGGCTTTTTAGTTGCCGTGCTTTTCCTGGCTGCAGGCTTGGAAGCTGTTTTCTTTTGCAAGGCAGCTTCTTCTGACATCACGCTGCGGACCGCCTGATTGAATTGATCCTGCAACATATTCCACCAAGCTGCAGGATTCGCAGTGCCAGCGCTGCTATGCAAAGGATCGGATACAGTAGCAACTGATGGCTCGACCGGTGCTTCTGCTTTGGGCGGGGCCGCAAAGGTCTGCCCCATGCTTTGCAGGGTGCTGATCGTCGCGCTTTGCACTTCCAGCGCCTGTATCGTCCCGCGCAACATATTCATATTCGCAGTCAACCAGGCTTCGACCGCTTTTAAGTCGGTGATTTGCTTATTGATTTCTTCCACCGACAAAGTCGGCATCACCATCCCCGGAATCGCACCAGCCGGTGGCTTCATTCCACCCCACATATTCTTGACGAATTCCATGGTGTCGGCCATGGCATCGAAGCCGGGAAGATTGGGCATATTGGGCTGAGTCATGACTACGCTCCTGGATGCAATGCAGGTCTAAGTACCCTAAGCGTAGCAGATAAAGTGGCCTGGCTAGCGCAATGGGCGCTGCATCTTGCAACTGGTCGGCAAGGCGGTGCGGGCTGCGGGCAGATACAACTCCGTCTTGAAACCATAACCACTGCCTTCGTTATCGAAGCGCATGCCACCATCCGATTTCTTGCGCATCACCGATACGTATAGAGGCTGGATCAACTGATGATCGGCGGCGTGCATGGTCGCTTCGTGGAATGCGTTCTGATAATGCGCACCTTCCAGCGCTTTCGCCACGGCCAGCGCATCGGTCGACTTCGCTTTTTCTATCGCCGTCACCAGCATCTCTATCATGAGGTGCATGCGCAGATGTACATAATCATCCTTGGGCTGCGGATAGCGCTCACGGAATGCGTGATAGAAGCGATCACTGGCGCCATCTTTCGCGCCGTCACCCACATTCGGATGCCACTCGGCCACTGCACGTACCCGATCCACACCAGCATCACCGATGGCAGCGGGGGCGCCCAGGCCATTACCGTAAAAGGTGTAGAACTTGGTATTCAGACCAAACTCTTTTGCTGCTTTTACCAGCAAGGTCAGATCATTCCCCCAGTTACCGGTGATCACCGCATCAGCTCCGCTGGCCTTGATCTTCGCAATATAGGGCGCGAAATCCTTGATCTTGCCGATAGGATGTAACTCATCACCGACGATCTGGATATCCGGTCGCTTCGCGGCCAGTTGTGTACGCGCTGCCTGCGCGACCAGACGGCCGAAGCTGTAGTCCTGTCCGATCAGATAAATACGATGAGCGCGGTTATCACGCTTGATGACTTCGGTTAATGCATTCATGCGCATATCGGCATTCGCATCAAAACGGAAATGCCAGTAGCTGCATTTCTCATTCGTTAGCGCCGGATCGACCGCTGAGTAATTCAGAAAGAGCACGCGATTATTCGGCAGCCGCTGATTATGCTTGTTGACCGCATCGAGCAAGGCGGCCGCAACTGCCGAGCTGTTTCCTTGAACTATAAATGGTATGCGCTGGTCGGTCAGTCGCTTGAACTCGAGCAATGATTCTTCTACGCCCAGTTTGTTATCAAAGATTTCCAACGCCAGCGGATGTGCACCATCCGGCAGCTTGACGCCGCCGCGCGCATTAACCTTATCTATAGCCACTTGCAGGTTACGCACGACCGCCTCACCCGCGTTGGCAAATGCACCAGACATGCCATCTATCATGCCTATGCGTATGGGTTCAGCCGCTTGCGCCACGGTGCAGGCGCACAGCAGGACGCACGCCAGTATATTTTTGCCTTGGATTTTCAATGCAGGACTTTCTTAAAACGGCCATTTTACGCGGCTGCCTACCAGCCCGCTTGTGCACCGAATCGCGGCCCTTGCGTTTACACTAGCGCCATGACGACAGAGATACCGCCATCCCCGCATAAACAGCCGCGCAAAAGGCTACTGACTGGCGGGCTATTGGTTTTGCTGGCATCCCTGTTGCTGCACCTGATCATCATTTCCTGGGCACGCGGCTTGCTCGTACTGCCATCTGGCAAACCACAAGATGACACCATGGTCGTCGCCGCAACGCTGGAAAGCGAAGCACCCGTCATCCCAAAACCGAAAATAGTCGCCGCCAAACCCAAGCCACGCCCGCGCCGGCCTGCCCCTGCTCCGGTAATTGAGTCGCCTGCGCCTGTCGCCGAAACGACCAGCCCGCCGGCCAACGAGCCATCCACAGCAAGCACCAGCGACGACAAAATCGTGGCAGAAGAAACACCAGAGCCAGCCGCGCCGGAAGCGGAAACAGGCATCGCCTACAAAATCGATTTGCCACCTTCCGCCAGCCTGAAATATGACATCCAGAAAATCCCTAAGGAAGGGGCGCCTACTTATGGCAGCGGCACCATCAGCTGGCGTACCGATGGTCAGCTATACACGGTGGATGGTGAATTTGGCGTGCTGTTCATTACCGCCTTGCGCTTCAGGAGCAGCGGCAGCATCACAGACATCGGCATCGTGCCCGAGCTGTATAGCGAAAAGCGTTTTCGCCGCTCCGAAACCAATACACACTTCCAGCGCGATCCTGAGTTGATCAGTTTTTCCGCATCGACCAAATCCTATCCGCGCACCGGTGGTGAACAAGACCGCGCCAGTATCATCTGGCAGTTGGCAGGTATAGGACGCGGCGATAGTGAAAAATTCGTTGCCGGAGCCAGCATCGATTTATTTGTCGCCGGTACACGCGATGCAGAAACATGGCACATACTGGTGATCGGCCAGGAAGACATCGTGGTCGACGGCACCACTATCAGCGCCTGGCATGTAGCACGCGCGCCTAGACGCGGCTCCTACGACCAAAAACTGGATATCTGGCTCGCGCCGCAATTAAACTGGTATCCGGTACGCCTGCGCTATACGGAAGCCAATGGCGATTATCTGGACATGTCCTTAAGCAATCTGAACGTTTCCCCGTCACACTAGTCATATAAACTTAACAATATTTCATTTTGGTGCCCCAATGAAGCGTAACCTTTACCGTAATCTGGAATCCATGTTGCTCGCCACCGTGATCGCTACCTCAGCGAGCGTCACACTGGCCCAAACACCCGCCAAGCGCAGTTTCAACCTGCCGCCATCGGCCGACCTGAACTATGCAATCAATGCCAACCAGCGTGGCTTGCCGCTGAACGGCACCGCCATCATCCACTGGAAGACGGACAAGGCAACTTACTCGATAACAACTGAAACCAAAGCCATGCTGCTGGGCAAGATACTGGAAGCCAAAAGCGAAGGCACTATTGATGCATATGGCCTGGCACCGTCGACTTCGACAGAAAAGCGTTATCGCAAAGATCCAACCACCGCGACTTTTAATCGCGACGCCAAAACCATCACCTTTACCGCATCCGACGCCAGCTATCCGATCAAGGGCGGCGAACAGGATCGCAACAGCATAGTCTGGCAACTGGCGACCATCGCACGCAGCACACCGAATAAATTCAAAACCGGCGCCAGCATTCCGGTAACCGTAGTCGGACAAAAAGATGCGGATGCGTGGGTCTTCAAAGTCAACAAGGCCGAGAAAATCAAAACCGCGACCGGCGATCTGAACACAGTGAAAGTCAGCCGCGTCATCAAGGATGGCGACCATGCACAGAAACTGGATATCTGGTTTGCGCCGTCCATGGAATGGTATCCGGCACGCGTACGCATCACCGAGCCTGAAGGCGACTTCATCGAACAAACCCTGACCAAAGTCGATCCGGTATAAGCAACAGACATAGCGAAAGTTCAGCTGGGCATATAATTCGGCCTGGCGCGGCGATGTAAACTATCGTCCGCGATAGATACTCGCTGTCGATTTTTTGCTGTTGTTTGTTACTGAAGGAAATTATGAGTTCTACAGATGGTGCGCTGGTCTTGTTCAGCGGTGGACAAGACTCCACGACTTGCGTCGCATGGGCGCTGAACCGCTACGCCAAGGTTGAAACCATCGGTTTCGATTACGGCCAGCGGCATGCCGTCGAACTGGAAGTGCGCCCGAGCGTACTGCAATCCTTGCGCGGCATTCATCCGGAGTGGGACAAGAAGCTGGGCGAAGATCACATGATAGATCTGTCGCTCATCTCCAAAATATCCAACACCGCGATGACGCAAGACGTAGAAATCACCATGATGGAAAACGGCTTGCCGAACACCTTTGTACCCGGCCGCAATTTACTGTTCATGACTGTCGCGGCGACTGTCGCCTATCGCCGCGGACTTGATGTGCTGGTCGGTGGCATGTGCGAAACCGACTTCTCCGGTTATCCGGACTGCCGCGACGACACCATGAAAGCATTGCAGGTCGCACTCAATCTCGGCATGGCAACACGCCTCAAGCTGGAAACTCCACTGATGTGGATAGACAAGGCTGACACCTGGCAACTGGCACAAGACCTGGGCGGCAATGCGCTGGTCGACCTGATACGTGCTGGCACCCATACATGCTATCTGGGCGAACGTGGTGCCTTGCATGACTGGGGATACGGTTGCGGCAAATGTCCGGCTTGTGAGTTACGCGCACGCGGCTATGCGAACTTCATTGCCCCAGCAAAGTAAGCATGTAGTAAGGCATATTAATTAAACGTTAAATTGCAACAGTCGAAAACTTCGACGACCACGTGCACATCAAGAAACATCTTGATGGATCACTCTCCCCCATCCCTCTGTAACTCCGCATTCCAGACGCGCCAGACCGGTGCGTCTCCTCTTGCGCACAACCCGGCGCACTACCTAATTCACGCTTGAAAATTTGCAGCAGCGTAACTGCGCAAAAGAAGTCTCAGAATCCTCGGATTGAGGTATCAAAATATCGTATCGATGGGTTAAATTTATGCATCAATGTGCTTGTGAGTGGCTGATATGGTGGCGTGCCCCTGCGCTGCAACGATCAGCGAGGGTTAAAAACTATAGTTACCCAATCAAAGGACACGACCATGATATGGCAACAGATTTACGATCCGCTTAACAGCTTCGGCTTCTCCACTATCGCCGCCGGCATCCCGGTTGCAGTACTTCTCGCAGCACTCGCATTTTTCCACATGAAAGCCCACCTCGCGGCGGGTCTCGCACTCGTCGTCGGCATCGTCATCGCCGCATTTGTATTCGGCATGCCGGTTGCAATGGCGGGTAAGGCAGCAGGCTACGGCATCGCCGCAGGTCTGTTCCCTATCGGCTGGATCGTGCTGAATATTATTTTCCTGCATCGCCTCACTACGCTGAATGGCTATTTCAAGGTGCTGCAAAACAGTATCAGCGGCATCACCGAAGATCGACGTTTGCAATTGTTGCTGGTCGCGTTCTGCTTCGGCGCATTCTTTGAAGGTGCAGCAGGCTTCGGTACTCCCGTTGCTGTTACCGGTGCGATTCTGATCGGCCTTGGCTTCTCGCCGCTGGCTGCTTCCGGCCTGGCGCTGATCGCTAACACGGCACCTGTCGCGTATGGCGCGCTTGGCGCACCGGTGATTGCGTTGTCGGCTGTAACCGGTATCGACTTGCTGCATCTGTCGTCGATGATCGGTCGTCAATTGCCGTTCTTCTCGGTATTGGTTCCGTTCTGGCTGATCTGGGCGTTTGCCGGTTTCCGTGGCATGCGCGAAATCTGGCCTGCGATCCTGGTCGCTGGTGTGTCGTTTGCGATCCCGCAATTCGTCGTATCGAACTACCACGGCCCTTGGCTGGTAGACGTGATCGCCGCGATTGTGTCTATGGGCTCGCTGACTCTGTTCCTCAAAGTATGGCAGCCGAAGAAAATCTGGACCTCGACCGCCCTGCGCAATCGCAATGACAATTCCAAGGATGACATCAAGCCTGAACCAGAATCGGAACAGAAACCAGTACTCGCCAATATCAGCGTCGCGAAATCGTGGATGCCATGGGTGATTTTGTCGGTGTTCGTCTTTATCTGGGGTACGCCATTCTTCAAGAAAGCAATCGACGCAATCTGGTCATGGAAGTATGCGATTCCAGGCCTCGACAAGATGGTTATGAAAATGCCGCCGGTAGCCAAAGAGCCTTTCCTCGAAGCCGCAGTGTTTAACTTCAACGTGCTGTCGATGGCAGGTACCGGCATCTTGGTATCGGCGATCGTTGCCGGTGTGTTGATGGGCTACTCGTTTAAACGTCTGCTGCAGGAGTACTGGCAAACCATCAAACTGGTGCGCTATTCCCTGCTGACGATTTGCGCCATGTTTGGCGTCGGTTACCTGACCAAGTACTCCGGCCTCGACGCTACGCTCGGCCTGGCGTTCGCACATACCGGTGTGTTCTATCCCATGTTCGGCACCCTGCTCGGCTGGCTGGGCGTGGCTTTGACCGGCTCGGATACGGCTGCCAACGTGCTGTTCGGCAGCTTGCAGAAAACCACCGCAGAGCAGCTGGGCTTGCCACCAGTCCTGATGGCATCTGCAAACAGCTCAGGCGGCGTCATGGGCAAAATGATCGATGCGCAATCGATTGTGGTCGCATCGACGGCAACCAAGTGGTACGGACACGAAGGCGACATCTTGCGCTATGTCTTCTTCCATTCGATTGCGCTGGCTATCCTGGTCGGCTTCCTGGTCACGCTGCAAGCCTATGTGATTCCATTCACATTGATGGTTGTTCAGTAAAACCTGTAAAAATGCACACGGCAAAAAGGCCCCGGTATGGGGCCTTTTTTATTGTCTGGCGAATTCCGTTTAACGCGGTGCAGGCATGTTCGGATACATCGGCTCAGGCGCTGGCGCCGCAGGTGGCGGTGGGTCTGGCACTATCGTCGTGGTCTCACGCAAGATACCGCCACCACTTACGCTGCCACTGATCGTCGTATCGCGACCACTCATGCGTACCAGGCAATCCTGCCTGTCGGCATCCGGCAAGGCATTGCAGCGTATGCGTGCATTTTGTTGATAGACCAACGCATCGTCATCTTTTAATTTACCGTGGCGCGCTTCATTCAACGCAGCACCGACATCGCGCAAACAGGTCGCCCTATCCTGTGTCGACCGGCCATCCATACAATCGGCCCGGTCTTGCTTATAAGTGCTAGTAGCGGTGTCAGCCGCTGACGCCAGACTCGCGGCAAAAGCAAGGTTCAAAGCACACAGAGAAAAACCCAGTGCCTTATACATGGCATTTTTCTTGAATTGCATGGCAGCCTCCAGTGAAGGAAAGTTTCAGTCTAAAACCCCGATTTTGTATCGTATGTGCGGTAACCGACTTATACCTGCTTGGAATTGCATCATAACAAGCGGACGGCTGAACCGGTGCGCTAATTAAAATCCTGGCTATTTCCGTGCACAACCATTTAATTCAATGACATACTTGCCGCTACAACACGGCCGACGAGGGTGTAGATCCTTCATTCCGGTCGGCAATTAAAAATAGATTATTCAAGAGAGACCGTAATGCCTCCATCCAAAGCGCCTCGCAAGCATTTTTCCATGTTGCGCGGCTTTCACCTGGCTGATTTTTTTACGCTGGGTAACGCAGCCTGCGGTGTAGCGGCCGTATTTTTTGCCATGCTGTATATGGCCAGCCAGTCCCTGCATCATTTCTATGCTGCGGCGGCGATGGCACCCGCTGCCTTTATATTCGACGTCCTGGATGGTCGCATCGCGCGCTGGCGGCGTCAGCATTCGGCGATGGGGCGTGAGCTGGATTCACTGGCCGACGTAATTTCGTTTGGACTGGCACCGGTTACGCTCGGTTTCGCAGCGGGTCTGACTGGTGGCTGGGATTGGGTTGCAATGATTTACTTCGTCTGCTGCGGCGTCAGCCGCTTGGCTCGCTACAACGTCACGGCCGAAAGCCTGTCCGAAGGTGCAGATAAGGTGGCTTACTTTGAAGGTACGCCGATACCGACCAGCGTCATCATTACCGGCATCCTGGCGTGGCTGGCATCCATAGGCAGCGTAGGAGCAGCCATTTACGGTGGCGTATGGCAAGTCGGCCCATGGGAATTACATCCGTTAGCATTGCTGTTTGCACTGTCCGGTACCTTGATGATCAGCAAGACTTTGCACATCCCGAAATTCTGATCAGTTGTAAGCAGCTGCGCTGTCCTATAAACGATAGATCAGCGCAGCCAGCACGACTGCCGCGGCAGAAACTGCGGTGAAGGTATCAAGCAAATCCAAAATAGTCCCCTTCTGCAAAAATTGATGGCTGTCATCAGCTTAGGCAGGGAACACATCATTTCCAACGAAGTCTTTGTTGGACTCTTATGCGAAAAACGCATATTGCCTTGTATCCATTGTTTTGTATCAAATGTAACAAGGCGTAAATGCGTTGGCGGATTAAGCTGAATAATCTTTCAATGGATGCTTCAAACACGTATTCGTGCTTGTAAAGGGGAGTAACCATGAAGAAAAAGCTTATCGCACTGACGATAGCACTGGTCGTCGTCAACGCCACCGCCGCACAACTATCTGCCGAAGCCTATAGAAGCAAGCATGCGCAGGACAAGACTGCGTCTTACAAGGCACCGGTACAAAGCATTACCAAATCCGAAGCGCAAGCAGCCAATATGGCGCTGATCGTCGAAAACTTCGAACGCATAGACGCCAACAATGACGGCATCGTCACACGCAATGAGTTGCGTGCCTATGTACTGTCGACCCGCCGTCACGTACCGATGACCTGAAACAGGCTAGCCTGAAGACTGCATGCATACTGCGCTTATTCTTCAGGCGCGGTTTCCTTGATCGCAGCGGCAACTGCCCGCACGCGTGCTTCATGAATAGCTTCCGGTATGCGCTGCTGCTGATCCGGATATCGCTGCCGCGTTAGCTCGGCAATTTCCCCACCATTCACCGTTAGCGCTACTGTCAGCGCCGCCTGCAGATACGCTCTTTGTGGAAACGGTTTCTCTGTAAAACCGGTACGTCCGCGATGGTCGCACTCGGATGCCACCAACATATCGAGAAAGCGTTGCGGCTTACGGAAAGCATCGCAACGCTCCAATAAATTCACTATCGTTTTTGCACGCAGTTCCAGCGCACGTCCGACATTGCCGTGTTCACGCGCTGTCATCAATGCCAGGTCACGACATTCGTTCGGGATTTTCAGGCGCTTACAAACCGCATCCACCAGCTTCACGCTATGCATTTCATGGCCGTGATGGCGCGGCCACATCTCGGGCGGTGTGACGCCCTTGCCGAGGTCATGCAATAAGGCTGCGCAGCGCGTAGGCAGATCAGCATGGATGCTGGCCGCGTAATCGATCACCAGCATAATGTGCGCCCCGGTATCGATTTCCGGATGATAGAGCGCCGGTTGCGGCACGCCCCACAAGGCATCCAGCTCCGGCAGTATGCGTTGCAAGGCGCCGCAATCGCGCAGCACCGCAAACATCCGTGACGGACGCACTTCCATCAGGCCACGCGCCAGTTCCTGCCATACTCGCTCTGGCACCAGCGCATCAACTTCACCGGCCACCACCATGCCTTGCATCAGTTCATTGGTTTCCGGTGCTACTGTAAATTCTGGAAAGCGCGCGGCAAAGCGCGCAATGCGCAATATGCGCACCGGATCTTCGGAGAAGGCTGGTGACACATGGCGGAATATGCGTTGCTTGAGATCACGCTGGCCGCCGAAAGGATCGACGATGCGGCCGTCTTCATCCTGCGCCATCGCATTGATGGTGAGGTCACGGCGGATTAAATCTTCTTCCAGCGTCACGCTGGCATCGGTATGGAAGACGAAACCCTTGTAACCAGGCTCAGTCTTGCGCTCGGTACGCGCCAGAGCGTACTCCGCGTGTGTCTTCGGATGCAGGAAAACCGGGAAGTCTTTGCCGACCGGGGTATAACCTTGCGCAATCATGGCCTCCGGCGTTGCGCCGACCACCACGTAATCGCGATCCTTGACGGCCACGCCCAGCAATTCATCGCGTACTGCGCCGCCAACGATGTAAGTCTTCATATCAGTTCAATCGGGATAGCTGTCGTACTTTTCGATATGGTCAGTCTCGGCCAGCGCACCGGTTATCCACTGCGCGACTGCAGGGTGTGCCGCGACCCGTTCGACATAGGCATCCAGTGCCGGTGCCAGCACGACTTCGTAGGTACGGAAACGCATGACCACAGGTGCGAAGTAGGCATCGGCAATAGAGAACTCACCAAACAAGTATTCACTAGGTCCGGACATGGCCAGACAGGTTTCCCAGATTTCGCTGATACGACCGATATCTGCCTGCGCTTCCAGCGTACGTCCCTTGCCTGGGAATTTGGCACGTATATTCATCCACATCGCGGAACGAACGCCGGTAAAGCCGGAGTGCATTTCGGCACAAATCGAACGCGCCAGCGCACGTGCAGCCACATCTTCCGGCCACATTTTCTTTTCCGGGAATTGCTCCGCCAGGTATTCGCATATCGCCAGCGAATCCCAGATCACGGTTTCACCTGCCAGCAATACCGGCACCCTGCCCGCGGCTGAATAATGCGCGATCTGCGCCGTCGTATCCGAACGATCCAGCAAGACTGAAATTTCCTGGAACGGGATATTAAAAGCCGTCATCGCCACCCACGGGCGCATAGACCATGACGAATAGTTCTTGTTCGCGATGACCAGCTTCAGGCCATTTTTTTCTGCATTACCCAGTGTTTGCGATAAGGTCGGATCGAGTTCTGTCGTTTGCATAGTGTCCGTAACGATAAAGTTCTTATATATTGCTGTGCTGTTTTACGGCAGATCCGTTGGTACAAATGCAGTCGGTGTGACGCTACCCAGGCGATCCTTCAATGATTGCGGTTTGCTTTCAAACATCGCTGCATAGTAAGTCGCATTGGAGAGTACTTTTTTCACATAGTCACGGGTTTCCGAAAACGGAATCGACTCTGCAAAAATCGCTCCTTCCACCGGACGCGTCAGCGTCGAACGCCATGCACGCGGACGTCCCGGACCGGCGTTGTAAGCAGCTGTTGCCAATGTTTGCGAACCGCCCAGATCGTTCAGGACCATATTCAAATAACTGGTACCGAGCAGGATATTGGTTTCAATTTCATTGACTTGGCTATGCGCGTAATCGGTCATGCCTATCTTCTTGGCGACATGACGCGCAGTAGTAGGCATCAATTGCATCAGACCCGATGCACCCACATGCGAACGTGCATCCATGATGAAACGGGATTCCTGGCGGATCAGGCCATACACCCAGGCCATTTCCAGACCCAGCTTTTGCGTGGCGGTGCGCATGACGTCGCGATACGGCGATGGGAAGCGTTGCGTGAAATCTACTTCTATCTTGGTGCGATCAGAAGTATTGACCATGCGATCCAGCACTTCACTACGGCGTGCGAATTCGGCGGCAGCCAGATGCTGGCGCTCATTCATCTTGCGTAGCTCCCAGTTCCACTCGCGATAACCTTCGAAGCGCAAACCCAGATCAAAGAATTTGAAAGCGCGACGGAAGCCCTGATTGGCCGCCATCGGCGCGATCTCTTCTTCAGTTACTGGTGTCGCACGTGGCGGTATCGTGATTTTCTGACCCAGCTCTTCCAGTGCCAGCTGGCCATAGAAATTGGTTTGTGATGCGATCGACTGCATCAATGCATTCGCCTCATCGCGCTTGCCCTCTTCGCGCAGTGCGCGCGCCAGCCAGTAGGTCCAGGTCGCATCGTCGCGCAATGCGGCAGGCATCGCTTCGACGCCTTGTTTGACCAATTTCCAGTCACCGGCACGCAAAGCGGCGCGGATTTTCCATTGATGACCTTCAAGTGATAACGGTGCATTACCTGCCTTGCGCCAGTAATCTGCCGCCTCCGGCGCCAGCTTCATCGAAGCCTGCAAGGCAATTTGCGCCCAGCCTTGAGCTTCCTGCTTTTTATTCAGCAACAGCGTGTTTCCGGATAAAACTTCAGCGGCCTGTGCCGGATTATTTTTTGCGATGCGCCCCAGCGCGACGATAAACACTTCATGCTTCACACGACGGAAACCCACGCCCTTGGAAGTAATCAGCGCTGGTTTTTCCATCGCCGTCACCAGCGAACCATCATCTATGCCAGTGAACGGCACCAGGCGGCGCACGAAATCGGTAGAACCGGTTTCTGCTGCCAGGCGGATCTGCGCCCACAAATCATCTTCATTGAACTGACTGTTTTCCATCAGCATGCCGATCAGCGCAACGCAACCCTCACCATAGTTCTTCGGCACGGTCAGCAAAGCACGCGCATCCACCGCGACATTCAAGCCCTTCTGCGCCTTGGACATCAGCGCATAGCATTTCAGCTGGGTGTCGTCATTCAACTCGAACAGCGGATATTGTTCATCGAAGGTGACCCAGTCGCGGCGCTTGCCAACTTCAAGCAGCCAGTCATTGCGCAGGCGGTCAGCGATGGCACTGCCGCTATATTTATTCAGATACGCCAGGATTTCAGTCGGGCTGGCATCCTTGATACGCGGCCTGAGCTGGTAGTAATCAACGTAAGACGGGATGGAGTAATTACCGAGCTTGGATGCGATATCGGCTGCACGCACAGCATCACCGCGGCGTGATGCATCACGCAATGCTAAAAATGCATCGTCATCACTGGCAAAGCCCGCCGCGCGCTTTTGCGCATGCGCCGCCGGTACCAGGAACACGGCGGATGCCGCCAACAGCATGACGCGTGCGAATAATTTATGCGAAAACATGAATATCGTGACCCCTATTTTTTATCCTGCTTATACTGGAACCCAGGCCGGATAGCTATAAAATGAGTTCCCATCTCTGGCACCTAGAATAGCACGCGATTCTCTTCCCGTACCCATGCAAAATAAGCTCGATTTACGTCGTACCCTGCTCTCAAAGCGTAGCGCACTTGCCGCGGATCAACGCGCCCTTTTTGACCGTCGCCTGGGCGATAAAATCATGCAATGGTGGCGTAGTGAAAAGCCAGCCAGCCTGGGTGTGTACTGGCCTATGCGTGGCGAACCCGATGTACATCAGGCGTATGCAGAATTGCATGCAGCGGGCGTACAACTGGCCTTGCCGCTGATCGCAGGCGACAACGTCCCCCTGCAGTTCGTGGAATGGGCGCCGGGTGAGGCATTGCGCAAGGACAGGTTAGGCACCGACATTCCAGTCGCTGACAATCCACTGATACAGCCGCAAGCACTGCTGATACCTTGCCTCGGCTTCAATGCAGACTGTTTCCGCCTCGGCTATGGCGGCGGTTTTTACGACCGGACGCTGGCAGCAGAACCACGACCACGCACGCTGGGTGTGGCTTATGCATTCGGTGAAGTCGACTTTGCCTCTGAGGTATATGACATCGCCCTCGACGCGGTCGTGACGGAAGAAGCGACCTTCCACGCCCGCTGAAATAAAAAATGCCCTGTCCATTTCTGGCACAGGGCACTCCTGACTTTCTGACTTGCTGCTTATTTCTGCGACAAATTCAAACGTGTCCAGATAGTCTGCGTCGCCGCGGCCTGGTTCAATGAGTAGAAATGCAAACCAGGTGCGCCACCTGCCAGCAAACGTTCGCACAGATCCGTCACCACATCGAGACCGAAGGCGCGTATCGATTCAGCATCATCACCGTAGCTCGCCAGCTTGAGGCGTATCCAGCGCGGGATTTCAGCGCCACATGCATCAGAGAAGCGCATCAACTGCGAGTTATTGGTGATCGGCATAATGCCCGCAGTCACCGGTATATCGCTACCAGCCTTGCGCGCATCATCGACGAAACGGAAGTAAGCATCCGCATTGTAGAAATACTGCGTGATCGCCGAATCGGCACCCGCTTTGGCCTTACGGACAAAGTTGGCGATATCGTCTTGCGGCGATTTGGCTTGCGGATGCATTTCCGGATAAGCGCCGACTTCAATGTGGAACCAGTCGCCGGTTTCAGCGCGTATGAATTCCACCAGTTCATTTGCATAGTGAAATTCACTGGACGACATATCCATGGAACCGTAACCACTAGGCAAATCACCGCGCAAGGCAACGATGCGCTTGATGCCATGCGATTTGTATTCGGCCAGGATCGCACGCAGGCTTTCACGCGAGCTACCGAGGCAGGACAAGTGCGGCGCGGCATCCTGCCCGGCACCACGGATTTCCAGCACTGTTTCCAGTGTGCCTTGTTGCGTCGAGCCACCGGCGCCGAACGTGACCGAAAAATACTTGGGATTCAACTCAGACAGTTTGGCGCAAGTGACGCGCAGTTTTTCCACACCCACAGGTGTCTTGGGCGGGAAAAACTCTATGCTGAAATTCTGTTCTTTCATTTTTCTTGTAGTAAAAGCGCGGACAATATCCACGAAATAATGCTGTACAGGATCGCTCCGCCTACCGCCGACCAGAAACCAGCGACATGGAAACCACCTACCAGTTGCGAGACCGCCCAGAACATCAGACCGTTGATGACGAAGATGAACAAGCCCAGTGTCAGCAAGGTGACAGGCAAGGTCAGCAACACCAGTATCGGACGTATCAGGGTATTCACCAGGCCCAGTATCAGGGCAGCGATGATGGCCGTGCCGACACTATCGACCCTGATGGATGACATCAGAAAGGGAAGCGCAAAAAGTGCCGCTGCATTGATTGCCCAGATGAGGATGATGCGCATACGATTTCTCCTTTTTTCAGTACTGAACGTCAGGAAATCGCTGCCCCATATACGCTATGGGGCAGCTCAGGCAAAACACTGAACGACTATAACCTACTACTGCAAGTGCTTAGTAGCGATAGTGCTCTGGCTTGTAAGGGCCCGCTTGCTGTACGCCGATGTAGTTAGCCTGTTCTGTGGTCAGAGTCGTCAACTGTGCATTGAGTTTCTTCAATTGCAGGCGTGCGACTTTTTCATCCAGATGTTTAGGCAGGGTATAGACACCGACCGGGTAGTTTTTGGTGTTTGCGTACAGTTCGATTTGTGCAATCGTTTGGTTCGCGAACGACGAGCTCATCACATACGATGGGTGACCGGTACCGCAACCGAGGTTAACCAGGCGACCTTCAGCCAGCAAGATGATGCGTTTGCCGTCAGGGAAGATGATGTGGTCGACTTGCGGCTTGATGTTTTCCCATGTGTATTGTTTCAACGCAGCGACTTCGATTTCATTGTCGAAGTGACCGATGTTGCAGACAATCGCCTGGTCTTTCATCTTCTTCATGTGCTCGTGGGTGATCACGTGGTAGTTACCGGTACAGGTAACGAAGATGTCGCCGTGTTCTGCCGCGTATTCCATGGTCACGACGCGATAACCTTCCATCGCTGCCTGCAATGCACAGATAGGATCGATTTCAGTTACCCATACTTGCGCGGACAGGGCACGCATCGCTTGTGCCGAACCTTTGCCGACGTCACCATAACCAGCGATGACAGCGATCTTGCCGGCGATCATGACGTCGGTCGCGCGCTTGATACCGTCTACCAGCGATTCGCGGCAGCCGTACAGGTTGTCGAACTTGGATTTGGTAACGGAGTCGTTAACGTTGATAGCCGGGAAAGCCAGTTTGCCTTCCTTGTGCATTTGGTACAAACGATGCACGCCGGTGGTGGTTTCTTCCGTCACGCCGAGGATTTGCGGCAGGCGTTTCGAGTACCAGGTCGCGTCTACAGCCAGGTGTTTTTTGATCGAATTGAACAAGCAGATTTCTTCTTCCGAACCTGGGTTGTTCAATACCGATGCGTCTTTTTCAGCACGGGTACCGAGATGCAGCAACAAGGTTGCGTCGCCACCATCGTCGAGAATCATGTTCGAATAAACCGGCGCACCTTTGTCGTCGTTCGGCCATTCGAAAATGCGGTGGGTGTATTCCCAGTAGTCGTCCAGTGTTTCGCCTTTGACTGCGAATACTGGGGTACCAGCGGCAGCGATTGCTGCAGCTGCATGATCTTGTGTCGAATAGATATTGCACGATGCCCAGCGTACTTTTGCACCCAGCGCTTCCAGCGTCTGGATCAGTACTGCGGTCTGGATCGTCATGTGGATGGATCCGGTGATGCGTGCGCCCTTCAACGGTTGCGCTGCCGCGAATTCTTCGCGGATGGCCATCAGGCCTGGCATTTCGGTTTCAGCAATACAGATTTCCTTGTCGCCCCAAGCGGACAAGGACAGATCGGCGATAACGTAATCGGAAAAATTGGTAGAGGAAGTCATTACTGCGGCGTTCATCACGCCCTCCTTTCGTTAGAAAAAAAGAAACGTGAGCGCGGTTGCAGGTACTGACCGCATCAAGCCTGGCAGATCGAACGACCTGTCGCAACGCTCCTTGATGCGGGTGCCATTTTAATCGAAAAAAACGCGCGCGACCACCTCAGGCCGCTAACGATTGTTATTTCTTCAATGGCTCTGAGCTAGGCAGGGATACCGAATGGACCTTGGCCAGCTCCGACTGGGATTCCACGTTTTCAGTGATCCAGCGCAACATATCGAGCCAGATGCGCTTCACTTCGGCATCTGATGGCATTTTTTGTGCATTCGGCAACTCGATGGTGATTACCGGCACATTTTTATGCACCCCGCTGTAATTTCCCAGCGAGCCCGGATAAACACCGACCCGGTTCAGCAACAAACGGCCAAAACGGCGCGGCGGTTGCGCCGGGCCATCAAAATCCAGCACGCCAAACGGTGCATGGACGGAAATAATAACGTCTGGCCGGAAGCGCAGCATTTCATCGTGCACCCATTTGCTTTCAGGCTCGGACAAAGGGGCAGAACCGGGGAAACGACGCGGGTCCTTTTTGGTCCGATTCGCCCAGTAGCGCGGTGCATCCTGCTGCCAGCCTGGGGTCGGGAAATTACGGTTCAAATCCACACCATTCGCATTCACACGCTTGGCCTTGGGCGCCAGGAAACCATCCGGATTCACCACCGGCACTACGCTCCAGTCAAATTGCTGTGCGGCCGCAGTCGGCATCCATTGCAACCAGCGGAATACCACCGAAACCGAGGTCAGCTCATCACCGTGGATACCCCCCATCAGCAGCACGCGCAATGGCGCTTGATTTCGTTTGGTCTTTTTTGCCGGGATCTGGCGCGCCAACAAGGGGAAACCCTGCAGCGAATTGACACCTGTAGGCAACAACTCACTCTGCATGCACATCGCGTTGGATACACCCGGCATGCGTACGACCAGGCGTTTGCACCAGTCAGCAGGATGTGCCGGCGGAGTAATAGTAGCGGAAGCATTGCTGGCACTGGCAGGCAGGCTGAACCCGACAAAGAGCGGGAGCAAGAGGGAGATACGGAGGATGTGCCTGGCTAGGGGTGCGATATGCATCAGCGCCTCTGAAAACAAAAATGGTCGGATTAATTCTTTGCAGAATTCTATCCGACCATCGAACAACACTACAGACTAATTATTACAAACCGGCTGCTGCGCGCAGCGCTGCGGCTTTGTCAGTACGTTCCCAGCTGAACTCTGGCTCTTCACGACCGAAGTGACCGTACGCTGCAGTTTTTTGATAGATAGGACGCAGCAGATCCAGCATTTGCACGATGCCTTTTGGACGCAGGTCAAAGTGTTCCTGCACCAATTGAGCGATTTTTTCATCGCTGATTTTGCCGGTACCGAAAGTGGTGACCATGACCGAAGTCGGTTTCGCCACGCCGATTGCGTACGAAATCTGGATTTGTGCACGTTCAGCCAGGCCAGCTGCAACGATGTTTTTCGCTACGTAACGACCTGCGTATGCGGCGGAACGATCCACTTTCGATGGATCTTTACCGGAGAATGCACCGCCACCGTGTGGCGCTGCGCCACCGTAGGTGTCAACAATGATCTTGCGACCGGTCAGGCCGCAATCGCCTTGCGGGCCGCCGATGACGAAACGACCTGTCGGGTTCACCAGGAAACGTGTGTCTTTCAGCCATTCTGCTGGTACGACTGGTTTGATGATGCTTTCGATGACCGCTTCTTCGATGTCTTTGTGCTGCATTTCCGGCGCATGCTGGGTCGACAACACGATGGTGTCGATGGAAACAGGACGACCGTCAACATAACGCAGTGTAACTTGCGATTTGGCATCCGGACGCAACCAAGGCAGGCGACCATCTTTGCGCAATTCGGATTGACGCTCAACGATGCGGTGCGCGTAGTGAATCGCAGCAGGCATCAGTTCCGGGGTTTCATTACAAGCGTAACCAAACATCAGCCCCTGGTCACCAGCACCCTGGTCGAGATCAATACCTGCACCTTCATCCACGCCTTGCGCGATGTCCGGTGATTGCTTGTCGTATGCGACCAGCACGGCACAGCTCTTGTAGTCAATACCGTAATCAGCGTTGTCGTAACCGATGCGTTTGATGGTTTGACGCGCGACTTCGATGTAGTCGACGTTAGCGAAGGTGGTGATTTCACCGGCCAGGACAACCAGACCAGTGTTGCACAGTGTTTCTGCAGCAACGCGTGCTTTTGGATCTTGCTGGAAAATTGCGTCGAGGATCGCGTCGGAGATTTGATCCGCTACTTTGTCCGGATGGCCTTCGGAGACGGATTCAGAGGTAAACAGGTATTCATTTGCCATTACAGGTTCCTTAGTACACTTATTTAAGTTGGCTTGATGTCGCGGTCAACCTAATGAACCTGCGACGCTTTAGCGAAATTTATATACCGCCTCGCAAGTTGTCATTAACTCGGCGGTTGCTACTTTGTGCTATTTTACGCCTCTTGAAAAAAATCGGCAAAGACTCTTGTTATAAGAGCACGATGCACGACCCGCATGCTTGTTTTCCTCTTCCGCCTGCTGTCCTTCCTGCCCTTGCCGCTACTGCATGCGATCGGGCTTGTGATCGGCTGGGCGGTCTATCTGGCATCCGGTTCATACCGCCGCCGCCTCAAGGAAAATATCAAGCTGGCAGGTTTTGACCAGCATTTGTCGAAAGCGGTCGGCGAAGCAGGCAAAAACATGCTGGAGCTACCCTTCATCTGGTGCGCGTCGCCGGAGCGCGTCCTGCGCTCCATCCGTATCGAGAACTGGGATATCGTTGAGCAGGCCGCCGCTGCCGGTAAAGGCATCATCTTTCTGACACCCCATCTTGGTTGTTTTGAAATTTCGGCACAGGTTGCCGCTGCCCAGTTGCCAATTACCGTGCTGTATAGACCACCACGGCAGGAAGCTTTAAAACCACTGATAGAAGGTGCACGTGCGCGTCACAACCTGTCACTGGCCCCCGCCAACCTGAGTGGCGTACGCACCTTATTTAAAGTACTGAAGCGCAATGGTGCTATAGGATTGCTGCCGGACCAGGTTCCGCAAAACGGTGAAGGCGTCTGGGCTGACTTCTTCGGCAAACCGGCTTACACCATGACCCTGCCAGCCAAAATGCTGGAAATGACGGGGGCCGCCATGATCCTCGCATTTGCCGAGCGTCGTCCTTATGGCCAGGGCTATGTCCTGCACCTGCAACAATTCAGCATCCCCGAAGGTTTACCACTGGAAGCACAGGTGCGCGCCATCAATGCCGCGATGGAGCAATTAATCGCACTGTGCCCGGAGCAATACTTCTGGAGCTACAACCATTACAAAATCCCGGCTGGCGTCGCAGCACCGCAACGCGCCGAAACAACCGAGAGCGGAAGTACTTCATGAGATTCCTCGTTGCCCTGATGTGGTGCCTGCACTGGCTACCACTGCCTGTCATAGCGCGCCTGGGCGAAGTCATAGGCAATTTGCTGTACGCCTACAAAAAATCACGCCGTCGCATTACCCTGATCAACCTTGCCCTGTGCTTCCCCGAAAAGTCGGAACAGGAGCGTGAAGCGATCGCGAGAAAGCACTTCCAGAACTATGCCCGCAGCGTGCTGGAACGCGGCATCCTGTGGTGGGGTTCGGAAGCACGTTTGCGTAGATTAATCGTAGTGGAACCAGGCGTACCTGTGGAAGCCATCAAGGCCAGCCCGACTATTCTGCTGTGCCCACACTTTGTCAGCCTGGATGTGGCCGGTGTCGCCGTGATGCTGGAATCGTCGCTGTGCTCCATTTATACACAGCAACTGAATCCGGTCTTCGATGAAGTCTTGCGCAAAGGACGCTCACGCTTCCGTCCGGTCAAACTGTTTTCCCGTAATGACGGCATCAAGCCCATCATCCGCGCCATGCGCGATGGCCTGCCCTTCTTCATGTTGCCGGATATGGATTTTGGTGAAAAGGATGCTGAATTCGTACCGTTCTTCGGCGTCCCAGCTGCCACACTGACCGCACCAGCACGCATTGCTGCCGCGACCAATGCCAAAGTCATCCCGGTCATAGCGACCTATCTTCCCGGCTACCGTGGCTGGAAAGTGACTTTCTATCCGGCATGGGAAAACTATCCGGGCGACGACATTACCGCAGCGACCCGCTACATGAACGCCTTCATCGAAGAGCGCGCACGCGAAACGCCATCGGAATATTTCTGGACCCACAAGCGCTTCAAGACGCGCCCGGTTGGCGAACCCAGCTTCTACGCCAACAACAATACCGACGAAGCACCGCCTGCTTACTAGAACTCATGCAGGCAGTACGCACTTGCCTGCCACGGCTATAATCGCAATATGAAACTCAAATTCACAAAAATGCATGGCGCAGGTAACGATTTCGTCGTGATTGATGCAATCAATCAGGCGATCGATTTCACTCCAGCGCAATGGCAATACCTGGCGGATCGCCGTTTTGGCGTCGGTGCTGATCAAATGCTGGTAGTCGAAAAACCGCAAGCAGCCGGTGTCGACTTCCGCTATCGCATCTATAACGCCGACGGCGGCGAAGTCGAGCAATGCGGCAACGGTGCACGCGCGTTCGTCCGCTTTGTTACCGACAAAAAACTCACCGACAAACACTCGATCAAGGTCGAAACCATGTCGGGCATCATCGAACCTCGCCTCGAAGCGAACGGCCAAATCACGGTAGACATGGGCGCACCCATCCTGACGCCGGAAGAAGTACCGTTCGACACGACTGATTTGCTCTGCAAAGCTGAAGGTGAAGACAACTTATGGCCGCTGGATGTCAAAGGTGAGACCATCTGGATCTCCGTCGTATCGATGGGCAATCCGCATGCGGTGCAAGTCGTGGCTGACGTCGAGACAGCACCGGTGCGCGAAGACGGCGTACTGATAGAACACCATCCGCGCTTCCCGAAACGCGTCAATGCCGGCTTCATGCAAGTCCTGGATCAGCATCACATTAAATTGCGCGTATTCGAACGCGGCGCAGGTGAAACCCTGGCTTGCGGTACCGGTGCCTGCGCTGCTGTCGTCGCCGGCATCCGCCGTGGCTTGCTGGCATCGCCAGTCAAAGTACAAACCCGCGGCGGCGAATTAGTCATCGCCTGGGGTGGCCATGATGCACCAGTCATGATGACCGGCCCGGCCGTCACCGTATTCGAAGGCGAAATCGAGATTTAAGGACACTGCGCGGAATTGTTTTCCGCGCCCGGTTGTCGGTTAAAATCATTGCCAATTAAAGCAAGGCCGCGTCGCACAGGTGACGCGCTTTCTAACTACACTCACAGACACGACAAATGACTTCTCCACTGGACTCCAATACCGTTGCCGATTATTTGCTGGATAACCCGCAATTCTTTGAAGAACATGCCGAGTTATTGTCCAGAGTTAAATTATCGAGCGCACTCGGTGGCCGCACCCTGTCGCTGCAAGAACGCCAAATGGACGTCTTGCGTGAAAAGCTCAAGGTCATGGAACTGCGCCTCGCCGAACTGATGCGCATAGGCCAGGAAAACGACCAGATCACACATAAGTTTCACACCTGGACGCGCGCGCTGTTGCAGGCACGTAATGACGTCGATCTGCCGCACACGCTGACCACCGGCTTACAAAGCGCATTCTCGGTACCGCACGTCACGCTGCGCCTGTGGGGTGTATCGGAAGCATATGCACACACATGGTTTGCGGCACCGGTTTCCGCTGACTCACACCTGTTTGCCAACGGCCTGACCACCCCTTTCTGTGGCAGCAACAACGACTTTGAAGCAGCATCGTGGCTGGAAGATGCACCGGCGATCCAATCGGTTGCACTACTGCCATTGCGCCTGGACGAGGCGACCGAAGCGTTCGGCCTGCTGGTACTCGGCTCGCCCGATCCGCATCGCTTCACCTCCGACATGGCCACCGACTTCCTGACCAACATTGGCCAGACTGCCAGTGCCGCCTTGTCGGGCATGCTCGATTAAATCGCATCGTGAGCCTAGTCAGCAATCAGGCTTACCTTGACGGTTATCTCGATAACCTGATCAGCCAGCGCCAGCTGGCAGCATTGACCACCGTCAGCTACCGTCGTGACTTGCTCGAACTGATCGCTTTCACGACGGCCAGCGACAGCAAGGCGACGCTGACCAGCGTCAGCCATTTCCAGATCCGTAAATTCGCTGCGCAATTGCACGCGCAAGGTTTGAATGCGCGCTCCATCGCGCGCAAACTATCTGCCTGGCGCGGCTTCTTCAATTGGCTCTCCGAGCAAAATGCCATCACCTCGAATCCAGTCGATGGCATCAAGGCACCGAAGCGCAGCAAACCGCTGCCGAAAGCACTGGCCGCAGATGATGCGGTACGACTGGTAGCCGAACCTGCGCCAGGCAAAAACGCCGACTCCGCGATGCAGCGCTGCAATCACGCGATGTTTGAATTGCTGTACTCGAGCGGTCTCCGCGTCTCCGAGCTGGTCGGGCTGGACCTGCGTTATGCGCAAGAAGCGCGCTACGTCTCGGCGGGCTGGATAGATTTCGATGCGCATGAAGTCATGGTGACCGGTAAAGGCAACAAGATGCGCAGCGTACCGATAGGCCAGGCGGCGATGGATGCGCTGCAAGCATGGCTGGCAGTGCGCGACACTCTGGTCAAACTGGACCCGCATCCACTCTTCCTCAGCGAACGCGGCACCCGCGTCTCGGCACGCGTGGTCCAGTTACGGCTGAAAGCACATGGCCAGGCCATAGGTTTGCCGACTGATGTACATCCGCACGTCTTGCGCCACTCCTTTGCGTCGCACGTACTGCAATCGTCCGGTGACCTGCGTGCGGTACAGGAAATGCTGGGCCACGCATCGATCGCGGCCACGCAAATCTATACCTCGCTCGACTTCCAGCGCCTGGCCCAGGTATACGATGCAGCCCATCCGCGCGCCAAGAAAAAGCCCGCCTGAGCATATTGCAGCAGCACTCATCCATAGATATAGCGCAGACACTTTGCAACTGAATTGCAAATTTGCGGCATAATCTAGTCACTACCCATCGAAGCTGTCCATTATGAAAAAATTATCTTCCCCGGATTACCCGGCACTGGCCGAGAGCCAGTTGCGTGAAACATCGGTACGCGCCACCGATGCCCGCATCAAGGTATTGGCAGCCTTGCTGGGTGCGCCCTATGCGCTGTCGCACCAGGATGTGCAGGACAAGCTGACGGATATGGACCGCGTCACTTTGTACCGCGCGCTCGATTGCCTGACCGATGCCGGACTTGCGCACAAGATCGCCGGTGACGATCGCGTGTTCCGTTACAACGCAGGGGCCGAGCATAACGAACCCGGCAATCACAATGCCTCGCCACAACATCAGCACGGCCATTTCAAATGTACGCGCTGCGCCAAAGTATTTTGCATCGACAATGTCGATGAACAATTGTTTGCTGCAGACAACAAGGCCAGCAGCAAATCTCCGACCGCAACCTTGCGCCAGCAATTGCAGAATGTATTGCAGGCGACGCTAGGAAAAGGTTTCCAAAGTCACGAAATCGAGCTCACCATCAAAGGATGGTGTGCAGATTGCGCTCACCAGGTTTAATTCATATGGCACTGATCCCTACTACCATCCTGACCGGCTTCCTCGGCGCAGGAAAAACCACCCTGCTCAACCGCATCCTGCAAGAGCCGCACGGCTTCAAAATTGCGGTCATCGAAAATGAATTCGGCCAGGAAAATATCGACAATGAAATCCTGGTGCAGGACGGCACCGAACAAATTGTAGAAATGAATAACGGCTGCATTTGCTGCACCGTACGCGGCGACCTTATCATCGCACTCACATCACTAGCGCAAAAACGCAATGCCGGTGAACTGCAGTTTGATCACGTCGTGATTGAAACCACCGGCCTCGCTAATCCTGGCCCGGTCGCACAAACCTTCTTTGTCGATGAAGAAGTCGCTTCCGAATACCTGGTCGACGCCATCATCACCGTGGTCGATGCCAAGCATGCGATGCATCAGCTCGACAGCTATGAAGAAGCGCAACGCCAGGTTGGCTTCGCAGATAAATTACTGCTCTCCAAAACAGATCTGGTCAGCGCTGATGAATTGAAAGTACTGACAGAACGTATCAGGCGCATCAATCCGCGCGCACCAATCAGTACAACTAATTTTGGCAGTGTAGCGATCGCCGATGTACTCGACCTGCGCGGCTTCAACCTCAACGACAAACTGGAAATCGATCCAGACTTCATCGCGGCGGAAGAGCATGCACACGAGCACGATCATGAGCACGGCCACGATCACAGCTGCGACGCACACTGCGAACACGATCACCACGACCATCATCACGGCCATCACAGCGATAACATCGCAGCCTTTGTCTTCAAAAGCGATCGTCCTTTCAATACTGAAAAACTGGACGAGTTCCTGGGCAGCCTGGTGCAGGTCTTCGGCCCGCGCATGTTGCGTTACAAAGGCGTACTCTGGATGGATGGCGCTGACCGCAAGGTTGTGTTCCAAGGCGTGCACCAGATCATGGGTACCGACATAGGCGCCAAATGGGGGGAAAACGAAGTACGCTCTAACAAAATGGTGTTTATCGGGCAGAATCTGCCGAAAGAAACGTTTATTTTCGGATTGGAACAATGTTTGGTATAAACTACCGTGGTTTTGAGCTCAGGGTATGGCTACCTGGGTGTTGCTAAAGGTGTGAGTCTCGCACGCAGGGCACGATAAGATCCGAGTGTGGGAAAGTTCATTGAGGACAAGGGACTATGAACGCAACCGTCACAAAATCTGCAAAAAGCGCAAAAAAAATTGCCCCAAAGAAGGCTACTGCGACTACTCGTGCAAAGCCTGTTAGCAAGGCACCCGCCAAAAAAACCGCTGCGAAAACAATCGCAGGCAAGGCCGTCAAGCCCGCCAGCAAAGCGGCCAAACCGGTCGCCAAACCAGCAGCTAAAGCGGTGAAAAAGACACCGGCCAAGAGTGCGGTAAAATCGCCGACAGCCGCTGTCAAAACAAAAGTTACAGCAGCAAAAGCAACAGCAGTAAAATCAAGCGCCGTCAAAAGCGCAAAACCATTGGCTAAACCGGCAGCAAAGCCGGCCGTCAAAGCGAGCCCAGCAACAAAAGCCACGGCTACCGCCAGCAAAGCGGCAACCGTGACAGCAAAACCGATTAAAGACGCATCTCGATCGACAACGGCAAGCAGTTCCAGGACTCCTGCCAAGGTCGCAGATAAAATTGAAAAACCCGTAGTTTTGAAGGCAAGCGAAGTGGCAACCAAATCAAGCAAATCAACATCCGTCGCAGGCGACACCACATTGTTAACCGAAGCGCAAATCCTCAAGATGGGCGAAAAGGACTACATGAATGACGCGCAACTCGCATTTTTCAGAGATCGTCTGCAGCAACTCGAAAAAGAGTTATTGAAAAACGCCGATGAAACCACCGAGCATCTGCGCGAAACCGTGCTGGTCCCTGATCCAGCCGATCGCGCAACGATAGAAGAAGAACATGCACTCGAGTTGCGTACCCGTGACCGCGAACGCAAGTTGTTGAAAAAAGTCCAGCAATCGCTGCTCAGCATCGATTCCGGCGAGTACGGCTGGTGCGAAGAAACCGGCGAACCTATCGGCGTTCCACGCCTGCTAGCTCGTCCGACCGCGACCCTGTCGCTGGAAGCGCAACAACGTCGTGAACTGAAACAAAAACTGTACGGCGACTGATCACAGGCGGGGTCAGCCGATCCCTCCATCTGTTTACCTGTAAAAGAAAGCGCGCGGCGCACTATCCGCGCGCTTTGTTTTTTTGTAGAATGCAACCATGTTGCAAATAGCCAATCTGACGCATCGCTATCCCGGCGCGCCCACTCCCCAACTCCATGTCCCGGCTTTTACGCTGGCGCAGGGTGAGCACGCGATCGTGATCGGGCCATCCGGCAGCGGCAAGTCCACCTTGCTACACCTGATCGCCGCCATCCTGACGCCGCAAAGCGGCGACATCACAGTGGCAGATACGTCTATTGCAACACTAACGCCACGCGCAGCCGATCTGTGGCGCGGACGGCATATCGGTTTCCTGCCGCAAAAACTGGCGCTGATACCCAGCCTGAACGCACGCGACAACATCCTGCTCTCAGCTTATGCCAGCGGCCAGGCCAACGACAGCAGCCGAGCGGATGCCTTGCTCAGCGCACTGGGACTGGGCGACAAAGCCACCGCCAGACCACATCAATTAAGCCAGGGGCAAAAGCAGCGCGTCGCTTTGGCACGTGCCATGTTCAACCGCCCGCAATTATTGCTGGCGGACGAACCGACTGCCAATCTGGATGACTCATCTTGCGATGCAGCCATCGCCCTATTGCTGGCGCAAGCCAATGAGATAGGCGCATCACTGGTACTGTCGACGCACGATGCCCGTGTATTACAAGCACTACCGCAAGGCAAAGTATTACGCCTGCAGGCGCCCGTAGCAGGAGCATCCATCTGATGACGCTCAATGCCTACACACTGGCGCTGCAATCGCTGCGACACAAGCCGCTTGCCACCATCCTCAATGTGCTGTTGATGGCCATCGGCATTGCAATGATGACTTTTGTGCTGTCTGCGTCCACGCAACTTGCCGACAACGCATTGCGCGATGCGGAGGGAATAGACCTGGTCGTTGGTGCCAAAGGTTCGCCACTGCAATTGATACTGTCGTCCATCTATCATGTCGATACGCCGACCGGCAATATTCCGCTCTCAGCAGAAGAGCTGTTGAAAAAGAATCGCATGGTGAAGGCCGTCATGCCGCTGGCCTTGGGCGACAGTTATCACGGCTTCCGCATCGTCGGCACCAATACCGACTACATCACGCATTACAAAGGCGAGCTGGCCAAGGGCAAATTGTTTGACGCACCCATGCAAGCCGTATTCGGCGCGCAAGCTGCACAGCGCACTGGTGCACAGCCTGGCGCCAATTTCTTTGGCTCACACGGCCTGGCTAGCGCAGTTGAAGTACACGACGATGCACCCTTTGAAGTCGTCGGCATCCTGCAGCCTACCGGCACCGTGCTGGACCGTCTGATCCTCACACCAGTAGCCTCGGTCTGGCAAGTACACGACAAAACACACGGACTGGACGCCAACGATCCGCAGGAAAAAGAAGTCATGGATGAGTCGCGTGAGTTGACCGCACTGTTGGTGCAATACGCATCGCCGTTGGCGGTTGTCACCCTGCCGCGTTTCATCAATAGCCAGAGCGAACTGCAAGCGGCACAACCGGCACTGGAAGCAGCCAAGTTATTCCGCCTGCTCGGCGTCGGCATCGATGTCTTGCGCGGTATTGCACTCATCGTCTTGCTGTCTGCTGCGCTGTCCATGTTTGTCGCGCTGTACAACGCACTGGAAGAACGCAAAATCGACCTCGCCATCCTGCGCACCCTGGGTGCGACACCGGCCAAACTATTTATATTGTTGCTGACCGAAGGTATCTTGCTGGCATTGATAGGCGCAGCTGTAGGCTGGTTGCTCGGCCATCTTGCAGTTGAAATATTGGGTCGCATACTGAGCGCAGATCAGAATCTGTCATTGTCCGGCTTTGTTTTTAGCGCGGATGAGGCATGGTTATTATTGGTTGCAGTTGGTACAGGTTTGCTGGCAGCGCTACTGCCCGCCCTGCGCGCTTATCGCACCGACATTGCCAGCACACTGGCGCACTAATTTGGGAACGGAACCGATATGAAATATTTATTGATCACCTGCGCCGCGCTCCTGGCGTTTTCTGCGCAGGCGCAAGACAGTGAGAAAGAGCACAAGAAAGAAACCATTGCCCAGCATCAGGCAATCGCAGCCGCGCACTATGCTGCGGCACGTTGCATCAGCAAGGGCAAGGATGAAAAAGTTTGTCATGCGGAACTTGCTAACGCCTGCAAAGGTCTTGCATTGGGCAAGTTGTGCGGCATGAAGCATGTGCATTAAACCCTGCCCTGCTATATGACACGGCCGGTACAATGTCTAGAACTCATTTCACAAATAGCCGCGTTCGCACTCGCGGATATTTGTGAAATGAGTTCTAACCACACTTTACGACTACTTGACGGAATGACCATGCGCCCTGTTACCAGTATCCTGTTGCTCGCCTTGCTGGCACCGGCATTTGCACTCGCTCAAAGCCAGCAACACGTCGCGCCACCAGGTGTCGGCAATACGCCCGGACAAATGCCGGTGCTGTACGACATCCAGGGCGTGACTTCGTGGAGCACGCTGGCAAAAGTGAAGCAGGTGAAGGTAAAGAATCGTATCCTGCCTGAATTCAGCAAAGACATAGCAGCGCTGAACAATCAGGAAATCAAGGTACAGGGCTTCATGATGCCGCTGGAACCGGGCGAGAAACAAAAGCATTTCCTGATTTCGCTGGTGCCGCAAAGCTGCAGCTTTTGTCTGCCGGCCGGACCGGAAGGCGTGGTTGAAGTGAAATCAAAAACCCCGGTCAAATACACACTGGAACCCATCATCGTCTCCGGCAAAATGGAAATCATGAAAGACGATCCCATGGGCTTGTACTACCGCATGAATAACGCAACACTGGCTTCAAATAAATAAGACTTCAACGTGAAATCCGCCCTCCCGTCATCTGCCAACACGACTCGCCGCCTGTGCTTCGCCGCACTGCTGGTCGCGCTCGTGCTATTTGCGCAGTGGATGGGCTTGCGACACCGGATAGAACACGCAGACTGGGGCAGCATCCAGCACCACCAGATGGAAGAGCACGGCACCGCAGTAGCGGAGCTGGAATACGCTGGCGATAAATCGCACTCCTGTATCCTGTTCGATGGCATGGCGCTGGCCGATGGCGCGCCACTGCTACCCTTCTCCCCCGTGCTGCAAACCAGCGTACGTGTACTCGCACTGTGGGCAGCCTACATTTCGTGGGATGCACCACTACTCTGTCACTTCTCTTCCCGCGCCCCGCCAGCGGCGTAAACGTAACCATCTCCTGCTGCAATCAGACGCCGTCTGAATTGCACTCGCATACATTCGTTTTCAAGGAAGTAACATGATCGCCCAACGTACCCTGTTGGCCAGCGCCGTTCTGTCCGCGCTTGCCTCCCTCTCCAACTCCGCTCTTGCGCAAGAGCAGGAAAAAATCTTGCCGTCCGTGGTCGTCACCGCCTCGCCCTTCAGCAATGAAGAAAACGCACAAATCATGGCGCCCGCCAAAGTGCTGTATGGCGATGAACTGCGTGAAAAGCTCGGCAACTCATTAGGCGACACCCTGTCGCAAGAGCTCGGTGTATCGGCTTCGGCATTCGGTGCCGGTGCTTCGCGCCCCATCATCCGCGGCATGGAAGGCCCACGCGTCAAGATCCTGCAAAACGGCATGTCGGTCATGGATGCATCCAGCCTGTCGAACGACCATGCGGTGGTCGGCGAATCGGCGACCGCGCGCCAGATTGAAATCCTGCGCGGCCCGGCGGCATTGCTATACGGTTCCGGCGCCATCGGCGGCGTGGTCAATATCGTGAATGACCGCATTCCGACCATACTCAACAGCAAACCGACCGGTGAAGCGGAAGCCCGTTTCGGTACAGCCGACAAAATGAAAAATGGATCTTTCTCGATCGATGGTGCAGCTGGCGCTATCGGCTTGCATGTCGATGGCAATGCACGTGATGCAGATGACTACAAGATCCCTGGTTACGCCAATGCCAGCGATCCTGCCCAGGGTTCAGGTCGCCTGCCCAACTCGTATGCGCGTTCCAACAGCGTAGGCTTTGGTGCTTCCTACATCCAGGACTGGGGCTACATCGGTGCGTCGGTCGGCGCGGACGACAATCGCTACGGCATCCCGACCGAAGAGAAGTCCTACATTACACAGAAGCAAACCCGCTACGACGTCGCTGGCCTGATCAAGAATCCATTTGGAAATTTTGAGTCCTTCCGCTTCAAGCTCGGCTACACCGACTACAAGCACACGGAAAACCTGGAAGACGGCACACCTGCAACCGAGTTCAAAAACAAGGCTAGTGAAACACGCTGGGAATTAACGCATAAGCCACTCGCAGGCTGGCGCGGCACTTTCGGCCTGCAAACCGAAAACTCGGAGTTCTCGGCCTTGCCGGTAGATGATGATCACGGCCATGGCCACAGCCACGCCACGGTTCCGGTCACCAAGAGCCAGACGATTGCAGGCTTCCTGGTCGAAGAGCGTGATTTCGGTCCGGTCCGCGCCAGCGCGGGTGCCCGTATCGAATCCGTCAAACGTCGTCCGGATGCAGCTTCCGGCCTGGTGCAACGCGACTTCAACCTGGGCTCCTACTCGCTCGGCGGTTTGTGGACCTTTACCCAGGGTTACGGCCTCGGCCTGACCGCATCGGTGGCACAGCGTGCACCAGCTATCGAAGAACTGTATTCGAACGGCCCGCATGAATCGACCGCCACCTACGATATTGGCGACGCCAATCTGCGCAAGGAAACTTCACGCAATATCGAGCTGAGCCTGCAAAAGACCGAAGGCCTGCTGCGCTGGAAAGCCAATGCCTACCAGAACCGCGTGAAAAACTATGTCTATGGACGCACCGACGGCACCATGGTGGATGACCACGGTGATGCTGACCCTACCGGCGAATTCCTGCAACGCTTTTGGTCGCAAAACGACGCCACCATCCGCGGCCTGGAAGCCGAGGTCAGCTACAACCTGCGTGGCAACGGCTTCTCATGGCGCACCTTTGCCGACACCTCGCGCGGCACTTTGAGCGGCGCTGGCAACCTGCCCCTGCAGCCGACCACCCGCTTCGGCGGAGAGATCGGCTACCGCGAAGGCAACTGGCGCTCCGGCCTGAAGGTTTTGCATGCAGAGAAACAGAACCGCCTGGCCAGTTTTGAGACCTATGCCGCACCGTCCTATACCCAGGTCGATGCCAATCTGTCTTATACGCAAAACTTCCAATCGACACCTATCACCTGGTTTGCGATCGCCAAAAATCTGCTGAATGAAGATATACGACTATCAACTTCGGTATTACGCGAAGTGGCACCGTTGTCCGGCCGCAGCCTGATTGTTGGTGTACGTACCAGTTTTTAAGCCGTTTTGTATCGCGGTAGCCTGAATTTTGGCTACACTAGTGACCTGCCCTCATCGGCAGGTCGCTTACTGCTAACCTGTGTTACCTTTAAGCAGATTTTTTGGTGCCGCCTCGAAAGAGGCCTCTTACAACTTGACGTGCTCCTCAGAATTGCACGCCATTGCTTACCAGGATAGACGTGGGGATTTTCTCGCTCTTTGGCAAGAAGGATAAACAGCCGGCTCGCAAGCCGACTGAGGCGGAATCTTCGCAAAAGAAACGCGAAGACTCGCGCGTCCAGGCAAAAAACGAAAACGACTACGTACAGCGCATGGCGGCACACGCCACTGCGATGAAAATCGATGCCATCGAATCAGAAATGTCATCGGAATTCGTCAAGCCGCTGCCCTTCAGCGGCAACACCATGCCCGGGCCTGCCAGCCAATTCCTCAACACCAACGTCCGCAGCCCCGATACCCAGGCCACCAAAGTCCCTGACACCGCAACCCATCTGGGCCAGCCCTCGATGCTGCCCGACATCATGGGTGCCAGTACCGCCTTCCTGCTCGGCGCAGAAACCGTCATCGGCCCGGTCGCCATTTCCAAATCAGAAGCTCCGCTGGCCATAGAAGAAGCCGCCATCCTGTTTGCCAACGGCCAGACTGACCTGATAGAACCGGTACTGCTCAATGCCATCGCCGAAGACTCATCTGGTGAGGCCCGATTAACGGTATGGGGCATGTTGTTCGACCTGTACCAGGTCACCGGCCAACGCGATTTATTTGAAAACCTGTCGATAGAATTTGCCAACAAATTCGAAATGTCACCACCGACGTGGCGTGTAGGTGGCAGCGCTGAAAACAGTCAGGCACCGGTGGCACGCAATAACACCATCCCCAGCATCGCCTTCCCGGCCAAACTCGACGCCGGGATTATCAAGCAACTGGAACGCATCAAAAACCTGGCCGAAATGAGCCCTGTGCTCAAGCTGGAATTTGCACGTGTCACGCAGGTCGATCCGGTTGGCTGTGGCCTGCTGCTGAATATACTGAAGCGTCTGCAAAAATCCGGACACAAACTGATACTGGTCGGCGCACCGGAGCTGGCGGAAAAAATCCAGGCCATCCTGCTGGTCGGCCGCCGCGATGAAACCGAAGCACCGTGGCTACTACTGCTGGAAGTATTGCGCCTGTTGAACCGTGAAGCCGACTTTGAAGAGCGCAGCATCGATTACTGCATCACCTTTGAAGTGTCGCCGCCTGCCTTTGTATCGCCACAAGACAAAGTAACAACGGATCACGAAGAGACAGCGGCAGCCGACGAAACCAGCAGCGATCATTTCGTGATGCCGGTCCTGATAGACGCGCGCAGCGATACCTTGGGGCAGAATATTGCCGCTTATGCACATACGCATAACCCGGTCATCCTCGACTGCAGCCAGCTCACACGCATGGATTTCAACGCCGCCGGACGCCTGTTCGGTGACCTGATGCCGCTGATCAGCAGTGGCAAAACCATAGAATTGCATAGCCCGAACCACTTCATCGTGGCATTGTGTAATGTCATGGGCATGACCGACAGCGTACGCATCGTCCCCCGTAAAAACTGAAATCCGTGCCCGTATGCGGCACAATTTCGACTTGTAATCGCTCAGGCCGCCCCCACTTTTTCATGAATCTCCGCGCAAGGCGCGATTATTCATCAGCTCGGCACTTCATTTCAGAGGCAAGCATGGAACAATTTCACGGCACCACCATCCTGTCAGTACGTCGCGGCAACATTGTTGCACTCGGTGGCGATGGCCAGGTCACATTAGGCAATATCGTCATGAAAGGCACTGCGCGTAAAGTGCGCAAGGTCTACAACGGCAAAGTACTGGTCGGCTTCGCAGGCGGTACCGCCGATGCCTTCACCCTGCTGGAACGTTTTGAAAGCAAGCTGGAAAAGCATCAGGGCCATCTGATGCGCGCCTCGGTCGAACTGGCCAAGGACTGGCGTACCGACCGCATGCTGCGCCGCCTGGAAGCGATGCTGCTGGTTGCAGATAAAGAAACTACCCTCATTATTACCGGCAATGGCGACGTACTCGAACCGAACGACGGCATAGGCGCGATCGGCTCCGGCGGTACTTACGCACAATCGGCGGCCAAGGCACTGCAGGAAAACACCGATTTGTCTCCCGCAGACATCGTCAAAAAATCACTGACCATCGCGGGTGAACTCTGCATCTACACCAACCTGTCGCACATCATAGAAACGCTGGATTAATATCCGCAGCGCAGACCGAATACGTTAATACGCACCCTGTAAATTTTGCGAAAAACATCATGAATATGACACCGAAGGAAATCGTTTCAGAGCTCGATAAACATGTCGTCGGACAAGGCCGCGCCAAACGCGCCGTCGCGATCGCACTGCGCAACCGCTGGCGTCGTCAGCAGGTTGCCGAGCCTTTGCGTCACGAAATCACGCCTAAGAACATCCTGATGATAGGCCCGACCGGCGTCGGTAAAACTGAAATCGCGCGTCGCCTGGCCAAACTGGCAGATGCGCCTTTCATCAAAATCGAAGCGACCAAATTCACCGAAGTCGGTTATGTCGGCCGTGACGTCGACACCATCATCCGTGACCTGATCGACATCGGCATCAAGCAAACCCGCGAAGCAGAAACCCGCAAGGTACGCGCACGTGCCGAAGATGCCGCAGAAGACCGCATCATCGACATCCTGGTGCCACCGGCGCGCGACTTCGGCTTCCACCCATCGTCGTCAGGCAGCACGCCGGACAGCAATGCCAGCGGCAATGCGACTCGCCAGACTTTCCGCAAGCGTTTGCGTGAAGGCACGCTGGACGATACCGAGATCGAAATCGAATTGGCCGAAGCTGGCCCGAGCATGGAAATCATGGCACCACCGGGCATGGAAGAAATGACCGAGCAAATCAAATCCATGTTTTCAGGTGTAGGCGGCACACGCAAAAAGGCGCGCAAGGTCAAGATCAAGGAAGCGATGAAGCTGCTGATCGAAGAAGAAGCGGGCAAGCTGGTCAACGAAGATGAGCTCAAGCAGAAAGCCATCACCAACGTTGAGCAGAACGGCATCGTCTTCCTCGATGAAATCGACAAGATCGCCACCCGTTCGGAAAACGGCGGCGCTGATGTTTCGCGCGCCGGTGTGCAACGCGACTTGCTGCCACTGGTCGAAGGGACAACCGTCAACACAAAGTACGGCATGATCAAGACTGACCACATCCTGTTCATCGCGTCCGGCGCCTTCCATCTGGCCAAACCGTCAGACCTGATCCCGGAACTGCAGGGACGTTTCCCTATCCGCGTCGAACTGGAATCGTTGTCAATCGCAGACTTTGAGCGCATCCTGACCAGCACTGATGCCTGCCTGACCAAGCAATACGAAGCATTGCTCGGCACTGAAGGCGTGAAGATAGAGTTCGCGCCGGACGGTATCAAGCGCATGGCGGAAATCGCCTACTCGGTCAACGAAAAAACGGAAAACATAGGCGCACGTCGCCTGTACACCGTGATGGAAAAATTACTGGAAGAAATTTCATTTTCCGCGACCGACAGCCCGGAACAAACGCTGGCGATTACTGCAGCTTATGTAGATGAAAGACTGGGCGCATTGTCAGTGAATGAAGATTTGTCACGTTACGTCTTGTAAGATGAGGGCCCGCATGGATTACCCGCGCGGGCCTTATTTACATCATGGCCAATAAAGCACTCGCGAAACGACAAAAGCTCACGATACGCATAGAGCCCTCGCAAAAAGCGCTGAAACCGCGCAATCACGTCGCACTCGCCGCCAAGCAGCGTGTCGGCGGCCCGCATCAGAAATCCATTTCCGGACAACGGCAAGAATTGAAACGTTTGCTGCAAACCAAGTTGTCAGAACCGGAAGAAAAATAAGCCGCCCAGCATCCGCGGGCAACAGCAAATACCCGACTGAATCTATCGACAATAAGTTTGCCGATTGCTCCTGTCCGTTTTGTTTGTTATAACAAATGCGGGACGCTCGTTACTCGTAACACACGTGACAACAGCTAGAGGAGAACATTATGGCTCTACCGCATGCAACATCCGGCCAGTTGATCGATATACGCCCACTCGGCACCCGCATCTCCAGCTCCGTCTCGAACGCCTTGTTCAAAACCCCGCAACTCGAATTGATGCGCCTGGTACTGCCATGCGGCAAAGGCATGCCCGAGCACTCGGTTCCGGGCGCGGTCACTATTCAGTGCCTGGAAGGCGCAATCGAGCTACACGCACATCAATCCACGCAAACCCTGCGCGCCGGTGAACTGGTGTATCTGGCAGGTGGCGAGAAACATTCGCTGCATGCGCTGGAAGACTCGTCGGTTTTATTGACGCTGCTCTTGCAGCATTGAGGGGAAAAGCGGGCAGCGCCGGACGGCACTACCGCAGAACAAGCCAGGGGTTGGCTGATGCTTCAGGCGATTTCATCGCGTGGATCGCGGGACAGCAAACGCTTGACCGTGTCACGCGGCGAGTCGCCGTCAAATAGTACTCCCGCTACCGCATCCGCTATCGGCATATCAACGCCGTGCTCCCGTGCCAGCTCACGCACTGCTTGCGCACAACGCACACCTTCAGCCACGTGCCCCAGTTCAGTCACAATCTGCGCCAGCTTCTTGCCTGCGGCAAGGCCGAGTCCGACTTTACGATTACGCGATAAATCACCGGTACAGGTCAGGATCAGATCACCCATACCCGCCAGGCCATTAAAGGTTTCAGCACGTCCACCCAGCGCCACGCCGAGGCGCGTGATCTCGGCCAGGCCGCGTGTAATCAAAGCAGCACGTGCATTCAGACCAAGGCCGAGGCCATCAATGATGCCGGTGGCAATCGCCAGGACATTCTTTACTGCGCCACCGACTTCGACACCTGTCAAATCATCGGTCGCGTATATGCGTATGGCCGGGCTGTGCACGACTTGCACCACACGCTCACGCAAGGTGGCGCTATCCGATGCAATCGCCAGCGCGCACGGCAAACCACGCGCCACTTCCTGCGCAAACGAAGGTCCGGACAAGGCGCCAGCAGGAACCGCATCACCGAGAATTTCATGCACGATTTGATGCGGCAATAAATGTGTTTTTTCTTCGAAGCCTTTGCACAGCCAGACCAGATTCGGGATGGCATAGGCCCGCAATTGCGTCGTCAACGGCCGCAAGCCAGCCAGCGAAGTTGCCACGATCAGCAAGCCATCGCTGCCCACATGCGCTATCGCGGCATCCAGATCGGAACCGAGCAGGAGGCTGTCAGGGAAACGGAAACCAGGCAGATAGGCCACGTTCTCGCGTGCCTCTTGTGCCGCCTGCATTACGCCTGCATCGCGGCCCCACAACATGACGCTATGACGTTCGGCCAGCGACATCGCCAAAGCCGTACCCCATGCACCTGCGCCTAGTATAGAAATATTCATGCGGCGCTTACTCGCCCCACACTTCACTGGATTTGGCAAAACCGGTCTGCCCATCACGATGCTTGAGCTTGACCCAGCCCGCAGCAGGTGGCGCGACCAGCTCCAGCAACACTCCTTTGTCGGCTGTTGCCACCACAGCGGATGCATCTTCTGCTGCTGCATGCAGCTTGAGATTGGCGGCCGTCACGACCACATTGCGTTTCGAACTTAAGGCCTTCGCTTCTACCCAGGCCAGGTCGCCTGCAACGTCACGCACTTTGCTCCAGCCAGTCTGCGTCAGTACAACTTCGACCGGCATGCCACGCGGCGCGACAAACACTTTGCGACCTTTTTCGGTCGGCGCGTTGTACAGCACAGCAGGATTGTTACCTACGGATTTGTACTCAACCGCATACGCGGCACTCGTACCCAGCATGGTCACCAGCAAAACAGGAATAAACGGGGCGGACCATTTCATAAATCACCTTAGGGAGAGTCTGGCGCGCTGCAGGTGCGTTCGGCAACGCACGCTGCAGGCAAATTGAAAACTTAGTGTCTTGCTGCCGAACCGTCTGCCATCACGATGCCGGGGCTGCTTTCAGCTTGCTGCTTGGCCAGGGCTTCCAGACGTTGCTGGTAAAACGCTTCAAAATTGATTTCGCTCAGGTGTACTGGCGGGAAACCGGCACGGGTAATCACATCAGCGATATTTGCACGCAGGTATGGATAAATCACGTTCGGGCAACCGATGCCGAGCAGTGGGTCCAGTTGTTCGTCAGGGATGTTGCGGATTTCGAAAATACCAGCTTGTTTGCCTTCAACCAGGAACGCAGTCTTGTCTGCAATTTTCGCAGTAACGGTAATCGTGACGGTCGACTCGAAGATGCCTTCGGCCAGCGGTTGTGCGCCTACATCTACGGCGACTTCAATATTTGGCTGCTCCTGTTCCAGGAAGATGGCTGGGGAATTCGGTTGTTCGAGCGACAGATCTTTCAGGTAAACACGTTGGATCTGGAATAAAGGTTGCAGATTTTCGTCAGCCATGAAGCACTTTCAATAGGATTAGATAAAGAGGGGATCACCCCTCCTGCTTACTTGCAAATAAAAGAATTTATACGCTTACGCGCTTTGCAGCAAGGCGTCCAGCTTGCCCTGGCGCTCAAGCGCGTTCAAATCGTCAAAACCGCCGACATGGGTCTCGCCCACATAAATTTGCGGCACGGTACGGCGGCCGGTCTTTTCCATCATGGCAGCACGTTGCGCCGGATCAAGGTCGACACGGATTTTTTCGATATTCGAGATGCCTTTGGCGGTCAGCAGGCGTTCTGCCATCGTGCAATAAGGGCAAACTCCGGTGCTATACATCACTACATGCGCAGTCATCATTACTCCTTCTTACTTTGTGACCGGCAGGCCTTGCGATTGCCAAGCATCCTGCCCACCGAGTAAACTAACGGCTTCGGCGTAGCCTTCTTTTTTCAAAAGTGCGGTTGCTTTGTTCGATTGCAAGCCCTTGTTGCAGACGACGATCACCGGGCGGCCTTTGAATTTTTCCAATTCCGCCACGCGACCTTTCAATTCTTTCAATGGGATGTTTTTCGCATCGCGGATGTGGCCAGCTGCGAAATCAGCCGCGGAACGCACGTCCAGGACCAGTGTTTTGCCCTGGTTAATGATTTGGGTTGCTTGCAATGCGGTAACTTTTGCACCTACGCGTTGCAGGGTATGCGCGACCAAAGCGCCGCCGGACAAAATGATAATACCGATGAGGAAAATGTTATCAAGGAAGAATTTCACGGTGATCCAATTAGTTGAAAGAGTGTTCGCATTATAAAATAGAAGACCGAATACAATTCGGATTCGGCATTTTGCATCAAAAAACCATTAATTATCTAATTGAACCATGTACAAAATCGTATTGATGCGCCACGGCGAGTCCACATGGAACCTCGATAACCGCTTCACCGGCTGGGCCGATGTCGACTTGACGGAAAAAGGTCGCAACGAAGCCAAACATGCTGGTGTATTGCTGCGTGAAGCAGGCTTTACGTTTGATCTGGCCTATTCCTCCGTCCTCAAACGCGCCATCCGCACCCTCTGGATTGCGCTCGACGAGATGGATTTGATGTGGATACCGGTAGTCTGCGACTGGCACCTGAACGAACGCCATTACGGCGCGCTGCAAGGCATGAACAAGGCCGAAACAGCTGAGAAATACGGTGCCGACCAGGTTTTACAATGGCGTCGCAGCTATGACATCCCGCCGAAACACCTGGCGGAAGACGATCCTCGTACCATGTTTGATGATCCACGCTACGCCCATCTGCAGCGCGAACAAATTCCGCTGGGCGAATGCCTGAAAGACACCTTGCTGCGCGTGGAACCGTACTGGAACGACACCATCGTGCCTTCGATACGTGCCGGCAAACAAATCATCATTTCTGCTCACGGCAACAGCCTGCGCGCGCTGATCAAGATACTCGACGATATCAGCGACCAGGACATCGTCTCACTCAGTATTCCAAACGGCCGTCCTATCGTCTATGAACTGGACGAAAACCTGAAACCGATACGACATTACTACCTGGGCGACCAGGAATCACTGCAGGCAGCTGTCCAGGCCGCCGCCAGCCATGGACCAAGCAAGTAATCGCAGTGCTCATTTCATTGCTAACACGCACTAACAGCAAATCTGCCATGCCCGTCAGCCAGCACCAGCCAGGCCGCACGGGCATGCGCATTTTTGCCGCCCTCTCCGCCCTGGCACTGTGCTTCAGCCTGGCCGATTACGCCCACGCGCAAAAAGCGACCGACCGCAGCAAACAAAAGAAGATTGCCGAAACCGAACGCGCCGACCTGCGCCAAAAGCTCAACACGCTGAAACGCAGCATAGACAAGACCGAAACCGCCAAAAGCTATGCCGCCGACGCGCTGGCCCAGTCGGAAGAAGCCATTTCCGACGCCAAACGCAATCTGAACGACCTGGCGCAGGAGCAAAGACAAACCGAAGCCAAGCTCGGTGAGTTATCGAAGCAACAAGCAGCGCTGCAGAAAATTGTCGACGCCCAGCAAACCCAGCTGGCCAAGCTGCTGCGTGAGCAATACGTGGCTGGCAATGAAGACCGCATCAAACTGCTGCTTTCAGGTGATAACCCGAACCGCATCAACCGCGAGTTGCAATACATGGGCTATGTCTCGCGCGCGCAGGCAAGCCTGATCGAATCACTGCGCGCCAACCTGGCTGCGATCGAAGAAAACCAGGCTGAAGTACAAAATGCCAAGCAGGAACTGGATGAAATCGCCACCGAAGCACGCGAACAGCATGCCATCCTGCAAAAGGAAAAAACCCAGCGTTCCGCCCTGCTGGCACAACTTTCCAGCAAATTAACGGCGCAGCGCAAAGAAGTCGGTGCCATCGAACGTGACGAGCGTCGTCTCTCCAGCCTGGTCGACAAGCTGGCCGTATTAATCCAGGAACAGCGTAAAGCCGAAGCCGCCGCAGCCGAAAAGCGCCGCCAGGAACGCATTGCACGCGCCCAGGCCGAACGTGAAAAACGCCAGGCGCAGGCCAAAACCCGCAATACGCCTGACCGTACCGCCAACGGCAAAATCAGCAATCCGGACGCGATAGAAGACGACGAACCGCCAAGCAAAACCCTGGCGCGCAATGAACTCACACCTGACGCTGGCGTCCAAGACGGAGCGTTTGCCGCTCTGCGCGGACGTTTGCGCCTGCCGGTACGCGGTGACCTGGTCGCCAAATTCGGCAGCAAACGGGGCGACGGCCCAAGCTGGAAAGGCTTGTTCATACGCGCCGAGGAAGGCAGCGAAGTCAAGGCAGTGGCAGCTGGTCGCGTCGTTTTTGCGGAATGGCTGCGCGGATTTGGCAATTTGATCATTGTTGACCACGGCGGGCAGTACATGACGATTTACGGCAATAATCAATCCGTGCTAAAACACGCTGGCGACACCGTCAAATCCGGCGACGTCATTGCCAGCACAGGTAATAGCGGCGGCAATGAGCAATCAGGTTTATACTTTGAAATGCGGCACCAAGGCCGTGCGTTTGACCCGCTCAGTTGGGTAACTATTAGGTGAACATGGGAACGAAACTCAAGAATATCGGACTGGTCGGTTTAGGCATGGTTGCCGGCGTGATCGCGATGGGGACACAATTGGACGCGATGGCGCAAAAAAATGCCGCCGGTACGCCCTTGCCTCTAGAAGAATTACGCCAATTGTCCGAAGTATTCGGACTCATAAAATCGGACTACGTCGAGCCAGTCGACGACAAGAAACTCCTGACCGAAGCGATTTCCGGCATGGTGTCATCGCTGGATCCGCACTCTGCCTACCTCGACAAGAAAGCATTCAAGGAATTGCGTGAAGGCACGCAAGGCAAGTTTGTCGGCCTCGGCATCGAAGTCGGGATGGAAGACGGCTACGTCAAAGTTATTTCTCCTATCGAAGATTCGCCTGCTTATCGCGCCGGCATCAAGGCAGGCGATCTGATCACCCGCCTGGACTCAACCCCGGTCAAAGGCATGACGCTGGACGAAGCAGTCAAGCGCATGCGTGGTGAACCAAATACCAAGATCACGCTGACCATCGCGCGCAAGGATGAAGATAAACCTATCATCATCACCATCACGCGCCAGGAAATCCGTGTGCAAAGCGTCAAGGCAAAAATCGTTGAGCCAGGCTATGCATGGCTGCGCGTCTCGCAATTCCAGGAGCCGACGGTAGACGATATGGCGAAGAAAATCGCTACCCTGTACGCACAAGACCCTAACCTCAAAGGCCTGGTACTCGACCTGCGCAATGATCCGGGTGGCGTATTGCCAGGTGCGATCGGTGTGTCTGCCGCATTCCTGCCCAAAGACGTCGTCGTGACTTCGACCAATGGTCAATTGCCGGATTCCAAAGCGAGCTTCTATGCGCGCCGCGAATTCTATGCAAGCCGTTCGGTTGGTGACCCGCTGGCCAAATTGCCGGAAGCATTGAAAAAAATCCCTATGGTCGTACTGGTCAACTCCGGTTCGGCATCCGCGTCTGAAATCGTGGCCGGTGCTTTGCAGGATTACAAGCGCGCCACCATCATGGGCACCCAGACCTTCGGTAAAGGTTCGGTACAAACCATACGTCAATTGTCTGCCGATACCGCAGTCAAGCTGACCACCGCGCGTTACTACACACCGAACGGCCGCTCGATCCAGGCCAAAGGCATCGTGCCGGATCTGATGGTCGATGAAACCGCAGATGGCGATGGCCTGAACGGCCTGCGCCTGCGCGAAGCAGACTTGCAAAAGCATCTGTCCAATGACAAAGACAAAGGCCCTGAAGTACACGCCGCTGTCGATGAACTGGAAGAAGAGCAACGCCTGGCTGCGCTCGAGAAAAAACGCAAACCACTGGAATTCGGTAGCAAGGATGACTTCCAGTTGACGCAAGCCCTGAACCACCTGAAAGGTTTGCCGGTAGTGCTGTCCAAAGCGAAACCTGAGCCGAAGAAAGAAGAACCCGGCATCAACAAGCCCAAGACAGACCCTAAAGCAGAACCGAAAAACGGCGACAAAAAATAGTCGTGACCGCTAACAAAAAAGGCCGCAGCGATGCGGCTTTTTTTGATTGTCCCGACTGCTTTTCTGCCGCACCACGCTATACGGATTACTTATGAACGACCAGCAACTCCTGCGCTATTCACGTCACATCCTGCTCGATGAAATCGATATCGAAGGACAGGAAAAACTGTTGGCAGCCCATGTCCTCATCATAGGCGCTGGCGGCCTCGGTTCGCCCGCTGCTTATTACCTGGCTTCGGCTGGCGTAGGCACCATCACGCTGGTCGATGACGACACGGTAGACCTGACCAACCTGCAGCGACAAATCCTGCACACCACACAACGTGTGGGGCAGGCCAAGGTTGCATCCGGCAAGCAGACACTGGAAGAAATCAATCCGACCATAGAAGTAGTGGCGCTGCAAGAACGCGTTTCCGGTGAGCGTCTGGACGAGCTGGTACGTAGTGCGACCGTGGTACTCGACTGCTGCGATAACTTTGCCACGCGTCATGCCGTCAATCGTGCCTGCGTCGCCAATAAAGTACCGCTGGTATCCGGTGCCGCCATCAAGTTCGACGGGCAAATCAGCGTATTCGATCAGCGTGACGCACAAGCGCCCTGCTACTCCTGCGTCTTCCCGCAAGACCAGGAATTCGAAGATGTGAATTGCGGCACCATGGGTGTCTTTGCACCATTGGTCGGTATCGTCGGCAGCATGCAGGCAGCAGAAGCATTGAAGCTCATCGTTGGCATCGGTGAATCACTGGCCGGACGTTTGCTATTGCTGGATGCGCGTTCCATGGAATGGAGCAGCATCAAAGTCAAACGTAATGCCAAATGCGTGGTGTGCGGCCAGGCACACTAAGATCTGCTTCATCTAACCCAGCTGTTCATACATACCGGTAATCCGGTCCATGGTTTCCAGTATGCGTTCGCTACTGGTCGCGACATTGGTGGCGAAACGCAGCTTGGTATCATCGTTGATCGCGTTGCTCTTCAGAGCCTGATCAAAGAAAAACCACTGCTGCTGCGCCAGCAGGATGTCCTGCTTGATAGGCGTCGTATTTTTGGATGAAGCCGATAACTCTGCCATCGCCGCCAGGAATTCATCACGCGCCTTAATCAGCCCCGGCAACGCGTCGGACGACGCAACACCCCAATTAATCGCCTGATAAAATTTCGCCATGCGCTGCGACAACATGCGTTGACGTCCGGCGATATTCACCAGATGACCGACAGCGGTATCGGAAATCTTTTCCAGTTGCAGTGTGGATGCATGTGCCAGCGCCAGCACTTCTTCGCTGAGTCGCATCACAGCCTTCGCATCCTGCAGGTTCGGTGTCTGACCCAGCAAAGCATTCTTGTACGCGCTCCAGGTCTTTTTCAGGCTCGCCAGCGTCGCTTTGTTTTCTGCATTCGGCGCATACGATTCGAGCTCGCCCAATTGCTTTTCAAACAGTGTCAGCGACGCATTGAATAATTTTTGCGACCGTGGCATATCGATCGCCTGGCCGATCTGCAAATAACACTTCGCCAGTCGTTGCGACAACATGCGTTGACGTCCGGACTTGTTGATCGCGTCGTTGATATGCGCAATCCGCGTATCGACTGCCTGCGCCCGGGACACGAGTAGCAATACGGGAGTAGCCAGCAAGCTGGTCTGGAGAAAATGGCGCCGGTTCATTGTTATTCCTTATTATTGTCAGGCTGCTGTCTGTGAGCACAGACACCATTTCCGTGGTGCAAAAGCTATGCCAAGCGCAGCCGTTCTCCACGCTGTCTACTGCAGCCCAAAGCGGTGCGAAATACGGCTATCGGGGCAAATAATGCTGCCCAAAATGCACCAAGTCGGCCGCCACCACCCTTTACATAACTTTACGGCTCGCAAGCGAATCCGCAACAGTGGACTCCTAAAGTATCAACATGCCTGCACCACACAGCAGGCACCATAGCCAAACAAGGAGCTTAGTATGAATAGCCAAACCCGCAATACCGTAGCCACTGTCCCTGCTGCCGGTCGCGCACGCCGCCTGATGATGGTAGGTGCAACTGCTGCGATCTTCAGCGCTCTCTCCATCGTCGGCGTCAGCCACGCACAGGAAGGCCAGGCACCACAAGCTACCCAGCAACAGAAACAAGGTGGCCCACACGGCAAAATGAATCCTGAACGTGCCGAAAAGCGCTTCGACCACATGCTCAAACGCGTCGTACCGGATGCCACACCAGAGCAAAAAACCAAGCTCGGCGCAATCGCCAAGTCGGCTTTCAACGACCTGCGTCCCATCATGGAACAAAACCGTGCAGCGCATGAGCAAGGCCTGAAATTGCTGGCACAGCCAAGCATCGATCGCAAGGCGCTGGAACAAGTACGTCAGACCGAGCAAAAACTGGCTGATCAACGTTCGCGTCGCATGACCCAGGCATTTGCTGATGCAGCCGAAGTGCTGACCCCGGCACAACGTGTGAAAGCAGTTGAACAACTGAGCAAACACCGCGGTGGTTTCGGTCATCGTTTTGGTCACCGTTTTGGTCATGAAGGCCATGACCGTGACCACGGCCGCAAAGGACCACCACCAGCACCGGCAGCAGCACCAGCTGCCCAGTAAAATAAATCCGGTAGCATGAACGCGCCAGCCTCCATTAATTTGGACGCTGGCGCTAGTCACAACGACTCACTGCCGGACACTACGCGTTACACTAGCCCCATGACACAACGCCTACTGATGATAGAAGACGACCAGCGCTTAGCCAGCATGGTCGCCACTTACCTGAACCAGAACGGGTTCGAGGTCACGCATGCCGGTACTGCCAGCGAGGGCCTGCTGCAATTGCAGCAAGCTGCCGCCACGCAAGCCTACTCCATCGTGCTGCTCGACCTGATGCTGCCGGATGCCGACGGTCTTGACGTCTGTCGACAAATTCGCGGCCAGGCACAACCATTGGCATCCATGCCCATCGTCATGCTGACCGCGAAAGGCGATCCTATGGATCGCGTGGTCGGACTGGAACTCGGCGCCGACGACTACATACCAAAACCATTTGAACCGCGCGAGTTACTGGCGCGGCTACGGGCGGTATTACGCCGTCAACAAGGCGTAGCGACCAACAATGAACGCGTGCTGCGCTTCGGCCGTCTCGAGATCGACCTGGATGCCCGTGTGATCCGACTCGATGACCAGGAAAAGCCAGTCACTTCGTATCAATTCAATTTACTGGCAGCGATGGCAGATCGCGCCGGACGTGTGCTCTCGCGCGAACAATTAATGGACGTCGTCAAAGGTGAGCCGCTGGAAGCCTTTGATCGCTCTATCGACGTCCATATCGGTCGTTTGCGCGCAGCGATAGAAGATGACCCCAAACAGCCTAAACGCATCATCACCGTGCGTGGTGCAGGCTATGTATTTGCAAAGGCGCAGGATGTCTGACGCAGCAACACCAGGACGTTTCAGCTGGTCACACCGGCTCTACATCCGCATCTACCTCGCCATGCTGATCAGCCTGACGATCGCAGGCATATTGTTCGCGTCGGCCTGGCGCATCAATACCGAATCACGTCAGATTGGGCCTAGCCTGGAATCGTTTGCGGCGATTGCTGCCGACGTCTTGCCACCAGCTGATGCGAGCAATGAAGAACAGCAGGAAGCATTGAACCGCTGGCGTCAGCGCATGCGCGCCGACCTCACGCTGTATTCGGCCAAGCGCGAAAAAATAGCTTCGATAGGCCGTGAATTGCCACCGCTGGATGAAACCCAGACCACGAGCGGCTGGCTCGGTGGCGGGCCACCGGTCTTCGCCGTCAAATTACCGGATGATCGCTGGCTGGTGGGCCAGCATCCGGGCCGACGCAAACCACCATTCAGTTTCTTCACCACGCTGGTCATCATCGGCCTGGCGATGGGCATAGGTGCCTACCCTATCGTGCGCCGCCTGACGCGCCGCCTGGAGCGACTGCAAACCAGCGTCGAAGCCTTGGGTGCCGGTCAGCTGTCGACCCGTATCGCAGTCGAAGGCAAGGATGAAGTCGGACGCCTGGCGACCAGTTTCAATCGCTCGGCAGCGCGTATCGAAGCGCTGGTCGATGCGCAAAAAGCGCTGCTGGCCAATGCCTCGCATGAGTTGCGCTCGCCACTGGCACGCATCCGCATGGCCGTCGAATTGATGGCGGCCGATGCACAGCCGGAGATGCGCAATGAACTCAAGCGCAATATCGGCGAACTCGATCAACTGATCGATGAAATCCTGCTGGCCAGTCGCCTCGATGCAACTACCGATGCAGCACAGATCTTTGAGCCTATCGATTTAACCGCGCTGGTCGCCGAAGAATGCGCACGCATGGACGCGCAACTGGAAACCGAATCGGTAGAGATTCCCGGTGACGCACGCTTGCTGCGCCGCCTGGTACGCAACCTGCTGGAAAATGCACGGCGCTATGGCAATGGCACACCTATCGATGTCAGCCTGCAGAAAACAGGCAACAAGGTTGTCCTGCAAGTGTGCGACGGTGGCCCGGGTGTGCCGGAAGCGGAGCGCGAAAATATCTTCGCACCTTTCTATCGCCTGCCGGGTGCCAGTGAGCGTGAAGGCGGCGTTGGCTTGGGTCTGAGCCTGGTGCAACAGATCGCGCGTGCGCATGGTGGTGAAGTCATCTGCAGCGGACGCGCAGGTGGTGGCAGCTGCTTCAAGGTGACGCTGCCAGCGTAATGATTTGATTGCTTCGTTACGGCCAGACGATCACAGCCGGAACAACGCCACGCAATGCATTGCAAACAAAGATTTGCTCTGCATTGCGTACATCCTCAAGCGTCAGGATACGCTCCTGCGCATTCCATACCGCATCATCCAGTATCGCTGCACGCATCACGCCAGGCAGCAAGCCGCTACTGAGTGGCGGCGTATACCACTGCCCCTGCAATTTGACGAAGAGCGTGCTGCGCCCGCCTTCAGTCACCTGCCCTTGCGTATTGCAAAACAGTTGATCGAAAGCACCCTGCTGTTCTGCTGCACGCCATGCCGCGTCATAGGCAGTGCGTATCGTGGTTTTATGGCGCAGGAAGAGATCGCTGGCATCCACGGTTTGTTCTGCCAGTAGCAGCCTCACTGGCTCAGCCAGTGGCGTGAGGACCGCACTTTGTATCGTATGACTGCCGTCCTGTTTCAATGCGAAGCGCAATCTGCGCGCAGCCCCATCATCAAATGCACCGCATGCTGCATGCAAGGCTGCACGGATTGTTGCTTCGTCATAGGCAAAGCTGAAATAAGCTGCAGAGGCAGCCAGGCGTCGCAAGTGTCTGTCCAGATGCCGCACACCATCGTCACGCGTCGCATACATGGTTTCGAATAATTCAAACTCAGCCTGCATACCGATCAGGAAGCGCGCTTTCAGGCGGCACTCTTCATATTCATCGGCAGCCACACTGTCATGCACGATGCCAGCGCCCACGCCCATCTCACCCTTGCGTATGCCATCCTGGTTCCGTGCCTGCAATTGCAGGGTACGTATAGGCACTGACAGGCAGAAATTCCCCAGGGTTTGCTTTGCTAGTGGCGGATCGAAGTAGCCGATCGCACCTGTGTACCAACCGCGCGGATTAGTTTCCAGCTCGCGGATGATTTGCATGGTGCGATGTTTGGGCGCACCGGTAATCGAGCCACAGGGATACAGCGCGTCAAATATCTCTGCCAAACCCGCTGCTTCATGCAGTTGCGCATGCACGGTAGAAGTCATTTGCAGCACGCTGCTATAGCGCTGCACATCAAATAATTTATCAACCTTGACCGAACCAGTCTGCGCGACCCGCCCAAGATCATTGCGCAAGAGGTCCACTATCATCAGATTCTCGGCGCGGTTCTTGGTATCAGCCGCGAGCGCATCGGCGGCTAGCTGATCCTGCTGCACATCACCGCTGGCAGCGGCCGTACCCTTCATAGGTCGCACAGTCAGCACACCATCGTCGTGACGCACGAACAATTCCGGCGACAGCGACAAGGCGGCATGCCCATCCGGCAAGCCGATCAGCGCGCCATACGGCACTGGCTGACGCGCACGCAAACGACGATATAGGGCATGCACCGAGCCATAGGCATCGAAACGCAGGCGGTAGGTGTAGTTCACCTGATAGGTATCACCGGCTGCGATGTAATCATGTATGCGCGCGATCGCGGCACTGAAGGCAGCCTCATCGGTGTCGGCCACCACCTGCGCAATACCGGCAGCGGCTGGTGCCTGCGCCGCCAGCCATGCCTCTACCTGTGCCGATGTCAGGTGTGCGCAATGTTCGAATAAAAGGATTTCAGCCCAAGGCTGCTCGCCCGCATGGGGGACGATGTTGTGCAAGGCCGCGCCTAGCTCATAGCTGAAGAGACTGACGGCAAATTTCCCTTGCCTCAACGCCTGCTGCATCTCATCCAATAGCGCAGGAAGTTGCGACGCCTGCTGGCACGACAACACACCGAGATAACCTGTGTACAGGCGTGAACGTGCATCGGCCGCACTCGCATCTATATCGTCGAGCAAGGCAAAACAGGCGTCAGCGGTAACAGCAGGGGTAAAGAGAGACATAAAACAGGGGCGTGAGTCAGGCCGTGAGTACGCGGGAAGTCGCTATTGTACGACCAAGCGGCTCCGGAGTTTTTCAGACTGCTCTGACGGCACGTAACCTGCCTAGTCGGGAACGATCAAATCAACAGAGTGGCCCGCGATCAGGCCAGCAACATCGCTATCTGTGCCGATGCATGCTCGGACGGGTTTTGCTTGAAGCCGGTTTTGGCATAGCGCTGCCAATGACCGAGCACCGTATTCGCAATCAGGTTGGCACGTACCGCAACCTCGGCTTCATTCGCCTGCCCTTGCGTCGCCGCAATACGCAGTGATTGTTTCAATGCCAGTTCAATACGGTCTATGAATTGATTCATCCGCGTTTGCAGACGTTCGTCTTCGTTCACCAGTGCATCACCTATCATCACACGCGTCATGCCGGGATTGCGTTCGGCGAAGTTGAGCAGCATGAGGACAATGGCCTGCACTTGCGACAAGCCATTCTCCTGTTGCTCGGTGATTTTATTGATGAGGCCGAAGACGGTCGATTCGATGAATTCGATCAGGCCTTCAAACATTTGCGCCTTGCTGGCGAAATGCCGGTACAGCGCTGCCTCGGACACGTCGAGACGTGCCGCCAGTGCTGCCGTGGTAATTTTTTCCCCTTTGGGCTGCTCCAGCATGGTGGCCAATGTCTGGAGTATTTGCAGCTTGCGTTCACCTGGTTTTGTAGTTGCCATAATATTCTTATAAGTAAGTTAGCAATCTAAAACTCATACCGCGGGTAGCCCCCGCTAGCGCAATCGGTGCAACTGCCTGAATAGTTGCCCTACGGATTTTACTTTGACATCGACATAAATTGGGCGTTTTGTGTAGGTGATTGTTGCGCGCTCGCCAGTTGATGCCTGCTTGTTCGAATCGCTGGCCAAATATTGGGTAACCCATGCGGTCGCCATGCCCAGTTCCTTGGCCCCTTTCAGGTGAGCGATGGTGTCCTCTACCAGCACACAGTGGCGCGCACTGATCTTTTCGCGCGCCATCAGTTTACGTAACATTTGTTTCGACGGTTTGGGTCGCAAGCGACCATGTACACGCATCGCTTCGATAGGAATATGCCGGGCAAAATGCTTGTGCAGTCCCAGATGGCGTAATACCTCGCGTGAATAACGACGTGGTGCATTCGTCAGCAATATCTTGCGGCCCGGCAGCCGACGCAGCAAGCGCGCCAGCCCCCGTTCGGCACGTATCATGGTCGGCAAATCATCAAAACGATGTGCTTCACGCAAGAAATCTTCAGGCCGGACCTGATGATGATTTACCATACCGAGCAAAGTCGCACCGTAGCGCTGCCAATACGTCAGGCGCGCAGCATTCACCGCCGCCTCATCCGAAGCGTGTCCGCCCTCATGCAGCACCTGGGCGATGTAGGCATTCATATTCAGATGTATCGCGGGGAAGATCGCATGCGATGCGTTATGCAGCGTGTTATCCAGGTCGAACAGCCAGGTCAGCTTGGGCATCGTCTATATTCGTTTATCTGTATATCGGGTATTTAAAACAATCAAGGGAGTTGCATGCGTCGTACCATCGTTTTTGTTTTCACCTTGTTATTAGGCTTCTTCAATCCCAGCGTACAAGCTGACAACCCTGCCGCAAGTAAAGCCACTGCGGCCGCACAAAAGCAAACCATCCCGCAGCGCGGCACGCTGTATCGCGTCACTTATCGCGGCAATACCAGCTATCTGTTCGGCACTGTGCATGTCGGCAAGACTGCATTTTACCCACTCGAACCAGAAGTGACACGCGCCTTCTCCGCCGCCAGGAAACTGGTCATCGAAGTTGACGTCCGTAATACAGAAGCGATGCGCCAGGCCGTTATGCGCCACGGCCTCTATCCGGCCGGACAAACCATTAACCAGCATTTGTCGGCAGATGCCAGCGCCCAATTGCGCCAGGCCTTGCGCCGCTATGGCACACCATTTGAAAGCATCGCGCGCATGAAGCCGTGGATGGTGGCTAATCTCTTGCTGGTGCAGGAAATGGCACGCCAGGGCTTTCCCAGTGAACAAGGTATAGAGCTGCACTTCCTGTCGCTGGCCGAGAAACAAAAGAAAACCGTGCAGGAACTGGAGACAGCGGATTACCAGTTGTCACTGTTCGACAGCATGAACGATGCCGAACAAGAGGAGTACCTGGTAGAGAACCTGACCGAGTTGGCCAACGGTGCTGCCATGCAAAAAGCACTGGATCTGATCACAGCCTGGCAAAGCGCCGATGCGAAGGCGCTGGATGCTGCCCTGCTGGAGATGCAAAAAGGTGAAAACGCCTCGGATCGCTTCCTGCAGAAGGTCTTGCTGGATCAGCGTAATCCGGCCATGGCGCAGCAGGTAGAAGCCTTGCTCAGGACTGACAAAACCAGCTTCGTCGCGGTGGGTGCATTGCATTTGCTGGGAGCCAAAGGCGTGCCCGGCTTGCTGCAACAACGTGGCTACACGGTACAAAAACTGTATTAAAACCATCTGTTCCGGACGCTGCACGGCCCTATTTTTCGCAAAAATATTTCAAAAAGGAAATATTTTTGCGCATTTTTTTTCGCCATGGCAAGATGCATTTAAGAAATCGCCCATGAAAAAAGACGCATAAATTGGCTCCTCGCTATACCCGGGCAGCCATATCGCCATATCGTTTTGTGAGCGCCATCTAGCAAACTGAAGTACCAAGCTGATGTTGCCTCACAAAGGAATGTCTGATGAACACTACGCGATTGTTTGAATGGCTAGGCGTGCATATCCGTGCAATACGGATCATCATGGTTCCCATCCTCATCATCGCCGTCTGTGGTGTCTATGCGCTGGTATATGCAACCGGCGGCATCAAATTCGTTTACTCCCATTCGATGTACCTGCCCATCATGCTGGCAGGTTTTGTTTTTGGCATGCGCGGCGGCCTGGTAGTGGGCCTGATCGGTGGCATCGCACTCGGCCCCTTCATGCCCATCGATGTCATCACCGGCGAACAGCAAGCCATGCTCAACTGGCTCTACCGCACCGGATTTTTCATGCTGGTCGGATTTGCCTGCGGCGTCGCCAGTGACAGCGTCAGGTCTTACCTGAAACATTTGAAATGGATAGCGCGGCACGACCCGGCTACGCAGCTGCCCAACCGCAGTGCCTTGCTGGGCGCACTGGCACAACTGCCCAAAGTCAAAAGCAATGCCAACCTGCATATGCTGGTCGTAGTCTCACTGCAAAATGCGATGGAGCTAAAGTCTGCATTTGGCTTTGACGTCATCAAGGAAGTCGCACAACAATCGGCGGCCCGCTACACCTACATCTTGCAGGACAAAGTACAGGTCTACCGTATCGACCCAGAGCAGTTAGGCATCCTGATCCGGGATCGGGATGCCCAAACCATCAAGCTCCTGCTCGCAGATTTAGTCAGGGGCGCACGACAACCCTACCAGTTCAACGACATCCCCATCCACGCCGACTCCCGTCTCGGCTACGCCACCTTCAGCAAGATCACGCAGTCACCCGATTTTTACCTGCAAAGAGCGGAATCAGCATTGATCTCCGCCGATGAAGAAGCACTGGATTGTGTCGCCTACAGTCCGGAAACCAGCAACTTCGCAAAAGAAAACCTTTCTATACTCGGCAGTCTGATGAGCGCCATCAAGGAAGGCCAGCTCTCGCTGCATTACCAGCCCAAGATTTGCATACGCACCGGCGAAATACACAGTGTCGAAGCGCTGATGCGCTGGAACCATCCGGAACGCGGCAACATCCCTCCCGGCATTTTCATTCCACGCGCAGAACAAAGTACGCTGATCAACCTGATCACCGAGTTCGCGCTGGAGCAGGCGATGAAACAAATCGTGGCGTGGCGTCAGCAAGGCATACACCTGCCGATCGCGGTCAACATCTCACCACGCAATTTATTGCAGCCCGGCTTCTCCGATCTGGTGCTGTCCTTGTTGCAGCGCTATGAAGTCAGCGGTCAGTCACTGGAGCTGGAAGTCACGGAAGGTGCGCTGATGCACGACATCGCACGCACGATAGTAGAACTGAGCCGTCTTGCCGATGCCAAGATCACGATTTCGATAGACGATTTCGGCACGGGTTACTCGTCGCTGCAATATTTGCATCAACTGCCGATTTCACTGATCAAGATAGACCAGTCTTTCGTACGTCGGCTGCCGGATGACAAAGGTGCTGTACACATTGTTGAAGCTGCGGTTACGCTGGCGCACAAGATGGGCATGCAAACCATAGCCGAAGGCGTGGAAGAAGAAAATGCCTACAAATTACTGTCTGACCTCGGCTGCGATATCGCGCAAGGTTTTATGATTTCGCGCCCGCTACCGGCAGCGGAATTTGAAAAGTGGCATGCGCAGTACCAGGCCGAGATTTTGTCGCTACCTGCTTAAGCGTTGAGAGAATAAAAAAAGCGTAAGGACCTGAAGTCCTTACGCTTTCTTATTGAATTGAATCTGTTCAGTGCGAGCGGATCATGGTGCCGAACGCTTGTTCGGTCAACACTTCCAGCAGCAGCGAATGTTCGATACGACCATCAATGATGTGCACGGTATTGACGCCGGACTTGGCCGCATCCAGTGCCGATGAAATTTTAGGCAGCATGCCACCGGAGATGGTGCCGTCTTCAAACATCTCATCAATCTCGCGTGCCGACAAATCGGTCAGCAAATTGCCCTGCTTGTCTTGTACGCCAGCGATGTTTGTCATCATGATCAGCTTTTCAGCTTTCAGGATTTCAGCGATCTTGCCCGCAACCACGTCAGCATTGATGTTGTATGCCTGACCATCATCACCGAAACCGATAGGCGAAATGATAGGAATGAAAGCATCGTCCTGCAACGCTTTGACAACCGCAGGATTGATCGCTTCGATGTCGCCGACAAAACCGATGTCGAGGAATTCGCCCGGATGTTCCTTGTCCGGCATTTGCATTTTCTTGGCACGGATCAAACCGCCATCTTTGCCGGTCAGGCCGACTGCCTGGCCACCGTAGTGGTTGATCAGCATCACGATGTCTTGCTGCACTTCACCGCCCAGCACCCATTCCACGACTTCCATGGTTTCTTCATCGGTAATGCGCATGCCTTGCACGAAGGTGCCTTGCTTGCCGATCTTCTTCAGCGCGTTATCGATTTGCGGACCGCCGCCGTGCACCACGACCGGGTTCATGCCGACCAGTTTCAATAAAATCACGTCGCGCGCAAAGCCATGCTTCAGGCGCTCTTCGGTCATGGCATTGCCGCCGTATTTAACGACAATGGTCTTGCCGTGAAATTTGCGGATATACGGCAGCGCCTCGGCCAGAATTTGCGCCTGTATTTGTGGCGAAACTACAGTAAGATCAGCGTTCATATCGGTCAAGTTGGGTAGTAGTGGTTCTGAAAAAAGGATGACCGCGATTTTACAGCGAATGCCAATTCATTTCTTGGCTCTTTGCCGGAAATGCCACGAATATTCAGTCCCTGTCTTGCCCAAACGACAAAACCACCGCAGATGCAGCCCGTTTGCCCGCCTGTAACAGCCGTCACGGCTGCCGTGCGATTTGTCGACAAGCAATATCAGAAAATGAAAACGGAAGAAAAATGAGTAGTTGTTCACAATGCGGCACCACTTTCTCCTGTGGCATGGTGGACACGACAAGCGCTCAAGCCTGCTGGTGCACCGCCCTGCCGACAGCACCCAAAGGCGAGATAATGCGTGACGCGAGTGGCAAGGCCAAAACCTGCATGTGCCAGAATTGCCTGTCTGCGCTGCGGGCGCGCCGACTGGCCGCCGCCAGCTCAGCGCCTAAGACTTAACCCGGCGCTCAGGTACAGGCACGTGCTTCCTGGCGTGGGAAGGTCGTGCGTATCTTGTCCAGGTTCGCCTTGGTCGCTGCGTCTATACGACGGAACTGGAACGCGACTTTAGGTGCGCTTAGGTGATGCGGCCCGACCTTGGCGCTACGCACACCTTTTTGATTCAGCGCCGCCAGATGATTGCGCGCCGCTTCTTCCGATTTAAAAATTCCCAGCGAAATACCCCACTGCAAAGCCGTGTGTTCAGTAATGACAAAGAAATCATCGACACCCAGGCGCTTCAGCTCACCGCCTTTTTTATCCGCAGTTTCCTTGTTGGCGAGAGGCGGGATATAGACGATAAAACGCGCATTTTCCTGTATCTGGCGACGCGACAAGCGCTCACCCAAAGCCAGGCTAGTCAGCTTCGCTTCAAAATTCTTTGCTTCGGCGGCATCAAAATTACCGATCTCGGTGCAGGCCAGTACTTCAACCGGTTTCTCTACCGGCTTTTCCGCTGGTTTCTCTACCGTTTGCGGAATCTTCTCCGGTTCGACCGCAGCTACTTTTTCCGCCTTCCCGGCTTCGGCTTTTTCTTTATCCAGCGGCACCAGTTTCAGCAAGTCTGGATTCAGTTGCTGCTTCAGGCGCAAAGGATCGTGGCTGGGCGGGATCAGGCTATTCAGATAGCCATGCTCAAACGCGTACAAGCCGCCGTTGATCACCAACAATAAGCCGAACAGGATTTTTAGCATGGGGAAGTATGTTGTAACGCTACTGTATGCAAACCGATTAAAACCAGATTATCGACGCGTGTGTAATCTATAGCGAGCTGCGGTGCAATCAAGTCTGCCGCACCGCCTGCCAGTATGCAAGGAATCGGCAGATTCGGATATGCCCGCATTTGCGCCGCCACCGCACGCTCTATCGCGCCCGCCTGCGCCGCCAGGCAACCGCTGACGATGGCGGCATCGGTGTTGTCGGCAAACGGTTGCGTCAAAGTACTTTGCAATGCGACTTGCGGCAACTGCGCAGTATTTCTGGCCAGCGACGAGGCCATCAAACCCAGCCCCGGCAAAATCATGCCGCCTATGAATTCACCGTCTGCACTCAAGGCATCAACCGTGGTCGCAGTACCGCAAGTGGCAACCACCAGCGGCCCGTCAGGGAACAAGGCATGCGCACCTATTGCAGCAGCAAAGCGGTCTGCACCTAGTTGCGTCGGATTCAGATAACGGTTCTTCACCCCACCCAGCTCCGCCGCCGAAGCAAACCATTCCAGTGCCACTGGTTTGGTACCCAGCGTATGCAATACCGCGCGCTCCAGTTCGCCCCGCAATTCATGCCCGGCCACATTCGACAACATGACGCGGCCTATACTGAAACCACGCCAGGCCTCAATCAGTGCCCCAGCTTCTGCCCGTGCGACGCTGCCATGCTGCAGCCATTTGCCAGGTGTCTGCTCAGGCGCGGAACGATCAACCAGCGCCCATTTAATACGTGTATTTCCTGCATCGACCAATAAGAGCATCGTCATTCCTCCCTGATCCGCAACGATACATCGCCTGCGGCTATCGTGATGCGCCCTTGTGCCGTATCAAGCAGCAAGCGTCCGCTTGCGTCCACTCCGGCGGCCTGGCCGCTATGCAGCACCTGACCCTGATCAAGAATATTAACCGTCTGCCCGGCATATGCATCCAGCGTATTCCATGCCTCGACAAACGCGGCAAATCCATGCTGCTCGAATACCGGCAAAGCTTGCGCAAAGCCGTCCAGCAAGGTGGCCATGACACGCTCAGGCTCACGCGCCAGCTCGGTCGCTGCACCTATCGCACGGCCGGTTTGCGCACTCAGGTCAGCCGCCTGTGCAATATTAATCCCGACACCGATCACCGCCCACGTGGCAACCTGTCCCGACTTGTCGACGACTGTTTCGATCAGGATGCCAGCCAGCTTGCCCTCATCCTTCAAGACATCATTAGGCCACTTCAGGCGCGCTTCAACACCATAGCTACGCAAGGCTTCAGCGATCACGACACCAACTGCCAGCGGCAAACCCAGCAAGCCTTGCAGCGGCAAATTGAATTTCCAGGCCAGTGAAAAAGTCAGCGCAGAACCAGGCGGCGTGTGCCAGGCGCGACCAGCGCGTCCCTTGCCCGCTGTTTGCAACTGTGTCCATAACAGGGTTGGTTGCTGCAGATGGACGGCACGTGCCAGCAAGTCGGCATTGGTGGACCCTGTCTCCGCCACGATCTCCAGCGCGATGCCTTGCGCAGCGGGTGCGCACAGGCTGGCCAGTCGTTGTGGTGTGGGGAGTGCAGTCATGTGCGCATTGTAACGGGATGCTTGCCCCGGCGAAACTGATGTCCGTGCAAATCTGCGGCTGAAGTGCTGGCGTGACGCAAATTGCAATCTCCCTTACACTTGCCTGCATGCATAACTACGCGTTGCCCACCCTGAGCTACACGCAGAACGACCAGGCCACTGTGATTGCAGCAGGCTCATGGCAGGTGCGTGCGCTAGCCGATCCGGCGCAGCCAGGGGTGATGGAGAAAATCAGCGCCACGCTGCGCGGGGTGCGCAAAGTCGATGAAACGCACTGGAATCTGTCACAGATAGAAGCGCTCGATTACATCGGTGCACAACTACTATGGAATGCCTGGGGCAAGAAACGCCCGGCCCGGCTGACACTGGCACCGCAGCATGAAACCTTCTTCCAGCGGCTGGAACAAACCGGCACCCTGCAGGTAAAGAAAGTCCCGCAACACCGCTGGTACACCCTCTCTGCCTATCTGCAATTCAAAATGCGCATGGTCGACCATGTGCTCGGCTTCATCACGCTGATAGGCCAACTGGTGATGGACCTGGGACGCTTCCTGCGCCTGCCGCAACGCGGACCGTGGAAGGAAATATCGGCCAATACTTTTCATACCGGTTATCAGGCGCTGGGCATTACTGCGCTGGTCGGCTTCCTGATTGGGGTCGTGCTGTCTTATTTGTCGGCACAACAATTGCATCAATTCGGCGGTGATATTTTCCTCGTCAACATCCTCGGCATGAGCGTGATCCGCGAACTCGGCCCTTTGCTGGCAGCCATCCTGGTGGCCGGTCGCTCCGGCTCGTCGATTACCGCGCAACTAGGCGTCATGCGCGTCACCGAAGAACTGGATGCGATGCTGGTCATGGGCTTGCCGCATGGCTACCGCCTCATCATGCCCAAGGTCATCGCACTGGCGATCTCGATGCCACTGCTGGTGGTCTGGACCGATGCAATGGCTTTGCTGGGCGGCATGGTGGCGGCGAATGCGGAGCTGGGGCTGTCCTTCAAATATTTTTTACGTGAATTGCCGGATGCCGTACCACTGGCCAATTACTGGATAGGTTTGGGTAAAGGCGTCGTCTTCGGCAGCCTGATCGCACTGGTAGCCTGCCACTTTGGCTTGCGCATCAAACCCAATACCGAAAGCCTGGGCGCAGGCACGACGATCTCGGTCGTGACCGCGATTACCGTTGTCATCCTGGCTGATGCCGTGTTTGCGATCGTCTTTAGCGGAGTGGGGTTCTGATGCTGCCCGAAATCGATCCCAATCTGGCCGCCTGCACGGATGACCATGCGGAGAATCCGCAAACGATTATAGAAATCGATAATCTGAGCACGCGCTTTGGCGATGTGGTGGTGCACGAAAACCTGAGCCTGAAAATCAATCAGGGAGAAATCGTTTCGCTGGTGGGTGGATCCGGCTCCGGCAAAACCGTGCTGCTGCGCCAGATGCTGGGGCTGAATCAGCCAGCCAGCGGCACTGTGCGCGTATTTGGTGAAGACATTAATCGCATCAGTGCAGAGCATCTGCAGCAATTACGCAATCGCTGGGGTATGCTGTTCCAGCAGGGTGCATTGTTCTCGGCGCTGACAGTTTTTGATAATGTCGCGCAACCTATGCGCGAATTGCGCGTCCTACCCAGACAATTGATACGCGATGCCGCTTTGCTGAAGCTGCAAATGGCGGGCATAGGTCCGGAACATGCACTGAAGATGCCATCCGATTTATCCGGCGGCATGATCAAGCGGGTCGCGCTGGCACGTGCATTGGCGCTGGAACCGGAACTATTGTTCCTGGATGAGCCTACCGCCGGACTGGATCCAAACGCATCAGAAAGCTTCGTCAACCTGATACGTGAATTGCGCGACGAGATGCATCTGACCGTGGTCATGGTGACCCATGATCTCGATACCTTGTTTGCGTTGTCGTCGCGGGTAGCAGTATTGGCAGACAAACACATCATTGCCTATTGCAGGCCGGATAAGGTCGTCGAGTTCAAGCATCCGTTTATCGAAACATTTTTCCGCGGTGAACGCGGACAACGCGCATTTGAAGCATTACCCGAGAAACCGGGGCAGAACCAGGGAGGAGAGTCGTCATCACTCTAAAGATCAATTATGGAAAATAAAGCGCATGCATTAATGGCCGGTATTTTCACGATCGTCCTGTTGATCGCCGCGGTGCTGATCGCACTCTGGTTCAATCGTGATCGCGTCGAACGCGTACCTTATGAAATCGCCACCACCCTGTCCGTACCGGGCCTGAATCCACAGGCCGGCGTGCGCTATCGCGGGCTGGATGTCGGCCGCGTCGATGCGGTCTTGTTCGACCCGCAAAAACCGGGACAGATCCTGATCCGTTTCAGTGTCTCCAAAGACACGCCGATTACGCATTCCACTTTTGCCACGCTCAGCTATCAGGGCGTGACCGGTCTCGCTTACGTACAGCTGGATGACGATGGCTCGCAACCAGAGCTGCTGCCTTCGTCGAAAAACAAAGTGGCACGCATCACCTTGCGCGCCAGCCTGCTCGACACACTGCAACTACGTGGCCTGGCGATCCTGAAGCAAACCGAAGAACTGGCATCCAAGGTCAATGGGATGTTGTCTGAAGAAAGCCAGAAAACCATACTCGGTGCATTCAGCGATGTCAGTGCCGCCGCTAACAAGATAGAAAAAATCCCGCAACAGCTGCAACCGACGCTGGATAAACTACCCGCCCTCGCCAACAAAGCCGATAGCGCGCTCAACTCGATCAACCGTTTCTCCGATGAAGCGTCGCAAATCACGAGCAAGCTGAACGCAACCGGTGGCCCGATAGACAGCTTCAGCGATACCATAGGCAAGGTTGGCTCTGCTGCTTCGACAGTCGAGTACCAGGCGTCGCCATTAATAGATGAAACCCGTACTTCGATGCGCTCACTGAATCGCGCACTGGAATCATTTAATCAGCGACCACAAGGCATACTGTTTGGCCCCGGCCGGATACAACCCGGCCCAGGTGAAGCCGGCTTCAGTGCGCCAGCACCATAAGATCACTGCCAAGGATAGCCAAGATGACGATCGCTCGCAGACTACTGATAACACTTGCACTGGCAAGCAGCGCCGTGCTCGCTGGTTGTGTTGGTAATACATCCGCACCCGCACTGTATGACCTCGGCCCGCTTAAAGCACAGGCGACGCAGAACGCGAACCTGCCAGCCATCAGCGTTGCCGATGTGGTAGCGCCTAGCTGGCTGGACACGCCGATGATGTTTTACCGTCTCAATTACGCGAACGGCCAGCAACCACGCCCGTATGCAGGCAGCCAGTGGGCGATGCCGCCAGCCGAATTGCTCGAGCAAAGATTGAAAACACGCTTGTCGCAAGCAGGCGGCATCGTGGTTCCGGCGGATAATGGCGCAGCGAACTTGCCGATACTGCGTATAGAGCTCGATGATTTTTCCCAGTCATTTGATAGCGCGCAGCACAGCACGATATCGATCGCAATGCGCGCGTCATTGTTTGATGGCCGCAATTTGCGTGCGCAAAAAATGTTTAGTCGACAGCTGCCAACTGCGAGCGCAGATGCACAAGGCGGCGCAGCAGCACTGGCAGCAGCCAGCGATGACATCATTAATGAAATAGCAGCATGGTTATCAACAGTAGCGACGAAAAAATAATCCCGGCACCAGCGCCACTACCGCAAGCATCGACGTTTTCACGCGGTGGCTTGCTGGCTTATCTATTCCTGATTGTTTATGCGAGCCTGTTTCCATTCACTGGCTGGCAGGACGTCGGCATCCCGCTGCAAACTTACTTCCTGGCGACCATCCCGCCGCGTTACTGGACCGGATTTGACCTGCTGACCAATATCCTCGGTTATATTCCGCTCGGCATCCTGGCGGTGTATGCGCTGTATCCGCAGGTACGCCGCTTTGGTGCGTTATTGCTCGCCACCCTGCTCGGCATCGTCTTGTCTGGTGCGATGGAAGCAACCCAAGCTTATTTACCCAGCCGCGTGGCCTCCAACCTGGATTTACTGACCAATAGTTGCGGAGCATTAATCGGCGCCATCATAGGTGTCGCCAGCAGCCACCTGGTACTGGAGCGTAGCCGCCTGCGCCATATCCGGCAGCGCTGGTTCACGGCAGAAGCCAGCCGTGGCCTGACTATTTTTGCACTTTGGCCGCTGGCGCAAATTTATCCGCAAAGTTATTTATTCGGCCAGGGTCAGCTCTTCCCTATCCTGTCCGACTGGTTATCGGAATGGCTGGCCACACCTATCGACCTCGGTAGCTTCTTGCGCAATGGCGTACAACTTACAGTCGAACAGTACTGGCTGACCGAAGCCATCATTACCGCCTGTGGTGTTGCCGGAGCCTTGCTGGCGCTCGCCTGCATGCTGCGCGACAAGGCACCGCGTGTCGTCCTCCTGCTACTCCTGTTGCTGGCAGCACTCGCGGTCAAAGGGCTGGCTACCGCCATCTTCTTTAGTCCGGATGCGGCCTTTGCCTGGATGACACCGGGCGCACAAGGTGGCTTGCTGCTGGGACTGGCCTTGCTGACCGGCCTGGCTTTCCTGTCGCGCACCCATCAGCGACGCGCTGCGGCTGGCTTATTGATCGCAGGCCTGATAGTCGTCAACATTGCTCCGGCCAATCCTTACTTCATTGCCACGCTGGAAACCTGGGTACAGGGCAAATTCCTCAACTTCAACGGTGCTGCGCAATTCCTGTCGCTGTTCTGGCCATTTGCCGCCTTGTGGTTCCTACTGCATTCCAGTCATCGCGTGAAGCGAAAATGACAGGGGTGTATCATCTTGGTCTTTAATGCAGATCACGCCTCATATTCCCCTCATGTCTGAAAACAAACAGTTTTTTGGCCAACACTTATTCATTTGCATGAATCAGCGCGACGATGGTCGCGAGTGCTGCGCCGAACGCGGTGCGCATGCCGCACAAAAGCACCTGAAGGCACGCGTCAAGGAGCTGGGCCTTAGCCGCAGTGGCGAAGTCCGCGTCAACCAGTCCGGTTGCCTCGGTCGCTGTGAAGAAGGCCCGGTCATCGTGATCTATCCGCAAGGCACCTGGTACACCTATGTCGACAATGAAGACCTTGATGAAATCATCGACGTCCATCTGGTTGGCGGCAAAGTTGTTGAACGTCTGAAAATCTGAAACCCGGCATGCTGCGCACGATCTGCGCGGCTGCCTCCATCCCATTCATACGCTATACGTCATGAACGCACAAACACAATACTTCACGCTGGACGGCATCGCCGGTACGCTGGAATGCGCCCTCGACCTGCCAGCCACGGATACCCCACGCGGCTTCGCGCTGGTCGCCCATCCGCACCCGCTGTATGGCGGCACCATGGATAACAAAGTCGTGCACACGCTGGTGCGCTCCTTCGTCACACTCGGCTATGCCGCCTTCCGCATGAATTTCCGCGGCGTCGGTGCATCCGGCGGCGTACACGATGGTGGCGCAGGTGAAACCGACGACATGGCGCAACTGTTAGCGTATGCACAAGAAAAATATCCGGAACTGCCATTTGCGCTGTCCGGCTTTTCTTTCGGCACCTTCGTCCAGGCGCAATTGCAAAAACGCCTGGAAGAACAAGGCCGCTCCGCCGAGCGCCTGGTACTGGTCGGCACCGCCGCCGGCAAATGGCCGCTGCCTACGGTTCCGGCCGGGACTATCCTGATCCACGGCGAGCAGGATGAAACCATCCCGCTAACCAATGTATTTGAATGGGCACGTCCGCAAGACCTGCCTGTATTGGTGGTTCCAGGCTGCGATCACTTTTTTAATCGCAAACTGCAACATATCAAGAATCACGTTGTCGAAGTGTGGCCGCGCTAAGCTGCCGCATTGATAAACATTCATCTTGCGTGATCGATCTGCAGCACGCGCAGCGCTATAATCCGATAACTTTTCCAAATCGAAGCCCGCATTTGTACGCGGGCATCCACCACAGAGTCCAATGAAAAAATTACTTGCGGCTATCGCTGCTACCGTCCTATCGCTTTCCTCCGCTTTTGCCCAAAGTGTTCCGTCGCCTACCATTGCCGCCAAATCGTGGTTACTGCTGGATGCAACCAGCAACCAGGTACTGGCATCGAATGAACCTGATATGCGTATTGAACCGGCATCGCTGACAAAACTGATGACTGCGTATGTAGCCTTCACCGCAATCCAGGACAAAAAACTGGACCTGAACCAAATGATCACGATTTCCACCAATGCGTGGAAAGTGGATCCGAGCAGCTCGAAAATGTTTATCGAACCGCGCGTACCAGTCAAAGTAAATGACTTGCTGTACGGCCTGATCGTGCAATCCGGCAATGACGCTGCGGTAGCAATCGCCGAAGCCGTTGCCGGTACCGAAGATGCCTTCGTCGCGCTGATGAACCGCGAAGCCGAACGCATGGGCATGAAGTCCACCCACTTCGCCAACCCGCACGGCCTGCCTAGCGCCAGCAACTACTCGACCGCACGTGACCTGTCGGTACTGGCGTCGCACCTGATCAACGATCACCCTGAGTTCTACAAGATTTATTCGACCAAAGAATATACCTACAACAACATCAAGCAACCTAACCGCAACCGCCTGCTGTGGCTGGACCCGACCGTAGACGGCATGAAAACCGGTTACACCCAGGGCGCTGGTTACTGCCTGATCTCAACCGCCAAACGTCCTAACGGCACCGGCGAACGCCGCCTGATCTCGGTCGTACTCGGCACCATTTCCGACCAGGCTCGTGCCCAGGAAAGCCAAAAACTGCTGAACTGGGGTTTCCTCAACTTCGACACCGTCAAGCTGTACGCGAAGAACGAGCCTATCGCCACTCCGAATGTCTGGAAAGGCACACAAAACACCGTCAAGATCGGCTTCACCCGTGACGTCTACGTGACCGTCCCTAAAGGCGTCGCCAATTCGATGAAACCAGTACTGGCACGCAAGGACCCACTGGTTGCACCTATCGACAAAAACAGCCAGGTCGGCACCATCAAGGTCATGTCGGCTGACGGCAAAGTGGTTTCCGAATTACCTGTCCTGGCGCTGGAACAAGTCGGACAGGCTGGCCTCTTCGGTCGCGCGCTGGATTCGATCCGCTTGTGGGTGCACTAATCCACTGATGCTTACGCGGCGTGAGGCCTGATCCTCACGTCACAATAACGGCAGGCTCAACTTCGGTTGACCCTGCCGTTTTTGTTTGGCGCAAGCATGCCGTCCGTCAACATCTGTAGGCAAGGCACCGCCGGTCCGGGGTTTGTGCCAGAATTGGGTTCTCCCCACTGAAGGAATGGTGACATGGACCACGATCCCCTCGTCTACCTGAACGGCAGTATGACGCCTCTCTCCGAAGCCCAAATATCTGTATTGGACCGGGGCTTTATTTTTGGCGACGGCATCTACGAAGTCATACCCATTTACGCCCGCAAACCATTCCGGCCACAACAACACCTGGCGCGGCTGTCCCGCGGCCTGGCCGCCATCGGCATCAACAACCCGCATACCGAAGAGGAGTGGCTGGCGCTAGTCACGCGCGTAGCGACAGCGGCAAGCACGCCGGATCAGCTGGCGTATATACAGGTGACGCGCGGTGTAGCGAAACGTGCGCATGCCTTCCCGAATGTGGAATTGACGCCTACGGTATTCATCATGGCGAATCCGCTCACACCTCCATCCGAGCAGGTACGCACCCATGGCGTGGCTTGTGTCTCGATGGAAGACAAACGCTGGCTACATTGCGAAATCAAATCCATCTCGCTGCTGGGCAACGTGCTGGCTGCGCAAAATGCAGCGGAACACGATGCCAATGAATCCATCCAGTTCCGCGATGGTTTTTTGACCGAAGGATCGGCCTCCAATGTCTGGATAGTCAGACAAGGTATACTGTCGGGTCCGCCCAGAGATAATTTGATCCTGGAAGGCATACGTTACGGCTTGATGGAAGAGTTATGCGCGGCGAACAATATTCCGTTCGAGTCGCGCCGCATCAGCCGCGATGAAGTATTTACCGCTGACGAAGTACTCTTGTCGTCGGCATCCAAGGAAGTCTTGCCTGTCATCTCCATAGACGGCCAGGCCATAGCAAACGGGCAACCCGGCCCCATTTATAAACAACTATACAAGGCATATCAGGATGCCAAATTTGCCTGAAATGCAGTCCGACAACACTATGTTGCTGGAACAAATGACAACTTAAAAGTAGCCCACTATGACAGAACCAAGCAAACCAACTGATGCAGTCGATCCGATGGAAAACCTGATCGAGTATCCAAGCGACTTCCCTATCAAAGTCATGGGCCTGACGCACGATCAATTCGTCCCGACTATTATCGAAGTCGTCACCATCCACGATCCGGAATTCCACGAAGGCCGCGTAGCGCAACGCCCTTCTTCAGCCGGCAACTATCTGTCGCTGACGATTACCGTGCGCGCCACCAGCCGCGAGCAACTCGACAATCTGTATCGCGCCCTGTCGTCGCACCCTATGGTGAAGTACGTCCTGTAATCCCGTGGACCTGTCCGTGCCACACCAACCCTTGGTCCTGCAACGCGGGCTGGAGGATTACGCCACCACCTTTGCCGCCATGCGTGCATTCACCGATGCGCGTACGGTGGCGACCGCCGACGAACTGTGGATAGTCGAGCACCCGCCCGTCTTCACCCTCGGACTGGCCGCCGACCCCTCACATGTGCTGGACCCGCACGACATCCCTGTCGTCGAAACCGACCGTGGCGGCGAAGTCACTTATCACGGCCCGGGTCAGGTTGTTATCTATTTGCTACTGGATTTGCGCCGTCACAAGGCCGATGCCCGCCTCTTTGCCAGGGAACTGGTGAATAAAATCGAACAGGCTGTGATCGATACGCTGGCGGCGTATAATCTTGCCTGCGAGCGCAAACCCGGCGCGCCCGGCATCTATATGTCGGACGGACCGGCACAAGGCGCCAAAATCGCTGCACTGGGCCTGAAGATACGTGGCAACGGTTGCACGTATCACGGCGTTTCGCTGAATGTTGCGATGGATCTGACCCCGTTTACCTGGATCAATCCCTGCGGTTATGAAGACCTGGCTACCATCGATATGCAAAGCCTGGGCGCGCAGGCAACATTATCTGAAGTGCAAAACGCACTGGCAGACAGATTAAGCAAAAGCCTGTCGCGTTAGACCGGCAGCAACACCGCATTACCCGTAGCACCATTATTTTTATCGTGGCAATGACGAACGTCGGCGCCACGCGTCCTTAGCCAGCACTGTTACCCGGCGCTGACATAAGGGCGACTGACATAAAGCGACCAGCCTGATGACTACCGAGACAAATCCAGCCGTAACGCCTGCATACAACCCTAGCGAAAAGCAAAAGGGCGCCGCCAAAACCGTACGTATCCCGATCAAGGTGATACCGATGGAGCGCCTGCCCAAGCCCGACTGGATACGTGTCAAAGCTGCTTCGCCATCCACCCGCTTCTACGAAATCAAAGACATCCTGCGTGCCAACAACCTCGTCACCGTGTGCGAGGAAGCCAGCTGCCCTAACATCGGCGAATGCTTCGGCAAAGGCACTGCAACCTTCATGATCATGGGTGACAAGTGCACCCGTCGCTGCCCGTTCTGCGATGTCGGCCACGGCCGCCCGGACCCGCTCGACGTCAATGAACCAGAGAACCTGGCCAAGACCATCGCTGCGCTGCGCCTGAATTACGTGGTGATTACATCCGTCGATCGTGACGACTTGCGCGACGGCGGTGCCGGTCACTTTGCCGAATGCATACGCCGGGTACGCGAACTGTCGCCGAACACCCGTATTGAAATCCTGGTACCTGACTTCCGCGGTCGCATGGATCGTGCGCTGGAAATCCTGAATGCAGCACCACCGGATGTGATGAACCACAATCTGGAAACCGCACCGCGCCTGTACAAGGAAGCGCGTCCAGGTTCCGATTACGAATACTCGCTGAACCTGTTGAAACGCTTCAAGGCGCAGCATCCAAACACACCTACCAAATCCGGCATCATGGTCGGCCTCGGCGAGACCGATGAAGAAGTGCTGCAAGTCATGCGCGACATGCGCGCCCACGATGTCGACATGCTCACCATCGGCCAGTATCTGATGCCTAGCGGCGACCACTTGCCAGTGCGCCGTTACGTGCACCCTGACACCTTCAAAATGTATGAAGAAGAAGCCTACAAAATGGGCTTCGCACACGCAGCTGTCGGCGCGATGGTACGCAGCTCTTACCATGCCGACCAGCAGGCACATGGCGTGACCACCGCACTCAACGATGTCGTTAACAAGTAAATCGAAATAACTCAGCAACCCGCAACGCGGTTAAATATCAGGGAAGAAGGAAAGTAACAATGAATGACCGTAACGCGGGTAGCGAAAAGAAAAATTCGCCGGCTACCGTTTTATTCGCCAGTCTGATCGGCACCACCATCGAATTTTTCGATTTCTACATCTACGCCACTGCAGCAGTCCTGGTTTTCCCCACCCTCTTCTTTCCTTCATCGAATCCCACCGCTGGCATGCTGCAATCGCTGGCAACCTTCGCGATCGCTTTCTTTGCCCGCCCGGTCGGCTCCGCCGTGTTCGGTCACTACGGTGATCGTATAGGCCGCAAGGCAACGCTGGTCGCCGCTTTGCTGACCATGGGTATCTCTACCGTGGTGATCGGCTTGCTGCCGACCTATGAAGCAATCGGCACGCTCGCGCCGCTGCTGCTGGCTTTGTGCCGCTTCGGCCAGGGTCTGGGCCTGGGTGGTGAGTGGGGTGGCGCGGTCTTGCTGGCAACTGAAAACGCACCACCGGGCAAAATCGCCTGGTATGGCTGCTTCCCGCAACTGGGCGCACCACTCGGCTTCTTCCTCTCCGGCGGTATCTTCCTGCTGTTGAGTGAAACCCTGACCAATGAACAATTCTTCAGCTACGGTTGGCGCATTCCTTTCATCGCCAGTGCGGTGCTGGTACTGGTCGGCTTGTATGTGCGCCTGAAAATTACCGAGACACCCGTGTTCCAGAAGGTGATCGATAAAAACGAACGCGTCAAAGTGCCTATCGCCACCATCTTCAGCGAACACAGCCGCCTGCTGGTACTCGGCACTATCATCGCTACCGCGACCTTTGTATTGTTCTACCTGATGACCGTATTTGCGCTGAGCTGGGGTACCACCGGCCTGGGTTACACCCGCAAGGAATTCCTCATCCTGCAATTGTTTGCGGTTGTCTTCTTCGCGCTGACCATCCCGATCTCCGCGCTGCTGGCAGATAAATATGGCCGTCGCATCACCATGATCTTGGTATCTATCGCCATCGTGCTGTTCGGCTTCCTGATCGCGCCTATGTTCGTCGCGAATGATGCAATCGGCGTCACACTGTTCCTGTCGCTCGGCCTGGCGCTGATGGGCATGACCTACGGTCCGCTCGGCACCATGTTGTCGGAATTGTTCCCAACTGAAATCCGTTACACCGGCGTTTCGCTCACATTCAATCTCGGTGGTATCGTCGGCGCATCGCTGGCGCCATATGCTGCGACCTGGCTGGCGACCAATTATGGTTTGCACTACGTCGGTTACTACCTGTCGGGCGCAACCGTATTGACACTGCTGGCATTGCTGCTGGTAGGCAAGCAAAAATCGATCACGGAATCGGCACTTACGCCATCCGGCAGCAATACCTGATCAGGTATTACTGACTATAAAAAAGTCCGGTACAGCATCAGCTGACCGGACTTTTTTTATGCGATACGTAATGGCTTACGCAGGCAAAATTTCTTCGGCATCATCTTCCTCACCGAGGAAGCCACCACTCTGATGCGCCCACAGCCGCGCATACAAACCATTGCGTTCCAGCAGCTCACGATGCGTGCCTTCTTCCACGATGCTGCCTTTATCCAATACGATCAGCCTGTCCATTGCCGCGATAGTCGACAAGCGATGCGCAATCGCGACCACGGTCTTACCTTCCATCAGTTGATACAAACTGGTCTGGATCGCGGCTTCCGCTTCGGAGTCGAGCGCACTGGTCGCTTCATCCAGCAACAGGATAGGCGCATCCTTCAGCATTACGCGTGCAATGGCGATGCGCTGACGCTGGCCACCAGATAACTTCACGCCACGCTCACCAACGTGCGCATCGTAACCGGTGCGACCTTTGGCATCGCTCAGGGTCAGGATGAAGTCATGCGCTTCTGCGCGCTTGGCGGCAGCGATCATTTGCTCATCCGACGCATCCGGACGACCATACAGGATGTTGTCGCGTACCGAGCGATGCAGCAGCGAAGTATCCTGCGTCACCATGCCAACTTGTGCACGCAAGCTGGTTTGCGTCACATGCGCGATATCCTGACCGTCTATCAGGATCCTGCCCTGCTCGATATCGTAAAAGCGCAGCAAGAGATTCACGATGGTGGACTTGCCCGCACCGGAGCGACCAACCAGGCCGACCTTCTCACCCGGACGTATCGTCAGGTCCAGCTTCTCTATCACCGAGCGCGTACCGCCATAAGCAAAGCCGACACCTTCAAACACCAGCTCACCTTTATCTACCTGCAAGGGCAATGCATCCGGTGCATCGACCACAGTGTGCGCACGCGACAAGGTATTGATACCGTCCTGCACGGTGCCGACCTGCTCAAACAGGCTGGCCATTTCCCACATCACCCAATGCGAAATACCGTTCAGGCGCAAAGCCATCGCGGTTGCCGCTGCGACCGCTCCTATGCCGACCTGTCCGAGTGTCCATAACCACAGCGCCACACCTGCAGTGCTGAGGATCAGCAACATGCTCAAAGCATGGTTGACGATTTCAAAGCCGCTGACCAGGCGCATCTGGTTATGCACCGCCCCCAGGAATTCCTGCATCGCATTGCGCGCATAGCTGGCTTCACGTCCCGCATGTGAAAACAGTTTTACCGTGCCGATGTTGGTATATGCATCGGTGATGCGGCCTGTCATCAGCGAACGCGCATCAGCCTGACGTCGTGAAACCTTGCTCAGACGCGGCACGAAGTAACGCAGGGCAACGCCATACAAGGCTGCCCAGGTCATGAAAGGTGCCAGCATCCACAGATCGAAGGTACCAACCACACTCACCAGGGTGACGAAGTAAATCAGTACGAATACCAGGATGTCGCCCATGATCATGCAGACGTCGCGCACTGCGAGCGCAGTCTGCATCACCTTGGCCGCGACACGACCGGCAAATTCATCCTGATAAAACCCCATGCTCTGGTTCAGCATCAGGCGATGGAAGTTCCAGCGCAGCTGCATAGGGAAGTTGCCTGCCAGCGCCTGGTGCTTGAACAAGGTTTGCAAGGCGACCAGGATCACGCTGAGTATCAGCACCCCGGCCAGCATCAGCAGGCTCTGGCGCTCCTGCGTCCACAACAGTGCAGGCTGCACTTTGCTAAGCCAGTCAACAATGCGTCCCATCATCGCAAATAGCAGCGCTTCAAACACGCCGATAGCAGCCGTCAACAAAGTCATGGCCGCGATATAACGGCGCGCGCCTTTGGTACAGGCCCAGACAAAGGCAATAAATCCATTTGGTGGTGTAGCAGGCACTTCTTCCTGATACGGGTGCAACATTTTTTCAAACCAGACAAACATTCACTTCTCCAAATTAGCCGGATAGCCGCCACGCTCAGGCGATCCGGTCTGTGACAGCCACCACGCTCACAACGCGCGTGCGACGATCTTCATGCAATTTTCTTTGTATTCCGCCGACCTTCGGCTACCCTATGGCTCTCTTATCCATTTCCCCAGAGGACGCCCATGATCATTGCGAAATTCCTACACATCCTCGGCTTCACGGTCTGGGTCGGCGGCATGTTTTTCGCGCACAATGCTTTGCGCCCGACTGCAGCCACCGTGCTGGAACCACCGCAACGCCTGACTTTGCTGTCAGGTGTGTTCAGCAAATTCTTCGTCTGGGTCTGGATCTCGGTCGCACTGATACTCGGTAGCGGGCTGTATATGATGGCCCTGATGGGCAAACCACCGCTTTATGTCACCTTGATGTCGGTCATCGGCATCGTCATGATGCTGATTTTCGGCCACATCTTTTTCGCACCTTACCGTCGCCTGCTGCGCGCTGTTGCAGCGCAGGAATGGAAAGCTGGCGGCGCCGCGATGGCGACTATCCGCAAACTGGTGGGAATCAACTTGATACTCGGGTTGGTGACGATCGTCATCGGTACGCTGGGACCGCTGCTGCAATAAATAACTCAGTCCGCGCATGGAATGTTTCTGAAACAGAAGTATTCCATGCCGTACAGCATACATGAATTGTCATTTTCGCGAACGATGCCGCTTTGCGAACAGTAAACTCCCCCGCCACACCGCAAAAAATAAGGCACTCACCTCAATTTTAAAAAGTTGCAGGCGAGCATACAAAGCAAGTCTGTTATTATTGACGGGCTGAAAAAATCGGCAACAGGATTTTATAAGCAGTGCGCAACATGCGCGCGCACGGTTTAGACATGCTGACCTCCGGTCAGTACCAGATGGGCCAATGGCGACCATCCGTCGGTACAACGCCATGTGTATCCAGATACGTTCAGGATGTTCAAGGAAGAAATACAAGCTGCACTTGCCCGCTCTAAGCGCGCGAGGCTAAGCCGGCGGTGTGCGCTGCAATAGCAGGCAGGAATTTTGCTAAAGCAGCAAGTACGCGATGCCTTTCTTGTGCATTGAATTTTGATAAGTCCGTCTTCTATATAGATCTCGCGGCAAGGTGCAGGCTGAAAATGAAAGTTTCAATTTCCGCTTGATGCCCCTGCCGCTCATTCTCACGCCAGGGTGACATATCAACCTGCGTCAACAGAATGACGGGCTGAGACACTGATTTTTATCAAATATAAAGGAATACACATCTATGACATACACATCCTGAACTCATCCGGTCGACGGTCGCTGATGTAACCCGACTCGCCATTTCTCCTGATTGTTTTCCTGCGCATGTATAGACTTATTCCAGAATCCTTACTGTTACTCTCCCTCGTCATCGTTCCCTTCATAGGCTGCGTAATCGCCGCCTGCATGCCTGCAAATGCGCGCAACCGCGAATCCTTGCTGGCTGGCGGTGTCGCCCTGTATGGCCTGTTGGTCTCTGCATTCCTATATCAAGAAGTCGGCTCCGGTGAAATCGTGCGTTACCAGGCAGCGTGGCTGCCTATGCAAGGCGTGGATTTTGTACTCAGGATGGATGGGCTGGCGTGGTTGTTTGTCATGCTGGTGCTGGGTGTCGGTTTGCTGGTGGTGCTGTATGCGCGTTATTACATGTCACCGGAAGATCCGGTCCCGCGTTTCTTCGCCTTCCTGCTCGCCTTCATGGGCTCAATGCTGGGCGTGGTCCTCTCCGGCAACCTGATCCAGCTGGTCGTATTCTGGGAGCTGACCAGCCTCACCTCGTTCTTGCTCATCGGTTACTGGCATCATCGTATCGACGCCCGTCGCGGCGCGCGTATGGCATTTACCGTCACCGCCGCCGGTGGCCTGTGCCTGCTGTGCGGCGTACTGATCCTCGGCCACATCGTCGGCAGCTACGATATGGATACCGTGTTGGCAGCTGGCGACAAAATCCGCGCCCATCACTGGTATGTCGCCGCCCTGGTACTGGTCGCGCTGGGCGCACTAACCAAGAGCGCACAATTCCCGTTCCACTTCTGGTTGCCGCACGCTATGGCGGCACCAACCCCGGTTTCGTCCTACCTGCACTCGGCCACCATGGTGAAAGCCGGTGTATTCCTGTTGATCCGTTTCTGGCCTGCACTGTCCGGCACCGAAGAATGGACCTGGCTGATTGCCGGCGCTGGCGTATGTACTTTGCTGATCGGTTCCTTCATCGCGATTTTTCAGCATGACCTGAAAGGTTTGCTGGCTTACTCCACCATCAGTCATCTGGGCCTGATCACCGTGTTGCTGGGCATAGGCTCACCACTGGGCGTGGTCGCAGCCATTTTCCACACGCTGAATCACGCGATTTTCAAAGCTTCGCTCTTTATGGCGGCGGGCATCATCGATCATGAAACCGGCACCCGTGACATGCGCGTACTGCGCGGCCTGCGCCATGCGATTCCGATCACGGCAACGCTGGCGATCGTGGCCAGTGCTTCGATGGCAGGCGTCCCCTTGCTCAACGGTTTCCTGTCCAAGGAAATGTTCTTCGCCGAAACCCTGCATGTAGGCGGCACCGAAAACTGGTGGATGTCGTATGCGGCGGTGGCCATGGGTATTTTCAGCGTCGCTTATTCGCTGCGTTTCATCAGCGTCTTCTTCGGCCAATTACCGAAGGACTTGCCCAAGACACCGCACGAACCGCCACGCTGGATGCGCTTCCCGGTGGAATTCCTCGTATTGCTGTGCCTGATCGTCGGCATCATTCCTGGCCTCAGCGTCAAACCGTTCCTCAATAGCGCCGTGGTTTCCGTACTGGGTGTGCAAACACCTGAATACGATCTCGGCATGTGGCATGGCTTCAACCTGCCGCTGCTGATGAGCTTCATCGCGCTCGCGGGCGGCATCGTGTTCTACATCATCCTGCGTCGCTACTTCTACCTCGCATCGCGTGAAAACGTACCTATCCTGCACCGCCTGAGCGGTGCACAAGCGTATGAATCGACCATGTTGCGTATCTCGGCTGGCGCTGCACTGCTGGTGAAATGGCTGGGCACACGTCGCTTGCAACCACAACTCTTCCTGATGATGGTGGCAATGATAGGTGTACCGCTGCTGATGGTGCGACCATTGCCGGTACTGAATGCAGCTTCGTTTGCGAATGTTGATCCGCTGTTTGCGCTGATGTGGGTTATCGGTTGCGTCTGTGCGCTCGCGGGTGCATGGCAGGCGAAGTATCACCGACTGGCTGCATTGATCCTGGTCGGTGGCACCGGCGTAGTCGTCAGCATGACCTTCCTGTGGTTGTCGGCACCGGATCTGGCACTGACACAGATGATGGTGGAAACCGTCACCGCCGTCCTGATCCTGCTCGGTCTGCGCTGGCTGCCACGTCGTCTGGTACCGCGTGAATTGAATATGCAAATCCCGCGTACGGTCTGGCTGCGTCGTTCCCGCGATTTGATCCTGGCCATCATCGGCGGTGTCAGCATCGCGGCGGTCAGCTATGCGGTCCTGACGCACCCGCAACCGTCCAGCATCGGTGACTTCTTCCTGCTGCGCGCGCTGTCCGAAGGTGGTGGCTCGAACGTGGTGAACGTCTTGCTGGTGGACTTCCGCGGCTTCGATACCATGGGTGAAATCACCGTGCTCGCCATTGTGGCGCTGACGGTCTACGCGCTGTTGCGTCGTTTCCGTCCAGCGCCGGAAAGCATGGCACCACCGGAACAGCAAATCAGCAATATTGACCTGGCCACACGTCAAACCCCGGCCGAACAAGTCGAAGTCGGCTACCTGATGGTGCCTGGCGTCTACCTGCGCTTCCTGCTGCCGTTCATGGCGATGATCGTGGTGTACTTCTTCATGCGCGGCCATAACCTGCCCGGCGGCGGCTTTGTCGCAGGCCTGATCTTCGCGGTCGCCATCATCGTGCAATACATGCTGGCCGGTACCACCTGGGTCGAAACCCATTTGCACCTGCGCCCACTGCGCTGGCTATCGTTCGGTCTGGTCACGGCCTGCTTCACTGGCCTCGGTGCCTTCCTGCTCGGCTACCCGTTCCTGACGAGCCACACTGCACACCTGCATTTGCCTGTACTCGGTGAAATTCATGTCCCGAGTGCCTTCTTCTTTGACCTCGGCGTATTCGTCGTCGTGGTCGGTGCCACCATGCTGATCCTGGTTGCACTGGCCCACCAATCGATACGTAGTCGTCGTCCGCAACAAGGTAGCGCTGCCGAAGCAGCTACCACCAACAAGCGAGGGATCGTCTGATGGAAATTGTTATCTCTCTCGCCATCGGTGTTCTGTTTGGCTCCGGCATCTGGCTCATCCTGCGTCCGCGTAGTTTCCAGGTGTTGACCGGCCTGATGCTGATGTCTTATGCAGTCAATCTCTTCATCTTCATCATGGGTCGCCTGTGGGTGAATCGCCCACCGCTGACCCTGGGTGACGCCATTCCTGATCCGGCGCAGTTCACTGATCCGGTGCCGCAGGCACTGGTGCTGACCGCGATCGTGATCGGCTTTGCTACCACGGCTCTGTACCTGGTTGTCATGATCGGTTCGCGCGGCCTGACCGGCACCGATCACGTAGACGGCGAGGAGACCGATTGATGAAGCTGGAGTGGATACAACATTTGATCGTCCTGCCGGTACTGTTGCCGCTGCTGTGCGGTGCGCTGCTGATACTGGTGAATGAAAGCCGACATCAATTCAAGTTCTTCGTGAACCTGACTTCGGTCTTGCTGCAACTCGCACTTGCCATCGTACTGATCCGGCTGACCGACAACGGCGACTGGATGGATGGCATAGGCGTCTACCTGGCCGCCAACTGGTCGGCACCGTTCGGCATCGCACTGGTCGCGGATCGCCTGGCGGCAATGATGCTCTTGCTGACGGCAATCCTCGCAACTGCTGCCTTGCTGTATTCGATGATGCGCTGGAGCCGCATCGGCGTGCATTTCCACACCCTGTTCCAATTCCTGCTGATGGGGATTAACGGTGCATTCCTGACACACGATCTGTTCAATCTGTTCGTGTTCTTCGAAGTCATGCTGGCCGCTTCCTACGGCCTGGTACTGCACGGCTACAACACGGCACGCATACGCGCTGGCATGCAATACATCGCCATCAACCTGGCAGCCTCGTTGTTGTTCCTGATCGGTGTCGCGCTGATCTACGCCAGCACCGGCACGCTGAACATGGCCGATCTCGCCGCACGCATACCGCAGGTCGATGCAAATGATCTGGTGTTCCTGAAGATAGGTATCGCGGTACTCGCCATCGCCTTCCTCGTGAAGAGCGCAATGTGGCCACTCGGTTTCTGGCTGCCAACGACTTACTCCGCAGCCTCGCCACCAGTCGCTGCGATGCTGGTACTGATGACCAAAGTCGGTGCTTACGTCATCCTGCGTTTGTGGTTGCTGATCTTCTCGCCGGACGCCGGTGCGGTAGCAGGTTATGGCTATGACGCGCTGCTGTGGGGCGGCATGGCGACCATCGTCTTTGGTGCGGCGGGCATGCTGGCCAGTGAAGGCCTGGGACGCATGGCCGGTTACGGCGCGATTGTTTCGTCTGGCACGCTGCTGGCCGTGATCGGTTACGGCCAGGCTTCGCTGGTAACAGCAGGCTTGTATTACCTGCTCGGCTCGACCATGGCGATGGCAGCCTTCGTGCTGTTGATCGAACTGGTGGAGCGCATACGTTCGCCCGGTGCCAATATGCTGGCGCTGACCATGGAAGCGTTTGCGATTGAAGAGAAGCCGGAAGAAACTGCCGGTGTCGGCATCCCGGGCGCACTGGCTTTCCTCGGTCTTGCCTTCGCTGGTTGCGCGCTAATCATCGCCGGTTTGCCGCCACTGTCCGGCTTTGTCGCCAAATTCGGCCTATTCCACGCACTGCTGCATCCGGACGCCAGCAACATCCTCATCAGCTCGACTACCTGGGCCCTGATGACGCTGATCGTGCTGTCCGGCCTTGCCGCAATTATTTCACTGATGCGCTTTGGCGTACGTACTTTCTGGGCCTCCGGCGCGATTGCTTCGCCACGCCTGCACTTGAGTGAAGTCCTGCCTATCAGCGCACTGCTCCTGCTGTGCGTGATCCTGACGGTACAAGCCGGGCCGGTATTCGCTTACCTGGAACGCACCAGCAATGATTTGCATAAACCATCGCAATATATAGACCGGGTTATTTCCGAGCCTGCGGTGCCGAATGCTTCTGTTTCCGGAGGTCGCCCATGAAGCGCTGGCTACCCTCACCGCTGATGTCCTGCATCTTGTTCCTGTTCTGGCTGCTGCTGAATGAAAGCCTGGAAGCATCGACGCTGCTGCTGGGCGCGATCCTGGCGATCGTCATTCCGGTCCTGACGCAGCCTTTACAACCGCTGGGTTTCCCGCGCATCTCCAAGCCGCTGACCCTGTTCCGTTTGCTCGCCATGGCGCTGATAGAAATCGTGCGCTCCTGTATCAACGTGAGCCGCCTGATTTTGTTCACACCGCGTAACAAACTGAATTCGCAATTCATACGCATCCCGCTGGATATCCGTAATCCTTACGGCCTCGCGCTGCTGTCCTGCCTGATCAATTCGACGCCGGGTACCGTCTGGGTAGAGATCTTGCCGGACACCCATGAGCTCGCGCTGCACGTGTTCGACTTGCACGACGAACAGTGGTGGATAGATACCATCAAGACGCAGTATGAGCGTCCGCTGATAGAAGTTTTTGAATAGGAGAATATGACATGACGCTATTGCTGGAACTGTCGGTCAAGTTCGCCTTCCTCTGCATCATCCTGGCGATGCTGTGCTGCACGATACGCTTGCTGATAGGCCCGACCGCGCATGACCGCGTGCTTGCGCTGGACACTTTGTGGATGTGCGCGATGTTGCTGGCCCTGATGCTGGGCATACGCTTCGGCGACCTGATTTACTTTGAAGCGGCGATGATGATAGCCCTGCTGGGCTTTGTCTCGACCATCGCCCTGACCAAATTCCTGATGCGCGGGGAGATCATAGAATGAGCGGATTTGAAACCTTGCCAGCCTGGGCCGCACTGCCGGTGGCGATATTGCTGATCGTAGGCGGCGCTGTCATCCTGATCGGCGCACTCGGCCTGCTGCGCCTGCCCAGCTTTTACCAACGCATACATGGCCCAGCCATTACGGTGACGCTGGGCGCTGGCTGCCTGTTGCTGGCGTCCATGCTGTACTTCACCGTGCTGCAATCGCGCCTGGTGATCCATGAACTCATCATCTCTGCCTTCATCCTGATGACGGCACCGGTGGTCGCCATGCTCATCATGCGCGCCGCCGTCTACCGCGACCTGCGCGCGGGCAAGCGCAATGCCGGAGCCGATGCCGGAGCGGTCTACACCTTCCCGGAAAAAGAGTAAGTCCTCCCGCCCGGGTGCGCACTGCACCCGGCGACCCGCCTCCTTTGCTGCTTTACAGTTGTCAATACCCAGTGTTAACGCGGTTTTAACGCCGTTTTGGCAGCACCTCGACGTTTGCATAAACTCACATAATTACGTATTCAAATCAGCAACATTGCTCTACGGCCGCTGGTAGAATTAACTCACCCTCACTCCCGGCTTATGCTGAACTCCCATGGCTAACCTACGCACTGAGCAGCTGACGCAATCCGTTCGCAAATTCTCGGGCAAACCCGCCGTGCGACGAACCCTGATTGGTTTGCTTGCATTCATCGTCCTGCTTGGCCTGTTCGGCTTCTTTGCGTTGCCAGGCATCATCAAGTCGCAGGCAGAACAAATCATTACGGAAAAGCTGCACCGCCAGACCACTATCGGCAAGGTCGAGGTCAATCCGTATGCGATGCGACTGACCATCCATGACATGAAACTGATGGAGCCGGAAGGCGATGTCACCTTCGCCAGCTTTGAAAAGCTGATGGTCAATGTTTCGTACAAATCATTGCTGCGCTTTGCACCTGTCATCGAACAAGTCCAGCTCAACACACCGTATGTGCATCTGGTACGCAAGGATGCCGCCAGCACCAACATCGATGACATCATCGAACTGATCAACAACCAGCCACCGTCACCGGAACCAGCTCGCTTCTCGGCCTTCAATATCGAAATCGACAAAGGACATATCGAGCTCGACGACAAGACCGCGCAAACCAAACATGAAATTACCGACCTGAAACTGGGCGTACCGTTCATCTCGTCGCTGCCATCGCAGGTCGAAGTCTTTGTCGAGCCTCTGCTGAGCGCCAACGTCAACGGCTCCCCCCTGCTGATCAAAGGTAAAGCACATCCGTTTGCCGATCCGGTGAATGCCGTGGTCGACCTTAACCTGGACGATGTAGACCTGAGCGATTACCTGAAATACGTACCCGGCACGCCGCACTTCAAACTGCCAAGCGCCAAGCTCGATGTGCACCTGACCGCCGATTTCCGCCAGGAAAAAGAAAAAGCCCCGGCCCTGCTGATCAGTGGCAACATCAAACTGAAAGCACTGCAGCTCAACGATCAAAACGACAAATCGATAGTGAAACTGCCTGAACTGGCCGTCACGCTGAATGAAGCCAAGGTACTGAGCGAACGCTTTGAAATCGCCAAGCTGGAAATCAATGGCGTGGAAGCGGACATTACGCGTAATGCGAATGGCCAGTTCAACTTCGACAATCTGCTGACACCACCGACACCGTCCAAAACTGCAGCAGCGAATAAACCTGCCGCCGCTCCTGCCGCACCAGTTCCTGCACCTGCAGAGCCAGTCGCAAAAACAGCCGACAGTGCACCGCCAGCAGACTCGACCACCGCAGCCGCACCGACCAAAGCAGCAAGCAAAGCCCCCGCAGCCTTTACCCTGGCATTAGGCGAACTTGCCATCAACAACGCCGCGCTGCGCTATAGCGACACACAAGGCGAACGCCCGGTAAACGCCAGCATAGAAAAATTCAATCTGGCCGTCAGCAAGGTCGAAGTCGATACCGGCAAGAAAGCGGTCACAGTTGAGGAAGTGTCATCCAACCAGGCCGGTTTCGATTTGCAGCAAGGCAAACCACGCAGCAACGCTGCACCTGCGAAGAAAGCCAACAGTACCGACACACCAGCCAAAACCGCAAGCAAAGCCAACGATGCTCCGTACACGGTAGATATCAGCAAGATCGCCATCAGCAACTGGTCGGCGCGCCTGGAAGACCGCAGCCTGCCCAAAGCGGCGGTCACCACCATCGATCCTTTGACACTGTCGCTGCAAAACCTTTCGACCAAGGCGAATGCGCGCGGCCAGCTCGACCTGAAAGCAGCCGTCAACAAAAACGGACAGCTGGCAGTCAACGGCAGCATAGGCATGACACCTTTGCACACTGATCTCGCGCTCGACTTCAAGAGCGTAGACATCATGCAACTGCAGCCTTACTTCACGGACCAGGTCAACATCCTGCTGACCCGCGCCGACGTATCCGGCAAGGGCAAGCTGCAAATCGACCAGGGTAAAGGCGATGCACTGATAGGCGGCTTCAAGGGTGACCTGACCGTAGGTAACCTCGCCACCATCGACAAACTCAGCAGCAACGATTTCCTGCGCTGGAAATCACTCTACTTCGGTGGCATGGATGTACGTCTCGCACCATTTGCACTGAGCATAGACCAGGTCTCGCTGAGTGACTTCTTCGCGCGTATCATCATCGACCCGACCGGCCGTATCAATCTGCAAGACGTCAAACGCAGTGAGACCGTCGGACAGAAAAGCGTGACCGAGGAAGCCAAACCAGCGACGCCGAATCCGCCGGTAGCTTCGTCCAAAACGGTCGTATTGCCGCCACCGACCAAAGCGGCCAGCGACATCCCGCCGATCAAGATTAAAAAGCTGACGCTGCAAGGCGGACAGATACGCTTTACAGATAACTTCATCAAACCGAACTACACCGCCAACCTGATGAAATTCGGTGGCACCGTCAGTGGCTTGTCGTCGGATCCGAATAGCAATGCAAATGTCGACCTGAAAGGCCAGGTCAACAGCGCACCGCTCGCCATCGCCGGTAGCGTCAACCCGCTGAAAGGTGATTTGACGCTGGACCTGAAGGCCGAAGTGCACGGCATGGAACTGGCACCGCTCTCGCCTTACTCAGGCCGCTACATCGGTTATGGCATCGAGAAGGGCAAGCTATCCTTTGAAGTCGCCTACAAAATCCAGGATCGCGTCCTGAGCGCACAAAACCGTCTGATCCTGGAACAGCTGACACTCGGCAACAAAGTGGAGAACTCAACCGCAGGCGACCTGCCGGTTAACTTTGCGCTGGCCTTGCTGCGTGATCGCAACGGCGTGATCGACATCAATCTGCCTATCGGTGGCTCACTCGACGATCCGCAATTCTCGATAGGCGGCATCATCGTCAAGGTCATCGTCAACCTGATTACCAAAGCGGTGACTGCACCATTCGCGCTGATCGGTTCGTTGTTTGGCGGTGGCGAAGAGCTGTCCAATCTGGAGTTCGCAGCCGGTCGTTCAAATATCGATGACACGGGTGAAACCAAACTCAAGAGCATGGCTAAGATGCTGACCGACCGCCCTGCACTGAAACTCGAAATCACCGGCCGCAGCGACCCTGAAACTGATCGTGAAGGCTTGAAACAGGCATCGATAGATCGCAAAGTGCGCGCCTTGAAACTGAAAGATATGGTGTCGCGCGGACAATCAGGCGACCTCGATAGCCTGACGATTACACCGCAGGAATATCCGGCCTTGCTGAAACGCGTCTACAGTGCGGAAAAATTCCCGAAACCGCGCAATATGATCGGTCTGCAAAAAGATTTGCCAGTCGAAGAAATGGAAAAACTGATGGTGACTAATACCACTGTCAGCGACGATGACCTGACTGCATTGGCGAATCGTCGCGCGCAAGTGGTCAAGGACTGGCTGCTGCAAAACGGCAAAGTCCCGGAAGACCGCCTCTTCATCCTGGCCTCCAAATCCGGTGCTGGTGCGGCGAAAGAAGGAACTGCCAGCGCCAAGGCCAGCCGCGTTGATTTTTCCTTGAAGTAAATCCCAACCGCGCCTGCGATGCTGCATCGGCATCGCAGGCATTCCACCGCAACAGTTGCAAGAGAGAAAACATCCGGCTATACGCGGATATTTTTCTCTGCTGTCAAGACTGGCGCATTCGCATTTATTGCGTATCATCTACCGCTCGTTGCACTTATTTTTCATTCTGATCATTCATGCTGCCTTCAATCGAACAACGTCTCGCCGTCGAACTCGTCGCCAAACCCAACCAAATCGCTGCTGCTGTCGCCCTGCTGGATGAAGGCGCGACCGTCCCGTTTATCGCCCGCTACCGCAAGGAAGTGACCGGCGGCCTGGACGATACGCAATTGCGCCTGCTGGAAGAGCGCCTGCGCTATCTGCGCGAACTCGAAGACCGCCGCGCCGCCATCGTCGCCTCGATCGAAGAGCAAAAGAAAATGACGCCGGCCTTGCTCGAAGCGATCATGCACGCAGAGGACAAAACCCGCCTCGAAGACTTATACCTGCCGTACAAACAAAAGCGTCGTACCAAAGCACAAATCGCAGTCGAAGCCGGACTCACGCCGCTGGCCGATGCGCTGCTGGAAAACCCGGCGCTGAATCCGGAAGAAGAAGCAGCCAAATACCTGAAGCCCGCCTTCACCGTAGACGGCGTGGAGAATCCGGGTGTGGCGGATACCAAAGCCGCACTCGATGGCGCCCGTCAAATCCTGATGGAGCGCTTCGCGGAAGACGCGACCTTGCTGCAAGCATTGCGTGAATATCTGACCGAACACGGCATCGTCGAATCCAAAGTGGTGGAAGGCAAGGAAGACGCAGGCGCGAAATTCGCCGATTACTTCGATTACTCGGAAACCATAGGCACCATCCCGTCGCACCGCGCACTGGCGATGTTCCGTGGTCGCCGCGAAGAGATGCTGAACGTTAACCTGCGTCTCGACAGCGAAGAAGAAAAACCGAAATGGGACGCACCGCATAACCCATGCGAAGGTCGTATCGCATCGCGCTTCGGCATCAGCAACCAGGGTCGTCCGGCGGACAAATGGTTGTTCGATACCGTGCGCTGGACCTGGCGCGTCAAGGTTTTCATGCATCTGGAAACAGAGCTGATGACCAATCTGCGCGAAAAAGCGGAAGTCGAAGCGATCAATGTCTTTGCACTGAACCTGAAAGCCTTGTTGCTGGCCGCACCTGCCGGACCACGCGCCACCATGGGACTGGACCCGGGCTTGCGTACCGGCGTCAAGGTTGCAGTTGTTGACGCGACCGGCAAGGTAGTCGATACCGCCACCGTTTATCCGCATCAACCGCGTAACGACTGGGATGGCACGCTGCACACGCTGGCGCAGCTGGCAGAGAAACACAAAGTCGCACTGATCTCCATCGGCAACGGTACTGCTTCGCGCGAAACCGACAAGCTGGCGCAAGACCTGATCAAAATGCGCCCGGAACTGAAACTGACCAAGATCGTTGTGTCGGAAGCAGGCGCATCGGTGTACTCGGCATCCGAATTCGCTTCGCGCGAATTGCCGGATATGGACGTCTCCATCCGTGGCGCGGTCTCCATCGCACGCCGTTTACAGGACCCATTGGCTGAATTGGTGAAGATCGATCCAAAATCCATCGGCGTCGGTCAATACCAGCATGATGTCGGCCAATCCCAATTGGCACGCTCGCTGGACGCTGTAGTCGAGGATTGCGTGAATGCGGTGGGCGTCGACGTCAACACCGCGTCTGCACCACTGCTGGCGCGTGTATCCGGCCTGAATAACAGCGTTGCGCAAAGCATAGTCAGCTATCGTGATATGAAAGGCATGTTCACTTCACGTGCCGACCTGCGCGCGGTACCACGCCTGGGCGACAAGACCTTTGAGCAGGCAGCAGGCTTCCTGCGCGTGATGTCCGGCGAGAATCCGCTGGATGCATCAGCAGTCCACCCTGAATCCTATCCGCTGGTGGAAAAAATCCTGGCTGATATCAAAAAGGATGTGAAAAGCATCATCGGCGATGAAAAAGTCTTGAAGTCGCTGAGCCCAGCCAAGTACGCAGATGAAAAGTTCGGTATCCCGACCATTACCGACATCCTGAAAGAACTGGAAAAACCAGGCCGCGATCCGCGCCCGGAATTTACCACCGCGACCTTCAAGGATGGCGTCGAAGAAATCAAGGACTTGCGTCCGGACATGATCCTCGAAGGCGTGGTCACCAACGTCGCCGCCTTTGGCGCATTTGTTGACATCGGTGTACATCAGGATGGTCTGGTGCATATTTCCGCCCTGTCCAACACCTTCGTCAAAGACCCGCACACCGTGGTCAAGGCCGGACAAGTTGTTAAAGTGAAAGTACTGGAAGTCGATGAAAAGCGTAAACGTATCGCTTTGACAATGCGTTTATCAGACTCGGCACCAGTCGCTGGCAGCAAACCGGAGCAGCGCGGCGACCGTAATGACAGCCGTCGCCTCTCGCAGCACCAGAACCAGCAGAGCCGCCAACCAGAAGCCGGTGGCGCGATGGCGGCAGCGTTCGCCAAACTGAAGGGATAAGCAGCAAGTTTTCCCGGATTTTCTTATAATGTCGGATTAACCCATAGTGAGGCGGCAATGAGCGACGACGTACAATCCTGGATCAAGGAAACCGTAACCCAAAATCCAGTCGTTTTATTCATGAAAGGCACAGCACAATTTCCACAGTGCGGCTTTTCCGGCAAGGCAATTCAATTGCTGAAAGAAAGTGGCGTGCAGGATCTGGTCACGGTCAACGTGCTGGATGATGCTGAAGTACGCCAGGGCATCAAGGACTTCTCGAATTGGCCTACCGTACCGCAGCTGTACGTCAAAGGCGAATTCATCGGCGGCTCCGACATCATGAATGAGATGTTTGAATCCGGCGAACTGCAAGCATTGCTGAAAGCCTGATGTGACAGCGTCTGCTGACGCTGCTCAGACGCAGCATCGGAAGCGATTAATTATCGCCATCACCGGTGCCACCGGCGTCATCTACGGCATACGCCTGCTACAAGTACTACGCGATATCGCAAGTGTGGAGACACACTTGCTGATATCCGAAGCAGGTGTGCTGAATCTCCACCAAGAACTTGATATGAAGCGCAAGGATGTCGAAGCGCTGGCTGACGTCGTGCATAACGTGCGCGATGTGGGCGCGGCGATCGCAAGCGGTTCATTTCAATCCGACGGCATGATCATTGCGCCGTGCTCGATGAAAACGCTGGCGGCCGTGGCACACGGCTTTTCCGACAACCTGATTTCACGCGCTGCTGATGTAGTGCTGAAGGAACGTCGCCGCCTGGTGCTGATGGTGCGTGAAACGCCGTTCAATCTCGCGCATCTGCGCAATATGACAGCTGTCACCGAAATGGGCGGCATCATCTTCCCGCCATTACCCGGCTTTTATCACCGCCCTGCTTCGATCGCAGAGATGGTCGACCACACCACAGGTCGCGTACTGGATTTGTTTGATATCCAGCACAGCCTGACGCCACGCTGGAATGGTTTGAAAGACTAAGGTCGCTCTACCAGCTTAGTTCGCCAGGCGTCGCTTGCCATCCTGGTAAGTGTAGATAGAAATCGTCGGATTCTTGATCTCGCCACGCTGGTCGAACTGCACGTTCGACATCACCCCCGCAAAATGCACCTTGGCCATCGCAGGCAGATACTTTTGCGGCTCTACGCTATTGGCAGCCTGCATCGCTTTGGCGACGGCCAGTACCGCGTCATACGAGTACGGACCATGCATCTGGAACTGGCCCGGGAATTTATCGTCGTAGCGCTTCTTCCAGGCGCGGCTGGCGGCATTACGATCGAGTGCAATGCCGCTATGCGCGCACACCAGGTTATCTTGCACCTTCATGCCTTCGGTACGCTGCTCCATGCCCTGCGTACAGATGCCGTCACCGCCGATGAACTTCTGCCGCGTCAGACCCAACTGCTCCATTTGTCGCAACATCGCGCTACCTTGCGGGTCCATGCCCCCGAAGAAAACGCCATCCGGATTGCGCCCTTTGATGGCAGTCAGGATCGCGCTGAAATCGACCGCCTTGTCGTTTGTGTATTGCTGGGTAACGACAGTCACCGGCGTGTTGCGCAAAGCAGTCCGGAACGCATCGGCCAGACCCTGACCATACGCACTGCGATCATCCACCACAGCTATCGTCTTCAACTTCAGCACATTCACCGTGTAAGCAGCGAGAGCCTGTGCCAATGTGCTGTCATTCGCCAGCATGCGGAAAGTGGTGTTGTAAGCGGACTTGGTCAACTCGGGGCTGGTGGCCGATGGCGACAGATTGGGCAAGCCGCATTGATGATAAATGCGTGCGGCCGGAATCGCGGTACCGGAATTGGTATGGCCTATCACTGCGTTCACATGCAAATCACAAAAGCGCTGCGCAACTGCTGCGCCCTGCTTGGGATCGGCAGCATCATCTTCTGACAGCAATTCAAAACGCAGTTGCTTACCTCCGACCACGATTTTCTTTTCATTCAATTCATCGACGGCCAGGCGCGCGCCATTCTGGCTGTCCTTGCCGTAAAACGCTTGCGGCCCGGTCAGCGGTGCGGCCAGACCGATTTTGACGGTTTGCACTTCTTGTGCCTGAACCAGCGTAGCAGCGGAGAACAACAAGGGAGCAATGAGGAATGAACTTGATTTCATGGGCACTGAAGAAAAGGATGAAATGAATAGCCCCCATTCTAGCCGCAGATAGGGCCGGGACTGAACCATGCAAAACTACCGGGCATGAATGAAAAGCGAACAAACAAGAAAAAACCCCTCATAGCGAGGCTATAAGGGGTTTTTATTTGGTGCCGACTGCCGGTTTCGAACTGGCCACCTGATGATTACAAATCAACTGCTCTACCAAATGAGCTAAGTCGGCTAAACTTTTGCAGAGCAGTATTATACTCTATTTGATGCGTGTGAGGGTAGGTCTTCCACCTTTTTTCGGTGGATCCGGTACATCGTCGTTACCATCACCACTTGCATCATGGTCTTCGTGCTTGTGCGGTGCCGTCGGAACCGAGGTTAAGGCAGGCGCAGTATGGGCTGGCGCTGTATCTTCCGCAGTTGTATCTTCGACTTCTTCCTCAGCTTCTTCTGCACCGGCCTTGTTGGTGGCTTCAAACGCCATGCCCTGCCCGTTCTCACGCGCATAGATGGCCACCACATTATCAACAGGAACCGTGATATCGCGGGAGACACCGCCGAAACGGGCGCTGAAGCGGATCAAATCATTTTCCATCTTCAGGCCACTGGTGGCGCTGAAGCTGATGTTCAGAACGATCTCACCGTTCTTGACGAATTCCATCGGGACCCGTGTGGCACCGTCTACGACAGCAGCCATGTAAGGGGTATAGCCGTTATCAGTACACCATTCGTAAATGGCGCGCAGCAAATAAGGTTTGGTTGAAGTTTCAGACATGATGGCGATCAGCTCTACACGGCTAAAAAGTGTGCCACGAAACCCCGGCGCTGTCGTTGATTGAAACATAAGGTTTCAATCAACGACACGACCGGAGCCCCGCAGCGCAGTTTTTTAACGGCGCATGACCTTTTCAGAAGGCGTCAATGCTTCGATATAAGCCGGACGCGAGAAGATGCGTTCAGCGTATTTCATCAGCGGTGCAGCGGTTTTCGACAACTCGATGCCGTAATGATCCAGACGCCACAACAACGGAGCAATTGCTACGTCCAGCATCGAGAATTCATCGCCCAGCATGTATTTGTTCTTCAGGAACAATGGAGCCAGCGTGGTCAGGCGGTCACGGATTTCATTCCGTGCTTTTTCCTGGACCTTTTCACCGCTGCGACCCTTGTCGTTTTCCAGCGTGTGTACGTGGATGAACAATTCTTTTTCAAAATTGAAGAGCATCAGACGCGCACGTGCGCGCATCAACGGATCTGCCGGCATCAGTTGCGGATGCGGGAAGCGTTCGTCGATGTATTCGTTGATGATGTTTGACTCATACAAAATGAGGTCACGCTCAACCAGGATAGGTACCTGGCCGTACGGATTCATGGTCGAAATATCTTCCGGCTTGTTAAACAAATCTACATCGCGGACTTCAAAGTCCATGCCTTTTTCAAACAGAACCAGACGGCAACGTTGAGAGAATGGGCAGGTTGTACCCGAATAGAGAACCATCATTTTTATAGTTCCTTAGAAACAAAAGGGTGAGACGTTTTACGGCTCACCCTAAAACAAACCCCGCAAACTGCGGGCAAGAAAATTACTTGATATCTTTCCAATAGGAAGCATTCAAGCGCCAGGTGATTACGATGAATACACCCAGGAACAGCAATACCCAAACGCCCAGGCGTTTACGGGTATTTTGCGCCGGTTCGGCCATCCAGGTCATGAATGACACCAAATCGGCAACAGCTTTGTCGTACTCCAGCGGGGTCATGAGACCAGGAGTAACTTGTTCAAAGCCAGCAAACTTGTGCACGACCTTGCTAGCGTCATGCGGATCTTTCTCTTCGACAAACTTGGCGTCGCGGATACCTTGCAGTTCCCACAACACATGCGGCATGCCGACGTTAGGGAAGACCATATTGTTCCAGCCAGTCGCCCGGGTGTCGTCTTTATAGTACGAACGCAGGTAAGTATACAACCAGTCGGGACCACTGCCTGCACCGGATGCTTTGGCACGGGCGATGACGGACAAGTCTGGCGGAACTGCACCGAACCAGTTTTTCGCATCTTTCGGTGCCATCGCGATGGTCATCATGCCGCCGACCTTGTCCGATGTGAACAGCAGGTTGTTCTTGATCTGCTCTTCGGTCAGGCCGAGGTCTTGCAACTTGTTATAGCGCAGCGATGAAGCAGCGTGGCAGCTCAGGCAGTAGTTCACGAACAAACGTGCACCGTTCTGCAGTGCTGCCAGATCCTTGGTACGGTCCGGTGCAGGATCCAGCTTAAAGTCGCTTTCCGAAGCCAGCACCAAGCCTGGCAAGAGCACCAGAGACGCAATCAGTTTTTTCAGCAATGTCATGATTCTGTTATCCCTTGGCTTAGTGCGGATGGAAAACAACACGATCCGGTACAGGCTTGAAGGTACCCATAGCACTCCACCAAGGCATCAGGAGGAAGAAGCCGAAGTAGATGAAGGTACCTACCTGTGCGATTGCAGTACCGATTGCGGTCGGCGGCTGCACACCCAGATAACCGAGAACGACAAAAACAATGCAAAACAGGATGTACACGTATTTGTGCCAGTCAGGACGATAACGGATCGATTTGACCGGCGACACGTCCAGCCATGGCAGGCCAAACATGATCATGACGGACACACCCATCAGCACCACACCCCAGAACTTCGCATCAAAGATGAACATGCCTGCGATAGCGACCAGACCCACCACTGCAGCAGCGATCTTGAACTTGCTGGCCAGACGGGTCTTCAGGATGATCAGCGCGACATAAGCCGCGACACCTGCTGCCAGCCAGATCATGAAGTCGGAAGTGGTTGCACGCAGGATCGAATAGAACGGCGTGAAGTACCAGACCGGCGCAATGTGCGGTGGCGTTTTCAGCGGATCAGCTGGAATAAAGTTGTTGTACTCGAGGAAGTAGCCACCCATTTCCGGCGCGAAGAACACCACAGCGGTGAACACGAACAGGAAGATGGTCACGATGAAAATATCGTGTACCGAGTAGTAAGGATGGAAAGGAATGCCGTCGAGTGGCACACCTTTTTCATCTACTTTTTCCTTGATCTCAACGCCGTCCGGATTGCTCGAACCTACTTCGTGCAAGGCAACGATGTGCGCTACCACCAGACCGATCAGGACCAGCGGGATCGCAATCACGTGGAATGCAAAGAAGCGGTTCAGCGTAGCGTCGGAAACCACGTAATCGCCACGGATCCACAGCGACAGGTCAGGGCCGATGAAAGGAATCGCGCCGAACAGGTTGACGATAACTTGCGCGCCCCAGTACGACATTTGGCCCCATGGCAGCAGGTAGCCAAAGAAGGCTTCCGCCATCAGGCACAGGAAAATCGCGACGCCGAACAACCAGACCAGTTCACGCGGTTTGCGATACGAACCGTACAACAGGCCACGCAGCATGTGGATGTAAACCACGACGAAGAATGCCGAAGCGCCGGTCGAGTGCATGTAGCGCACCAGCCAGCCCCAAGGCACATCGCGCATGATGTACTCCACCGAAGCAAACGCCAGGTTTGCGTCCGGTTTGTAATGCATGACGAGGAAAATACCGGTCACGATCTGGATCACCAGCACCAGCAGTGCGAGCGAGCCAAAAACGTAGAGGAAATTGAAATTCTTAGGAGCGTAATATTCGGAGAGATGGGCTTTCCAGGTCGATGACAGCGGAAAACGGGCATCTACCCAGTTCAGTGCCTTGTCAGCGATAGGTGCATCGGCAGGAAGCTGCTTTTCGTGGAATGCCATGATTACGCCTCGCCTTTCTCATCTTTACCGATGACCAGTTTGGTGTCGCCTTCGAACATATATGGCGGAACCTGCAGGTTGTCTGGCGATGGTTTATTTTTATAAACACGACCGGCCAGATCGAAGGTCGAGCCATGGCATGGACACAGGAAGCCGCCGTGCCAGTCGTCAGGCAACGATGGCTGGGCACCGGTCTGGAATTTGGCAGTCGGGGAGCAACCCAGGTGAGGACAGATACCAACTACGACCAACAGGTCTTTTTGACGGGAGCGCCATTCATTCATGGCGTATTCCGGGGTCGTAGAGAATTGCGTACGGGAAGACGAAGGATCGGCAAGTTCATTATCTGACTTGCCCAGAGCAGCGACCTGCTCTGGTGTGCGCTTCAAAATCCAGACTGGATTGCCGCGCCATTCGACGGTTTTCATCTCGCCCGGAACGAGGCTAGAAATATCGACTTCGACAGGCGCACCAGCGGCTTTTGCGCGCTCCGATGGCTGAAACGTAGAGACTAATACTCCAGTTGTGGCTAAGCCAGCTACGCCACCCGCCGCACATGTGGCGACGAGCAAGCCTCGCCGACCGGAATCGACCTGCTTTTCGTTACTCATACCAACCCCAATCAGTCAAAATGCGAAATCTGTACGAAACTTCTAGCAACCTTAGATTATAACGGAGCCAACGTTTGTTTTAAAGCAAATAGCATGCTTCAAGATAATTTTGCGGAACTTTTGAGCAATACGGCAACATGTAATTATTTTATTTGGGACGCATTATCCATCGAAATTGACAAAATTTGAGGAAATTTAATTTGACGTTTTTTGCGCCTAAATCTAGGATACGTTGGCGCATTGCATTTTTACAAACAAGTTAAACGGAGGATTGCCATGGGCATGATGCAGGAATTTAAGGAATTTGCGGTCAAGGGAAATGTGGTCGATTTAGCGGTCGCCGTCATTATTGGCGCGGCTTTCGGCAAGATCGTCGATTCGCTGGTACAGGATGTCATCATGCCGGTCGTCGGCAAGGTTTTCGGCGGTCTGGACTTCAGCAATTACTATATTGCGCTGAATAATCAGGACCCCAACCTGACACTGGTCGAGGCAAAAAAACTGGGCGCGGTCCTCGCCTACGGCAATTTCATCACAATTGCGCTTAATTTCATCATATTGGCCTTCATCATTTTCCAAATGGTGCGCTTGTTGAACAAACTGAAAAGAACCGAACCAGCTGCGCCGGAACCGGAAGCAGCCACTCCGGAAGATATCGTGCTGTTGCGTGAAATCCGCGACTCACTGAAAAAATAAACAAAAAGGCCGCTGATTCAGCGGCCTTTTTTATTTGTTGCAACGAATCCCGCTGCAAATTTTCAACGTTTGGATTTCAATTGATCCATCTGCAATAAACCACGGCGATTCGCTTCGTACACCGCTTCGCCACGCGAGTGCACCGATAATTTATCGTAGATGTTTTTGATATGGGTCTGTATGGTGCCGACCGACAACGAGAGTTGTCGCGCCACTTCACCGTAGCTGTCACCACGCGCGATCAAATCCAGGATAGTCGATTCGCGTTTGGTCAGCGCCACTTGCTCGGCCGCATCTTCAGCCGCCGCCGCATCAACCGATCGCTTGCCATCACGTATGCGCCCCAACACCTTGCGCGCTATCGAAGGACTCATCGGGGAACCGCCGGCATGCAGGTCCAGCAAGGCACTGACGATATCAAGGCGATCTGCATCTTTCAACACATAACCGGAGGCACCCGCTTCTATGCTGTCGAGTACATTATCCTGATCACTGGACGTGGTGATGACCATGATGTTGCACGCAGGATGGCGGTGCGCGCAATAACGAATGATGTCGATGCCGGAGCCATCCGGCAAACCCAGATCGACCAGCAAGAGTTCTACCGACTGCTGTTCCAGCCAGCCCAATGCGGATTTCACATCACTGAGTGCAGCCAGCAATTTCAGTGACGGCTCCTTCTCGATTGCAAGACCCAAGGTACGACGCGTAAGCGCGTCATCCTCGACAACTAGGACTGTAATCGGCCCATCGGCTACCGGTTCCTGCATTGATCCGTACTCCTCTCCGTGCCCGACACGCGAACAAAAACGCGCCTGTATTTTTTGCCAATATTTGTAGTTATACCATAGACACAAATTGCCATGCAGCATGATTACGCAAGACATGCATATATGTCTGTAACCATGTTCTGAAAATGCATCAGACTGGATTATCTATATCGACGAAATGGTGCGTTATGCCGAACGTATTTGCGATGTGCGCACCCAAAGCCTGCACACCATAGCGTTCAGTTGCATGATGCCCGCAGGCAAGATAAGCGACGCCACTTTCGCGCGCCAAATGTACGGTGGGTTCAGAAATTTCACCACTCAGATAAACCTGCGCACCGGCAGCGATCGCATCACCGAGGTAGCCCTGCGCGGCACCGGTACACCAGCCGATTGCGCCCAGCTTCTGCGCCGGATCGCCTATCAGCAAAGGCTTGCGCTGCAAACGTTTTTCTATTTCCAGCGCCAGTTCACCAACTGTAGTCACGGCAGGATTCGCGCTCTTGCCCAGCCATCCAAGGTCATCTTCGGCAAAACGTGATTCGGCTTGCAGCCCGAGGCGGGCAGCCAGTTGCGCGTTATTACCAAACTCGGCATGCATATCCAGCGGCAGGTGATAGGCAAATAAATTTACATCATGCGTCAGCAATGTTTTCAGGCGTTGATGCTTTTGCCCGATCACGCGCATGTCTTCGCCGCGCCAGAAATAACCGTGATGCACGAGAATGGCATCTGCACCTTTTTCTACCGCTGCCTGCAACAAGGCCATGCTGGCGGTGACGCCAGTAACCAGTGTTTTGATTTGCTTGCGCCCTTCGACTTGCAAGCCGTTTGGGCAAAAATCTCGAAAACGGGTAATATCAAGCGTTCTCGCTAGATATTTGGCTAGTTCATCCCTATCTATCGTTCCCTGACCCATTTTTCCTACCTTTTATGCGACGTCTTTGGCTGTTGTTTGCGCAAACCGTAACCGTCGGTTTGGCAATTTTATTCATTGTAACGACCTTGAAGCCTGAATGGACGAGCGGCGTACTGAGCGGCACGCAAAAGGTGCGCAGCTCAACCTCGGTTTCCATGCTGGAAGCGCCACCGAATACCGCACCGACACAAGGTTCATTCCGCGATGCAGCCAAGCTGGCGATGCCATCGGTCGTCAATATTTTCACCAGCAAAACCGCCACGCCATCGCAAAATCCTTTCATGGATGATCCGTTCTTCCGGAAGTTTTTCGGCGATCGCTTCGATGAACAACAGGAAAAACAAGTCAGCCTCGGCTCCGGCGTCATCGTCAGCGCTGAAGGTTACATCCTCACCAATAACCATGTAGTGGAAGCAGCGGATGAGATCGAAGTTGCGCTGACAGATGGCCGCAAAGCCATTGCCAAGGTAGTCGGCTCCGATCCTGAAACCGATCTGGCTGTCATCAAAATCAATCTGGACAACCTGCCTGCGATCACGCTGGGACGTGTTGAAGAAGCACGCGTTGGCGACGTTGTACTGGCTATCGGCAATCCTTTCGGCGTCGGCCAGACCGTCACCATGGGCATTATCTCGGCACTGGGACGTAACCACCTCGGCATCCTGGATGCATTCGAAAACTTCATCCAGACCGATGCCGCGATTAATCCGGGCAATTCCGGCGGCGCCTTGATCGATGCCAACGGCAACCTGCTGGGTATCAATACCGCAATCTATTCCCGTAGCGGCGGCTCGCTCGGTATCGGCTTCGCGATTCCGGTGACAACCGTCAAATCCGTGATGGATGGCATTATCAAAAACGGCCACGTGGTACGTGGTTACATCGGTGTCGAACCACAAGACATCACGCCAGAACTGGCTGAGAGCTTCGGCCTGAAGAAAAGTACAGGCGCCATCATCGCCGGCGTATTGAAAGGCGGCCCGGCCGATAAGGCAGGTATGCAACCTGGCGATATCCTGGTATCGGTCGAAGGCAAAAACATCACTGATATGGCCGACATGCTGAACCAGATCGCACAACTGTCACCTGGCACCAAGGCCAAGGTAGTGGTCTTGCGCCGCAACCAGGAAACCAATCTGAACATCACAGTCGGCAAGCGTCCACGTGCAGCACAACGCTCCGAGTAAGCACAGGCAAGACAACCATGCATATACGCGATCTCACCCAATTCCTGGCCGAGCTGGCCGAGAACAATAATCGTGCATGGTTCGTCATGAACAAACCGCGCTACGACATCCTGCGCGCTGAATTCCTGGAACTGGTGACAAAGTTGATCGCAGATCTCGGCAAGTTTGATCCTGCGGTTGCTGGCTGCAATCCGAAGAAAGCACTGTTTCGCATTAACCGCGATATGCGCTTTTCCAAAGAAAAGATTCCGTACAAAACGCATTTCTCGGCTGCGATTAATGCCAGCGGCTTGAAAAGACCGCATCAGGGTGGCGGCCCGACTTACTACTTCCACATCAACGAAACCGGCACCCTGCTGATAGCAGCCGGTGAATGGATGCCGCCACCGGAACGCCTGCGCGCGATCCGCCAGCACGTGATAGACGATGCTGCGGGCTTTACCAAACTGTTGAAGAACAAGAAGTTGAAAGAGACTTACGGCGAGTTACAAGAGGAAGGAAAGCTGAGCCGACCACCGAAAGGCTTTGATGCGGATGTTCCGCACCTCGAATACATCAAGCTGAAGAACTTCATCGTCTGGCACGAGCTGGACGTCAGGAAAGTGGCCGATCTTGGGAAAATGCTGGCGTCCGACTTCAAGGATGCTTACCCGCTGGTGACCTGGCTACGCCAGGCGTAAGCACCACAGCAAGCGCAGGCTGAGTGCCTGCGCGTCAGTTCTTAAATCGATTCGGATTCTTTCGGCGCCTGCGTAATACGGACGAACATCGGCGCCAGCAACAAACCCACCTCGTACAGCAGACACAGCGGCACTGCCAGCAGCAACTGGCTCATGACGTCAGGCGGCGTAACAATCGCTGCGATCACAAAGGCACCGACGATCACATAAGGGCGGATTTGCTTCAGCTTCTCGACCGAGACCAGCCCCATACGCACCAGCACAATCACGATCACCGGCACTTCAAAGGTCAGGCCAAAGGCGATGAACATGGTCATCACAAAGCCGAAGTAGCTATCAATATCCGGCGCGACCGAAATCGATTTAGGCGCGAAGTTATTGATGAAGTGGAAGATCACACCGAATACAAAGAAGTAGCAAAACGCCACACCGACCACGAACAGCGCCGACGACGAGATAACCAGCGGTGCGATCAGCTTCTTTTCATGCGTATACAGGCCAGGCGCGATGAATGCCCACAATTGGTACAGTACCCATGGCAGCGACAGCAGGAAGGCCACCAGCATGGTCACCTTGACCGGAATCAGGAACGGCGTGATAACACCTGTTGCGATCATCTTGCTGCCTTCCGGCAGCGCCAGCATCATGGGACGTGCCAGAACGTCATAGATGTCGCCAGCCCAGGGCATCAGGCACAGGAATATCACGATGACTACCAGCGAGGCTTTCATCAGCCTGCTGCGCAGCTCGATCAGATGCGAAATGAATGAGTCTTCGGTACCGGTCATGTTCTTTTCTTCATTCATTATGGCGTGACGGTATTCATCTCAGGTATCCGGGGAGGCAGTTCAAACACTGCACTGTGCTGCGCACCCGCTCCGGTCATCAATGAAAAAAAGGCGAGGATTTACGGGCATGCGCAGGCGTATGTTTCGCCATACGGGCCGCACCGGAAATAACGCGCGATTTTTGGCCGCTTTGACGCTTGTACCAGGACGGAATCGCCGAGGTATGTGCGAGTTTCTTTTTGCGGAAGGTTTTGGATTTGGCCGCGGCCTCATCGTAGGTCGGCGGCTCCATCAGCGGATTGAGCTCCACATCGGCTGAAGATGCGACGTCGTCCCATGCCGAATTCAGCGAACTCTCGGCTTGCGATACACCCTGCGAAATCGACCGTTCGACATCGCTGGCAGCAGACTGCACCTCCTGGTGCATCTTGCGCAACTCGTCGAGCTCCATCTCGCGGCTCACTTCGGATTTGACGTCATTGATATAACGCTGCGCACGGCCGAACAAAGTACCGGCCATGCGTGCCACTTTCGGCAATTTTTCCGGGCCGATGAAAACCAGTGCCGCAACACCAATGATCGCGAGCTTGGAGAAGGCGATATCGATCATATGATTAGCGATAGGCTGTACATAGTGCGGGCAAGTTCAGGCCGGATGGCCGCCCTGCCCACAAGATGATCAGCTATTCGACTTTTCTTTCACTTCAACATCGACGGTGCCTTTGTCGGCAACCTGCGATGGCGCAGCGTTCTGGGCAGCAGGCTTGTCGTCTTCGCCCTTCATGCCGTCTTTAAAACCTTTGACTGCCTTACCGACGTCCGAACCCATATTGCCGAGTTTCTTGGTGCCGAATACCAGCATCACGATGACCAGTACAATCAACCAGTGCCAGATGCTAAATGAACCCATCATTTTCTCCTTGTTAAGCGTCGCCGCCCTAATTCTAGAATTATTGTTTTAAGCCAGTGATCTGCGCCACGGACGCGGTCCGCCTATCACGTGCATATGCAGATGGTACACCTCTTGCCCACCATCCGGTCCGGTATTGAACAGCGTTTTGAAACCACCGGTACCAGGGCCATTACCATCCGCCTGGTAACCAACTCCCTGCTCCTGCGCCAGCTTCGGCGCGAGCAAAGATATTTTACCCAACAAAGCAGCATCCTCAGCCGTGCAATCAGCCAGGGTAGCCACATGTTTTTTTGGAACAATCAGGAAATGGACTGGCGCAGCAGGATTAATATCTTTGAATGCGAGCAGATCGTCGTCTTCATAAATAATCTGCGCGGGAATTTGTTTCGCGGCAATTTTACAAAAAATACAATTATCCAAATGAAACTCCATCGTAGTTGATTCTCAACGCCAGCGTATCAGATGTAGGGATAATTAGTCTGCTTTGCGCGCAGCTTTTTCTTCAATTCCGGAGATGCCCTCACGTCGTGCCAGCTCATTGAGCACGTCTTGTGGGGTCAAATCGAATTGTGCCAGCAGGACAGCCGAGTGAAACCACAGGTCGGCGCACTCGTACAGCACCTTGGATTTGTCATCGCTTACGCGCGCATCCTTGGCCGCCATCACCAGCTCGGTCGCTTCTTCGCCGATTTTTTTCAAAATCGCGTCGTCGCCCTTCTTGAACAAGCGCGCCACATACGATTTTTCAGGATCGCCGCCATTCGCCGGTTTGCGTGATTCAATCACGGCTGCCAGGCGCTTCAGTGTTTCACTCATGCGACTCTGCCTTTATTTGTATATCGTTTCCGGGTTCTTCAGCACAGGCTCGACGGTTTCCCAGTCGCCGTCTTTCGCGCCGCCTTCAAACTTCTGGAAGAAGCAGGAATGACGTCCGGTATGGCAGGCGATCGCGCCGACTTGCTCGACCTTGAGCAAGACCACGTCTTCATCGCAATCCAGGCGCACTTCATGCACTTTTTGCGTGTGGCCGGACTCTTCGCCCTTGTGCCACAGCTTCTTGCGCGAACGACTCCAGTAGATCGCTTCGCCCGACTCTATGGTCTTGGCCAGCGCATCACGATTCATCCACGCAAACATCAGCACATCATTGGTGCCGACTTCCTGTGCGATGACCGGCACCAGGCCGTGCTCATCCCACTTCACCTTATTCAGCCATTTTGCATTGCTGCTCATACCAACCTCATTGGAATACCTTGATCTGCCATGAAACGCTTGGCTTCCTGCACCGTGTGCTGGCCGTAATGGAAGATGCTGGCAGCCAGCACCGCATCAGCGCGACCGACTTTGACGCCATCTGCCAGATCCTGCAAACCGCCGACACCGCCTGAAGCGATCACCGGGATGCTGATCGCATCCGACACCGCGCGTGTCAGGTCCAGGTCGAAACCTATCTTGGTGCCGTCTCTATCCATGCTGGTCAGCAGGATTTCACCAGCACCCAGGCTTTGCATTTTCTTGGCCCATTCGACTGCATCCAGCCCGGTCGCCTTGCGACCGCCATGCGTGAATACTTCCCAGCGGCCATCCGAGGCCTTCTTCGCGTCGATGGCCACGACTATGCATTGCGAGCCGTACTTCTGCGATGCATCGAATACCAGTTGCGGGTTGCTGATGGCCGAGCTGTTGATACCGACCTTATCGGCACCGGCGTTCAGCAAACGGCGCACATCGTCCACCGCGCGCACACCACCACCAACCGTCAATGGAATAAACACTTGTGACGCGACCGCTTCGATGATGTCGAGAATCAGATCACGACCATCCGAGGTCGCAGTAATATCGAGAAACGTAATTTCGTCTGCGCCCTGCTCGTCGTAGCGACGCGCGATTTCTATCGGGTCACCGGCATCGCGCAACTCGAGGAAATTGACACCCTTGACGACGCGACCAGCGGTGACATCGAGACAGGGAATAATGCGTTTTGCCAGTGTCATGCGTCCGCTTCCGGTGCTTCGTCTGTCAATTCATCCGCCCGGTCCTGCGCCGAGCGCAAGTCCAGCGTACCTTCGTAAATCGAGCGACCGCAGATCACACCTTCGATACCTTCGTCCTGTACCGCGCACAGTGCTTCCACATCCTTGATGTTGTGCACACCGCCAGATGCGATCACCGGGATCGTCATGCTTTGCGCCAGCTTGACCGTCGCTTCAATATTCACGCCGCCCATCATGCCGTCACGGCCGATGTCGGTGTAGATGATGGATTCACAGCCGTAATCTTCAAACTTCTTCGCCAGGTCTATCACTTCGTGACCGCTCAGCTTGCTCCAGCCATCGGTTGCGACTTTGCCATCCTTGGCGTCCAGGCCAACGATGATCTGGCCCGGGAAGGCGCTGCAGGCGTCATGCAGGAAGCCTGGGTTCTTGACCGCAGCGGTACCAATGATGATGTAGCTCAGGCCGTCATCCAGGTAGCGTTCTATGGTGTCGAGGTCGCGGATGCCGCCACCCAGTTGCACCGGAATTTCTTCGATGCCGTTTTGCTCAGCGTATTCACGCACTGCCTGCAAAATCGATTTGACGGCCGATTCGTTCTTCGGCTTGCCGGCAAACGCGCCGTTCAAATCAACCAGATGCAGTCGACGCGCACCTTGCAATAACCAGTGACGCGCCATTTCGGCAGGGTCGTCGGAAAATACGGTGGCCTGGTCCATATCGCCTTGTTTCAGGCGAACGCAGTGACCGTCTTTGAGATCGATGGCAGGTATTAGCAGCATGGATACGTTTGGAGTATGAGGTTGTAAGTAGAAAAGAAAGCGATAAAGAATAAGGCTTACGGATTCCAGTGAACAAAATTCTTGTATAGCTGCAGTCCGGCCGTAGCACTTTTCTCCGGATGAAACTGCGTCGCAAAGATGTTATCGCGTGCAATCGCGCTGCAAAACGGCGCGCCGTAGGGTGTTTCACCTACCATGTGCGCAAGATCGGCAGGAACCGCGTAATAACTATGCACGAAATAGAAGTAACTGTCGTCAGCAATCTGGTTCCACAGCGGGTGTGACTGCGCCTGACGCACGCGGTTCCAGCCCATTTGCGGGACTTTAAAGCGGGAACCGTCTTCCTGCAATTGGTCCTCGAGGCGGAACTTGATTACCTTGCCAGGGAACAAGCCAAGGCCGGCCGTATCGCCTTCTTCGCTCCAGTCGAACATGAGTTGCTCACCGACACAGACGCCGAATAAAGGTTTGTTACGCGCGGCATTGAGCAGGGCTTCCTGCAAACCGGATTCCTGCAGCGAACGCATGCAATCCGGGATGGCACCCTGCCCCGGCAAGACCAGGCGGTCCGCCGTATGGATGTCATTAAGCTCACCCGAAATGCGGACATCCGCTTCCGGAGCCACTTTACGCAAAGCCTGGGCGACCGAGCGCAGGTTGCCCAGGCCGTAATCCACTACAACAATTTTGTTCATACCGGTTGATTCAGATTTCAGTGTATTGAAATTCTCTTGCAGGCCGCGAGCAGCTTACAGGCTGCCTTTGGTCGATGGAATCGTACCAACGGAACGCGGATCCAGTTCAGCGGCCATGCGCAATGCACGGCCGAAGGCCTTGAATACGGTTTCGCACTGATGGTGGGCATTCACGCCACGCAAATTGTCGATATGCAAAGATACCAAGGCGTGATTGACAAAGCCCTGAAAGAATTCGTGTGTCAGATCGACATCAAAGGTGCCTATCATCGAACGGGTAAACGGGACATGGAATTCCAGTCCTGGACGACCCGAGAAGTCGATGACAACGCGCGACAAGGCTTCATCCAGCGGTACGTAGGAATGACCGTAACGACGGATGCCTTTTTTGTCGCCTATCGCTTTGGCAAAAGCCTGGCCCAGTGTAATGCCGACGTCTTCCACCGTATGGTGGGCATCGATATGCAGATCACCTTTGGCTTCGATATCCAGATCGATCAGGCCGTGACGGGCGATCTGATCCAGCATATGGTCAAGGAAAGGCACGCCGGTATTCAGTTTTTGCTGACCGGTACCATCGATATTGATCGCAACGCGGATTTGCGTCTCGTTGGTATTGCGCGTGATTTCTGCAGTGCGTGGCGTAGACATATTCAATTAACAACCAGTTATGACGAAGAGGGTAATGCTGGTACAGCATCGAGATATAAATCACTTTGCCACTTCAGAGGCAAAGCTGAGCCAAGTTTATGGCAATACATGCATTTTACCCACATTTTCAACGAGGACTTTAGCTTCGGGCACCTGTTTCGCCAGATACACGCCTTTTTAGCCCGAGAATCGCAGGAATCTGCATAAATGCGCGAACTCTTGGCAATTCCACATCGAAATTAATCAGATTTCTTCCGACGCCGATTTTTGCTCCTGCCCGCTCAAAACCGGACTGCCAGCTTCTTCCTGCGGTGTCAGCAGCTGCAAACGTTTTTCTATCATCTCGCAATATTCGGCATTCAGCTCAAAACCCACGAAATGGCGGCCGCATCGTTTGGCCGCCGCTGCCGTGGTGCCACTGCCCATGAAAGGATCCAGCACCACTCCGCCGGGTGGACACGAAGCCTTCAACATGCGCTCAACTACTTCCAGTGGCTTCTGGGTCGGATGGTCAGCGCGCTCGCGATGCTCTTTATGCAAACGCGACACGCTCCAGACATCTTTCGGGTTGTAGCCCATCTCCAGCCATTTGGCACCAACGAAGATAGAACGCGAACGTGCTTTCTTGGTTTCCGCATCGTAAGGGATGCGCACCGCATCCAGATCGAAATAGTAATCCTTGGCTTTGGCAAAGAAACCTATGGTGTCATGCACCGAAGAAAACTTGCGGGTACCGCCGCCCATCGAAGGCACACGACGATCCCAGATGATTTCATTGAGCATGGTCATGCGCTTCTTCAGCATGACGAATACTTCCGGCGAATAGCGCCAGGTCAGGAAAATGTACAGACTGCCATTCGCCTTCAGCTTGGGCAAAGCGGCATCTATCCATTGCTCCATCCAATGCAGGTAGGCATCGGCATCCAGCTTGTCGGAATCGTTGCCGTAATCCTTGCCCAGTCCATACGGCGGATCGGCAATGATCAGGTCGATCGCACCATCGGGTATCCGCGCCAGCCCAGCCAGCGCATCTTCACAGAAAATGCGATCACGCCAATCCGTCATGGCTGGGCCCGGAGCAATTTCATTTCAGGCGATATTCTGCAGAACGGGCGTGGGCTTGCAAACCTTCGCCGTACGCCAGTTCAGCGGCAACCTTGCCGAGAGTCTGCGCGCCACCCTGGCTGACCTGCAGCATGCTGGAACGCTTCTGGAAGTCATACACACCCAGTGGCGAAGAAAAACGTGCAGTGCGCGAAGTCGGCAACACATGGTTAGGACCCGCGCAATAATCACCCAGCGACTCGGACGAGAAACGACCGAGGAACATGGCGCCAGCGTGGCGGATTTTATCGGCCCATTGCTGCGGATTCTCGGTCGAGATTTCCAGGTGTTCCGCCGCGATCATATTCGCGATCTCGCATGCTTCGTCCATATCGCGCACTTTGATCATCGCACCGCGATTGGTCAGCGAAGTGGTGATCACTTCCTTGCGTGGCATATCCGCGAGTTGACGATTGACGCTCTCTGCCACTGCATCCAGATAAGCCGCATCCGGGCAGATCAGAATGGATTGCGCCAGTTCGTCATGCTCGGCTTGCGAGAACAAGTCCATCGCGATCCAGTCCGGATCGGTCGTACCGTCGCACACCACCAGGATTTCCGATGGGCCAGCGATCATGTCGATACCCACGGTACCAAACACGCGGCGCTTGGCTGCGGCCACGTAGGCATTGCCCGGGCCGACGATCTTGTCTACCTGCGGGATAGTCGCCGTGCCGTACGCCAGCGCAGCGACAGCTTGCGCGCCACCGATGGTGAAGACGCGATCGACACCGGACATCGCCGCCGCTGCCAATACCAATTCGTTCTTCACGCCATTCGGGGTCGGCACCACCATGATGACTTCCTGCACGCCTGCGACTTTGGCAGGAATCGCATTCATCAATACCGATGATGGATAAGCTGCTTTACCGCCCGGCACATAAATACCGACGCGATCCAGCGGTGTTACTTTTTGTCCGAGGATGGTGCCGTCTGCTTCGGTGTAGCTGAAGCCGTTGGAACCAATCTCGGCTTTTTGCCGTTCGTGATAAACGCGCACACGATCCGCTGCAGTCTGCAAGGCGGCGCGACGTACCGGCGACAGTTGCGCCAGTGCGGCTTGCAATGCTTCGCCGCCGATTTCCAGCGCCTGCATGCTGCCTGCTTCGACATGGTCGAATTGCTTCGTATATTCAAGCACAGCAACGTCACCGCGCTTCTTCACATCCTCCAGGATGCGCTGCACGGAGCGATCAATCGCTTCGTCTTCGCTGGCTTCGAACGCCAGTACATCCGCGAGCTGTTGCTTGAAGTCGGGATGTGTGGAATCAAATTTGCGTATCTGTATGGACATCATTTTCCTCAATCAGGCCATGTAGGAATTAAATACTGCCGACATCAAGAGTGACGTTTCGACGCTTGTTCAAACGCTTCCAGTATCGGTTGCAGGCGCTCACGTTTCAGTTTCAGTGCAGCCTTGTTAACGACCAGGCGCGATGAAATGTCCATGATGCGTTCCACTTCAACCAGATGATTGGCGCGCAGGGTGCTGCCAGTGCTGACCAGATCGACGATGGCATCGGCCAGGCCTACCAACGGCCCCAGCTCCATCGAACCATACAGCTTGATCAGATCAACGTGCACACCTTTGGACGCAAAATGTTCACGTGCAGTTTCTACATACTTGGTCACGACGCGCAGGCGCGCACCTTGTTGCACGGCGCTTTCGTAATCGAAGCCATCCTTGACCGCGACCGACATACGGCATTTCGCGATATGCAGGTCGATAGGCTGGTACAGGCCTTCGCCGCCATGCTCGAGCAAGACGTCCTTGCCGGCCACACCGAAGTCAGCGGCACCGTATTGCACATAGGTCGGCACGTCGGATGCGCGCACGATGATCACGCGCACATTTGCATCATTGGTTTGCAGGATCAGCTTGCGCGAGGTTTCCGGATCTTCTGTCACCTTGATGCCTGCGGCTTCCAGCAGCGGCAAGGTTTCTTCGAAAATGCGGCCCTTGGACAGCGCCAGTGTCAGTTGTTGGTTCTCTTGCGTCATCATTTCACTCGCTGTATATCTGCGCCGACGGCGGACAATTTGACTTCCATACGATCGTAACCGCGATCCAGATGGTAAATGCGATCTATCAGTGTTTCGCCTTCGGCAGCCAGAGCAGCAATCACCAGCGAAGCCGAAGCGCGCAAGTCGGTGGCCATCACCGGTGCACCAACCAGCTTATCCACACCATTGATGATCGCAGTGTGACCTTCAATCGTAATCGCAGCGCCGAGGCGATTCATTTCCTGTACGTGCATGAAACGATTTTCAAAAATCGTTTCGATTACGCGGCTGCTGCCTTCTGCAACACAGTTCATGGCCATGAATTGCGCCTGCATGTCGGTCGGGAAACCCGGGTATTCAGTGGTACGGAAGCTGACTGCTTTCGGACGCGATGCCATTTGCACACGTATCCAGTCGTCACCAGACGTCAGGATCGCACCGGCTTCGCGCAATTTGTCGAACGCCACATCCAGCGTATCAGTACGCACATTGCGCAAAGTAACATCGCCACCGACCGTCGCCACTGCGCACATAAAGGTTGCGGTTTCGATACGGTCAGCAATCACTGCATGGCTGGCGCCGTGCAAACTCTCTACACCCTGGATCACCAGGCGATCCGTACCTATGCCTTCGATCTTCGCACCCATCGCCACCAGCAGATTTGCCAGGTCGGTGACTTCCGGTTCACGTGCAGCATTTTCGAGTATGGTCTCACCTTCTGCCAGCGTCGCCGCCATCAGCAGGTTTTCGGTACCGGTGACGGTAATCATATCGGTCACGATGCGCGTACCTTTAAGCTTCTTGGCTTTGGCATGGATGTAACCGGCCTCTATCGTGACCTCGGCACCCATCGCCTGCAAACCCTTGATGTGTTGGTCTACCGGGCGCGAACCGATCGCGCAACCACCAGGCAAGGAGACCCGGGCTTCGCCGAAGCGCGCCAGCAAAGGTCCCAGTACCAGGATGGACGCACGCATGGTTTTCACCATTTCGTACGGCGCTTCCAGCTTATCGATGGCGCTGCCGTTGAGGCTGACTTTATCGCCGTCCTGCTCGGCGCGCAAACCCATCTGGCGCAACAGGCGCAAGATAGTCGTTACGTCCTGCAAATTAGGTACATTACTCAGCTGTACCGTATCGGCCGTCAACAAGCCCGCGCACAAGATAGGCAGCGCTGCATTCTTTGCACCGGAAACAGTGATCTCGCCGGAGAGACGATTACCGCCCCGAATTAAAAGTTTATCCATTTAAAGCTGGTCCGTTCAAATATGCAGTTACTTACTTCTGGAATTCTTCTGGCGTCAGTGTCTTCATCGACAAGGCGTGGATTTCTTCACGCATGCGATCACCCAAAGCGGCGTACACCAATTGATGACGCTGGATCAGGCGCTTGCCTGCAAACGCGTCCGATACGATCACAGCTTCGAAATGCGCGCCATCGCCGCTAACCTCGAGGTGTGAACAATTCAAGCCTGCCGCGATATAACTTTTAACTAATTCCGGTGTGGGCAACATGATTCTGCCTTTATCTAATATGGTGATGATGAGGTGAATAAATAGGGTGTACGGTTTATATCCGGATGATTAATGGCGCAGCTTGTAACCGCTCTTCAGCAGCGACATACCTACGCCTGCCAGCAGCACCAGGAAAAACGCGACGACAGTAGAACTGACCATCGGATTCACATCGGACTGACCGAAGAAGCCATAACGGAAGCCGTCTATCATGTAGAAAAACGGGTTCATATGCGACACGGTTTGCCAGAACGGCGGCAAGGAATGTACCGAGTAGAAGACGCCGGACAGGAACGTGGCAGGCATGATCAGGAAGTTCTGGAATGCTGCGAGCTGGTCAAACTTCTCCGCCCAGATGCCCGCGATCAGGCCCATGGTGCCCAGCATCGCTGCGCCCAACACGGCAAAGATCACTATCCACCACGGTGCGACGAAAGACATGTCGGCAAACCACGCAGTCACGATAAACACGCCGCTGCCAACCACCAGGCCGCGCACGACGGCCGCCATCACATAAGCGCTGAACAACTCCCAGTGCGACAACGGTGGCAACAGGACGAACACCAGATTACCGGTAATCTTGGACTGAATCAGCGACGACGATGAGTTGGCAAATGCATTTTGCAAGACGCTCATCATGACCAGCCCAGGTATCAGGAAAGCCGTGTATTTCACGCCTGGATAAACCTGCACATGGTCTTCCAGCACATGCCCGAAGATCAGCAAGTACAGTACCGCCGTCAGGATAGGCGCGGCCACAGTCTGCGTCGCGACCTTCCAGAAGCGCAGCATTTCTTTATAAAACAGGGTCTGGAAGCCTATCATTTCTCACCTTCCATGATCTGTATGAAAACATCTTCCAGATCTGCCTGCTGCAATTGCATATCCTCTATCGTCACACCCGCCTGGCGTAGCTTTGCCAGTATCGGCTCGACGTCGTTGTAATCGTTGACGCGCAAGGTGTACTTGTTACCGAAGGCCAGTTCTTCCGGATGCGAAACCAATTCCTTCAGTTCGTCCGGCAAACTGCCTGCAGCCAGCTTTACCACCAGTTGCGAACCGGAGATGCGCTTAATCAGCGTGGAGGTGGTATCCAGCGCTACTACCTGCCCACCCTTCAACATGGCGACACGGTTACACAGCGCCTGCGCTTCTTCCAGATAGTGCGTGGTCAATACGACGGTGTGGCCTTCGCGATTCAGGCGTGAAATAAATTTCCACAAGGTTTGACGCAACTCGACATCGACACCCGCAGTCGGCTCATCCAGCACAATGACCGGTGGTTTGTGTACCAGCGCCTGCGCGACCAGCACGCGGCGCTTCATGCCGCCGGACAATGCGCGCATATTTGCGTCGGCCTTGTTGGTCAGGTCGAGGTTGTGCATGACTTCATCTATCCATGCATCGTTATTCTTCAGGCCGTAATAGCCCGACTGCATGCGTAAAGTCTCACGCACGGTAAAGAAAGGATCGAACACCAATTCCTGCGGCACGACGCCGAGCAACTGGCGCGCCTTGCGGTAATCGCTGACGACGTCATGGCCCTGGATGGTGACGTTACCCGAGTCGGCACGGTTCAGACCGGCGATGATGGAGATGAGCGTGGTTTTGCCCGCCCCGTTCGGGCCGAGCAAGCCGAAAAATTCACCTTCTTCGATAGAAAGTGAAACGCCATTCAACGCTTTCAGCGTGCGATAGCTTTTTTCGACATTGTTAATTTGAATTGCAGCCATGGTGGCTCAGAACACTTTACGCAAGAATGGAACGCTGACGGCGGCGCAATTCACGCTACCGGATGCGAAAACCTTTGATTATATTGGATTTTCACGTTGAACCCCTGCACGAGGGGCTGTGAAACGTAGTACGCGGGAAATTGACGACGGGGTCAATGATGGGGCAAATCTGTGCGCGCGGAGCTGGAACCGATCAATTCGGCCACATCATAGAGGGAAATCAGGCTGCGCAGATTCCCTGGCAGATTGTTGAAACTGAGGAAAACGGCGCGGGCGCTGGCGGTACGACGCCAGGCCAGCATGGTGGCAACTGCCGCTGAATCGACAGTTTCCACTTTAGCAAAATCAAATTCCGTCTGCCCGGCAGCAATCGCCTGCAAACCAGCGTTCAATGCCGTTTTGGCATTGTCGAAAGTGAGCGATGTACCGGGCTGGAACATTATCAGGAAGCCTTAGCTGGTTTTGCCGAGCTGGCGGCAAGCTTTTTGTTCTTTTCTGCGAGAGTCTTGATCAGGCCATCAACGCCCGATTTGCTGATTTCTGCGGCAAAGCTGCCTTTGTAGGTTTCAACCAGCCATGCACCCAGCACGTTGACGTCATAAATCTTCCAGCCAGCTGCCGATTTCGCCAAGCGATAGCTCAACTGGATAGGCTCACCACGTTGCTGGATAACCTGTGTGTTCACGATGACTTCGGTGTCAGCAGGATCAGCACGCAAAGGGCGATACTCGAGTTTTTGATCACGGATTTGCGAGATAGCGCCCGAATAGGTGTACATCAGCAAGCTGCGGAATTCGTGGGTCAGCTGTTTTTGCTGATCCGGTGTTGCATCACGCCAGTAACGACCGGCAGCCAGCGCTGTCATGCGTTGGAAATCAACATACGGCAAGATTTTTTCATCAACGACTTGCTGGATACGACGTGGATTGCCGCTTTGGATTTCCTTATCGGATTTAGCGGTCGCCATCACATCTTCACTGATGCGCTTGATCAAGACATCCGGTGCTTCCTGCGCTGCGGCATAGCCAGCGAACATCAGAGCTGCAACTGCGAACGACAATTTCTTAAATATATTCATATTTCCCTAACCCAATTTCTGACCGGTTGAACGGCATGGCGAATTACATAAGAGCAAGCACATGCCGCGATAACCGGATTACACCCACATGCGTGCAACCGGCTCGTTTGCATGCGATTCGACTGCTTTCAGCACACGTGGTTCAACAATGATGCTTGCGCCCCGCTACGAATCTGTAACAAGAAGCAAGCAGTTGATTAGCTTTGCGGGCCAATTGCCTTGTCGTTGGTCGGTTTGGCATCCGCACCGTCACGCACCTGGCTTTCACGACGTTGCAAATAAGCACCGCGGATGAAGGTGTAACGATCCAGCGCCACATCTTCCAGCAAGTTGGTTGCGTTCAATGCCGAAGCACGCAGATCGATGACGCGTACCACTGCACCTACGTTACGTACGTCAACAGGTGTGACGTATGTCCATGCATCGCCGTAGATATCAACTGGCAAGGCAGCAGTATCACGCAGGGTCGAAGGACCAAACAAAGGCAGGACCACGTACGGACCGGAACCTACGCCCCATTTACCCAGGGTCTGACCGAAATCTTCCTTGTGCTTCTGGATACCCGCTTCAGACGCGATATCCAGGATACCGCCGAAACCGAATGTGCTGTTGACTGCGACGCGCATCACGTCGGACAGACCTGCTTCGCCTTTTCCTTGCAGGAAATTATTGACCATGGTCCAGACGTCGCCGATGTTGCCGAAGAAGTTATTGACGCCGGTCTGTACAAACGAAGGCAATACATCCTGGTAGGCAGTCGCAGCTGGTTTCAGCGCCACACGGTCCACGGTGTCGTTAAAGCTGAACATCGCACGGTTAAAACCTTCGAGCGGATCAGCCTGATTGTTGGCGGTGCTGCTGGCACATCCGCCGAGCAGCAATGCGGAAGCTAACAAGAGTGTTTTGCTGGTATTTTTCATTTTTGGTCTTCTTTCCCTTCGGTTGCCTTGCTGAAGAGGAACTGACTAATCAAGTTCTCCAGCACCATGGCCGATTGTGTCATTGTAATTCTGTCACCTGCTGCCAGGTTGACGGTATCGCCACCTGGTTCCAAACCTATATATTGTTCGCCCAGCAAGCCCGAGGTCAAAATTTTGGCCGACGAGTCTTTCGGGAAAACATAACGACTTTCAATATTCAGGGTAACGGTCGCCTGATAGCTTTTATCATCGAAGGAGATATCGGCTACGCGTCCCACCACCACGCCGGCACTTTTTACGGGTGCGCGCGGCTTCAGTCCGCCGATATTATCGAATCTTGTCACGACCGGATAAACCTGCTCGAAGGACATCACCGATCCCATGTTCCCGGCTTTCATCGCCAAAAAGAACAGTGCGGCAGCGCCCAGCAGCACAAACAGGCCAACCCATAAGTCTAATGATTTTCGTTGCATAAACAGATACCTCAAATATGGGAGAAATCGCTATTTATCAAAAATAGTGTCTCATCCATCACACGAACAAAGCGTCGGAGGGGCGCACATTTTAATCTAAAAGTGCATGAGCCGCTCCGCGCCCCTTTATTGCAACTTAGCTGAACATCAGTGCCGTCAACAGGAAATCCAGCCACAACACGGACAAGGACGCGATTACCACGGTACGCGTCGTCGCGCGTGCCACGCCTTCCGGCGTTGGCTGGGCTTCATACCCCTGGTACAAGGCCACGAAGGTTACTGCGAAGCCAAATACGATACTTTTAATCACGCCATTGACGATGTCATTCCAGACATCCACACCGCCCTGCATCTGCGACCAGAAAGCGCCTTCGTCCACGCCTATCAGTTGCACACCGACGATGTAACCACCGAGGATACCAACCGCGCTGAAGATGGCGGCCAGGATAGGCATCGCAATCACACCGGCCCAGAAACGCGGTGCCAGCACCCGCTGCAGCGGGTTCACCGCCATCATTTCCATTGCCGACAATTGCTCACCGGCTTTCATCAGGCCAATTTCAGCTGTCAACGAAGTACCGGCACGTCCGGCAAACAGCAATGCGGTCACCACCGGACCCAGTTCCCGCGTGAGCGACAAGGCAACCAGCAAACCCAGCGCCTGCTCGGAACCGTATTTATTCAGTGTGTAATAGCCCTGCAAACCCAGCACGAAACCGACAAATAACCCGGATACCGCAATCAGCACCAGCGAATAATTGCCGATGAAGTGGATCTGGCTGGTGACCAGGCGAAAACGACGCAGCAAACCACCAGACGCACCGATGATGCCGAAAAAGGTGCGGGTAGCAAAACCGATATTGACTACAAACTCACGAACCAGACGTCCCAGCGTCTCCAGCAACCAAATCATGAACGCGCCCCCAGCCCCAGATCATCGGCCAGCGACTTGCCCGGATAATGGAAAGGCACAGGGCCATCCGGCTCGGCATTGACGAACTGTTTCACATACGGGTCGCTGGAAGCCATCATCTCGGCTGGCGTACCTTGCGCGACGATGGTGCCTTTGGACAGGAAATACACATAGTCGGCAATCGAAAACGATTCGTGCACATCATGCGAAACCAGGATGGTGGTCGAACCGAGCGCATCATTGAGCTTGCGGATCAGGTTGGCCGTCATGCCCATCGAAATCGGATCGAGACCGGCAAACGGCTCGTCATACATAATCAGTTGCGGATCCAGCGCTATCGAACGCGCCAACGCAACGCGTCGCGCCATCCCGCCGGAAATTTCTGAAGGCATCAACTGGGCAGCGTTACGCAGGCCGACAGTGTGCAACTTCATCAACACCAGGTCGCGGATTAACTCCTCGGATAAGTCTGTATGTTCGCGCAACGGGAAGGCTACGTTCTCGAACACAGAGATATCCGTGAACAAAGCGCCATGCTGGAACAGCATGCCCATCTTGCGACGCAATTTATACAAAGCCTTGGTATCGAGCTGATGCACCACCTGCCCGTCTACCGCAACATGCCCGGCTTGTGGGCTTAACTGCCCGCCTATCAGGCGTAAAACCGTGGTTTTACCTGAGCCGGAGCCACCCATGACGGCAATTACTTTGCCACGTGGGAAGTCCATGTTGAGCTCCGACAGTATCGGACGCTCACCATAACCAAAATGGAGATCGCGGATTTCTACAAGATTAGGCACTAGGGGGAGTATTTCTTTTGCAATGTCATAATTGTAGTGCAGAAAACGAAATCTCTCCCAAGGCCATTTCTTTTGAGCAGCTTACATACGCCAAACGTTGTAAAAAAACCCACCGGTCTTGCGACTCGGTGGGTTTTCTGTACATAAACATTCTTTAGCGTGGCAGTACCGATTCGCCCATCAGGAACGCGTCAACTTCACGCGCGCACTGGCGGCCTTCTCTTATTGCCCAGACCACCAGCGACTGACCACGGCGCATGTCGCCAGCTGCAAACACTTTTTCGACCGAAGTACGGTAGCAGCCTTCACCATCGGTAGTCGCCTTGGCGTTACCACGTGCATCCTTGTCGACACCGAAGGCGTCCAGCACTTGCTGTACTGGCGAAACAAAGCCCATGGCCAGCAGCACCAGGTCGGCTTTCATTTCGAATTCCGAGTTCGGTACTTCCTGCATGCGGCCGTCTTTCCACTCAACGCGGGCAGCGATCAGTTTCTCGACTTTGCCGTTTTTGCCTTCCAGGCGCTTGGTTGCAACCGCCCAGTCACGCTCGCAGCCTTCTTCGTGCGACGAAGATGTGCGCAGCTTGGTTGGCCAGTAAGGCCAGACCAGCGGCTTGTTTTCTTCTTCCGGTGGCTGTGGCAACAATTCGAACTGAGCGACCGATGCTGCGCCGTGACGGTTCGAAGTACCTACGCAATCGGAACCAGTATCACCGCCACCGATCACAACCACGTGCTTGCCGGTTGCCATCAATTGGTCTTTGACTTTGTCGCCAGCGTTGACCTTGTTTTGCAATGGCAGGAATTCCATCGCAAAATGCACGCCCTTCAATTCACGGCCTGGTACAGGCAGATCGCGCGGCTGTTCTGCACCGCCAGCGATGATGACTGCATCGAAGTCTTTATTGATTTGCTCTGGCGAGATGGTTTCTTTTGCCCAGTTGATGATGTTCGCAGGGAAATCCTTACCAACCAGCACGCCGGTGCGGAAGGTCACGCCTTCTGCTTCCATTTGCTTGACGCGCAAATCGATGTGGTTTTTCTCCATCTTGAAGTCAGGGATGCCATAACGCAGCAAACCACCGACGCGATCATTCTTTTCAAATACGGTGACATCGTGACCGACGCGCGCCAATTGCTGCGCTGCTGCCATACCGGCAGGACCGGAGCCAACTACCGCGATTTTTTTACCGGTTTTGACGCTAGGCACTTGTGGCACGACCCAGCCGTTATCCCAGCCCTTGTCGATGATGAAGTGTTCAATCGATTTGATACCGACCGGATCTTCATTGATACCCAGTGTGCATGCGGATTCGCATGGTGCCGGGCAGATACGACCGGTGAATTCAGGGAAGTTGTTTGTTGAGTGCAGGGTATCCAGCGCTTGCTTGTATGCGCCGCTGTACACCAGGTCATTCCAGTCAGGAATGATATTGTTGACCGGGCAGCCGTTATTGCAAAACGGAATACCGCAATCCATGCAGCGTGCTGCCTGTACTTTTGAATCTGCATCGCTCAGATGCATGGTGAATTCTTTGTAATGCGCGGTACGTTTTTTCGGCTCCTCGCTTGCTTCCCGCAAACGCTGGAATTCCATAAAACCGGTAATCTTTCCCATGTTTCTCTCGCCTTCTAAACCATTCGTTTCGGCCCGATCATCCAGTGACCGGGCCATGACATCGTTTGTGAACAGTGCTGCTTACAGCCTTATCAGCAACTGTTAAACCGCAACCTTGGTTGACACGGACTGCTCAGCTTTGGCTGCATGCATCTCGGCCAATGCGCGTTTGTATTCCGACGGGAATACCTTAACGAACTTGCTGCGCGCGGTGCTCCACTCATCCAGCAGTGCACGTGCACGTGTGCTACCGGTGTATTTGAAGTGACGCTCGATCAAACCTTTGAGGATAGCTTCATCGGTTTGCGCATCTGCGCCGCGTACATGGCTATGCCAGGAAGCGTGTTCAGCCTTGTTTTCCTGTTCAGACGCCGATTCCACAGGATGCAGGGCAACCATCGCCATGTTGCACTTGCTGGCGAAATCACCTTTCGGATCGTAGACATACGCGATACCGCCCGACATACCGGCAGCAAAGTTACGTCCGGTATCACCCAGCACAACCACGGTGCCGCCTGTCATGTATTCACAACCGTGATCACCGGTACCTTCGACCACTGCAATCGCGCCCGAGTTACGTACCGCGAAACGCTCGCCGGCGACGCCGTTGAAGAACGCTTCACCGGCAACCGCACCGTACAGCAAGGTGTTGCCGCTGATGATGTTCTCTACTGCGCGACCGCGGAATTCGGTGTTAGGACGCACGATGATGCGACCACCCGACAAACCTTTGCCGACGTAATCGTTACCTTCGCCCACCAGGTCCAGCGTAATGCCGTGTGCCAGGAACGCGCCAGCCGATTGGCCTGCAGTACCTTGCAACTGAATGTGGATGGTGTCGTCAGGCAAACCTTCATGGCCGTATTTCTTCGCGACCTGACCGGATAACATCGCACCAACGGTACGGTTGACGTTTTTGATGGTCGAGATGAACGAGACTTTTTCACCGTTTTCGATCGCTGCCTTGGCTTGTGCGATCAGCTTGTTATCCAGTGCTTTTTCCAGCGCGTGATCCTGACCTTCAACGTGGTAGCGAGCAACGCCTTCCGCGACTGCAGGTTGATAGAACATGCGGCTGAAATCCAGGCCCTTGGCTTTCCAGTGCGAGATAGCTTTCGATTTGTCGAGCAGGTCGGCACGGCCGATCAGCTCGTCAAATGTACGGATACCCAGTTGCGCCATGATTTGACGTGCTTCTTCTGCGATGAAGAAGAAGTAGTTAACCACGTGCTCTGGCTTGCCGGAGAACTTGGCACGCAAGACCGGATCTTGTGTCGCCACGCCGACCGGGCAGGTGTTCAGATGGCACTTACGCATCATGATGCAACCTTCGACCACCAGTGGTGCAGTCGAGAAGCCCATTTCATCTGCGCCCAGCAAAGCAGCGATGACGACGTCACGGCCGGTTTTCATCTGACCGTCAGCCTGTACGCGGATACGTGTACGCAAGCCGTTCAGGATCAGGGTCTGCTGTGTTTCAGCCAGACCCAGTTCCCATGGCGAACCAGCGAATTTCACCGACGACAATGGCGATGCGCCGGTGCCGCCGTCATGGCCTGCGATCACAACGTGATCAGCCTTCGCTTTAGCCACACCTGTAGCAACTGTACCGACGCCGACTTCCGCTACCAGCTTGACCGAGATCGAAGCGCTAGGATTGACGTTTTTCAGGTCATGGATCAGCTGCGCCAGATCTTCGATCGAGTAAATATCGTGATGCGGTGGCGGCGAGATCAAACCTACGCCAGGTACCGAGAAACGCAGACGTGCGATGTACTCGGATACTTTGTGACCTGGCAATTGACCGCCTTCACCTGGTTTCGCACCTTGCGCCATCTTGATCTGGATTTGCTCAGCCGAAGTCAGGTACTCGGTGGTGACACCGAAACGACCCGAAGCAACTTGCTTGATCTTCGAGCGCAGCGAATCGCCAGGCATCAAAGGCATGTCGACTTCAACCACGTCTTTACCGATAACCGACGACAGGGTCGAACCATCCTTGATAGGAATACCGCGCAGCTCCGAACGATAACGCTTGGTATCTTCGCCGCCTTCACCGGTGTTCGATTTACCGCCGATACGGTTCATCGCAATCGCGAGGGTTGCGTGCGCTTCGGTCGAGATCGAACCCAGCGACATTGCGCCGGTAGCAAAGCGTTTGACGATTTCCTTGGCTGGCTCAACTTCATCCAGTGGAATCGCGCTGGCTGGATCGAATTTGAATTCGAACAAGCCACGCAGTGTCATGTGACGCTTCGACTGATCGTTGATGATCTGTGCGTATTCTTTATAGGTGCTGAAGTTGTTGGCACGGGTCGAATGCTGCAATTTGGCAATCGCATCCGGGGTCCACATGTGCTCTTCACCGCGGGTACGGTATGCATATTCACCACCAGCGTCCAGCGCATGTGCCAGCACTGGGTCAGCGCTGAATGCTGCACGGTGCAGGCGCAACGCTTCCTCCGCCACTTCAAATACGCCGATACCTTCTACGTTGGACGAAGTGCCTTTGAAGTATTTTTCGATCAGCGATTTGTTGAGGCCGATGGCTTCAAAAATCTGCGCGCCGCAGTAGGACATATAGGTAGAGATACCCATTTTCGACATGACTTTCATCAAGCCTTTGCCGACTGCTTTCTGGAAGTTGGCGATCGCTTTTTCTGGCGACAAGTCACCTGGCAAGCCTTTCGCCATTTCGCTGACGGTATCCATCGCGAGGTACGGATGAATTGCTTCTGCACCGTAACCTGCGAGCAGCGCGAAGTGATGTGTCTCACGTGCCGAACCGGTTTCCACTACCAGACCGGTCGAGGTACGCATACCTTTGCTGACCAGGTGCAAGTGGATCGCCGAAGTTGCCAGCAGCGCTGGAATCGCGACGTGGTTTTCATCGATCTTGCGATCGGAGATGATCAGGATGTTGTGGCCGGATTGAACTGCATCGACTGCCTGCGCGCACAGCGAAGCCAGGCGCGCTTCGATGCCCTCCTTGCCCCATGCGGTCGGGTAGCAAATGTTCAGCTCATGCGATTTGAACTTGCCGCCGGTGTGTGCGCCGATGTTGCGCAACTTGGCGATATCCGCATAGTCGATCACCGGCTGCGACACTTCCAGACGCATAGGCGGGTTGATGTTGTTGGTGTCGAGCAGGTTAGGCTTAGGACCAATGAACGACACCAGCGACATCACCATTGCTTCGCGGATCGGATCAATAGGCGGGTTGGTGACTTGCGCAAACAACTGACGGAAGTAGTTGTACAGGGTCTTGTCTTTGTTCGACATGACAGCCAGCGGCGAGTCGTTACCCATGGAACCGGTTGCTTCTTCAGCGGTGGTTGCCATAGGCGACATCAGGAATTTCAAATCTTCCTGGGTGTAGCCGAATGCTTGTTGCAGGTCGAGCAAGGCGGTTGCCGGTTTGGCTTCCGCTGCTTCCTTGTTCAGTTCATTCAGTTTGATACGTACCGACTCAATCCATTGTTTGTATGGTTTGGCGTTAGCGTAGGTATCTTTCAGTTCTTTATCGTCGATGATGCGGCCTGCATCCAGATCGATCAGGAACATTTTGCCTGGTTGCAGGCGCCATTTCTGGATGATCTTCGATTCAGGGATAGGCAGGACACCGGATTCCGACGCCATTACGACCAGGTCGTCGTCGGTCACGATGTAACGTGCTGGACGCAAACCGTTGCGATCCAAGGTACCGCCGATATGGCGACCATCGGTAAATGCCATTGCTGCCGGGCCATCCCATGGCTCCATCATGGCAGCGTGGTATTCGTAGAACGCGCGACGGTTGTCATCCATGGTGGTGTGGTTTTCCCACGCTTCCGGAATCATCATCATCATCGCTTGTGCGATCGGGTAACCAGCCATGACCAGCAGTTCGAGCGCGTTGTCGAAGCATGCGGTATCCGACTGACCTTCATAGATCAGCGGGAACAGTTTTTTCAGGTCGTCGCCCAGCACAGCCGACTTCATCACGCCTTCGCGTGCGCGCATCCAGTTGAAGTTACCTTTAACTGTGTTGATCTCACCGTTGTGCGCCAGCAGGCGGTACGGGTGAGCCAGCGGCCATTCAGGGAAGGTGTTTGTCGAGAAACGTTGGTGCACCAGCGCCAGTGCGGAGACGCAGCGTGGATCTTGCAAGTCTTTATAGTATTCACCGACTTGGTCAGCCAGCAGCAAGCCTTTGTAGACCACGGTACGTGCCGACATCGATGGCACGAAGAATTCCTGGCCGTGCAACAAGCGCAGTGCCTGGATCGCGTGCCCCGAAGCCTTGCGGATGACATACAGTTTGCGCTCGAGTGCATCGGTCACCATGATGTCCTGGCCGCGACCGATGAAAATCTGGCGGATCACAGGCTCTTTGTCGCGTACGGTAGGCGACATCGGCATTTCTTTGTCGACCAGCACATCGCGCCAGCCCAGCACGACCTGGCCTTCAGCCAGAACCGAGCGTTCCAATTCTTGTTCGCAAGCGATGCGGGAAGCGTTTTCCTTAGGCAGGAAAACCATACCAACGCCGTATTCCCCTGCTGGTGGCAGGGTTACGCCTTGCTTGGCCATTTCTTCGCGGTAGTACTGGTCCGGGATCTGAATCAGGATACCGGCACCGTCGCCCATCAGCTTGTCGGCACCGACAGCGCCGCGATGGTCGATATTTTTGAGGATGAGCAAACCTTGCTCAACAATAGAATGGCTCTTCTTGCCTTTGATGTGGGCGACAAAACCTACGCCACAAGCATCATGTTCATTAGCCGGATCGTACAAACCTTGCGCATGCATAGCCTTCTCCACTACTTTTCAATGAGCCTGAAGGATAGTGCAGAGCAATCTCAATTTCAACCTCAACAAATAGGGTCAGTGTCAATTAAATTTTCCCTACTTCGGAGTCAAATTTTAAATGGGGACAGAGTAATTCATTTTTGCACCAAAATGGTTCAACAGCGTGATGAAATCAGGAGCTTTTGGTGCCGACCTCCACGCTCTGGCGCGACGGCCTGCCCCGCTTTACTTGCCTAATCCGGCGTTGAGTTTGTTTCTCTAATGACAATTTATACTGCTCACTGCCCAAAGCCCAACCCTTCAAAGTGGCATCGCTGACCGCCGCCACCTCGTCCGCACTCAAGCCCTGCTCTATCAATGCCTTGTATGCCGCCTCGCGCTCAAACGGTGTGTTGCCTAAAGCCCAATACAAGGGATGATCAGTGATGACAGGATCGGATTTCAGCCCGATGTGGTGCGGATAACTGGACCAAGGGTAATCACCGGCCGCGGCGACCAAGCCACCACGCACCGGATTGGTTTCTATATAACGGCAGCAAGTCATCAGGTAACGCTCGGCGTCGACCACCGTGGCCTTGTAGCGTCCTTGCCACAGCGTGCCGCTGCGCTCGTATTTACGGTTGTAGTAAGGGACGTAGTAGCGCCCCAGCCATTGCATCATGCGCGACATGCCGTCCTGGTCGCTGGGCGTTGCCAGCAAATGCAGGTGGTCCGGCATGAGCACATAAGCATGGATGGCGACCTTGAATTGCTTGGCCGCTTCACGCAGGCGCGCCAGGAATTCGACGTAATCGGCGGTTTCGCGAAACACCAGTTGATGGTCGTTGCCGCGCTGGATGATGTGATGGGGCTGGTTGGGAACAACCAGCCGGGGAAGTCGGGCCATGGCTTTGCACCTGAGTTGATTTACTGCATATTAAATCAACTCTGACCCCAATTACGATATTTCTGTCGCAAGCCCGGTACCGGCCCGCATTAACGCATGGTACGGGTCCAGGCTGGCTCGTCGTTTTTATTGCGGTAGCCGATGGCTTTCACCACCAGCGCACGCAATTCATCCAGCAAGACTACTTCCTGCTGCGAAATCTTCGCCGGGGGCAGTTCGGCATCCCAATCGCCATACATAAAGCCGACCGGATGGAAATTCAGCATCAAGGGCAGGATGACGAAGCTGCGCGCTGTCGACAATTCGTCGCGCCACCAGCGTGGCAGCTTGCTGAGGAAGCCAGGTGCTTGCGCATCTTCGACAAAAATCATTTTGTCGTTGGCCAATGCAGCGTGAAATACATCCGGCTGGTAAGCATCCTTGAAATGCAGGCGCGCCAGCATTTCTTCGGTACATTCGCCGAAGCACATACGCGCTACATATTGGCCCTCATCGTGGTTACGCAGGAAGGCTACCGCGCGCGTCAGGCCCAGACCCTGATACACCGTTTCCAGCGCCACGGTCATGACCTGGCCGGTACTGGCAGTCGCTACTTCGTCGTGCATATCGCCGACGCCACGCTTGAGGATATTGATCGAATCCACCGGCTTACCCAGCGGCAGGGACATTTGTGCTTCCGGCTCATTGGCCTGCTTACCCTGGTGCGCCAGGGTTTCATCTTCCGAAGCCTTTTGCGCGGCATCCACGGCAGACAACACGACTGCCGAATCCAGGCCCAGCATTTCTGCGTAGTTTTCGGCGATCTCAGCCAAATCAACTTCAGCCGATGCCGCATCGTCTTCACACAGGACACCGGCACAACGGGTCGACATGGTCGAAACCGCGGCCAGCCATTCCGAATGTTCCAGCGGTTCGTGGCTGGCGTCGGCGTCGATGCGCGGCGGCATTTCCTTCAGGCTCGCCACCAGGCCGCTAGGCAAACCCCAACGCTTACCAATCAGGCGACCGATTTCATCCAGCTCCAGCCCGAGCACATCACGGGCAGCTTCGTTTTCCGAGATATCGTTGCTAATCGCACGCTCCTGCACTTCTGCCCATTGCTCAGGCAGATAGAAGGACACCATCAGGCGACCCAGCGAGTGCAGTATGGAACATACGACCACTTCTTCGGTATCCCGGCGCGTCGTTGACGATGCAACCTGACGCGCGATCTGCCCAGCCATCACCGCCCGTTCCATTTCGCTGCGTGTATCGGAGCTGCCGAGCGAAGCCGCCGACAAACCGTCGATCAGCTTCAGGCCCAATGCCAGATGACCTATGGTTTCGGTGCCGAGCACGATCACTGCCTTGGAAACGGTATTGATACTTTGGCCGAAGGCTGAATACATTGCGCTATTGGCCAGGCGCAGCACGCGCTGCGTCAATGTCGGATCGGACAAGACTGTCCGCGTCATGTTGAACTCTCTATCGTCTTCGCCTTGCATGGCCCCGACAATAGCGGTCACTACTTTGGAAAATCCGGGCAAGTCACCGCGTTGGCGGACGCGTGTCCACAGCAAGTCCAGTGTTCTTTCTGGACTGATAGCGGGGCTGATTTGGTTCGTCATGAATCGATGTCTTTGGACTTGGCGAGTTAATTTTGCAGAGCCAAGGCATCTGCTTTCAGTATATCGATCAGTGCATCCGGCAATAATGGGAAGCCGGTGTGAAAGCCCTGTATCAGTGAACAACCCTGTGCAGATAAAAATTCCATTTGCCGTTCGTTCTCCACCCCTTCCGCCACCGTCATCAGGCTAAGGTGATTGGCCAGGCTGAGAACCACGTTACAAATCGCCGCATCCTTGATGGAGTCGGGCAAGTCCTTGATGAAGGTACGGTCTATCTTGAGTGCAGCGATCGGGAAGCGTTTGAGATAAACCAGCGACGAATAACCGGTACCAAAATCATCAATCGCGATACGCACACCACGTGCCGTAATTTTGGCAAGCAAGGTTTCCGCATGCTCCGGATCCGACATCAGGATGCCCTCGGTAATTTCCAGCATCAACTGATCGCCTTCCAGGTCCGACAACTTGAGCGCATCATCCATCATGCTGATGAATTGATCACTGCGGAACTGGCGTGGGCTGACGTTCACGGAGACATATAACTTGCGTCCAGCGGCTTCTTCAAACCGTTTCAATTGCACGCATGCGGACTTCAGCGCCCATGCACCGAGCAAATTGATGAGACCGTTATTTTCCGCCATCGGGATGAATTGATTCGGCGGCACCAGGCCGATATCAGGCCGCATCCAGCGCATCAATGCTTCAAAGCCCATAATCTGGCGCGTATGTGCATCCACGATAGGCTTGTAGTGCAACAGGAACTCGCCATTGCGCACCGCTTCAAACATCGCGGCTTCCATCGTCACATCGTGTTCCACCTGGTTGAAGCTCAGATGGTTATAAATAATGCAGCGCGCTTTACCGGTTTCCTTCGCGCGGTACATCGCGCTATCGGCATGCGCCAGCAATTTGACATCGGTCTCGCCGTGCGCCGGGTAAATCGCCACGCCGATCGAGGTGCTGACATAGAGTGCATTGCCATCGATTTCAAATGGCAACTGAATGGCGGCGATCATTCTGCGCGCCACATTGTGTATTTCCACTTCGTCGACTGCGCCGTGCAGTACGGCGACAAATTCGTCACCACCAACACGTGCCAGTGTGTCGACATCGCGCAAGGTTTCGCGCAGACGCGCCGCCGCCACGCGCAATAAGGCATCGCCGACCGGATGGCCGAGCGCATCATTGACCTTCTTGAAACCATCGAGGTCCAGCGCCACCACTGCAAAGCCGCGATCAGTGCGACGCGACTGTGCGATCGCCATGCGCAAACGGTCTGCCAGTAAAGAGCGATTCGGCAAACCGGTTAATTCGTCATGTGTCGCCATATGACGCAAGCGCTCTTCCGTCGCTTGCTGCCCGGAGATATCGTGACCGACCACCAGCACTGCAGCTTCGGCGTCGTCATCGTAGGCAATCATTTGGAGTTCATACCAGCGCAGCACTGCGCGGGTCGCCATCTGCACGCTCACGCGTGTTACTTCGCGCGAAGCGATGGCTTGCCTCAGGGCCGCTTCAATTGCATGTCGGTCCGATAAACGCACCAGTTCGAACAACTTCATCCCCGCCAATGGCGAGCCGTGACCGATCAAAGCGTCAGTACGCTTGCTGACGTGGAGTATCTCTCCGCGTGTATTAAGTCGCAGCACTAGCTCCCCAGCTATTTCCATCAGACTGGATAGCTGGTTATCGGATGAATCGTTACGCTTTAGGGACATGCTTAAACGGCTAGAGTATTAATGGGCCGAGACTGGTTTTCTTTAGAAAACCGCCTCAGTTATTTTTGTAACAATGCAATTTTCAACTCCACACTGACAAAATGTAAATTTTCTGCGTGGAAATGTAAAAACATCAAAACGTAACTCTCAAATCTTAATGCAGCGAAAACGAAAAGAATAGAAAAGATTGCAGCAAAAAAACAAAAATGTGCATTTAGTGATTTTTCGTAAATACTGTGCTTTTTATGCGTCAACAAAGGCCCTGAAGGCAATGCACGTTATACCCAGAACCCGTTGTTTTTAGCGCTTTTGCCATGCTTTACCACCACGATAACAACTACCACCAGAACAGCCGCCCGACAGATCCATTAGCTTGCAAACAACACTTATGGCGCTAAAGACTGTTTTGACCTGGTTTACGCCTACAATTGTTTAGAAAAAATCATGTCAATCCTCGTTTAACGCCTGAAAACGCTCGGCCAAATAGTCGATCAGCGCCCGTACCGACGGCAATACGCCACGTCGTGACGGGAATACCGCATGCACGATTTCACGCCGTGGCGCCCAATCCGGCAACAAACTCAGCAAGCTACCGTCCGCCAATTGCTCCCGTATCATCATGCGCGGCAACTGCACGATACCGACGCCGGCCACCGCGGCATCGCGCAAAGCCATCATGTCGCCAGTCACAAACCGCGGATGGTGATGCAAGGACACATGTGCACCGTCAGGCCCGAATAAATTCCACACATGCGTCTGCTGCGGCGAACCCAGCGCCAGGCTGGGCCAGTCTGCGATATCGGCCGGGGATACAGGCCGCTCCTGCTTATTAAATAAAGCAGGGCTACCAACCAGGCACTGCCCGCGATCAGACAGCACCCGCATCACCAAATCACTATCCTGTATCGGCGGCGGCCGCACCCGGATCGCGACATCCATGGCTTCCGCCACCACATCGACACGCCTGTTGGTCGCCTCCAGATGCACAGTCACATGCGGATTCAAAGCCATGAAATCAGCCAGCATGCTGCTGACATGGGCGTGCAACAAAGTAATCGGACAGGACAGGCGCACCACGCCGCGCGGCTCTGCGCGCGTCACATCGATCACATCCTGCGCCGCCTCTGCCTCGACTAGCATCGCCTTGCAGTGTTCGTAATAGGTTTGCCCGATCTCAGTCACCGAAAACTGCCGCGTCGTACGCTGGATCAGGCGCACGCCCAGTCGCTCTTCCAATAGCGCGATGCGGCGACTCAGCTTGGACTTCGGGATGCCCAAGGCACGCCCGGCCGGCGCGAAGCCGCCGTGATCGACCACCTGGACGAAGAAATAAAGGTCGTTCAAATCCTGCATTTGCACTCCATCGTTCACCAAATAGGACACTCATGCCTGATTTTACTGCCTACTCAAGCCATCGTCCCTGCACTATCCTTAATCCAGTTAAATAATCTCGCACCCGAAAGGAAACAATCATGAAAAACATCATTGGCGTCTACAGCGCTCCTCGCCCACACTGGGTCGGCGACGGCTTTCCTGTGCGCTCCATGTTTTCGTATCAAAGCCACGGCAAACAACTCAGCCCTTTCCTGCTGCTGGACTACGCAGGCCCAGCTGAATTCAGCCCGGCACAACGTCCGCCTGGCGTCGGCTCCCATCCGCACCGCGGTTTTGAAACAGTCACCATCGTCTACAAAGGCGAGGTCGAGCATCGTGACTCAACTGGCCAGGGCGGTGTAATCGGTCCCGGCGATGTGCAATGGATGACCGCTGGTTCTGGCATCCTGCATGAAGAGTTCCACTCCGAAGCCTTCACGCGTTCCGGCGGCGCGCTGGAAATGGTGCAGCTCTGGGTCAACCTGCCAGCCAAGGACAAAATGACGGCACCTGGCTATCAGGCCATCGTCGACCGCGACATTCCAGCGGTGGCGATGCCGGACGGTGCAGGCACGGTGCGCGTGATTGCGGGTGAGTATCAGGGCCACGCTGGACCGGCGCACACCTTCACGCCTATGCATGTATTGGATGTGCGGCTGAATCAGGGCAGCATCAGTGAATTGCCGGTGCCTGAAGGCTGGAATGCAGCCCTCATCGTGTTGCGCGGTACGGTCTCGGTGAATGGCGATGCAATTGCACGCGATGCGCAAATGGTCTTGCTCGATCGTGCAGGCAGTGGCGTCACGATAGAAGCCAACAACGATGCCGTTGTACTGTTGATCAGTGGCGAACCTATCGATGAAGCTATCGTTGGTCATGGTCCGTTTGTCATGAATACCCATGAAGAAATCGTGCAGGCAATCGACGATTTCAACAGTGGCCGCTTTGCGCAAATCCCGGCGCGTGCCGAATAAAGGCAGTTGAACACGCAACATCCAAAAGCCATGTCGCTTAACGCGGCATGGCTTTTTTCTTCAGGGCTCGACCTCACCCGGCTCGGGATCACCGTCTATGATCTGGAACTTGCGCATTTTTTCCCACAAGACCTTGCGACTCATTTTCAAATGATTCGCCGTATCCTGCCTGCGCCAGTTATGCGCATCCAGCGCTTCAATAATGCGATTGCGATCAGCCGCGTCCCACTTCTTGCGGGCGCCGCCCTGCTCTTCGTGATCACACTCCACCTTCAAGTCCTGCAAAGCATGGAACACGCGATCTATCGCACCTTTATCCCAGTCACCGAGCTGCCGGTGAATAATCGTGATGCGCTCGGCAATATTGCGCAGCTCGCGCACATTGCCACGGAAGCGCGTATGCGCCACCATGCGCAATAACCAGTCAGGGACTTCCGGCAATGGTGCAGAGTCGCGCGCTGCGTTCTTGAATATCTGATTCACGATACCGCTGAAAATCGCGATCTTATCGACCTCGCCGCGCTCCTCCAGACTGGGAACCCGCAGCTCTATCACCGCCATCCGGTAATACAAATCGGAACGAAACATTTCCTGTTTCACCAGCTCGCGCAAATTACGATTGGTCGCCGCCACCAGACGAAATTCGACATCGACCTCCACCGCGGAACCGAGACGCGTCACCTTGCTCTGTTCCAGCACGCGCAATAGTTTGACCTGTTGATACAAAGGCAGATCGCCGATCTCATCCAGGAACAAAGTGCCGTTATCTGCCTGCTCGAAATAACCTTTGTGCGCCAGCATCGCACCGGTAAACGCACCCTTCGCATGACCAAAGAAATGCGACTCAAACAAACCATCCGGTATCGCACCGCAGTTGACCGCGACGAACGGGCCCTTGCTGTAGCGTTGATGGTTTTCATGCAGCAGGCGCGCAATACGTTCTTTACCAACCCCGGTTTCACCGGCGATCAACACATTCGAATCACAATCAGCAAACGCCACAGTCTCCTTGAGCAAGGTCTTCATCACATCGGATTCGGCGATCAGCGGATCGCGCTCCTGCGCCGACTTCGCTCCACCATGCAGCTCGCCCGCCAGGCCAAACACCAGGCGACGCAATTCGGCGCAAGTGAAATCCAGCATGAGGATGTGGGAATACTCAGGCGGGTAAACACGCGAATCGAAAGCACGCGGCGCTTCCGCGACCCAGATCACGGGCATGCCATGCGCTTTTTGCCAGTCATTGGCATTAAAGCGACCGCCATCTATCATCGTCACTGAAATAATCGCGATCGATGGCGACAGCTTGGGTTGATCCGGCATCAGATCCATATGATCGGCGCGCATCACATCCACCTCGGAACTCACCAGGCAGCGGACGATGCGGTCGTAAATATCTGATTTACCTTCCCAAACGTAAATATCGATATTCTCTTGTGGTGCTTTAATTTTTTGCATTGAGTATTTACACAGTTTCCGTCATTCGTTATTCAAGGCACGCACACTCGGCACTTTGCGATATGCATCCATACGTTCCTGCCGACTCGACAGCAAATTGCGTATCTCAACCAGCCGCGCATAAATATTGAAAGCCAGGATCAGCAGTTCACACATCAGACGCCAGAACAATAAAGACAGGACCGTCGCGATCAGGGCCAGCAAGACGCCACCAATCCCGCGCTCCGGCATGGCAAAGGTGGCGAAGAAACCACCGATGCCGGCACTCACGATCACCAACACGCCAACCCAGTAAATTAGCTTGATCAAAAACGGCGCGATGAAATGATCGAAGCCGAGATAGCCGAACCACTTTCCAAACGAAGATTTATTTTTCATGGGCAAGTATCAAGAGTCGAAGTATTGAGATTCGTTATAAGACATTTAGTGAACCAGTCTGGCGGTATCGCCGCCTCCACAATTCAAATCAATCAGAGTGACGTCAACCTGGCCTAACTGAGTTCCAAGCAGCGCTTCAAGTTGAGTTGCCAGAGCCAGACCCAAGGCATCAAGGACGGGCTTGAGCAACTCCGTCACCATGCTCAATATGGTCAGCAAAACTTTGCTGATAGACCCCTGATCTCCAGCCAGTTGGTTCCCGAGTATGCACTGCTGGTTACCCAGACAAAATACCGCCGTTAAAAGATTACCCACGACATTTAACAGGCCATTCGCCAGGGTTCCTACTGTGCTCAATAATCCGGTTACAACGCCACCCAGCAAACCCGCCAAACTGCTATTTGCATTCACACCAGTAGCGAAATTTCTTAAACCCGTGAGCATGGTCTCAACTTTCGCCAACGCGTTATTCAAAACATTTCCCGTCTGACTCACTGCACCCAGCAAGGGACCGGCCAGATCGTTGCTGGTGACACTTCCTTTTCCTTGATTAAAGACAGCGCTAATCAACTTGGCGATGAGTCCACTCATCAGGTTCGATACGGTTGTGCCGAATTGCAGGTCATTTCTGCCTATCGATTTCGTTTGCCCTTTTACAAAATCCTGACTATCCGTGTTTGGCAGCGCATCGACGGTGAAACTTGTATTGACACTTAATTTCCCGTTTAACACGTTCAATAAAGTATGGTTTTGCAGATTGTCACTACAGGTTGAGGTTTTCGAAAAGGCGCTGCTTGAATTGAAATCACCGACACAAAGTTTCAGCAGTGGCGCACTTATCGCAATCGTCGCGACGTCTTTACCATCAACTTTCCTGGTGCACATATCGGTGATAGTGCCTATCCCATTCACGACATCTATCGCCAATGGAATATCTGCCGATAGCAAGTTCGCATTGAGTAAACCAACATTCAAAAGATTACTCTTGGCTTGCGCGAATACCCGGACTTGCGATGTGACGGCAGTCGTTCCGATTCCGCCGATACCAATTGATGGCGGTTCCACAATTCCTATCTTGGTATCTACGCTCACCAACGATGGAAGATTAAGGTTTACTCCGGCGGCAACGGCAGGATGATTGCTATTCGCAAGGACTATTGCCGTGCTCAACAACTCAGCTGATTTGATATTCGCCTCCAGCACCGATTTGCCGTTCGCGAGATCCACTAAGGTCATCAATCCTCGTCCACCCGCATCTGTCAGCAATTTAACGGAACCGGATTGAATACCGAGAGCGTTGATCAGATCGCTTTGTCCACCGACTGTGCTCATTGCGCCCAACAGCTCATTTAACGGGCATACACCACTGGGACACTTGGGTGTTCCTAATGCGATCAGGTTTTTGATCGTTCCGACATCCGCAGTCAAAGGTATATTGAAACCGAGAGCCCCTAACAAGCCCCCAGCCGTTACCTTGGCATTGGCTATACCGTCATATGAAAGCAGGGAAGTCCCCTTGATGTCCACGCCCAAATCCGCCAGCAACTTGGGGACGGTTCCATCCTTGATGCGCAACAGTCTGGACTCTACCGAGAACACGGCAATCGGCGCACCAGCGGTTGCAATCGCCATAGCAGCCACATTGCGATTGGCCCATGACCCAAAGAAACTGTGAAATGAGCGGCTAACCCACACGCGTACCGCAGAGGCCGGAGGATTGCCTGAGGGCGTTACACCACCTGCATATGCCAGGTAATGCGGCGCAGCAGTGATGACAGCCGGATCCCATCTGCCGCAGGTAGAAGCAAATTCGCTGGCGGAAAAAGCCTGAGACACTTGCGCATCCGCATTGGCCTTGGCGACGGTCACCGCCGACGCGCAGGGATTAGGCAAGGTAGATGATCTGGCGAGTTGCTGCGCCCCCGCCAGTGCAGCCAGGTCGGCAACTTTTTGCAGATCACGCTTTTGGTAAAACAGGTAACCAATATCTATCGACGCCAACACGATGATCATGGTTGAAATGCCTATCGCTGCGATAACTGCAATCGATCCACGCTGATTCGACGCCATCATCCTGCGCGGATGGGCGTCCTCCTTCAATGCGCGAGATTGCAGAAAAATGCTCATACATCGCCTATCGACACAAGGTCATTGACTCGTATTACCTTTACTGACAGCCCGTTCAAATGATTCCGGAATTCTGTATTTGAAGCTGTCTTTGTAGCGCTCCCAGCTAATCGAGCTGGTCGCCCCCAGCATGGGAAGCGCCGGACCGGCAGCGCTGCCGTTTACCTGCATAGCCAACAAAGAAGACGTGAGCTCGCCTATCTGCCGCGCAGGTTTTTTCTCCTGAACCATCGGTTCCTGCACCTGAACCGAATCCTGCGCACTACATATCGATGTAAAGCAAGATGACAGCGCAATTGCCAGCAAGATGCCGGGTTTCATTTTCATCAACTCCAAAAGTGATTGGTACATATATCCTCCTCAAGACTTATGCAGAAGAAACTCCTTGCGCATAACTATTCGCTACGCGCGACAACCGCCGGACTCGGCGACAGCAATTGCAGCTGCAGCTGTAATTGCATACCACTGCCACCGGCAACTACCGGCATGGTTCGATTACTGCCCGCCGCATTCGCGGCCAGGGACGCATTCCTGCTTAGGATCTCGTTCTTCTGTTTGAATATTTCAGTCCGCAGATCCGCTGGCATACCAGCTTCTTTCATCAACGATTCCGCTTTAGGTGCATCACCGGAAAGCAAGAAGAACAAGGCGAGATTGCTGATCACTTTACGATTGCCAGGAGCAAGTTCGACCGCTTGCATCAAAGGCACGCGCGCAGCATTGGTGTCACCGGTATTCAACAAGGCATAACTCAAATCGCTCAGGACGATCGCATTAGTCGGATTCAGACGGCTGGATTCACGCAGATTGGCAATCGCCAGCGCGGAATTGCCACGTTGCGCATCAAGCAGGCCCAGGCCATGCCAGGCGGCGGCAGATTCGGGGCCGTTCAGCAGTGCCTTGTATTGTTTTTCCGCTGCAGCATCCTGGCCGGTGGCACGCAAGGCATCCGCATACAAGCGCTGTATTTCAGGCGAAGTGCCATAGGTCTTTTGATAGGAGTCTATGTGCGCAATCGATGCAAAATACAAGGAGCGATCCTGCATCTTTTTGATCATGTCCAGATATACCTGCTTGTTGTGGCGGTTTCAACCGGTGGATGCAACAGATTGATAAAACCGTTGAGCCGGTGTTTCGTAGTTTAAGGTTTTTCTCGGTCGTTCATTGAGTTGTCTGGCAACAGCATTCAATTGAGCCTGCGAGTAA
>NZ_JADOEL010000009.1 GCF_015645465.1 Herminiimonas contaminans | reverse complement strand
AAGATGCCTCCGGTGACGTGGAAGCAGGCGGCCAATCAGTTTGCCATTCTGTTCGGCGAACGCTTCACCAACGCATTGCACTAGAATTTTTTAACCGACCTTCACACACAGAATTTCTGACACTACCTGGAATTCAATTTCATCACCCCCAGGAAAAACGCGCTGGTCTACATCATCAAGATCCTCTCCGGATCATTGATCCTGTGGTACGGACTACGCGCGCTAGGCTTGCAAGAGCCTTACTGGGCGATGATTTCCCTCATCATCGTGACCGAACCGGACATGACAGTGGCGAAAGCCAACTTCAAGGCGCGTCTGGTCAATACCATTTCGGGTTGTGTCATCGCCTGCCTGTCGCTGGTGCTATTCGGTACCAGCTTCTTTGCGATGTTGATCGCAATGACACTGGCAGTCATCGTCGCCATGCTGTGGCAAAACTATCCGAGCAACTGGCGACTCGGCCCGGTGACCGTCGTCATCCTGATGTCTGCAGCCTTCTCCGGTGGCGGCATGGATGAAGAACTGCACCTGGCCTTCCTGCGCGTATCCGAAGTGATGGCAGGCAGCATCGTCGCCCTGCTGCAAACCGTCATCTATATGCAGATCCAGAAATGGCAACAACGCGATGCACCATCCGATGAACCCTGAACCCGTCATACCCGAACTACGCGGGCCACGCGTCTTGCTGCGCGCCTGGACCGATGCCGACCTCGTACCGTTCGCAGCGATGAATGCAGATGCCGAGGTCATGCAACATTTCCCGGCTACCCTGACGCGTGCCGAAAGCGACCAGCTTGCCGCACGCGTACGTGCACATTTCGCCAGCTACGGATATGGCGCGTGGGTGGTCGAGATTCCAGGTGTAATGCCTTTCGCTGGCTGCGTCGGCTTGCTCAATGTAGGCTTCGATGCGCATTTCACACCTGCGGTGGAAATCAGCTGGCGTCTGGTGCGTGCAGCCTGGGGAAAGTTCTATGCAAGCGAGGCCGCACAATGCGCACTGCGTTACGGTTTTGAAACGCTGCAATTACCGGAAGTGGTGTCATTCACTGTACCCGCCAACCTGCGTTCGCAGGCGGTGATGCAACGCCTCGGCATGCACAGCAAAGCGGAAGAGAATTTCGCACACCCGAATCTGCCTGCCGGACATCCGCTCAGCGAGCATGTGCTGTATCGCATCTCAGGCGATGCATGGCGTGCATCATCCGGACAATAAAAAGCACGCACGCCTCTTGCGAGTAACGTGCGTGCTTTAGAGTAAGCGACTGGTTTGCGGCTGGCGTAACTATCAGCCCTGCTCGATCTTCTTCACTTCATCACCTGCGCGCCAGATTTTATAGCGCACTTCCACACCTTGCGGCACATACACGACCACAGGCAGGCGGCTGTTGTAACGGATCAGGTAAGGACCGCCGCTGATGCCGATGAAGCGTTTCACCTTGGGTGCATTCGGATCGATCGCCATCATGGTGCCAGCCATAGGCCCCAGCTTGGATACGACATAACGGTTGTAACCCCAGCCTTCGATATTCTTTTCTTCGATCACACCACCAAAGAAGTAGCGATTGCGTTCATCGGTCTCTACTTCCTTGCCGACGATCAGTTCAACCTTGTAAGCGGATTCATCGCTTTGCGCAGGCAGTTGCAGCACATGACGGGTCATGCCCTTTTCTGCCGGAGGAAAGGCTTTCATATTGTCTGCTGCATGCACCAGCGGCATCGCCAGCATCAATGCAAAGAATGAGGATATCCATGTCGTTTTCATTTTTTCTCCTGGTTAAGAAGTTTAAAGGTCTGAGGAGGAAGGCCACATGAAACTACGATACAAGCATGCCATGTATTTCAGCGGGGAGCAAAATGACACTAACGCCCGCCAGCCACATCAAGAAAGCTACCCGTCGTATAGGACGCGTGCTCCGACAACAGCCAGATCGCAGCCTGTGCCACTTCCCTTGCTTCGCCACCGCGTTGCATGGGCACGTTGGCTTTGACGCGATCCACGCGTCCTGGTTCACCGCCGCTGGCATGTATCTCGGTGTAAATGACGCCAGGTCGTACTGCATTGACGCGTATGCCTTCGGTTGCCACTTCTTTCGCCAGACCTATCGTCAAGGTATCCACCGCGCCTTTGGAAGCAGCATAGTCGACATACTCACCGGGTCCACCTGCACGCGCAGCCACCGATGAAATATTCACGATGGCACCGCCGGCGCCGCCATATTTGGTCGACATGCGCTTGACCGCCTCCCGTGCGCATACGAAAGCACCGACGATATTAGTGTTGAAGATGCGCTGCATGCGCGCAACATCCATTTGATCCACGCGCATCTGCGTTTCCAGGATGCCGGCATTGTTGACCAGCGCGGTCAGGGTTCCCAATTCTTTATCCACGGTTGCGAACAAACGCAGGATATCGGCTTCCACCGCCATATCCGCCGCGACTGCAATCGCAGTACCACCAGCTTCGCGGATAGCAGCCACGACTGCATCGGCTGCAGCCTTGTTCTTCACATAGCTGAGACAGACCGCGTAACCGTCAGCCGCACCCAGGGTCGCGATCTCCGCCCCTATGCCGCGACTGCCACCGGTCACGATCATTACTTTCTTGCTCATACCGCGTCTCCTGATAGTTGCTTAGTCCATGTCGTAACATGACATGACCTGCATTAAAATACCAGCATGCCCGCTCCGCGCCTACCCTCACTTCTGACCGGCTTCCCACCGGTTATCGACCAGCATACCGAAATCCTGATTCTCGGCAGTTTTCCGGGTACAGCGTCGCTGGATGCGCAGCAGTACTATGCACACCCGCGCAACCAGTTCTGGAAGTTGATAGGGTGCCTGATTAACGAAGACTTGCCCGCCTTGCCATATGCGGAACGCCTGCTCAGACTAAAAGCGCATCGCATAGGCGTGTGGGATGTCATTGCAGCCTGCGCACGCGAAGGCAGCCTGGACAGCGCCATCCGCCACGCGCGGCATAATGACTTCGCGCTGCTGAAGCAGGAATGCCCACAGCTGCGTCGCGTTTGCTTCAATGGCAAGACCTCGGGCAAGCAGGAAGCCGTATTTGCCGAGGCTGGCTTTGACACGCTGGTGCTACCCTCTTCGTCTCCTGCCTATGCCTTGATGACATTTGAGCAGAAGTTGACGCTCTGGCGCGGTATCATGCGCTAAGTAAAAAATCCCCACTAAAGAAATACATGCTGATTAAACGTAAATCCATAGAAGCCGACGCCAACCTGAAAAGCGGCCCGGGCAAGAAAGCACCTGTTGCGACCAAAGCCAAACCCGTGCGCAAAGTCAAATTCGCGCCGGTCACGCTGTCCGAGCAATTCGGCATCCGCTATCTGCACTTCGGTACCGAATGGGTACAAGGCGCAATGCGTATCAGCAAACCCGACTGGATAGAACTGGAATACGCGCAGCAAATGATGGCGTGGATGCTGTTCAACGACAAGCCGCAACACATCGTGCAACTGGGACTCGGCACGGGTGCCCTGACCAAATTCAGCTACAAGCATTTTCCGCAAGCCCGCGTCACCGCAGTTGACCTGAATCCATCTGTCATCGCCATCTGTGCTTCGATGTTCAAGCTGCCACCTGACGACGAACGCCTGAGCGTGATCGAGATGGATGCGCTGGAATACGTCAACGATCCAGCCAACCTCGGTCGCATCGATGCGCTGCAAGTCGACCTGTACGACGCCACTGCACGCGGCCCGGTGCTGGATACGCCGGAGTTTTACCAGGCCTGCGCCAACTGCCTGACGCCAGACGGTATCATGACGGTCAATCTGTTTGGTGACCATCCAAGCTATGCGCGCAACCTCAGCGCCATGCACTTTGCGTTCGACACCATCATCTCGTTGCCGGAAGTGCATGAAGGCAACGTCATCGCGATCGCTTTCAACCGCAAACCCGAACTGGACATCGCCGCACTCTATGAGCGTGCCGCCCAGATCACCGCTGCCACCAAGCTACCGGCCAAATCGTGGGTAAATGGCATCAAGGCGTGGCAGGCACAGCAATAATTGACTTGCCCTGTGTTAACATCAATTCCACTGTTCCATCTTACGGGTCACGGTCATGCCAACTGCTGCATCTACTGCCACCACCAAGGCCACCGCTCAGGCTAGTCCCAGGAAACTGGATTTACAGCAGATTTTTACCTGGCTGCTGGCCGATGGCATCGTCACCAAGGAAGGCGTTAAAGTCTTCTACAACCAGGCGCAGGGCATCTTCAAGAATGCATCGATCGCGATGCATCCACTGGTCGCCGTCGCGCAGTGCAAAATCCTCTCGGCCAATGAACCACACCGCCCGGTCACACTGGACTGGCTGACCGAATGGCTGGCAGGCAAGGTCAAACTGCCGTTCTTCCGCATTGATCCGCTCAAGATAGATTTCACCCGCGTGGCGGATGTGATGTCGGCATCGTATGCGAGCCGTTTCCACATCCTGCCGGTCGAGCTCACACCAAGTGAACTGGTGGTCGCCACCGCAGAACCATTCAATACTGAATGGGAAGCAGAGATCGCCAAGATCACACGCCGCAACGTCAAACTGGTCATCGCCAATCCGCTCGACATCGCGCAATACACGACGCAATTCTTCGCGCTCGCCAAATCGATCAAGGGTGCTAAGAAACTGAATGGCCAGGACGTCGCACTGCGCAACAACTTCGAGCAACTGGTTGAACTCGGCAATCACAAGCAAGTCGATGCGAATGACCAGCACATCATCAACATCGTTGACTGGTTGTGGCAATACGCATTCGAACAACGCGCATCCGACATCCATCTCGAACCCAAGCGCGACCTGTGCGCGATCCGCTTCCGTATCGACGGCGTACTGCATCAGGTCTACCAGGTGCCGCCTACCGTCATGATCGCAATGACGGCGCGCATCAAGTTGCTGGGCCGCATGGACGTGATCGAAAAACGTCGCCCACAAGATGGTCGTATCAAGACACGTACCAATGACGGCCAGGAAATCGAGCTGCGTTTATCCACCATGCCAACCGCCTTTGGCGAAAAGCTGGTGATGCGTATCTTCGATCCGGATGTGGTCGTCAAATCGCTGCCGGAACTGGGCTTCCCGCCCGATGATGCACAGCGCTGGGACAAGCTGACCACGCGGCCGCACGGCATTATCCTGGTCACCGGCCCGACCGGCTCCGGCAAAACCACCACGCTCTACACCACGCTCAAGGCGCTGGCGACCAGCGAAGTGAATGTCTGTACCGTTGAAGACCCTATCGAGATGGTCGAAGGTTCGTTCAATCAAATGCAAGTGCAGCACGGCATAGACCTGTCCTTTGCCGATGGCGTACGTTCGCTCATGCGACAAGATCCCGACATCATCATGATCGGCGAAATCCGTGATCTGGAAACTGCAGAAATGGCAATCCAGGCGGCACTCACCGGCCATCTGGTGCTCTCCACCCTGCACACCAATGACGCGCCGTCTGCCGTCATGCGTCTGCTGGAACTGGGCGTGCCTTACTACCTGCTGGAATCGACGCTGATAGGCATCATGGCGCAACGCCTGACGCGCACCCTGTGCAGCCACTGCAAATCACCTGATGGCGAAATGCTGGATGACATCTGGCACAGCCTGAGCGAGGGTTCCGACCTGCCCAAGCCAACTGTCATCTATCGCCCGGTCGGCTGCCCGGAATGTCGCCAGACCGGTTATCGCGGTCGTACCGGCATATACGAATTGCTGACTGTCACGCAAACTTTCTCCAAGATGATCACGGCAGAAACCGACATCCACGCCTTGAAACATCAAAGCATCGCTGATGGCATGAAACCTTTACGCCTGGCTGGTGCCTTAAAAATCATCGAAGGCACAACCACGGCCGAAGAAGTATTGAAAGTCACCGCCGCACTGACCTGAAGCAACGCACATACATCCCGGCCTTTCATCATTTCCACCAGGAGCACACATGAAGCATTTGATGAAACTCAGCCTGGGCCTGGCCCTCGCGTGCAGCCTGCAACTCGCGCAAGCGCAAAGCGCACCCAAAGTAGTCGACCTCACCAGCAGACCCGGCGTCATCCAGCGCATGCTGGTACTGACACCGGCGCAAGTACCCAAAGCCGCCGTCATCCTGCTGGCGGGCGGACATGGTGGTTTGCAAATCAGTCCGGATGGCAAGATCAACTGGGGCAAGGATAACTTCCTGGTGCGGACGCGCCAGCTCTTCGTTGATCAGGGCTTCCTGGTCGTGCTCACAGACGCGCCGTCGGATCGCCTGTCACCACCCTTTCTGCGCGACTTCCGTGAAACCCCTGAGCATGTGATCGACATCAAGGCGGCGATTGCCTGGGTACGCAGCCAGACCAAAACGCCGGTATGGCTGGTCGGCACCAGCCGCGGCACCCAATCAGCCGCCTATATCGCGACCCAACTGACTCCGCCGGACGGACCGGATGGCATTGCACTCAGCTCCAGCATCCTGGTCGATAGCGAAGGTGCGTCGGTGCTCTCCATGCCTTTGGAAAAACTACAGATACCGGTACTCATCGTGCACCACGAACAGGATGGCTGCCGCCTCTGCCCCTTCACACTCATACCCAAGCTGATGAACAAACTGACGGATGCACCACGCAAACAATTGCTCAGCTTTACCGGCGGTGAAAACATAGGCAATGCCTGCAACGCAGCAGCACATCATGGATACAACGGATTGGATAATGAAGTGGTCGGCAAGATGTCAGACTGGATGCTGAACAAGTAAGCGACATCTCCATAAACGCCACCCATAAAAAAAGGAACCCATAAGGGTTCCTTTTTCATTTCAGCCATCTGATCAGTGATGCAGCACCTGGGTGCCGCATCACTTTACATCATTAAGCTGTGATGCCGTGTGGCTGTACCGACTCCGGTGCATCACATGCAGCCATGTGATGGTTGCGACGCATACGGATGTTGAACAGTTCAACGATCAGCGAGAATGCCATTGCGCCGTAGATGTAACCTTTCGGGATATGGATCTCGAAGCTCTCAGCCACCAGCACTGCACCGACGATGACCAGGAAGCAGAGTGCCAGCATCTTGATGCTTGGGTACTCATTGACGAATTCGCCAATTGCTTTAGCCGAGAACATCATCACACCGACTGCGATCACGATAGCAACGATCATGATTTCAACCTGGCTGACCATACCCACTGCGGTAATGACCGAATCCAGCGAGAACACGATGTCGATCACAGCGATCTGCGCCAGGGTCATGGCGAAGCTGGCTTTTTTCACGGTAGCTTGCGCTTCCTCTTCTTCGTGACCGCTCATCAGTTCCTTGATCTCGGACGAAGCCTTGTACAAGAGGAACAAGCCACCGAAGAACAGGATCAGGTCACGTCCGGAGAAGCCTTGACCGAATGCGGTAAAGATAGGCTCGACCAGTCCCATCATCCACGACAGGCTCAGCAGCAAGAGGATACGTGTACCCATCGCCAGACCCAGACCGATGATGCGGCCCTTTTGTTGTTGATGCTTAGGCAGTCGGTCTACCAGGACCGAAATGAAAATGATGTTATCGACGCCAAGCACGATTTCCAGCATCGCCAGCGTTGCCAGTGCAATCCATGCCTCAGGCGTCGTAAATACTTGTAAGAATTCCATATTAGTCTCAGATAGTTGGTTAGTGACGAACGATGTATCAGCCTCTGGGGGTGTCGAGCGCAGATCTCGTTACGGCAATTTTTTATCGTTAAAGCCAATCCCTTAGCTGGTAATCGGCGCCGGTGCTTCTACATCGGCCATCTCCCTTAAATCCCTTGTTGATCGCTGCATTTAGCAGATGGGCAGACTTTAACGGAATCCTAACATTCTTGGAAATCGAATTTCGCATGATTTATATACGAAAAAACCGAACAATTAAATTATTAGGCAGATAAAAACTGAACTTAAACAGTGATTTTTGACAATAAGACTGCGCTGAAATGGTGATTTTTTAGAGGGAAGCGCTAAAAATAGCGATGGAAGCACCCGATTTGGGCATTTTGAAACTCGTGAAAATTCACGATGAAAGTCATGCACCGAAAAAGACATAAAAAATGGCGTAAAACGCCACTTTTTTATTAACACTATCTTCACAAACCTTATTCCTAAGCGGTTTTCCCCTTCAGCCTGGCCAGTGCATCACCCACCTTCGCGTAACGCAGCCTGAAGCCCAGCTCTCCCTTGATGCGCTCATTCGATAAACGGCGTGACTCGGACATAAAAGACAGCATCATGGGTGACACCTGCTTCTCCAGCTCGGCACGTGGCAGCCGGGGCGGCCGCGGCAAATCCAGCGCATCAGCCACTGCATCGAAGTAATCCCCCATCCTGAGGTCGGTATCGTCCACCGCGTGATAGACGCGGCCAGACTGCCCGCGGAATATGGCCAGCGCAATCATCCTGGCCAGGTCCTCTGCGTGGATATGGTTGGTATACACATCCTCGGCCTCAAGCAAGGCAGGCAAACCCTTCTGCAAACGCTCGACCGGCAGCCTGTCATCCGCGTAGATGCCCGGCACCCGGAGAATGCTCAGCCGCGCATGGGCACGCTTAGCCCAGCGCCGCAACACCTGCTCCGCATCCACCCTGCGCCGTGCCCGCAGGTTGTGCGGGCGCACCGGCCGTGTCTCATCTATCCACTCGCCCCCGCAATCGCCATACACGCCGGTGGTGCTGACATAAACCAGAGTCGCGTGGTCGGGTAAAATGGCGGTCAGATTGCGCGTGCGCTTATCCAGCTTGCCGTCCGATGGCGGCGGTGCCAGATGGATAATGGTCGACGCCAGTCTTGCCAAACGGGCCAGCGTATCCGGCTCGTCCAGGCTGGCAATAATCGGAATCGCGCCAGCGGCACGCAACTCTTCCTGTCTGGATACCTGCGTAGTGACGGCAAAAATGCGGAAGCGGTCGCGCAACAGCGGCAGTAAACGCATGCCAACATCACCACATCCGAATATCAGCAGGCGTGGTTTGCCAAAATGTTTGTTTGCAGATTTTATTTTCATGATTGAGATTGTATGACGTTCCAAGTAACTGTTAAGCCTAGTGGTCGCCAATTTAGCTGCGATGCAGATGAAACCATATTGAATGCAGCAATCCGCGCCAATGTCGGCCTGCCTTACGGCTGCAAGAACGGCGCTTGCAGCAGTTGCAAAGGAATGGTCCTGTCCGGCTCGGTCACGCACGGCCCGCATCAGGCACGTGCCTTGTCGGCGGCGGATGAAGAAATCGGCTTCTCATTATTTTGCTGCGCCCGTCCAAATAGCGATGTCGTAATCGAAGCGCGCGAAGTCTTGGGCGTCGGTGAATTCCCTATCAAGAAACTGCCGGTGCGTGTCGCCAAGGTAGAGAAGCTGGGCGACGACGTCATGCTGATCGCCTTGCAATTGCCTGCCAGCGAACGCCTGCAATACCGTGCCGGTCAGTACATCGAATTCCTGCTGAAAGACGGCAAGCGCCGCAGCTACAGCCTCGGCAATGCGCCGCACCTGGGCGAACACCTGACGCTGCACATCCGCCACATGCCGGGCGGCTTGTTTACCGATCATGTCTTCACCACACTGAAGGAACGCGACATCCTGCGCTTCGAAGGCCCGCAAGGAACTTTCTTCCTGCGTGAAGATTCGAAAAAGCCTATGGTGCTGCTGGCGTCCGGTACCGGCTTTGCGCCTATCAAGGCCATCGTCGAGCAGGCGCTGCATGACAAGAGCGAACGCCCGATGACGCTGTACTGGGGTGGTCGCCGTCCCAAGGATTTGTACATGCACGCGCTGTGTGAAGAATGGGCACGCGAGATACCGCACTTCAACTACGTGCCTGTCATCTCGCATGCAACTGACGATGACCAGTGGCAGGGTCGTACCGGCTTCGTGCACAAGGCGGTGATGGAAGATTTGCCGGACCTGTCGAATTACCAGGTCTATGCCTGTGGCGCGCCGCTGATGGTAGAAGCGGCACAAAGTGAATTCAGCGCCAGCTGCAAATTGCCGGAAGATGAGTTCTACGCCGACGCTTTCACCTCGGAAGCCGATCTGGCGCAGGGTTAAGCGCCCGGCTTGCCTGTTTAACCACGTCGAAGAGCGCGGCAAAAAACGTTTTGACGCACTGCGCAAAACGTCTTAATATTCTTCACATGAATATGACCGCCAAACTCTTGCGACGCCGTAACCAGCTGCCCCAGCCTTGGATGCCGTGCGTGTAAGCGTAAGCCGATCACTCAGCCACAGGCAAATCCTGTGGCTTTTTTTTTAGTTGTTCCGTACCAGACATTTTTTCAATTATTTGCGCTCAGGAGTAGCCGAAATGGAATTCAGCCAGTACCCCGTCAATTCTCTGCTCTACATCACCAACCGTCCTGAACTGGTGTTCACCGAAGGCGACGGCATGTGGCTGACGGACCATAAAGGCAAACGCTATCTCGACTACCTGCAAGGCTGGGCGGTCAACTGCCTCGGCCACTCGCCGGCATGCATACAGGAAGCGCTGACGGCACAAGCGAAAAAACTCATCAACCCGTCGCCTGCCTTCTACAATGAACCATCGATCGCGTTGGCAGCATTGCTGACTGAAAACTCGTGCTTCGATCGCGTCTTCTTCGCCAATAGCGGCGCGGAAGCGAATGAAGGTGCAGTCAAACTGGCGCGCAAATGGGGCAAGCTGAACAAAAACGCAGCCGGTGAAAACCGCTACGAAATCATCACCTTCGACCACAGCTTCCACGGCCGTACCCTGGCCACTATGTCGGCCAGTGGCAAAGCGGGTTGGGACACCATCTATGCACCGCAAGTACCGGGCTTCTTCAAAGCCACGCTGAACGACCTCGACAGCGTCAAGAAGCTCATCACCGACAAAACCATCGCTGTGATGCTGGAACCGGTACAGGGCGAAGGCGGCGTCATCCCGGCCACACGCGAATTCATGCAAGGCCTGCGCGCGCTGACCAAGGAACACGGTGTCTTGCTGATCGTCGATGAAGTACAAACCGGCATGGGCCGCACCGGCGAACTGTTTGGCTATCAACTGTCCGGCATCACACCGGACATCATGACGCTGGGCAAAGGCATAGGCGGTGGTGTACCGCTGGCAGCCATGCTGTGCCGCGAAGAAATCGCCTGCTTCGAACCAGGTGACCAGGGTGGTACCTACAACGGTAACCCGTTGATGACAGCTGTGGGCACTGCAGTAGCGCAAGCATTGCTGGCACCAGGCTTCCTGCAATCAGTCAAAGACAAAGGCGCTTACCTCAGCGCAGCCTTGCTCAAACTCACAGAGAAGCATGACCTGGCCGGCGAACGCGGCGATGGTTTGTTGCGCGCACTGAAACTGGGTTCGGACATCGGTCCGCAAATCGTGGAAAAAGCACGCGACCTGGAACCAGTCGGCTTGCTGCTGAACTCGCCACGCCCTGACCTGTTGCGCTTCATGCCTGCACTGAACGTCACGTATGAAGAACTGGACCAGATGATAGAGATGTTGTCTGGCGTACTGAGCGAACTCAAACGCTAAGCGTGATGATGCTAAGCGGCATACGCCTCACGATCTCCGGCATACGCGGGCTAATACTCGCGCTGCTGGCAGCATCGCTGCTCGCTGCCTGTGGCACATCCACACCTGTCAAACGTCCAACCGCGCGCGCCATCCTGTACGAACCGCAACCCGTCAGCGAAAAAGGCAATGAAATCGCGCTCTACGCGATGGGCATGATAGATACCGGTTACCAGTTCGGCGGCAAGAACCCGGAAGCTGGCCTCGACTGCAGCGGTATGGTCTCTTACATCTACCGCGAAGCACTCGGCATGAAAGTCACCGGCAGCGCCGCTGACATCGCGCGCCGCGGCAAGGAAATCGATCCGCGCACCCTGCGTCCCGGTGACCTGGTCTTCTTCAACACATTGAACCGTCCGTTTTCCCATGTAGGCGTCTACATCGGCGATGGTCGTTTCATCCACGCGCCATCCAGCAGAGGCAAAGTGCGCATAGAACGCATGGACAACGTCTACTTCGCGCCCCGCTTTGAAATGGCGCGCACCTACTTCGACTAAATCTTCTTCGACCACCCAACGTGAGCGACTACAACCCAAAAGCCAGCACCGATCATCGCATCTGCTTTGTCGGTGACTCCTTCGTACAAGGCACCAGCGACCAGCTCTGCCTGGGTTGGGCTGGTCGCCTGATACAAAGCGCAGTAGCACGTCGTATCAACATCACCCACTACAACCTCGGCATACGCCGCGACACCAGCCGCGACATCGCCGCACGCTGGGAAGCTGAATGCGCAGCACGCCTGCCCGCTGATTGCGAGCAACTGCTCGTGTTCTCTTTTGGCGTCAACGACACATCGATCTATGAAGGCAGCCTGCGCGTACCGGAACAGGAAAGTCTGGCCAACTGCCAGTCCATCCTGAGCACAGCTACTGCACGCTACAAGACCTTGATGATAGGGCCACCACCTATGCCCGATGCGTCGCACAACCGTCGCGTCGCGCAACTGGATCAGCAGTTCGCCGACATCGCTGCCGGTTTAAACGTGCCTTATCTGTCGGTGTTTGAAGTGCTGCGTAAAGATGAGCATTGGCTGAAGGAAGCGATAGCGAATGATTTTGCGCATCCGCGTCAGCAGGGGTATGAGCGTTTGGCTGGACTGGTGCAGGACTGGTCGGAGTGGTGGTTTAAGTAAGACGATTATTGGCGACTCATTTGTATGATTGCCATATGCAAAAAAGGGGCGAGATAACTCGCCCCTTTTTATGTCTGCCAGCGCGACTTAGAAGTCGAAAACAGTCCTCAACATGACAGTGCGTGGATTACCAACCGGTACAAATCGGTCACCCGATGCACCTGCAAAGTATTCCTTATCGAAGATGTTTTTGACATTCAGCTGCACACGATATCCCTTACCCTGGTAGGACACGTTCGCATCAGCGACCGTATACGACGGGACAATGTAATTCCCTGCTGACGGAGTTTTATCGCCGACGTAACGCACACCAAAGCCAGCGGCCCAGCCTTCCAGGTCACCTTGGAAACGATAGTTAGCCAGGAAATTAGCTGTCTTTTTTGGAACGTTAGAAAGTCGTTGACCTATGGTAGCGACTTGCAAAGCTTCTGAAATATACGCATCCATGATGGACAATGCGCCCGAGAGTTGCCAGCCATTTTTTAAGTCAGCCGCAATCTCCGCCTCATAACCTTTGGTTCTTTGTTCACCAATAGCAATCGAGTAGTCTGTATGCAGCGGATCTGTCTGCGCCAGATTGCGACGCTTCAAATCATAGTAAGCCAGGCTGGCGCTAAGACGCTGATCGTCTGACATGAACTTCACACCCAGTTCAGACTGCTTGCCCTCTTCAGGGTCAATCGGATTGCCTGGAAAGGTTAGCTGCGTTTGTGGCAGGAAAGACGTTGCATAACTGAGGTAAGGCGCGATGTTGGGCGTCACTTTGTAGACCAAACCTACATGTCCGGTATTCGCACTTTTATCCAGATTTGCCGTCGATGAATTGATCGGATAGGTGTTATCCAATCGCGCTTTATCGTGACGCAACGAGAGACTTGCACTGAGCTTGTCGTTGAACTCAATGTAATCGCGAAGATACAAGCCTGTTTGCGCTAAAGTAGTGTCTACGAGTGCAGTATTGTTCTGGAAATTACAATTCGTGACCGGGCGTCCATAGACCGGGTTATAGATATTTTGCGAGGCGATCGAACAACGCCGCGTATCGCGATATAACCAGTCGTACATAGTGTCCAGACCGACCATGACAGAATGCTTCGCACCTCCCCATACAAAGGTTTTGCCTACATTCGTGTCCAGTCCATCGGAACGTCCCTGGAAATTTTGGCTCAGTACATTGCGAGCAAAAGTACCGGCAGCATTCACTGCGCTATTGATATTGGCAAGCTGACCCGACATACTCATCTCGAGATGACGATAGGTCTGATTCAGCGTCCAGCCATTGTCGAAGCGATGCGTTAAAACATATCCGATAGATTTTTGTTCAGCATCGTACGGCGCAATCGTGTAGTCCCCTGCGTAGTAGCTATAGGGCACAAGCATTCTGCCACCAACCAAAGACGTCGCATTCAACGGCAGGCCTTGCTGACGTACGTAGTTGCGTTGGTTGATGGCGGTGAGGATGGTGAAGTCTGTTCTTGCGCCGAAATCCAGCGAGATAGAAGGCGCGATATAGCGACTCTTATACCAGACGCCATCGGTAGGATCGTCTGAATTCATCGCCATACCGTTGATACGGATAGCTGCTTTTCCATTCTCGGAATTCAGTGGACGATTAAAGTCAAAAGTACCCTGTACATAGCCATAGCTACCGACGGTAAAGCCAACCTGATTGAATGCATCTGCACGCGGACGTTTGCTCACCACATTGACTGTGCCACCCGGTGTGACCTGACCAAAGTAAATAGAAGCCGGGCCTTTGACGACCTCGAGTCGCTCAGCCCCGTAAATTTCCTGTGCAATCCAGTTGGCCTGACCTATGCGCAACCCGTCGAGATACATCGTGTCTGACGCAGTCTGACCGCGAATACTGAAGTCATCCCAACCACGGCGACCGAGGATAGACGAAGTCACGCCAGCGACCGTTTCTATGGCCTCATCTATGGTGGTGGCCTGGCGCGCATCCAGCAATTCACGGGTGACTACCGAGATGGACTGCGGAGTTTCAAACAGTGGTTTGTCTGACTTCGTTGTTGTTACACGTTGCGTGGAAAAACCATCTAGCGTAGCGCCGACCACCTGGATTTCAGGAAGTACGCTGTGCTCAGCCCCGTTTGCCTGAGCATATACAGAAGATGAAGGTGCAGCGATAACGAGGGTGAAAAGTGCAAACCGAACTGCATGGACTGACGAACGCAAAGAAAAACTATTCAGACACATACCAAACCCGACACATAATTAATAATGATTCTCATTATCGTTTATATGCAAAAGGAAAGACAGATATTTCCGATCGCTGTTGTCGATTTGCTGCGACTATGTCGCGGAAAACAAAGGGGAATGACAAGTTGATCTGCGCTTAGCGAATATCCAGACCTATTGTCTGGCCATGCCTATCAAAAACTTGTTTTGCGCATTGCAGTAGTTGATAATTGTCGCCATGAACGATACTACACAACGCCCAGCCCTCCCGGATCAACTCTCGGTCGATCCTCGTAGCCCACACCACGTCGCTGCGATTTTTGAACACGATATCGGCATCAAATTTAACGACAAAGAGCGTTTTGATGTGAATGAATACTGCATCAGCGAAGGATGGATTAAGGTCCCTGCCGGCAAGTCGCTGGATCGCAAAGGCAATCCTTTGCTGATTAAAGTAAAAGGCAAGGTAGAGGCTTTTTACAAGTAAGGTTCAGTCCACTTTAGGCCGAAAGCGGAGTGTCTGCTCTCGGCTAATCAAACTTCAGGTATCTGTCTGTTCCAGACGTGGCGGTACTGTTTTTGTCCCTTCTATCAGCCCATAGACTGCGGCATTCAATGCCGTCTCGGCACCTATCGCGCCACTGCACTCTGCAACGATAAAAGCAGCTGCCAATGTCGCAGCTTGTGCTGCCTGCTCCAGCGACAGATTGCTTTCTCGCGCGATATTCAGCGCGTCGTCTTGCGTCAGCACGATGGATTCTGCAAAAGACAGATGAGGCGCGTCGCCACGCAAGGACTGATCACCGCCTAGTTTGTCCTTATCCAGCGCTATCCCCCTGCTGCTCAACGCACTGGACAGGAGTCCTAGCAATTCAGGGCCTTTGTCATTAGCCTCCGCCGACAAGACGATAGCGCCCGGCTCCAGCTTGGCCAGGTCAAAGTTAAATGAGCGCAAAAGCAGGCTACCGGATAAACGGGCGGCAACTGCGATAACGGTCTCAGGATGTATCGCGCGGTTTTTCCCCAGGCGCGTGGCCAGCAGGTCGACTATCTGTCCTGCTACGTTGTTCTGTTCATTTGATATGTTCAAGCATGCTCCTGATTCTGCTGCCCCTGGCGAGGAGCGATTGCGTATAGGCGAATATAGAAAATACCTAATGTTTAGGCAATCTCATATTAAAGCGAGTTACGCATAAAATAAAAAAGCGACGCATAGCGTCGCTTTCTGTTTGCGCCTGAAAGCAGCTTATTTCTTGCGTGCTGGTGGCAGGTCGGTACAGACGCCTTCAAACACTTCAGCCGCCATACCGATCGATTCGCCCAGGGTAGGATGCGGATGGATGGTTTTGCCGATGTCCACTGCATCTGCGCCCATTTCAATCGCCAGTGCGATTTCACCGATCATGTCGCCAGCGTGGGTACCGACGATGCCGCCACCGACGATGCGATGTGTTTCAGCATCGAACAGCAATTTGGTGAAGCCTTCGTCACGACCATTGGCAACTGCACGACCCGACGCTGCCCAAGGGAAGTGACCTTTTTCCAGCTTGATGCCTTTGGCCTTGGCTTCGTCTTCGGTAATACCGACCCATGCCACTTCCGGATCTGTGTAGGCCACCGAAGGAATGACGCGGGCGTCGAAGTATGCTTTTTCACCGGCAGCGGCTTCAGCAGCAACGTGTGCTTCGTGCACGGCTTTGTGCGCCAGCATAGGTTGACCTACCAGGTCGCCTATCGCAAAGATGTGCGGCACGTTGGTACGCATTTGCGCATCGACTTCGATAAAGCCACGATCTGTGACTGCAACGCCTGCCTTGTCAGCGGCGATTTTCTTGCCGTTCGGGCTGCGGCCTACTGCAACCAATACCATGTCGTAGACTTGTGGTTCTGGTGCGGCCACGCCTGCTTCAGCTGCTTCAAACGAGACTTTGATGCCTTCTTTCAAGGCTTCAACTGCAACGGTTTTGGTCTTCAACATGATTTTGTCGAAGCGCTTCTCGTTGAATTTTTGCCAGACTTTGACCATGTCGCGGTCTGCGCCTTGCATCAGGCCATCCATCATCTCGACCACGTCTATGCGTGCGCCCAATGTGGAGTAGACCGTTGCCATTTCCAGGCCGATGATGCCGCCGCCGATGACCAGCATGCGTTTAGGTACGCTGCGCAATTCGAGCGCGCCAGTCGAGTCGACGATACGTGGATCTTGCGGTACGAACGGCAGGTTCACGACCGATGAACCGGCAGCGATGATCGCTTGCTTGAACTGGATAGTTTTTTTGCTGCCGTCAGCTGCAGTCACTTCGATGTGGTGTGGACCGACGAACTGGCCTACGCCTTGCACGACATTGACCTTGCGTGCTTTCGCCATGCCAGCCAGGCCGGTGGTCATTTTGCCGATGACTTGCTCTTTGTAGCCGCGCAGTTTGTCGATGTCGATTTGCGGTTTGCCGAAGGTGACGCCGTGCGCCGCCATCGCTGCTGTTTCATCAATGACTGCTGCGACGTGCAACAAGGCTTTGGATGGAATGCAACCTACGTTGAGGCAGACGCCGCCCAGTGTCGAGTAACGCTCAACCAGCACGGTGGACATACCGAGATCAGCCGAACGGAATGCTGCAGAGTAACCGCCTGGGCCTGCGCCGAGGACCATCATGTCGCATTCGATGTCTGCGCTGCCGCCGAAACTGGCAGCTACTGGTGCAGGTGCCGGAGCAGGTGCCGCGGCCTGAACTGGCGCTGGTGCGGCAGCCGGAGCGGCCACAGGGGCCGGTGCAGCCGCAGCAGCTGGCGCAGGAGTCGGCGCTGCTGCAGGTGCTGCAGCACTTTCCGCTACTTCCAGCACCAACAGCAAGGAGCCTTCTGCAACCTTGTCGCCCAGTTTGACTTTCAATTCCTTGATGACGCCTGCGTGGCTGGATGGAATTTCCATGCTGGCTTTGTCGGACTCAACCGTGATCAGCGATTGATCGATCTTGATCGTATCGCCCACATTGACCAGCAATTCGATAATTTCAACTTCCTTGAAATCGCCGATATCGGGGACTTTCACTTCAATCTTGCTCATCGCTTTAGCTCCGTATTTTTTATCCTGCCCGCTGCACCTGGTGCGTCGCGTCCGGATTGATATTTTTTAGTAACCCTGAAACATTATCCCTGCATGGGAAAACTGAGGATTTGAAACGGTCCTGCCGTACTCTTGTCGAACTCGGCACCTGCATGCACGCCGATTTCTGCGATCTCGCGTGCAGTGGCTGTGCCGTCATACGCTGCATACATCGCACCCAGTGCGAAATTACGACCGCTGCCTATGCCCCAGAAGCGATCAAAACTGAATACTTCACGATACGAATAAATACCGAAGATGCCGTAAGGATTGGCTACCAGCGTCGCAATCTGCGAAGACTCGTAGGGATCGTCTTCCTCTTCCTTGGTGTTGAGGAAGTATTGATCTTTCAGAATCTGATGCGCTTTGGTAAAGGTATCGAATACTTCATCGCGGCTGTTCAGCTTGCAGTCCTCGCCCATCCCCGTCAGCAATTTACGCATGACCGGGAAGTGAGCTGCAGTACCTGCCAGCGTCACGTACGACTGGCCGATCTGAAACATCTTGTTGTTCTCTTCGTACGCATGCGACAAACGCGTGTCGCCAAAGGTCACCAGCGAATCGCAGGCTATCGCGATTTCGCGGTTCTTTTTGACGACGACGCAGGTAGTCATGCCGGCACTCAGTCGATTACAACAGAGACTTGCGCAGGTCGCTCAGCACTTCGCTCAGGTACGTCACGAAGCGTGCACCTTGCGCGCCGTCGATCACGCGGTGATCGTAGGACAGCGACAAAGGCATGATCAGGCGCGGTACGAATTGCTTGCCGTCCCAGACTGGTTTCATCGAGGTTTTCGACAAACCGATGATCGCGACTTCCGGTGCATTGATCAGCGGTGTGAAGTAAGTACCACCGATGCCGCCCAGCGACGAGATGGTGAAGGTCGCGCCTTGCATGTCTGCTGGCTTCAGCTTGCCTTCGCGTGCCTGCGCCGACAGATCACCCATTTCCTGTGCGATTTGCGTGACCGATTTTTGGTCTACGCCTTTGACGACAGGAACTACCAGGCCTTGCGGGGTATCAGCAGCAAAGCCGATGTTGTAGTACTGCTTCAGGATCAGGTTTTCACCCGCTGCGTCGAGCGAGGAATTGAACTCCGGGTATTTCTTCAGCGCGGCTACGCAAGCCTTGATGACGAAAGCCAGCATCGTCAGTTTGACGCCGGATTTGGCCAGCGCGGTATTGGTCGATTTGCGCAGCTCTTCCAGTTCGGTGACATCGGCTTCGTCGTATTGCGTGACGTGCGGAATCATGACCCAGTTGCGATGCAGATTCGGGCCGCTGATTTTCTTGATGCGCGACAGTGGTTGCAGGGTCGTGGTGCCGAACTTGCTGAAGTCCAGCGATGGCCATGGCAACAGGTCCAGGCCTGCACCGCCGCCAGCTTTCACTGGTGCAGCAGCGGTAGCCGTAACCGGACCGGCAGCGATCACGCCCTTCACATAATTCTGTACGTCTTCCTGCGTGATGCGTCCTTTAGGACCGGTACCGCCTACCTTGCCGAGATCCACGCCAAGTTCGCGTGCGAACTTGCGTATCGATGGTGATGCGTGTGCCTTGCTGTTGGCAGCGCTGGCAGGTGCGGCCGCAACTGGTGCTGCTGGCGCTGGTGCCAGAGCAGCCGGAGCCGCGACAGGTTCTGGTGCAGGTGCGGCAGCAACCGGGGCCGGTGCAGGCGCTGGGGCCGCTACCGGAGCCGGGGCTGGTGCAGCAGGTGCTTCAGCTTTCGCTGGTTCTGCTGCCGGTGCCGGAGCAGCTGCAGCGCCCGATTCTTCCAGCAACAAAACCAGCGCGCCTTCGGCGATCTTGTCACCGAGTTTGACTTTCACTTCTTTGACCACACCAGCGTGGCTGGATGGAATTTCCATACTGGCTTTGTCGGACTCAACCGTGATCAGGGACTGATCGACCTTGATCGTATCGCCCGCCTTGACCAGCAGTTCAATGACTTCGACTTCCTTGAAGTCGCCGATATCCGGGACTTTGACTTCGACCATGCTCATCTTTTATCTCCGCTTGTTTGCGTGTCCACCATCACGACAGCGGGGAAGCAAATGGCGATTCCATCTGCATCCCCGTCGCCTCACTGATGAGGAAGGATTTTGGTATGTAGATTACAGCGTTACCGGATTGACTTTTTCTGGATTGATGCCGTACTTCTTGATCGCATCAGCAACCACGGAAGTCGCAATCGCACCTTCATCCGCCAATGCCTTGAGCGCAGCAACAGTGACGAAATAGCGGTTGACCTCGAAGAACTCACGCAGTTTTGCGCGGCTGTCCGAACGACCAAAGCCATCGGTACCAAGCACTTTGTAGGTACGATCTTTCGGCACGAACGCACGAACCTGTTCTGCGAAGGTGCGCATGTAATCGGTTGCAACCACGATAGGACCAGCGGTGTCTTGCAGCGACGAAGTGATGTGCGCCTGACGTGGCTTGTCGGTCGGGTGCAACATGTTCCAGCGCTCTACGTCCTGGCCATCGCGTGCCAGCAATGTGAACGATGGAGCGGACCAGACATCGGCAGTAACGCCCCAGTCGTCTTTCAGCAAATCGGCAGCAGCGATGACTTCGCGCAGGATGGTGCCGGAGCCCATCAGCTGTACGCGGTTCTTCGCTTTTTTCGCGCCTTCCTGCAACAGGTACAAGCCTTTGAGGATGCCCTCTTCCTGGCCTGGTTTCAGGCCTGGCTGCGCGTAGTTTTCGTTCATCAGGGTGATGTAATAGAACACATCTTCCTGGTTTTCGATCATGCGTTTCAGGCCGTCATGCATGATGACTGCGACTTCGTGTGCAAAGGTCGGATCGTAAGGAATGCAGTTAGGGATGGTCGAAGCCAGGATGTGGCTGTGACCGTCTTCGTGTTGCAAGCCTTCGCCGTTCAGCGTGGTACGACCAGCGGTACCGCCGAGCAGGAAGCCGCGTGCGCGCATGTCGCCCGCTGCCCATGCCAGGTCGCCGATACGTTGCAGACCAAACATCGAGTAGAAGGTGTAGAACGGCACCATGATGCGGTTGTTGGTCGAGTACGAGGTCGCTGCTGCGATCCACGATGCCATCGCGCCTGCTTCGTTAATACCTTCTTGCAGGATTTGACCGGCTTTGTCTTCACGGTAGAAGCTGACCTGGTCTTTGTCGACTGGCTCGTACAACTGGCCTTCACGGTTGTAAATACCGATTTGACGGAACAAGCCTTCCATACCGAAGGTACGGGATTCATCGACCAGGATAGGTACCAGGCGTTGGCCCAGGTTCGCATCGCGCAGCAGGATGGAAATGATGCGCACATATGCTTGCGTGGTCGAGATTTCACGGCCTTCTGCGGTCGCATCCAGTACTGCCTTGAATGCCGCCAGTTCAGGTACCGGCAGCTTCTCGTCAGCCTGTTGACGACGTTGTGGCAGGTAACCGCCCAGCGCCGCACGGCGTTCGTGCAGGTACTTCATCTCAGGCGCATCGTCAGCCGGTTTGAAGAATGGAATGTCTGGCAGGTGCTCGTCAGCGATAGGCAGATTGAAACGATCGCGCATTTCGCGCACTGCTTCGTCGTCCAGTTTTTTGGTTTGATGCGCAGTGTTACGCGCTTCACCCGATTTGCCCATGCCATAACCTTTGACGGTCTTGACCAGCAGAACGGTAGGTTGACCTTTGTGTTCTTGTGCTTGCTTGAAGCCAGCGTAGACTTTGTGTGGATCGTGGCCGCCGCGCAGCAAATGCCAGATGTCGTCGTCCGACATGCGCGATACCATTTCCAGCAATTTTGGATGCTTGCCGAAGAAGTGTTTGCGCACGTAAGCGCCATCCTTGGCTTTGTAGTTCTGGTATTCGCCGTCCAGCGTTTCCATCATGACGCGCTGCAGGATGCCTTCTTTGTCTTTGGCCAGCAGCGGGTCCCAGTTGGAGCCCCAGATGATCTTGATAACGTTCCAGCCGGCACCGCGGAATTCGCCTTCGAGTTCCTGGATGATCTTGCCGTTGCCGCGTACCGGGCCGTCCAGACGTTGCAGGTTACAGTTGACGACCATGACCAGGTTGTCGAGTTGTTCGCGACCGGCTACGCCGATAGCGCCCATCGATTCGACTTCATCCATTTCGCCGTCGCCGCAGAATACCCAGACTTTACGGTTGTCGGTTTTTGCAATCTCACGTGCTTGCAGATACTTCAGGAAGCGTGCCTGATAGATCGCCATCAATGGACCCAGGCCCATCGATACGGTAGGGAATTGCCAGAAGTCCGACATCAGTTTCGGATGCGGATAGGAAGACAGGCCTTTGCCATCAACTTCACGACGGAAGTTAATCAATTGTTCTTCGCTCAAGCGGCCTTCGAGGAAAGCGCGAGCATAAACGCCAGGCGACGAGTGGCCCTGGATGTACAGCAGATCACCACCGTGGTCTTCGGTCGGTGCGTGCCAGAAGTGATTGAAGCCGGTACCCAGCATGTTTGCGAGCGAAGCAAAACTGGAGATATGACCACCGAGGTCGCCATCAACGCGGTTCGCCTTAACGACCATCGCCATTGCATTCCAGCGCATCCACGAACGCAGGCGCTCTTCGTATTCCTGATTGCCCGGGGAATTGACACCCATGTCGGCAGGGATGGTGTTTACATATGCGGTAGTGCTGGAGAACGGAACTTGCGCACCACGACGGCGGGCCAGATCGATCAGGCGCTCCACCAGATAGTGGGCGCGGTCAGGGCCCTCGTGTTCGATAACCGCTTCGAGGGCATCAAGCCACTCTTGCGTTTCCATTACATCGGGATCGTTGGCGGCTTGCGCCAATACCTGGTCGAGCTGGGCTGACATAATTTGTCTCCTGATTTATCTTTAGTGCCGTTCTTTGTAAGAGCGGACCGTCATTTTGAAAACTGATAACACGTATAGTCGTGTAGTTTGCGCTGAGTTTAACAGCAGTTTTTGTTATTTTCAAATGGCGATATCATTTCTCATAATGCGAAATTATGCGGCATAGCAGCATTTTTACTGGCTTTTAGCGGCATTTTAAGAGCATGTAAACTTGCGGCATAAGCACCTTAGGGTGCCGCCCTGATAAGCCCTTATAATCTGTGACTTAGCTCTTCATTCACCCCCTATCACCCGAACTCGACCCATGACCGCACAAATCATTGATGGAAATTTGCTTTCTCAACAACTCCGCAAAGACGTCGCCGTCCGCGCCGCGGCCCTGACCGCCAAAGGCAAGCAGCCTGGCCTGGCCGTGATCCTGGTCGGTGCCGATCCGGCATCCCAGGTCTATGTGCGCAACAAGGTCAAGGCGTGCGAAGACAACGGCCTCTATTCATTACTTGAAAAATATGACGCAGATATGACCGAGGCTGCGCTGCTGGCGCGCATCGCGGCATTGAATGCGGACCCGAAGATCCACGGCATCCTGGTGCAAATGCCTTTGCCCAAGCATATTGATGCCAACAAGGTGATCGAAGCGATTTCCCCACGCAAGGACGTGGACGGCTATTCTGTACTGAGCGCTGGCGAGTTGCTGACCGGCCTGCCCGGCTTCCGCCCTTGCACCCCGTATGGCTGCATGAAACTGATCGAAAGCACAGGCACCAAACTGGCTGGCAAGCACGCAGTCGTCATCGGCCGCAGTAATACAGTAGGCAAACCAATGGCATTATTGCTCTTGCAAGCCAACGCAACCGTCACCATCTGCCATAGTGGAACCGCGGATCTTGCTTATCACACACGTCAGGCGGATGTGGTCGTTGCCGCTACCGGCCGCCGCAACACCCTGACCGCAGAGATGATCAAACCCGGAGCCATCGTGGTCGACGTCGGCATCAACCGCGACGATAACGGCAAACTGTGCGGCGACGTCGACTTCGCCAACGCCAAGGAAGTGGCCAGCTACATTACTCCGGTGCCAGGCGGCGTCGGCCCCATGACTATCACCATGCTTTTGGTTAACACCATCGAAGCAGCAGAGAGAGAAACCAACTGATGAATATTGCCCTGAACCCGCTGCTGGATTTTTCCGACCTCCCACAATTCGAAGCCATCAAACCCGAGCACATAGGCTCGGCCATCGATAGCCTGCTCGACCAGTGCCGCACCGTCGTCATTGAACTCGAAGGCCAGAGCGCCCAGGTGACCTGGGAGAACTTCGTCGAACCGCTGGAAAACGTCACGGAAAAACTCAGCCGGGCCTGGGGCATAGTAGGTCACCTGAATTCGGTCGTCGACACGCCGGAACTACGCGCCGCCTACAACGAGAACCAGCCCAAGATCACTGAATTCTGGACCGCGCTGGCGCAAAACCTGACACTGTTCACCAAATACAAAGCGCTGCAACTGGGCCCGGATTACGCGAGCTTCTCGGCTGCACGTAAAAAGATCATCGAAAACGCCGTACGCGATTTCCGCCTCGGCGGTGCCGAGCTGGCAGAAGAAGATAAGCCACGCTTTGCCGAAATTCAGGAAAAGCACGCGGCGCTGACCACCAAGTTTTCGGAAAACATCCTCGACGCGACCAACGAATACGCGCTCTATATAGAGAACGAAGCGGAATTGTCCGGTCTGCCGGATGATGCGAAGCAGGCTGCGCGTGTCGCTGCCGAGAAAGATGAGAAGCCAGGTTATAAATTCACGCTGCACTTCCCATCCTACTTCCCGGTGCTGCAATACGCTGACAACCGCGAGCTGCGTGCAACGATTTATCGCGCCAATGCGACCAAAGCGTCCGAGCTCGGCGGCCAGCCAGCCTGGGACAATACGCAAAACATCGTCGACATCCTGAAACTGCGCGACGAAGAAGCCAAGCTGCTCGGCTATAAAAACTTCGCCGAAGTCTCGCTGGTATCCAAAATGGCGCAAACGCCGGATCAGGTCATCAGCTTCCTGCAAGACCTGGCCAAACGCGCGCGTCCATTTGCCGAGAAAGACCTGGCTGAATTGCGCGGCTTCGCGAAGAAAGAATTGGGCATAGACCAACTGGAAGCCTGGGACGTCACCTACGCTTCGGAAAAACTGCGTGAGCAACGCTACGCCTTCTCGGAACAGGAAGTGAAACAATACTTCCCTGAGCCACAAGTCGTGGCCGGTTTGTTCCGCACCATCGAAAGCCTGTTTTCGGTATCCATCAAACCGGATGCCGCACCGGTCTGGCATCCGGATGTGAAATTCTTCCGCATCGAAAAAGATGGCGCGCTGGTCGGCCAGTTCTACCTCGACCTGTATGCACGCCAGGGCAAACGTGGCGGCGCATGGATGGATGATGCACGTGGTCGTCGTCGTATTGCGGAAGGCAAGGACGGCATACAGACGCCTATCGCCTACCTCACCTGCAACTTCACCGAACCTGCCGTCGTCAACGGCCAGGCCAAGCCAGCGCTGTTCACGCATGATGAAGTCATCACGCTGTTCCACGAATTCGGCCACGGCTTGCACCACATGTTGACGCGTGTTGAAGAGCTGGGCGTGTCCGGCATCTCCGGCGTCGAATGGGATGCAGTCGAACTGCCATCGCAATTCATGGAAAACTTTTGCTGGGAATGGGATGTGCTGTCGCACATGACCGCACACGCCGACACCGGCGCCAGCCTGCCACGCGCGCTGTACGACAAGATGATCGCGGCCAAGAACTTCCAGTCCGGCCTGCAAACCCTGCGTCAGGTCGAGTTCTCGCTATTCGATATGCACCTGCATTACGACTACAATCCGGACGGCAGCAAAACCGTGCAGGACGTGCTCAATGAAGTACGTGCGCAAGTGTCGGTCATGACGCCACCTGCCTTCAATCGCTTCCAGCATTCGTTCTCGCATATATTCGCCGGTGGCTACGCAGCCGGTTACTATAGCTACAAATGGGCGGAAGTCTTGTCGGCCGATGCATATGGCGCGTTTGAAGAAGCCAGCCAGAGCAGTGGCAACGTCTTGTCCAGCGATACCGGTGCCCGCTTCCTGCGCGAAATCCTGGCGATGGGCGGCTCGCGTCCGGCTATCGAATCGTTCAAGGCTTTCCGCGGACGTGAACCGACTATCGATGCCCTGCTGCGCCACAGCGGGATGGCAGCCTGACAAATATGAAAGCGGGCAGCCAGCTTACGGAGAAAATGAAATGAATAAGCGCTGGTCCTGGCTGCTGCTCTCTTTACTGTTTTCAGTAAATGCGCATGCCCAGTTATATAAATGGGTAGGCCAGGATGGCAAGGTGACGTATAGCGATACGCCACCGCCCGCTTCCGCTAAAAAAGTGGAAGAAAAAGCCATCACCGCTGCCCCCGTCACATCCGACCTGCCCTTCGAACTGGCCAAGGCCATGAAGGCGCAGCCAGTCACGCTCTACACCACCAGTAAATGCAATGCCTGCGACAGCGCACGCAGCCTGCTGAACGCACGCGGCATTCCGTATGCGGAAAAAACCGTCAACAGCAATGAAGACATCGCACGCCTGCAGCAAGTCGGCGGCGACAAGCAACTGCCTTTCCTGACCGTAGGTCGCAACAAATTATCCGGCTTTGAAGCCGAAGCCTGGAATATCCTGCTCGGTAATGCCGGATATCCGGAGAACAGCCAGTTACCGGCCAGCTATCGCAATCCGCCCGCACAGGCTGCCGCACCGAAGAAATTAGCCGAGCCGAAAGCCAGTGCCGCGCCAGTGCAGGATGCGGCTAGCGACAGCCTGCCGGCTGCTGGCAATGCACCACCGGGCTTTCGCTTCTGAGGCCAGTCCCGTAGCTCATTCGTTTTTAACTATTTGCTCTTATGACCCGTATCGACTTTCACAGCAACGTGCCTGACAAAATCAACTATGCGTGCCGCCTGGCGCGCAAGGCACGCAATGCCAACTTCCAGGTCGTGATCCTGGCGCAGGACCGGGCGCAACTGATGCAGCTGGATGAGAAGCTATGGACGTTTTCCGAACAGGACTTCCTGCCGCACGTGATGCTGGACGATGCGCTGGCAGCACAAACGCCGATACTGTTAACAGCTGATCGCGCGATGGAATCACCGCATACGCAAATCCTGATCAATCTATCCGATACCTCGCCGACCCACTTCGCACGTTTCGAGCGCATGTTTGAAGTCATCTCTACCGAAGACGCCGACAAATCGGCCGGACGCGACCGCTACAGTTTCTACAAACAACGCGGTTACCCACTCACCCATTTCGTGGCGGAACCGACATGAGCAACTCTACACAAGACTTCGGCATCCCGGTCCTGACTGAAGTCATCCCCACCCCGGCCCGCACCGTACATGTCGAAACGCCGAGCGAACCGATAACCGTTGCCCCGACTGACAGCGCATCGCTGGCTACAGACAGCAAAGCAGTCGATCCCGCCGCCCACCAGCCTATAGACAGCTGGCTGGATGAAGAGTGGACGCGCATGGAGCAAAAGATCAGTGAGCGTGTGCTCACACAATTGCTGGAGCGTATAGAACCGGTGCTGGAACAGCGTATCCGCGACAGCCTGGCGCAAGTCATGCAGGTGGCGGCTGAAGGCATCAGGCAGGATTTCCACCAAACCCTGTCCGACGCCATCAGTGATGCCGTGGCGCAAGAAGTGGATAAAATCCATTTTTCAAAAAAACAAAATAATCTCTGATTTCTTTGTTTTTAAAACGAAATAAAACTTCGTTTGTTTTTTTACATAAATTAAAGCCTCGATTATGAACGCCTAAAAAACAAATAACTTTCTACAATTTAGCTATTAGACAAACACCTGATTGGTTGGAGAGATAGAGATGAAAGTTATCGTTTTGGGTTCGGGAATTATCGGCACCTCTTCCGCGTGGTTCTTGAACAAACAAGGCCATGAGGTCACCGTAATCGAGCGTCAACCCGGCGCTGCACAAGAAACCAGTTTTGCCAACGGCTGTCAGATCTCGGTCTCGCACGCCGAACCTTGGGCCAATCCTGCGGCTCCGATGAAAGTCCTGAAATGGCTGGGCAAGGAAGATGCGCCGCTACTGTATCGCTTCCGTCCGGAATGGCTGCAATGGAAATGGGCACTCAACTTCCTGCGTGAATGTACGCCAGCACGCACCAACGACAACATCCGTCAGATCGTCGCCATCTGCGAATACAGCCGCCAGACCCTGCAAGCTGTACGCGCTGAAACCGGCATCAACTACGATCAACTGACCAGCGGCATCCTGCACTTCTATACCGATCAAAAAGAATTCGACGACTCACTGCCAGCCGCCAAACTGATGCGCGACCTCGGCTGCCCGCGCGATTCCATCAGCGCAGATGAAGTGGTGCGTATCGAACCGGCACTGGCCAGCATCCGCAACAAAATCGTCGGCGGTGACTACACTGCGACCGATGAATCCGGTGACGTCTATAAATTCACCAGCGGCCTAGCTGCCAAAGCGGCAGAAGCTGGTGTCAACTTCCGCTACAACACTTCAGTCACGCGCCTGCTGACCGAAGGCAGCGGTGCCAACGCCAAAATCACCGGCGTCGAAGTCATAGGCCCGGATGGCCGTCATCAAGTACTGCATGCAGATGCTTACGTCATGGCAATGGGCAGCTTCTCGGCGGAACTGGTTCGTCCGCTAGGCATAGACCTGATGATCTACCCGGGCAAAGGTTATTCGGCCACTTACAAAGTGACCGATCCAGCCGCCGCCCCGACAGTATCCCTGACGGACGACGGCTACAAATTAGTGGTATCGCGCCTCGGCGACCGCCTGCGTGTGGCGGGCACCTGCGAATTGAATGGTTACACCCGTGATCTGAATACCGCACGTTGTGAGGCCATCACGCGCCGCACCAAGGAGCTGTTCCCAGATGCATGTGACTACGACAATCCGGTGTACTGGACTGGTTTGCGTCCGTTGACGCCATCGAACGTGCCTTACATCGGCAAGACCAAGTACAGCAACCTCTACCTCAATACCGGCCACGGCACTCTGGGCTGGACCATGGGTTGTGGCTCGGGTCGTGCATTGGCCGAGATCGTCTCCGGCCTGCAGCCTGACCTGGACTTCAAATTCACCGGCATGCCTTATCGTCCGTCGAAACGAATCGCGACCAGCGTGACGCAACCGGCGTAATCCGTCCTAGCTTTTAAACAGCCTGCTCATAAAAAAACGCTGCATGTGTAAACATGCAGCGTTTTTTGTTATCCGTACGGTGAGCTTGCGCTACTTCTCTATCCTGACCTGCACCTCGGCCGACTTTTCATCGAAGGCAATACGGGTATCAAACTTGGCCCGTTTCATCGGGAAACGCGACTGGAAATGGCGCACATTGCCCGAGCCTGAAATCGCGCGGCGCACGAACTGGTAATACGCATCCATATCGACCACATGCACCACCAGGAAGTAATCGTAGTCACCCGACACGAAGTAACACTGCATTACTTCCGCCTCCTTGCCCATGCGCACTTCAAACTCTTGCATGTGCTCATCGGATTGATTGCTCAACGACACTTCCAGGAAAGCCAGCATCCCATATCCCAGTGCAAACGGGTCTATCATCGCCACATCTGCACTGATAATGCCGGCATCCCGCATGTCACGGATACGGCGCAAACAGGTAGGCTGGGAAATATGCACCTTATCGGCCAGCGTGCGCGTTGGCGTCTGGTTATCCTTCTGCAGCAGGTTCAGCAGCTTGCGGTCTACTTTATCCAGGGTATGAAGTTTGCTCATATAAACGTGGGAAGCTCGAAAATTGCACCAAAAAACACTTTGCGTCGCATTTTCTTATGTTGTAAGGTCAATGTCTTGCAAGGCAAGCGTGCCCAGTGTTGCAGCTACTCTGTATTTTTACAATCCTCAGGAGAAAATATATGCAGTTCAAGACAAAAATGATTCCCTTAACTGGTGCAGTCCTCCTGGCACTCGCCGGCAGCGCACTGGCACAGGAACAAATCGTCAAAATCGGCCACGTCGGTCCGGTCACCGGCACCGATGCACACATGGGCAAGGACAATGAAAACGGCGCCCGCCTGGCAGTCGAGGAGCTCAATGCCAAGGGCGTCGTCATCAACGGCAAGAAAGTCAAACTGCAATATATGCCGGAAGACGATGCAGCCGATCCGAAACAAGCTACCGCAGCGGCCACCAAACTGGTCGACTCCAATGTCGCGGTCGTCATCGGCCACCTGAATTCGGGTGCCACCATCCCTGCTTCGCGCATCTACGCGAATGCCGGTATCGTACAAATTTCGCCTTCCTCCACCAATCCGAAGTACACACAACAAGGCTTTAAAACAGCCTTCCGCGTAGTTGCCAATGATGCGCAACTGGGTCGTGTACTAGGCCAGTACGCAGTCAAAACCCTGGCTGCCAAAAACGTCGCCGTGATCGATGACCGTACTGCTTACGGCCAGGGCGTCGCAGAAGAATTTGCCAAAGGCGTCAAGGCCGCCGGTGGCAGCGTGGTCACCAGCCAGTACACGAATAACAAGGCAACCGACTTCAACGCCATCCTGACTGCGATCAAGGCGAAGAAACCGGATGTCATTTTCTTTGGCGGCATGGATGCAGTCGGCGGTCCTATGCTGCAACAAATGAAACAACTGGGCATCAATGCCAAATTCATGGGTGGTGACGGTATTTGTACCGGCTCCCTGCCGGGTCTGGCAGGCGCAGGCCTCGGTGAAAATCAGGTCTACTGCGCAGAAGCTGGCGGCGTGGAAGATGCACGTAAAGCAGGCCTGGATAAATTCCGCGCAGCCTACAAAAAACGCTTTGGCATCGACGTCGTCTACACCGCAGCCTATGCCTACGATGCGACCTATGCAGTAGTCGATGCGATGCAAAAAGCCAAATCCTCGGAACCGGCCAAGTACCTGCCTGAGCTGGCAAAAATCAGCTACCCGGGCGTGACCGGCACTATCGCTTTCGATGCCAAAGGCGATATCAAGGACGGTACCCTGACGCTGTACACCTACCGTGGCGGCAAACGTACCGAACTGGCAGTCGTGAAATAAGCAGCTGTCCCACAATAAAAAAAGCGCCGATCAGGCGCTTTTTTTATTTCATCAAACCAAGTGCGATGCACTAAAAAGTGGCAGGTGAATTCACCCACAGTACTTTCGCCACGGTCTTGCCGATATTGCTATAACCATGCGGCACATTGCTGGCAAAGGTAAACACATCACCAACGGTAATCTCGTAACGCTCGTCACCCAGGCGCAACTCCAGCGTACCTTCCAGTACGTAGCCGACTTCTTCGCCCACATGCTCGATCTGGCCATCACTCTCGGCACCCGGCTCGACGATATGTATATTCGCCTGCAACAAGCCGCCACGGGTGGGCAGCACCAGACGCTCCAGCGATATGCCGCCAGTCTTGATCACAGGCCGCTCACCGACGCGCAAGACCGGACCAACTACCGGCATCTCTTCCGACATCAAGGTCGAAATATTGGTATCCAATGCCACGGCGAGTCTATGCAGCATCACCAGTGAAGGTGTGGCTGAACCGCGCTCTATCTTGGAAATCAGGCTCTCCGAACACTCTGCCTTCTTCGCCAGTTGTATCAGGGTCAAACCCGCAACCAGGCGGGTATGGCGCAAGCGCACCCCCAGCCCGGATACCGAGGTTTTCTTCTCGACAGTTTCAACGCTGGCAGCAGTACTGCGTTTGCTCTTCAATTTCTTTATCCGTAAAAAAGGGACGATCGAATACCGCGATTACCGTTGCTTGCCTACTGATTGGCTAATTCGACTACGGTGTAAGCCAGTGCTTGCACACCCAGGTACAAATCTTCCGGCGCGGTTTCCTCGGCGGCATTGTGACTGATTCCGCCCTTGCTTGGCACAAAAATCATCGCAGTCGGGCAATATTCCGCCAGATACATGGCGTCATGGAAAGCACCCGAAGTCAGGTGTTGCGGCTCGCCGCGCTTGGCCAGGGTACCGGCCCGCACGCATGCTTTCTCTATCAGGTTCAGCATGTCTTGCGGGAAAATCGTCGGCGGACGCGAGAAGAAGCATTCAAAGCCTATCTTGCCGCGCCATTGATAGGCAGCAATCGTCTGAGTCAGGAACTGCTCAAAACGTTCCAATACGGCAGCATCGACACAACGCACGTCTATGGTGAATTCCACATTGCCGGGAATGGTGTTGACCGAATTCGGCCCGACCTGCCAGCGTCCCAGGGTCAGGCGCAGATTGTGCGCCGCTTCGGCCGCAGCATAGGTATACAGCTGTTGCGCCAGCGCGACTGCCGCTTTCATCGCATCCGCACGCTCATCCATCGGCGTGGTCCCGGCATGCGCCGCCATGCCGACACAATCAACACGATACCAGCGCACGCTCTGGATGCCGGTCACGACGCCCAGCGCCGCGTTCGCACGTTCCAGTACCGGGCCTTGTTCTATATGCAGTTCGACGCATGATGCTATCGGCTGACGCAGACTGCGATGTTTGACATCAGCAGCCGCTTGCAGTGCGGTATCAACCGCCGCACCGAAAGTAATATTGTCGCCATCCTTCACGGCACGATAAGCCGCCAGACGCGACGGATCGACGAAGGCGCTGGAACCCATTGCACCGGGGCCGAAGCGGCTGCCTTCTTCATTGGTCCATGCCACTACTTCAATCGCACGTTGCGTCTGGATCCCGGCATCGTTCAAGGCTGCGATCACTTCAAGTCCGGCCAGTACGCCATAAGCACCATCCAGTTTGCCGCCTACCGGTTGCGTATCGGCATGGCTGCCGGTCAGCACCGGTGGCAAGTCAGTCGTGCCAGGGCGACGGAAAAACAAATTCGCACAATCATCGATCTCCACTTCACAACCCAACGCCCGCGCCGATGTAATCAAGTGTCGACGTGCTTCCAGATCAATCGCCGTCAGTGTTTCGCGTGCCACGCCGCCATCATCGCGCCCACCAAAGGCAGCGAGTGCGGCAATCGCATCCTGCAGGCGATTGCTGTTGACGTGATCCTGTGCATTTTCTGCGGCGCTGGTCGCCGCCTGTGCTTGCTTAGTCATGCTATTCCTGTCTCTCAGTTGAGCGTAGCAAAAGTGTTTTCGAGTAAATGGGCTGCGGCCAGCGTGCTGGCATCTCCCCAGCGTGGACCGATCAGCGTCACGCCTATCGGCATACCACCCGGGCCCATACCTTGCGGCACGTGCACGCATGGATTACCGAGCAGCGACCACATACGATTAAAAATCGGATCGCCGGTTGCATTCAGTCCGGCCGGTGCTTCACCTTCGGTGCTCGGTGCGAGCAGGATGTCGACGTTTTCAAATACGCCTGCCGCCACTTGACGCGAGGCAGCGGCCAGCGCTTGCGCGGCGACATAGCTGCAGCCGTCTATCGCTTGTCCGGCTGCCAGCACGGCGGCAAAGGCCTTGCTGAAACCATCTGCATGGGTGCGTGCTTCCGGTGCAAAAGCAGCGGCCGCTTCATAAGACATGATGCGTATCTGCGCATCCGTCAGGCCACCGCAAGGTGCCGGTAAATCGATGTCGCTGAGTACCGCACCAGCGCGTTCCAGCAAGCGTGCTGCCTGCTCGATGGCGGCACGGGTCGCTGCACTGGCCCGATCCCAGTTGGGTGTCCGGCATATGCCTACGCGCAGACGTGTGGGTTGTGCTTCCAGCGTCAGCAACGCAGACAAAGGCAGGCGCGCCAGCGCACCGATAAAGAAAGCGGCATCGGCGACATTGCGCGTCAGCACACCAACCGTATCCAGGCTGGGCGACAAGGATTTAATTCCGGCCAGCGGCAAAGTGCCGAAAGTCGGTTTGTAACCCACCACGCCGCAATACGCAGCAGGCCGCACGATGGAACCTGCAGTTTGTGTAGCGAAAGCCGCAGGCACCATGCCGCTTGCCACTGCCGCCGCCGAACCGCTGGATGAACCACCCGGTGTGTGATCAGTTGCACCGTGCGGATTGCGTGTAGGCCCCGGCTGGAAAGTGGCAAACTCGGTAGTGACGGTCTTACCCATCAGCACCGCACCGGCGCTGCGACTGGCAGCGACACAAGCTGCATCCACGATAGGGCGATAGTTTTCATAGATGGGCGAACCATAGGTGGTCGGCATATCCGCCGTATCCATCAAGTCCTTCACACCAATCGGCAAGCCATACAGCAAACCCTGCTGCGGCTGCGCATCAAGCAGGCGCGCCTGCTCAATCACATGCTGCGGATCGAAATGCTGCCATGCGTGTACCGCAGGTTCGTATTCCTCGATATGTGTAATCCCGGCACGCGCCACATCTTCCACCGATACTTCGCGACGTGCGATGCTGGCTGCCAATTGTTTCAGCGATGCGCTGGCGTAATCTCTCATACAACGCTCCCGATCAACCGAAGTAAGCCGAACGCACGTCATCATTGCTGGCCAGTGCTTCCGCCGTACCCTGTGCCATCACGCGACCTTGCGACAGCACATAGCCATAGTGCGAAATCGCCAACGTCTGGCGTGCATTCTGCTCAACCAGCAAGACCGTGATACCGAGTGCATTGATCTGCTTGATGACCTTGAAGTTTTCTTTCACGTACAGCGGTGATAAACCAAGTGACGGTTCATCGATCACCAGCAACTTCGGTTCAGCCATCAGGCCGCGACCAATGGAAACCATAGCCTGCTCACCGCCGGACATGGTCCCTGCCAGTTGCGCCGCACGTTCTTTCAGGCGCGGGAAAATTTCATACACCCGTGCCAGGCGCTCACGCACCACACCGCTGCCGCTTTCAAGGAAAGCGCCGAGTGCGAGATTTTCTGCCACGGTCATGCGTGGAAAAACCTTGCGGCCTTCCGGTATGCACGAGATACCGCTGGCGATGATGTTGTGTGTCTTTTCACCGGCCAGGTTCTTGCCACCCCACAGGATTTCGCCCTGGCGTGGCGGCGTCAAACCCAGTATCGAGCGTATCAGCGTGCTCTTGCCGGCACCGTTGGCACCGAGGATGCAGGTGATCTTGCCCGGTGCGACTTCAATCGAGACATCGTGCAATACATTGACCTTGTCGTAGCCAGTAGTCAGTCCCTTGACGATCAGATTGCTCATTCGGCTTCTCCCAGGTAAGCGGTTTGCACATTAGGATCAGCGGTGATTTCTGCGTAAGTGCCTTCGGCGATTTTCTTGCCGTAGTTGAATACGATGCAGCGATCGGTAATGCGCTCGATCACATTCATTTCATGTTCGATCAGCACGATGGTCAGTTTTTCCAGCTTGCCGCGCACCTGCAGGATGTCATCCATCAGGGCTTCGGTTTCATCATGCGTCATACCAGCCGAAGGCTCGTCCAGCAACAACAGGTGTGGTTGGCTCAGCAAAGCACGGCAAACTTCGATGCGACGACGATCGATCATGGTGAAGGTACCCACCGGCTCGAACATGCGTGCCACCAGTGGTGGACTGAAGATATTCAGCAACGCTTCGACCTTGCTCACATAAGCATCGTATTCAGCACGGAAAGCCTTGCGCTGGAACAGATTGAAGAACAAGCCGTGGTTCATGTGCTGGTAATCGCCGATCACGATGTTGTCGAACACCGTCAACGGCAATGACAGCCGTGAACGCTGGAAGGTACGCGCCACACCGCTGCGATAAATCTCCTGCGGCGTCTGGCCTATGACTTCCTGGCCCTGGTAAATAATCGAACCGCTGCTGGCTTTATACAAACCGGTCAGCACGTTAAAGAAAGTAGTCTTGCCGGAACCGTTAGGTCCGAGCAAACCCAGCACTTCCCCTTCGTTGATATGCATATTCAACCGGTCGAGCGCGGTCAGGCCACCGAAGCGCATGGTCAAATCGGTTACACCGACCAGCTTGCCGCCGACAGTGTGTGTCGGACGCTCTACGTGATTCATGGTTGCGGCATTCATTAGGCGTCCTTTCTGCTAAAGAACAAGCGTGTCTTGCGTGGCAACAAGCCTTCAGGACGGAACAGCAGGATAGCGATCACCAATGCTGCGTACAGCAAGACGCGATATTCCTGGATGAACTGCAGCTTCTCCGGCAGCATCAGCACGATGATGGCCGCAGGGATCAGGCCGACCGGATTGCCGAGGCCACCAAGGATGGCGATCGATACCAGCAACAGTGAATCGGAGAAGGTGAAGTTATTCGGCGCGATGAAGCCCACCATCATGCCGTACACGCTACCGGCGATACCGGCGAACAGATTGCCCATGGTGAAGGCAATCACCTTCCAGCGGGCGATATGCAAACCGAAGGTAGCCGCAGCTGTTTCATCGGTACGCACCACATCCATGCTCAAGCCTACCCACGAACGTTCCAGTGCTTTCACCAGTACAAACGCACCGGCACAAATCACCAGGCTCAGCAGCACATAGGAAACATAGAAGGAGAACTCAATGCCAAACAGTTTGAAGCCGTCATTGAAGGCATGACCGAACAACTGCATGCCCGGCACTTGCAGACCTTGCGGGCCACCAAGCACATCGTTGACTTCGATAAAGGTCTTGAACAGGATGCCGAATGCAATCGTGACCAGAGCTGCATAGTGACCACGGGTACGCAGCACGGGCAGGATCAGCACCGAACCGATGATGGCAGCAACCACACCGGAGATCGCAATGTTGGCCAGTTGCGGCAGACCGGTATGCGTCGCTAGCACCGCAGTGGTGTAACTACCGATACCAAAGAACGCAGCACCGGCAAAGTTGGCCACACCGACAAAACCGAATTGCAGGGTCAGTCCCATGCATGCAGTCGAATACAGCAACACTGCGCATATCATCATCAGCACGAAGTGGCTGTCATAGAAAGCAGCCACCAGAGCCAGCACTCCCATGACGCTCCACAGGCGCGCCAGGCCAGGTTGAATTGCTGCAGCCTGCTCTACCTTTTGCGTGGTGCCGGTTTTTTTGCCGACGATCGCCAGCACCAGCGCCAGCACGATCAGGACGCCGATGGCGAGCTGCGATTCAGCGTGCAGGAACAACCACATATATGCTGTCACCAGGACAGTGGCCAGCGCCAATACCAGCTTGGCTGAATTTGTTTTCAATTTGATGTCGCTCATATCAGACTCGCTCGCTTGATTTTTCGGCAATCAGCCCGGTTGGTTTCCACGCCATCAACATAATGACGACAGCAAAGGCGAAGACGTCTTTGTATGCACTAGGGATATTCGGTATCAGTGCCGGCAACAAGGCGCTGCCGAGTACTTGCAAGGCAGCGAACAGGAAGCCACCGAGAATCGCACCGTAGATATTGCCCAGCCCGCCCAGGATCGCAGCCGAGAAGCCGATCACGCCGAGCAACAGGCCGACGTTGAAGTTGATCTCGTTGTAGTACAAGCCGTTCATCACACCAGCCAGCGCGGCCATGCCGGAGCCCAGTGCAAACGTCAGCAAGACCACTGCTTCGAAATTAATACCCATCAGGCGCGCCGTTTCACCATCCTGCGCCACGGCGCGGATCGCCATACCAAGGCGGGTGCGCGTAATCAGGAAGTGCACGCCAGCGATAATCGCCAGCCCGCTGATCAGCAGGATCACGTTATCTGCTCGCAGCGCGAGCGTACCGATATCCACCGAGCCAGTAGGCAACAAGGAAGGGAAAGGTTTGGAATTCGAACCGTCTGGGTAAAACAGACGTACCGATTCACGCATTACCGTACCCAGCATCAGGGTCGCCAGCAAGGTATTCAGCGGCGGTGCCTTATGCAAGGGAAGAATCAGGAATTTGGCGATCGCCGCACCGAGCAAACCGGTCACGCACACCGCACTAATCACAACTGCCAGCAAGCGTATCCAGGGTGAGCTGATGTCCAGCATCAAGACACCAGTGGAAGCCGTCAGGCCCGCGAACGCACCGACCATCAAAGTATCGCCGTGCGAAAACTTGATGACGTCCAATACGCCAAAAAACAAGGTAAACCCGACCGCCACCATGGCATAGATCATGCCCAGCATCAGTCCGTTAAACACATATTGACCGATTTCACTCATCGTTTGCTCCGTTCCAGATTCTCTCAGGCAGCAGGTCCCCGCACAGGGGCGGGGCCTGCGATTTCATGCCTGTCTTATGATTGCTTAGAGCTTAGAGCCCGGACAACTTCCGCTTGCCAGTGGCATAGCTGCTGTCTTCCCAAATCACCCACTTGCCATCTTCAACCACATACTTGGTTACCAATGGCACGATGTTTTGGCGGTGGTCATCGAAGGTCACTTTACCGATGAGGGTATCGGCGTCTTTGGTTTGGTTCAGCACATCACGCACCTTCTTGCGATCCGGGCCGACTTTTTCAACTGCATCCATGATCAGGTTGGCAGCTGCGTATGCGAATGGACCGTAGGCTTCAGGTGGTTCGCTGTATTTTTGCAATTGATATTTGGCAGTGAAGAACAAGCCACCTGGAATTTTTTCCCATGGTGCGCCTTCGATGAAGGACAAGGAACCTTCCGCAACCTTCTCGCCTACACCCTGGATATACGCATCCGACTTGATACCGGAGGTGCCTTCAAACTGCGCCTTGATACCGAGCTTTTCCATCTGGGTGCGGATACGAACGCCGAGCGGTGTCAGGCCACCGAAGTAGACGACATCTGGTTTCAATTCGCGGATCTTGGTCAGTTCGGTGGTGAAATCCTGCTGGTCGGCAGTCACACCAAAAGTCGACAGTACGGTGCCGCCATTCTTCTTCACGAACTCGGAGAAATACTTGTTGTGGCCTTTGCCGTAATCGGTGGTGTCATGAATGATGGCCCACTTCTTATAGCCCTTGCTGATCATGAACTTGGCAGCCACTTCGCTCTGGTTAATCATCGTGCCGTTGACGCGATGAACTTCCTTGAAGTCATTGCCGTATGTGATCTCAGGCAGCACAGCGCCCCACACGATGACCGGCAAACCGAAACGGTTGTAAACACCAACGGTACCCATTGCCACTGCGGAACAGAAATGGGTCACGCCCGCGACGATGCTCTTATCTGCAGCAACTTTGGTAGCAACCTGCACGCCGACGTTAGGACGACATTCATCATCCTGGGTCACGAGTTGATAGGTGTACTTGGCCTTCGGATCTGCATTGCGCAAGCGCACTGCGAGGTCAGCCGAGTTACGCCCGCCCAGACCGATGGAGGAGACCCCGCCAGTAAGCGGCCCAACAAATGCAATCTTCACGACATCTTTAGCCGATGCCGTCATGCTCAATAAACCCATGCCTACAGCAGCACAAACAACCGCCGCCTTTAATACAGTGTTGGTCTTGCTCACTTTAATCTCCTTTGAAAACGATCGACGGGAACAATTCAAGTTGCTTGAATGACAGTAACAACAAAAACTTAAATATTCAAGTAGCTTGAATTTTGTTCAGCAACAAGCGTGCCAATCGGAAAGCGAGAGGGGCTTCCCTCTCTGGAGAAGAGGTAAATTGAGTGTGGTAAAGCGGATACAAATGGTGGTAATCGAATGTGCTGCTGGCAACAAGATGCGCCGAAATGGAGAGGGGCTGCACTTAATGGGGGAGCTTGTTGGTTTGCGCGTTGATGGCGCTGATTCGGTTTTCCCTCCGGAGAAAAGTGCGTTGCCGGGGGTGGCCCCGCTCTCCACGGAGAAAGAACCGCATCATCAACAAGCAATCCAAACAGACAATAAAAAAGCGCCCCGGGAGGCGCTTTTTAACTATCAAGTAAATCTGCTTACTTCAAAGTCATAATCCAAGAAACCAGCGTGCGAGCCTCAGCCTCACTAACCTGAGCATTAGCCGGCATAGGCACAGCACCCCAGGTGCCGCTACCGCCCTTCAATACCTTCTGCACCAGCTTATCTTCTGCGCCTTTTTGACCAGAATACTTCGCTGCGATGTCTTTAAAGGAAGGCCCCACCACCTTGTTGGTCACCGAGTGGCAAGCCATACAATTCTTTGCCTTCGCCAAATCAGCATTCGCCAGCGCGACATTCGACACGCCTGCAGCCAGAACCAAACCAAGCAACAAAGTACGTTTCATGCTTTTCTCCACAAGATTGATCGCCGCCATTCTACCGCGTTTTACGCGCCACGATGGCACACTCCCATACTGCTATAACGCCAAGCTAACACGCCAGTTGACGCGTGCAATTGACCGTTACTCTTTTTCACAATATCCTGCGGCAAAAGGGAGAATTCATGTTACTCATCATCGCGATCGTACTGTTGACCGTTTTGAAATACTTTGAAGTCGGTCCGCTCGCCAGCCTGTCATGGTGGTGGATTGCCGGCTTGTTCGTGGTGGCCTTTATCTGGTTTGAATTCGTCGAGCGCATGTTCGGCCTCGATAAGCGCAAAGCACACGAACAACTGGAAAAAGCACGCCAGGAACGCGTGAAGAAAACCTTCAAATAAATAGCATCTGATTTAACACGCCCAGCACTGGGCAGATTTTTCCTACACCAGTGCTAGTCCTACACCGAGTAAACATTTCTAAACAAAGACCGCGCATCCTTGACCCCATGCGGTGTAGCGGTTCTACTAGGGGCTGCAGAGCCTGTTTCTTAAATTTTAAAGTGAGGCCACGTCATGCGCCTACCTTTAACGTTTACAGCGCACCCCACCAGCCCTACCTGGCGACTCCCCATCATCGTATTCCTGCTGACCGCTATGGTCGGCGGCTGGATTTTTTTCAAGTCCGAATCCAACCGGCGCGAGATCGAGATGGCGCGGGCGAATCAACTGGTCTCCAGCTATGCCACCGCGATTACCCGGCAATTCGACCATGCGCTGTCCGCTGCCAATGCGCTGGCCGTGATGGTGCATCAGGGCAAAGGTCGCGTAGCTGAATTCTCGCGCCTGTCCAAATACATGCTGAATATGTACAAAGGCGCTTATGCCCTCGCCTTGGCTCCTGACGGCGTAGTGCAGCAAATCGAGCCCGCCGCCAGCAATGCATGCGTCAATGGACACGACATCATGGCGGGCATGGATCGCGCCACACTGATACCGACCATGGATCAGAACGTGGTCGAGTTCTATGGCCCTATCCGCTTGCTGCAAGGACCTATGGGTGCGATCGGCAAGCTGCCGGTGTTCCTGAAGAATGCAGAAGGCAAAGCCTACTTCTGGGGCTATACGCTGGTGACCCTGAAGTTTCCTGATGCCTTCAGTGACGCACGACTCGAAGACATGGAAAGCCGCGGCTACACCTACCGCCTGAGTGGCAAAAATCCGCAAACCGACAAGGTAGAACTGATCGCAGCTTCGCGCAAACCCTTGCAAGGTCGCATCTTCACGCGCCAGGTCAAAGTCGGCAGCGATGAATGGACGCTGGAAGTCAGCAAAAAAGATGGCTGGCAATCTGGTGCCCGCACACTGGTGGCAGCCGTTATCGTCATCATCAGCAGTCTGTGCATGGGCTGGTTCGCTTATGTTCTGGCCGCCATCATCCGCAGTCGCCGCGAGTTGCAAAGCATCGCCCAGTACGACGCCCTGACCGGCCTGCCTAATCGTCGCCTGCTGGAAAGCCATCTGAAGCAGGCGATCGCAGGTGCTGCGAATGGCGAACATCAGGTCGCCGTCTGCTTCCTCGATCTCGACGGCTTCAAGGAAATCAACGACAGCCTCGGCCATGCTGCCGGTGACTATCTGCTGCAGCAAATGTCGCTACGCCTGCACAACTGCATGCGCGCAAGCGATATGCTGGCGCGCTTTGGTGGTGATGAATTTGTCGTTGTGCTGAACGAACTGCACTCCATCGATGAATGCGAAAAAATCCTCGCACGCATGATCAAGGCCGCGCAGGAAGCGGTAGAAATCGATGGCAAGCAAGTCGTCGTATCCGCCAGCATAGGCGTCGCCATGTATCAGCCCGGACTCGGACGCGACGAACTCATGCGGCGCGCCGATGCAGCGATGTACCAGGCCAAGCAACTCGGTAAAAACAAATTCGTATTTGCTGACTGATTTGTCGAGTATTCAGGTGAATACACCGACGGGAAATTCGCCACTTGCACAAAAGCATCACCGGATAGGCAATTTATATTGAAGCCAGTAGCAGCATGGCTGTGCGCGCTGCGACCATGAGTTTCCCCCAGACTTATCCACAGAAAATGTGGATAAAGAAAACAAAAGACGCTATTCCATACGCACATAAAAAAAGCCGGCATCAGCCGGCTTTTTTACACTTACAGCAAGCAACTATCAGCCAGTGACTGCGCCTTTGCTGGCGGTCGAAGCCAATGCTGCGAATTTCGACAGGACACCGCGTGTGTAACGTGGCGCAGGTTGTTTCCAGTTAGCGCGACGACGTGCGATTTCTTCTTCCGGTACGTTCAACTGGATCAGCAGATTGTGTGCATCGATGGTAACCGAATCACCCTCTTCCACCAGACCAATCAAGCCACCAACGAAAGCTTCCGGCGACACGTGACCAACCACCATGCCCCAGGTACCGCCGGAGAAACGACCATCGGTAATCAAGCCGACTGACTCACCCAGGCCCTGGCCAACCAGCGCCGAGGTCGGTGCCAGCATCTCAGGCATACCAGGACCACCTTTAGGGCCGAGGTAACGCAAGACCAGTACGTCGCCAGCAACGATTTTCTTCGCCATGATCGCGTCCATGGCCGAGTATTCGTCGTCGAATACACGTGCAGGGCCGGTGATCACTGGGTTTTTCAGGCCGGTGATTTTTGCGACGCAACCTTCAGGCGACAGATTGCCTTTCAGGATAGCCAAGTGGCCTTGTTCGTACAGCGCGTCCTTGATCGGATGGATAACTTTTTGCTCTGCGCTCGGTACCGATGGTACGTTCGCCAGCGCTTCAGCAACGGTCTGACCGGTGATGGTCATGCAATCACCGTGCAACAAGCCTGCGTCCAGCAAGACTTTCATGACTTGCGGAATACCACCAGCTTTGTGCAAGTCGGTTGCCACGTATTGACCCGATGGTTTCAGATCGCAGATGACAGGTACTTTTTTGCGCATGCGTTCGAAGTCATCGATGGTCCATTCCACTTCAGCAGCGTGTGCAATCGCGAGGAAGTGCAAGACAGCATTGGTCGAACCGCCGGTAGCCATAATCACGGCAACTGCGTTTTCGATTGCTTTGCGGGTCACGATATCGCGCGGCTTCAGGTCTTTCTTGATCGCTTCGATCAGTACGCGTGCGGATTCAGCAGCGGAGCCGACTTTTTCATCGTCAGGGTTAGCCATGGTCGACGAGTACGGCAAGGCCAGGCCCAGCGCTTCAAATGCCGACGACATGGTGTTTGCAGTGTACATACCGCCGCAGGAGCCAGCCGATGGGCAGGCATTGCGTTCGATACCGTCGAAGTCTTCTTGCGACATACGACCGGCAGTGAATTCACCGACCGCTTCAAATGCCGAAACGATGGTCAGGTCTTTACCTTTCCAGTGGCCTGGTTTGATGGTGCCGCCGTATACGTAAATACTCGGTACGTTGGTGCGCAACATCGCGATCATGCCGCCTGGCATATTCTTGTCGCAACCACCGATGACCAGCACGCCGTCCATCCATTGGCCGTTAACAGCTGTTTCGATACAGTCGGCGATGACTTCGCGCGAAATCAGCGAATACTTCATGCCTTCGGTACCCATAGACATACCGTCGGAAATGGTCGGTGTGCCGAATACTTGTGGATTGCCGCCCGAGTCCTTGACGGTCTTGATGGCGATGTCAGCCAGCTTTTGCAGGCCGGAGTTACATGGTGTGATCGTCGAGTGACCGTTGGCGATACCAACCATAGGTTTGTCGAAATCTTCCTTTTCGTAGCCCATTGCGTAGTACATGGAACGATTCGGGCTGCGGGAGATACCTTGTGTAATATTTTTCGAACGGCGATTGAATGCCATGATGACTCCAGAAGAAAATAAGCTATCGGTAGTACGTCGCATTTAACCAGGGCTACGACGCTTGCCTGCCCGGTAACAGGGCAAATCCTTGAAAAGACGCCTAGATTGCCTTGCGCCGTGCCATGTGTCAAATATATGATTCCATCATGATCAATATGCAGAATATATTGATATGGGGTAAATTAAGGCCATGAATATAGAACTCCGGCAGTTACGTCACTTCGTCACGGTCGCCGAGGAAATGCACTTCGGCCGCGCCGCCCAGCGCCTGCACATGACGCAGCCGCCGCTGTCACAATCCATCCAGGCGCTGGAAGCCCTGCTCGGGGTGCAGCTGTTCCGCCGCACCAGCCGCAGCGTGGCACTGACTCCTGCCGGCATCGCCCTGTTGCCGGAAGCGCAACGCATCCTGCAGCAAACCGCAGCCCTGCCGGACCTGATGCGCCGTGCCGCGTCCGGTGCTTCGGGCCGGCTCTCGCTGGCCTTTGTGTCAACGGCTGACTACAGCGTGCTGCCGCACTTCCTGCGTGAATTCCGTGAAGCCTACCCACAGGTAGAGATCGATTTGCGCGAAGCCACCACCGACGTCCAGCTCGATGAACTGACGCAGGGACGCATAGATGTCGGCCTGCTGATCCCGCCGTTGCCAGACAAGGCGCGACTGCAACTGGATTATTTGCCGGTTTTATCTGAACCTTTGATCCTGGCTGTACCTAAGGGATTGAACGCGGTGCGTGGCAAGCAGACGGTAGCCTTGCAGGCAGTCGCCGAACTGCCGCTGATTATCTTCCCGCGCCGGATCGCGCCGGCCTTCCACGATGCGATCCTCGCCTGTTATCGCGATGCTGGCCTGACGCCGCATATCGGGCAGGAAGCGATACAGATGCAAACCATCATAGGACTGGTATCTGCCGGCATGGGTATCGCGCTTGTGCCACAATCCGTATCAAACTTAAAACGCCCCGGCGTCGACTACAAGGCACTGGCAGATAAAACGCCGCTGGTCGAAACCGGTATGGCATGGCGACGGGATAACACCTCGCCGGTATTAAACGCTTTTCTGGAATTACTGAGAAAGAAATAGAAATATGTGGATACACCCTATGCCCGATCCGATTGCACTTGAAATCGGTCCCCTCGCCATCCGCTGGTACGGCCTCATGTACCTGGCAGCATTCGCACAATTCATCTGGCTGGCGCGGGTACGCATCAAGCAGCCACATATCGCACGCGCCGGCTGGAAGAAAGAAGACATAGACGACATGCTGTTTTACGGCGTGCTCGGCGTCATCATCGGTGGTCGCCTTGGTGAAGTCCTGTTCTACGATCCGAGCTACTACTTCTCCAATCCGCTTGAAATCTTCAAGGTATGGAAAGGTGGCATGTCCTTCCACGGCGGTTTCCTCGGTGTGCTACTCGCGATGAGCATCTGGGCCAACCGTCAGCGCCGCAATGTACTGGACGTATGGGATTTCATCGCACCTATGGTGCCGCTTGGTTATGCCTTCGGCCGTCTCGGCAATTTCATCAATGCCGAATTGCCGGGTCGCGTCGCCGATGCCTCGCTGCCGTGGGCCATGATCTGGCCTAACGTCGATAACCTGCCACGTCATCCTTCGCCTTTGTACCAGGCACTGGTCGATGGCTTGCTAATGTTTATCCTGCTGTGGCTGTTCTCGCGCAAGGAACGTCCACGCATGGCAGTCGGCGGCATGTTCTGTTTGCTGTACGGTTCGGCACGCTTCTTCACCGAATACTTCCGCATGCCGGATTACGAAGTGCACTTCGCCAATATCACCATCTCTGCCGGACAGATGTTATCGGTGCCGCTGATCGTGCTGGGCATCGTCATGCTGCTGATTGCTTATCGCAAAAAGCCTGCGTGAAGATTCCCGTTCAATCGATTAGAGATAACCCATAGATGACAGCCTGGCTCGCCTTTACCAAACTCGCCGATACCAACTTCACTATGCCACTGGCCGCACTGCTTGCAGTGTGGCTGGCAGCCGCCCGCGCCTGGCGTCCTGCGCTTTGCTGGTGTTTGCTATTCGGCTTCGGCATCTTCCTGGTCGCAGCGACCAAGATCGCTTATGTCGGCTGGGGCATAGGTATCGCCACAATTGATTTCAAAGGCTTCAGCGGTCATGCGATGCGCGCGATGTCGGTTGCACCGGCATTCCTGTACGTGTTATTGCAGGATCAGGGGAAGCGCAAGGCCACGCTGGGTGTGCTGGCAGGCCTGCTGTTCGGCCTCATGATAGGCATCTCGCGCCTGGCGCTGGGTGTGCACTCGGTTTCTGAAGTCATTACCGGTTTGCTGTTGGGTGCTGTCATCAGCCTGGGCTTCATCTGGTATTGCCGGGGATGGACGCCTATCGTCTTTGATCGCAAGCTACTCATCATAGGCACCATCGCCCTGTTCCCGATACTCACCCTCAAACCGGCACCGACCGAAGGTTGGATAGAACGCATCGCGATCTACCTGTCCGGCAATGAGAACTTGCATCGCCATCCGGCAGATCCAAGCTAACGACTTTGCTTCAATTCCCCGCCACGCCAGTTCGCCCATAAACCTGACAAATGCTCACGGTGCAGCAAAAGCACCGCGAACGCATAGCTCAGCGCCCCTACCGCCATCGATATAAACAGCATCGCCAGCAAAGGCAGCGACAAATGCTGCAAGCCGCGTTGCGCCGCATAAACGCAAGCCGCCATGAAAGTGACGCACATCACAGGCGACAGCAAAGGCTGCAATTGCGCACGCATGGGAATCGCCGCGTACTTGCGTAACAAGTGCAAACCTAGCGGATAAGTCACCGCTACCCGGCACGACCATGCGGCGATGATATAAATTGCGGACTGATGCGCGGTCAGGAATACCGCCGCAATAGTGCAGGCACTCGCGCACACCGCCGGTAACAGCAAGGCACGCGGATGACCCAGCGCACGCAAATACGGACTGACGAAAATACGGGTAAAGCTGATCGCCCACACAAAGCACAGGATCACGATCATCGGGATCGCTTCCGCCCATTTATCCCCGAGTAGCAGCGGAACCCATTGCGCGGTGGTCAATGCGAGGCCGACGAAGATAGGCGTGGAAACAAAAGCCATCACCTGCGTGGTTTGCAGGAAGGATCGCTGCAAGCGCTCCTTGTCCTGCTGCATGGAAGAAAACAGCGGCAAGCCTATGCGCCCGGCTACACTGCCGACGATATTCGACAAGGCATCGGTCGCCTTGAACGCAACGCTGACAAATCCCAGCATGCTCATGCCGTGTATCGCACCGATCAGCAGGCTGAACACGCGCGTCAGGAAAGCCCACAACGCACCTTCCAGCATCACCGGGAAACCAAACACGATCAGTTGCTTCGCATGCGGCCACGAGAAACGACGCTGCGGCCACCGGTGCTGGCCACGCCAAAAAATCACCGTCAATAAAATGTTTTGCACGATGCCTGCAATGACAATGCTCCACACGCCAAACTGCGACAGCGCCAGCGTAATCGCGACGATGCCGTAACTCAGCTTGCCCGCTACCGTGCGGCGCGCAATCGCCTTGGTGCGCAGCTTGCGATCCAGCATCGCAGATGGCAACAGATTCAATCCTGTGAACAGACAAGCCGTACCTTCGGCCAGCAAGATCGTACCGACCAGGCTTTCCTGCAGATAGAAGATGAAGTAAAGACCGACGCCGACGCAGAACAGAAAGCCGGACAAGCCAAGCGCGACCGCCATCCAGAACGCACTATCCAGATGCAGCATATCGATAGGCCGCCGCTGTATCAGCGCTTCATTGATACCGAGGCCTATCACCAGTTGCGTCAGCAAGACGATGGATTGCGCAAAGGCGACGCTACCGAAATCGGTAGGCGTCAGCACCCGTGTCATGATGGCCAGCGTGAGGAAACCGAGCAGCCCTACTCCCAGGCTATCGACGATGGCCCACGGCACCACCCGTCGCATATTTTTCATCTGGCCACCAGCCTGCGTTTAAAGGAACCCAGCACGCGCCTGATCCGGCCAAAGATGGAAAAGGTATTCAGGAAGCGATTCTTCTTGATCGCCCACTTCAGCATGCGCAACCATGATTCGTTGATCTGGCGCTGCTCCGCGATCAGGACGATCTCTTCCAGCAAGACCAGCTGCGCATGATTCCCCGCACGCAGACGCAAGATTTGCGCATCCGTCGGACGCCCCGCCAGCGACTCTGGCAAGTCTGCACCGACCGCCATGAAGTTGAGTTTGGTACGCATGCATTTTTCGCAGCGACCACAATTGCGGCCGGTGGTCGGCCCTTCCCAGCACACGCGCAGATTGCGCAAACCTACCGGCCAGTCGAGTATGCCTTCCGCTTTTTCGGTACGGGCGAATTCACCGCCGTCATACACAATCTGGAAATCGCGGCTGGACAACATCGCATAGGTAATCGGATTGCCGCCCCAGGGCAGCACCAGCCGTGCGTAGTCTTCATCAGAGCCGACCAGGCCTGCGTTCGCACTACCCTGCCAGTTACGCAAACAGGTGGCAACGCCATTACCGAATTCCATTTCCCAGTTCACGCAGGCGACGGTGCGCCAGTTAGTCTTCAGCGTCACCATGGGGACACTGATCGAATGCAGGGTATCGGCAGCGGAAGCGATGGTGGTATCGAAAGCCGCTTTCGCATCCAGTGCAATATCGAAGCCTTGTATCAGCACACCCGCATGCAAGGGATAGCTGCGTCGTCCGGCGCGTCCGGTGACGTGACGCCATGCAGTGAATGACGCATCAAGACCGCCCGAGAAAGCCGCCACTGCACGTGTCGCATACGGTGCGGGGATAGCACTATCTGGCAATTCCTGTGCCGCACCTACCCGTATCGCTCGGTACAGATCCGGCCGCCATGCAACCCAGCACGCAATCAGGTCTTCCATGTTCTTCAACAGGGAATAAGTCACCGGGCCATCGATATACAAATCCTGTCCGCGATGCATCGCGACGAAGACTAGCGCGGTCGCCGCCATATCGTGCGCCACCAGCGGTGCAGGCAAACTGTGTTCGGGTCCGGCCAGCTCCCACCAGACTTGCTGGTTGCCAAAGCTGGCACTGCGGACGACGCGGCCTTCGCTACGCTTTTCGGTCAGGCGCACGATCAGCGGACGCGTCGCGTGCTGTATAAAAGGATGCTCTTGCAAATTCGGATGGTCAGACAGGTTCATCAGGCACGTTGATACACATCGTCGAAACGCACGATGTCATCTTCTCCCAGGTAAGCCCCCGATTGCACTTCGATCAGGTGGAGCGGCATCTTGCCCGGATTCTCCAGCCTGTGTGTCATGCCTATCGGGATGTAGATGGATTCATTTTCAGTCAGCAGCCTGACCGTTTCGCCGCAAGTGATGCGGGCAGTGCCGGTCACCACGACCCAGTGTTCGGCACGATGGTGGTGCATCTGCAGGGAGAGTTTTTCACCCGGATCGACGGTGATGCGTTTGACCTGGAAGCGCTCACCCGCATCTATTCCTTCGTAGCAACCCCAGGGACGATACACACGCGTATGGTTTAAATGCTCGCCGCGCTGTTCCAGCTGCAGGTGTTCGACCACCTGCTTGACGCGTTGTACCTGGTCTTTCGCGACTATCAGTACCGCATCCTTGGTTTCCACCACGATCAGGTTATCGACGCCTATCGCCGCAACGAAGCGGCTGCCGGAACGGATCAGCGTATCGGTCACGCCATCGGTGTACACGTCGCCGTGCAGGATGTTGCCGTCCTTGTCGCCCGGCTTGATCTCGGCCAGCGCCGACCATGAGCCGACATCACTCCAGCCCATATCGACCGGGATCACCAGCGCATGCGCAGTGTGTTCCATCACGGCAAAGTCGATGGACTCGGCCGGGCAAGCCGCATAGGCGGTTTCATCGAGGCGGCAGAATGACAAATCGGTATACGCATCATGCACTGCCAACGCACAGCACTGGGCCATCTCTGGTTGCAGGCGTTGCAGTTCGGACAGGTAAGCGGAAGCGCGGAACATAAACATGCCGCTATTCCATGAGTAATTCTTGTCTGCGATGAATTTCTCAGCCGTCGCCAGATCAGGCTTTTCCACAAAGCGTTCCACCGCGAAGCAGGTTTCCGATGCGTCCAGCGCCGCACCACGACGTATATAACCGTAACCGGTTTCCGCTGCCGTCGGCACAATGCCGAAGGTAGCCAGCGCAGTCGTGCCTATCGCATCGGCTGCCAGCATCACCGCGACATGAAAAGCATCTTCATCCGCAATCATGTGATCCGCTGGTAGCACCAGCATCACGGCATCCGGCTCCAGTGCCGCCAGGTAATTGGCGGCTGCCGCGACTGCGGGTGCAGTATTGCGCCCTTGCGCTTCCAGCAGGATGGCGGTCGGCGAGATGCCTATCTGGCGCAACTGCTCGGCGACCAGGAAGCGATGATCATCACCGCACACTACCAGCGGCGGCTCCATTCCTTTCCAGGTGGAGACACGCAGTACGGTGTCCTGCAGCATGGTGCGTTCGGATACTAGTGGCAATAATTGCTTGGGCAAAGCGGCACGCGACAAGGGCCACAAACGGCTGCCGGAACCACCAGACAAAATAACGGGATAGATTTTCATGCAGGCTCGCGTTACGCCACATTGGCCAGCTTGCGCGGCTTTACCTCTTGCGGCGACAGCGCAGGAGCCTCGGATTTGGAATCTGCTTCCGGTGTGCGCGTTTTACCGCGACGATCACGTGCATCGCGCCAGTAGTCTTCCACACATTCGGAGACATGCTGCATCTGGCCGATACGGCTGACACAGTAATCCTTGCACACCACCAGCTCCGACATATGGGAATTCGGCGACACACGGGTATATTCAAACAGTACGCTACGCGTAACTTCCGAGCCGCTGCAGATCTGGCTGCCGTGTCCTATCCAGGTCGGGCCTATGATGGTGCTGCCGGCTTCCACCGTCGAGCCGGAACCGATATACACCGGCCCCTCTATCTTCGTACCTTCCCAGTCTATGCGCGTATTCAGCCCGACCCACACGCCATCGGCGATCTGCGTACCCGGCATGGTCATATGCGCGAGTTCACCCTTCAGCACATTTTGCGAAACCTGCCAGTAGTCTTTGACATTACCGATATCTATCCAGTTGAAGAAACGCTTCTGCGCAAAGAAAGGCACGCCTTTCTCCACCAGCAAAGGAAACAGCTGTGAACCGATATCAAACTCGGTATCAGATGGAATCAAATCCAGTACTTCCGGTTCGAAGATATAGATACCGGTGCTGGCCAGGTTCGACAGCGCTTCTTCCGGTTTAGGTTTTTCCTGAAAGGACAAGACACGCCCCTCTTCATCGGTCACCACCATGCCGTAATCGGATGCCTTGTCCAGTGACACTTCCTTGGTGATGATGCTGACCATCGCGCCTTTGCGCTTGTGTTCAAACAAGGCTGATTTGATATCCAGGTCGATCAGCGCATCACCGCAAATGACCAAGGTGGTTTCATCAAAGAAACCACCGAACTCCTGTATCTTCTTCAGGCCGCCAGCGGAGCCGATAGGCTTGGGCATGACTTCACCTTCATCGGTCATATAGCCTTCGAAGGAATAACCTATCTGTGCACCAAAACGCTGCCCCTCACCAAAATAGTCTTCTATTTTTTGGTGCAGATAACTAACGTTAACCATGATCTCTTGGATGCCGTACTTCACCAGGTGCTCGACCAGGTACTCCATCACCGGCTTACCCAGTATCGGTATCATCGGTTTCGGCAATTCATAAGTCAGGGGCTGGACGCGTGTTCCTTTGCCTGCGGCAAGTATCATTGCTTTCATGGTTCCCTCGGATTCTTCAGTATTAAATCAATATGGATGTGACTTCAGGCATAGGCCAGCTTGTCTTCCGACATCGCTTGCCAGCGCCAGGAATCAACGCACATTTGCTCTATGCTGCGGATCGCACGCCAGCCAAGCTCTCTTTGCGCGAGTGAGGCATCGGCATAACACACGGCGATATCGCCAGGACGGCGCGCCACGATGCGATACGGAATCTTGCGTCCGCTCGCTTTTTCAAATGCGCTGATCATTTGCAACACGCTGCTGCCGCAACCGGTACCCAGGTTGTAGGCCAGCACGCCTGCATCGGTATTCATTAATCGTGCCAGCGTCTTCACATGACCTATCGCGAGATCAACTACATGAATGTAGTCACGCACGCCGGTGCCATCCGAGGTCGGGTAATCGGAACCATAGACCGAGAGCAACTCACGACGTCCGGAAGCCACCTGCGCCACATACGGAAATAAGTTATTCGGCACGTCATTCGGGTCTTCGCCGATCAGGCCGCTCTCATGCGCACCGGCAGGATTGAAGTAGCGCAACAAAGCGATGCGCCATGACGGATCAGAAGTCGCTACATCGCGCAGCATCTCTTCTATCATCAGCTTGCTGCGACCATAAGGATTGGTTGCCGACAACGGAAAGTCTTCGACGATAGGCACAGTGGCCGGATCACCATAGACCGTGGCCGAAGAACTGAAGACCAGGCTCTTCACACCATGCTTGGCCATCACCTGAAATAGCACCAGGCTGCCTTCCACATTATTGTCGTAATAGCGCAGCGGCTCTGCCACTGATTCACCGACTGCTTTCAGTCCGGCGAAATGCACGACGGCATCAAACTCATACGCGGAGAAAATTTCATCCATCGCAGAGTAATCACGCAAGTCTGCTTCTATGAAGCTGACTGATCTGCCGGTAATTGTCGCTACGCGATCCAGCACCGACACTTTGCTATTACAGAGATTATCGACAACGACTACCCGATATCCTGCATTGATCAGTTCTACACAAGTATGTGAGCCGATATAACCAGCTCCTCCCGTTACTAATATTTGCATTTCATTTATCCAGTAAGCGGCAAGTTTGCACCCTTACAAAGATAGTCAGATCACTGCAAAGTTCACTATTTAGATAGAAGATTTAACAATAAAGTTAGTTGAAAAATTTACGCGTTTTCAGAGGGAAACTTCATCAAACTGAAATATTTTTTCGCAGAAATGTATCGCCTATTTTTTGAAAAATATGCACGGTAAAAATCATGGATGCACGTAATTTTTACAGCGCGAATTTTTGCAAATTATTTCAGGCAGCGGCGACGTAAGCGGCTTGCTGTTCACTCACCAGATAGTCAGCACAATACAAACGCAAGATACGCAACACACCAGGACGCACTCCGCGCAAAACGAAATCACGCTGCACTTTGCTTTGGTGGCCATACAGCAATAACAGCAAGCCTATGCATGCACTATCAATGTGCGTCACCTCGGAAAAATCGATGCGGATATCAAAAGGCATCGTCGTTGCCTCAGCAAATATCTTGCGCATCGCAGTCAGGTTACGTTCATCCCATGCACCGCTGGCGTGAATACTGATGTAGCTGGTGTGCTGCTGCATCTCTATCCGCGCCGCTACCAGCGCATGCAGTTCAGGTTTGTGCAAACGCACCATCACCGCACACGGCAACACATGACGCGTCATCAAACGGATCAAGGTCAAGCCATCATGCAGATAACGGCGCCACAGGCTGGGCTCTTCCCATATACGCCACAACCACTCACCACCTATGCGCTGCACCCAGCGTGGTGCACGTGCGACAGTACCGGCAACGAAATTCACCACTGCACCCAGATGACTGATGACTGGTGCATCCAGCGCAGCGAGATTGTGTTCTATCCACGCCTGCCCTTTCTTCGCACCTAAGGCGACCACCACAAAATCAGCCTGGCTGGCATTGATGCGATTGATGATGGCGGGCGTACTCATCTGCTCTATGCTGCCAAAGCCGGGCGATTCATAACCGGTACACACCAGGCCAGATGCACTGGCGTTCAGCTTCTCTGCTGCGGCAGCGGCCACACCATCTGGCCCGCCAAAGAAATACACACGCAACTTTTCAGCGCCATCTTTGCGTACGCGCAGACGCTCAAACAAAGTGGAACCGGCAACCCGCTCAGTGACAGGCAGGCCCAGCAGCTTTGCTATCCATACCAGCGGCATGCCGTCTGCCACCGATAAGTCGCTGCGTATGACTGAATCGCGGAATGCGCCACCGGCGAGACTGGCCACGGCGAAATTGAGATTCGGGGTCGAGAGAAAGCAGCGCTGATAGTGATGTGCGGCATCCGATAATTGATCGACTGCCTGTTCCGTGCTGATGACATCGAAAGGCAGGCCGAGTATGCACACCACCTTGCGCTGGAAATCCGTTTGCACCGGATAAGAAGATATTTGCGTGCCGCTATAGTCCGGCATCAATGCCTGATTATTCTGCATCGCGTCTGGCCCTTACCCATTCAAGCTGGCGATTCACGAAGAACTTCATATACAGCGGCAACTTCCAGCAGGCATAACCCAATGCCGAGAGCAAATCCTTCAGGCTCAACACCTGTTGACCAAAGCGTTGCCAGGACAGCAGTATCGCCAGTGTCAGCGCCGCCACCAATACGCCAGCCAATACCAGCGGTGCAGCATAGTCAAAGATCAGGAAATTCAGAGCTGTAATGCCAAACACTGCACACGAGAGCAGCGTCAGCAAAGCCAGCGGCGGTACGCACATATCCAGTGCCATCGCGAACAGCGCACGATTGCGCTCACGTATGCCCTGCCATAGCAAAGGCAAACCTTCGTGCATGATCATGCCCATATGGCCATGCTCCCAGCGCGTGCGTTGCATGCGCGCGGCTTCGTCGCTGCTCGGGAAGTAGCTGATCACACAGGCTTCCGGACAGAACACAGGTGCTGCCTGCGCCCGCGCCAGCTCTACGCCCAGTTTCATGTCTTCCGCCAGATGACCGTTCGCCAATGACGCTTGCGCTATCAGCGGCCACGGAAAGGCCATGCCGGTACCCATCAGCTGGCACGGCAAACCCAGTTGATGGAAACCCAGTGCGCGCACCTTGTTCTTCACTATCCATGCGAATTCGGCGATACGTATCTTCAGCCCGGCACCGCGTGGCGCACGCATCAGATCCAGTGCCTGCACCGGTCTTTGCGTTTCCAGTGCAGTACAAGCCAGCTGCGTGATCGAGCCTGCTTTTACGCGACAATCGGCATCGATGATGATCAGTACTTCCGGCGGACTCAAGGACAGTTGCCGCACACCGGCATCCAGCGCATAGCCTTTGCCGCGTGCCGACAAATCATGGCGTTCCAATACCGGCGCACCAGCCGCCAATGCCTGCTCTGCTGTGTCATCGTCACAGTTATCAGCGACCACCAGGACGCGGTCACCTGCACGCAATTGCGCGCGTATGCCCGCCACGGTCGCAGCTATGCCCTGTGCTTCGTTGTGTGCAGGAACCAATACGGCGACTTCCGGACGACGACCGTCGGGTGCAGCGACCACGGATTTTTTACCCATCGCAGCCAGTACCTGCAGCAGGAGCACAGCAACCGGCACCAGCAAGGCCAGCACCACCAGCGATAAAATGATCTGGAATAAGGTCATCATGGCTTGCCTCCCAGCAGCCAACGATCACCTTGCGACACCTGATAAAACAGGGCGATCAGCTTGGCCGCTTCCCGGTCGATGTCGTGGCGTGCCAGCACGCGGGTACGCGCCCGTGAGCCCATGCGCGCCAATTCATCATGCGGCGTATTCAGGCAACGCTCCATCGCCAGTGCCAGCTCATCGACCGAGCCGGGCGGATACAGCCAGCCGTTCTCACCTTCGATCACCAGCTCCGGTATACCGGCTATCCATGTCGTCAGCACCGGACGCTGCACCGACATCGCTTCCATAATCACCACCGGCAAGCCTTCAGCAAAACTCGCCATCACCAGTGCCCGCGCTGCCAGCAGCTCCTGCCTGACCTGCTCACTGCTGATCCAGCCGGTAATCCTTACCTGCGCAGCCAGCCCATGTTTGGCAATCAGCGCTTCTACCTCGGGACGCATCTCACCATCACCCGCCAGCACCAGTTCAAAATCTATGCCCTTGGCGGCCAGTCGTGCCGCCGCTTCGATCAGGATTTGCTGGCCCTTCTGTTCGCACAAGCGACCGACGCAAACAAAGCGCGGTTTCTCGGCGACCTGCGTCGCACCGATGCGATAGAAATCAGGATCAACGCCGCAATGCACGATGTGCATCTTGGCCCAGTGCTTATAAGCGACGCTGCGGTACAACTGACTGCGACAGAAAGAGCTGACCGCCGCGACAAAAGTAGCGCGGCGCAGCTTCTCGCCAAGGCCTATGAACTCGGCCTTATCGAATTCTTCCGAGCCATGTATGGTCAGGCTGTAAGGCACGCCTGCCAACTCGCTCGCCAGCATCGCCACCTCGGCCGAATTGGTACCGAAGTGCGCATGCAAATGCGTCGCGCCCTCCCGCTTCAGCCACAAGGCAACCCGACACGCTTCAGCCAGGTAGATCAGGTGATAAGGCAAGGAACGGTCAGCGCGTTTGCTCATCTGCCAGGCCAGGCGCAAGCCATGAAACAGGCGCTTCGGCGTCGAAGTAGCAACCGATAACACGGAGCGCAGCAAACCAAACAAACCGTTTTTCAATACATAGCGGGTACGATCACGTTCAGTGAAATCCTCCGCATCGACCAGGTCACCATCCCAGCCGCGCATCGCTATTCTCTGCACATTCATGCCCTGACGCTCCAGCGCCAGTATCTCCCGCCGGATGAAGCTGTGGCTCACCTTCGGATACTGATTAATCAGGTAGGCAACACGTATTGCGTTCACTTCATATCCTTTCAGCGCTCGGTACCGAAGCGCATAATCCTCGACACATTTTCTTGTATGTTTTTTTGCAAACCATTTACTTCCGTCTGTCCGACTATTCGTGCTGGCACACCTACCGCAGTCGCACCATCCGGCACATCGCACAAGACCACGGACAGCGCACCGATACGGCAACCATTACCTATGCGCACCGCACCCAGCACTTGTGCATACGCCCCAAACTCAACGTCATCACCTATTACCGGTACCGCGCCATCGGCGACACGATTGCCTATGGTCACGCCCTGGCGCAAAGTGCAGTTGCGACCTATCTGCGCTTGCGGGTGCACAAAGATGCCGCCGAAATGCCAGATGCGCAGACCGCCACCTATCACTGCCGACTTCGGCAAACTGATGCCGACCACTGTTTCCACCAGCCGGAACCACGGCCAGTACACAGCCGTCAGCACTCGTTTCATCCGACCCGGTTCCCGGCTATCTATGCGTCGCCCCAGGCGGTAAGTCCACACCGCCCAGATCGATTGCTCTTTCAGGAAGGGGCGTCGCACGTCATAACGTTGCATATCTGCTGACCAGTCGCTATCCATCATTCGCTTCATCAATCCAGTTGCAGTAACTCACCGCTGACCGTAGACACAGTGCCGACACCGCTGGTCGCGTACACAGTCACAATCGCGCGTGGATCAGGCCAGGCAAAGGTCTTACCCTCGCCGTTCGTCAATTCGCCGCTATCGAAATGAAGCGGGGTACCGGATGGGTCACGCACTTGCAGGCGCAATTTTCCGCCGCCGGTAGTATGTGCGGTCACGCGATAATTCTTGCCGGCCTGTGGCAATGCCCAGTTCACCGGATGTAGACCGCGCGATGAATAATTGACTTGTGTCACCGCCTGTGCGTTGGCAGGAAATACCACTGCCTGTTGCCAGGTATCGAACGTCCCCAGGCTGGCACCCGATTGCAATTGCCACGGGCCGCGCATGGACAGGAGATTCATTTGTTTTTGCAGGACGACAGGCTGCCCATTTCCATCCAGCCAGCCTTGCGCTGACACCACCGGACGCAATGCCACGCGCATGCGTTCGAGATCATTGGCCACGTTGTTGTCCCAGCCGCCTTTATGCAAATCGAAACCTGCACCGTTTTCCACATAGATAAAGAACGGCGTACCGAAGTTGCGATCGACCACATACGCGCCATAGGTCTTCAAGGTCTCTGCAACTTTGCGCAAATCAGGATTGCTGATCTTGCTGGTGTCATAGGAAGGCGGCAGCATCAGCAATGCACCCTCCGGTATCTTTCCTGTGTTGCGCGTGGCGGCATCGGTATCTGCCGAAGTCGCCGGGAATACATAAGTCGGTTGCGACGCCAGTCCGTCGAAAGTCAGCGACACGGCCAGCGCATGGCGATACATCACATCACCATCCTTCACTTCATGCTTGCGTATCAGGCCGCCCGCAGTTGCCACTCCGGCCGCGCGCGCCCCCTGGAAGTAATGCGCCGGATCACCCCAGCCGCGACCATTCAGTTTGGTCCATGCATACTGGGCGGCGACCCACTTGCCATCCACTTTTTTCAATTGCCAGAATGAGTGGACAATGCCGGTCGCCGGATCAACGATATCGGCATGCCCGTCGCTGGCGCTGGCAGCCACCACATCTGCAGGCCAGCGCGGGATGGTCACGTCATGGAAGGCCGACGCATCCGGGTCCCACAAACCCTGTGTCTTAGGCAAGCCGCTCACCGTGACAGGCTGATCCCCGGCCTTCGCGAGGAACACGCCAGTCGACCACTCACCTCCGGCAACACCAGGTGCATACGTAGATTTCGGAATTACAAAATCACCGAGTACCGGCTGTACCGGACGGCTATTCCACGGCGAAGTCGCGGCAAACGGCTTTTGATACGTGCCCCAGCCACCCTGCGCCGCCGCTTGCATGGGCGCACCTGTCAACAGCAGCGCGCCGCACAAAGCCAGTGCAGTTGCAATGCTGTTCTTGGTACCGACATCAGGGTAGGAAATAGGCATATCTGGGTTCTCCATATTGTTTAAGCTGTTTTCAATTTGTTGGCCATCAACTTGCCGCGCGCTATCCACCAGTGTTCAAAATAGAAGGTGGAAATATGCGCAAGGACGAACAGCACGGCGAAGAGCAATGGTCGTTTCAGGTATTTGACGATCACATCGCCACTACCGAGCCAGGTGTGCGCCAGCAGCGGATGGATCACGTACAACGCATAGGAGATAGTCGCCAGGTACACCAGTACGCGACGATTCAGCATGGCGGCGAGCATGCCGGCCGGATTGACGATGGTGCTGCCTACCAGCAAGGCCGCCAGATAAGGACGCAGGTAATTCAATGCTGCGCCCTGTTCATGGCAAGACACCAGCAGCAACAGCAGCAATGGCCATTGCGGTATCTTTTTCAGCCATGCCAGCACGCGCAAGTCACTACGGTGATGCACCAGCAAGGCCAAAGTACAACCGGCCAGGATTTCATCCATGCGGTAATAGCTGATGCTGGATGCATACACACCATCCGTTATGCGCAAACCGGTAAAGAACAAAGCCGACAAAGGGAGTAGCAACAAGCTGCGCACACCAAACAAGGCAAACAGCAGAGCGATACCCAGATAGAACTGCATCTCCAGGCACAAGCTCCAGATGTGCTCGGTCAGCGTAACCAGATGCACCGGCGGCAAGTTCGCGTAAAAGAAGAAATGCGATAGCCAGGTATCCGCTGATGCACCAGCCAGCGTCAATGCCAGCGCCAGGTACAACCACGCCAGTGGCAGGATGCGGAAGAAACGACGCACCAGGAAATCAGAAACCGGCGGGTCCTTCAGCAGGAAGGAAGTAATCAGGAAGCCGGACAAGGTAAAGAACAAGGACATGCCGAGCAGCCCAAACATCGCATTCATCTGCAATACCTTGGGCCCCATAGGCAGCAAGTGCGCCGCCAGCACACACAGGATGCTGACGCCGCGCCAGCCATCCAGCACTTCCAGACGCGGGCCGCTCATCGCACACCTGCCGTTTGTTGCGCCGCACCGCTGTTAACTTTGGCATCGGTTTTAGCCGTGGGCAATGCACCGCTGATAGTCGCCAGCGCACAACCGGCGCCGATGACAAACCAGAAGTACCAGTTAAAGACCAGATAACCAAACATATTGTCCGACGACGACACCACCAGGTACACAATCACAATCGCGATCGTGATGAAGGATGCCAGCCGGTCTACCCGGAACAGTGCTTTCAGTGCCAGTACCATGCGTGCATACAGGAAGAGGTAGGCACACAAACCGAGCACACCGGCGTCAAAGAACCATTGCACATACACATTGTGCGCACCCCAATTCATCTTGTTGGCAGCCGGGAAGAAGGTTTGCGAGAAATGACGGAAAGCCTCGACACCATAACCGGACAGATAATGGCTGGGACGCATCCATTGCAGACCGCTCTCCCAGATCGACAAACGCCAGGCAAACGAATTCAGCTTGGCATAGCCGACCGCTTCGGTACCGCTACCCAGGTCCAGCAAGCGATCACGGATTTCCGGTACCAGCAAAGCCACGACCGGCAATAGCATCAGGTACAGCAAATAACGCCGCTCAAACAACAAGGCATAGCCGACAAATACAAACAGACAGGCGATCCAGGCACTGCGTGTCTGCGTCAATACCAGCAAAGCCAGCAGATAAAAGAAGTACAGCGTCACCACCACGCGCATGGTGCCACTCAGTGGCATCGCCTTATCCTTCAGTGTGAACAGGGTCAGCGGGATGACCAGCGTCAGGTAAAAGGCAAAGATATTCGGATGGGTAAATGCCGATTGCAGGCGGAAACCTTCCGCTCCGCCGCTGGCGCCGTGCAAGGCCACATCGACCACTGCATACAGCGCAGGCAAGACCGACGACCACAACACCAGACGTACGCAATAGCGGAAATCCTGTGCCGAGCGCACGAAGTAAAAGGCACTGACAAACATCGCGCAGTAAGAAAGCAGCGTCAGGTAGGTGCGGATCGCATCGCCTTTCTCAGGCGATATCACAACACCGAACATGGCTGCCAACAGGAACGGCAACCACGCCCAGACCATCTTCTTCGGTAGCTGCTGCGGTCGCTCCATCACCAGCATGCAGGCCAGCAGGATCACGCACAGATTGATGACACCACCGAGGCCGGTGGTATAGCCGCCTATCGAAAAGCGGGTAGATTCCAGCACCACATCACCGACCGAGCGGAACACGATAATCAGCGTCAGCAGCGCCATACGGTTAAACAACAGCAGGAAGCCAAACAGCAGGAAGGCAGGCAAAGCCGCCAGTCGCGCCAGCTTGTAATCCATCACTTCCGCATAAAACGGCACGACGATACCGGCCAGCAGTGCCAGCACGATCACGCCCAGCACTGTGTACGCCTGCCCCTGGTTCGGCAGCCAGCGCATATGCACTTTGCCACCGGAGGCAGTGCCTTGATATGGAATGTCGGTAGGCATGGACTTAAGCAGCCAGTTCCCCGGCCACACTCATGCTGCCCTTGCCAGGGAAACGGCGGATCAGCCAGGAGCGGATAGCATTCCACTCCCCGGTCTCAGGTGCGTTGCGCGACTGGAACTGGAAGTAACGCCATAGCAAGGCGGCATCCTGTCGTGTCGATGCCGCTTTACGGAAGATCAGTTCGCGTTCCAGCTCCTCCGACGCACCGAGGCCGCGGCGCAGGGTATACGCCATCTGCTCGAACTCATCGGAGAAATCGGTCCTGCCGTTAACATCAAACAAAATCCCGCCGTGATTGCAGAACGGTGCCGGATCAAAGTAAGGCAAGTCATGCATGATGCAGAACGAGCGCGTCAGGTAACGCGAGATATCCAGCGACACCTCGACCTGTTCACGAAAGCGCGTCGCGCTGACATTGCTGCCGTGCCAGCGATACTGGATTAGCTGCGACGGCACATTGGTGCACTTGCCGAGTATCGCCAGCTGGCCGAACATGAAGTAATCCTCGGCCAGGCTATTCACCTGTAAGCGCTTGTCGGCAGGCATGACTTTCAGGAAGTCGGAGCCGTAACGCACACCCAGCTTTTGTACCGCGGCGAAATCCATCATCGCGGCCGGATGCGTAATCGGATTACGGAAAAAGCTGGCGGCTGCCACGCGTTGGCGACCGACCGGCATCTTGATATTGCCGCCGACCTCACCCGCGCCATTGATTACTGACGATTGTCCGCTGATGGCGACGCAATCCGGCTGTCGTTTGAAAGCCGCCAGCACGATCTCCATGCGGTCAACGAAGCAGACGTCATCGGCATCGTGGCGCATCACATATTTGCAATCGCTGATCTCCAGGCCGCAGTTCAGCAAGCCAGCCAGGCCTTCAGCTTGCGGGAAGCTGTGCACTTTTATGCGTGGATCGCGTCGGTGGTAGTCTTCAGCCAGCTCCAGGCTGCCATCGGTAGAACCGTGGTCCAGTACCAGCACGCGCCAATCCTTGAAAGTCTGCATGCAGATACTGTCCAGCGATGCCGCCAGATAATCGATGCCGTTCTTCACCGGCAGTAATACATCTATCGTTGCCACAATAATTCTCCCTTAAATGATGGCCGCCAATTGCGCGACATCTGCGATTCGTGTTGTCCGTGGCTGAGTGGGCTGCGTCTGTGCCTGAGCCAGCGTCACCAACTCACTACGCTGCGTCCACGCCGCGACATAGCGGGAATTTTTGCCATAGCTGTTATCAAGGACGATGTTGGGCCGATTCAGCAGGCAGGCGAGGATGTGGCCGTGCAGGCGATCCGTCACGATGAATTCATGACGGGCAAACAAACGCGCCGCATCCTTGACCAGTCGTGCCGAGTAGGCGATCCACAAGCGCACCAGGATGCGATTCGCAGCGCGCCCCATGCCACGGCGGTAAAAACCACCCAGTCCGCGGCGGAACAGATTGATATGTTCTTCACGCTCACCTACGAACTCCGGCCAGTCGGTGACGGTGTCGATATTCAGCTCAGCCATATCGATGTGCACACCACCTTCATCATCGACGCGACTGATGCGCAAGCCATGCTGCGACGGGCGCTTGTTGCCAGACCGTAGCGGATAGAGCTGATGCGCCATATCCGGCAACAGATAGACGTGATCGCTGAAGGCTTGCGCCATCTGTAGCGAAACTTCGTCACGTACACAGAGGTGTACATCCGGATGGCTGCGGAATACTTCGGCGGAAGCAGCCTGCTCGGCGGCTGAAGAGAAATGCAGCGATTGCGGCAGCACAATGATGCGATTGTGCGGATGCGACATGACAATGTCTTCCCGCAACTGCTGGAAACACGGATACAGGTCGCCGAAATTACCACCGCCATGGAATACGATCACATCACCCTCGTCTATCCACTCCGGGTCATAGGCATCGTATGGCGCGATCAGCTTGGGCGACAATCCATGCTTGCGGAAGAAAGCCAGCGTGCCATGCATGATCAGCAAATCGCCGACATTGCCATGCGTCGGGATATCGACATAATGGAAAGGCGCATCGCCTATCAGCTCCAGCAATACTTCATGCCGTTGCATCAATTCCCTGCATAGCTGTTTGTGATTCTTCGGACTGGCCATGTCATCTCATTCAAATTTAATATTCATTCATGACAGCGCCGACCACCAGCACGCCGCTATGCTTCATCGAATCGACCAGGTTGCCGATCGCACCGACATGACTGTTGTCCTTGCGCGCCACCACCAGTGCCGCACCGGCACGGGCGGCCGCAGTCTGGCCATCGGCATAGTCATAATCCGGCGGAGTATCGATCAGGATCACATCGAACTCGGTGCTGAAGTCGCGCAGCATTTGCGGGAAAGCACCTCGCCCCAGCAACTCCTGCGGATTCGGCGGCAACACCCCGCTAGGCAAGACCGACAAATCCATCAACGCTTCTATGCGCTGCACATCGGTCGCGGCGTTACGTCCGGACAGGATGCCGGACAAGCCGCTGCGATTTTCGATACCGAATAATTTGTGCTGGCGCGGTCTGCGCATATCGGCATCGATCAGCAAGGTGCGCTGCCCCAACTGTGAAAACAATACCGCCAGGTTGGCCGCGATATAGCTGCGCCCATCACCACGCTCAGCGCTGGTAATCGCCAATGCCGAGCGCTGTGCACCGGCACCAAACCAGCGCATCACCAGTTGGCTACGCAAGGCGCGCAAGGCTTCGACCTGTTTGCTGAATGGGTCATAGGCAGCAATGACTTCTTCGCTGACGCTGCTTTCACCGCGGCGCAAGTAGGGATAGGCAAACTGGCTGGACAGCGCAAAATCGATATCGGCGGCTGTCAACAAACCCAGCGCGACGCCGGTTTCACCGAAGCGCTGCCGGTATTTATGCTGCTCGCGCAGGATGAGTTCGGTATCACCGGCAGTGAGACGGCCACTCTTGATGAGGATGCTGCCCATCTGGTTGGCGGTGCTCAGAGGACGTGTCTCGCGATAATGCAGTGTGGCGGCATCCTGTATCTGCGTTGCGTTTCTGATCATGATGTTTCCTATCTAAAATGTGCGCTGTGCTGTCGCTTATGGCGTCAGGCAGGCAGCGCCGGTGCTGCAGGGCCCAGGCGCGGAGGATTTCTCTTGCCCAGCTTTTTGGTTTTTTCGATCACGCCTATCAAAGGCAAATCGAAGATGCGCGTCAGGTCTTCCGGTGAACGCACACGGTGATCCAGCAATTCCATCGCGATCGCCGCACCCACACCCAGCATCAGGCCCACCACCAGTGCGACCAGCAAGTTGAGCATGAGACGCGGACTGGCCGGGCTGCGCGGTGGCGTTGCGGCGGTCAGTACCGAGATATCGGATTGTGTGGACTGGCCTTCCAGGCTGGTCTGGGTCAGGCGTTGCGATGCGGTCTCGTACGCTTTCTTGGCGTTTTCCATTTCATTCGCCAGCACGCTCAGTTCATCGCGTGCACCGTTCAGTGCCAGTACTTTCTTCTTCTGTGCATCCAGCGCCGCGCGGATCTCCGCTTCACGCTGCTGCGCGATTCTTGCGTTGTTCACGACACCGCTGGAAGCCAGCCCTATCTGCTGGTTCAGGTTGGCACGCAACTGATCCACTTCTGATTTGGCGGCGATGTATTGCGGGTGGTTGATGTTGAGCTTTTTCGAGGTATCTGCGAACTTGGCTTCTGCCTCCGACAGACGCGACTTCAGCGTCTGTATCAAAGGATTGGACAAAACATCCGGCGAATCCCCGGCATTGCGCTTGACCTGTTGCTGGCGCGAAGTCGCATCCATCGCCTGCCCTTGCGCTACCACCAGCTGGCTCGACAATTCATTCAGGCGTGAGGTTTCCACGTCCAGCTTGTTGTCGCTGCTGAAGATGTTGTTCTTTTGCTGGTAGGCCGACATGCGGTTTTGCGCATCCTCAAAGCGATCACGCAGAACCTTGATTTGCTCATTGATGTAGCCGCTGGCCTTTTGTGCCGGTGCGACTTTCAGGTCGACACTGACTTGCTGGTAAGCCGCAGCGAAGGCATTCGCCACTTTGGCGACGTAATCAGCGTCATCCCCTTTGAAGCTGATGTTCAACACACTGCTTTCACGTGCTGGCTCTACCGTCAGATTGCTGCGCAAGCCATCGGCCAGCCAGTCCTGTATCGTGCCGTGGCCCGGGTCCAGGCGCGCATAGCGTTCCTTGACGGCAGGATTATCTGCCAGCTTCAGATCGTCGATGACCTTCATCGCGACCACTTTGCTGTTGACGATATCGACCTGGGTCGGCATATAGCCTGGCGTTAGTTGCGCTGGCACATTCAGGCCGGTAACCGGATCAACACCTTTGTTGTTCAGCACCAGTGCGGTCGTTGCCTTGTAGGTCTTGGACATCACCAGGCTGACCACGAAGGCGGATGCCAGCGTCAGTGCCAGCAACAACACGATAATTTTGTAACGCGCACGCAGGGTGCGCAGGATTTGGCTGATAGTCATAGTCGCCCCCCGCTCAGAACAGGCTTTCTTTTACATAGACGATGTCGTCCGGCTTGAGTAAATCGTCATGTTTGACGCTCATGATTTGCAGCACGCCATTCGCATCACGTCGCTTGATGCGTACGCCGCGTTCGGTACCGCGTGGGCTCAGGCCGCCGCCGGTAGACAAGGCTTGCAGCACCATCATGTTGCGTTCCAGCTTGTAGGAGCCTGGCTTCTGTACTTCGCCGTAGATGTAGAAACGCGGTGCACGCTCGACGAATACCTGGTCACCGGCTACCAGCTCGCGGTTCTTGCTCGGGTCACCGGAGCGCACCAGTTCCAGCAGATCTATGGTTTCCTTGCTGGTTTTGCCATCGCGGGTATGCGTGAGGATCACGGTATCGGCCGCTTCTTCATTCGCACCGCCCGCCATCGCCAGCACATCGGTCAGGCTGCGCTTGCCATCAACCGGGTAACGCCCGGGCTTGTTGACCTGTCCCAGCACCGATACCTGCTGGCTCTGCATCTCGGTCACCATCAGGTTGACCTGTGGGTTGCGGATGAAACCACCTTTATCCAGCAGGTCGGCGATTTTCTTTTCCGCCTGGTTGGATGAGAGACCGCCGACTTTGACTTCACCGACCAGCGGGAATGAAATGCTGCCCGCTTCGCTGACACGTGTCTCCACTGTCAGGTCGCTGTTACCGAATACCGTGATCTTCACCACGTCACCGGCACCCAGCGGCACATCGGCCGCCTGCACCCAGCTACCTACGGTAACCATCAGAATCGCCAACATTGCTTGTCTTATTTTTTTCATGCTTCACTCCATTTGCTTCGTATTCAGTTGTCGGTATCAATAGGCGTTGTCACGCATCAGCACGACCTTGAAGGTGCGCAGGATGATCCATAGGTCTAGCGCCAACGACCAGCGCTTGAGGTAGTCGAGGTCATAGGCGATGCGCGCTTCCATCTTGTCCAGCGTGTCGGTCTCACCGCGCAAGCCATTCACCTGCGCCCAGCCGGTAATGCCGGGACGTACTTTGTGGCGCAGCATGTAACCCTTGATTTGCTTGCGGTATAGCTCGTTGTGCGCGACTGCATGTGGGCGGGGTCCGACTATGCTCATACGGCCCTGCAGGACATTGAAGAATTGTGGCAACTCATCCAGTGAAGTCTTGCGCAGGAACGCACCTATGCGCGTGATGCGCTGATCATCCTTGGTCGCCTGCACCACACGCGCACCGTCTTCACACACCGTCATAGAGCGGAATTTGTAGACGATGATTTCTTCGCCATCGAGGCCGTAACGGCGCTGGCGGAAGATCACAGGGCCTGGCGAGGTGGCTTTGATCGCAATCGCGATGCCCAGCATCACCGGCAGCAGCATGAGCTGGATGATCGAGGCCAGCACGATGTCGCTGCCGCGCTTGATCATGCTGTTAATGCCTGTGAACGGCGACTCGCAGATCGCGACCACCGGCAAACCGGCCACACTATCGAAACGCGCCTGTATCAGGTCAAACACATATATGTCCGGCAAGAAGTAAATCGATGCCGTAGTGTCCTGCAATTCATTCAGCAACTTGCGTATGCGCGGCTGTGCCGAGATAGGCTGGCTGATGAAGATGGTGTTGATATTGTTTTGCCGCACGTAAGCCGGAATATCTGACATGCTGCCGAGCAAAGGTACGCGCTGCTCCTCCGGCTGACGCGAAATATCGCGGTCGTCAAAGAAGCCGCTGACTTCCATGCGCAGATCCGGATTTTCATCGACACGCTCGGCCAGCTTCACGCTCAACTCATTAACGCCGACCAGCACCACCGAACGTATGCCGGTACGACGCAATCCGGAGCTGGCCTTCTGCAGAACGATCTGGCCGAGCAACAGAACCGGCGGCGTCAGCAGTAGCCACAGCACGACAGCCTGTTGCGCAAACAAGACCGACAGACCAGCCACATAGCCGAAGAACAGCAAGAGCACGCTGACCAGGCTCCAGGTCAGCAGGATGGCTTTGAGTTTGCTGAGGAAGTTATTCGAAGCCGCATCCCGCCACGGATCACTCCAGCTGAATACCGTCGAGCTGATAAAGAAAGTCAGTATAGCCAGCACTACATGCTGCGCACTGAAACCCTGACCTATCAGCACGCTCATCAGATAGAGCAAGCCGATCGCAATCAGCGGATCAAGCAGGCGGCGATAAAAATTCCGCGCGGGTATATCCGCCGGATATTTGATTTGGCTGATGTCAGAATTCATAGCGTGTACTGATATGAGCACCATCGGTACTGTAGGACGCCGATGGAATATTCGAATCCAGGGTGGTGCGGAACACCGCTGCGCGTATGCGCCAATGCGAAGTCGGCTTGTAAGTCACGCCGAGCAAGGCGTTGCGGTAGTCATCAGAACGATTCAGCGGGTCCAGTCCCTGTACCACTGACACGCCGTTGTAACTGCGCCTCTCTGTCATTACCAGGCCATCAACGCTGATTTTGCTGGTCGCATCCCAGGTCGACGCCAGGCTTACACCCTGGTTACGCGCATAGTTGGCGGCCAGATTGTCGGTCGCACCCAGCTCACGCCACGCAGCGAGCGAAACGGCGGTCTTGTTGGTCGCCTTCCAGTAAGCAGTCAGGCGTGCACTCGGCACGCCCGAATCGCGCTGCGGATTGATTGCATATTCACGCTTGGAATAGCCGCCGAGGAATTGCAGCATGGTCTTGCCGGTGACTTGCCAGTCGACCTTGGCCTTCACTTCATTCTGCGTATAGGAGTTGATGTCGGCATAGGTGTAGTCACCTTCGATGTGACGCAAAACCATGCCAACCTTATTGCCACTGCGCGCCAGGTAGTCGACGCCGACATCAGTGATGTCCAGTGTGCGTTCGGACGGCTTCTGTATTTCCAGGTCGTAGCCCAAGTCATAGTGACTATAAGCAGCGTTCAGTGCCCAGCTCGGATGGAAACGCCACGAACCATCGACGTAGGTCTTGGTCTGCGTTTGTATGCTGCGTTGCAGACTACGGAAGTCATCAAAAGAAGTCAGGCCTTCTGCATAGTTAACACCAGCGTTACCGGAAAACTGGTTGCCCAACGCCCATTTCCAGTTGGCGATAAGGTCTTTACCCGTGTTATTAAATTGGTTGAAGCGATCGTAATCAGCGCGATAGACAGAGGCATCGGCGGTCAATTTCTGTCGGCCTATATCCTTATCCATGCGTATCCCTACCGCAGCGCGCGTCCAGCGATCTGATAGCTGCGCCCCACTCTGTCGCACGATATCCGATTGCCGCAACAGATTGGAATCGTAGTAAATACCGTAGCTGGCATAAGGGGTAAAGGTATCGCCACTGACCGGATCTGCAGCAAATACCGGCAGACTCGCCATCGTGGCGAGCAGCAGCAAGGCCGATCTCAGGCCAACTTCCTTGCGGCGCGCAAGAACGGCGCGCTCATGCATCACAAGTATGTTCATCATTAATCTGCCAGCGCCTGGATTGCCAACACCTGAATCACTGCAGTCACACTTAAGTCACGCATGCTGTGTGTATATGAAATCAACGACACCATCATTTTTTCCACCATTCTTCAATAAGGCCCCGATGAAGGAAGCAAACATGCACACAGATAAGAGCGCGAGTGAGAAACTTTTTTATTTCAAATTGCGCTCGAACAAAAATTTTCTGCAGCAATAAATTCGTGTCATTTTGTCTATACAAAGAGCTGGTTAAGAGAGGGGGCTCGTGATTTAGTTCCACGCCATGCGCGCAGATAAATACGAGATATTCCTCTCCTGAATTGAGAAAAAATAATGAAAGGAAACGCTTGATGTCCGTGCGTAAGGACGAGAGGAATGAGTTTGTAAAAATTACGCGCAATGCCTGCACATCTTGCGTGGTCAACGTACGTAACTGCTCAAAAAAGAGGCAGATCAGCGTATTTGAACTTTTTACCGTATAAGGACATGCGAAAAAATTACATGCTCGCTGTCATTAAATATTCATAAAAATGTTAAATATTTTTTGTAACATAGGCGCACTTCATCAACATAATTTTCCATTGCAGAAAATTTCCCGACGCAAAAAACAGGGGATGAAGAGGCAAAGATGCGCAGGCAATATTCCGCCTGCACAAGATGAAGAGAATTAACTGCCCGGAATCAGGCCAATTGTTTGCAGATGAAATTCCATTCATCCGCTGTGACAGGTGTAATCGACAGGCGGCTGCCACGCTGCAGGAGCACCATGCCACTCAATTCCGGCATAGTGCGCATTTCGGCCAGTGACAGCAGGCGGGTCTTTTTCTTGATACGGACGTCGACCATCATCCAGCGCGGCGTTTCCTGCGTCGCTTTCGGATCGTAGTAGTGGCTGTCCGGCTCAAACTGGGTATGGTCGGGATAGGCGGTGCTGGCGACTTCGGCCAGGCCGACGATGCCGGGTTCGGCGCAACTGGAGTGGTAGAACAGGACGCCGTCACCTACCTGCATGGTGTCGCGCATGAAGTTGCGCGCCTGGTAGTTACGCACGCCGGTCCAGGCCACGGTACGTTTGGGAGCGGACCATGCATCGTCGATGCTGACTTCGCTCGGTTCGGATTTCATGAGCCAATAGCGCATAAGCTGTTTGCCTGAAAGGTTGGATATACCGGGGAATTATAAAACCAAAGAGACCACCATATCGTCCGGTGATGCTGCAGCAGATGCCCGCTCTTGTCCAAAACGACGGCGGAAATAAAAAACGGCTGCATTTGCATGCAACCGTTCCAGTATTCAAGTCCCGCCTGTGCCGCTTTGCCGGCATCCTGAACCAAGAGGTTCAAGTTGGCCACAGTTAGTTCAACTTCGGGTTCATCGGACTAGCGACGCGCACTCCCATCGAACAAAATTCCGCAGCCGCTGCGCATAAATGGTTCAAGGATTTTATGGCAATGGCGAACACGGCAGGAGCGCTTAGTTTACTCCAATCGCAGGACAAGGAAAAGAAATCTTAGAAAAGATTTTCTTGTGGCGCCAATGCTGTATCCAGCGTTTCGTGCATTGCAGCGATTTTTTGCTTGACCTCGGACATCGACATCTCGGACAAAGGGCCACTTGGCGATTTTGTCGCCAAAAGCTCTGCAGCAATTCCGAGTGCAGCCATGACAGCGATACGGTCGTTACCCTTCAGTTTGCCGGCATCGCGGATCGCCGACATCTTGCCGTCCAGATACGCAACCGCTTCCTGCAACGCGCCTTCTTCGCCTTCCTTGCAAGCCAGCTTATAAGGCTGCCCCATGATGGATACGTCGAGCTGGATCATGCGGTCTCCTCATCTTGTTCTTGTGTCGGGATTTTTGCGAGCAGTGCAGCAACGCGTTCGTGCGCTTCCTGCATGCGGCGCGTCAATTCGGCATTTTCGGCTGCCAGAGCCGCCGATTTGATGCGCAAATCCGCATTTTCGCTACGTAGCGACTGGGTCAAATCAGCCAGCTGGCTGATCTTTGCAGAAAGATTGTGAAAGTCTGTAATCATCTCGCCACTATAGTAGTGCAGAGGAATGACCGTCAATAGATAGCACTATCGGCCGTCGGTTTTCCGCTGCAAGGTTTAAATTTATCGATTAGCGGTCAGCGATAGGACTAGCTCGCTTGCCAAAATTACACGCCACGCAATGCATGCACGGCATGCGTCATATTACCTCAGTCAGCTTGCCATCCACCGTGATCAGTGCGGTACGGATGTTCAGGCCGGGGAAGACATCCTGTGCTGCAATGCGATAACGCGCCAGCTGCGCAGTGTACGCCGCCCGCTCGCTATCGAACAAATTGCGTTTGTAATCCAATATCCACAACTCATCGTCAAACATCACCACGCGGTCAAAACGCGCAACTCCGGCATTGCTGACAATTTCCATCTCATTGCGCGCAAAACGATACTGCGCCGGATCGAAGAAGCGACTTAATTCAGGCTGCCCCAATATCGCCTCAGCCTGCACCCGCACTACTTCCGCCATCTCGCGTGTGCACGGCAGCCATTTCGCGACAGCTGCTGCATCGTAGCGCTGTATCGGCCAGTGCTGGGTCAGGCGCTCCATCAGCGCATGCAGGGCTATGCCCTCTTCTATCTCGGCGCTACTGAATGCTTCCGGCAGCTCGGTCTGTGGCAAGGGCATGGCAGGTGGACTGAAGATCGCCAACTGGAATTCCTGTTCCAAAGCGACATCCAACACCTGCTCCTGCTGCTCCAGCTCGACTTCCTGGGCGCCCTGGAAGCGCGCATACCAGCAACCCTCAGCCATACCACTCTCCGAGCCACTGCGCGCATCTGCCACACCGCTGACTATTAATAGCTTCTTGGCGCGCGTGGTCGCTACATATAAGAGGTTCCAGTCTTCCTGGGTTTTCAGCTGTTCTTCTTCTGCGAACAAATAATCACGCGCCGCACCACGTTCAGCCTGGCGCCCGAATACCGAGAAGTGATTTGGCGCATCTGCTTCCTGCTTCCACTCGCACAGCACGCCGTAATCATCACGCGCCGGATCGCTGTGGTTGGCGTCCAGCAAAACCACGATGTCGGCTTCCAGCCCTTTCGCGCCGTGTATAGTCAGGATGCGTGCTGCATCCAGCGCAGCGTCGATATCGGCTTCATCCGGCGCATCGCTTTCGGCCGACTTTTGCAGGCGACGCAAGGCATCGATGAACTTAGGCAAGCTCGGATAACGTCCGGCATCCAGGTTCAGCGCCAGCTCGGTAAAAGCTTCGATATTACCCAGCACTTGCCCGCGCACCAACGGCGATGCCGAGAGCGCATAACGTGCGACCACATCACCTTCATGCAGGATGCGATCAAGCAAATCATGCACCGGCAAACGCGCGGCCAGCTCCAGCCATTTTTCCAATAGCTGTACTGCGCGCTGTAGCACTGGTGTATTCAATTCGGCCTGATGCAAACGGCTCCACCAGGTTTTCTCGCTACGCAAGGCCAGTGCGATCAGGTCGTTATCGGTTGCACCCATGATGGGCGACTTGAGTACATGCGCCAGCGCGAGATTGTCATGTGGCGTAATCAGGAAAGTCAGCAAGGCGATCAAGTCGGCCACTTCCAGCGATTCCAGCAAACCACCGCGCCGGTCTGATGCAAACGGGATACGGGCTTCACGCAACGCACGCTCGTAAGCACCCAGATGGGTACGCTTCTTTACCAGCAACATTACATCCGACCACTGCGCTCCTTTGTTTAAGGTACGCGCCCGCAGGATGGCTTGCGCTACCGCACGCCCTTCTTCCAGACGGCGCGCATCTTCCTCTTCCTCGCGCGGCTCGGTCAACGGATCGCGCATATCGGCTGGCGTCCAGCTGGTCTTCGCAGTCTTTTCCTGCTGCACCAGCGGCAACTGCCACACTGCGCCTTCGTTGGCCGACAGGGTAGTCTGTGGCGTATAAATAGGATTGCCGCGGAAGCTGTCGTTCAACACTTCAACGATGCCGCGTGCATTACGTCGCGTTTGATTGGTACGCAGGAAGTCTGCACCTTGCGCCACCAGCACGGTGCGTGCAGCAGAAAACACGCGCGGCTCGGCACGACGGAAGCGATAAATCGATTGCTTGGGATCACCGACCACAAACATGCTGGGCTTGTCGCTATCGTCGCCATACGCATTCAGCCAGGCCTGGACTATGCTCCACTGCAGCGGATTGGTATCCTGGAATTCATCCAGCAACACATGTTTGTAACGTGCATCAAGGCGACTCTGCAAATAAGCCGCGTGTTCTTCATTCGTTAACAGGCGATAAGCTTGCCATTCCAGATCGGCGAAATCGAATACCCGTTGCTCAGCTTTGACTGCCTGATAGATCTCCAGATAGGCAGCACCCACAATAAACAAGGAACGATTCAGCGCGATGACTTTGGGCTCCATGCTACGGCGCAGGATCTTCTTCAGCGCTTCGCCTGCGCTTTCAAACTCAACTTCAAATGCATAGACGCCGTCTTCACCCAGGTTATCGAGCAAGGCTTTGGTCAGGTTTTTGGTAGAGCGGTTTTTACGGAACTTGCCGCCGGCATCAAAAAACTCATTCATCAGTGCTTCAAAGTTTTCCAGTGCAGCACCAGCGCTGACGGCTTTCTCTATCGCCGTCGCTCTTTCCTGGTTAACAGCTGTGCCCTGCCCCAGCAACCAGGCTATCTGATTGATACGTCCCAGCAGCTTTTCATCCGACCACAAGGACAGGCGCGCATCGCTCACGCCATCGGCACCGCAAAGTTCTTCCAGCCACTGCAGCGGTTCACCGCCCTGCACCGAAGCCCACCACTCGGCGCGCTTGGCAATAAAGGAATTCAATAAGTTACGCGTGCTGAAGTCACCGACCTGACCATACAGGTCTATCAGTGCGTCCTTGACGTGTTGCTGGTCCTTTTCATTCACTTCCTGCATGAAGCGACTGTAAGCATCCGACAACAATTCGCCAGTCGCTTCTGTCAGGCTATAGCCATGCGGCACACCAGAAGCCAAAGGTGCGATCTGGATCAGGCGTGCAAACCAGCTATGGAAGGTGTCTATCGACAAGGCTTGCGGACTGCGCAAGACCTTTTCATACAATGCACGCGCCTGCGGCAAAGTCTCGGCCAGCGCATGCTCGGGGATACCGCGTTCGCGCAACAAGGCCAGTACTTCTGCATCCGGTTTCAGCGTCAGCTCGTGCAGCAACTGCATCAGGCGTTCGCGCATCTCTTGCGCGGCCTTGCGTGTAAAGGTAATCGCGAGGATAGCGGCTGGTTCGGTACCGGCCAGTAACAAACGCAGGACACGCGCTACCAGCAACCAGGTCTTGCCACTACCAGCACAGGCTTCCACCACCACCGAACGTGCAGGATCGCAGGCACGCGCGACGAAGTGCGCGGCATCGGCCTGTTCGCCATTGATTTCATAAGCACGCGGCACCATGCGTTGCTCCGGCATTGCTGCATCCTGAGTCATCTCATCCGGCCCGCGCATTACCATGCTCCCTTGCGGCAAAGTCCGCGCACATCACAGTACTGGCATACCGATTCCGGGCCAGTCGCAGGCAAAGGCGCATCATGCGCAATCGCACGCATGCTGTTGACGATCTGCGTGCTCAAGGTCTGCTGCCAGTTGTCATAGTCGGGTGATTCCACTTCCTTGATCTTGTCCTTGCTTGCTTCCAGCGGGATATACAACGCATTCTTCAGCGGCACATCCGACAGCAAACCGTAAAACGGTAATTGATGATCTTCGCCGTGCTTGAGTTTTTCCCGCAGCGCGGTCTGGTTGGTACTCTTGTAATCCAGCACCGCGCGTTCGCCTGCTTCATTCTCATCCATGCGATCGACGCGACCATGTAGGATGATTTCGCCATCATCCCAGCGCAGTACTTTTTCAAACTTTTCTTCACCCAGCACAAAATGCCAGCCTTGCGCTTCACGCTCGCTTAACCAATCCAGATAAGCGGGCATCGCTTTTTGCCAGCGCGCGTAATAGCCGAGAGCGGCAGCACTTTTATCGAGAGCCAGATTGAATACCTGGTCGGTGATCTCTTGCAGCAAAGCTGCACGCTCGGACTTTGCAACTTCGTGCAAACGGGCATGGAAGATCGCAAGAATCTGATGCAGCCAGTCGCCGTAATCTCGCTTCTCCGGCATATCCGATAACTCGTCGAGCCCGGACAAACCCAGCATGCGCGTGGCAAAGAATTGATAAGGACAAGCAACCAGGCTGTTGTAGCCGCTGGCAGAAAGCTTCTGCGGTCGCAACACGGCAGCATGCGGTGCGGGCATGCTCAGTGGTGCCGGTGTCAGGCTGCGCGGTGCGATCTCGACTCGATGCGTTGCGACTTCCGGCAAACCGGCACGCGCCAGACTTAGTTGCAAGCGCTCTATCCACGGGCTGACAGGATTCGGCTCGCCATTCTTATGTGCCTGCCATGACATCACGACCAGCTCATTCGACGACAGCAATTCGGTTACATCACGCAACTGCTGGCGCTGCCTGCTTTCACGTGTTGCCAGTCCTAGTTCACGTCGCACCACATTCGCAAAGAACAAAGTCTCACTCGGTTGCGACGGCAAATGTTCCGCATCTGCACCGACCAGCAAGACGGCATCGAAACTACGTAAGCGCGCACCGTTCAACGGCAGCATCACGACGCGCCGGTCGCGGTTTAATTGCACATAGGCAGTTGCTTCCAGTTGCAGATTGAGGAAGGCGCGCCATTCGGCAAATGAAAAGACGTGTCCGACTGCGGTGCAGTCCTGTTCTATATCCTGCAATAGCTGCAGCACTTGTGCACCGGCACCATCCGCCTGCAAGGCAGCTCGCATGCCGAGTGCATCCAGCGTCTGCTGACTGGCGGTGATCCAGTCACACAAGGTTTTACCTTTGCTGAAACCGGTCGCCTGTTGTGCCAGCAGCTTCACCATATTCTGTGCCGCAGGTATCGCGGTCAATGCATCGCCGACCGCATCCCAGCCACCCAGCACATTGGAGCGACGCAAAGCGAGTTCACTCGCCATGACCAGGTCAGCTTTATTGTCCGTATTCGCAAAAACAAACGGCGACTTCAGGAAGTCGAGCAAGGCGATGGTTTCAGCCCGCGCCGCCACCAGCTCCAGCCACGATGCGAGCGCAGCAGCAGCGCGCGTGGTCGATAGCTTCCAGCCGGTTTCATCGGCGACGATGACTTGTGCGCGTTCCAGCAGCGCGCGGATGCGACGTGCAACCACGCGATCCTGAGCGACGATGGCGAGATTCGTTTTACCCTGCTGCAGCCAGTCCAGTATGGTTTGTGCACCAGCCTTGGCTTCTGCTTCCAGGTTATGCGCCGCATATAAAGACAAACCCGCAGGTGTTGCCAATGGCAATTCGCTTATAGCGTGTGTGTCCTCATCCGCCAGCAACTCAGGCCAGGCAGCGGCATAAGTACTATTAATATGTTGCGCGTGCCAATCCAGCGTAATCGCAACCACTGGTCGATTGAGCTGATACGCATCGAGGAAAGCCTGCTCCAGCGCATCGGCTTCCACCGGGCTGATCCAGAACAATGGCAATTGCGCTTGCTCGGCGATACGCATCATTTGCGCAAAGCGATGCACGATCGCATCGCTGGCATCCAGCTGGGTTTTCCAGATAGTCCAGACCAGCTGCGTTTCATCTGATAACAAATTGCGCGCCACCGGTGACAATTGCTCCAGCGCCGCTTGCCAGCGCGCATCGGCCACATCGGTCGACACCTGCAACTCGGGCAGCATGGCTAGAGTCAACTCATCTGATAGGGCGAGCAGGATTTCTGCCAGCGGCAATAAATCTGTATTGCGGCGCGCGCTGAAGAGCTTCTTCAACCAGGCGTGCTGGCGCAGGTCGGCGTACAGCGACATCAGCCGCTCGCTAGGCGCAGTGGCACTGGCTCCGGTTTGCGGTGGTAACAGCCGTATATATTCACCCAGCGAAGTAATCGTCGGCGGGATGAAAGCCGCGCCCAGCTGCCGCCCCAATGCATTCTTTAATAGTTGTATATGCGCGAAAGTCGATACCACTACCCGCAATGAGGATAAATCCCGTACCGCAGACTGCTGCGCACCTGTTAACGCATCGCTTTGTAACAATGCACGTGCGGCATCGTCCCAAAAGGCAGCGGAAGGTGGAATTAATACAGTGCGAGGCGGCATTCAGGACTCTAGTGGGAAAATCAATGGAATCAGTAGTCAAAGACTATCCGGTTTTGCATTTTATGCGAGGAGAGTGAAATTTTTCGAGCAATGCCCCACTTTTTATAAAATAGGTTATGATTTGCCCAGACCCCGCCTGATCACCTCTGGTTATACCTTCAAAACTTGAATTAAATCGCAACGTCTCCATCTGAGTTTCAGTAAGCGGAGACGCTGCAGGCAGATACCAATTAGTAGGTGATGCCAAGGCGCAGATTTATCCTTTTCCCCTCAGACTGAGGCAAACATGAGCGAAAACATCAAACATATTACCGATGCATCTTTTGATACAGACGTATTGAAATCCGACAAACCAGTTCTGGTCGACTTCTGGGCAGAGTGGTGTGGTCCGTGCAAGATGATTGCACCTATCCTGGAAGACGTTGCCAAAGAGTACGCAGGCAAAATCCAGATCACGAAAATGGACGTTGATGCCAACCAGGCGATTCCGGCCAAATTCGGTATCCGCGGCATTCCTACACTGATCTTGTTCAAGAACGGTGCACCAGCTGCGCAAAAAGTCGGCGCACTGGCAAAAGGCCAATTGACCGCATTCATCGATAGCAACATCTGAAATAATTAAAAATGGCAGCGATGCGCCCGCATCGCTGCATGATTACCAACTTCACCGCGTCGTTCCCTCCCCCACCTTTTTATCTCCCATCCTGGGAAACTCAAACATATGCATTTATCTGAATTAAAGGCGTTACACGTCTCCGCACTGCTAGAAATGGCAATTAGCCTGGACATCGATAACGCTGCGCGCTTGCGCAAACAAGAACTGATGTTCGCGATTCTCAAGAAACGCGCGAAATCAGGAGAACAAATTTTTGGCGATGGCGCCCTCGAAGTATTGCCTGACGGCTTTGGCTTCCTGCGCTCGCCCGACGCCAGCTACATGGCGTCCACAGACGACATTTACATTTCGCCTTCGCAAATCCGCCGCTTCAATCTGCACACCGGCGATTCGATCGAAGGTGAAGTCCGCACACCGAAAGACGGTGAACGCTACTTTGCACTGGTCAAGGTAGATAAGGTCAACGGCGAATCGCCGGAAGCTTCGAAACACCGCATCCTGTTTGAAAACCTGACGCCGCTGCACCCGAACAAGCCATTGCTGCTTGAACGCGATATGCGCGGCGAAGAAAACATCACCGGCCGCATCATCGATCTGATCGCACCTATCGGTAAAGGTCAACGTGGCTTGCTGGTTGCATCGCCTAAATCCGGTAAATCCGTAATGCTGCAACACATCGCACACGCGATCACCACCAATCACCCTGAAGCAGTCATGATCGTGTTGCTGATCGACGAACGTCCGGAAGAAGTGACCGAGATGCAGCGTTCGGTGCGCGGCGAAGTCGTGGCATCGACCTTCGATGAACCAGCGACACGTCACGTACAAGTTGCGGAAATGGTGTTGGAAAAAGCCAAGCGCCTGGTCGAAATGAAAAAAGACGTCGTGATTCTGCTCGACTCCATCACTCGTCTGGCACGCGCCTACAACACCGTGATCCCTGCTTCCGGCAAGGTACTGACCGGTGGTGTTGATGCGAATGCACTGCAACGTCCTAAGCGCTTCTTCGGTGCTGCACGTAATGTCGAAGAAGGCGGCTCGCTGACCATCATCGCAACCGCGCTGATCGAAACCGGCAGCCGTATGGATGACGTGATCTACGAAGAATTCAAAGGTACCGGTAACATGGAGGTCCATCTCGAACGCCGTCTGGCCGAGAAGCGCGTCTACCCTGCCATCAACCTGAACAAATCCGGCACCCGCCGCGAAGAATTGCTGATCAAACCGGATCAACTGCAAAAGATCTGGGTCCTGCGCAAACTGTTGTACGGCATGGACGAGATCGAAGCGATGGAGTTCATCCTCGACAAGATGAAGGCGACCAAGAACAACGCCGAATTCTTCGACATGATGCGTCGCGGCAATTCCTGATCCTGCATCTGCTTTTCAGCTGGCACACAGCTGAAAACAAAAAGCCCGTTTTCATTTGTAGTGAAAACGGGCTTTTTTATTAGTCTGTACTTTATCCAGGCAAACGCCAGTTCCGCCGCACTGCCAACAGGCGTAACACCGACGTTACCAGGATACTGGCTATCAGCGCCACGGCCGACGTCATATTCAACCACTCCAGCAACAAATACACGGTACAGCCGAGCAAGGAACAGGTCGCATATAACTGCTCGCGGCGGAACACCATCGGTATCTGGTTACACAAGACATCACGCAGCACACCACCGAAAATACCGGTGGTCACGCCCATCATCACGCAAATAAACACCGGCATCTGCGCTTCCATTGCCAGCGAAGTCCCGACCGCACTAAACAAACCCAGGCCCAGCGCATCAGCCACGACGATAGTCTTTTCAGCCACGGCAGAACGCAAATGCGGCAAAAACGGCCCGGCCAGCAAAGCCAGTACAAAGACCAGGATTGCGTATTCCTGATGCTCAACCCAGAACAGCGGACGTCGATCCAGCAACATATCGCGCAGGGTACCGCCACCAAAAGCTGTCACAAAAGCAACAATAAACACCCCGACCAGATCCATATCCTTGCGCCGCGCCTCGACAAAGCCGGAGCAGGCAAATGCAATGATGCCGCAGGCTTCCACCACCTGCAGCAGCGTACTCATGCCACTTTGCAAACCTATTGTCACAGGGTCTCCCTTTTATTCTTGGTGCTGAACTGTAACACCGCTGTTGCCAAATCTATCGCAAACCCATGATTTCATTGTATAATCTCCGGCTCGTTCCAACCCAGGCAAGTGATCGACAATCGGGTCAAGAAGCTGTGCGACCGACGAAGTGACGATTGGCTACCAAACTAACCAAGGCAGAAAAATGAAAGAAGGCATACACCCAGAATATCGCGAAGTCGTGTTTCAAGACATGTCTAACGATTTCAAATTCATCACCCGTTCGACCATTCAAACTCGTGAATCCATCGAATTTGAAGGCGCAACATACCCGCTGATCAAGATCGAGGTTTCGTCGGAATCGCATCCTTTCTACACCGGCAAACACAAAATCGTTGATACCGCAGGTCGCGTGGATAAATTCCGCAAGAAATTCGGTTCCGTCGGTTCCAAAACAAGCGTGGCAGAATAATTCGTCACAGCGTTTTAAAAAGGCAGCTACGGCTGCCTTTTTTATTATTGCATCAGGCCCCATGTGCCTGTCAGTGCGCACAAAACCGGCCTTTTCACTCTATACGGATGAATCCGCTGCACTGATAAAGAATTTTTACGGCACAATAACGCCGGATCAAATAAAAATAACGTCCCCTACATGAAGCCAGTCCGCCTGCCCGCCTCCGCTACACTCGCACTCCCGCGCTGGGCCTTGTTCGCACTGTGTCTGCTGTATATCCTGCCCGGCCTGGTTGGCCGTGATCCGTGGAAACCAGACGACGCTGCCGGCTTTGGCATCATGTGGACCATGGCCACCGGCACACTGGCCGACTGGTTATCACCGAATATCGTCGGCCTCGCCATGCCGGAAGAAGGTCCGCTGGCATTCTGGTTAGGCGCCATCTGCATCAAATTATTTGGCTGGCTGGTCGGTGCGCCCATGGCTGCGCGCATCGCGCCTATCTGCTTCTTCCTGCTGGGCTCGACCGCAGTCTGGTACACCACCTACCTGCTGGGTCGTCGCACTGAAGCGCAACCACTCAAGCTCGCCTTCGGCGGACAACCTGAACCGAAGGACTTCGGCCGCACACTGGCGGACGGCGCACTGCTGATCTACCTGGGCTGCCTCGGCTTGCTGGTACACAGCCATGGCACTACCTCGGAAGCGCTGCAGGTTTCGCTGGTCGCTTGCGCGCTGTACGCCACCACCCGCCTGTTTGAAAAACACACCGTGCGTCGCGCAGTGGTGCTGGGTGTCGCACTCGGCTTGCTGGCACTGACGCGCGGCTGGGTCACGCCCTTCGCCATCTGGCTAGGCATCATAGTGCTCGCGGCAATACGCGAGCGTGCCCTGTTGCCACGCCTGATACTAATCTCGCTGCCACTGGCTGCCGCCATCACCGGTGCGTGGATATGGGCCAGTCAACAAGTGCAACCACACGGCAACTCGCCGATAGATGCGTGGATGGCGTGGAACTACCACCTGGTCGATGCCCCGTCCTGGTCCACGCTGCAATATTTCCTGAAGAATGCGATCTGGTTCGCATGGCCGGCATGGCCGTTCGCGATCTGGGCAGTCTACGCATGGCGTCGCCAGCACGCGGCATTGCACATCACATTGCCACTGACTTTCTTCGCTGCACTGCTGGTACTGGCACTGCTCAACTCGCACGGTGAAGAAGCCAGCCTGTTGCCACTGCTGCCTATGCTCGCGATCCTGGCTGCCTTCGGCTTGCCGACCATGAAGCGTGGCGCCATCAATGCGGTCGACTGGTTCTCGGTGATGATGCTGACCACGTGCGCGGCCTTCATCTGGATAGGCTGGATCGCCAAGCAAACCGGCTGGCCGGCACAGCTGGCAAAGAATGCATTCAAGATCGCGCCTGGCTTCAAACCTGAATTCAACCTCTTCATCCTGCTGGTCGCCGCTGCTGCATCCGCAGGCTGGATCTGGATCGTCTACTGGCGCGTCTCGCGTCGCCCATCGGTCTTGTGGCGCGCGGTCGTGCTCTCATCCGGCGGTATCATCCTATGCTGGTTGCTGCTGATGACCTTGTGGCTGCCATGGGGTAACTACATCAAGAGCTATGTCGGCGTCGCGCAGCAAATCGATGCGGCCTTGCCGACCGTCAAACGTTGCGTCGCCTCGAATGTAGGCCCGGCCCAGCGTGCTTCCTTCGCTTACTTCGGCAAGGTAGAGTTCGCGCAAATTGGCGAGAAAAACTGCGACTACCTGCTGCTGCAGGACACCCACCGCGGCAATGATGCAGCGCAGTCCATCACGCGTTACAACCAGCAATGGCAACTGGTCTGGCACGGTCGCCGGCCGGCTGACCGCGACGAACGCTTCCGCCTGTATCGCCGTGTCTACAACGCCCCGGCCGCCAGCCAGCAGTAATGTCGATTAGCTATCGATTTTGTAAAAAATTTGCGTACAGGCAGCATATTCAAGCGTCATGAGTCTTGCTCAAATCGGGCAAATCGAGCATAATGCTCAGCTTGCGTTGCCGAGATGGCGGAATAGGTAGACGCACGGGACTCAAAATCCCGCGCCGCAAGGCGTGCCGGTTCGATTCCGGCTCTCGGCACCAGTCGTACATGCAGTAGAGTCCAAAGTAGTCCAAAAACCCGTGTCTAGCCCAGTGCTGACGCGGGTTTTTTGTTTTATGACGTCTTTTGGGGTCCATTGCAATCCAACACCTTTACATCCACACTAGCATCCATAAGCACTTAATCAAAAACTGCATGGATGAACGATGCCAAAACTCGCAAAACCGCTCACTGATTTACAGGTAAGAACTGCCAAACCAGTTGCAGGAAAAGCTCACACCTTAGCTGATGGCTTGGGCATGTATCTTGAGATCACCGCAGTGGGTACGAAGATATGGCGCATGTCGTATCGTCAGCAGAACGGCAAACAAAACCGTTTGACCTTCGGTTCATATCCTGAGATATCTCTTACGGAAGCAAGAGCCAAACGTGCAGAGGCGCGAAAACTACTAGCTGATGGTATTGACCCTGCCCAATTCAAACGTGAAGCAAAAGAAGCTAAAGCTATTGCGGGTACACATACCTTTGAAGCAGTCGCTCACGCTTGGTTGAAGAAAACCTCAGCAATGCGCGCCGCAACAACCCAAGAAAAAGTTACCAACTGGTTGCGAAAAGATGTGTTTCCATTTATCGGGCATATGCCTGTTTCTTTAATCAAGCCGTTAAATGTTTTAACCACAGTACAAAAGATGGAAGCACGTGGTTCAATTGAATCTGCCCATCGAGTGAAACAAATATGTGGCCAAGTACTTAGGTACGCCGTTGCCTCTGGGCTGGCAGAACGAGATGTGACCGCAGATTTAAGAGGCGCATTATCCGTTGTACCGAAGACAAACTATGCAGCCATCGTAGAACCTAAACAGGCAGGAGTATTACTTCGCTCTATCTTTGGCTACTCTGGCCATCCCTATGCCGTGGCCGCGCTGAAGCTGTCTCCTCTTCTATTTGTGCGGCCAGGAGAATTGCGCTCCGCAGAATGGAAAGAGATCGATCTTGATGCAGCCGAGTGGCGCATCCCCGCCTCGAAAATGAAGATGAATATCGACCACCTCGTCCCTCTGTCTACACAATCCCTCGAAATTTTACGGGAGGTGCACGCGATGACGGGACATGGGAAATATGTATTCCCAAGCATTCGAACTTATGAACGATGCATGAGCGAAAATACTATTAACGCAGCTTTACGGAGTATGGGCTACGACAAGGAAACAATGACTGCACATGGTTTTAGGGCGATGGCACGCACCATAATGGATGAGGTATTAGGCGAACGAGTGGATCTGATTGAGCATCAGTTAGCTCATGCGGTAAAAGATCCCAATGGTCGTGCATACAATCGTACTGCTCATTTACCTGCCCGTCGAGAAATGATGCAACGGTGGGCAGACTATTTAGATACCTTGCGTAAAGGAGCTGATGTCATCGAGTTAAAAACTGGTTCATAACAAGAATTTTAACCGTACGCGTTTTACAAGTCTTATCAGCATTACTACTTGACTCCTTGCTACTAAATCGCCAGCGACTAGAGCTCTGTCCAACCTGCTAGCAAAAACCGATCGAGCTCTCCTCGTTTCATTGGATAACTCGCGAGCATTTCCGCAAGTTGATCACCTTCGATCAACTCAACTTTTAATAATTTCGCTTGGCTTCGCGCCGCTTGGTTAAATCGGCGATTGGTGACAGCCAACATGGAAAAAACGATCCCAGGATAGCGAGCGCCGTAAGCAGCTGATCCAGCGTAAACATCTTTGACTGCTTCCCACCCCTCCCCTTTACTCTCGATGGTCGAACTTTTGCATTGAATCAGCGCTCCTTCGTTGCTCTTAATTGCGACAACATCGACACCCCCGTCACCGGCACGCTTTGTCTTTATGGTTCGCGAATAGCCCATCTTGCTCCACAGCAGAGCGCAAAAAGCCTCAAAGGTATCGCCATCCATCGAGCCGATGTCTTCAGCGACCAGTGGCTGGTTGCTGAACGCATTGCCGCCATCAGGAGCTTCCAGATCACCAAAGTCGGCAGGGCTCACATCACCCGCCCCGTTGAGCATGTCAGTCGAAAGGGCGCGTTTTTTGTCGAGCAGCTTGTCGAGCTTAGCGTCGAATGTCAGAAAATCGTGAGCGACCACCACAGGGTAATAAACATAGACATCACGCGTCTGTCCAATGCGGTAGGCGCGGTCTGTAGCTTGATCCTCTTTGGCCGGATTCCACGTGCGCGTAAAGTGAATGACATGATTGGCCGCTTGAATGTTCACGCCAAATCCAACAGCTAGCGGCGACAGAATGATCACTCCGAAACCTGGTCGCTCCTGGAATGCTTTGAGCCGTTTCTGACGATTATTGGCGTTTGCTGAATCCGCCGACGTATCTCCGTTGATCACGTCAGGCATGAATTCGAAGCGCTCTGAAATCGCCCGCTGTAACGTTCGCTGCAAGTCCCTAAACTCACAGAACACAATCGCTTTCTCTCCGGTTTTTTTGATCTCTTTTAGATGACTCAGCATCCACGCCATCTTAGGCGAATCTCTCACGATGTCAGGAAGCGGCTCCGATGCCGTGGAAAGATGGCCTGGCGATCTTGGATCGGAGCAGAGCCGACGCAGATACTGCAAAAGCCCTAACGGCGACTGCATGCCGGTGGCCTGTTTTCCGGCTGGTCTCGCGCGAAACTGAGCGACCGCATCGGCGTAAAGGGAGCGCTGACGCTGCGACAAAGGCAAGGCGCGACAACCATCGAACTCAATTTTCTTAGGCAAATCTTTAGCGACCTCGGCTTTTGTGCGTCTGAGTTTTTGTGGCTCTATTAAATTTCTCAGCTCCTCAATGCGGATTTTTTCGTCGTCAGTTTCCGACTCGATCGGTTTACGGTATTTGGAGCCGAAATCTTTCAACGCGCCAAGCAGTCCGGGCTGGATGAAATCGAAAAGACACCAGATGTCAGTGAGAGTGTTTTCCACAGGCGTTCCTGTGCAAGCGATCTTTAGCCTGGCGTTTTGTTTCTTCGCGGCCCGGGTCACCAAGGCGTTAGGATTTTTGATTTTCTGCGCCTCATCGCAAATCATCGCCGACCATCGCTGAGCGGCCAATGAAAACTCAAGGTCTCGAAGCGTCTCATAAGTCGTCAAAACGACATTCGCCGTGCCGAGCCAACCTAATGTCAGTAGCTTGGGGGAACCCGCCTCTATCAGCCCCTCATCGAACGCCGACTTATGCACACGTTTAGCAGCCAGATCAGGGCCATAAAGAGTGAGGACCTTCATCGCGCCAGGCGAGAAGAACTTGGTGATCTCCTCCTTCCAGTTTTCCAAAAGCGAGACCGGCGCCACCACCAAGAACGGATCAATGCCGGGCTCCCGCTCAATCGCTGCGGCCATGAAGGTCAGCAACTGAATCGTCTTTCCAAGACCCATGTCATCGGCAAGCAGCGCTCCGCGGCACGCGTTGGGCGAGTGACTCCATAAATGCTGAAGCCACGCGACGCCATAGAGCTGATGCTCCTTGAGTTCTATGTGACTGAGCATCGTCGATGGCAGTGCGGCTGGTTCTGTGAGGTTGGCAAGCGCGCCCCTTCGCTCCTCGTAATCCAAAGAGTCGACATTGGGCTTGACGACTAATCCTCTGCGCTCGACGATTCCATTTTTTTTGGAGGTTTTTTTTGGATCAAACGATCCCTTTTCAACCTCCTCGCGAACTTGACCTAGAGTTTCGAGAGTGTCGATCGCCCAAGACACCGGCACAGGCTTCGGGCAGCCGGGAAAATCGAAAGTCTCGCGCTTCTCTTGGCGCGCCTTGTCCAATTCAGCCCGAAAGACGCTCAAATTTCTATCGTCGAGCGCAACCGCCACGGTATCGCCGTCGTCCGCAGGAGTGAAGAACAGGCCTAAATCTATATTTTCTGGAAACCATCCGGCGTCTTCGCTTTTCTTCGCGATAAAGGGCGAGTAATAAGCCTTCTCAACTCCAAACCCGCCCACGCGCTCGGAATATTTGGATAGATCGAAAATGTCGGACGCGCTGATGCGACTCGGATTTCGCCAATCGTTAAGCGCCCCTCGCAGCAAAGCCGCTTGACGCGGCGTATCGCCTAAAATTTCGAGGTCGAAGCCATCCCAGTGGCAGCACTGCGCTCCATCCGCGATCTTGCGTTCAAGCTTTTTGAGGAAGCTTTCCAGCGGGACCGGACCTTCAAATTTAAACTGCTCGGCTTGGACCGCGCCTCTGAGAGTTTCCTCAATAATTAAAGCGACCTCATACGGACGTCCTTTGTCATCGCGCGACACCTTCGCGGTGAAGCATGCGAACACGATGCCGGCGTCCTCTCTCGCGCGTTCGAACTGCTCAGGATCAATGACCTTCGTCGCGTCAGGTCCAAGCGTGGCGAATGGATTGCGAACGAACGCCTCAGCGCGCTCTCCGGCTATGCGACGGCCAGGCATGCGCCTGATTTCACGCAGCACCGTTCGCGCCTCATCTGACAACAGCACATGCACAAGGCCATTGCCATCGGGAATTTCGTAACGCTCGGGCACCGTGTCGAAGCGATCAAACAACTCAAGCCAACGAGGGGGAGCGCCATCAAATCCCGGCATCACCTCCACTAGCTTGTCCCCGACCACATCTCCCTTGCGGAGATCGATGCGCAAGCGCTCCGGGGTTAAAACCACAGTCTTCCGGAGATAGTCCGTCAAGTCCGCGCCCGCGCGTGATGCATGACCCCGAATGGTTGACCAATCGCGCTTATTTGTATCCGGCGTCCGTTCGCTGCCCTCTCGATTGCGTTGCTCCGCGATTGCCTGAGTCATGCGCCAAGCGGCCTCGGAAATAATCGCCGACTTCCCTCCCGCGGTGAGAACGCCGCCGGCAAGGGTGACATTGCCATTTGGACGCTGCCCTTGGGAATTAAGCCAGCCTTGGATGCCGACCGCGAAGTCAGTGTCCGTCAGCGTTCCTCTGCTCGACAGCGCGGGCCTCCACGCCTCTTGGCTGGGCAATCCCAAAAGACCAAGCGTTCCGCCATGCTCGTCTGATTCCAACAAGGTGTAGTAGTCCGCCCATGAAAGGGTCGCGCCATCTGGGCGCAACTCGACAAATCCCTCCTCTTCGAGCTGTCGAAGCAGGAAAACCAATTCGGCGCCCACAGCAAAAGACAGCGGAGAAGAAAGCCAATCATCGAAGGCGGGCTCGGGGCGAAAAGCAATGCCTTCGTCGTCCCAAGAAACCAACGCGGTTGCGGATGGCGAGGAAGAGCCTGCCATCGCCTTATTTTTTGATTGAAACGGTGACCACACCATGTCTACTCCTTGAACCAGCCGCGGCCGGATCTAAACGCAAACCCCTTGGCTTGCAGTTCCTTAGCGAGATGCGATGAGCGCTCCGTCTCGTCGATCCAGAGCGCTCCTCCCACACCTCGAAGATCGTTCACTTTGAAACGGCTATCGGCGACTAAAACTTCAAGGCTCGGCACGCAAGCCGGCCGTTTCTCTGGTTTTTTCCCGATCAGCTTGATCAATCTGTCGTCGAATTTCTGCTCCCAACTTTTCAACGCGACCGGCGAATCACGGTGGCTCATCTTGTCTTCGTTGTCGTCGCCCCGGAGCTCACTGATATGGACGCTAGCTCTCTGCTGACCCGAGTTAAGAGTCGCGATAAACGACGGGCTGAGCGAATCCCATCTGAACAGGTAAAACGCGTTGTTTTCCGCTCCAAACTCGACCGCAAGATAAGCCCCAATACGCATGACGAACGCGTTGTTGTCCGGGGTTGAGCCCTCTAAGGTGAGCAGCCGACCTTTGGCGCGCTCGCGGAACTCCCGAAACTTCCCTCCTCTCTGCGCGGTTGCGGATGAGCCCAGGACGAACCACATGTCCTCCACGAACGGAACAAATCGTAGCCAATACGCCACCCGCCGTTCGTCGTTGATTCCTTCAACGCTAAGCAACTCAAAAAAGTCGGCGACGAGGCGCTCTTTAAGCCAAAGGAAGACCATTTCCCTCGCTTGGTCATCCGCGGTGTCCTTTATGCGGACCCAAGCATCCCAATTTGTTCTCCGAAGCCATGGGTTTCCGATAGTCGAAGTGGCCGCATCTCGTAGCGCCGGTTGCTCCGGCCGGTCGCCGCAGCGAGCGTAACGCGAAACCAAATGAGCCACGCAACGAATCCTCAACTGGCCGCTGATAGACACGCCACCGCTGCCCGTTGCGATCACGAGCAAATCAGGCAGCGCGGCTTTGAATTGCTGATCTTTCAAATCGGAGGCTGCCTTCATTTGAGCGAACACCGCCTCATCTATCACCCAAGAATCGTCGGGGATGGAAAGACCATCCCGCGCGTCGTTCAAAAGCACTGGATCCTTGCGCAACAGGCCAGCGCCAAATTTGTCGCATGGCTGATTGGTCAACAACTCCGGATGCCGCAATAAGGTCTCAAACCATGGTGGCTTGAACTCGAGCAGGTTCATAATTCGATCTCGCTCTGTCCTCAGCCATGCCCGCAAACCGAGCCAGCCGGTCTTAGATTCGGCGCTGGCGTCTTCGCTGTTACGGTGAAAAGAGAAATAGGTCGACAACAGCGCTTGGAAACAACGCAGTCTGCGATGAGTAGAGGGCTGCTGCTCGGCCATGCGGGCGACAGCGCCGCGCAACGTTTCGTCAGCTAACACGGACCATCCGCCGCCGTCCAGCGCTCCCAATCCAAGGCAGACGTATTTGAGATCTCGAAATCCGACAATCTCCCTCGACTTTTTGAAGTCCGCAACCGCGGCCAAGATTGAGCGCTCATCCGCGATGATGCCGGCCGTTCCATGGTCTTGATGGACGCGCGCCCGCGCCCGGGTCATTTCAGCGGGATCCGACCATGTCTCTGGAGATATGGGACCGTTTGCGAAAGATCGTTTGAGACCCGTCTGAAGGATGGCGAGGGAATCAATCATCTGTCGTTCGGGCATCTCAAGCCTGGATCCAATGGAATATCTGGCGGTGGCTCTTTGGCAGAACCCAAATCGCGGAACTCGAGCTTAATCTCGACCCTCCTCATTTGGGCTGCGCCGCTTGAGGCGGTGTTGAAGGATGAGCCGCCAGCGAGGAACAACGTTTGAATCAGAGCTCGATCAGCGGCGGACAAAGAATCCGGCTGCTGAGTGTTGAGCAAAGCGCACAACACCCGCTGCGAGCGTTGGTAACTCAAATTGAGATTGAAAAGATAGTCGCCCGTCTTGCTCGCAAAGCCTTCGACCACAATTCTCTTCAACCACTTGTCGCATTTATCCGAGCGCGCCACATCCAACACGCGAGGGACGAACTTACGCACGAAACGCTCATCATCAGGTTTCTCAAACTTGTGCTCCTTGTCTTGGAACTGGACCAGCTTGCCGAAATCGATGGAGTGTCCATGCACCGTCACGCCTTTAAACGCGTCAAGCTTGGTCAACGCGTCTACATCGGAAACGCAATTCGCGATGGTCTTATCGCGCTCTTGGGATTCCTTTTTGATTTGTTGCAGGCCCTGCGTAACCGCCATTAGCGCGACGGCCATCGCCACCAAAAATAGAACCATTAAAGCCGTCATCAAATCGGAAAACGAAATCCAGAACGGCTTCTCGCCGTCTTCGCGGCCGCCGCGTCGCTTGGGAGCTTTGATTCCAAGCATGTCCCATTACCTCCGAGGCGGAATGTCGTCGACGACGTCGCCCAAGTTCTTAATGGCCCCGGATAGCAATTGAACCGAACTCGACAACTCGGTTTGGAACATGCGGTTCCCTTCCCGGAGCGTGTTCTCGACATTCTCCCGGAACGATTCGTGCGCTTTGACTAAAACCTCGCTGACGCCTTGCAAGTATTCTTCCGACTGCTTCTGCGCGATCGTGAGTTGCTGAGCAGCTTTTTCAATCCGACCGATGATTTCCGATGTCATGGAGGCGTCGCGTTTGGCGTTGTCGATGGTTTCTTTCAACTCAGCGACCATGATGGCAAAAGTGTCCCGCGTCTTAGCGTAGTCAGCAAAGATCATCTTCGCGCCATCGGTGGACATTGTGAGTTGAGCGGATGCGACCTTGATAGCTTCCGTGGCCACTGCTGACGCTCGCATTGTCTCCGATACGCCATCGCCCGCTTTCGCAAAAGCGTTGGCGGCGACAAGTACTGTGTCAGCGCCAGAGCTCAATCCCGAGATCGCCTTATCAGTAGCCTGCGTCAACCCCGCGACTGTGTTTTGCAACGACTTGTTAGTCTCCATCGATTGGGCTAGCAACTGCTCAACCTGACCCGACAACGAGCCGATGGCTTGACCCGTTGTTTGCTCAAATCGGTTTTGGCGGTCGCCTTGCGACTCGGCCGCATGCTCCGCTTGCTTTCTCAATTGCTCAACAACACCGGCGACTTGATCGCCCACCGCTGACAGAGTGTCTTTGAGTTTTTGTGAAGACTCGGTCTGCGATTCAGACACCAAAGCCTTGATCTGTTCGACAAACGCGCCCATTTGCGTGTTCATAGCCGATTGACGGGCATCCATGGCTTCCAAGGCTTTGCCTAACCGCTCACCCATGGCGTCAACCGTATTGGTTCCGGCGGCGTCCATGTTCGCCGCGAGCAGTTTGAATTCGATAGCGGTGGCTTGCATCGACTCGCTTGCCTTGACCATCAATTCGGACATGCCCGCCATCTGGCCACCGAACATTTCGCGCATCTGACTGGCGAAACTCGCAAGCACGTCCGTGAGCATCTTGTTGACCGCGTCGCCTTGGTTGGAGCTCACGCCCTCCACCGCTTTGGTGATCGCGGCCATCGGCCCGCTCAGGCTCTCGGCGATCGCTTTGCCGACATCCGAGGACATCTGACCAACGTTCTGAGCCTGCGCCTCCATTTGTCGAGTCGCCAGAGTCGTCAGTATCTCTTTAAGATCAGCGACTAAAGCGTCTTTGATCTGCTGCGATTGCGTGGAGGCGTTTTCCGACGAAATGACGAGTCGTTCAAGGTATTCCTCACCCGCCCCGCTCTTGAATAAACTGTCGATCAGTTCGCGCAGCTCCTCGACTTGTTTGCATCGGGAAGTGACTACCGACTTCTCGATCCAAGTGAACAGCATCGCCAAGAATATAGCGGAAGCCGAGACGAAGAAGGCGTGGCCCACCGAATTAACCAAGTTGCGAAGTTGTTCCTGCGCCTGAGTTGGATCAAGCGACACATCAAAGCTAATGAGCCCCTTGATAAGGCCCAAAAACGTGCCAATGATCCCTAAGCCCGTCAATAGACCCGGCAAATGTTTGAAGAATTCCGTTTTTAATCGGCTATCGACGATCGCTTGCTCGGTAAAGAAGCTTTCCGCGAGCGCGGTTGATCGCCAGCGAGCAATCCGCTTGTGCCCATGCTCGTCATCCTCTTTTTGGGGATGCAGCGTCTTGCTGTATTCCTTCCACAGATGGTCAAGCGCCGGCCCCGACATTGCCTTCTGCCCAATTTCGTCTAGCTCGGTGACTTCTCCTCCGTTAATGTCTGATCGAATGGCTCGCAAAGCGGCCAGCGAGTCCTTTAACTCACGCGATAGCTTGATAGATTGACCGACAAATCGCAGCAGAAAATCGATCGTGATGCCGACCAAAACAATGGCCAACAAACCCATGTGCCAATATTCCGCAGCCAATCTTGCGAGATCAATGTCTCCCATATTGTTTTCCCTGTTTTTGATCTTTGCGATGAACTATGCTGCCCTATCCCCTTAGCAAGCTCACGGAAATAGGATTTTGGCAGCCCCGGCGCGTTGATGCTCACATACAGCATGTAGCTAGCGGACACACGTCATGCCAAAACTCGCGTCGTATTTATTCACGGCTGATGATTTAGATGCGAGAATTGGCTGCGACATAAGTCTATCCTTTCTTATCGCGACGTTTTCCATTAGTTTCGAACAAAACTGAAAGAATATGGGCATCGGCCCGCAATAAGTGCAAACAATTGTTTCATAAAGCTAAATGGCATTTCATACCAATAAAAAATAGGGACAACATGGAAAACAATGTAGCTGGCTCGACGTGGAAAAAATGGGATCTTCATGTTCATACGCCCTGCTCTATTGTTCATAACTATCCAGGAGAGTCAGACGATGCTTGGGAAGCGTTTCTTACGGACTTGGAAGCCCTGCCTCCCGAATTCAAGGTCATCGGAATTAACGATTACATCTTTATTGAGGGCTACGAGCGCGCTCGAAAGGCAAAGCTAGAGCAAGGTCGCCTAAAGAACATTGATTTGCTATTGCCCGTGCTTGAATTTCGGCTGGACAAATTCGCGGGCGTTGTCAAAAAAGAGGCCGATGGAAGCTACTCACAATCAGGCTGGAATCGAATCAACCTCCACGTGATCTTTGACGCTCTGGATCCCGAGCTCATTCGCCAACAATTCCTGGGCTCATTGGCACCGTGCTATGACCTTATATCCGAAGCCACTTTTCTCAAGGGAAAATGGAAAAGCGTGATCACTCGCGATAGCCTTACTGAACTCGGCCAAATGATCATCGAGTCGGTGCCGGCGGATAAACGCGCCGATTTCGGAGCGCCGCTGGAGGAAGGATTTAATAACCTCTGCGTGAGTTTGGAAAAAATTAAGGAAGCTCTAGACAACCATAGTCTTGCGGGTCGGTATTTGATCGCTGTGGGGAAAACGGAGTGGGACAATCTGAAATGGGACGGTCAATCAATCGCTGAGAAGCGAAACATCCTGAACCAAGCCGACTTGGTCTTCACAGCGGCGGCGAATCCAAAAGACTATGACGCTGGAAAACAGAAGCTTGTGACGTCCAACGTCAAGAGCATCTTATTGGATTGTTCCGATGCCCACGATTTGAGCACATCAAAAAACAAGGATCGAATTGGAAATTGTTTCACCTGGATAAAAGCTGACGCCACATTTGAGGGATTGAAACAGGCTTTGACCGAGTTCGAGGATCGGGTGTTTGTCGGAGACGCGCCGCCGAAAAGGCTCCTCGTGGAAAGCAATCGCACAAAATACGCGTCCAGCATTCGCGTCTCACGCAAAGCGGGATCAACCCTTGATGATCAATGGTTCGAAGTTGATGTGCCGCTCAACCATGATTTGGTCGCGATCATTGGCAACAAGGGCAGCGGAAAGAGCGCGATGGCGGACATCGTTGCTCTTGCGGGGGACACAAAGAACTTCAAGGGCTTTTCGTTCCTGAACGAAAAGCGATTTCGCAATCCCAGAAATCGCTTAGCTTCGCACTTCACTGGTCTCCTGCGCTGGCATGACGGCAACGACAGCGGCGAGCGTAGCTTAGAACTCAATCCACCAGAGACCAGCGTGGAGCGTGTCAAGTATCTGCCTCAGAGCTACCTGGAAACGCTTTGTAATGAGCTGGGCGATGGCGGCTCCTCCACGTTTGATAGCGAACTTCGAAAGATCATTTACACGCACGTGCCGGAGGCGGAGCAATTAGGATTCAACTCGATGGACGAGTTGATTAAGTTCAAAGTCGCGGAAATTAATGACGCGCGCGCGCAGATCGACAAAGAAATTTCAAAGGTGAACGCAGAAATCGTTCACATCGAAAAACGTCTTTCGGCCGAGTTCAAATTGACGCTAGAGCAGCAACTCGACGCGAAAAAAGCGGAGTTAGCGGCGCTGGAAAGCGCCAAACCAGCGCCAGTCGAAGACCCCACCGCGACAGAAGCGGCGCAAGAGGAATCCAAGGCAGCATCGGATCAAATTGATGAAATGGAGGCGTCGCTACAAGCCATTCGAGAAGAAGAGAGCAAGCTGAGGGAACGAAAGACCGCCGCAACGAAAAGGCAGGCTCTTCTAAACAAAGCCTTGCAGGCGATAAAAAATCAAACGAAGGCGAACGAGCTGTTCGCGGCCGAGTTGTCAACGATGCTTTCGGAATTTGAAAGCGACCTGCCCCTTTCTGAACTTGTCACCTTTCAGGTCGATACAGCCATCATTGAACAATTGGCGGCGTCAGCTATTGATGAAATAGCGGCGGTGGATGCGACGCTAAGCGGTCAGAAAGACAACAGCATCAACAAGCGGCGGGAAGCGATCGAAATCACGCTTGCCTCTGTAAAAAGCAAGCTTGGCGAAAAACAACGTCTCTTCATTGTTTTCAAGGATCAGGTTTCCAAATGGGAGCGATCAAAAGAAGAGCTCTTGGGAACAAAAGACAAAGCGAATTCAATCAGTTGGATTATTTCCGAAATAGAGTCGTTGACCGCCCTGCCGGATAGATTGCAACAACTTAGAGTTAGTCGCGAAAACGCGGTGAAACTCGCTCACGATCAATTGCTCAAGATGGTTGAGGAATATCGTCGTTTATACGAGCCAGTCCAAGCTTTTGTTAAGTCCGCTGCAAAAATGGACATGCCATTGCCGTTGGACTTTGATGTGCGCATTGACGAAGATGGATTTCAGGATCAGTTTCTTACTCGTCTCAATCGCCAGGCTAGAGGCTCGTTCTCTGGCGTCGAAGAGAGCAATCGTTTAATGAATGGGTTATTGAGTATCCGCATTAATGTTGCCACTCATTCGCATTGCAAAGTTGCCATGCATCCGCATTTCAAACCTGCCACTTATTCGTATTTCAAAGCTGCCAACCAAAGCTTTTCAAATATCGAGGTCAATCAGTATTCAGCTACCGATTAGTAGTTTGAGCATCTAAATGAACTAATCGCTCATAGTCCTTACTACCGAACTCACGACCTACGGGCACGATATCGAGCCATGCTTGTTCTTCAGCGCTTCGTCTGTTTGTTTTTCCAAGCAATCTTGCATATAGTCGTTGTTTATAGTTTCTGCTTTTCATTTGTTCACTTTCTCCAAATATAATTTCTGTTTCGCTATGATTGGAGTGAGCAGCATTATTACTCCCTTACTACCCATGCTACTTCATACATTGATTCATCCTAAAATTTGTTCACTCGAAGGAAAGGTACTTACACGACCTGCCGCCAGAGCTATTGTGCTTCAGCAGGAAGATATCCTTTTACTCTATACGCAGCGCTACAACGATTACAGCCTTCCGGGCGGAGGACTAAATGATGGCGAAGATGTGTCCGTGGGTATGCTACGTGAACTTCAGGAAGAAACGGGAGCGCAGAACATTCAAATCCTTCGCTATTACGGTTACATCGATGAATACCGTCCGTCACCTAAACCAGAGTACGACCTGATGTATATGCGGTCGCATTTTTATCTGTGCAATGCAGATCGAGTCTTAGGCTCGACTAGCCTTGAATCTTACGAAAAGAAAAATGGCATGACAGCTAAATGGATCAATATTCATCATGCTATTGTCCATAATGAACGTGTAATTTCCGACCAGCACGTAAGCATGGGTGCCTCTATTCAAAGAGAGACGCTGATGTTGAAGCAGATTGCGCACGAGCTTATATAAGCCGCGTGGCTCCACTGGTCTGACGAGCTTTGACCCGCGCATCCATTTTTGATAAAATGTTGATCTGCACATCTAACTCAAATAATACCAATGTAGTTTTCCCTTCTAGCGGGTTGCTCTCCTTCCCGTCACAGCCTTGACATGTAATCACCGTATGGTGTTCTGCATGCGTTTGGGGCAAATATTAATTTCAAGCCAATTCTTTTGGCATCTCTGTCGTTGTTGGATTTGATGCTTTGCATTGAATCCCAAACATTTTTATATCTAAGCGTTTGCCGCAATGCGTACTCCTACGTCGCATTTTGCTTGTGAGCGCGCTTACCTATTGAGATTACATGTTTATTCAAAAAATTCGCCAAGACTGGCTCTCCAATATACGCGGAGACATGCTAGCCGGTATCGTCGTGGCGCTCGCCCTGATTCCCGAAGCAATCGCTTTTTCGATCATCGCAGGTGTTGATCCAAAGGTAGGGCTCTATGCCTCGTTTTGTATCGCGGTAGTTACTGCATTCGCAGGTGGTCGGCCAGGAATGATTTCTGCAGCTACCGGAGCGATGGCATTACTCATGGTGACGTTGGTTAAAGACCACGGTCTTCAGTACTTGCTAGCCGCTACGGTATTAACTGGCGTTCTGCAAATCATTGCCGGTTCACTGAAACTTGGGTCTTTGATGCGATTTGTTTCAAGATCGGTCGTGACAGGCTTTGTGAATGCACTTGCCATCCTGATTTTCCTTGCGCAGTTACCAGAGCTCACGAACGTGACATGGATAGTCTATCCAATGGTGGTCGCTGGTCTAGCGATCATTTATCTCTTTCCATATCTCACCAAGGCTATCCCTTCACCGCTTGTTTGCATCGTGGTTTTAACTGTCGTCTCCTTGCTGATGGGATTGGACATTCGTACAGTTGGAGACATGGGCCAGTTGCCAGACAGCCTTCCGGTATTTTTGATTCCGCAGATTCCGCTTAATTTTGAGACGCTGGCGATTATTTTTCCGTATTCGCTCACGCTCGCTATTGTTGGTCTTCTCGAATCGATGATGACGGCGACGATTGTTGACGATCTGACCGATACAACAAGCAACAAGAATCGTGAATGCGCAGGTCAAGGTGTTGCCAATATCGCTTCAGGATTTTTGGGTGGTATGGCTGGTTGCGCAATGATCGGCCAGTCAGTTATCAATATTAAGTCTGGTGGGCGTGGACGTCTCTCCACGTTGGCTGCGGGCGTTATTTTGCTGATCATGATTGTGTTCATTGGCGACTGGGTCAAGCAAATACCTATGGCAGCATTAGTGGCTGTCATGATCATGGTCGCGATCGGTACATTCAGCTGGGAATCTTTACGCAACTTGACTACGCATCCCAAGAGTTCCAGCGTCGTGATGCTAGCAACGGTAGTCGTTGTCGTTGCTACTCATGACTTGGCGAAAGGCGTTTTCGTTGGTGTGCTGTTGAGCGGAATCTTTTTTGCCGGGAAAGTGGGACGTCTGCTGAAGATTGAGTCAGCAACTTCCAACAACGGAAATACGAGAACGTATTCCGTGCACGGCAATGTATTTTTTGCTTCCACAGATCAGTTTAATAAAGCTTTTGATTTCAAAGAGGTGGTTGGGAAAGTTGTCATCGATGTCAGTCATGCGCACTTTTGGGACATCACGGCTGTAAGCGCTCTCGACAGAGTTGTACTCAAATTCCGTCGAGAAGGCACTGATGTTGAAATCGTCGGGTTGAATGAGGCTAGTGCCACGATTGTTGATCGGTTTGCCATTCACGACAAACCTGGTGCGATGGATAAGCTTAGCGGACACTAATTGGAGAACAACATGAATAACAAAATTTTGGCATGTATCGATCATTCACCATACTCCACAAGCGTATGTGATTACGCAGCCTGGGCCGCAATTCGCCTGGGCTCGCCTTTGGAATTTATCCATGTTCTGAATCGACACCCCGAAAAAGCACAGCGTATCGACTTCAGTGGAAGTATCGGTCTCGGGGCGCAGGAAAGCCTTTTGGAGGATCTTTCTAACCTTGACGAGCAGCGTAGCAAGGTTGCACAAGAAGCTGGTCGCCAGTTAATTGAAGCCGCAAAAAAACGTGTTATTACCAGCGGTGTAACTGATGCAGAAGGAAGACAACGAAGTGGCGAACTGGTGGAAACGTTAGTTGAGATGGAGGAAACCGCGCGCTTGTTTGTTCTGGGTAAGCGCGGCGAAACTGCAGGTCAAGCAGTACAGCATCTTGGAAGCAATCTAGAGCGCGTTGCGCGCGGCTTGCACCGGCCTATCCTTGTCGTCACGGAAGCGTTTCAAGTGCCCGAAAAATTCATGATCGCATTCGACGGCAGCGCTACAACAAGGAAAGGGGTCGATATGATTGCATCAAGTCCTTTGTTTCGAGACATGCCGTGTCACGTGGTGATGGCTGCCGCACGTACAACTGCCACAGAAGAACATCTCCAATGGGCGCAGAATACGCTTCAAGGTCGCGGATTTGAGGTAGTGACAGCAATGGTGGACGGAGATGCGGAGACCGTTTTATCTGACTATGTGAAAGATCAGCAGATTGATGTTCTTATCATGGGTGCCTACGGTCACTCACGCATTCGGCAATTGCTGGTAGGCAGCACCGCCACGACGATGCTCAGAACATCGTCCATACCGGTTTTACTGCTTCGATAATAGTCCTAAATGAAAGTGAGGAGCCGTCGAAGTGTATCTGCGGCTCCTCTAGATTGAATAACTAATCATTTCGATGCAAAGTTCTCTTGCGTATGGGTGAAATCAAGGGCTAATTGTCTTATTTGATTTCCTTGTTGCACCCTTAATTTTTCTTAACGACTCCCCACTCAACTGCAGCGTGTAAGAACTGTGTGCGATACGATCCATGATTGCATCTGCGACAGTTTTATTATCCAGCGCGTCATGCCAGTGACTCATTGGGAATTGACTGGTGATGATCATAGATCTTATCCCTAGACGGCTATCGACCAGTTCAAGCAAATCATTTTGAGCTCGCTTGGAAAAAGTCTCGATTCCCCAGTCATCTAATATCAGAAGTTCAATTTTCTTTAATTGTTCCAATCGCAGACTAAACGAGCCTGAGGCGCGCGCCGAAAGCAGGTTTTCCATTAGCATCGGCACACGCACGAAATGTGCCGAAAGCCCTAGCCTGCATGCGTAATTGGCGAGAGCACATGCAAGCCATGTTTTTCCCGTACCAGTGGGGCCGGTAATGACCAAATTATTTTGCTGTCTAACCCAGTCAAGATTCGTAAGAGAAAGCATGGTCGGTTTATCTAAACCTCGAGATGTTCGGTAGTCGATATCTTCGATGGAAGCCCCGATCGGCAATTTCGCTTTTTTAAGCAACATTTGAAGCCGCTTATTTTCTCTAACGGTGGACTCGTGATCGACCATGCTTCGCACACGATGCTCAAATGGGAGATCATTCATTGTCGGATTTCCAAGTTGGCGTTCCAACTCTGCTGCCATGCCAAATAGTTTTAATGTATTGAGCTGGTCTATCGTGTTTTGCATCATGATTCGGTTTCCTTATCTGTTTGTAAAAGTTCGTTGTAATAATCGGCACCTCTAATATTGCTGTGCACGATCTCTTTACTTACTTCTTTATTTTCTTGGCCTAGTAGGCGATCCAAATTTTTGGATAAAAGATTGCGCAACTCTGGCGTGCCGGTGATGTTGTTCTTAAACGCATACGTACATCCTTCCTCCAAACGCGATTTGCCATAGTTAGCAAGAAGGACTTTCATGGCCTGTGTAATGCGATATCCGAACAGATACCCGTTTATTTTTGATAGCTGCGCTTGAAGAAGAAGCGCAGTGTTAGGGCCAACCTCAGTTGCCCACTGCAATGCTTCAGGTTCAGACCATTGCAAAACGGCTTTATGCGTAGGATGCTGATGCTGACTTAGAGTCGTGGTTTCATCTGGCACAAGACTGCGCGTGTGTGTCGCAACGCACTTGCCCTTTGAGAAAAAATCCAAGGAGTGATTGGATAAACAATATTCAAGCTCTCTTCCTTTAAGTTGATAAGGGACACTGTAGAAATGCCGTTCTACGCATACGTGGTAATCATTCCCCGCACGCACCTTGCCCCAGTCTGAGAAGGCGTAGCGTTCAGCCGGCAATGGTGACAATGCCGGTTGTTCTAACTCTAGCCATCTGCTGAAACGAGAACCTGGAAGTTTTTGAAATGTTTTTCTATTGAGCTTTTCTAAAAGCAGGCTGATTGCATGATTCATCTCATCGAGTGAAAAGAATTTGCGATTGCGTAGCGAAAACAAGATCCAGCGTTGTGCAAGTAAAACGCCAGCCTCTGCTTTGGATTTATCTCGCGGCTCCCTTGGACGAGCAGGAAATGGATGAATGCCGTAGTAGCGGCACATGACGTTGTACGACTCGTTAATAATCGGTGCAACGCGATCCGCTTTGGTAACTGCAGATTTAAGATTGTCGGGAACAACAATACGTGGAACGCCTCCGAAGAACTCAAACATTCTTGCGTGCGAAGCAATCCAGTCCCTCGATTTTTGGGACCATGTTGCCTCGCAAAAGGTGTAGCTTGAACCGCCCAAGACCCCAACGAAAATTTGTACTTTCTTCAATTCGCCGGTTTGAGAATCTGTAACACTAAGAGTCGCGCCAGAGTAATCCACATAAACTACTTCTCCATAGACCGCAGTTTGTCGCATCGAAATTTGTAACGATTTTTTAAATGCGTTATAGCGTCGGCAATACTGTGAATAGCCAAAATGTTCTTCTGGCGGGGAAGCGTCGATCCATTCCTGGTGCAGGATGGCTAGCGTTGCACCTTTTTGTCCAAGCGCTATATGAACTGCTGCAAAATCAATGTCTGAAGTGGGTGTGTGATTAAACGATTTGACTTGGGGATACAATTTTTCCTCCAGTAAGTCGTCATCCATATAATCCGGCAGAGGCCAAGGTAATTGGGCATTAACAAACCGATGCCGAAAATCCGACACTGTTTCACGGTTGACGCCTGTATATCTGGACGTTTCGCGGTTCGATAACTCTTTTGTAAATATGCATACAAGGACATCGCGAATTTTTCGCATGTCAGTTCTCCTATTGACCATAGCAATATGCTTAAGCACCGCGCAGAGTCGGGCGTTTTCATTGGTATTGAGTCGCGAAATCGCGCACGCAACAAGGCACTTCGATGAGATCGAAGTATTGACAGGGAATATGGGAAGGGAGATACTGAGCTCGGATCGTTTCTAGTTATCCAAAGCTGTACAAAAGGCTGTGAGTTGATGCTCGCAGCCTTTGTCGTTTCTGCCTCCCAGGCAGATTAGGTCATGACGATTCTCCCTCCGTCAGGGTAGAGGAAGCGTTGAGCGTTGCACGTTCGCGTTGTGCCGCAAGCCAAACAGCAATATCCTTCACTAACGCAAATTTTCCTCTTCGATTTTCAATATCGAATATCGGTACCGGGACAGTTTTTCTTGATATCGCTTGCCGAAACGCCTCCTTAGACGCGTAACCCAAGGTGATGCGTAAATTGTCATTGGAAACCATAGGCCCAAAGCGACTCGTTAGCTCTCGCTCAAGCAGCGTTTCCAATGGTTCATCAAATTTAAATTCAGTCATACCTTCGCTTCGTATCTAGCTGTCACATATCTTTTGCGGAACGAGCAATCTTAGCAATCAAGGGTGATTAAATAAACCTGTATCTATTGGGCTTAACTTCACTCTCTTTGCAAAACAGGAAATTTATTAAGTTGTTGAATTATTTGAATAAATTATCTGTATCCTTTCAAATATTAATACTTTCACGACATGTAAATGCCAGCTAAGCGAGAAAAAAGACGCGATGAAATGGTTGATTCGATGCGGACGATCAACTGGTTTAACTGTTTATGCGAGGAACTTGGCACCTATAAGCCGCGTGAGATTCAACGAATTCTGCAGCCGCACATCATTGAGAATCGCGATGACGTCAAGAACAATAGATATTTGGAATATTCGCGGGGCATGCATGTGCCGTATCCCGCTTTAGTACTATGTGCAGAGAAGCTAGTTAAAGGTTCCAGCTGGGAGTTGAATCATGTGTTGTGGTCTGTTCTTCGACACGAAACTTCAGTTCAAGGACATGCAACCGAATGGCTTCACCAATTGGTCCCGATAATTGTTGGCTTAGTATTTGACTCAAGACATGACATCTGTTTAAGAGGCGACCGTCACTTTTTAGGCTCGCTAGAGCGGCGAGCTAGCATGGATAGCCTGACGGCATTGACAGTCATATTGCGTTTAAATCACGAGCGTGGTGACTATGAACAAGTTTGGGAATGCGCAAAAAGCATCTTCCGAGTGCTGCTGATCATAGGAAGCGACTTCAATAAACGGGGCATTAGTGAAAGAGTTTTTACGCTCTATCGTGAACGAGTTTTTAATCTTGCTAGATTCAACGGTTGCCGTATGTACCTTGAAAACTGCAATTATCCAGGTCTATCAGGAGCATTCCACGAGTTATCAGAACATTTACGACAACGAAGTTCGCATGCACGCGATAGAAAAATGGCTAGCTACTATGCTATGCAAATTTTGAATGGGCAAAGGATTCAATCTTCCCAAAAATTCTTCGAGCCACTGATTGGACCGGACCTTGATATCGGACCGCCCACTTTGGAGAGCATTGATCGTTATCGTCAGAGCATTCAAGAATTAGGTTTGAAAGAGAATCGTGATTCATAGTTTGGCGATGGCAACTTTGAAATACGAATGGGTGGCAAGTTTCAGATGCGGCTAGGTGGCAGGTTTCAGATGCGAATGAGTGGCAAGGTTAATGCGAATACTCATTATTGAAGGAAGCGGATTTTAGCGACGATCGCGGGACCATTGAATTTCTAGACACCATTGATGACATGCTGCGTTACGATCGACGCGATGCGGGAAGCGGTCGAGAAACGAAACTTGTTGACCAACTTCGTCGCGGTGGCGAGCCGCAGGAGTTGCTAGATTACGTGTTCGGGTTGAGTTACTTGATTCCTCGCTATTCATTAACGTTTGACGGACAAGAAATCAGTCAACTGTCTCCTGGCGAACGAGGCCTGCTATTGCTCGTCTTTTATTTGCTGGTGGATAAAGACGACATTCCAATTGTCATTGATCAGCCTGAAGAAAATCTAGACAATCAAACGATCTTTAAAGTGCTGGTGAAATGCATCAAGGCGGCCAAACAACGTCGTCAAGTGATCATGGTGACTCATAATCCAAATCTGGCCGTGGTTTGCGATGCCGAGCAAATCATTTGCGCGACATGCGATAAGGGCGCCAACTTATTTAACTATGTATCTGGTGGAATTGAGTCACCCGCTATAAAAGCGCGAGTGGTTGAGATTTTAGAAGGAACCGAGCCTGCATTCACAAATAGAAAACGCAAATACGGGCTTTGAGTCAATCCTCCCATTTATCCTTTGACGATTAAAAAGCCGTTCGCAGCATGCGTATCGGCATCGTTTAGATGTCACATAACCTGCGCCTCTACAGATAGGCGATTTAGGATTTCATATTCGTTCTTCAGCTGTGTCAAAATTGGAGACGGTACGATTTAGGTACCTTATATATGCCGTTTTGGTACGATCAAATAATCACGATCAATTCGATTTGCAGGCTTCCATCCATTCTTGGGGGTACCCGGCTCGGGTCTCCTTCATCAGACTCCATAGTTCACGAATTTCTGAATTTTTGATTGCATTGAGCCCGGCTTCATATTGGCAAAGCTGATCCTGATAAAGATCAAATCTTTTCGCCCGACGCGCTGCCGTAATAAGCCACTGTGCTGGCGGCGAGACTATTTTTTCCAATCTTGGAGACATATTCGCTAATGCCAGCCCAGCTGGATCAAAGTCATAAAATGCCCACACTGGCTCACTACGTCTATTCAACAATAATGGCGGCCCCCCGGTACTGAACCGTGTATCGCCTCGAAAAATTGCCAGTACATCAAGTCCACCGTAGTCAATCCATCGCTGCTTCTCCAAATGACGGAAAGTCTCAAGATTCTCAACCACCATGAGTCGATCGGCACTGATACGCATCGCTGTTTCAAGGTTCGCTACCAGGTATGTTCCCGCAGGCGTATATACCTCAACATCGTCGAGACGACATTTTCCTGATGCTACGCGAACCGCAATGGAATCCTTATGCGGTGGGACCGTAGCGTATTTCTCTGACAAACCAGAATAACTGGATGACTGCGCCCTTCGTAATCCACTTTCCACGCGCGCAGTTGGTAGATTCTCATTCTTTAGCAATTGATACGCGGTCTCAAAATGCAGTTGGTCGTATTCGACCCGACGCCCCTCGATTATTCCAACGGCGAAATGCTCTGATAGGAAAGTCGCGGCCTGACCGGCCAGCCTATACGGCGGTCTTTTCTCAATCAGATCTTGCAGAAACTTGATCTGTGTAATGGTAAGCGTCATCGATTACGCTCTCGATACAACAACGTCATGAAATTGTCGATTCAACGTCATCCGGCTTTCTGCTTCATCCTCCAGGTATTTGATACAAAACCCCTCGCTTTGCAGTTGTATCGAAGAGAACAACAACCACTCCTCCATCGATAATTCATCAGCATCCGATCCCTTAGTTTTCCACTCCACCAGTGAAATACCAGCACCCGGCTGCATGAGCTCTTCCACCAGTACCTCGATTGCACGCTCATGTGGCAACAGTTCTTCGACAACTTGATCGTCAACATCCGTTCTTGCTGTAATCCTTTCGAGATCGACTTCTTCTGTGAGACTGAACACTTCGCGTGGAGGTATACGCGCAACAGCGTCTCGTAGTGCATCTTGCATCAGCGAATCGCTGTCCAGCACATCGATCTGACGTTTAACAGCAATGGCTTCAGACTTAAACAAAACAGCGGGCGCTGTGTCCTTGACATCAATTTCAAACCCCGATGCAGTCTTATTCTGACGTAGCCAAAGCGACGTCGTTGCCAACTGGCGCAATCGGTCCTCAAGCTGTCGTGACAAAAATAGTCGTCGAGTAATGACTTCTTGTGCACTCTTGATACGTTGAGTCCAATCTAGAAGACGAACCAACAACCGTCGATTCACCAGTTGACGTACATTCAATGTGCCTTCATGTAGAGCTTCGTCGGCAACTTGTGTAAAGACTTGCTCAACCTGCTCCATCTCTCTAAGCAACGATGCCACTTCATTGCTGTAAAAAACGTTCTGCCTTAGTTTGGATGCAAAATTATTGACGTTACCGTACTGCGTATTTACCAAAGAATGCAGCAACTCAAGATTTCGTTCGACCGCATACGCGATGTCAGATACAGAGTCGTTAAAAGCACGTTCCAATTTTTCGACATCAGCATAGTCGCCAGTAACCCTCAAATCCCGGATTTCTCTCCACTGCAACCGGGCTTGTTTAATTGTGGCGGACACACGCGTCAGTCTCTGATACGCCTGGTAAGTGACTAAATGATCCGCAACAAATTCGCGTAACCTCGGATTTAGTTCATAAACACCATCTTCGTAGGGCTTTAAGGCTTTCACCGTGACAAGTGCATCAATCGCGTTTGCACGCTTTCTGTCGTCACCATCGACACTTCCGTTAAACGCCTCAGCCAACAATTCACAGTGACGCGCAAGCGTTCGGAATAGCTCAGCAACCTGCTTGCTCCCCTCATTCATTACGCGTTCCTTCGAACATGTCTTCTTCGCTTACCTCGTCCTCTACACGTTTTCCCAGTATTCCCTCGTTCTCCGCGATATATGCCATCACGGCATAAAGCTGCTCGATTTTTCCTGTCACTTGATAGCTCTCGATAGAACTACTGGCCACGATCAAATAGCCACCTTCTTTTAAATGTTCAACCAGCTTTTTAATGTTTTCACGAACCGTGTTGCGTGCGGCATATCCCTTGATGAACGAGCTAATACTTTTTAGATGCTCTTCCATAGACGCATTACCGATGACTGCATGCTCCAAGTCAGCAAGACGAATATACTCACCTGGCGAGAGAGCCGTGGAATCCGGCATCGATTGCCGAATAAAATCTAGCATGATTACCGCAGGTCCATATGCATCCCGGAACTGCCTTAGTTCGTCTTTTACTTTGGTAATTTCCTTAGCCGAAATGAAGTTCGGCGCCATAAAAAATGCACCATCGTCACCTAGACGTGCTAAACGCATGTCGAGCTTGTTCAGCCAGACATTTACTTCCTCCTGCATCAGCTCATCTTGCAAACTCACGTAAGAATCTTTGAATCGAACCGTGCAGATGAAATGACCGTCTAGTAGTGCTCGCAGGGTTTGCTCCATCATGATGGCGCTCCTTCCAATTCAATCTTCGCTGCTTTTGGAACGCACATTCTGATGATTCCGCCGTCATCGAGCTGATATCGATTAGCAAATCGTTTGTAATGCAATGGTGAGATATCTGGGGATGCCGTGACTACGTCAATTAAATTATCTTTCAACAATTGCATCAGCGCGATAAAGTTTGGGCCGTCAAACTTACCGACTTCATCGGTGACCCATGCAACATGCACTCGCTCTGTGCCCCGGATCATATTGAGCAACCCGGACAAAAGAGTAATCATGATGATGGAAGTTAGACCATTAGACGAAACGTGTTCGAGTTCGGATTCGCGTTTAAACGACTTTAGAGAGCCATTCTCGACCACGCTGCCGTGTAGCGTGACATGAGATGCAAGGTTAATTTCGAGAGATCCATCTCCTCCAATAACACTCATGAAATCCCGGAGAAGCGAAACGATATCCTCGGCTGGAACAGTGTTGGCCCGGTCGCGGCCTAACTGCGCACGATAATCTCGGGCATAGACATTGATGGCTTCCAGCTTACGAATAAAATCCACTTTTTCGAAATTTGATGTAATGTGAATTTGTACATCCTTGATACGTTCGAATTGGGTAACCGCACTTAAGGCCGTCTGCAGCTTTGTATTAAAACGACCAATCTCAGATTCAAAAGCAGTAATGTCGCGGTGAAATAAGGAAATTGTCGCTAGGACTGATTCCAACGTGAGATTGACGTTCTGGATTACTTGCTGCCCCATCCGCTGTTGACACCAATGAAGCTTTGTCGCCAATTCAACGGGATTGTTTTCGTTAATATCGCCCAGACTAATATCGATAAAACTCTTAACCGCACCTTCTTTGATACTAAGCTCGGACTTGAGCCAGCGTGCTTCATCACGCAACTCTTTTTCCAGATCGTAGAGTTTCGTCAGCCCTTCATTGATTTGCCCAATCAATGCGCGCGAGTCAGCGTTTAGATCTACCGTGACAGAACCAATAGCGGCAAATCTGCCAAGTTTTTCGTCCAGCCGCTGAAGTGAGTCCACCTCACTCTCCACATTTGCTTTGCTATCTCGCTTGGCTCGCCGCAGGCTTTCATATAATTCTTCGGCATCGTTATGTGTGGCAATAAGCAACTCTTTTTGTTCTTCATATTGACTCAAAACCTGCTTGGCATTCGTCTTTGCATTCTCTGCCTTCGATACAGCCGATGGTCCACCATCTTCTAACCATTGCAGATAACTTGATATGAGAACTTCACGTTTTTGAACGTCATTAATTTTTCCTACAATAACGTCCCGTTCTATTTTTAATCTATCCAGCTTAATACTATCAATACCTTTCTCTTCTAGAGCGCGTGTTCTATCCTGCTGCAAACTTTCACGACGAGCAGCGAGATCTTCCTCGACGATCCGGATTTGCTGATCGATTGCCGCCAAAGCGGCATTTAGAGATGTCACCAAATAGCCTACTTCGGTAGTAGCGCGTTTACCTATCGCTGCCCGTTCCGAAGCGAATTCAAGCCGGCTTTCTCGTTTTTGATTTTCAAGTTGTTGCTCTTCTTTGTTCAAACGTTCCAACATTTTATTCGCTGCAGAAACTATTGCTTTCGTCTCTTCAGAAAAACGTTCCTGTGCTACCGCCTTCGCGTTGCTTAGTGCCTCATCCTGCATTTCAAACATGCTGACTTGAGCAGTCTGAGCATTTAATTTCTCTTGTGCGTCATTCAGGCCTTTGCTCGCATTCGCAAGATCGATTCGTACCTGCTTCTCGTGCGTCTCTGCGGCGCTCACGGCAGCCTTCCGTTCTACAATCTGTTGCTTACCGAATCCATCGCGAGTCCAATCAGGCACACCGAGCACGCCGACATCCAAGTGCCATCCGTAAAGGTTGCCTTCATCACCACTATTGTCAAAATGCGGTTGAAGATCCTGGCGTTGAAGCAAATCTACATCTATTACCCTCGCCAGATTTCGTGACCAATTCTGGTCAGGATGTTCACGTAGCGTCGCCAGTAATGTTCCAGCGGCAGGGGCGTTCATTTGTTCGGCGGTGAGCAATTCGATTTTGGAGGCACTAACTCGTTCAATAGCTGCAGCTAACGTGATTTCCATTCGATCAAAAAGAAGCTTGCCCTGTTGATACTGATCTTTCAATACACCTTGAAGTCTTGCAGCATCTTTCGCTTCTCGCGCATGTTGCTGCAACCTGTCGTTGGCCTGTCCTAGAGATACACTTGTCTCCGGCGAAACCGTCGGAGATTGGGCGCGCATTTTAGCGGTGACTTTTTCTGTAATCAGTTTGTGAATTTGATTTTCTAATTTTTCATTTGCTGATTGCTCTTTCGCTGCAAGCTGTCGATTCTCTTCTCGCTCACGATCACGAATGTCTTCAATGGCCCGATCATGCTGGCGGCGCGGTTCGGCCTTAGTCTGCTCCAAACGTTGACACTCTTGAGCAGACTGGACTTCTACGGTCGAAACACGTGTTGAGTATTCGCGTTCAATGACACCCGCCTCTGCATCAAACGTTGCAATTTGCTCGCCAATCGCTAATTGATTGATTTCCAGAGCTGGCAGGGAAGATAATTGAGAGGCCCAACCAGCGGCATCTTGTTTCTTAAAGTGTTCGGATTTACCTTTCTCTTCCTCATACTTAATCAATGCGGCGCTGCTTATTTCCCTCGCGTCTTTAAGATCGGCATTCAGCGTATTTAATGCGTTTTTTTCTACAATTCTTGCACCGGCTCGCTGTTCTTCAATTTCGGTAAGCTTCGCGATCAGCCCCAAAACCTCTGCAGTCCTGTGTCGCAAGAGCGCCTGTACGTTGACCCGTGTCGTTCTGAGAAATACCTCTTGTTGAGCATACGTGCTGACACGTTCATTGAGTTTGTCTGAACGCGGGCGCAAATTTATAGATTGCGCGCACATCTCGCGATCGATGATCCACTGTGCGAGGACGCCTTTACTTTGCTTTAACTTGAGATTGCCTCTATCCGCCGCTGTTCCAGTTCCAAGTTCCTCTTGCACCATACCAACTGCAACCTGAATCAGGTCAGTAAAGTTTATGTGATCTTTCACCATCGCAGCGACAAGTCGATCCATATTAGGCAAAGGCTTCGGACCAAATGCATAGTCGCCAGCAAGTCTTCGCAGCTTTAAGGCATCTTTACTTAGCGCGCGTAAACCCAGAATCACAGAACGGTAGTCGGCACCGTTGAGCTTTTGTGTAAATGAAATTTGTTGGATAAGTGCAGCTTTAGTCGACTGTTCGTCATCCAGGAAGATACCGTCTTCTCCCTTGAACAATTCCACTTTGAAACCTGAATTGAAAAATCGATACTCTGGCGCATCGGTCCCATCCTGACGTCGACGTATTACCGCTGTGCGAATATCGTGTTCATCAGAAGGTCCTCGCTGATATTCAAATACGATGGCGCTCTGGGCCGTTGGCAGCACAAATCGAAGCATAGCTTCCTGACCTTTGCCAGCGGCGACAATCTGGCTGGGCAGATGACCAAAGAACAATGGGATGAGACGAAGCGTCGTTGTTTTCCCTACACCGTTTGCGCCAATGACGGCGGCCCCATCTCGCGGATCAATCGTCGTAATCAAACACGATGTAGTTTTTTTATTGGTGCCAATATTGATCAGCACCATGCGACGCATCCGATAAGTCATTCATCACCCCCTGATTATTTTTATTAATTTTAAATATTGCCAAACCAGGCTATGGTTGACTCAATCAACTCTTTCTTTTAATTGTACCCAATGGCCTCCGCCATCTACTCGCGTTACTAGATCAGGGTAAGTCTTCACCATTTCCAGCAAACCACCATATCCATTCTTCTGCGGTGAGAATCCCGGATCCGTTCTACGCATGTACTGCCCCAGAGCTCCCAATCCTACCCACCCCTCGGTACTCTCCGCCGCAATCAACGAAACCGCAGCTATCAATGCTTTAGGTCTACGCTTGACAACCTTCGCAGCTCCAGCCTTTACATTTTCGGCTTCAGGCGGCTGATATTCGAAAAATTGGTCACTGGCATTACGCAGAGCATCAGGTGTTTTTTCTTCTCCGACGATACAAACAGTCGCCCCACGCTCTCGTAGCTTTCGACATAAGTATGCGAAATCGGAATCGCTCGTGACCAGACAATAAGTATCTGCGCGATGATCGAACAAATCTTCGAGCGCATCTAATGCGAGTGCAATGTCAGACGTATTTTTCCCAGCCGCGTACTGATATTGAAGACAAGGAGTAAAAGCCAGTCTAACCAACGCCTCCTGCCATTTATTCGCTAACGTTGCATGATTTCCATATCCTCGTCGAACGACGACACGCCCGAACTGAGCAACTACACGAAGTGCATATTCCAGAATCTCTGGAGAAGTATTGTCACAATCCACGAGGACAGCTACTCGATCGCCCTGCTTCACTTGCTCTCCCATACAGTTCCTCATTCTCTAAGCTATTGAATACCAACAGCACGCGCCTAGTTCAGCGCATGCAATATTGTCGATCGGTTTGTCACTAGCCATTTATGCGCAACGACAATATTCAAACGCAAACTGGCAAACGATTTCTGTAATAAATCATCTGGCAAAGCCCAATCCCATTTTTCTTGGCGCAAGTTATAGGCTCCATGCAAAAGAACTATCGGATCCAACATGGGCTCGTTTGAAAACTCCAGAAGAGTATCCGCAACGCGATCAACCTCTGCGTTAAAAACTTCAATCGCTGGTCCAAAACAATTGGCGTTAAATCCACGCAACTTAAGCATTGAAGCAATAGCTTCATTTGCCATGTCACCCAACCAAGTAAAAATCAAAACGTTTCTGCCTGCCTGTGTAAGCACGCGAGATCTAAGGGCATGCCTTAAAAAGGCAACCCGTCCTTGATCTAACAAATCGGCTGCGACGGTATCAACCCATTGAATAGCATCACCAGATTCATAAAGTGCCTTCATTCGTTCTCTCACATGATCATGAACCATTCCACCATGGTCATTAAATGATGGTGGTCGGCCGGTCACGTGGTGATGAACAAATATAGTCTTTTGATCCTCGTCTATCTGTTCAATCTTCCATGTTCGTGCGGCGAAGAGAATGAAATCACCCACGCTGATGGTATTGGACAAAGGAATTGAGCCAAGCGTCCTGCTACCTGTAATAACGCGAAATTCCTCCTCAGTAGCGAAGGATGCATAAAACGCATAGTGGTTAACAATGAGCTCCCCCTTCTGACCATGTAGTAGTACTCCGGCGCTGTCCTGTTGTATGAGGTCTTTAGTAGCGAGATGGCGTAGCAATGCCACGAAATCCGACTTATTTATATTGTTGAATGGTCCATTAATACAAAGCGCGCTGTAGGCATTGACTGCCGTAATTCCACCCTTTTGTGCAATAAGCGATAAGAGCTGCTGAACGAGCGTGGAAAGATGAAGGCCGTCGGTCTTTGGTGGTTCGAACCAGTTATCGAGTAACAAGCTAACCATTGCGCACAACTCAAAGACATCAAGTCTTAGTTCATCCATGAGATGAGAATTAGCAGTCAGTTCTGACTCAATGACGAAACCTCGCAGAATCGCTGGCTCTCCTTTGCGTCTTCCCGACCTTCCCAATCTCTGGCGCAAGCTAGCAACAGAAGGTGCTGGCCCGATTTGCACAATACTTTTAACGCTACCGATATCAATGCCAAGTTCGAGCGTATTAGTGCACACAGCCGTCGTATGAAGCTCTTTGTTTTTCAAAGCGGCTTCTGTCTCTTCTCGAATTTCCCTTGAGAGACTGCCGTGATGAGGCCAAAACTCGTTAGGAACATTATTAGCCTCACACATCTGTCTCAATGCGTAGGTGTAGCGTTCAACCTTGGCTCGACTATTTGGAAAAACCAAATTGTTCGATCCGCGAAGAACCTTATAAAGATGAGATGAAACAGATTCGACGACTTTTGTTTTTTCTTTTTCGTCATCGTCGTCAGGAGATGCCAATTCAATGAATCCCTTGACCAGAATGCGAAGATCTCCACCTTCTGATTTGGATTGAATGATGTGCACCGGACGTAATTGGTCGGATCGTAAGAAATCTGCGGCTAATTGCATATCGCCAAGCGTTGCAGATAGTCCAATCCTTGGAGTTTTACGATCAACTGCGCTATCAATACGTTGCATCAAGGACTGAAGTTGCTTTCCTCGTTCAGAGCCAATAAACGCATGCAACTCATCGACAACGACGTAACGAAGATCAGCAAAAATCCGCGGCACTGCAAAGCCGCGATTGCAAAGCATTGCCTCCAATGATTCAGGTGTTATGAGTAGAACACCCTCAGGATGTTTTAAAAACTTAGTCTTTAAGGACCCGGAAATATCGCCGTGCCAGGGCCACACAGGAATTTCAAGCGCCTCACATAGCCGCTCAAGTCTACTGAATTGATCATTAATAAGCGCCTTAAGTGGGCTTATATATAAGGTCAATCCCATCGTGTCCGACGACAGCATCGCGGTGAGGATAGGCAGGAATGCGGCCTCAGTCTTGCCGGCGGCGGTAGCAGCCGCAATAATTACATCACGGTCGGCGTTGATAATGGCGGGAACAGCCTGCTCTTGAGCATCACGTAACTCGGTCCACTGCTCATTCCAAATCCATCTACGGATGCGTTCATCCAATAGATCAAACGAGGTTGATTGGCTTTGGCTCACGATTTACAACTTCAGCGAAACTAATTCGTCATCTGCATCTAGCTCCATATCAGTAGTTCCGCCCAAGTCTGCGTCAACCTTAACGTCTCCAATCAAACCTTGCCATTCAACAGATGGATTTTGTTCAAGAACCGCCAGTAGATTAATAAACGCAGTGATAGTTGTTCTTGGAGTACGGAAGTAGTTGTCACCAATACGAAGCGAGCAATGTTCCATAAATTGGCCGATTGCTTCGTCCGGCAACAGAAATTTCGCTGCATCACCAAAACTATAGATCGTTCGAACTTTCTGAAGAAGAACGTAGAGATCTTCCGGACTCAGACTTGATAGGCGCACTACGGGCCCGCTGTAATCCACTAGCCCGGCTTTCGCAAAAGTATTCTCGGCCAACCGACTTTGCAATGCCGGATAACTGTAAAGTCCTCTGCGCGTATCCATCAAAAATTCAGGTGTCCCACCAAGAATGAATCCCAGACCGACCGCAGCTCCCTGTAAGGAGTCATTCAATATGCGCAAGATCTGTTCATAGTTTGCGTTGCGTGCCTGCGTATTGGATAGCTTGTATAAATTCACCAGCTCATCCAAACAGACCACAAACCCAGAGTAACCAGCTAGGCGCACAAACTGAGCAAACAACTTCAGCTGATCATAAAACGATGAGTCATCAACGATCGTTCTCACACCCAACGCCTGACGTGCATCTGTTTTGGTAGTGAACTCTCCACGCAGCCAACGGATTGCATCTGATTTAAGAGCTTCATTTCCCTCTTCAAATCCTTTGTAATACGCGGCAATGACATCTGCGAAATCAAAGCCGTTAACCATTTCTGTTAGCTGGTTAAGCTTTTCTCTAATGACGAGGTCAGTGGTTTTGCCATTTGTCTGGGCTTCCGTCTTGGCAGTAGCAATAAATCGTTCGACAATTCCTTGCATTGCCCCGCCATCAGGCTTTGTTCGAGTTGAAAGATTTCTCATCAATTCGGCATAAAGCGAACGGGCCTGCCCACCCGTCGCATGCAAGCGCCGATCCGGATTCAAATCAGCGTTAGCGGTTACAAGCTTCTTTTCCATAGCAACCGCACGAATAAGGTTCAGAAAGAATGTTTTACCCGCCCCATATTCTCCAATCACAAATCGAATAGTCGATCCGCCATCTGCAACGCGATCCATATCTGCCACGAGCGTTTCAACTTCCAGCTTTCTGCCGACTTGAATTAGATGCTGGCCAGCTCGCGGGACAACGCCAGCGCGCAGTGATTGAATAACAGCGTCACGGTCTTTTGGGCGAATTGTTTGCGTTGCACTCATATTGCTAATTTCTCGATAATTTCAGGACTGATTTCAATCGGGTCATCTCCATCCGTAAATGGAAAATCGTAAGTATCAAATGCAGCTTCATTTAACTTCTCTAGTGCACCGTCAAGCATCACCTCAAGATCCTGGGCAATATTTCCAAGCTCTTGCCTCGACCAAGACATCCTTGATAAGAGCATGCGTGCAAATGCCGAGTGTGCATCATCTAATCCCAATATAGCGTTGTTCGCTACACTTTCCTCAACAGGGACAATAGGTGGTGGTATGTCTACTTCTTCTTTGAAGATATTTCCAAGCAAAGAAGATAGGCTCTCGCTGTCTTGTTGTAACGCAGCGATTTTGTCTTTATCCAAAACAAAACCACTTGCCGACTTTGCCTGCCCCGCAAGACCTGGCGAGGTCGCATTTTGATGAACTGCGCTGTATGCCTTGTTCTGCTCTACGCCTAGCAGTTTGTATATCTTCTCAAGTAATTTGATTTCAGCAGGTGCGGCTTTTGTATCAGCCTGAACCAATGAAGCAGCAAAGCCAGCGATCATTTCGCGAGCAGAGGGGTCCAGCGATTCTACTTTCTTTTTTAGAGCGGCCAAGGAAACCGGCTCTACCATTAACAGGCGTGCACGGCATTTGAGCCGTCGCTGAAGAGTAGGTGTCAAATGTACCCAAGACTCTATGTGCGTATTCAAAAAGCCTAGCTCCGAAGCTGAAAATTCTCCATCTGCATGCGCTACCGCAGCTGCTAACTCCAGTGTTATTGCTGCGATCTGATATGCGGGCGCAGCACGTTTGTCGTCGACGATTGAATCGATTTTAAACAATGCAATCTTATTCTCTGCCTTCGGAGTTTTCGCCCCTTCCAAGATGTCTGGCTCTAAACCTATCTTTTTAGAATATAAAGCTAGTGCCAACCCTCGAATCCGCTCCTTACTTAACTCACCTATTGCAGAGAACGTATCCGCAAGCTCCCGCATGGACATAAGCGCCATACCTTGCGAAGCTCTCATGATCAATTGATCCAGTGAGTCTTGTGCAGGTTGCGGCCACATATCAACGGGCAGTAGTAATAAGCCTTCAAGTGCCAACTCCTGACCTGGGTTTCTACCGACAAAACGGCTATAGGCATCAAGCTCTTCGGTACAAGCGTCGACAACGATTTGCAACAGTTTAATGGGCTTGGTAAGAGCGGTAACATCTGGAATGTCACCAAAATCCAAGACAATCTCTGGTCCACCGCGAAACCCTGCAGATGCTGGTCTATATACCAATTTTAATTTCGTTAGATTCAGAGTGAGCTTCATTCCTCCATCAAACTGCTGCTTGTATTTGATCTCAAACAATCGACGAAACTCGGCTTTACATCTAGTAACCGCAGTGCGTCGCATCACAGCTGGGTCTTGCTCTGTCCATGCCAATGCCACATGGGCTGGAATGGGCGATTTGTCCAACATGGCCTGACCGATTGCAATGCGTAAGTGATACGACAGTTCTGAAGATGGTCCTAATTCTGGTACTGGATTGTCATAACTCCGTTCAGGTATGTTCATCAACTCGAGATACTCTATGAACCTGCCGCAATATCCTGAGAATGAATGTGATTTTTCCCCATAAATAGCGAGAAGCCGTCTGCACTCATCAATTATTTCTTTTATTTCATCAGACGAATTAAGGCTTCCCTTTAGATCAATCAACGCTCGCCTCTCTAAACCACAGAAAAACAAGAAGACATATCCAATGCCTGCTTCTGGATGCGTACGTCCTTCGGACAACCACTGCAGGTAGGCATGTCTTGCCTGGTTTGATATGTCGGAATAAGAAGGCCAGTAGCCCGTTAAGTCTTCAGTAAAATTTCCAGCTTTCGCAATTGGTTTTCTTGAGTCTATCAATGCAGGATCTTGTTGACCGTAATAAGTAGGTAACTTGTTACCAACATATATCATCCCGCCTGCAATGGAAAACCGCCCAACCTCGACTGTTTGCCCCTTGGGAATCCATTTCCCGTCACTGACTTGATTTGGCGATGGCGGAACTGCGTAAGCGCGCGCTCCATTACTACTGACCTGCACCAGAAAAGGTTCATCCGTATCGTTTACCACTTTGTGAGCTCTCGGATTTAGAGATTCAGATGGTCTTTGAATTCTTTGATCATCCTGTTGGCTAGAAGAAGCATTCTTTTTATATGCTTTGTAGACGATATAAATTACTCCGACCAAGAAAAGTACCAGCCAAACATTTTCAGTTTTTCCAATAATCCAAAGGACAACAAGTACTCCAACTATCCAACTAAAGACTGATGGTTTCTTTTTCTTGGCCACTACTTAACTCTCTTGTAAACGCTATCTAAACAGCTTATTGCTTCCATTACCCAACCAACAATGGAAACACTTATGAATCAGCCTTGCCTCCCATATTCATGGGATATTTTGTTAAATAGTGCTAAATCCTGATCAATCAAAAGTGTTTTTTTGATTTGCTATACGCAATCGCCGTTTTCTATTTATGGTTTGATGGATTCAAAAAAAAATCATAGACATGCATTATGAAAAAGTAAGAAGGCAATTCGTACATATATTCTTTTCTAAAAAATCTCATCCACATATAACCACCATGAGCTACAGCCATTGTTTCGCTGTAGTGCGTTCATTCAACACAATGAAGGAATCTCATGGAAACCACCCAGCTCTACCCGCACGACCCCGAGGAGCCAATAGAGGCTTTTCCACCCTACTCCGCATTTGAAGCTTGTCCAAAGTGTGGCTCACATCAAATCGAGATCAGGAATTTTGCTACCAAGGCCGGTTGTGCAATCGGCGCGCTTGCTGGCATCGGTATCACTATCGCTAGCAGTGCAAGAGGAGCACGCGTTGGTGCATCGATCGGATTGATTGGCGGCCCAGTTGGCTCGGCCCTAGGCGGTATCGCTGGTGCTGTACTTGATGCATTAGCTAATGCTGCTGCAGGCTGTGCCACTGGCATTACCGTTGGAAAAATCATCGACAACACTCTGCTGCTCAACAATAAATGTCATCACTGCGGACATACCTTCAACGCCCACTAAATCTGCTGTCACAAGTTAAGCGTCATTTACGAACAGCTTAACAAGCTCCTTTTCTTCTTTCTTTCACACCTGCCCATGCCATCCAGCTGACCTCTGTCGATTGCGATGGCATGAGCTTTTTTATGCTGGGAACACAATGTCACACGAAATTGAAACGATGGCTTATGCAGGCCAAACCCCATGGCATGGCTTAGGTAAGGTACTCACTCCCAACCAGTCTCTAGATACTTGGGCCAACCAGTCCGGCTTGGATTTCAAGATTATGGAAACACCGGTGCGTTTCAACTCGGGTTTGTTAGGTGCACCAGAAAAGATCCAATTGTTCAGCGATCAAAAAGTGCTGTATCGGTCAGACACCAAAGCTGCTTTATCTGTAGTCTCGAACCGATATCAGGTCGTGCAGCCTGACGAGATCCTGGAGTTCTATCGGGATCTGACGGAACGCTCTGGGTTTGAATTGGAAACTGCCGGCGTCATGAAAGGTGGACGCAAACTATGGGCACTGGCCAAGACCGGACAATCTTTTTCAATCAAAGACAAAGATCGTATTAATGGGTATCTGCTGCTGGCAACAGCCTGTGATGGAAGCCTTGCGACAACAGCGCAGTTCACTAGCGTGAGAGTAGTTTGCAATAACACCCTGGCGATTGCCTTATCTGGTGGCAAGGATGTCGTGAAGGTGCCGCACAGTACGACGTTCGAGCCGGACCTGGTCAAGAAGGAATTGGGCATTTCATTTTCTGCTTGGGACAATTTCAGATACCGCATGACCAAGCTGGCAGAACGCAAACTAAAGGATCAGGAAGCAGATGCTTTCTTGCGCACCCTCTTCTCTATACCAACCGATCACAACGGACGGCAATACATGGATCGCACCATGCGTCAGGTCAAAAGCATCTATGAAGGAAAAGGACGAGGAGCCGAATTACCGTCGGCAAAGGGTACGGCGTTTGGACTTTTGAATGCAGTCACCGCGTTTGTGGATCACGAACGGCGAGCCAAGAGTGTTGATCATCGGCTGGATTCGGCTTGGTTCGGACAAGGGGCAACGTTGAAAGCGAAAGCGCTATGGCAGACGACGGCCCTCATTTAAAGCCGACCATTTATTCTTGGAATTGCGTTACCAATTCTTCGATCAAATAACGTTGATGAGGGGGCAGTGCTTGAATTTTCTGAGCCAAAGTAACTGCTTCTTTAGAAGGAGCATGGACACTGCTCTTCTTTCCTGCAGCTTTTGAACTCGACTCCGACTTTTCTGGTGACGGACCGTAGTGCAGCCAATGCTTATCCACATTTAACCAATTCGCTAGCGTGACTAACTTATCTTCGGTTGGTACTGAGCGCCCACTTAGCCATTTATGCGCTGTTTGGGGAGAAATCGCTGTCCCGTCGTAACGCAGACTAAATTGGATAGCGAGCTCGGTCGCACCTTCGACAGCTTCTTGGCTACGGCGCAACGCTAAACGTAAACGTTTAGTGAAAGCACTTTTTTCTTCGATGGTAGGCATTTGCATATTGTGCCGCATGCAAAGATGCCACACCGCAACCAATTGGTTTAATTATATCTTATTTGGTTTAAAATAAGCTCACTCAAGATAAGCAACACTTCACCACACCCTGCTCACCAACCTTTATTCATAGGAAAAATACCCATGGTCTTTTGCCGCGGATGCAGTAAAGAACTTCACGAAAGTGCCCCATCCTGCCCCCAATGCGGTGCGGTTCAAGCAGTAGCCATTAAGTGCGCAGAGGAATCGGGATGGATGGGCATCGTCTCTGCAATTTTTGCTGGCCTAGCATTCCTAGGCAGTGTGGGTGTTGAGGGGGCGCACAACAAGGACGCCATCTTGGGCGTAGTTATTTTAGGGGTGGGCAGCCTAATCCTCGGCGCAATCAGCCTGCAGCAACACAAGCCTCTTAAAACCTTATCGATTGTCGCCGTCACTTTTGCAGCACTCGGCCTTCTTGTTCTCTTAGGGAATACCCAATTTAACTAACTTCCAAATAAAGGAAAAAATGAGTTCATTTCTAAACTGCCAGCACTGCTCTCATCAAATTCACGTGAGTGCTCCTGCTTGTCCAAAATGTGGTGCGCCATCCATCAAGGCACCCTCACCAACGGTAGCTGTCAACAATACGGTGGTGTGGATCCTCGCATTCGCACCGTTGATTGGTTTGATTTTGGAAAGCTTGGTGGCTGGCGTACTTGCACAAAACGAATATGAGGCCGCACATGCGATGGCTACTTGTAGTGACCTGCATTTGAAACGGGGCCCGGCCAGCATTCAAGCCGACTCTCGGCCAGGAATAACTGCAACTGACAGCCCCTTCAAACCAGCATTAGCTGCAAATGAACCTGCATTTAGCCGCGCAGACCGGCATTTCATTCGCGCGAACTAGCATTAGCTGCAACTAACCGCAGTCGCTAGCGCTCACGCATTTGATCGTGGTTAAAGCCGAGGACCAGCTACCGAACGCCACTGTCCAGTTTAGGCGGTAGGATACTCCGCTCGTAAAAAAGTACTGGTCTAGCAGGGTGTTGATTTAATCGCCGCGCCCGTCAACCGACCCGAGCCGGTAAACGTTGTCTAATCAACCCCACCTTCGACCGCCATCATGCGCAAGACCGACGTCACCCAGCACTCGCTGTACAGTTACCGCACTTTGGAGGAACGCATCCCCGATGCGCATCCACTGCGCAAGCTACGGGTGCTGGTCGACGCCATCTTGGTCAACATGAACTACGATTTCCAGACACTGTATTCGCGACGCGGGCGTCCTTCCATCGCACCTGAGCGCCTGCTGCGCGCCAGCTTGATCCAGACGCTGTTCTCGATCCGCTCCGAGCGTCAACTGGTGCAGCACATTGAATACAACCTGCTGTACCACTGGTTCGTCGGCATGAACCTCGACGAGCCCGTGTGGAACCACTCGACCTTCAGTGCCAACTGCGAGCGCTTGTTCAGCGAGGCGATGACGCAGCGCTTCTTTGCCCAGGTGCTGCGCATAGCCGAATGGCAAAGCCTGATTTCGGACGAACATTTCACCGTCGACGGCACCATGATCGAAGCGGGGGCCTCGGTCAAGAGCTTCACCAAGAAGGATGGCAGCGGGCCGCCGCCGAGCGACAACGGGCGCAACGCCACAGTCGACTTCAAGGGAGAGAAACGCTCCAATGAAACACACCAATCGACGACCGATCCAGACGCGCGGCTGTACAAAAAAGGCGACGGCGACAAGTCCAGGCTGTGCTACCTGGGCCACGCGCTGATGGAGAACCGTAACGGCCTCGTGGTCGACGCCACCACCACACTGGCGACCGGCACAAGGCGCGCTTCGTCGGCCTGGCAAAGGTGCGCGCGCAGACCACGTTCACCTTCGCAGCTTACAACCTGACCCGCATGGCGACCATCTTTGGCTGGCGCTTGTCGGCGGTGGTGGGATAACTCCGTCCAGAGTGGGCGGAAAGTGCTGATAAGTACTAAAAAACAGTCTAGAAAGCGCCGAGAAACCGGTTTTTAGGCAGAATGCGGCTTCCAGCCCGAAAAAAACGCATTTCGGGCGACAAAATCCGAAGGAGTGCAGTCCTTTTTCAACGCCCTGCTAGAGGTGGCATTGGGGATTAGTCGCTTTTAGTGCCCAGATAGCATAAGATTAAAGACCCTGGGGCCATCGAGCTAGAAACATCTTCTTAATTTCGACGATACTGCAACTATGCCAAGACAACATGATGAGCGGCACCGTATTGAAGCCATCGGTTGGCTTCGCGCAGCAGTGCTTGGTGCAAACGATGGAATCGTGTCTACCGCGAGCCTTATTTTAGGAGTCGCCTCGGCAAGCGCCGGGCACGGAAGCATTCTGCTGACCGGCGTGGCCGGTCTAGTCGCCGGCGCGATGTCAATGGCGACGGGCGAATACGTGTCGGTGTATTCGCAAGCCGACACTGAAAAGGCCGCTCTAGCTGAAGAGCATGCCGAGCTCGAGGCGGACATCGATAGCGAACACCGTGAACTAACGGCGATCTATGTGCGACGCGGACTTGAGCAATCGCTTGCTGCGCGAGTCGCTGAGCAACTGATGGCGCACGACGCAATTGGTGCCCATGCCAGGGACGAACTGGGCATTTCGGAAATTACCACTGCTAGGCCGCTGCAAGCAGCGATCTATTCGGCAGCCAGCTTCGCAGTAGGTGCCGCGTTACCACTAGGGGTTGCGGTACTCGCACCTACCGCGCTATTGATTCCGATTGTCGCGTTGACCGCACTGCTATCGCTGGCAATTCTTGGCGGATTGGCAGCGCGTACTGGAGGTGCCCAGATCATGCCTGGCGTCATTCGCGTCACGTTCTGGAGCGCTTTGGCGATGGCGGTAACAGCAGGGGTAGGCGCACTATTCGGCGCAGTGGCTTAGTATCATTAGTAGGGCCACATGCGTTGGAATACGCCATCTTCGTCGACCCACAAATGCTTAAGCGCTGCTAGGACATGGAGCGCCACTGCCGCGACCAAAACCCAGGCGATCCAAGAATGAATAGTAAAAAACTGTTCCTTGAGCGAGTCGCTTTTCGCCACCCACGTGGGAGTCGGCACCCCAAAATACTCCACAGCATCACCACTGAACGAGGCTCCGAGATACCCGGTCGTAGGCATGAGTATCAGTAGCAAATACAGCAGTTTGTGTGTGTAGCGGGAAGCCCTCGCTTGCCAAACTGGCAGCGAGGACGGTAATGCAGTCGGTGCATGTTTGAGCCGCCAAATTACCCGCATGGCGATCAATGCCGCTGCCGTAATACCAATCGAAATGTGCAGTTTGAAAAGCCAGTCGCTCCCGGGTTCTTCCTCGACGGACATCATGTACCAGCCTAAGGCGATCATAATGGTGATTAGAAGCGCAAGAACCCAATGAAAGAAAATTGCCGGGTTGCCATAGCGTTCCAGTCGTTGAATCTCTGTCTTTCTACCTGTCATGTGAACCTCTTGTAAATGCTAACCATAAAGCGCAAGTATTCCGCTGTCAAGAATACATTACTTTCTGAATGATACGCGCCTGGTTGGCACCCGCTTATGGAAGATTTGGGCTAGCCAGCTAAATTGGAGAGCGGCGATCAAGTTCGGAATTGTTCCTTTTCGCGACGGAATATTGCTGTCTGATGTATGCTTGGCAAGGATGCCAAGTTTGCGGCTAGTACGTGTTGTAGTGACTGTTTCGGCTTGTAGGTGAGACGGGTACGCGGCAGTGTGTAGTTCGGAACCTAGCGCTTGCGAAGGCTGTTGAGCGAATTGAAGGAGGTTATGTGGGAAAATTCATTGAGGTCGAAGAGCAGAGGATGTTGCTGAGGTCACGTCGCCGATTTGTGCAAGGACTTGCTGTAGGAGGTGTGGCGACGGCATTTGCTATCGGTACTGGGCCAGCATCGGCAGCGACGCACCCGATGCAATCTGAAGTACTGCGAGGGACTGAATTTGATCTTGTCATTTCGGACACGCCGATGAATTTTACCGGGACGACGCGACGAACCACATCGGTCAATGGCACGATCCCCGGGCCGACCCTGCGGATGCGAGAAGGCGATGTCGTGACAATTCGCGTCACTAACCGGTTACAGACTTCGACCTCCATTCACTGGCATGGCCTCTTACTACCATTTGAGATGGATGGGGTGCCTGGCATTAGCTTTCCCGGAATTGCGCCCGGAGAAACGTTCACTTATCGATTTAAGGTGCAGCAAAATGGTACCTACTGGTATCACAGCCATACGAAATTCCAAGAGCAAACTGGGCTGTACGGCGCGATCGTAATCGATCCAGCCAATGCCGATCCGATCAGTTCGGATCGCGATCATGTATTGCTTTTAAGCGACTGGACTGACAGCGAACCGGAGTTCTTGTATCGCCGCCTGAAACAGGAATCGGACTTTTTTAATTTTCAGATGCCAACTGCAGGGATGTTCTTCCGCGACGTGTCGCAGATGGGTCTTGGCAAGGCGCTGGAGAAACGAAAAATGTGGAACCAGATGCGGATGAACCCGACCGACCTCGGCGATGTATCGGGTTCGACGTTCACCTATCTCGCTAACGGTGCGCCACCCGCCGCAAACTGGACCGCACTTGTAAAGTCGGGAGAAAAGGTGCGTCTCCGCATAATTAACGGTTCTTCGACGACGATCTTTGACGTGCGTATTCCCGGCTTGAAAATGACCGTCGTTTCCGCAGATGGACAACAAGTCGAGCCGGTCGAAGTCGACGAGTTCCGCATCTCAGTCGCCGAAACGTACGACGTGGTCGTCCATATTCCAGATGAGAATGCTTATACAATTTTCGCGCAGTCGATTGACCGCACAGGTTACACGCGCGCCACGCTGGCGCCAAGAAAAGGAATGGCTGCTCCGGTCCCGGAGATGGATCCTAAGACATGGCTCGCCATGGTCGACATGGGAATGGGCGACATGGACATGGGCGGCACGCCACCGAAAACTCAGCTCCCCGCACCAGACCACAGTGCGATGCAAGGTATGGACATGTCATCGACGAAACCGATGCAAAGTGGTTCGCCTCCGAACGCAGCGCACGACATGTCTTCAATGACGAACAAAGCGGCGATGCCTGACAGCGGCCACTCTTCAATGCCTGGAATGGATATGTCATCTGGGAAAAATGCCGGCGAGATGAATATGTCCAAGGAGAGTGATAAACGAGGCATGGACATGGCGCCTAAGAAGAACGGCCCGGGTATGGACATGGCAGGAGATAAGAGTATGGCCGTCATGGACACTGGACCCAGCGTGGACTCCCGTGCAATGTCGCCCTCCAGTGCGCTAAATGATCCTGGTCCGCGTCTGCGCGGTAATGGACGCAGGGTACTTACGTATTCTGATTTGCACTCGGTAGGCGGGCCGCTCGACAAGCGAGCCCCAAGCCGCGAGATTGTCATGCGCCTGACCGGCAACATGAAACGTTTCGTCTGGGGGTTTGATGGCAAAAAATTTTCCGAAGTGGGCCCTGTACATTTTCGGTACGGGGAACGCGTGCGGATCACCCTGATCAACGATTCGATGATGAACCATCCAATTCATTTGCACGGTATGTTCAGCGACATTGAGGACGAGCAAGGCAAGTTCCTAGTACGCAAACATACAGTTAATGTGCAGCCGAGCAAGAAAATTAGTTTCCTGGTTACGGCCGACGCACCGGGGCAATGGGCCTTCCATTGCCACCTTCTTTATCACATGGAAGCGGGCATGTTCCGCATGGTGGTGGTTTCATGAAGACAGTCGACTCATTTCGTTCGTACGCGGCGATGCTTCCGGAGCGCGGTCTGGCCGCACGTGCTCTTCGGCGCCTAACTTTTGCGTGCGCAGCATCGGCGTCGTTTGCGGTCTTCGCGCAGTCAATGCCGCCCATGCCGCCAATGGATCACGGAAAAATGCGAATGCCTCCGGCTGCGATTGCGGACCCGGTGAATGCAGCAAAGACCGGGCCATATCCGCGAAATCCGGATGGCACATATGCAATTCCAGGGGACGGTATGGAGATGTCCGACAATGCGGTCTTTTCGATGGTTATGTTGGACCGTTTGGAAGGGTTCGACGGGCTCGATAGCAGTGGCTTGAATATGGACGGATCAGTCTGGATCGGGACGGACTTTAACAAACTGTGGCTCAAGGCGGAGGCTGAACGGTCCGCGGGACAGTCTAGCGGCAGGGCAGAGGTATTGTGGTCGCATGCAGTTGCAGCGTTCTGGGATCTGCAGACGGGCGTGCGGCATGATTTCGGCGGCGGTCCCAGTCGGCAGTGGGCCGTGCTGGGTGTGCAGGGGATTACACCCTATTGGTTCAACGTTGAAGCAGCTGTTTATGTCGGTGCTGCCGGACGCACGGCTGCCCGCGCCCGCGGTGAATATACGGTGCGAATCACCCAACGCGCCATCCTCACGCCGGAAGTGGAAGTCAATGCATACGGCAAGTCAGACTTAGCGCGCGGTATTGGCACCGGTTTTTCGGATGCACGCTTGGGACTACGTTTACGATATGAAATCCGCCGTGAGTTCGCCCCTTACATCGGTATTACCTGGGCACGCAAACTGGGGCAGACCGCTACCCTTGCGCGACAGCAAAACGCGGCACGCAGCGAGCGTCAGATCGTCGCGGGCGTGCGACTCTGGTTCTAAGCAGGTTCGAACAAGCTAGCCGTGCTACATCTCTGCGGTTATTAATCTTCGAGGTCGAAATTTAGAACGATCATAGTCGAAAATCAAATGGCCAGAATCGCAGTCGAAAAACAAATGGCCGGATAAGCAATCTCAAGGAACGCTTACCCGGCCACAGTTCTGTCACTCTTGAGCTAATAGAGCCGTTACTTGGCCATACCTTCCATGGCCTTAGCGCCATCCTTCGATTTTCCCTTGCCCGTCATGTTCATATCGTGAGACGGCATCATCGACATGTCTTTTAAGTCGACTGTCCCGTTTTTATTTTTTTTCATCTTGTCGTACATCATTTCGTGGTGCTTCATAAACTCATCTTTCGAAATCGCGCCGTCGCCATTGGCGTCGAGCATTTTCATGTCCATTTTCATTCCCATTTTCATGTCGTCCATGGCCACAGCCGAGGCACTCGCGCCAATAAGCGCGACGGCCAAAATTGTCAAAAATTTGTTCATGTCATTTCCTCTTTAGTATCAAAAATTCGCGAACTCGACTGGTGTTTTCTAAGAGCGTCCGCAACCACACTCTAGAGTGTATGCCAATTATCAATCGGCAGGCGCTCAGGAACGCTGAGTGTTGACGCTGAGCGACTATCTCGGCCCGTTACGGCGAACAAGGTTGGAAGTTTGGTAAATTCCAACACATATCCTCCGATCGATGATTAGTGGCTTGGTGGCTTTTCATTCAGAAGCTGATGCAAGACGGTCACTAGGGGGCAGTATCCTCCAATAAACGAGGGTTTGTTGCACTCCCGCGCGCGGCCGACAAGCGGCAGCTTGCTCAAGCACAGCGACAATCCACAATCCCTTTCCAATATTCAAAGTCCAGCTATACTGAATTTTCGTGATTTATTGGACAAGTCGCCATGCTGATCGGCTACGCCCGTGTATCGACCGACGACCAGAACTTGGACTTGCAGCGCGATGCGTTGCAGGCGGTCGGTTGCGAGCGTGTCTTCGAGGACATGGTGAGCGGAGCCAGAGCGGACCGCACCGGGCTGGTTACCTTAATGAGCATGCTACGCGCCGGCGACACCGTAGTCATCTGGCGGTTGGATCGGCTGGGCCGGTCGCTCAAGAACCTGATCGAGCTGGTCGAGCGGCTCGAATCAGCCAAGGTCGGGCTGCGCAGCCTGCAAGAAAACATCGACACCACGTCGAGCGGCGGCAAGCTGGTCTTTCACCTGTTCGGCGCACTGGCCGAGTTCGAGCGCAACCTGATCCGCGAACGGACGCAGGCCGGACTGGTCGCGGCGCGCGCGCGCGGCCGCATGGGCGGTCGGCCGAGGCGCCTTGATCCTGTCAAGCTCGCGCTCGCCGTGAAATTGCACCGGGAGCGCAACCACACTGTTGAGGAAATCTGCAAGATGATGGGGATTTCCAAATCCACGCTCTACAACTACCTAGACAAGGCTGAGAGCGATGGCTGCCGGGTGGCGTAAGCAGATCCCGGCCGAATCGCTGCTGCAATTGCGGCAGCGGCTCGACCGTCTGCCTCACAAAAGTCCGGAGCGTGCCGCCCAAGTGCGCGCCATGTCCGAGCTGTACGGCATGTCCACCACGTCGGTGTATCGCGCCCTGAAGGACTTTCTGAAGCCGCGCGTAGTCCACCGCACCGATCACGGCAAGCCGCGCGTCCTGCCGAAATCGGAACTGGAGCGCTACTGCGAGCTGGTCGCTGCCCTCAAGCTACGCACGACCAACAAGCAGGGCCGCCACCTGTCCACGAAGCGCTCCATCGAGCTGCTGGAGGAATATGGCGTCGAGACGGTACAGGGACTTGTGCGCGCACCGCAAGGGGTGCTGACGCGCAGCACGGTCAACCAGTACCTCACACTTTGGCACCTCGACCAGCCGCGCCTGCGCCGGCAGCCGCCAGCCGTGCGCTTCCAGGCCGAGCACAGCAACGACTGCTGGCAGTTCGACATGTCGCCGTCCGACCTCAAACGGATCGACAAGCCGGACTGGATCGAACCGGGAAAGGGCGAGCCGACGCTGATGCTGTACAGCGTCGTGGACGATCGTAGCGGTGTGGCCTATCAGGAGTACCGCTGCGTCTATGGCGAAGATGCCGAATCGGCGCTGCGCTTCCTGTTCAACGCGATGGCAGCGAAGGCGGACCCCGAATATCCGTTCCAGGGGCGGCCGTTGATGATCTACCTGGACAACGGCCCTGTCGCCAAGAGTCGCGTATTCCAGAATGTGATGCACGCGCTTGGTATCGAGTGGATGACACACATCCCGGCCGGCAAAGACGGCGAGCGGGTTACAGCGCGCTCCAAGGGAAAGGTCGAGCGGCCGTTTCGCACAGTGAAGGAAGCCCACGAGACGCTGTACCACTTCCACAAGCCGGAGACCGAGCAACAGGCCAACGAATGGCTGTTGCGCTATCTGATGCGTTACATTCGCCAGGATCATCGCTCCGAGCAGCATTCGCGCATCGAGGACTGGCTTGCCAATTTCCCGAGCGGCGGCATCCGGCAGATGTGCGCCTGGGAGCAGTACTGTCGCTTTGCCCGCGAGCCGGAGCGGCGCCGCGTTGGCGTGGACGCGCGCGTGTCGGTGGAGGGTACCAGCTACGAAGTCGAGCTGGACATGGCCGGTGAATATGTGTTGCTGCTGTGGGGGCTGTTCGACAACGAACTGTACGTGGAGTACGAAAGCGTGCGCACCGGCCCGTACTACCCGGTCGCCGGGCCGATTCCATTGAACCGCTATCGCGCCTTCAAGCGCGGCGCGGCCGACGCGCGCGCCGACCGTATACGCACCCTGGCCGACCAGCTCAAGCTGCCCATCGAGGCGCTGGCCGGCAAGGACCTGCACTTGGCCCCGCTGAATCTACCAGGCGAATTACCAATCCAGCCCTTCGACGCCGAGGCGCACGAATTCCATTTTGCAAACGTCATCGCCGCCAAGCTGGCGATAGCGGGCGAGCTGGCCAAGCCGCTGGCCAAGCTGTCGCCAGCAGATCGCGCCGTCATCGACCAGGTACTGAGCGAGACGCTGACGCGCAGCGTCGTGCTTGCGCGCATACGAGATTATTTCCGAAACAAGAAGACTGGAGAGGACCATGCGAGTTGAAGTGATGCAGTACTACGGGCTGACGCAACCACTGAGCCAGGCCGGCTACTACGAAACTGACCACCACAAGCAGCTGATCAAGGACATCAAAGGGGCCACCCTTGAGGGGCGGCTGATCGCCTTGTGCGGTGTTGTCGGCAGCGGCAAAACAGTCACGTTGCGCCGCCTTCAGCAGATTTTGAAAGACGAGAACCGCGTTGCCGTCGCTAAGTCGCTGTCCGTGGAAAAGCACAGCATCAAGTTGGCCACCTTGATCTCCACGCTCTTCTACGACCTTACGCAGGACAAACAGGTGCAAATTCCCAAGCAGAGCGAAAAGCGCGAGCGCGAATTGCAGGAAATCGTCAAAAAGGGGAAGCGGCCGGTGGCACTGTTCGTCGACGAGGCGCACGACTTGAACGGACACACCCTCATCGGCCTCAAACGTCTGATGGAAGTGGTCGAGGACGCAGGCGGCCGGTTGTCGGTGATCCTGGCCGGCCATCCGAAGCTGCGCAACGACCTGCGCCGCCCGACCATGGAAGAAATCGGCTACCGGACCGATATCTTCACGCTCGATGGCGTCGCCGGCAGCCAGCGCGAGTACATCCTGTGGCTGCTTGGCGCCAGCGCGGCTCCGAACACTGATCCAGAATCGATCCTGAACAGCGAGGCAATCGATATCCTGTCCACCAAGCTGCGCACGCCGCTGCAAGTCCAACTGCACCTGACCTTGTCGCTGGAAGCGGGCTACCAGACCGGCGAGAAGCCTGTCACGGCCGCGCTGGTGGAAACTGTGCTGTCGCGCCAGCTTGACGATCTGGAGCCGACCCTGACCCGCCACGGGTACAGACTGAAGGATATGGTCGAACAGTTCGACGCCAAGCCAGCGGAAATCCGCGCGCTGTTCAACAACAAACTGGAACCGGCGCGCACAGCGGAGCTGCGCGACCGGATGCTTGCCGCTGGCCTGCCCATCTAATTCTGCTCATGAAATTCAAACAATTTACAGTCGCATCCTGCTTTTCGTCCTTCATGCTGCCGCACGTCCTCTTCGTTGAAGAACAGGAGGCGCGAAAGAAGGCTGCCATGAGCTGCTGTCTTGCCTGGAATATCAGTCTGTTTCCTGAAGCTGAGCAGGAGGACCACATCGAGCGAATTTGGAAAATGGTCGAGGCCGACAATCGGGACGCACCACCTCCGGGATTGGAACAGGGATTCAAGCAGGACCTGCGCATGCTGGTGGCACAGAAACAGGAGCTGTTTCCGTGGACGCATACGAACATCCCGACGGCAGACTTGATCGGAGCGGGCGTCCACGATGTATTGAGGATCGCCACCGGCACCGGCACGACCGAGGAAATCGAAATCCTTGCCTGGCCGAATCCAACCGGATTGCCGCTCATCATCGAGCATCTGCGGCGCATCCAGAGCGACACGGCCGCCCAGGTTGGCCTACAGGAGCAGGCCCGCAGTACCCCCGGAGCATTTACCGACATCGAGGCAACCCAAATGACGATCGCGTATTGCGTCCAGCGGGCCGATCTGGTCGGCTACCAGCGCATCCTGACGGTTTGGCGCGACACCCAGCCGGCATCGAGCGTCAAGCGGGTCATAGGTCATTGGCTGGGCGTGCTGGCTGAAATCGAGGCCGATACCAAGGCCGTGTTGAACATCCTGGTCAGTTGCAGATAATTCTGGTTCGCGGCGATGGAATGCTGGTTGGCGCGGATAAATGCAGGTTCATTTACAGCTAATGCTGGTTTGAAGGGGGCATCAGCTGCAGTTATTCCTGGCCGAGAATCGGCTGGAATGCTGGTCGGGCCTGTTTCAAATGCAGGTCGCTACAGCTACTAGTAAGTACTGGTACATCTCGCTAATACTCAACATTGGGCTATCTGCAGGAGAAGACGCCCGGTTGAAACAAGACGGCGTCGATACATCCAGCTTCGGAAAGTATTTCTTCTTGGTCCCTGTCTTTCTGTGGAAGCGCGCTAAAGCGTTTAATCAAAGCCCTGCCTACTTCTGGACATGGATAGGCATGTTCGTCTTGACGATGATCCTTGGAATATTCATCGGAAGATAAAGCGGCATTGGCGGATACGAGGAAAGCCTATTACTTATTTCCTTGTGTCCGTCATCAACATCCTCAGGCTGCTACGCAGCTATCCCCATAAAAGAATAAAAGTACCTTTCAGATAAAGGAACAAATGGCCATGACTTCTTGCCACGCCTGCAGTAAAGAAATTCCCGATAGCGCAACGCATTGCCCCGAGTGCGGCGCACCTCAAGCCGTAAAGCTCATCTCAACATCAAAACCGACTATCCCTAAGGCTGTATCAGAGCCACTCCCTGCCGGCGTTCAAGGCTGGTGCTGGGGAGGTTTTTTATTGAACGTCATTTGGAGTATTCGATTCCGGGTTTGGTGGGGGCTGCTCGCACTCATTCCGGTAGTCGGTATTGGCGTTAGCATCTGGCTTGGCTTGAAGGGACGTGAGTTAGCATGGAGAACAGGTAACTGGAGCAGCCTCGAAGAATTCAATCAATCACAGCGGAGATGGTCGATCGCCGCCATCATCGTCTTCGTTGCTTCAGTAGCGATTAGTTTGCTGATGGAATTCACCAATGTGGGGCGTAAGCTTCCATCACCAAGAGATCAAATCGTAGCAGGACTTGATTTATCCATTCCACAGACGCCTGTAGAAAACGTTGTACAGGCTGAGCACGTGCATGATGAAACGACCTTAGCTAACGTAGACAAAGAAGGTGTCGACTTATTGGAAACGCGTTACGGCCATCTCACGACTAATCAACATACTCAACTCATCCTCAATGGCCGTTTGGCAAAGCCAGTCATTCAGGCGAACTCCTCACTGTCGATCAAAGAGTCTTTTCTTATTGGAGAGGAGCAATTCGTTCTTATTGAAAACCTTGGTGGCTCCGCTTGTCCTGCTCTATTCAATTTCGTATCGATTAAAGCCAGCGGTGCGCAGAGCTATCCGACATTCGGGACATGCTCAGACATCTATGAAGCAGAGCGCAGTGGCGACTCTATCGTCGTCACTATGCAGGGAGAAAATAATCAAGCGCATCGATACGTATTTGCAAACGGTGTACTTGCGGACAATGGCAAACAAGTTGGCACGCAACCAGTAAAAGACTTTTCTGTTGAGGCGGTCATTGATGACCCTGACGGTTATACAAACGTCCGTGCTCAAGCTAATGGACAGAGCGCAATCATAGGACGTGTCGAGAGTGGTAATTCGTTCCAGACACATCCGCAAAACTCGGACTGGTGGAAGGTGCAGATCGCAGGAGGCAGCACTGGATTTATTCACCGCAGCCGCATCGTTTTACTGCAGCAGAGGTTTTAATCTCATGACAATCAATGAGCAATACATGCTGCGTGTTTAAACCTGCATCACTCTCCCACTAAATCAAGACCGCCTCGGCGGTCTTTTTATTTGCAACTTCATATTCAACACAATCAGGAAGTGCCTTCCTTTCATGCCGGGCGCACTCCTCTATCAGGAGGTCATATGACTACCACCATCAACGTATGTGAAGAGAAACAAGATACCAATTCTCTCCGCCATTGGAGCGAATTCCTGCATGACCTGACAGCAGTAGATACCTGGATAGTGCACAGAGCGATTGAAATCTTAGATGAACACGTAATCAAGCACGGACCTAAGCTAACAAGTCCAAAGGATGTGATGGACTATTTGCGCCTACAACTCCTCCATGAGATGAGGGAGGTGTTTGCGGTTGTGTTCATGGACACACAGCATCGTGTGCTTGCCTATGAAGAACTGTTTTTCGGCACTATCCACCAGACATCCGTATATCCGCGAGCGATCGTTCAACGAGCTATGTCACTGAATGCTGCATCAATGATCCTAGCGCATAACCATCCTTCTGGTAGTACGCAACCCAGTGAAGCAGACAAACAGCTAACCAATCGCCTCAAATCACTTCTGGAATCAATCGACGTACGCGTACTAGATCATTTCATTATTGGAGAGGAAGGTACATTCTCGTTTGCAGAGCATGGACTGCTCTTTTAAAGCCAGATCTCGTTATTTAACAACCAGCAATTTTATACATCTCTACCTATGTTATGCGAGACAGTAATACAGGTAGTTGATGATGGAGATAGTGATCGTTGAATAAACAATATCTACTAGAGGAGTGTTATAAGGACGCGCACTTAACCTTTCTCCATATTTCATCAAAAAGACAACCTGTATTTACTTCATCTCACACGCAGCCAGCGAATCAACTCGCTGGCTTTTTAACGTCGACATGAGGACAAATACAAATGGCAAGCTTCCATCACTGCATCAAGAGTGGCAAGAAAGGTACTGCAGCAAATCACGCCGCCTACATAAGCAGAAAGGGTAAATACAATCAACGTGATGACCTGGTCGCAACCGGTCACGGCAACATGCCTAAATGGGCAAACGACGACCCGCATGCATTTTGGAAAGCAGGAGACAAACACGAACGTGCGAACGGTGCAGTGTATCGGGAACATGAGATTGCGCTGCCTTCCGAATTGACGCCGGAACAAACTCAAGTTCTAGTCGGTGAATACATTGAGAAAATCATTGTCGACAAACCCTATGAATACGCTATCCATAAATCGCCGTCTTCGATTCAAGGAGCAACCAACGTACACCTGCATTTGATGTTTTCTGATCGTTTGCCTGATGGTATTGATCGCAAACCAGAGGAACTATTCAAGCGATATAACACAAAGCACCCGGAAAACGGTGGATGCAAGAAAGACAGTGGCGGGAAGAGCCGGGTCGAGCTTAGAGAGGAAATAATTAAAACGAGGCAGATAAGTGCAGGTCTTCAGAATGCTGTACTCGAAAGAAACGGGCATTCAAGCAGAGTCGATCATCGCTCATTGAAAGATCAAGGCATTGCAAGACGTCCCGAACGTCATCTAGGTCCTGCGCGCGTTCAAGCAATGACAGGTGAGCAGAAGGAAAACATGGTCAAAATCAGAGCAGCCTGTCTTACATAGTTGGTGAAGGACTGATACACGCTGTCTCATACAGAGGATCACTTGGATTCCAAGCGTAATCAAGGTAGCGCGATGCAAGCATTCGCTTAGAAGCAGGAGTCAAACGAGTGATGAATGCTTTGAGGGGGGATCATCCGGACGGATAATCGAGTGTCCAGTACAGCACCGACGAAAGGGCAGAATAAAAGAATAATAATTTAAGGGCATACAAAAAAATATGCGGTTCGTGCTGTTAACAGCACAAACCGCATGGAAATCTAAAAACATTTTTTATTTACTTAATCAATCCACTCGAAAGCACTTCTTCGAAGCCAGATCAGTTTGGCAATTATCAAAAGTTGTCCAGCACCGGAAACTGCTTTGCCTGAAAGTAACCGTGATGCAAATTGATGTATCGCTCACCTCTCGGACCAACTCCAATCTGAATACGTCCTAGTGACTCCAGACAATCCAAAGCCGGCTGAAACTTGGCTTTCGTACGTATTGGTCCGAAATTAAACGCATAATTTTGTAGTACATACGTGTAATTAGCCTGCCAAACTTTTCGATATAAGTAGTCCTCCACTTTCATCGCGTTGATAACTACTTCTGAAACAGCCAATTCTGGCGAAAAAAGTCGCTTGAACTCATCAATGTGCCATCCGACTATATCGAAAGCACGTTGAAGTGTGTCGACGGAAATTTTGCCTTCCTGCGAAGAGAACACATGCATCACACCTGCCAAGCGGCTGGTGATTTCCAGCACCTTGGAAGCAAAATCATCAATATCATGCAGGTATTGAGATGGCCGCAACATGTATTCGATTTCGTTTGACATCTCAATCCAGCGTCTGATCGCGTCTTCAGAAAATTCAAGAATGTCTCGTTCAATCTTGCCTAACTCGATACGTCGTTCGTACTCTTCCAGTAATTCCCCCATTCTGAATTGAAATTTAGACAAATGCACATACGGTGGATTAACTGTAGAAATAAAACGAGTACCTTTTGTAGTTCGAGGATCACCAATCAGATACCGTGCCCAATTTCCTGAGCCTCTTAGCTCATCTCCACGCTTCCCCAAAAACTGCTTGAATACTAATCGTTGAATCATGAATGAAATACTCATCCGCGGATCTTTGACGTGGAGTTGAACACCATCACTGCGGTCCATAACCAGCTCTGCGCCATCCCACAACGAATTATTAATACCAACTCGTTCAAGCGCTCCGCCTTTCACCAGGACCTGTCCTTCGTCACTAACAAACCCGATTGATTCGCCGCATCCCTCAAGTGCCTCCATCATTGCACGCTCATTTGTCAGTTTGCGCATGATGCGACGCTGTCTCGGCTTTGCAGGCTTTGCTTTCGCATGTTCCGACATCTGCTCTTTCAGATCTTTGACGCATGCGTCTTCACGCGTCAACTTGACCAGCTTCTGCTTGAGGCCAGACAAAACAGATTTCCAAAAATCCAGCTCCGCTTTGTAATGTTCGATTTGAACGTCGTATTTCTCCTTCATTCTTTGATCAAATTCATAAATCGGCTTAGCTACAATTGCATGCACTGCCGATTTGCGCTCACCTGAATCTGCTATGACAGCCCAATTCATTGATAGAGGCCGAACCTGACCTGTAGGCAGACGAATGTCATATAACGGTTGGGTAACGATGCTCATGCAACTGCCAACTTCCATGGCAATCAAAGCATCGGGCGCTTGTATGTTTCGTATCAACTCTTCGATAGAATCCTGAGCATCACAGAAATGACGTCTGGGATAAATAGGCGGGTCAAGAAAATTATTCACGCTCGACCTCCGCCATATAATTTTCAATCATGTAGATGAGTTGCTTGTGCATAAGTGATTTAGCCATACTGGACTCGGCCGCAATCAAGCTATGTACTGCGATTGGCTGAACAGGCATTGGCCAGCTTGCATGCACAGAACCAACAGGTAAAGAGTGTTGACTGTCCTGGCCTGCTAAAAGCATGGCTTTGTCTTGGTTTGACACTGAACGATCTGATGTAAGTGTCGTGGTCAGATCACGTTTCGCTTTCGATTTCATTTGTATCCTTGTAAAGATTGTATGCAACATTGCTGCATGTTATTTGTGTCGTTGGGTACGCACAGATTGAACTGTGTCGTACCCCAACTCTCTACTTATGCAGATCTTTGTTATTGAATGCGGTCGCCAGGCTGCTACCTTTCTCCGTGTGGCTTTTATGCGGCAAAAGTGAGCCACATAAACTGCACGGCAGAACATCACCACACTCTTTGCGACGATCCTGCTCCGCCTTTAACTGTGCGCGAAAGCCGCCGATAGACAATTTCAAGTCCATCTTTTCTAAATGAGATACAACTTCTTTCTGTGAGACCTTGCGAGACAATGCACGCTCGATTGCTGGATACATTTTCTGAAAACGAGCTGTATTCTGCTGTTGCGCGCAAGGCTGTAATGCGTCCAGCTGATCAATGAATTGTTGTATCGCCAAATCTTCTGATACGGTTTCTTGATGTGATGCTTTCATGTTTTTTCCTTTTTTAAAGATATAGATGTCTGGTGCTTAGACTTTGGCGCGTGGGCGATTGCTAAGCCAAATATCTACCTCGCCTTCAATCCAACCCACGGCGCTGTCGCCTAGCTGAATCGACTGCGGGAACGTGGGATCGTGGTATTTGCTCTTAGGATTCAGCTTGTTATAGACGCTGCTATTTCCCAAGCCAGTCTTCTGCTTAAGTTGCTTAATACGAATTACATTGTTTAAAAAATTTGCAGTTGTATGCATTTATTTCTCCTTGAATGAAGTTGGTTACGACAAGACAAGTTTAGAAAAATCATGCACAAATGAAAATGGAGATATTCTTGAATTTCTTTAAGAAATTCAAGAATATCTCCATGATAGAAAATTGAAATTAGAGTATTGGGAATGAAGAAGAACGCCATATCTACTGGATAACGACGCAGCACTATGACAATCAAGATGAATTAGAAAGGGCGTCACATGAGCAAGTCACGCAAGCTTTTTGATGGGGCGTACAAGCTGCAAATAGGTCTAAACGCATTCGCAGCTTAAAATTCTAATTAGTGTTTCTAGAAAAATTTATTTTTGGGAGGGGATATTGAACAATTTATCCGCATCGTGAAGCGATTTAAAATGAAGATAGATTGAGTGAAACTTTAATGGAAATTTTTGCTCGCGTTTTTCATATTCTTGATTCAATTTATCTAGAACAATGTGAGTGGCTTGACTGGGATTTTTCCATGTTGATCTCATCGTCCGCGCAAGATCCTCAGCTTCTAATTTATAAGGTAAATTATTTATTTTTTTGCCAGTCCCACCTTTTGATCTATGCTCCCACAACACTTTCTCCTCTGTTTCTACGATAGTTTTATCTCTCGCAATCCCTATTCCTCTGTATGAAGATGAAAAACCACACCAATAATTAGCGTCAACTAAATAAGACCAAGTAGCCGATAATTGACCAATATCGTACGCTTTCAATGCTCGGCAAAAATAAGCAGTAGCATTAATCAAAGGCGCTTTGGTTTTTGCTGCAAAATCACCATCGAGATCTGATTCCGACAGAAATTGCATAAAAATTTCGGATGGATTATCAATGAGAAGATTATCGCTAAGCCGCACCGGCATAAGGACATCGTTTTGGAAATCTTGAGCGGTCTTCTCAGGAGACAAGCCAATAAAGCATTCGATGAGAAGCTGACCAGTTCTGGCCATAAAAATTGTTAAATCTGCATCTGCACGAGTTGGCAGATATACGGAATTTAGAATAAGCATCTTCTATTTATTAGTTAAGCGGTTCGGTTAGATTGAGTAAATAGTCTGGAATAGACTAGCTCATCAAATGGGCAGTTCGGCAGCTATCTATAACCTGTAGCAAATAGAATCACCACGCAGGAAATTTTTCTTTTTCTTTATCTGTATTACGCGAAATCTGTTCATTCAGATCAACAGCTCTCATTGCTTGTTGAACACAATAAGCTATTTCTGCTTTGGCGATTCCTTTCGGCAGTACGCTCAATTCCTTCCTAGCCTGCTCGTGTGGCATTGCACCTTTGTGCATAAGTCTCAATATTGCATTAATGAGTCTCGCCGCCTTGTCCAATTCGATCTGAACAGGATTGTGTGCTTTAACGTCAATCACTTTTACGTCTCCTCGATATTCTTCATTTTTATAAGCAATTAGAATGTTTTTTGATTTTTAGAATCGATTTTTTTAGCCGGAGCAGTTGTCTCCGTCTTGAATGCGTCGAATTATAAAGTGCGAGATATGGGATTGGTAGATACGATTCAAGAAAACGACGGGCGCCTATATTCCGCTTTAGCGCGTCGACTTAAGCGACTACTTAATCACAAAAAATAACGTAGCATGAGTATTATTAAATTAGTTGAAATTGAATATAGAGGGATAACTATGGCGTCGCAAGCATTTGATTTTGACGGGCCTAAAGGCTATCGTTTATCCGGCCGTATAGAAGGACCTGAAGCACCGCGTGCGTGGGCGATTTTTGCGCACTGCTTTACTTGCGGAAAAGACAGTCTGGCTGCTACTCGAACGACACGTGCTCTGGCTGCGCGTGGGGTCGGTGTATTACGTTTTGACTTTGCTGGATTGGGTGGGAGCCAAGGCAAATTCGGCGATTCAACCTTTGCGGCAGATGTGGCTGATCTAGTTGCGGCAGGTCAGGCAATGGCGAAAGTTGGCAAGGAACCTTCTTTACTGATAGGTCATAGCTTGGGAGGCGCCGCTTCATTGATGGCCGCAGGCATGATGCCGAATATTCGAGCGGTAGTCACGATCGGTGCACCGTACGATCTAAAGAATGTATTGCATCAGTTTGATCCAGCTGCTTTAGAAGAAATCGAAGCGAACGGCCAAGCTGAAGTCCATTTGGCCGGTCGTCCTTTTTTTGTTCACAAGGATTTGATTGATGCCTTGCGCGAGAACGATCTACGTTCGCACATCACAGCCTTGAAACGTCCAGTGTTAGTAATGCATGCACCGGGCGACGACACGGTGTATGTTGAAAATGCTGCACACATCTTTGCGGCAGCAAAACATCCAAAGAGCTTTATTTCACTGGATGATGCAGACCATCTACTGACGCAACGCAGGGATGCAGACTATGTTGCTGATTTGATTGCAGCTTGGTCATCGCGTTATCTGCCCATGTTAAGTACGGAAAACTAGAGCAGCGACCTATCATTTAGTGGTAAGTTTTGGATGCAATTTCTACGACCAAGTGGGTCAGTTTTCGATACAAATCAACACGTTGGGATATGAAGGGTCGTATGACCGGGTTGCAGCCTTCGCCAGACAGTGGAAGGTGGATCAGTTGGAGAGGGTCAATTCTGCGAGCAAATCAATCCCCGTTAATATACCTAGCGGAAGTTATCGAAATAAAGCAGATTTGAGCTGGAATTTAAAATATTGCGAGGGGAAAATTGCGGCGTCGCCCACTCCGGGCGGGTGGAACGCCCTGAATCAATAACGATCAAAAATCTGCCAGAACCATACACTTTAGGCGTTGGCATAGCTACAGGAAGATGCATACCTTTGTTTACTGCATCCGCATAATCTGCCTCAATAATTCCAAAGGTATCGAGCCAATGATTTAAGCTGGCTGAGATGCGGATACATCCTTTGGATTGCTGCGTTCCAAGCTTGGCTTCCAGTAAGTCAGGATCTGTCGCATGCATTTGTAATCGCATTGTGCCCAGACCACCGCCACCCCAACCGCGCGTTGCCTGCTGCCAACCAAAGTCAAAAACGCGCATGCCCTTCACGCCATAGCCGCGAATGCCAAGCGCATTCTTGGTGCCTTCGGCGCGGAAATCCGGATTGTCGACAGAGTGTTCAAATACGCCTGTGGGCGTCTCGAAATGGTCGAATTGTCCAACTCGACCAGTGGATACGGGGGATGCGCCGATAAATATGGTAGGTTGTCCTTGCTCCAGCCAAAAGATGAAAATCGCTTGCACTGATGCACTACGGTCAACCAATACTATGTATTCTGACCCGCTGACCAAACCACTGCCCTGCAAAGACTTATACGCTAAACCGGCATACAGTAATTGCTCTTCAATTGGCGGGGCGAGTGCTGGCCTGACCTGTTTATAAAAAGTTGGAGCGAGTTCGTCGGGCATGATCTGCGCATGACCGACTTGTAACATGCCAGAACAAACTCCAGCCGCAGTAGTAAATACCACAAATAATCTGCGAAAACGATCTGCTACTGACGTCATACAAACACCAGACGCCTATGCGTTCCCTTCTTGATTAAGACCCTCTCTGGTTTGCTGTTGCCATCCTCGCTTACTACGACCTGATAACTTCCGTCAGGCAGGTTAGCCAGCAAAAACGGGCCTTCTGAAATCCCATCCAGCACAGCCTTACCTACTTTATTCCTGATACAAACCCGGGAGTCTGCAGTGTATTGATCGCCCGGCCCAGACTTGATCAAAGATACCATTTCCAACACATAGCACGATGCCATGGATTTCAACTCTACTTCTTCATCCACTCCAATACCACCCGACAAATACCTAATCGCCCCGACCGTAACTTCCGCCGACATCGCACCGGCGAGAGGGATTTGCACCAGAGCGAGGGTAAAACAAAAATGAAACCATAGTTTCAACATATCCGTCTCCTTAAGAAAACAGCTTATTCCAAAGAGGAATACATTGATATGTTTTGCAAAACTTCTTTATCGATTAGGAATGAGATCTTCGCGTTAATGCGATAAAGGGTGATCTTATTTTTTTCGACGCTTGCCTCCATCTCCTTGATATAAACTGACTTGATGTTGTTAATATTTTTTGCCGCAGTCTTCACGGCTATTTGCGCCGCATCCTCCCAACTCTTGTCGGATTCCGCCAATACCTCGATCACCTCAAGCGAGCTCATTATCATCTCCTGATTAAATTTAGGAGATTTGACGCTACTCCGACACCCGCACTGGATTTTGATCTATATCAATCTGATGATAGATGCGCAGATTACAGTGAACATGAATTCGCAAAGGTTAGGCGGCGGTATCAGCGGCAAGCCCGCAGCGACATTGATTCACTCCGGAGTAAGACATGGAACTTTTTGATGCAATTAAAAACCGCCGCGCAGTTCGTGAATACACGACTGAAAACGTGGACAAGGAGAGTATCCGCAAGTTAATTGATGCGGCGATTCACGCTCCCAGTGCCGTGAACAATCAACCATGGACATTTACGGTGGTGCGCGATAAAGAGAAGCTTGATGAGTTGTCCGTCCAGGCAAAGGCATACATGCTTAGGAGCATCTCTGATGATCCTGGTGCCGCGCACTTTCGCAAGCAGCTTGAAGACCGTGATTTTCATCTTTTTTACCACGCGCCGGTGCTGCTTGTAATTTCATCGGCAGAAATGGAAAAATGGGCCAACGAAGACTGTGCACTCGCTGCACAAAATATGATGTTGGCCGCGCATGGAAGCGGACTAGGCTCCTGCTGGATTGGCTTAGCACAGCATTATCTGAACACCGCCGCTGGCAAAGCCTTATTGAATCTGCCGATCGAATGGTTGACGGTTGCGCCCATTATTATTGGACATCCAAGTCACAAGGCTTCAGCTACCTCGCGCAAGGATGCGGTGATCTACTGGATTGATCCTAACTGATATCCGCTACGCGGTATTTGAAAAATAGATTTCTATTTTTCCTCTTTGGGACACGTCGAGCAAGCAAACACGCTATAGGCGGGACAGAAACCGACAATCCCCGTCAACAGCGGGATTACACCAATATATGCCCACCAACCAACATAGCCCATTAGCGCCATCAAAACCAATCCGACACCAACAGCGATCCGTAAACCACGATCAATATTCCCAACGTTTTTCATGAGGATGCTCCTTCAGGTATGACTTAGCGACAAAAGATTTCCCTGCACTTCATCATAAAAAAAAAGGACGCCATCAAGCTTGATCTGGATCAAGCTTTAGTATCGCTGGCAACAGGCTCTTAATGAGTAGCGATGCCAGTCTGATCTGCCCCTAATGGAAATCCGGATTGAAAAAGTTCGCAGCAATTTGCCTGATACAGGATTATGAACTTTGTATGCGTAAAAAACTTTAGGAAGACTGGTCTGTCCCGGTCTAGGTGGACACTAACTTAAGGTGGATAATGCCACCCAGGAGTTATGTTTATGACCAAGACCAGACGTACTTATCCCGAATCATTCAAACGAGATGCTGTTGACCAAGTGCTT
>NZ_JADOEL010000008.1 GCF_015645465.1 Herminiimonas contaminans | reverse complement strand
TTCTTCCAGCGATCCCACATCAAAGCCTTTTGGCTATCGGTATAGATGATCCTTGTTCGGCGAACCATGACACACTCCCGCTATCTGCATAGCCTTTAGTGTGTTGCATTCACCGGTTGAAACCGCCGTCCAAAGCAGGTTTATCAAGTTCCAGTTGCTGACGCTGCATGGCTTCCTCATTGCGCATCGCATATTCATTGGAAGAAGCGTTGAAACTGGAACAACCTCCCGCTACCAGCACAAGCAGCAAGGCGGCCATCGTGCCACCGTATCTCAGACTCTTCATGAGGCACCTCCCATTTGTGACAAAGCGCGAATGATCGCCAGAAAACCTGCGCCACCCGTAATAATTAGTAAAGCAGGTAGTAGTGCCAGAACCATGACGCCGGTCATCTTGACTGTCAGCTTGCCGACTTTTTCTTTCATATCCAGCTTGCGTTGCTCACGCAAGCGGTCACTGAACTGCTGCAAGGGCTGCTGGACTGCTCCGCCATAACGATCGACCTGAACGATCAGACGTGCTACTGCGCTCATGTCTTCGTTTTCAAACACGCTTGAGAAACGGCGTAAGGATTGCTCGCGAGTACGTCCGTTCAGATACTGTTGCGCCGCAATTTGCAATTCTTTTCCCAGTATGGGCAAAGAACTGGAAAATTCGTTTTCCACCACATGCAGGCTTTGATCTATAGACATGCCAACGCCTTGCAACAAACGCAGGAGATCAATTAACAGCGGCAATTCTTCGGCAGCTTTTTGCCGCCGTTCCCGCGCCCTGATTTGCATAATCCACTTTGGCCCCATGTAGCCCAGCGCAAAACCGGCAAACACCGCAATCAACAACGTAGTCTTTGCGTTGTCTGAAAAGAGCACCCACGCCAACACAGGAAGGCCGACACCAAGGACGACGCGCGTCGCAAAGAAAAGTGTTTTGCCGCGGCTATCATTCACGCCGCACTGGTCCAGCAAAGTCCTATCCTCTTCTGCGACCAGTTGCTTGCCCAATGGGGTATCAACCCAGTGCGCGGCATATTTCAGAAAGCCATCGATCCAGCGACGCAGGACGGGACCTTCCGTCTGCTTCTCCTGGCCTGGATGTTCCTGAATATCAATACGCTGATCCAGCATTTTTTCGCTACGCACAAACTGCCATATTTGACGTAGCAACACGCCGCCTACCAGCAGCGCCGCAGCGGCGAACAACGATATTGATAAGACGTTGAGGACATGTGGGCTCATTTTTTCCTCACACCGACTTGGCCAGGCGATACAACCAATAGGCACCGATCATTTCCAGTACGACCGCAAAGATCAAAAGATTCTTTCCGATTGGATCTTCCAGCATGGTGACAAACATCCGGTTATTAAAGATCACCATAAAGACACCCATCCCTATCGGCAACAGGCCTAATATCCACGCCGACAATCTGACCTCAGCCGATAACGCTACCAATTCGTTCTGCGCATATTCCCGGTCGCGCATAAAAGCAGCCATACGCTCCAGAACGGTATCCGCGCGCCCGCCAAAACGTAAGGCCACGCCGATGACGGCAGCGATCAGTTCGAGCTCCTTCACTTGAAAGACGCGTGCCTTTTGCAGCAGCGCATGCTCCAGATCCATACCTGCCTGCACCAGGCGATTACTACGATCTAGTAATTCACGCAAAGGGGCATCCGTAGTGAGCACTGTCGCCTGGAACGCCGACTCCAGGCTATTACCGACGATGGTCAAGCGGACCATCGTGTCGAGAAACGCCGGTAATTGCCGCACCATTTTTTGATGACGGCGTGTCGCCTTTAACCATAAACGGAAGTAAGACAAAGTCACATACAGAAATGCAGTACCTAGCGCCGACAAGACACCGCCAAACAAGGCCGCCAGCACTACCAGCGCAATTCCTGGCGCGATCAAAATCACATAGAAAAGAGGAGTAGCGACTATGCCAGCGCGCAACAAGAATTTCCGCCATGCATTCGACTCCACCCGGGGCTGGAGCACTGCTTCTGTGTCGGCCTCTTCAAACGTAACCGACTGCATTTGTTCCATATTGCGTATCTGATGATCAACAAAGGCCGACGTCGCGTCTTGCTGTTGATGCAGCTGTGCGTTTTGCCATAGCAGGATACCGCCGGCGAGTAACAGAATCGCCGCAGCAACCATCCATAAAGTCAGCGCAGACATGGTCAGATTCTCTTTTGTGTATGGTCGCCGTTAGATGTCATAGGCCGCATTTTTTTCAGTTTTGGTGAATGCGGCTGTATACCCAGCGAAACCCAGCGATCTTTTTCTTCGCCGTCGGGACCACTAAAGCTTTCGTGGCGATACAGTTCCTGCGTGGTGATGATGTTGTCGCCCACGCCGGTAATTTCAGTAATGGATACGATGCGGCGGCGACCACTAGACAAGCGCCCTATCTGCACGATGAAGTCAATCGCGCCAGCGATCTGACGACGCAAACTGGATTCGCTACCCTGGAATCCGGCAAACCCGGCCAGCATCTCTATACGATGCAAGCATTCGCGCGGTGTGTTCGCATGGATGGTCGCCATCGAGCCGTCATGGCCGGTATTCATCGCTTGCAACATTTCCAGCACTTCTGCGCCACGAACTTCGCCGACGATGATGCGGTCCGGCCGCATGCGCAAGCTGTTCCGGATCAGGTCGCGTATGGTCACGACACCGGTACCTTCAAAGCTACCTATGCGCGATTCCAGGCGTACAACATGGGGATGGTTAAGTGATAGCTCGGCGGTGTCTTCAACTGTCACCACGCGTTCGTTCTCTGGCAAAAAGAAGGCAAGTGCATTGAGCAGCGAGGTTTTCCCCGAACTGGTGCCGCCGGAGATCAGGATGTTGCAGCGAGCTTTTACCGCGTTTTCCAGCAGGACAAATAATTCGTCATTCAATGTGCCGAGTTGACGCAGATCAGATGGCTTCAAGGGATCACGACGGAATTTCCGTATCGAGACCATAGGTCCGTCTACCGCCAGCGGTTCAATCACAACATTCAGACGTCCACCGTCAGGCAGACGTGCGTCTACCATAGGATTCGACTCATCTAGTCGCCGTCCTAGCGGAGCCAGGATACGCCGTACGATGCGCAGCAAATGATTGTTGTCGGTGAAGCGCAAGGTTTCTCGTTGCAACACACCATGCCGTGAGACAAAGACATCGTTGTAGCCGTTGATCAAGATATCTTCAACGTCAGGGTCCGCCAGCAAATCTTCCAGCGGACCTAGCCCCGCCAGTTCCTTGGTCAGTGCATCGGCAATCAGCCGCACTTCGTTTTCATTCAAGGGGATCCGACGCAAGCGCACAAAACCGTCTACGTCCAGATTGACGAATTGCTGTATCGCTGCACGCGACCAGCGTCCGAACTCGGCACCGAGCTCTTCTATCCGCGTCAGCAAATTGTCGTACGCGGCGGTTTTGATGTCCTGGAACCTTTGCGTATTTACAAAGGCGCTGTCCTCATTGGCCAATCCCACTTGATCGTTCATCTCACTCTGCCTCTATCCCGGCCGCTGCCGTTGTATGCGTTGTATTTATGGCTTGAGAAAACCTGGTACCCAACTCGATAACTTCCCGCCATGTTTCTCGGCATGCGGATTTAATAATTTTTCTGCCAGATCCTGTATCGCTCGCACGTATGGATCGTGCTTGGCGACTTCATGTAGTAACTTTCCCTGATTGGCACTACTCATCAAGCGCAATGTGCATTCCGGCAGCGCGGCTGCCAACGGTAGAGTGAAACGTTCGGCAATCTGCTGCGCACTCATGCCATAACGAATGTCATAGCGATTGACGACCAGTTGTCGGCGACTTGCATCACCGCCGTGTTTATTGAATTCCTTGAGCATGCCGGAGAGCGAAACCAGAGCCCCGGCACTTTGATCTGTCACAAACAGCACCTGATCCGAAGCGTTCGCGATGCACTCCACCAGTTCCGTATCAGCGAGGCCGCCCAGGTCCAACACTAGGACATCAAAATAAAGTCGCAATTGCGTCAACAATGACAGCACATCATCATGCGATACTCCGGCCATCTCCTTGAGTACGCGTGGCAGGGAAATGACTTTGATTCCGTTATGACTATTGGTCAGGGCAGTCTGAATTAATGTCCGGTCCAGGCGATGGCGATTGCGCAAGGTATCCATAAAACTGTAGGTCCCCGCCACATTCAGATACAACTGCCCATCCCCAGCGGGCAAACCAAGATCCAGCAAACCTATCTGGTAATCCTTGTGCTGAACGGACTTACGCAGTTGCAGCAGATCGGCCAGATGTACTGACAAAGTCGTAGTGCCTACACCAGGTCTTGCTCCGACCAAACTGATCAATGTTCCCTGAATTGCAACAGCAGGAGCAGCAACTGCAGCAACCAGTTTGTAGATGACATCGTGCGCCTCCTCTACCGGAGCCGTCATATCTATAAAGTGATGCACACCCGCACGCAAGGCCGCGACCGCACCTTCCGGGTAGTCCATGGTGCCAACTGCGACCACCGGAACGTCCGGTAATTTGGTCTTCATCATTTGCGCCAATGCGATCATGTCTGCCGTGCAGTTGGCCGTGCTGTCTCCGCAGTTACCCGAAAAATCGAGCAATACCAGACGTGGCTTACATTCAGCCACGCGTGCGGTCAGCAACGCTATCGGCGCCAGTTCCTGTTGCACCACATGCCACTCTTTCAAAGCATGGGCCAGCCAGCGCAAGTGCGCGCCGTTAGACGAGCAAAAGACGAAGCGATTGCTGTCATTCAGCTGCGTTTCACGCTGCTGACTATGTTCCATGAGCTTTTCCAAAGATTTCTTCTCCACTATTTACTTTGAAAATCCTGGTAGATCGTCGCGCCCTGCGACGCCCATCACATAACTACCCCAGGCATTCGCCGGAGTATCTCGTCTTTCCTTGTCATCGCCAGGCAGCGGAAGCTGTGTGCCTTTCGCTATTGGTTTCACCAGATGCGGTGTCGCAATAATGACCAGCTCCTTTTCATCCTGGCTGTATTGCATGCTGCGAAAGAAGGGACCAAGTATCGGTAGATCGCCAAGGAACGGAACCTTGTTCACACTTGATTTAGTCGTACGTGAGACCAGACCGCCAATAACAAAGCTTTCACCGTCACCAAGCTCCAGCGTCGTTTCTGTACGACGCGTGGATATTGCGGGAATCAGCATATTGTTGGTCACGATCGCATTCGCATAATCGAGATCGCTGGCCTCAGGAGCCACTTTCAACGCAATACGATTTGCAGACAAAACGGTAGGTGTGACGGTCAAACCGATACCGAATGACTTATAGATAACGGTTGTAGTTCCGAGTCCGCCTGACTGTGGAACCGGCAACTCACCACCGGCCAGAAAACTGGCGCTCTGCCCAGAAAGAGCGGTCAATGAAGGTCGCGCAAGTACACGCGCCAAACCATTTTGCTCTATCAGCTTTACACGGGCATTTACACTCGAACTTCCCAATAGGTTGAATGCCTGGGACACCGGCGTCTGCACTGTAGAAGACAAGATGGTAGAAAAATTATTCAGACCGAAGCTAAACGTCGCGCCGCGATTCTGGTTGAACAGGAAGTCAAAACCTGCTTCCTTCAGCACGTTGCGACTGAATTCAACGATCTGTACATCTATCTGCACCATGCCACTGGTGGCAACCGTAGAGCTATCCAGCAATTTTTCCCTACCTACCACCTGCGCACCGGCTGTTGCTACGTTCGCATGTGACAACAAGGAAGGTGCCTGGCCACGCAGGCTGGCGGTGTCGCCACTAATCTGCAGATCCATTCCCTCTTCCGGCAAAGTGCTTTGCAGGGCACTCTGAACCTGCACTTGCCATACTTTAGTCGGACCATTGCGCTGCCATGCAGTTACGCTGGTACTGCCCGGCTTTTTACCCAGCAGCATGATGCTGCCCGGCCGCTTTCCTGATCCTTTGATGATCAGGACATCAGCGACCTCCGGATCGGCTACAGCAATACGCTCCAGATCCGCGGGCGTCTTTAGCTGCAGCTGCTCGCGTACCCTCACCGTTACATTCATGTCCTCTGCCAATACGGAAGAAGACAGTAATCCGGCAACAATCACTAAGGCATTAAGTATTCTCATTTATCAGCCATCCGCGTCAGATTATCGATAGTTTTTTACGGCTCAGAAGCTAACGTTTTCCCGCTGCGTTCCTTTAATGACCTCTAGAGTGCTCGACGATCTGCTTTGTGTCCTGGGCGCGGAGCCGCTGTTTGCGGCATGTGGACGAGTTACATTTCCAGTCCCCGCCCAACTCGAGAAATCGATACCAGCATAAGCCTGGTTATCGCCCGTTTTCAATTCCTCTTTGTCTGCCTGCGATAAACCAATCTTTTCCTTCAATACATTCTTAGGCTCAGGAAACAGATTCATATCCGCGATACCGTTATCGCCAGGGTGTCGGAGTACCAAGGTCAACTTACCGTTCTGTGCTGCCAGCAACAGCTGATTAACCTGATCGATGGGTGTGGCCAGCACGGCCGTGCGTGCTTGTACTGTTTGTGCGGTCTGGCTGTTTGCCAGCGCATTTGGACTAGCCTGCGCTTCGCCGACGGTCGCAGCGCCGTAGGTCAATACCAGTCGGCGCGACGCCACTAAACGAGATTGCCCGAATTCAGCGTCACTTCCTTTCTTCAGGGTGAAGAAGACATCCACATAGTCACCCGCAGCGATACGATTCCCCACTCCAACCACTTCATCTACTGGTATCGCCACCGCACGCTCACCTTCCGCCAGTTTTAAGGCCAGTCCACGAACCAGTTGTTCTTCCGTCACCAGGGTGTCAGCAGCGATATCAACAGCAGGCACCTTGCCTATGACATCCGCCGCGTTTGCGTATGTGCCGTTTGCAGTGACGGGAAACGCCACCAGCTTCACATTGCTTGCCGTTATCTGCTTCCCTTTTTCCAGTTTCTCGGCCGCGACAACCACGGGATACTCGGCCGCTTTAGGCGCAGCTACCGTCTTAACTTCCATAGGCTGGGGAGGTGGTTGTCGCCCCATCCACCATGCAAGTGCGGCCAGGCACAGCGCCAGCAAGACAAGAACTACAGCGATGATTTTTGTTAGTTTGTTCATGAGCGCATAATTCTTTATGGTGGTTTATTAATCGAGTTGAATAATCGCGGTGCTTTCAAGCTTCTCCGGAACGGATACCTTCAGCAATGATCCGAGCAATATGGGAGCAAGCGGATTTTGTCGGTAGTTTGCGTATGTAACCGTCACGCGATAACAACGCACTCCGGCGTTGTTGTTTGCGGCGCTACTGTATGGACAAGTGGAAAGCGCATTCGTTACGGTTAAGCGTGGCGTCAGCCAGTAAGCCGAGCTCCCTGTACCAATTGCCGCATTCGTCGCATTGGTCTCGCGTACCGTATCCGAACTTGCATAGCGCAATGCTGCTCGCGCACCTTCTGCAGCCGCCAGCGTAATCGACTGCTGCGCCACAAAAATCAGACCATAGGTAATGACGGCGTAAAAGATGACGAAAAAGATAGGGAAGACAAACGCAAACTCAATGACGGCAGCGCCACGCTGCTTATCAACGTCATGAGCAAAGCGTATAGATGGGTGCCCTGCTTTTGCATGATCTGGAGTTACGTTTTTCATCATCCCCCCCATGCCTTACCCACGGAGTAAATAAACGCAATAGCCAGATAGGCGGCGTAGGGAATGCCCTTTCTTCCCTGGCGCGCATTCATCATCCGTTTATACATTTCGCCATCTGCCACCTGCTGCATGAAGCGATTCAGTCTTAAAGGGATGAGGCCTGTCAATGCACCATAAAGATGAAATACGAGCGCATGCATTCCAGCCAAAACACTACCTATCAGCCATACAACAAACAATCCTTTAAACCCCAGCAACACACCGATGACTACCAGGAATTTGACATCTCCTGCCCCCATTACTCGCCATACATACAAGGGAACAAAGACCATCAATCCAAGTACGGCACCGATGACAGAATTCCATACATCAATACCGCCTATGCCATGCCCATTCACTATCACGCTCGCTATGTGTGCCAGCAAGAACAGCAAGAGCAAGCCGTTCGGCACACGACGAAACATGAAGTCGTAAGCAATAACTGCAATACACAATAAAACGGTGAATACAGTCATCAATTCAACATGGCGCTAGGGGTATCGACTCATGCTCTTTATCAACAGCGCTAACAACATTAAGCGCTATCAGGTCCTAGGAACGGCTGTCAGTTTGGTTACGATCACATCAAAGATGCCATCCAGATTTGTACCTATTGAAGTAATGGCTGCGATGATGACGACAGCAATCAAACCAGCGATCAGTCCATACTCAATCGCGGTCGCACCTTCTTCATCTTTCATAAAACGGATAATTTGGCTTTTCATTTCCTGCTCCTGTATCTCTATCAAATAGATGTCACTTCGTTTTAAACGACGCGTTCAACCGAACCGTCGCCCATTTTTTCTGATGCCTTCTGTTCGTTTTCGATGTCAGACTCCTTTCTCTAACACAGCTCTTACAATCAATAGGAAACGCCGTTCTCCCCATCTGGCCATCTCTTTTCCTGCACGATGGCCTTAGTCTTATCCTGTTCTAGTCCAGCTGATACGAATATCCAAGGTTCAAGCGCGGTGCACGTTTGCTCGCGTTAATCGGGACCTCACCTACCGGTTGTGCGATCGACAGATCGAGCGAATAGTGGCGCTGGTCGGTAAAGCGCACGCCGGTGCCGACCGATGCAATCTCGCTATGCGACAAGCGTCCTGCATTGACGTAGACCTTGGCTGCATCTGCCATTACATACGGCTGGATGCGTTTCACGTAGTTACCGTCGTATGGGAAAGCGCGATTGAATTCGAGCGAGACGCCCCAGCCTTTGTCACCTGCGATTTCACCGACCGGATAAGCCAGGCCATATTGCTTGGCGCCAAAACTGACCTGTTCCGACAAGGGCAGGATGTTGCTGCTGTATTGGCCCATGCCGCTGACTGTGATGCCATAGCCGCCATCAAATGTATTGGTACGCGTGAAGCTGCCTTTGACACGCAAAAAGTCTAGGTCGATGTTGCCGTTGATCTGGCGTGCACCCAGGCTATCCAGCCCCTGGTAGACACCCAGTGACCATTGCATGCTGCTGCGATCCGAGACTTCGGTCGATGTCAGTTCCAGGCTCAGCGCGCGGATGTCCGAACTGAATTCGATACTCGGTGCAGGCGCAGGCACATTCAGCGAATAGCGCGAAGAATTTTTGACGGCGTAGATACCGCCGGACAAGGTCAGTGCACGCGTCGGTTTCAATATCAATGGATAGCTCAGGCTCGCGCTGACACGCTGTGTTTTCGTTTGATAACGTGACTGCAGTTGCTGCGCAGGCAGCGATTGATTTTCCGGTTCACCTTTGTAGTCAGAGAGCGTGACCTGCAACAACATCCCTTGATAGCGGATAGGCTGTATGTAGTTCACACCGACATACTCTTCACGCGAAGGTCCGCGTGGCGCAATCGCACTCACTGTCACTTGTTCTCCAAGCGGCGTCAGGCCGTTCTCAGTTACGCTGAAGATGCCGCGCAGCGACGACGTTGCGGTATCCAATGCAAATGAGGTAGTCACAGGTTTACGGCTGACGTCCAGCGTCATCTCGGACGCACCATCGGTATTCTCTGGCGGCTTCACGGTAGCCTTGATGCGCATGCCGGGCTGCAAACTCAAGATGGTCGTGATACGGTCAAAGGTATCGCGGCTCAGCGGGCGGTCTTCTTTCAGTTGCTCTGCAATGTTCCGCAAGCGCTCTTCCGACGCACCTGGGTTGCCTTCTATCTTGACCGTGCTGACATAACCCTCGACCACATTGATCTCGACGATATTGTCCTGGAAGGTTTGCGCGGGCACGAAGGCAAAAGAGAGCGGATAGCCTTTGGCCTGGTAGATCTGCGTCACTTTGTTTGCTGCTTGCAGCAGCTGGGCGACGGTCACTTCGCGATTGCTCAGTGGGGCGAATTCAGCAGCGACGAGTTCAAACGGTATGCTTTCGACACCGGAAATTTTGAAGCGTGAAGGTACGATGCGACTAGCCAGCAAACGCTGCATGGCAGGATCCAGCGCTTGTGGCTGGATGTCTACGGTGACGGCGGGCGCAGGACTAGGTTCGAGCTTGGGCAGGTTATCGAGAGGATTGCCCTGGCCGGCGCTGCGTGTGTCTGCGCTGGCATGCGGCATCAAGGCCAATTGACCCAGTGCGCTTGTCAGACAGACCGCAACCAATCTCTCGATGAATCTTTGCATACAGTCCCTTTGTCAGCATGCCGTGACACATGCGTCCTTTCAGTACTACACATCTCGATATCACTACGTCTTAAGCTACCGCCTGATTCAGCTTAGTTGCCAAATGGCAAGAGTCAAACCCAAGGTTTACAACTGTGTATTCTTGTAAGTGCTTACTGACGGTCTGACACTTTAGGCAAGCACCACACATAAAAATGTGCGCACAGAATTTGCAATTGTTAACCAATTGAAGTTGCTTTAAAGAATGAGCGTGTCCGGCTACTCTGAACATCCCATAAATGCGGTATTTTTGGAAAAAAGCGACAAAAAATATTTCTACGAATCAATACTTTAAGGAAAACATCTCACAACTTGCACAAACATTATTTACGCTCGTCAATACCGTATGGGCAGGCCACGCTGTGTAAGCATAAAATCCTCTTCACTAAAGCATTCCGGCAACTCCGTCTTCGCTGTATATCTGTTTACGACGTCAGACACATTCCCTTGAAACACCGCTTTTGTTCTTACTGGCCTCCACGTGCAAAATCCTGATCACGAGGATCAGGATTTGCAGAGGGAAGAAGCAGGCTCTTATTTTTTACCGAGCAAGCCATTCACGAGTGTGGCCACGGTATTGGTCACTGGTGCCAGCACATTAGTAGTACCTGTTGTACCGGTCGCGCCACCTACCGCACCACCAACCAATGGGGCAACGATAGGGTTCACGATATTGGTGACAGGTGACAGCAAGTTAGTTGTACCTGCACCGCCAGCCACACCACCGAGCAATGGGTTAACAATGTTGGTGACTGGCGCCAATACGTTACCTGTACCGGCACCACCAGCTACACCACCCAGCAGTGGATTAACGATGTTGGTTACTGGGGCCAGCAAGCCACCTGCACCGCTACCGCCAGCTACACCGCCGAGCAATGGATTGACGATGTTGGTTACTGGAGCCAGCAAGCCGCCGGCACCGCTACCACCACCCAGACCGCCCAGCAATGGATTGACGATGTTGGTCACTGGAGCCAGCAAACCACCTGCACCGCTACCGCCACCGATACCACCGAGCAGTGGGTTCACCACGTTTGTGATGGGTGCCAATAGATTACCGACGTCTGCGCCGCCACCGATGCCACCAAGGCTACCGCCCAGCAGAGGATCAACGATGCTGACTACAGGTGCTAACAAATTGCCGCCACCAAGGCCGCCACCTACACCACCCAGGCCACCGCCAAGGATAGGATTAACGATGCTGACTACTGGCGACAACAGATTGATCGTGCCACCTTCACCGCCGACTCCGCCCAGCAAGCTACCCAGCGAGAATGCACCTGATGTGCCGCCTGTACCATGCAACAGGATGCCTGCGATCGATACAGTGTTACCTGTGGTGATGACTGGATTACCCAGGTTGTTCACGACAGGCAAGCCACTGGTTTTCACGGTACCGCCCACTTTGCTCACCGTGCCGCCCACAGCGATCAGCAAATTGCTGACTGGTTGACCCAAGCCTGTTGTTTTACCGAGCGACTGTGTCAATGTCGTCACTTGGCTGGTCAATGGCACGATGGTATGGCTCAGTGTTTTGGTTACTTGCTCTACTGGTCCGGTAGTCAGCACTTGGGTCAAAGGAACCGAAACATTGGAAACGGTTTCACCGACTTTGGTGACCAGGCCGCCGACTGGAGCGGTGACAGGTGCCAACGCGGCGAGTTGACCGGTACCGAGGTTGCTGACCAGTGTGCCAGCGCTTTGTACTGTGACACCGGTTTGGTTAACCACGCCGCCTGTGCTGCCGACAGTGACACCGACTGGATTATCGATCACACCCATTTGACCCAGGCCATTGCTGATGCCATTGCCCAGTGTCGAAACGATGCCGCCACCTTGGGTAACGACGTTACCCAAATCGGATTGGGTTTGTTGCGGTACGATAGGCAGGTTCAGGTTGCCGACTGCGGTACCAGTATCAGATACTGCATTACCGGTCGACGTCACGATGTTACCTGCGCCGTTTGCAATTTGGCCGGTTGGCGTTGCAGTTGCGGTCACACCGCCACCACCACCGCCGAGGCTGGCACCGGAAGAACCGCTGCCAGTCGAAGAACAGCCTGCCATCAAAAGAACTGCGGACAAGACTGCAAGGCTTGTAATGCTTTTGTTCAGTTTCAGATTCGTATTCATGTTCGTTCTCCCTCGTTGTAATTCAAAATTAAATTGAAGAGCCCCCGTACTTTCCAAGTGGCAAATTGCATGCCAATGGAAATCCCGTTTTTTTGCGCTTTTCAGCAATTTTTCAACCTCAAAAAAAATCGTTTAATAATCAATTACTTGGGAGAATAATTATTAATAAGACATTGTCATTTTTGACATGAAAATTCAATTGTTACGTGTTACTTGTTACGTAACGTCCGAAACAAAATGTTCTGTTTTTCCGGCTTTTAACGCCAAAAATGCGGTGTGTGCCGCCAGGTTGCCGCAGTCATCCAACTTGTTGGCGGAGCCAAGCAACGAAGCATGGCAATACGCGCCCAAAGCACAAAATGTGTGGCGAGTAATCTGCAGCAGATGCAGGGAACTATGGCGGGGTGCGAGCGTATCGAACTACGCGAGGAGCATGACGAAGAGCAGAATCCTGAAGCTGCTTATGCAGCCTCAGGAGATGATGCGGAAGAGTGTGAGACGCCTGCCTAGATCTTCATTTCCAGGTAGGTATAGATATAGTTCGAACCACCGTTCACATCACCCAGCAATCTGGACGAGCCAAAAATTCCTGAACGGTGTGACACGCCGAGGCCAATGTAAGTCTCTTTCAATCCCGGCGAACCGATGATGTCGCCGAGACTGACGTCGATAGTCGGGTCGAGATAATTCAGCAAGCGCGAGGTCGGCCGGTCACGTGCCGCCTGGCTGCTGACTTCGGTGTACGGCACACGATTGGCGAAAGAAACACCCAGCCCCCAACCCAGTCGGGTCTTGACCTTGTGATTCCATGGCAAGCCGTAGTAATAAGCCTTCATGAACAAATCAGCCTGGATACCGTTGGCCTGCAGGTTGCGATCGTTGTGATACACCAGACCCGCATAACCAACGAAGTCGAGCGGCCAGCCATTCAGCTTTTCTATGAAAGGTTTACCTATATGTACGCCAGTGATGCTGGTCGGGTTCACCTTATCGAGGTCTGCACATTTAAAGGTCAGGATGCGCGCCAGATGACAGCCGTCATCCGCAGCTCGGCCATACAGCACGCGCACATAGGTTGGTGTCCGCTCATCCGACCATAGCTTTTTATAGCTGCCGAAATCGTAGGCAGCACCGACAAAGATTGAGGGTTGCAGGCCGCGACGTACGATAGGACTGTCCTGTATCGAGCCATCGAAGGAAGTCACCGACGCGCCCGCCAGCAAGCGCCAGCGATCCGTCAAGTCATACGTGCCGTACAGATTCAGCGAGACATTCGTGCCCGAGCCCGGCGCATACGCAGGACGCCCGGCAACGGCTTCATTCGCACGTACGCCATAGTAGTAATTATTGAGTTTGGAATCGCGCAGGGAGACGTTCAGGCTGGGGCGCAAAGACAAACGGCCAGAGCGCCACTCATACGCATACTCCAGTGCCAGCTCGGTACCGTTCGAGGTATTGCTCACATCATGCAGGATGGACGCATACAAGGTCCCCCACGGCTGCTCATAGCGGTAGGTGAAACCCAGATCAACACCCGTGTTACGTACTTCCATGCCATTCAGCGATGCAACCTTGCCGGCTTCCGGAAAACCTTCCAGCCGTCGTTTGAAGTAGACATCAAAACGCTGTTCGGTACTCGGCGTGAACTTGATGCCTATACGATTGGCTTGCATCGATACATGCTCGCCCTCATACAGATACAGCGGCAATAAATCCTGCCGTGTACCGCCGCCGACATATGGCGAGCTTTCGAAACGCGTTACGAAACCGAGGCCAGCACCGCCTGGCTCTGTAATCAAATCGCTGAACGGACTGGCTGCAGTCTGCGCCTGTACGCTCCAGGCCGCAGAGAGGCCAAGCACGGAGAGCGCCACATTGCGCAGGGTTTTATTACGGTGCAAGGAAAATAAATGCATCGCTATTTCTCACTTCAAAAATTATTACCTATCCCAGGCGACATACATATACATGTCGCCGCCTTATTTATCCTTGTACGCCGCGCATTCTTGCCGAACGCAAGGTCAGCCACGATATGAACCAGGCCAGCAATGCACATACCGCGATGCCTGCCACCATAGGTCGCGCCGTACCGTCAACAAAGAGTCCGGTGACCGCCATCACTGCTGCCCCGGTCACGAACTGCAAAGTTCCCATCAAGGCAGAAGCCGTACCGGCGATGGTTCCGTGCTCTTCCAGTGCCAGCACGGTCGTGGTCGGTATTACCAGACCGAGGAAACCAAAACCGATAAATAACATGACCAGCATCACGTCCAGACGTTCAATGCCCATCAGATTAACTGCCAACAGGCCTGCCATCACTAATGCGTACGCAGCCACCGCCACCTTCACCACCGGCACCAGGCCGAAACGCGCGCTCAGGCGACCGGTAAATTGGGAGACACCGATGAAGGATGCTGCATTTGCCGCGAAAGCGATACTGTATTGGCGCGGCGTCAGTCCATAGTGATCGATCAGGATGAATGAAGAGTTCGCAAGGTAAGCAAAGAAACTGGAAATACCAAACGCACCTATAAATACCAGGCCATGGAAGTGCGGATCCCGCAACAAGAACAGATAACCATTCAGCGCGCTACGTACGCTGCTATCCACGCGTTGTTCACGCGGGCGTGTTTCCGGCTGGCTGGTCGCCATTAATATCAACGCCAGTACTGCTGCTACCGTCACCGCCCAGAACACACTGCGCCAGCCCCATATCTCTATCAGCAAGCTACCGGACAGCGGCGCAAGTATCGGCGACACGCTAAACACCAGCATTAACAGTGACATCAGCCGCGCTGCATCATTGCCGGTATGCAGGTCACGCACCACCGCACGCGGGATCACCATCCCGGCACTGGCACCCAGGCCTTGCAGGAAGCGCAGCACGATCAGGGTTTCGATATCCGGTGCCATCGCACAACCAACGCTGCATACGGCAAACAGCGCGAGGCCAAAGTACAAAGGCGGCTTGCGTCCCACCATATCCGAGATCGGGCCATAAATAATCTGCCCTATCCCGAGCGAGATAAAGAACGCCATCAGGCTGGCCTGCACGGCGCTCATAGACACGCCCAGGGTCTGGCCTATAGACGGCAAGGCCGGTAAATACATATCGATGGCGAAGGGACCGATGGCAGACAACAAGCCCAGCACCAACGCATTTTTCAGAAAAGGCGTATTCATTGGTTAATCTATTCAGGAAACGAGGTATTGCAAACCCTGGAGCAGAGCCAGGATGATTGGGCGTACAGCGAGTGGAGAGTCGAGGGAAATATTTGCTCTGCCGCAACAAGCGTGTCGCAATGAAAAACGGAACCCGCAGGGTCCCGTAGCAATCTGCGTAAATCTAGCAGAGATGATATATCAAGCGCACGGCAATTTCTACGCTTCTACGCAAAACACAGGGCACACCAAACAGACGGTATTACAACACCAGGCGCGCCTCTAGGCCGCCATCGGCGCGATTGTGCAGACTCAGACTGGCATTCATCGCTTGCGCCAGTTGTCGCGCGATCGCCAGGCCAAGGCCGGTACCGCCCGTATCACGATTGCGTGAAGCTTCGACCCGATAGAAAGGCTGGAACACTGCTTCCAGTTCAGATTCCGGTATGCCCGGCCCGTTATCCAGCACCTGGATGGTGATGCGTCCGTCATTGCCCTCACTCACATGCACATCGACCTGCGTCGAAAATTTCAGCGCATTGTCGATCAGGTTAATCAATACGCGCCGCAAGGCGTTGGGACGGGTGACGATGCTATGCCCAACCTTGCCATGCAATTCCAGTTTTTGTCCGGCATCGGTGTAGTCGAAACCCAGACTCTCCAGCAATGCATCAGGATCAACCGCAATTGGCGGCTCGCTCGTACCGTGCAAGGTGCGTGCATAGGCAACACCTTCCTTGACCAGCACTTCCATTTCCTTCAAATCATGATTCAGCTTCTCGCGTTGCTCGCTGTCGTCCAGCATGTCTGCCCGCATGCGCATGCGCGTGATCGGTGTCTGCAAGTCATGCGAAATCGCTGCCAGGATCTGCATGCGCTCCGCCATATAGTGGCTGATGCGCCCTTGCATCGCATTGAAAGCTTTGGCTGCACGCGCCACTTCCAGCGGCCCGTCCTCGGGCAAGGTAGATGCGCGTAAATCAGGCCCCAGCGTATCCGCCGCATTGGCCAGTTGTACCAGCGGCCGCGTCGCGAGACGCACCCCCAGCCATGTAACACCTGCCAACAAAACCAATTGCAGCAGCAACACTACCGGCAACCAGCCCGAGATAGGCAAACCGGCAGGCCGCATATCGATGGTCAAAGGCATGCCATCGCTCAATTCAAGTTGCGCCTGTACCCTATCCTTCTGCCCCGGTACGACATGCGCAGTCACTCGGTAATGGCTACCGATCGCATCCAGGAAGGAGGCGGCGATCATGCTGGACAACTTGGTATCCGGCGCCCGCCCGGCCATGCCCGGTTCCAGTGAAAAGCTATAGGTCCGACGTTCCAGCCGTGGCAACCACGCAGCGCGCTCTGCCGCCGGCAAGCGATCCAGCAAAGCCACTGAACTGGCGACATCCTGCTGAAGGTAACCCAGCATCAAACCGGTCGTCGCTTCGGTACGCTCGCGCATAATCAGCCAGAACGACAGTGCATGTGCGACGACCAGGCCGACGAACAGAATCAGCGTCAGCCGCATAAACAAGGTACGCGGCCACCAGTTCTTGTCGCTTGTGCTCATCGTGCTCCCTCGTGATTCTCCACGGCAGCAGAGAAGACATAACCTTCGCTGCGCAGCGTCTTGATATAGCGCGGCTCACGCGCGTCATCCTGCAAGCGCTGGCGCAAACGACTGATCAGCAAATCGATGGAACGGTCAAATGGATCGGCGTCCCGCCCTTGTGTCAGGTTCAGCAACTGATCACGTGTCAACACGCGTTGCGGATGATCGAGGAATACACGCAGCAAGCGATACTCGGCACCACTCAGGGCAACCATGGTGCCATCCTTGTCCAGCAAATGGCGTGCGGTGGTATCCAGCTTCCAGTCACCAAAGACCAGGAACTGTGTCGGCTCACTCACCTGCAGATTGGTCGGCAGCATACGCGCACGACGCAATACCGACCGTATGCGCGCGAACAATTCACGCACCGCAAACGGCTTGCTCAGGTAATCATCCGCGCCCATTTCCAGGCCGATGATGCGATCGGTTTCTTCATTGCGGGCGGTCAGCATCAGTACCGGCACCGTACGCCATTTACCGGCACGCAATTCACGGCACAGCGTCAGGCCGTCTTCGCCCGGCAACATCAGATCCAGCACGATCAGGTCGACAGAGCCCTGCTCCAGCACAGCGCGCATCTGCCGGCCATTCGCCGCCAGCGAGGTACGCATGCCATTTTTTTCCAGGTAAGTGGCGAGCAGCTCACGGATTTCGCGATCGTCGTCGACGATCAAAATGTGGTCATTATTTTCCATTGCTGCATCTTATCTTAAGGCGCTTATTACGTGGCTGACTGGATACCATCAGCGAACAATTCATCGGCTTGACGACTTCCACGCTCAGCCCGCCAAAAAGGAAAGCCATGATGGCAAAGTAACGCTTTGCATAGCCCATCATGCATCCTCCACTACCGACAGGCTGGCACCATCGGCCAGCGTATGCTCCAGCGCATAGCTATCCACGCCATCCAGACAACCAAGGTTGACGCGCCAGGCGTCCTTATCCTTGCGCGTCTGGTGGAACGGATACACACCGCACACCTTGCAAAAGAAATGACGCGCAACGCGGCTATTGAATTGATACAGCGACAGCGCAGTTTCTCCCTCAACAATACGCAGATCACTCGTATGGAAGGCAGGTGACATCAGCGCACCGCGACGGCGACACAGGCTGCAATTGCAACGTGTAGCAGGTGTGAGTTCTGTACGAACTTCGAATTTAACAGTTCCGCAGTGGCAGGAACCTGTGTAGTGCTGGGCAGACATTTGATTTTCTCCTGAGTGGCAATGCCTGCTTTATATCTGACTTCCACCGACCTTTTGTATCTCAATGTATCTGCCACAGTAGGCGATACAAAACATTGCACTCGGGCCAGTTTCATACACATGCCAGATACGCTCGGGCGTTCAAATACCGTCATACCAACAACAGGACGGTTCCATGAACAATCTGCTCGAAGCACCCTTTGCCCTGCTCGCCGGCGTACTCACCATCGCCTCCCCGTGCGTGCTGCCGATATTGCCCATCATCCTGGGCACTTCGATTAAACGCGCCAGCAAACTGCGTCCGCTCTTCATCGTGGCTGGCTTTGTCCTCACCTTCGCGGCACTCGGCATGTTGCTGGCCAGCGTCTCGCAAACCGTGGCCGTTGCACATGAAACCCTGCGCCTGGCCGGCATCGTGATGTTGCTGCTGGCCGGCCTGGCGATGTTGTGGCGTGCGCCGTATGACTGGTTGATTTCACACGTCAACGAACCACTGCAGCGGATAGGCGCCAGCAGCGGCAATGCCGGCTCCGGCAACCTGGGCGGCTTTGTACTCGGCATGTCGCTGGGCGCGATCTGGACGCCATGCGCCGGTCCGGTGCTGGCCTCCATCCTGGTCCTGGTCACACAGGCACAAAACCTGGGCTGGTCGGCTTCGTTGCTGGTGCTGTACGCAATCGGCGCAGGCATCCCGATGCTGGTGATCGCATACGGCGGCCAGTTCATGACGACCCGGGTACGCGCAGTAGCAAAGTACGCCGAGCGCCTGCAGAAAATTTTTGGCGTGCTGATCATCCTCACCGCCATCGCCATTTATCTCCAATACGACGTAGTGATCTACGCGTGGCTAGCTGAACTTTTCCCCAACCTGAAAGGATTTTAAAAATGAAATCGATACTGAAAACCATCTTGATCGCCAGCACGTTGTATGTCGCCAGCGCCCATGCCGCACCATACGGTGCGCCAACCCAGGCACCGGAATTCACCGGTATAGAGAAATGGCTGAATTCCGAACCACTGAGCATGCAAAAGCTGCGCGGCAAAGTCGTGCTGGTCGATTTCTGGACCTACACCTGCATTAACTGCATACGTACGCTGCCTTACGTCAAGAACTGGTACGACAAGTACAAGGACCAGGGCCTCACCGTGGTCGGTGTGCATACGCCGGAATATCCGTTTGAGCGCTCGACTGAGAATGTCAGCAAAGCGATCCAGCGCTTCGACATCAAGTATCCGGTCGCGCAAGACAACCGCTACGCAACATGGACGGCCTACAACAACCAGTACTGGCCTGCGGTCTACCTGATCAACAAGAAAGGACAGATCGTCTACAGCCACTTCGGTGAAGGCAAGTACCAGGAAACCGAAGCCAAAATCCGCGCACTCCTGGCCGAACCGAACTAAAACAGCGACGCACTCACCCACACTGAAAGGAAAACAATATGAACAAGATTTATCAACACGTACTAAAAAGCACCTTCGTCATGACGCTGGGCGTAGCCGCTGTCTCACTGCCTGCCTTTTCATATGCGCAGGATGCGGCCAAGCCGACCATCGTACTGGTACACGGTGCTTTTGCTGACGCGTCCAGCTGGGATGGCGTCACCAGTCGCTTGCTCGCCGATGGCTACAAAGTAGTGGGCGCAGCCAATCCCTTGCGTGGCGTAAAAAATGACGCGAACTACGTTTCCGGCATCGTTAAAAATATCCCGGGGCCAGTACTGCTGGTCGGTCACTCCTATGGCGGCTCGGTGATTTCTGAAGCAGCAAATGGCAATGACAATGTCAAAGGCCTGGTCTACGTCGCGGCCTTCGCACCAGAAGCTGGCGAAACAGCGATCGGCTTATCCTCAAAATTCCCCGGCAGCACATTAGGCTCGGCGCTGGCGCAGCCGGTACCTCTCGCGGATGGTGGCAAGGATCTGTACATAGACCAGGCCAAGTTCCGCCAGCAATTCGCGGCCGACGTCCCTGCCGCCAAAGCCAGACTGATGGCTGCGGCACAACGCCCGGTAACGGAAGCGGCGATTACCGAAGCCTCGGGTGAACCGGCATGGAAAACGTTGCCGTCCTGGTTTGTGTATGGCAAGGCAGACAAAAACATCCCTGCAGCAGCACTGGCCTATATGGCCCAGCGCGCACACTCGCAAAAGACGATAGCGATCCCTGGTGCTTCCCATGTCGTGATGACGTCCCATCCGGCTGAAGTATCCAGACTGATCGAAACCGCTGCACAGCAATCCGTCCGCGTCGCGCAATAAGTCTGCTTGCCGGGCAAACGTACTTTGCCCGGCACCTCTTCGTATCCATCTGTATCCACTTTTTTGCAGATACACAGAGATACAAAAGCCCGGTTTCGAGACACATGTCAGATACACACGCGGCTTAATGTTTAGTCATACCAAGCGCGGCATCAAGCGATCAGCACTTGGCGCCACGTTCCACTCAACTTGCAAAGGACTTACACCATGCCGGACATCAATCTCAAACGTCGTCGACTGTTAGGTGGCACTTTACTGGGCGTCGCCGCAGCCAATCTGACACTGCCCGGCCTGAGCTACGCCAATCCGTTGTCGGCATCCGGCAAGGCCAGCATGGCACCACTCAAGCACGTGGACGCAGGCGTACTGAACATCGCGTACTACGAAACAGGCCCGGCACAAGGTCCAGTGGTATTCCTGCTGCATGGCTACCCATATGACATCCACAGCTACATAGACGTCGCAGAGATACTTGCAAAGCAAGGGTGCCGTGTGATCGTGCCGCATTTGCGCGGCCACGGCAGCACCCGCTTCCTCGACGCCGCAACCCAGCGCACCGGGCAACAGTCGGCAGTGGCAGTGGACATCATTGCCTTGATGGACGCATTGAAGATAGATCGCGCCGTCATGGCGGGCTACGACTGGGGCGCACGCACTGCCTGCATCATTGCCGCGCTGTGGCCAGAACGTTGCATAGGCCTGCTCTCGGTGAATGGCTACCTGATACAAAACATCGCACGCAATGCCCTGCCTCTACCGGCGCAGGCTGAAGTCGGCTGGTGGTACCAGTACTACTTCGCGACCGAGCGCGGTGTCGCAGGTTTGACCGCCAACCGCAAGGACATCGCCCGCATCATCTGGAAAACCAATTCGCCGACCTGGCACTTCGATGATGCCACCTTCGATCGTGCCGCTGCGTCGTTCGACAATCCGGACTACGTCGCCATCGTGATCCACAACTACCGCTGGCGGCTGTCGCTGGCAGCAGGCGATCCACAATACGACGAGCTGGAAAAACGTCTCGCCACACAACCTGTGATTGCGGTGCCGACCATCACCATGGATGGCGACTCGGATGGCGTAGTACCAGCAACCGACGGCAAGGCTTATGCCAGCAAGTTCAGCGGCCCGCGCACGCATCGCATCATCAAGGGTGCAGGTCACAACTTGCCACAGGAAGCACCACAGGAATTTTCAGCAGCAGTGATGACACTGCTCAGCAACGCAGGTTAATCGACGTAACTGAAATACGCGACTGAATTTACAGCAGCAAACTACTCACTTTAAACAGGAGAACTACCATGACCGGCATCACCAAAGTACTGTACACAGGCAAAACCCACACTTCTTCCGGCGGCCGCGACGGCGCAGCGCATAGCGATGACGGCCGTCTCGACATCAAACTCTCGTCGCCCGGCTCCGCTGGCACCGGCACCAATCCGGAGCAACTGTTTGCTGCAGGCTGGTCCGCCTGCTTTATCGGCGCCATGGGTCTGGCGGCAGGCAAGATGAAAATCAAACTGCCTGCCGATCTGGCAGTCGATGCCGAAGTCGATCTGTGCAACGCGGACGGTGCTTACTTCCTGCAAGCCAGACTCAACGTCAGCGTACCGGGACTGGAACCTGAAGTCGTGCAAACGCTGGTCGAAGCGGCACATCAAACCTGCCCTTATTCCAAAGCGACGCGCGGCAATATCGATGTCGTCATCAATCTGGTCTAAGTCATCAGCGCTGATCTGAATTAAAAAAGCCCGGACGGCTAATGTCCGGGCTTTTTGTTTGGTGCAATTACTGGCGCATACCTATTGCCAGGCGATTGAAAGCGCTCATCAAGGCAATCGCAAAGCTCAGATCGGCTATCTCAACATCACTGAAGTGTTCCTTGAGCGGTTCGAAGTCCTCATCCGGCGCATGGGTTTTGTCGACGTGCGTCAGCGCTTCGGTCCACGCCAGTGCAGCGCACTCGCGCGCAGTGAAATGTTCGCTGACGCGCCATCCGGCCAGGCTATCGATCTTGGCATCCGGCACACCGCTGGCACGCAAGGCCTTCGCATGCATTTCCAGGCAAAAAGCACAGCCGTTGATTTGCGACATGCGCAACCAGGCCAGCTCTATCAATTGCTTGCCTATGCTGCTTTTTTCCACCGCCTTTTTGGTCGCGGCAAAGCCTTGATAGGCTTCAGGGGAAAGGGTCCAGTATGACAAACGCAGGGCACTCATGACTAATCTCCAGTAAGTAAGAAGGATAACAATGCGCTCACTTGCGTGACGCTTCTGTCCGTACTTTAGGAGAAGAATGACCTATGGCATAGGTGCAAGATTTGAAGAAATGTATAGGACATTAGCAGCGCAAAAATAAAGGCCTAAAACCAGAGGTTTTAGGCCTTTCAGATGCGTCTCGCAAAACTACTTTTTAGAACGGGATGTCGTCATCCATGTCATTGAAGTTCGACGCTGCCGCTGGACGCGCTGCCGGACGTGCGTTGCCGCCACCACCCGAGCTTGGGCGTGGCGCTGGTGCGCTGCTGCCATAGTCGTCATCCATACCAGCGCTGCTGCCACCGCCTGCACCTGGACGACCGCCCAGCATTTGCATGGTGTCTGCAATGATTTCGGTGGTGTAACGCTCTACGCCATCCTTGTCTGTCCATTTGCGTGTTTGCAAACGACCTTCGATATATACCGACGAACCTTTTTTCAGGTATTGACCAGCGATTTCAGCCAGCTTGCGATAGAAGGTGATGCGGTGCCATTCGGTGATTTCTTTTTTGTCACCGCTGTTTTTGTCTTTCCAGCTTTCTGTGGTTGCGACGGCAACATTGGTCACGGCTTCGCCATTTGGCATGTAACGTGTTTCAGGATCGCGTCCCAGGTTGCCGACGATGATGACTTTATTAACTGATGCCATTGCTATTTCTCCGATTAAACGACTGCAGCCTGAACTTGGCTACGACGCGGTAAGTTTTTCATATTGGCGGCAATTATAAGCCACACGACACACAAAGCAGAACCCAGAACAAAGACAGATGCACCACCGACATGCTGCGTTAGCCATCCGCCCAGCGCACCACCACAGAACAGACCCAATGCCTGCAAGGTGTTATACACGCCCAGCGCCGCACCCTTGCTACCCGGTGGCGCGATACGCGACACCAGTGACGGCTGGCTGGCTTCGAGTATGTTGAAAGCAACAAAGAATGCCAGCAACAAAGCTATCAGCCAGACCGCATGCAACTGTGTTTGCGACAAGGCCAGCCACATCCCGACCTGGACCAGTAATAATAAAGCAATGGCAGCGACAAATACCTGTTTCGACTTGCCACGTTTTTCACCAATGAAGATAGGCGGCAACATGAGTACAAAAGAAGCAATGACCACTGGCAAGTAAATCTTCCAGTGCTCGGCCAGCGGCAATTGCACAAAGCGGATCAAGGCTGACGGTACCACGACAAACATCGCCATTTGCGTCAAATGCAATGCAAATACGCCGAAATTCAGACGCATCAGCTCACCGTGCGCCAATATCTCTCTTATCGACACCTGCGCTGGCGGCAGGCTAGGCGCGGCAGGCACCACATATATAACGACCAGGATTGCCAATACCGACAAAATCCCGGTCAGCGCAAAAATACCGCCCATCCCGACCCATTTATATAGCAACGGGGACAACACCAGGGAGGCCGCGAAAGTCAGCCCTATCGAAGCCCCCACCATCGCCATTGCCTTGGTGCGATGCTCTTCCCTGGTCGAATCGGCAATAAATGCGGTGACTGCAGCGGAGATCGCGCCGGCGCCCTGCACTGCGCGCCCTATGATCACCCAGATAATATTGTCGGCGGCGGCAGCGATAAACGAACCCAGCGCAAATAAGATCAGTCCGATCACGATAATGCGCTTGCGGCCATATTTGTCTGAAGCAATACCAAACGGGATTTGGCCGAAAGATTGCGTCAAACCATATATCCCCATTGCCAAACCGACCAGAGTAGCACTTTCGCCGCCCGGCAAGGTTTTTGCATGAACTGCAAACACCGGCAGAATCAGGAACAGGCCCAGCATACGCAGTGCAAAAATCGACGCAAGCGACGTGCTGGCGCGGATTTCGGTGCGGGTCATGCCTGTATCGGGCTGGTTTGAAGATGCTAGGGACATGTATTACTGGAAATAGGGAAGAACAGGTTTTACGGGCAGCTTTAAAACCCGCTATAGTAGCAGGTTGACCCGTTTTAACCCGCTCGCGAACCTCAAAAAGGCGCGCGAACATCGGAAAAGCCTAGCTGAAAGAGTGAATGGACGAGATTCGTATCCGAGGTGCGCGTACGCACAACCTCAAGAACATCAATCTGGATTTACCGCGCAATAAGCTGATCGTGATCACCGGCCTGTCCGGCTCCGGCAAGTCGTCGCTCGCCTTCGATACGCTGTATGCGGAAGGCCAGCGCCGTTACGTCGAATCACTGTCGGCCTACGCGCGCCAGTTTTTGCAATTGATGGAAAAGCCGGACGTCGACCTGATCGAAGGTTTGTCGCCTGCGATCTCGATCGAGCAAAAAGCGACCTCGCACAATCCGCGCTCCACCGTCGGCACCGTCACCGAGATCCACGATTACCTGCGCCTGCTGTATGCCCGCGTCGGCACGCCATACTGCCCCGACCACCCGGAAAATCCGCTGGCCGCGCAATCGGTGTCGCAAATGGTCGATGCCGTACTGGCGATGCCGGAAGATACCAAGCTGATGATCATGGCGCCAGTCGTCGCCAATCGCAAAGGCGAACACGCAGACCTGTTTGAACAAATGCAGGCGCAAGGCTTCGTGCGCTTCCGCGTACAGAGCGGCACCAACAATGCGCACATCTATGATGTCGACGCTTTGCCCAAACTGAAGAAAGCGGAAAAGCACACCATCGATGTCGTAATCGACCGTATCAAGGTCAAGGCCGACATCAAGCAGCGCCTGGCTGAAAGCTTTGAAACAGCACTGCGCCTGGCCGAAGGTCGCGCACTGGTGCTGGAAATGGATACCGGTATCGAACACCTGTATTCGAATAAATTCGCCTGCCCGGTCTGCGGCTACTCGTTGCAGGAACTGGAGCCACGCCTGTTCTCGTTCAACAATCCTATGGGTGCGTGCCCGGAATGCGACGGCCTCGGTCATATCGAATTCTTTGATCCGAAACGTATCGTCGCCTTCCCTAACCTTTCACTCGCCAGCGGCGCAGTAAAGGGCTGGGACCGTCGCAACCAGTTTTACTTCCAGATGCTGTCCAACCTGGCGGAGTTCTACGACTTCGACATCGACGTGCCATTCGAGAAGCTGCCGGAAGCCGCGCAGCAAGCGGTGCTGTTCGGCTCGGGCAAACAAAACATCCCATTCACCTATGTGAATGAAAAGGGCCGTACCGTCATCCGTGAACACACGTTTGAAGGCGTAGTGAACAACCTGCAACGTCGTTATCGCGAAACCGATTCGATGGCGGTGAAGGAAGAACTGGCCAAGTTCATCAATGAAAAACAATGCCCTAGCTGCGAAGGCGCACGTCTGCGCGTCGAGGCACGCAACGTCATGGTTGGCAGTGGCAAGCAAAAGCGCGCCATCTTTGAAGTAGCTGCGACCCCGTTGCGCCAGACGCTGGAATTCTTTGAAAGCCTGGTGCTGACTGGTGCGAAGAAAGAAATCGCCGATCGCATCATCAAGGAAATCGTCTCGCGCCTGCAATTCCTCAACAACGTCGGTCTCGACTACCTGTCGCTGGAACGCAGCGCGGATACCTTGTCCGGTGGCGAAGCACAGCGCATACGACTGGCGTCGCAAATCGGCTCCGGCCTGACCGGCGTCATGTATGTACTGGATGAACCATCGATCGGCCTGCATCAGCGCGACAACGATAGACTGATCGAAACCCTCAAACACTTGCGCGACATCGGCAATAGTGTGCTGGTGGTCGAGCATGATGAAGATGCGATCCGCTGCGCCGACTATGTGGTCGACATGGGCATAGGTGCAGGCGTACACGGCGGCGAAGTGATCGCCGAAGGTACGCTGAAGGAAATCCTGAAGAACAAGAAGTCGCTGACCGCGCAATATCTGAACGGCACGCTCGGGATTGCCGTACCGAAGAAACGCACGCCACCGAATCCGAAGAAGCAATTCGTGATTACAGGTGCCACCGGCAACAACCTGAAAAACGTCACGCTGGAATTGCCGGTCGGCTTGCTGACTTGCGTCACCGGAGTGTCCGGCTCGGGCAAGTCGACACTGGTCAACGACACGCTGTACCACGCGGCATCACGCCACTTGTATGGCTCGCAGGCAGAACCGGCTCCGCATGATTCGATCAGCGGCTTTGAGCATTTCGACAAAGTCATCTCGGTCGACCAGGCACCGATCGGCCGCACGCCGCGCTCCAATCCGGCAACCTACACCGGCTTGTTCACACCGATACGCGATTTGTTTGCCACGGTGCCGACCTCGAAAGAACGCGGCTACTCGGCCGGACGCTTCTCGTTCAACGTCAAAGGCGGACGCTGCGAAGCCTGCCAGGGCGACGGCGTCATCAAGGTTGAAATGCACTTCCTGCCGGACGTCTACGTTCCTTGTGACGTCTGCCACGGCAATCGCTACAACCGCGAAACGCTGGAGATCCAGTACAAAGGCAAGAACATCACTGAAGTGCTGGGCATGACAGTGGAAGAAGCCTATGACTTCTTTAAAGCGGTGCCAGTCATTGCACGCAAACTGCAAACCTTGCTGGATGTCGGCCTCGGCTACATCCGCCTGGGACAAAGCGCGACCACTCTCTCCGGCGGTGAAGCGCAACGCGTCAAACTGTCATTGGAATTGTCGAAACGTGATACCGGTCGCACGCTGTACATCCTGGATGAGCCGACCACAGGTCTGCACTTCCACGATATCGATTTGCTGCTGAAGGTAATCCACCGCTTGCGTGACCAGGGCAATACTGTCGTCATCATCGAACACAATCTGGATGTGATCAAAACCGCCGACTGGCTGATCGACATGGGTCCGGAAGGTGGCGCTGGCGGCGGCCAGGTCATCGGTACGGGTACACCGGAAGACCTCGCCAAGAATCCGGCCAGCTTCACCGGCAAGTATCTGGTGCCGCTGCTCAAGCAAAAGAAATCAGCCGCCTAAGCAAGCAGCTGCAAACAAAAAGGGCGAACCACGGTTCGCCCTTTTTTACGTCTCACCAGTTTAGTTGGGTAAGCCCATCCACAAGCCTATAGGTACAAATACCAGCGCCGCCACATTACCTAGCAGGACGATGGAAGCCACCTTGTCCGGCTCCTGTTTGTACTGCTCAGCCACCATGAAGCAAAACACTGCCGGCGGCAAGGAAGCGAACAGGAACATCTGGCCACGTTGTTCAGGATTAAGGCTGAAGACATGATCCAGCAACCACGCAATGATCAGACCCGCTATCGGACACACTGCGGCACCAACCAGGCCGATATGCCAGCTCTTGAGGCTGACATCCATCATGCGCACACCCAATGCAAACAACATCAAAGGAATACAGGCATCACCCAGCATCTTCATCGCCATGAACAGCGGTGCTGGCAAAGGTACGTGCACAATCGCGAAAGCCATCCCGATAATCATCGAAATCATCATCGGATTGGCGAGGAATTTCCACGGTGAGACGTGCACACCGTCATGGCCCTTGCGGCCACTTTCTATGATCTTGATACCGACGGAAAAATAGACCAGGTTGCAAGCCATGAACAAGGCAACCGCTGAACCGAGTGCCGACGCACCAAAGGCCAGCATCGCCAGCGGCAAACCCATATTGCCGCAGTTGTTGTACATCATAGGCGGCACGAAGCTGCGCACATCGTAACCAAACATACGCGCCACCGGCCATGCCAGCAAACCCGAGCCCAGTGAAATCAACGCACCCGCCAGGATCAGCGTGCCATTGTGCGCGAGGTCGAAATCCTTGGCCGCGAGTGCAGTAAACACCAGTAACGGACACAGCACGTCCATGCTGACCCGGTTAACTGCTGTCATATCAGAACGCACGGACTCACCGCGTAGCCGGGCATAGCCATAGCCGAGTGCGATGATGATAAAGACCGGCAGGATAATGCCGAGTATGCGTTCAAATATTTCCATTTTTACCAACCGTCTTGAGCGACATGAAAAATGCCGGAATGGATGACGCCCATTCCGGCAAGATAATGCCTAGCTTACTGCAAATTCTATTTTTGCTGACTTGCATAATTTTCACGTGCAGCGTCAGACTTCACGAAACGCTCCACATTATCCAGTACCGGCGCCAAACCGCGCAGCGGCCATGACATGGTCGCGATCAGGCTGGCATGGCTGGTACGATCAAAATACAGCTCCGTCACCTCCACCCCGGAACTGCGCAGTTGCTTCGCCAGGCCAGCGGTATTGCGTAGCGGATTCACGATTTTATCGTCATGCGAGGCAATCAGCAGGGCGGGCGGTGCGGCCCGCGTAACATGATTGATAGGCTGCGATTCCGGCGGCGTATCGGGAAAGAAGAAAACCGGCTTCACATCCGGATTCTCGATCGGGATAAAGTCGTACGGCCCGGCCAATCCTATCCAGCCGCGCAATATCGCCGGCGTCAGTCCCTGCTTGCCCAGCCAGCGCGGGTCCAGTGCCACCATCGCCGCGTTATAGGCACCGGCACTATGCCCCATCACGAACAGGCGCTTGGGATCACCGCCAAAGCGCTGGATATCCTTCACTGTCCAGGCCAGTGCCAGCGCTGCATCATCAACGAAATCGGGATAACGTACTTGCGGATACAGACGGTAATCCGCCACCACCGCGATGATGCCGCGTGCAGCCAGGGCTTCACCGACAAACGCATAATCGGCGCGATTACCGCTATTCCAGCTGCCACCATAGAAAAACACGACAACTGCAGCCGAGCCCTGCAGGTCACGCGGCACATAGACATCGAGTCGTTGCCGCGCATCCGTACCAAAAGCAATATCAGCCGTCTTGACATAGCTGCGCGAGCTGGTCAGCGCATTAATCACCGTCAGCGGTGCACATCCGATCAAGCCACCCAGTAATGCGGTGGCGGTCAGCAGAGCGAGGGTCTTTTTCTTCATAGTCGCCAGCCTTTCCTTGTATCCAATGAAAACTGCTTCAGCAACTACGGGCACCGCTCAGACTTTAATGTGGCCGCGGTATATCGTAACGTTCCAGGAAGCCGCAACCATACACCGGCAGGAATGACGGAATCCGGTAATACATATCGGCCACAGTCTTCAGGATACGTTCACGATAAACATCGTATTTGAAATCTGTACCGTCTGCATACCAGAAGGTCATACCATCGACCTGCATGGTATGCACAGTGACTGTCGCGAAGTAAGGTTCCAGCTCAGCCGGATTAATCGCGCGGCGATCAAAGATACGTATGGTCTTGCCTGCGTATGTTTTGAAATCGACCAGCAAATCATCCTGACGCGCATGGAATTTACCCTGTCCGAAGGTCGGCAAATATTCATCTGCGTGGTAAGACAACAAGGCTGCAGGCGTATAAGCACGCGCCATGATGGCTGCACCTTGTGGCAAATCCTTGCGTAAATTGGCGACTATGGTCTTCGCTTCCTTGTGGAAAACGATGTCGTCATGCAATGCGTAATCTTTCCACATCGTGCTCGGCAACAGGATGAGTGCCGCCAGGAACAGGAAATGCGGCACCGCGAACCAGGCAGTCCATTTGGTGTACTTACGCAAATCTTCAGCACTGCTGCTGGTTCCGATGAACAAGAACAGGAAAGGCATAAAGCCCAGCACCCAGTGCAAACCGATGGTCTTTTCCATCGACAGCAAGAGGAACAAGGCAAACGGCACCAGGAACAGGACGACGATAGCGCCACGCTGCGCCATCATATTGGCGGAACGCAGCAGCTTGATGAAGACCCATGGTGTGATCAGGTAAATCATCATCAACACATATTCACCAACCGTGTACAGCGACAATGATGTGTTCTCATTACGGTTGATCATATTGAACATCACATTCGACCAGCAATGATTTGCATTGAAAGCGATGGTGATGGCGAACAGCGGTGCCGAGCACAAAGCGATGACGATCAGGTTCAGCCAGCCACGACGTGAGCGGCACAGGTAAACGAAATAAGCGATGGCGAGCAAACCGGCAAAGTATTTCGACAGCAGTGCGCAGCCGAGGAAGATACCAGCACCGACGTACCACAGAATCTTCTCCGACATAGTGCCGCGTATGAAGCAGTAGCCCGACAGGAAGATAAAGAAAATCAGTGGCGTATCGGTCGTCACCAGATTCAGCAACAGCGAAAACGGCAGTACCAGGAACAAGGTTCCCAGCCAGTAGGCAACCCCTTCCTGGAACGGTGAAATACGGCGCAACAAGTCAACCAGGCCAAGCGCGATCATGCTCCACAGCAGCACGGTAAAGAAACGCAGCGACAACGGATGACTGGAGAAACTATTCAGGATAAACAACAACCAGCCGACCATAGGCGGATGATCGGAGTAACCCCAATCCGGGAATACACCCCATTGGTAAAAGAAGGCTTCGTCGCCGGTCATAGGGAAATACGCTGCCAGCCACAACTTGATCAGCAGCGTAATACCAAACGTCCACTTGAAAACCTGTCGCGCGCGTACCGGGTCTGCGCCAGCGTACAGCGAACGCGTCGAATTCAAATTCATTACTCTTCCTTAATTCTTAACTCTTTACCGACAGGATAACGACACCTGTAATGATCAAGGCCACACCCAGCACCTTATAAATACTGACGGACTCACCCAGGATGAAAATCCCGGCCATGGTGGTCAGCACCACGCCCAGCGAGATCAATGGATAAGCCATGCTGACTTCCAGCTTGCCCAGCACCAGCAACCACAAACCGGCACTTGCACCGAAACAAAACATGCCGCCCCAGATCAGGGGGCTGCTCAATGCCAGCCAAAAGACGGAACGCATATCGGCAGCCATCGCTTGCTGGATCGCAGGAGCAGACATGCCCATCTTCAACAAAACCTGCGCCAGCGCCGTCAGGCAGACACAAAAAAAAGCCAGGCCCAAAGCCGCTACCTGACTCATGCTGCCCCCGGCCAGGAAGCGGCTACCGCAATGCCACCAATTACTATCGCCACCACCCAGCTGGTGCGATCCGTGATCGCAAACAGGAGTGGGTCGTCATGAATTTCCATGCGAGAAATCTTCAGCCACAAACGCATGATCCAGAATAGTACAACCGGCAGTATCAACCACAGCCACTCTGCATGCGGATACATCTCGCCGCCCACCTGGCTGTCTATATACAGCGCCAGCAACATCACCGCGACAAAACCACTGGCAATGCCCATCGAAATCAAATACGACAAATCGCTGGTGCGATAACCGCGCCCGGCCAATGCGACGTTACCGTCACCACTCATGAATTCGAGTTCGGCGCAGCGTTTGACCAGCGCCAGACTCAGGAACATGAAAAGCGATACCGCCAGCAACCAGTTGGAAATCAATACGTCGCTAACCACGCCGCCCGCCAGAATCCGGTGTGTATATAAAGAAGCCAATACCAGCACATCGACGATCGCAACTTGTTTCAGACGCGCCGAATACAGCAAGGTCACCACGATATACAACAGCATCAGGCCGAGGTAGACCGGTGAAATCACTGCAGCCAGCCACAGCGATAGCGGTAGCAATACCGCTATCAGTGCAATCCCAAACGGGATGGTCAATGTCGCCGCAGCAAAAGGACGCGCCCGCTTGCGCGGATGCGCCCGATCCGACGCGAGGTCAAACAGATCGTTCACGACATACGTAGCTGAAGCACACATGCCGAAGGCAACAAAAGCCAGCAAGGTCGACAACCAGGGTGCTGCGGTCAACTCATGCGCCGCCAGCAAAGGGACAAACAACAAAGCGTTCTTGGCCCACTGGTGCAGGCGCAAGGCCTTGAGCACCAGACGCAACCTGAACGGGCGCGGCGGAATGATGAGCGTCGGCGTTTTCAGCTGTTGCGCTTGCTTCACGATGGAAGGTGCCGCATTGACGACGATCACTTCAGCGGCACGCGACCACACGGCAATATCGGCCGAACTGTTACCGGCATAAGCAAAGCCAGCAGCACCGGCGTCATTTTCTATCGCTGCCAGTTTCGCTGCCGACTTCAGATTGGTGGCGACATCGCTGCCCATGACGGCAGAAAAGATACCCAGGTGATCGGCGACCATCTGCACCAGATGACGATCGGATGCACTCGCCAGAATCAGGCGACGGCCAGCCACATGCTGCTGGCGCAGATAAGCCAGGAGTTCCTCGTTGTACGGCAGCAGTGCGACATCCAGCCGTATGCGTCGGGCGATTTGTGCTTTCAGGTAGCCACGCCCCTGCATCAGCCACAGCACACACAGGAAGAGATATAAAGGATTACGCTTGATCAACAGCAGGACCGACTCAAACAAGAGATCGGTATAAGTCAGCGTCCCGTCGAGGTCGACATACAAAGGCGATAACGTGGCAGAAGCAACAGCGGCAGAACCGCCCGCGCTCGCGGGCAATTCATGGGACGCATCAGTGTAACTGCCGGGGGAAATGCTCAAATCACCACCTGGAGACAAGAAAAGTACTTAATTTTGAGGGAAACCGGTCGCAAGAGGCTACAGACCTGCCCGCAGCAGCCTTACAGGCTTTACTCCTTGCGGGTTGGCAATTTTCCGTCTTCGTATGGATACCGTCAACCACAAACGCCATGCATCAGGATTTCAGAAGACGGGTTTCGGCACGTGCAAGTTCCTCAGGGCCACCGCGCAAGACGATAGTATCGCCCGCCATCAGCGTCATCTCTGGCGTTACCGTCAGGCGCTCCTTGCCACGCCTCACTACTGTGACTTCCACGCCCAGCTCCTCAAGCCCTGCCTCCGCCAGCGTTTTGCCCACAGCTTTGCAGCTTTCACCCAAGGGCACCGAATGCAAACGCACCTGCACACTATCAGAAGCATCCGATACGTCGCTGCTGCCATGGAAGAAGCCACGCAAGGTCGCATAGCGCTCGCTGCGCGCTGCCTGCACCCTATGCACAACGCGGCGCAAAGGCACGCCCAGCGTCAGCATCGCATGCGAAGCCAGCATCAGGCTGCCCTCCATCGCTTCCGGCACCACTTCCGTCGCCCCGGCCGCGCGTAATTTATCGAGGTCGCTATCGTCATGGCTGCGCACAATGACCGGCAAATTCGGCGCCAGATCATGCATATGATGCAAAACCTTCAAAGCCGATGGCGTACTCGCATACGTAATCACCAGCGCCGCCGCCCGATTGATACCGACCGCGACCAGACTTTCGCGTCGCCCGGCATCACCGTAGGACACCAACGCCCCCGCCGCCTGCGCCTCGTTCACCCGATCCGGATCCAGATCCAGCGCCTGATAAGTAATGCCTTCGGCTTCCAGCAACTTGGCCAGGCTTTGGCCGCTGCGCCCGAAGCCCGCGATAATCACGTGTTGCTGAGTCGCCATCGTACGCGTAGCGATTTGCGTCAAGGCCAGCGATTGCACCATCCATTCATTGGCGGACAATTTCAGCACGATGGCATCGGCATTCGCGATGATGAGCGGCGCGGCCAGCATGGACAGCACCATGGACGCCAGTATCAGTTGCAGGATCAGGGGCTCCACCAGGTTCAGGCCACCGACCTGATTCAGCAAGACAAAACCAAACTCGCCGGCCTGCGCCAGCGCCAGACCGGTACGCAAGGCCACGCCTACCGGCGCACCGAAAAATCTTGCCAGAAGCGCAATCAAACCAAACTTCAGCAACACCACGCCGCTTAGCAGCAGCAAGACCAGCCACCAGTGCTCAATCACCAGGCGCACATTCAGCAACATGCCTATGGTGATAAAGAACAAGCCCAGCAGCACATCACGGAAGGATTTAATGTCTTCTTCCACCTGATGCTTGTATTCAGTCTCGGAAATCAGCATACCGGCGACAAAGGCGCCCAAAGCCAGCGACAAACCCGCCATTTCGGTAATCCAGGCCGCACCCAGCGTAATCAGCAAGAGATTCAGCATGAACAATTCCTGCGAACGCCGTTTGACGACGATGCGGAACCAGCTACGGATGAGCTTATGGCCAATAAACAACAAGAGGAACAGGACGATGACCGCTTTCAGCATCGCCCACAACAGCGTAGTGCCGAGGTCGCCGCGTGGATTAGCCAGTGCCGGGATCAGGATCAGCAAAGGCACGACCGCCAGATCCTGGAACAGCAAAATGCCGATAATGCGGCGTCCATGCTGGCTTTCCAGCTCGACCCGCTCTGTCAACAGCTTGGAAACTATCGCGGTAGACGACATCGCCAGCGCGCCACCTATCGCCAGCGCTGCCTGCCAGCTGATCGCACTCAGCCGTGTTGACAGGTGTGCGACCAGCCAGCCAAACACCATGGTCGCGCCCATGGTCAGCATCACCTGCGCCATACCGAGGCCGAATACGGTACGCCGCATGGCAAGCAATCTGGAAAGGGAAAACTCCAGCCCTATCGAAAACATCAGGAAGACCACGCCAAACTCGCCCAGCGCATGCGTGGTGGCGTTGTCCTCAGCCCAACCCAGGGTATGCGGCCCTATTAATATGCCAACCACCAGGTAACCCAGCATAGGCGGCAAATGCATCATGCGGAAGGCGACCACGCCCAATACCGCAGCCGCTAGCAGGAGGAGCGTGAGTTCTAATGGGGAAAGCATAGTGGGGCCGCGACTGAAGTAAGGTGCTGGTTTGGTAACTGATAGGAACAGAACTATCAAACCACATTTTTGTTACGTCTGGCAGGTTTTTTGCTTTAGGAATTCGTTTATACTTTCGAGCATGAGTGTATCCCATGCCCCCAACCCACCGGCAACTTTTGATGCCCAAAGCACTGCGCGCGCCTTGCAATTTGCTTGCGACACCCTGCAAATCGAAGCCGACGCCATCCTCGCACTGAAAGAACGCATCACCCACGAGACCAGCGGACAGTTCATCCAGGCAGTCACACTACTGCTGAACTGCAAAGGCCGGGTAGTGGTTTCCGGCATCGGCAAATCCGGCCATATCGCACGCAAGATCGCGTCGACGCTGGCCTCGACCGGCACACCCGCCTTTTTCGTGCACGCGGCCGAAGCCTCGCATGGCGACCTCGGCATGATCACGGCTGACGATGTCCTGATCGCCATTTCGTATTCGGGTGAAGCCGGCGAGTTGCTGGGCATCATCCCCACCATCAAGCGCATGGGCGCACGCCTGATCACCATCACCGGCAACGATGCGTCCAACCTGGCGGTACAGGCTGACGTTCATCTGAACGTCCATATCGACAAGGAGGCCTGTCCGCTTAACCTGGCCCCGACCGCCAGCACCACCGCTACCCTCGCCCTCGGCGATGCGCTTGCGGTCGCGCTGCTGGACGCACGTGGCTTTGGTGAAGAAGATTTTGCACGCTCGCATCCGGGCGGCGCCTTGGGTCGTCGCTTGTTGACACATGTACGCGACGTCATGCGTACCGGCGATGCGATACCGACTGTAGCGAAAGACGCAACACTATATGCGGCACTACTGGAAAGCAGCAAAAAAGGCATGGCCATGACAGCTGTGGTCGATGCCAACGGTCATGCCATCGGCGTCTTTACCGATGGCGACTTGCGTCGCCTGATCGAAACCCAACAGGATTTCTCCAAATTGTCGATCGCCGAAGTCATGCATGCGCATCCACGCAGCGTGCACCCGGATCAACTGGCAGTCGATGCGGTCGACATGATGGAAACCTTCCGCATCAACCAATTGCTGGTTACTGATAGCAACGGCAAGCTGGTCGGCGCATTGCACATCCACGACCTGACCCGCGCGAAAGTAATCTGATGAGCGCAGCCAACGATACCGTCGCCATCGAGCGCGCATCCCGTGTGCGACTGATGATTTTTGACGTCGACGGCGTGCTGACCGACGGCAGCCTGCACTTCGGCCCGGAAGGCGAAGTCAGCAAAACCTTCAATGTACTCGACGGCCACGGCATCAAGTTATTGCAGCAATCCGGCGTCTCGACGGCCATCATCAGCGCGCGTCAGTCACCTATCGTATTACGTCGCGCCACCGACCTCGGCATACACCATGTATTCCAGGGCATACATGACAAGCGCAGCGCGTTTGAACAACTGCTGGCACAAACCAATACCACCGCCGATACCTGTGGCTTTGTCGGCGATGACGTCATCGATTTACCAATTTTATTGCGCGTCGGCTTCGCCGCCAGCGTACCGAATGCCCACCCGGAAGTACGTACGCGTGTGCACTACGTCACCCAAGCCAGCGGCGGCCGTGGTGCGGCGCGTGAGTTATGTGATTTCATCTTGCGCGCGCAAGGCAACTATGAGGCGGCGCTCGCGCCGTATCTCGCATGAAAGCCCTGCGCCCTGCCAATACGATCCGCATCGTTTTGCTGATCGCCTTCAGCGCAGCGCTGGCACTGGGCAGCTTCTGGCTGGTCGAAGTCATGCGCCGCCAGACCGATGAAACCTTGCCGACCAAGCAGCGCAGCGATCCGGACTTCTATGCAGAAAAATTCAATTTCGTACGCATGGGCAAGGATGGCGTTCCACGCTACAACCTGACCGGTACCGAGATGAAGCACTACCCGCTGGATAATTCCTATCAAATCCAGAAGCCGGTGATGTACAGCTTCAGCAAGGGCCGTGAACCTATGGTGAGTCGCTCCGAACGCGCACTGGTTGAAAACAACAATACCGAAGTGCATATGTATGACAACGTCGTGATAGACCGACCACCTGCAGCGGGCTCACAGCACTTCCAACTCAAGACTTCATACCTGCTGATATTGCCGGATGATGAGATCATGAAAACGCCGAAACACGTCGACATCAAGGTAGGCCTGTCGACACTGAACGGCAGCGGTATGTTCGCCAACAATGCAACCGGCGAATTCAATTTATCCAGCAACGTCCATGCGGTGTACCAGGCAGCACATCCGCGCTAAGCGCATAGACGATTTTTATCTGACGCAATCATTTAGAGAACTTTCATGAAACGTTTCTTCTCCGTACTTCTGGTTCTCTGCGGCCTGGGCACTGCCTTGGTCTCCTACGCCGAAAAAGCGGACGCGACCAAGCCCACCAATGTCGAAGCCAATAAAATGGAATACGACGACCTCAAGCAGATCAACACCTTCACCGGCAATGTCGTGTTAACACGTGGCACCATCCTGATGAAAGCCAACAAAATGGTGGTCAAGCAGGATCCTGCAGGCTATCAGTTCATCACTCTGTACGGCTCGTCCGATGCACTGGCGAACTTCAAGCAAAAACGTGATGGCGGCCCCGACCAATGGATAGAAGGTCAGGCCGAACGCATTGAATACGATGACAAGGCTGAAATCATGAAGTTGTACACCAAGGCACGCATGCGTCGCCTGGAAAACGGCAAGCCTACCGATGAAGTTGAAGGTGAATTCATCTCCTACGATACACGCGCTGAATTCTTTACCGTACACAACACCTCAAGCGGCGACAGCAAACAAGGCGGCGGCCGCATCAAGGCCGTGATCCAACCGCGTGCCGCAGATACAAAGGCAAAATAAGATGTCCAGCAAGTTGATCGTCAACGGATTACAAAAAAGCTACGGCGCGCGCCAGGTAGTACGCGATGTTGCGCTGCAAGTCGAAAGCGGCGAAGTCATCGGTTTGCTCGGCCCTAACGGCGCGGGCAAAACGACCTCCTTCTACATGATCGTGGGTCTGGTACCGTCCGACGCCGGACGCATCGAACTGGATGGCGTCGACATCTCACGCCAGCCTATCCACAAGCGGGCACAACTGGGCTTGTCTTACCTGCCGCAGGAAGCATCGGTCTTCCGCAAACTGAGTGTAGAAGACAATATCCGCGCCGTCCTTGAACTGCAGCGCGTCGATGGCAAGCCACTCAATGGTGCGCTACTCGAACAGCGCCTGGATACGCTGCTGGCCGACCTGCAAATCGAAAAACTGCGCGAGAACCAAGCCATGTCCTTGTCCGGTGGCGAACGCCGCCGTGTGGAAATCGCCCGTGCACTGGCCACCAATCCGCGCTTCGTGCTGCTGGACGAACCATTTGCAGGTGTCGATCCTATCGCGGTGATTGAAATCCAGCGCATTGTGCGCTTCCTGAAAGAGCGCGGCATCGGCGTCCTGATCACCGATCACAATGTGCGCGAAACACTCGGCATCTGTGATCGCGCTTACATCATCAACCAGGGTGCGGTCCTGGCCAGCGGACGACCGGATGACATCATCGCCAACGAATCGGTACGCCGCGTCTACTTAGGTGAACACTTCCGCATGTAAGCGGAAGAAAAAACATCTATGAAGCAATCCCTGCAACTACGAGTCTCCCAACATCTGGCGCTTACGCCACAACTGCAGCAGTCCATCCGTTTGCTGCAGTTATCGACTCTTGAATTGCACCAGGAACTGGAACAAATACTCGCCGACAATCCGATGCTGGAACGTACCGATGATCCGCTGGATCACGCGGTACGCCTGCTGGCAGATGGTGCGATGGGTGCCAGCGGTACTGCACCGGAGGGCGCCAGCGTCGAAGCGAATGCCCAGACGCCGGATAGTGAAGGCGGCTCAGAAGGCCCCGATTTACCGGAAGCCTCGAGTGGCGACAGCGATTGGAGTTTCGACGACGTCGCACGCACCTCCAAGGCGCCGGAAGACGATGATGGCCGACCGCAACTGGAAGCGCATGAAACCACGCTACGCGAACATCTGCTGGAACAAATGCGCGTCACCGTACGCGAACACCGCGACCGCGCCCTGCTCGAACTCATCATCGATGCACTGAATGACAACGGCTATCTGGAAGAAGAGCTGGAAGAAATCCATGCACGCTTGCCGGAAGAACTGGAAATCGAACTGGAAGAGTTGCAGATCTCTCTCAAGATGCTGCAGAGCTTCGATCCACCGGGTGTAGGTGCGCGTGACGCTGCCGAGTGCCTGGCACTGCAAATCAGGCGTATGCCCAAGGTCGCAATGGTGACCCGCCGCATGGCACTGGCCATCGTGGAAAACCATCTGCCGCTGTTTGCGCAGCGCGATTTCAATAAATTACGCAAGGCACTGGATTGCGACGACGAAGACTTGCGCGAAGCACAAGCCATCATCAAGCAATGCAATCCACATCCTGGTTCCATTTTTGCAACTGATGCTTCCGACTATGTAGTACCTGACGTCATCGTCAAGCGTACCCGCAGCGGCTGGCAAGTCATGCTGAACCACGACGTGATGCCACGGCTGCGCGTTAATAGCATGTATGCCAACATCTTGAAGCAAAGCAAGGGCGAGGCATCGCTTGGTTCCCAGTTGCAAGAAGCGAAATGGCTGATCAAAAATATGCGCCAACGCTTTGACACCATACTGCGTGTCGCCGAGGCAATTGTCGAACGTCAGAGGAACTTCTTTTCGCACGGCGCAGTCGCAATGAGACCGCTTGTTTTACGTGAAATAGCTGATACACTGGGACTACACGAGAGCACTATTTCACGTGTAACCACCCAGAAGTACATGCTGACTCCCCACGGGATGTTCGAATTGAAATACTTTTTCGGCAGCCATGTCGCAACAGAAGCCGGTGGTGAAGCATCATCGACAGCGATACGGGCACTGATCAAACAATTGATAGGAGCTGAAGACCCGAAAATTCCATTCTCTGATAGCAAGATTGCCGACATGCTGGCAGAACAAGGCATGGTGGTAGCGAGACGGACCGTAGCAAAATATCGCGAAGCCCTGAAAATCCCACCGGTCAATCTGCGCAAGTCGTTGTAGATATCGTCCTTTGTAGTTTTTGTTGTAGTTATACGTTGCTGTGTTCGGCGTAGTCACTTCACAAGACCGCGCATAACCTCCAGTGACCTTCATAGGAGCACTGTATGAATCTCACAATCAGTGGACATCACCTCGAATTGACCCCCGCCATCCGCGAATATGTACAAGGTAAATTGGAGCGCATCAAACGACATTTTGATCACGTTATCGATATTGCAGTCATCCTGACTGTAGACAATCTCCCCGAGAAGGAAAAACGCCAAAGGGCAGAAATTAACTTGCGTGTGAGAGGCAAGGACCTGCATGCAGAAAGCATTGCAGATAATTTATACGCTGCCATTGATACACTGATCGACAAGCTCGATCGACAAGTGATCAAATACAAAACCAAACAGCAAGACCATCAACACGATGCGATCAAACGATTGCCGGATGCGTCAGATGCTGTAACGCCTTAAGCTAAAGGCAGGCCGAACAAATCGGCCGGATGAAATGAAGGGCGCAGATTGCGCCCTTTTTTGTTTTGTAATATTCACGGCCCCTCACTTATTCAGCTTTCTTCGCAATGTTTTCGACTGAGCGACCTTCCAGCACGACTTCAATTTTGAGTTGGCTTTTCACCGGCATCCCCGCCACTTTGCCGGGATTGAATTTGGTTTTAGAGAAAGCGTCTTTGATCAGTTGCTGCGCAGACTCGGACAAAGAAGAGTTTTCGATGAGCACATCGTCAATATCACCAATCTCATTGATAAACAAATCCAACACTGCCATCTGCGCCAATCCACTTGCAAAGAGTGCGTCCAAGTCGGGAGAGATATCGACCACCACTGCAGGCTGCTCAGTCAGCTCAGTGGGCTGAAAATAATATGGCTTGGGTAATGCGATGAGATTAAAAAGAGAGGAAGCAGCCGCATCCGCTGACCCGCGTGCTTGCGGCAAAAGATCGGCCTGATCCTTTGAGGCCACGGATTTCTCCACGACATCGGCTGTGCTAATACGATGGTTAGCAATGTCAGTTTTATCGACATTGACATCTGTCTGCATGGATTTGCCTGCTGACCTTGTTTCCTTCTGTACGCTAAGCAAGTCTACTATCATCGCTGACGATTCTGACGCATAGGTCGCTCCGCCTACACTACCATGTACTGCGTAAACGAAACCCACTGCCAGACCACCATGGACGAAGAGCGACAACAACATCGCTAATCGCTCGGTAGCGGTTTTTTGTCGGATAAAGACGGGCATTTTCATACAAGAATCTTGACGGGATGATGGTTAGTGCCATCATCCCGCACATCTCACTGTGCGTTCAGGACACGCCAGGAAACACGACGCGTACCGCTTGTCGGGGATGGATCTATCGGTGGCGCCGTAACTTTGGTTCCCCCAAGATCAGTACCGCTCGAAGCACCACTCGACGTCCGTATTAAGGCGCGGACCGTACCATCTGCCTGCATGATCATGACCGGACGCGTCACCAGGCCGGACCCCAGACTGATCCCGCTCACACCATTTGCAGTGCTAATAGGGCCACCTGTCAGATAACTCAACGCATAAACAAAGCTGGCCGCAGTACCGGTAGTAGGTCCGCAAGCACTGACCGTCGAGGCTTGAGGTGTAATCGTCGTGAACAATAGCGTACCCAAAGCCAGCGAAGGATCAGTACTTGAGCGCTCGCCGCCACTCAGGAAGTCCAGGTACCAGCCGTTTTTAGTCGTCCAGTCGACCGCGTTATTGGTGCTGGTACGCACCTCCTGCTGGGCAATACAAACCGTGGACGACGTACCCTCAGGACAAACGCCACTAGTCAATGTCTGTGCCACAAAATTGCTGCTGCCTGTGCGAGGATTGCCGAGCGTCACCGTATCAAGATTATCTTTGATTGCGTAAAAAGATTGTGTGCTGCTATCAGTGACATCAGTGGTACCCAAATAACGTCCCGTACCAACATAGACTACTGGCTTACCACTCAAGGTCGCTATTGCTGGCTTCGCCGTCAGCGGTTGCGCCCTACCAGTCGAATCTGTCAGGCTGACCAATAACTGCGCGTCATACCCCACCGCACCGATGTCATTATTTATATCGAAGCGCCACACATTACCCAACACATCACCACCGTATGCGGCGATAGCAGTACTGTCGGTTGATGATTGCAGTACATGCGCGGTAACACGTGACAATCCACTCGGTGTCGTTGCACTACCAGCACTCGTCGCAATACTTCTGATGAGCTCACCCGTACCTGCATTCAATACATACAAACGACCTTTGCCGACATCCGCACTGACAGTTCCGTCGGTATTGTTATAGCCGGAAGGGAGCAAAACAACCCAGGTACCATCCTTCAATTTGGCTATGCTTGGATTGCCATAGGTGTAACCCAGGTTTTGATCTGTAAATTCCCACAACAATGATGGAGAACTAGGATTGGTGATATCGAGTGCGAAGTACCCTTTGCCACCACGATTCAAGCCCCCTACCAGTATCGTCTTCCACTGCCCCGACGTACATGCAGTGGTAGGAGCAGTCGGGCAGATGTCGCCCGTTTCTGGTGAGTTATCGACATAGAACTGGTGCTTAGTCGAATCCGTCGGATAATTCTTATCGGCCAGTTTGTACAGGTTCGGCAATACCATGCTCGGGATATATGACCACAGTTCCTGACCTGTCGTCGCATCAAACGCATGCAACATACCGTCATTGGCACCTACGTAAACCGCACCGGCGCGGGTGGATTTATCTGTTTTAAACGCAGTGTAGTTCGCATCCAGATAGTTATACAAAGGTGTTTGCACATAGCGCGCCTCGGAAGAGACGATATCGCCCAGTATGTGCGTACGTTGACGGAAATAACTGCCTTCATAGCTTCGGTCGCCACGCAAGAAATTAACCAATGCTTCACCTGCCGCACCACCGGTCGCTATCGTATTATTCGTTTGCAATGTAGTGCTTAAGCAAGCACCACCGGCTGGCGAACAGAATTGCGACAAGCCGGAAGTCGCGGATGAATAGGTGATCGCTGGTGCGGTAAAAAATGCTTTCTGCGCGTTGGACAAATTAGCCCATTCAAATGAAATCAACCCGCTGGAACCTTTGGTGTAGATGGTTCTGCTGGTCAAAGGAACTACTGGTTGTCTCGTTGCAGCAGTTTCATCAGCATTGACGACTGAGGTATGGGCATCGTCTATTCCCGACGCATTGAAGGTAGCGCCTGAGACATAGGCAGTATTCACCGTATAGCATCGATTGCCCTGGCGGAAAGCACTACCCAATACATAGCTGGTAGATGCTGTCCACACAGTGGTCGCACAGTCGAGCAAGCGCATGGCCGACCAGTTCTGCGCCGTCAACGAACCTTCAGGCGTAATTTGCTGACGTATCAGTTCGCCGTACCACTCCACTGATTTGTATGAAGAACTGAAAACATAGTTGTCAGCAGCACTGACGTTAGGGTTACTGCTCGCGGCAGCTGCCGCGGTACCAGGGCGAGGCGTGTTGACGATCGTAGTCAGCGCACTGATCAGGCTACTCGACAAGGAAGCCGGGTCGGAAGCACTGAAGTATGCACCATGCCCGTTAATCGCTGCATGCCACAAATCATCAATATTCGCGTTCGAATTCGATGCCGGGATAGGCCAGGTACATGCACCGCTGCTTTGCCATGAACAGACGCCGTTAGTAGGATTCGCAGTGGTACCGTTTTTAACGTCGTAGAAATCGCCACTGGTATCGTTCCAGTAATCCTTGCCATCATTCGGCGCGTACACCATCTGTCCTTGTGCACCCAGGCCCAGTGTGAAAGTAGTCATGTGCTGCGCGGTCGCAACATCCCGACCATTCGCAGGGACATTGTTATCACACAGATTGTTTGCCGTGGTACTTGGAGCAATGATCGGGCCGGTGCAAGTGCCCGTTGCGTCGGCACCGGTAGCATCGGAGTTACGCAAATCCGTGTTGTAGTAATACGCGGCGACGTCGGCCAGGGTATCCGACGTTCCCCCACTACTGGATACCGTGCGGCAGGCTCTTGCCGTCCCCACCGTATATGTAGGCGCAACTGACTTGGTAATCGGAGTACACGTGGTCGCGGTTGCCCATGAACCATCTACATACTGACAATCAGTTCCGTTACTGATGCTCCAACTTCCACTCCCAGTACTGTAACTAACAGTACAGCTTGATGCATTGGTCCAGGCAGACCAGTTGTAACGACATTGTGTATTACTATTGGCTTGACATGTGGTGGCATTGGTCCAATTTCCTTTGCCCGACTTGAGTTGCAAAGCGCCTGTGCGTTGTTGCAAGGTACTGGTTTGTGCCTGGAGCTGCGGTGTACCGCCATCACTATATGGCGCACCCAATCCTACGTCCTGATTCCCCACTGCCGTAGAGCCATCCAGTTTATATCCAGCTCCTCCGTTCCAGAAACCATCCGTCGATAAGATCGTATAGTTTTGCTGACAGGAATATTGCATCGGATCCGTTACCGTGCTTCCACGATAACTAGTGTCGTTTAACTTACCCGCGTACAAGCGACCGGCAGTCGCCAGCGTCGAACGCAAGGCAGTACCACTGTTTGGATTTGCGCTGATCAATTTGTTATACCAGTTATATTTCTGCGTACCTGCAAACTCACCCAGGTTCAGATAATCGCTGTTGGTATTGTTATTGATGCTCATGTACCCCAATCGAAAACGGGACACATTATTTGCAATATCGGTCGCCGCATCTATCGTAGAAAATGCATTACTTGCAGCGGTCTTCATCATCTGCATCCGCGTCCGGTAGTAAGTCCACCAGTTAGCGTAATTTGTCATTTCTTCGTTGTAAGTACAGGTAGTACCTGCACAATCAATACGTGCCGTCGCTTTGCTGGTGCTGCCAGGATAGGGATAACTGTTTATACCGGGCGTCAAAGTGATACGGCGGTTTTCGCCCAGGATATTCGTGTTGGGAACCGCGAAAGCAGTAGTACTGATCGTCATGCCAGTTCGCGCAACCACAGGAGTAGATGTAGTGGCGGATGGAGCAAGTATCGTCACAACCGCGCCGGATCGCGTAGCGGTATAACCAACCCCTGAGCAGTTACTGCCTGTAGGTCGGGTGAGCGTACACAGATTAATGTTATTAACTATCGCTTGTGCAACAGTATTCGCGTTATTTGAACTCCCAGTCGGAGTGGAAAGTATTTCCACGGTACCGACCATAATGCTGCTTACGATGGTATTCGACGAACCGGAAACCGTAATCGTGGCACTTGGTGGTGATGGCGCCCTGACCCATGCGTTGTTATTGCCGAATGTCGCCCGGCAGGTCCCGAGTCCACTATCAGTACACCAACGCACCGTTGCAGGAAACGGATAAGTAGTGCTTGGCGCACTGGCAGTAGTACAAGTTCTCAAATTCGGCGAGGTGCAATATTCTGCGGCTACCATCGTATAAAAATAGGGCGGTGTAGTGGTATTACCCTGCAGGTCTGTAGTACCGGTACTTTGCACACCAAAAGCATCGTTTTTAACAGCAGCCCAATTTGGCGATGCGGCAGAAGCACTACCATTCCCTCCCGTGGCTGCAGACACACCGGTTTGACTCAAGTAGGTCGTAGTATTAATTGCACCAGAGGTCCCGACTGCAATCGGCGGCACGTAACGCACCGCCGGGTTGTAATACATACCGTTATAGGCGGCATTCTTGAACCAATACTCCATGCGTGCGGAAGAAGGATCTTGCCCTGCGCTACTACATGAACTGGTAGTCGTTGAGTAGACAGACGAACATGCCCAATCAGGCATGAAATCCCAATCCATACTTCCTGAATCATCCAGGATGAAGAAGACATTCGGCTTTACGTCTGTAGATGTGGGAGCCGAATATGTGTTCAACGGGGTCGTCGAAATATCCGTTACTGCCGCATGCGCGGGAACGAAAAGAGCCAGAGCAATCAGCGCGACGCCGATATCTTTGGACACTGTATGAGTTTTCATGGAAGTCCCCTGAATTTGCAACACGTCTTGCGTCTGCAAGAAGAATGATTTGGTTTAACTGTTCGCGACCAGGCACTTACATGGAAACCATGGCCTGCACATAACTGACCGTATTTTTGGGCCCTGTTACACGCACAGTGATGCGGTAGTACACTACCGATGGCGCATTCAACTGAACTTCCACACTCTCGTTATTCCCGGTTGCGGTAGTGACGATGGGGGACGCAGAACAGGATGCCCCTGTGGTTTTGCCACCCGCGTTATTGCACATGCGATCAATCACATACGAAACAACGTTGGCAGCCTCGTCCGGCTTACCTTCGTTTAAGGTCATTTTGCGGTTCTCGAGATTGGCCATCCAATATGCATCCCAGGACTGACCCGCAGCCGGATTCAATCCAGAGGAACTGCCGTTCGCCGCATAACCATTACCAGCGCTATCCGTTTCCAGCGTCACGCTGGAGGCAGTCTGCAGGAAGTTAATCCCGGCTTCGACCCCGGCATCTGCGGAACGGGTTGCCGCCTGTTGGAATGCCAGATTGCCGGCGATAAGATTGGTGGTATCAACTGAGCGCATCAACGCGAGGCCCGCGAGAGTCATCGCAACCAATACAATCAGCGCGATGATCAACACCACACCACGTTGTCTGGTATGCCGTACGAGATGGAATGTAGATAGACTTAGCATCCTATCGGCACTCCCATCCACGCCACATTGCGTATTGGCACTATCGTCTGGAACACCTTGTATCGGTAATGCTTCCAGGGCTCATCCGCTACCGCATCAGGACCCAGATAGCCGGCATTAGCGACGATAGGATCGGTGTCGTTACCTGCCCAGCTAGGCGCATTCACCGGACTACCTGTATTGACGGTGGTGGTAGTTACCAACTCTTTTTCATACTGACTGCTGCGCGCTACGATGGCGAGCCGGATCGCAGAAATCCGCGCCCAGCCACATCCGGTACTGGGCTGGGTCTGATCAAATACATCAGGAATGGCGTCCATGGTGCCACTCGTATCACGAGCATACTGCGCCTTCATGCTGACGATGTTGCTTGCGATCGGCACCCAGATCGATGCATTGCCCTTATTGGCGTCCAGCCCGCAATCGTTCAGCATGTAGTCACACACCGTCAGGTTGCCACCACGTATTGCGTACGCCAGTATCGTGGGATTCGGTCCCAGGTTATATAAAGCAGCACCTGCAGAACCGGTCGCCACGGTTACAGTGGTCGTCGATACAGCAGTCACACGATCTATGATCAGCGAGCCACACACGGCAGGCGAAGCAATTACTTTGTCACCAACGCCATTGGCACCTGGCGTGAACGAGCTCGGCATTTGCACTGTATATACCGGGGAAGCCTGGGCAGTAATGATGTTGCCCTGTGGCTGCCCGTTCGGATTGCCATAGACAACCAGCAAGCGATCAGTATTCAAATCTCCGACCGGGATAATTGTCGCAGCAGGATTAATCGTCACAGGGGCAAGCGGCACTGCAGTAGCGATATTCGCACCAGAAGCGATAGGCCAACGCAAACTGCAATTCATTAAGTTAACAGCTGCCACACCATAGCCAGCCTGACCTATCTCATGCTGCATCTGATACATCATGAGCGCACCGTTGCTCTGCGCATCACCACCTGTGGTGGTCGTACGCTTGCGTCCTTCGGATAAGGCAAACACCTGCAAAATAACAATGACAGCCAGCATACCGATGGCAAGGCCCACCATGATCTCGACCAGACTGAAACCAGAAGCGCGCGGAGAAGATTTCAACTTACTAGACAATTTACGCTCCTCACCTTATCTGCGCGACGGTGACATATTTATGTACAGGGGATGATGCGTCGTCCCCCGGAGCGCGCCAGGATATGGTCATCGTAACGACACCATCGTTCGCATCGCCCAATGAACTCACATTCACCATCGGCTGGTTTACATCATCAGTAATTCCCGGCAAAGTCGCTGCAACAGTTGCTTTCCAGTTAGTCAATTCTGTCGACGCTCCCGTAGCTGTATCGAAGTTGGCCTTTAATGCAGCCGGAGTCCGGTTGCTGACCCACATCGTTCCTATCAACTGACTCGCGAGCATGCTGGCATCAGAACGATACTTGGCATCCGTCACTTGTTTGACCGCCACACCTTGCATGCCTACCAGTGCCAATATGCCCAGCGAGAAAACCAGGATGGCGATCAAGCCCTCCAGCAACATAATGCCGGCCTGCTTATCCAAAGCAGGTGGTCGTATGGAGTGTTGTCTTAACATGCTTGCGCATCCCCCGCTTGAGTAAGGGCCGGGTCACACATACGCACCTGTCCGCCCGGTGTAACCACTACACGTAAACAACGCATGGAACCGCTGACGGCAGCACAAGTCCCGCCATCCGGATTGGTAACATCGAAAGCCGCGTTATGCCCGGCTGGCAAAGTAGCAGTAGTAACTCGCCCCACGCTGTTAAAAATCAGGGTGGTATCAAAAACTGGTGTACCCGCTGCCAAACCGGTAGTGGCGACGACTTCAGAAGTGACGACGCGGATATTGGACGACCCGTTTGTGCCCGCCCTGGTTTGAATATTCGCCGGGCAATCAGCGGTCGCAGTCTGGCAACCGACGACCCAGGACGTGCCGCTACCCAGAGCAAATTGCACATTGGTATTACGACGCACTGCTTCCACCCGCGCCAGGCTGAGGCCGTTCTGGATAGCCTCGGCCGAAGTACGGATTTTGCTGTTCTGCATGAAGGTGCTGAAATTAGGTATTGCGATACCCAACAGAATGGCAAAGACTGCCAGCCCGACCATTAACTCGATCAGGCTCACACCACGCTGCTGATGACGCTGTTTCAACACACTCCACCTTTTTTCGTCACCCAGCAGCTCGTGCTGCCGGTCCAGCCTGAAGGCGCACCGGAAGTCATGGTGGTCGCCTTGGTATTGTTCTGGTCTATTGTGTAGACAAAACCGCGCATAGACCCAGTACCGACCGCTTCTATCGTATAGACCGTCGCAGTCCCGGCTACACCGTAGGTGCCGCTGCAATCGAAGGTGAAATATTTGCTGGTACCACTATCAGAGTTACAGGCCGGAGCATTTACATAGGTATGGTTATCTTGGAAGAACTGCTCCATTTGCACCCGTTTTGCTGCCAGTGCGGAAGTCGCATCCGGGATTTTCCCCCGCGTTACATAATCGGTATAAGCCGGTATAGCGAACGAAGCCAGGATGCCGATGATCGCCACTGTCACCATGAGTTCTATCAGGGTAAAACCTCGGTTGGCAGCAAATTTAGGTCGGAATATATGTTTCATAGGAACTTTCTTGTAGTTAACATTAATTTAAACCAACTCTTTTCCAGCACCAGAACCATCCGACAAACGGTGTGATCCGGCGCCTTAGTGGTTGAACTAATTGCGCTCCCTGCAACAACATAAGCCGATAAAATGAGCGAACTTTACTTACTCGATCTCGCATCATGTCTGAACAACACATACGCTCTACCATAGAAAACGGCCTTGCCCGCCTGACCCTGGACCGGCCAGACGCCATGAACTCCCTGTCCTTACCCATGGTCCGTACGCTGGCAGAGTACCTGGCGGCCTGGCAAAACGATGCCGCGGTGCAGGCCGTAGTGATCGACAGCAGCCTGCCGAAGGCATTTTGCGCAGGTGGTGACATTCGTTTCTTCCATGAAGTGGCGCTGGGCGGACTGACCGGCGGCAGCGCCTTGCTGGAGGATTTCTTCACGGAGGAATACGCGCTGAATCATTTGATCCACCACTACCCAAAGCCGTATATCTCGGTACTGGACGGCATAGTGATGGGTGGCGGCATGGGCATAGCGCAAAGCAGCGCATCGGCCAGCATACGTATCGTCACGGAACGTACGCGGATGGCCATGCCCGAAGTAAATATCGGATTGTTTCCGGATGTGGGTGGAGGCTATTTCCTGTCGCGCCTGGCTGGTGAGCTGGGTACCTATCTCGGCCTGACCGGGGAAATTGTCGGTGCAGCGGACGCCCTGTACGCCGACCTGGCAGATGTGTTCGTGCCACGCACAGAACTACCAGCTTTGTTGGCTATGCTGAACTCGGTAAAGGGAAATCAATATCGCCAGGCGATAGAAGATTTCGCTGCGCCGTTCAAGTCGCAGATCGATCCGGCGAATAGCCTGCTAGCCAAACAACGCGCATTGATAGACCGTCATTTCGCGCACGACGATGTTGCCGCCATCATTACCTCATTGGCAGCAGATAGCGATCCGTTCGCGCAAAAGACACTAGAGATTATGCGCAAGCGTTCACCGCTGATGATCCATGTCTCACTCGAACAGATACGTCGCTCGGCAAAACTGGAATTGGCAGATTGCCTGCGCCTGGAACGCACCATGGTGCGTCGTTGCTTTGAACACGGAGAAACCGTCGAAGGCATACGTGCGTTGGTCATCGATAAAGACCTTGCGCCGCAATGGCGACCAGCAACGCTGGAAGAAGTAACGCCTGAAATGATTAAGCCATTTTTTACATCGGCTTGGCCAGCCTACGCACACCCGCTGCGAGAACTCAGCTAAGCACTCGTCGACTTACATTTCATCGATCATGAACAGGCGTTTATGCTCGCGTATCGCGTAGCGATCCGTCATACCTGCGATGTAATCCGACACTTTACGTGCCTGGGCAGTCACCGCTTGCGGTGAATCACTGCGTGGCTGCTGATAATCCGGCGGTAATAGATTCGGCTCACGCATAAAGGTCTCGAACAACTCAGCCACGATGCGACGTGCCTTGCTGGTCATGCGATTGACCTGATAATGTTGGTACAGGTTTTCCCGCAAGAAGCGTTTGAGCAAGGCTGCTTCGGCGCGCATCTCATCGGAGAAGGCAATCAATGCCGGTGCATTCCGTACATCGTCTACAGATGTTAATCCTGCCGCCTGTATGCGTTGCTGTGATGTTTCGATCACATCCACGATCAATGCATTGATCATCCTGCGTATCGTTTCATTGATTGCGCGTCGCCCCGTGATACCAGGATATGCAATTTCAACCTGTTGTCGATGGCGGGCATAAAAATCGATTTCATCGAGCTGCGTCGTCGTCAGCAAACCCGAGCGCAAGCCGTCGTCTATATCGTGATTGTTGTAGGCGATTTCATCAGCGAGATTCGCCAGTTGCGCTTCCAGCGTAGGCTGCTTTTTTTCTATGAAGCGGCGACCAATTTCATCCAGTTTTTTTGCATTCGTCAGCGAGCAATGTTTCAGTATGCCTTCGCGCGTTTCAAACATCAGGTTCAAGCCATCGAATGCACCGTAGCGCTGTTCCAGCGCATCCACCACACGCAAGCTTTGCAGATTGTGCTCAAAACCACCGTATGCATTCATACAGGCATTCAAGGCATCCTGTCCGGCATGGCCGAAAGGCGTATGTCCCAGATCATGTGCCAGCGAGATAGCTTCTACGAGGTCTTCATTCAACTGCAAATTGCGCGCAATCGAACGGGCGATCTGCGCCACTTCTATGCTGTGCGTCAAACGCGTACGGAATAAATCACCTTCGTGATTAACGAATACCTGGGTTTTATATTCCAGTCGGCGAAAAGCGGCCGAGTGTATGATGCGGTCGCGGTCGCGCTGGAATTCGGTACGGGAGGAAGTAGCTGGTTCGGAGTAGCGGCGACCCGTCGACGTATCGGAACGGGCCGCGTAAGGCGCGAGATGAGCCTCGATATTCATGTCAGGCCTGTGCCAGACACATCGTCATCTGAACAGCGATCAGGCGACGCATGCTTTGAGTGTTTGCAAGAGCACTTCTTGCGGCACCGTCGTGATGACCGAAGTACCGAGAGGCTTGAGCAGGATGAATTTGATTTGTCCGCCCTCATTCTTCTTATCGACCTCCATCAACTCCAGCCAGCGATCCGTTCCCAGATCCGGTGCTGTCGTTGGCAAGCCAGCAGCTTTGACTACTGCCACTATCCTGTCTTTGGATGACGCGTCAATGTAGCCAAGGCGATGCGACAAGTCCGCCGCCATCACCATGCCACAGCCGACCGCTTCGCCGTGCAACCAGACGCCATATCCCATGCCCGCTTCTATTGCGTGGCCGAAGGTATGACCGAAATTGAGGATGGCGCGCAAGCCGCCTTCGCGCTCATCCTGACGCACGACGTCAGCCTTGATTTCACACGAACGCTTGATGGCATAGGCCAGTGCTGCCGGATCTTTTGCTACCAGCTTGGCGATATTCGCCTCTATCCAGTCGAAGAACGGCGCATCGATGATCGCGCCATGCTTGATGACTTCTGACAAACCGGCTGACAGCTCACGTGCAGGCAGTGTATTCAGGCTGGTCGTGTCGGCGATCACGGCTTGCGGCTGGTAGAACGCGCCTATCATGTTCTTGCCGAGCGGATGATTGATACCGGTCTTGCCGCCGACTGAAGAGTCGACTTGCGATAACAAGGTGGTTGGCACCTGGATGAAAGGTACGCCGCGCATATAAGCTGCAGCGGCGAAACCGGTCATGTCGCCGATTACGCCACCACCCAATGCAATCAGTGTCGTCTTGCGATCGCATTTTTCTGCGAGCAAGACGTCGAAAATCTTCATCAGGTTTTCCCAGCTCTTTTCTTCTTCGCCGTCCGGCAACACGATCTCCGTTACCTTCTTGCCAGCAATCCGCAAGGACTTGCTGACCTGCTCCAGATACAAAGGCGCCACCACTGTGTTGGTCACGATAGCCACCCGCGATCCTGCGACATGTGCCGCCAGCAAGGCGGAATCGCCAAACAGGCTTTGCCCTATCGTAATCGGGTAGCTGCGCGCGCCAAGATCAACGTGCAAGGTATCGGAAGTAGAAGAAGACGTCATGGAATGTTTCGGTAAAGAATGATGATCCTGTGCTGTCGCTGACGCCGCCTGGGTCTGAGTATGCTCAGGGCCCAGCTGCGACAAAATGGACTGCATCAGGAATTGTACGTTAGGACGCCCGGTGTCGATGACGATGTGCGCAACCTCATTATAGAGCGGCTCGCGTATGCGCGATAATTCCTCTATGGTTTTGCGCGGATCGCCGGTTTGCAATAGCGGGCGATTTTTGTCATGGCTGGTACGCTGGACGATGCTGTTGACGTTGGCACGCAGGTAAATCACGGTACCGCGGGACTTCAGATAGGCGCGGCTCTCTGCATTCAGCACAGCGCCACCACCTGTTGCCAAAACAATATCTTGCTGCGCAGTCAGGTCGCGTATGACTTCCGCTTCACGCTGCCGGAAGGCCGCTTCACCTTCAATTTCAAAAATCAGCGGGATAGTCGCGCCCGTGCGCTCTTCGATTTCGTGGTCGGAATCGATGAATCGTTTGTTCAGCCTTTTTGCCAGCGCACGACCGACTGTCGTTTTGCCGGCACCCATCAGACCGACCAGAAAAATATTTCCACCCACGTTACAAAAGCTCTCTTTACCAGGTGCAGCAGCCGACATGGCGCCGCCTATAAGCGGCATCCTACCTGATTGAGACCTTGTCAGTCAGAATTTTAGGTGTCAGGAAGATCAGCAATTCGGTCTTGTCATTGGTACGCCCCGTGGTTTTGAACAAATTGCCAAAGACCGGGATATCACCGAAGAATGGCACTTTTGACACTGAATCACGCTCGGTTTGCTGGAAAATACCACCGATCACCACGGTACCGCCGTTATCGATCAGCACCTGTGTTTTCACGTGTTTAGTATCAATCGCAAAGCCGGAACGGGTTTCGACACCGACCGTATCTTTGTTGACGTCCACATCCAGAATCACATTGCCATCAGGCGTGATCTGTGGCGTGACTTCCAGTTTCAGGTTGGCTTTACGGAAGGACACACTGGTCGCGCCGCTACTGGTAGCTTGCTGGTACGGCAACTCCGTACCTTGTTCGATCAGCGCTTTCAATTGATCGGCGGTAATCACACGCGGACTTGAAATAATTTTGCCTTTGCCATCGGCTTCAAGTGCCGATAGCTCCAGCCCGATAAATCGCGTCGCCGCAGCATTAAACAGGGTTAGCGCTACTGAACCTGGAGTATTACCGTTGATATTTCCAGCAGGCAAATTAACCGCGCTGCCACCCAAGGTCGGAGGTCCCACAGCCGCGGTTGTACTGGTCTGACGACCACCAAGTTGATAATTGCCTTGGTTGCTTATACCAAAAGACAACTTGGCACCCAGGCTGCTGCTGAACTTATCATCCGCTTCCACGATGCGCGCTTCGATCATGACCTGGCGCGTCGCAATGTCCGTCTTCAACACCAGTGCACGAATTTCTTCGAGCTTGGATGCGATATCAGTAATGAACAATTGATTGGTCCGCGGATCGACCACTGCACTACCGCGTTTGGTCAAAATGCTGCGGCTACCACCATCAATGCCGAAAATTTGTTTGAACGATTCCGCTTTTTGATAATTGAGCTGGAATGTTTCTGTCTTGATCGGTTCCAGTTCGGCTATTTGCGCACGCTGCTCCAGCTCCAGTTTTTCTTTGGTCAACAGTTCATCGCGCGGCGCTATCCACAACACGGAACCGTTCTTGCGCATATCCAGACCTTTGGCCTGCATCACGATGTCGAGTGCTTGATCCCATGGCACATCCTTCAGACGCAAGGTCAAGTTGCCACTCACTGTGTCACTAGTAATGATGTTCAGACCGGTAAAGTCAGCAATGACTTGCAGTACCGCACGCACTTCGACGTTCTGGAAATTCAACGACAGTTTATCGCCACGATAATCACGTACGCCCTGGCCCAGCTTGTTCGGCTCTTCCTTCAGCGGTTTCACTTCGATCACCAGCTGCGTATCGCTTTGGTAAGCGCTGTGCTCCCATGAACCCTTAGGCTCGATGGTCATGTGCACATTATCGCCCTGCTGCGTGGTCGTGACGATATTCACCGGCGTGCCAAAGTCAGCCACATCCAGACGGCGACGCAACACTTCCGGCAAGGTCGCTTTCATAAAATCGACTTCGATCTTTTTACCTTGTTGACGCACGTCTACTGCAACTTGGTTGTTAGGCAAGTCGACGACGATACGGCCTTCGCCATTGTTACCACGACGGAAATCGATATCGCGCAAAGCTTGTCGCCCTGCATTTGCCTGCGGTACAGGAACCGGCAAACCAACTGCATTCAGCGGCGTAGGAATAGCGCCCGTACCATCTATCGTCACGATGACGGTATTCGCATCTATCGTCGTCGCGTAGTTCAGCGGGCGTGTCAGGTTAAAAACCAGACGAGAGCGATCACCGACCTGCACGATGTTGGCGTTGCGCACATCACCCAGTCCGATGTCCTGCAAACCCTTGCCGGTTGCATTCGCGGTATTCGCGAAATCCAGTGCAATGCGTGCCGGACTGTTAATCGTGAAGCCAACCGGCGGCTTGGCCGGTGGATTCGTCAATGCCACTTTCACGACGATATTGGAACCCTGCTGATTCGCCGTGACGGATTGAATCGCGTTTTCCTGTGCGATGGCTACACCACCGATGAATAAGAGACCGACAAACGCAGAAAGTCGCCACATTTTTTGCACCATCCCTTGAGAACTTTTGAATTGTTTTTGTAGCGTGATCATTTTTGCGACTCCTGCAACTCCAGCTTGGCCTCACGCTCGACCCAGTCACCGGCCGCATCCTGAACTACTTCCTTCAACGACACATCGCTTTCAGTAATTTTGGTCACCATGCCGAGGTTTTGCCCGACATAATTCCCCACCTTAACCTGGTAAATCGACTTGTCGACTTGCAGCAAGGCATACGTCAAACCGGGCTTGGTCAGTGTGCCGACCATGACTACGGTGTCCAGCGGAAAACTCTCCAGTGCTTCACGGCGCCTATCCAAATCCGGGCGTATGGTGCCGCCATCCTTGCGTGCCTTGGCCAAGGCCATCGCTAATTTGTTCGGGCTGTAGGGGTCTTCGCGATTCTTCGCGTCGTAGCTGAACGGAGTAAATTTTTTCGGTTCGGATAAAGGTTTGATGGATACGCGCGTCTGTTGACGCACTTCCTTCATCCACTGGCTGACATCTGCGGTGCCGCTATCGCCGCAGCCAGACAAGCTTGCTGCCAGCAGAACCAGCGCTGCAGTTTTAATACGGGGAATACGGGCGGAGATGCGCATCATCATTTTTTGCCACCTTTTTTATTGCCCGCCGCCGCTTTGCGTTGTGCCGCGACTTCTTCATCATCCAGATAGCGGAAAGTTTTGGCCACCGCATCCAGGGTCAGGGTATTTCCCTTGGCTACCACCAGATTCATATTATTCAGCGTCACAATCCGCGGCAGATTCGCGATATCACTGGAGAAGGCTCCGACGTCGTGATAGCTGCCCGTTACCTTGATCACAATCGGCAACTCGGCGTAGTAATCACGCACCACGACTTGTCCAGGCTTGAATAATTCGAAAGCGAGGCCGCGTCCCAAACCCGCCTGGTTAATGTCCGATAACAAAGCATCCATCTCGGCCTTGCTCGGCAATTGTTTTTCCAGCGTAGAGACGTATTCGTTTACCTGTTCTTTTTGCTTGCGCAAACCGACCAGATTGATAGCTTGCTGCACCTTGGACTTGTACGCATCCTTCAGCGTCACCTCTTCGGCCACTGCGCGATCCAGCTCATCAAGCTGATCACTCCAGTACAGATACCAGCCCACTCCGAGCACCGCCACCATCACGCCAGCTGCGCACAACATGCGCGGCACAACCGGCCACTGGCCAGGATGCAAGCCATTCAGGTCACGGAACTGTGCACTGATCGATTCCCCAATATTTTTCAGATCTGCCATGGTGCCTGTCTCATATCAAGGTTTCCGTGCAGCAGCGACTGGCGCGGCCACAGCGGCGGGATCCTGGTCACGTGGACGCTTGATACCGGCATTGATGGTGAATTCAAATACTTTCTTCGCATCCTTGCCCGAGCCTATGCCGGTGGAGCGGATTTCTATCAAGTCCGGACGCTCCAGCCACGGCGAGTTGTTACCCAGGTTGCGCAACAACTCCGACACCCGCTCGTTCGATTGTGCATAACCATTCAGGAGTACACGCTGGCCATCCTGTTTAAAGGACTTCAGGTAGACACCTTCCGGCACTTGTTGCGCCAACTCATCCATCAGGTAAACCGGTTGGTTGCGATCACTTTGCAAATCTTCTACCGCCTGCTGACGCGCCTTCAGTGCTTCGATTTCCTGCTTCAGATTGGCCACTTCCTTGATCTCGCCATCTAGTCTTGTATTCTCTGCCTTGATGAAAGAATTGCGGGCTTGCTGTTCCGACAGTTGCGAAGAAAAATAAGCGCCGACCGCGATCACGATCAGGGCACCAAAAATCCCGCTCAACAACATCAACGCAACGAAATCTTTTTGCTTCTGTTTGCGCCGCTCTTCACGATGCGGCAATAAATTAATGCGGATCATCGGTCAAACCTCCGCATCGCCAGACCACAGGCCACCAGATACGCGGGCGCTTCGATACGCAATTGTTTCTCGCGCACGTTCGGACTCAGTTGCATGCCTTTGAATGGGCTGACCACAGACGCCGATAACTTGGTGCGATTCGCAACGGTTTCCACCATGCCCGGGATAATGGCGCAGCCACCGGCCAGGAATAACTGGTCGACACGGGTATAAGGGGTGGAGGTAAAGAAGAATTGAATCGCGCGCGTTACTTCCTGCGCTGCAGTTTCAAGGAAAGGCTCGAGGATTTCAGTCTGATATCCATCCGGCAAATCATTGTTGCGCTTTTTAACCTCGGCCTCTTCGTACGACAAGCCGTAGGTACGCACTATCTCTTGCGTCAATTGATGGCCGCCAAACGGTTGCTCACGTTCGTAGATCAATTGGTCATCCAGCAGCATGGAGACATGCATGACTTGTGAACCAATCTGGAACAAAGCCAGGATCTGCCCCTTGGCGCGATTCGGCATCTGCTCGGTCAGGCGGGAGATTGCGGCGCGCGCCGCATAAGATTCGATATCCATGATGGTCGGCTTGAGACCCGCGGCCTCGGCCACGGCCACCCTGTCTTCGACTTTTTCCTTGCGGGTCGCAGCAAGCATGACTTCGACGTCATCCGGCGAATTCTCAACCAGACCGATCACATCAAAGTCCAGACGCACTTCATCCAGCGCAAACGGAATGTACTGGCTGGCTTCGGTTTCAACCTGCAATTCCAGGCCTTCTTCCGATAAATTGCTAGGAAGTATGATCTTTTTGGTAATAACTGAAGCGGGCGGCATGCCCATGGCAGCTACCTTGGCGCGGGTGCCACTCTTTTTCCACACGCGCAGCACGGCATCCGATACCTGATCGATATTTTCGATATTACCGTCCACCACCGCACCTCGCGGTAATGGTTCTGAGGCGAAACACTCCAAACGCAGCTCGTTTTTCCCAACCTCAGACAATTCAACGAGTTTCACCCCGGAACTACTAATATCCAAACCTATCAATGGCGGATTTTTCTTGCCGAATAATGAGCCTAAATCTAAAGCCAAGGGCAGTTCTCCCCAGAAACGTTGTTTAGTATATGAACGCCATGCCGTTTAGCTTGTCAAAAACTCGACCGGAATGAAAAAGTAATGATTTTTCGATAAAAATCGTTTAAAAACTTATATTTAGAGCACATTGGTAAAACGTTACATTAAATCGTAGCAACAAGCCTTGAAAAGTGTAAAGCACTTTCCACAAAGTAATTTGCAAATCCGTTGCCAAAAATCCACGCGGAAAAACCGATGTTGCAATTAGCTGGATTTATTAGTAACAATCACGCCCCCAGGCGGCAGCCAGCTATAATGGCTCGAATATCGACCCCTCACTTTTCCTCCCTGCATGGCTTCCAAACAATCATCGTCCGATAGCTCCGAATCAAAATCACCTAAAAAACGCGCACCGAATCTGGCACTCCGACTCACTCTCGGAGTCATCGGCCTGATTACCGGCCTGGGTGTGATAGGCGCATTGATATTGGTATTCGCCTTGGCCATGGCCTATCCGAACCTGCCAGCGCTGGATTCACTGACCGACTATCGCCCCAAGATACCGCTACGCATTTTCTCTGCAGATAACGTCTTAATTGGCGAATTTGGCGAAGAAAGACGGAACTTGGTCCACATCCGGGAAATTCCGGACATCATGAAGAAAGCCGTGCTGGCGATCGAAGATGACCGTTTCTTTGAACACGGTGGTGTGGACTATGTCGGCATCGTGCGCGCAGCCGTGCACAACCTGAGTGGCGGTGCACGTCAGGGCGCGTCCACCATTACGCAGCAGGTAGCCCGCAACTTCTTCCTGTCCAGCGAACAAACGCTGAAACGCAAGATTTACGAAGTATTGCTGGCATGGAAAATCGAGAAAAACCTGACCAAGGATCAGATCCTCGAGGTCTATATGAATCAAATCTATCTGGGTCAGCGCGCCTACGGCTTCTCGTCCGCCGCCCAGATTTATTACGGCAAGAAATTGCAGCAGATCACTATCGCTGAAGCGGCGATGCTGGCCGGTCTGCCCAAAGCACCTTCCGCCTACAATCCGGTCGTCAATCCGAAACGTGCCAAGGCGCGTCAGCAATACATTTTGCAGCGCATGTACCAGCTGGGCTATATCAGCGAACCGGAATACATGCAGGCCAAGGATGAAGAGCTCAAGATCAAGACAAATAGCAGCGAGTTCGGCGTACATGCTGAATACGTAGCGGAGATGACGCGCCAACTGGTGTACGAACAATTCAAGGAAGAAACCTATACCCGCGGCCTGAATGTCTTCACCACCATCACCAAGGCTGACCAGGACGCTGCTTACCTTGCGGTCCGTCGTGGCGTCATGGATTATGAAAAGCGCCATGGCTATCGCGGCCCGGAAAGCTTTATCGAAATCCCGAACAATAAAGAAGAAGCAGAAGCCGCCATCGAAGTCGAACTGGCCAACCATCCTGATAGTGACGATCTGGTCGCTGCAGTCGTGCTGGAAGCCACACCGAAACTGGTACGTGCAGTACTGGTATCCGGCGAAGAGATCCAGATTGAAGGTGCAGGCCTGACCTTTGCCGCCAACCTGCTGAGCGAAAAAGCTGCGCCGAACAAACGCGTCAAACGCGGCGCAGTGATCCGCGTCATGCAGGAAGGCAAGACCTGGAGCATCATCCAGATGCCAGAAGTACAGTCAGCTTTCGTTGCCGCCAATACCGATGACGGCGCGATCCGCGCACTGGTCGGCGGTTTCGACTTTAACCGCAACAAATTCAACCACGTCACGCAAGCCTGGCGTCAACCTGGCTCTTCGTTCAAGCCCTTTATCTATTCCGCCTCGCTGGAAAAAGGCTTGTCGCCTGCGACCATCATCAATGATGCGCCTATCAGCTTCGATGCCGGCCAGACTGGCGGACAGCCATGGGAACCGAAGAACTACGATGGCAAATACGATGGCCCTATGACCATGCGCAAAGGTCTGGCCAAGTCGAAAAATATGATTTCGATCCGTATCCTGCACAAAATCGGCGCGAAATACGGCCAGGAATACATCACGCGTTTCGGCTTTGATGCCGACAAGAACCCGCCGTATCTGACACTGGCGCTGGGCGCTGGCAATGTCACGCCACTGCAAATGGCAGCAGCCTATGCTGTGTTCGCCAATGGTGGCTACAAGGTCAGCCCGTACATGATCTCCAAGATCTCCGACGCCAATGGCAAGACATTGTCTGAAGTCAAACCCGAGCGCGCTGGCGACGAAAACAATCGCGTCATCGATCCACGCAATGCTTTCCTGATGGACAGCATGCTCAAGGGCGTCGTCACCTCCGGCACCGCAGTCAAGGCGATGGCACTCAAGCGCACCGACCTGGCAGGCAAAACCGGTACCACCAATGACTCCTTTGATGCCTGGTTCGCGGGCTATCAGCCGAATATCGTCGGCGTGGCTTGGATAGGTTTTGACCAGCCGAAAAACCTGGGTAATCGCGAAACCGGTGGCGGCCTCGCGTTACCGATCTGGATCAACTACATGCAGAAGGCGCTCAAGGATGTGCCTATGGTTGAGCGCACCGTGCCGGAAGGCATAGTAACGGTCAATGGCGAATACTATTACGCGGAAAGCCCACCGGGATTAGGGGTACGTAACCTGGATGCGGGCGAGGCAAGCAGCCCGTCCAACGCACCGACCAAAGATGAAGTGAAGAACGAACTGTTCTAATTTTGACAATAAAAAAGCGGGATGCCCTCATCAGGCATCCCGCTTTTTTACATCTGTAATCAATGTGCGTCTTGCAACACCACGTCCACGCCACCCTGCTGGCTGACCATTTCCGACAAAGCAGCAAATAACTCGGCGCCGTCACGCGTATTCACCCATTGTGTGCCTGCAGCCTTGAAATGAAAGCCGCCGGATTTGGCCGCTACCCAGAGCTCCTGCATAGGCGCCTGGCTGTTAACGATGATTTTTGTGCCGTTATCGATAAATTCGATCTCCAGCACATTGCCGCTACGCGTGCATTCCACGTCCAGCTCGCTGGTATCAGCCAAATCTTCCAGGCTGGCTTCAATTTGGTCCAAAGTTGCTTCTGCTTGCTTCAGGAATTCTGATTCGGTCATGCTACACTCCAACACGTTTCGTTAAACAGTGATTCTAATCGTGAAGTCCCAATCTGGTTTATCGCGCTTCGTCGCGTTGCTTCCTACTCTTGCCGGCATCGCCTGCATCAGCCTGCTCGCCGGTTGCGGCCAAAAAGGCCCGCTCTACATGCCGGGCACCAAGCCGCCATCCGGGCAGAACAAGAAAGCCGTGCCGACCATACCGACACAAACTCCTGCTCCTGTAGCTCCGTCATCCGAGACCAAGTAAAACCCATCATGTCGCATTTTTCTTACCAAGACGGTGTACTCTGCGCGGAGAATACACCGCTGGCGCAAATCGCCCAACAATTCGGCTCGCCGACTTACGTTTACTCCAAAGCAGCGCTGGTTGAAAACTTCTCCGCGTACGCTGACGCCTGCAAACAGCATGGCCGCAATGACGAAACCTCACTGGTTTGCTATTCCGTCAAATCAAACTCCAACCTGGCGGTACTAAACCTGCTCGGCAAACTGGGTTCTGGTTTCGATATCGTTTCCGGTGGCGAATTATTACGCGTATTGGCAGCCGGTGGCTCACCGCGCAAAGTTATTTTTTCCGGCGTCGGCAAATCGCGCGAAGAAATGCAACTCGCGCTGTCGCACGACATCCTGTGCTTCAACGTTGAATCGATCCCTGAATTGCACAGATTGAATGCGGTTGCCGCAGAAATGGGCAAAAAAGCTGCGGTCTCACTGCGCGTCAATCCGAACGTCGATGCTAAGACCCATCCTTACATCTCGACCGGCCTGAAAGATAACAAGTTCGGCATCGCCTATGAAGACACGCTGACGACTTATCGTGTCGCTGCAGCCTTGCCTAACATCGATGTCGTCGGCATCGACTGCCATATCGGTTCGCAATTGCTGGACGACGCTCCGCTGCTGGAAGCCGTCGACAAACTGATCGAACTGATAGACACGCTGGATGCTGAAGGCATCCATTTGCATCACCTGGATATCGGTGGCGGCATCGGCATCAACTACGACAATGATCAACCAGTCGCAGTGGGCGATTACCTGGCGCGTCTGTTTGCCAAGATAGACGCATGGCGCAAACAAAAACACGGCGGCGCACCGATCAAGGTTTTGTTTGAACCAGGTCGCTCCATCGTCGGTAATGCCGGCATCCTGCTGACCGAAGTCCAATACATCAAGCACGGCGAAACCAAAAACTTCGCCATCGTCGATGCGGCGATGAATGACCTGATGCGTCCGGCCATGTATGAAGCGTGGCACGGTGTCCTGCCGGTAAAGCAAAGCACTGCTGCTGCAGCGACCTACGATGTGGTTGGCCCGGTCTGCGAGTCCGGCGACTGGCTGGCACGCTCGCGTGAACTGGCGATAGAAGAAGGGGATTTGCTCGCCATCATGTCGGCGGGCGCGTATGGCATGACCATGTCATCCAACTACAACACACGTGGCAGGGCAGCAGAAGTCATGGTGGAAGGTGACAAGGTACACCTGATACGTAAGCGCGAAGCTGCCAGTGATTTGTTTGCACTGGAATCACTTCTGCCTTAAAGGTATAAACAAAAACGGGATGCAAAGCATCCCGTTTTTTTATGTTGCGCGCCCCACCACTACCGGTGTCCGGACACGTTTTTGCCACCACCAGACGACCCGCAGCAACAGCAACACACCCACGATAGAACCGAAGATAATAGGTTGCTCAAAATCGTGTTTGCCCGCCTTCATCCACCAGTAATGCAATATCCCCAGCAATGCGATCGCGTAGATCAGGCGATGCAGCCATTGCCAGCGTTTGCCACCCAGTCGTTTGACCATGCCATTGGTACTCGTCACTGCAAGCGGAATCAGCAATACAAACGCCGTGAAGCCCACGGTAATGAACGGGCGCTTGAGTACGTCTGCCCACATCTCGCTGACATCAAAGAAATGATCGAACCAGAAGAAGGTCATGAAATGCAGGCTGGCGTAGAAGAAGGCAAACAAACCCAGCATGCGGCGCAGCTTGAGCAACCAGTTCCATTTGCTGAAGCGACGTAGCGGCGTAATCGCCAGCGTCATGCACAGGAAGTACAAGGTCCAATCACCGGTATTGCGCGTGATGAACTCAATAGGATTGGCACCCAGCTGATCCGTTACCGTGAACACGGCAAGCCGGGCGAAAGGCAGCAAAGCCAGCAGGAACAGCACGCATTTCACTAGCGTGAGTTGGCGCGGAGAAGGATTTATATTCATGATGCTTAATTCGTCAGCCGCGCCCAAAGGTTACACAAGTAACTCAGAAAAATTTCTTCAAATCCATGCCGGTGTACAAGGAAGCAACCTGGCTATAACCATTGAACATCAGGGTCGGACGTTTCTTCGTGAACAAGCCATCCTCACCTATCCGACGCTCACTGGCTTGCGACCAGCGCGGATGATCCACCTGCGGATTTACGTTTGAATAAAAGCCGTATTCCCGTGGTGCGGCCAGATTCCATGCAGTGCGTGGCTGGTCTTTGACGAAGCGGATCTTGACGATGGACTTGGCCGACTTAAAGCCATACTTCCAGGGCGTCACTATGCGTACCGGCGCACCATTCTGATTCGGCAGTACTTCGCCATACATACCCAACGTCAACAGCGCCAGCGGATGATTCGCCTCGTCTATGCGCAAGCCTTCTACATACGGCCAGTCCAGCACCGCACGATTCAAACCATGCATTGCTTCCTTATCGGCGAGGGTCACGAATTCGACGTACTTGGCATTGGAATTAGGCTCTACCTTCTTAATCAATTCAGACAGGGAATAGCCTATCCACGGAATCACCATCGACCAGCCTTCTACGCAGCGCAAGCGATAAACACGCTCTTCCAGCGGTGCCAGCTTCAACAGGCTGTCGATATCCAGCGTCATCGGCTTCTTGATTTCTCCCTCTATCGAAACCGTCCAGGGGCGCGCCTTCATAGCGGACGCATAGCGCGCCGGACTCTCTTTATCGGTGCCGAATTCGTAGAAATTATTGTAGGTCGTGGCGTCTTTATAAGAGGTTTGCTTATCGAGTACCACGTAGGCCGGATTCGGCTGTGCTACCAGTTTTTGTGCAGTGGACGACGCAGCGAACGCTTCGCGCGAGGCCATCTCCAGCAATGCGCCACCGGCAATGGAGCCCACCGCCAGCTTGCGGATAAAGTCACGCCGCGACTCAAAAACATGGCGCGGCGTAATTTCTGATGCAAATGGAAGATCGATTCCATTCGAATTGCGTTTGATTAACATGGCGACTCCACATAAGGATAAGACTCCTGAACTTATTCAGACTCGCCAGCCTGCAAGGAGTTTCAAAACAGAAAGGGGAAACTGCAAATTCAGCTTCCCCTTTTTATTCGACTGCAAAAGTGTGTATTTTGCTTATGAAAAAATCTTACAGTTCTCCGTATGAATGCAAACCGGACAGGAACATATTCACCCCCAGGAATGCGAAGGTCGTGACCAGCAAACCGATAACCGCCCACCATGCCGCCACCTTGCCGCGCAAACCCTTCATCAAGCGCATGTGCAACCACGAAGCATAGTTAAGCCAGACGATCAGCGCCCAGGTCTCTTTCGGATCCCAGGACCAGTAGCCGCCCCACGCTTCTGCTGCCCACAAGGCGCCGAGGATGGTCGCAATCGTGAAGAAGGCGAAACCGACCGCGATCGCCTTGTACATCACATCATCCAGCACTTCCAGCGCAGGCAGGCGATCGACCAGCATGCCATGCGATTTCAACAAATAGGCAATCGCCACCATCGCAGCCAGCGCAAAAGTACCGTAACCGATGAAATTGGCTGGCACGTGTATCTTCATCCACCAGCTTTGCAGGGCAGGCACCAGCGGCTGGATTTCTGCCGCGTCGCGTGACACGGTGTACCAAAGCAGGAAGCCGACTGCAGCGGAAATCACCAACAACACAAACGGACCCAGTTGGCGCGTTGCATAGACTTGCTCGTAGTACAAATAAAACAAAGCAGTGATCATGCAAAACAGGATGAATACTTCATACAGATTCGAGACCGGGATATGGCCGACATCTGCCCCTATCAGGTAAGACTCGTACCAGCGCACCAGCATGCCGGTAAAACCCATCACCACTGCGGCCCAGCACAACTTGCTACCGAGCGAAGCTCCGGTCGCCGAGCGCGTAATCAGCCCCCCCCAGTAAAACACGGTGGACAAGAGGAACAGCGTGCTCATCCACAGGATCGCGGACTGGCTGGACAATAAATACTTGAGGAAAAATCGTTGGTCAGCGGCAGCCAGCGTGCCGCCGTACATCGAAATTGCAGACAGGGATAAAACCGCCAGCACAGCCATCAGCCAGCGCACCGATTTCCAGTACCAACCCAGCCAGGCAAAGGTCGGCGCGGCCAATACGAGGATGACTTCTTCGTACACATCCATGTGATGGCCGAAACGATTCAGCGCAAACAAAGATCCCGCCAGCAAAAGCGCGCCGTACACCCAGTCCAGCACTGTCAGCCGTTTAAAAAAACCGGGAGGCTGCGTATAAATCTGTTCTTGTACTGCATCCATTGCTATCTCCGTAATGATTACTACCAACCATCCGATGCTCCGTCAGGAGTGCATCGGATCAGCGCGGTGTAAATTCTTTATATGCATCTTTTATAAAAGCGGAACGCCTCATGTAACTAAGTATAGTTGACCGGCTTATTTCTGTGCGGGCCCAGCTTGCAACAGTTGCTGTTTAAATACTTCGAATTCTTTTTCGAAATCCAGAGTCTTGCGCTGCGAACTCATCGCCATGATGGCATGTGCACCGCCCCCCTCTTCCGATTTGATCCAGACCCAGACGCGGCGTTCACGTATATAAAACATCGAGAACACGCCCAGCACCAGCAACAAACAACCGAAGTAGACTATGTTTTTGCCTGGCGAGCGCGTCACTTGCAGCACTGATGCCTTGACCTCGTCAAAGCCTTGCAGTTGCAGATAAACCGGTGCGCCGTAGAAGAAAGAATCGGAAATCGCATTCGTCGCCAGTTGCAGGAAGCGGCCATGCTTTTCATCCAGCTCTACCGGTTTCAAGCCCTCTTTCTCGCGCGCGATCTGCCACAAATCCCACATGCTGCCATTCATGATTTTCATGAAAATATCGGCCGCCTTTTCCTGATCCTGCGCCGGAATACGCTCCAGGAATTTCGACACGGCAATATAACCCGCATCCTGTCCGTCACCGGCAAAAATAGTCAAACCCTTCAGCGCAGAAGCCTGCAATTGCGCACGCAAGGCGCTGACGCCATCACGTGCTTCCGGCAATGCGCGTTGCGCATAGCGCTGTGCCGCCAGTTCGCGCAGTTGCGGATTCAGGATAGCGCCACGCAAGCGCATCCACTCATCTACAGTATCGTTTTCGTCGGCCGGTATGCGCAGGAAACGGAATTGATCGGCCGGCGATTCCCGCATGCCTGCCAGGAAGACATAAGCACCGTCCACCAGCACCGGCTGCATATAGTTGTGATATTCACGCGCCTGGCCATTACGGTCGCGCAATTTGTACTGCACACTCGGACCGACGTTTTTCAGGTCTTTATTGTTGGCGGTCTTGGCCGCGGAGCCGAGATGCTTGTCAAAGCTGGACGACAAACCCTGGTTCGGATTCACGGCGCGCACATCCTGACCATTCTTCGCCATATTCTCGACGTTGAAAGCGCGGAAACCGGACCACTCGACTGTGTAATCTGCGTTCTTGCCGGAAGCCGCCAGCGGCGTACTGCCACCTACCTCGCCCTGCAACGAGAACGAATTATGCACGACGCCCTGCATCGGATAGCCGACCACTTTCAATTTACTGCCGCCATCTTCAAACGAAGACTGATACACCGCCACGCCGCGATAAATCAAAGGCTCATTCACCTTGATCGTGGCAGGAAAGACTTTGCCGTTTTCATGATCGGTCACCACCACTTCACTGGCAAACAATTTAGGCATGCCGGTCGAGTAGTAATCGATGATGAAGCGCTTGAGCTGGATGGTGAATGGCAGATCCTGAATCAGCACACCGTCCTGCTGCGAAATAATCGCGGTGCTGCTGCTACTTCCTTCCGGGATCAAGGTATTGCCGCGGAAAGTCGGATTACCCAAACCCAAACGGTGTTGCTCGGGAATTTGCGCAATGATACCGTTGCCGATAAATGGTGTTTTATCGAACAACAGCTTTTGTATGCGTATCGGCAAGTCGGAATCGAGCAAGCCACCGAGACAAATAATCACGATGGACGCATGCGCAAAGATATAGCCCCATTTATTGCCTGCACCCTGCTTGGCCGCAATCAACGTAGCATTTTCTTTTTCCACGATTTTGGTTTTATAGCCATTCGCCGTGACCCGCGCCAGCGTTTGCGCGGTCAGGGCCGCGCGTGAAATATCGACACGCCATTCAGCTTTGTGATGGAAATTGCGCAACGATTGTTCGCGCACGTTTTCACGCCAGCTGCGCATATCCTTCAGCATCTTGGGCGCATTACGCAGCAGGCACAAAGAAGTGGATACAACGAGGAAGCCCATGATCACCAGGAACCACCAGGTGGAATACACGGCGTACAGGTTCAGCTTGCTGAAAACTTCAAACCAGAAAGGACCAAACTGATTGACATAGTTAGTCATCGGTTCGTTTTGTTTGAGGACGGTACCGATAATCGACGCAATCGAAATCAGGGTCAGCAAACTAATTGCAAAACGCATCGAGGACAACAGTTCTACACCATCTGCCAACCAACGGCGGCTGGTCTGCAACTCCCAGCCACCCGTACTTGTTTCTGTTTCGCTCGTCATTCCATCTTCCTCAATCTGCTACCAGGACTGCAGTCGGCCACATGCACAGCCGTAAGTATTGGCTGTTTGGCACGACGTCTCCGTATAAAACAAAAAGGGGTAGCCTGAGCCACCCCTTTTTATTATTTTTCTTGGTAGGTATTTATTATTTCAGGCCAGCCACATAATCCGATACTGCCTGAATTTCTTCATCTGACATCCGTTTGGCAACGGTGGTCATCAACTCGCTATTTTTACGTGTGCCTTGGCGGAAGGCGACCAGTTGCGCCTGGGTATAAGTCTGATGCTGACCAGCCAGGCGTGGATACTGTGCTGGCAAACCGGCACCGTTAGCGCTATGGCAGGCGGCACAGGCAGGAACATTCTTCTCGGCGATGCCGCCGCGATAGATTTTCTTGCCCAGTTCAACCGTATCTTTGTTTTTTGCTGCGCCCGGAGTTGGCTTTTGCTTAGCCAGGTAGGCGATGACATTCTGGATATCTTCTTCCGTCATGCCTTTGGCGATAGGGGCCATGATCGCGTTATTACGCGCCGTGCCTTTGAAATCGACTAACTGTTTATGGATATAGGCACCGTGCTGCCCCGTCAGTTTCGGGTTCTCGGCGATGCTGGAATTGCCGGCAGCGCCATGGCAGGCGATACAAGCGGTGACATTACGGGTTGCGTCGCCAGTGTTGTAGAGGGCTTCTCCTTTAGCTGGATCGGCTTTGGCAACTTTCTTATCTTCAGAAGCATTCGCGGTAGCGGCAATTGCCAATAACGCAACGAACAAGGATTTTACGATTGGTATACAAATACGATTCATTCAAACACCCTGGAGACTTATTAATAAATTCTGCCCGATTGGCGACTTTATACTGCCACTTAAGATGCTAGTTCGCTTCTGCGGCGCAACAATGCGCAACCACTCATTGTACAATAGCTTTCCGGCATTTTTGCCACCCATTAAGCATTTTCTCCCATCCTATGTCCCTACTTTGGCAAGCCCGCTTCTTCACCACGGTCAATCATCTCCGTGACTTGCCAAAAACGCAAGTTCCCGAGATTGCATTTGCCGGCCGCTCCAACGCCGGTAAATCAACCGCGATCAATATACTGTGCAACCAGAAAAAACTGGCATTTGCGTCCAAAACTCCGGGCCGCACACAGCATATCAATTATTTTTCCATCGGCGGCGCCCACGTCGGACAGCACCGCAAGGATGAAACCCGGGTCGATGAGATCCGCGCCCTGCTGGTCGACTTGCCAGGCTATGGCTACGCCGAAGTATCCGGCTCGGCCAAATTGCACTGGCAAGAACTGCTGGGCGACTACGTCCAGCGCCGCGAACAGCTGGCCGCGCTGATCCTGATCGTCGATTCGCGCCGCCCGTTCACTGAGCTCGATATCCAGATGCTGGAATGGTTTGCTCCTACCGGCAAGCCCATCCACTGCCTGTTAACAAAATCAGACAAACTCAATCGCAACGATTCCGCCAATGCCTTGCGCACCGCACGTACCATATTGAGTAGCTATGTCGATGAAAATGGACAACCGTTTCCATTCACGGCGCAATTGTTCTCGTCGCTCAAACGCAGCGGCCTCGACGAAGCCACTGACAAGATCATAGACTTGCTGGGATTGAATGAGGAAGCAGAGGAAGAATCGAACGGCTCGGCCGAAGGCGATGTCTGACGATAACAGCTGTAGACAAAAAAAAGCCCTGGAGAAAGGGGAGTATCTCCAGGGCAATAACGCCATATCGCGCTTGTGCGACTTGGCCCCGCTCAGGGAGGAGAAGCGGGAGATGCAAAGCATCTGCTACTAGGATGAGCATGCGGCAAAAAAGTTTCATTTATTTTTTCCGTTTCGTTTTTAAGTAATTTAGACCACCCTCATTTCGCTGAAAACTGCCATGTCCAAACTTATACAAAACGCACAATTCCCTGCCCTGCGCATGCGCCGTATGCGCAAGGACGCATTCTCACGCGCCATGATGCGCGAGCACGTCGTCACTCCGGCGGATCTGATTTATCCGGTCTTCATTACCGAAGGTGAAAATCAGCGTGAGAAGGTGGCGTCGATGCCGGGCGTAGAACGCCTGTCGGTCGATTTGCTGCTGAGCGTGGCGGAAGAATGCGTGGAGCTGAACATCCCTGTCATGGCGCTCTTCCCAGTCATCCAGGCATCATTGAAAACACCGGACGGCATCGAAGCCTGCAATCCGAATGGCCTGGTACCACGCGCTGTGCGCGAACTGAAGAAGCGTTTCCCCGAGCTCGGAATATTGACAGATGTTGCGCTCGACCCGTACACCAGCCACGGCCAGGACGGCGTGCTGGATGCGCATGGCTATGTACTCAACGACGAGACCTGCGCCATCCTCACCAAACAGGCATTGGCACAAGCCGAAGCGGGAGTAGACATCGTCGCGCCTTCCGATATGATGGACGGTCGCATCGCTGCAATACGCTCGGCACTGGAATCACACCACCATATCTACACCCGCATCATGGCTTACTCCGCCAAATATGCGTCGGCTTTCTACGGCCCGTTCCGTGATGCGGTTGGCTCGTCGGCGACGCTGGGAAAAAGTAATAAATCGACTTACCAGATGGATCCTGCCAACAGCGATGAAGCCTTGCGCGAAGTGGCGCTGGACCTGGCGGAAGGCGCCGACATGGTCATGGTCAAACCCGGCATGCCGTATCTCGATATCGTGCGTCGGGTCAAAGATGAATTCAAGGTTCCGACCTTTGCCTATCAAGTCAGCGGTGAATACGCGATGATCAAAGCGGCGGCACAACAAGGCTGGCTGGATCATGACAAAACCATGATGGAATCCATGATCGCCTTCAAACGTGCAGGTGCTGATGGCGTGCTGACTTACTTTGCACGCGATATCGCGCGCCGCTTGAAGCTAGGCTAAAACCCGCAAGGCAAAATCAGATGAGCGACTCCTTATTCCTATTTTTATTTCCATTAATAGGAATAACGGTCGTCTTAGCAATATTGTGGGTGCCCAGCGTGTGGGTTCTGCATAGACGAGGTACGCTGCCTGCACAGAGTAAGAGAACACTTCTGTTTACGCTTGTCTCCGAGCTTATCATTGCAGCAGTATTAGTTTTGATCGCTGACTTTGTTGGGCTACGCAATCCTGCAGCTTATGTGATCATCATCGCACTTGCTACCGGGATTGTTGGTGCCGTCATCACCAAACATTTAGCGAGCAACCATACACCCCATTAAAAAAAGCATCCAAATGGATGCTTTTTTTATTTACTGCGTTCAGATTACTTATTCGGCTGTGGTGTCAGGCGCAGATAAGGACGCTCAGCTTTGAAGCCCTTAGGATACTTTTGCTTGATGACGGCTTCATCCTGCACGGTCAGCGGAATGATGACATCGTCACCATCACGCCAGTTGCCTGGTGTCGCAACGGTATAACCATCGGTCAGTTGCAGTGCATCGATCACGCGCAAGACTTCATCGAAGTTGCGGCCGGTGCTCATAGGGTAAGTAATGGTGAGGCGGATTTTCTTTTGCGGATCGATCACAAACAGCGAACGCACGGTAGCAGTCGCCGATTGATTTGGATGGATCATGTCGTACAAAGTAGAAACCGATTTGTCGGCATCTGCAACGATAGGGAAACCGACGACGGTTTTTTGTGTCGCTTCGATATCCTTGATCCACTCAACGTGTTTGTCAGCCGGATCAACGGACAGGGCAATCGCTTTCACATTGCGCTTGTCGAATTCTGGTTTCAGCTTGGCAGTCAGGCCCAGCTCGGTGGTGCAGACCGGCGTAAAGTCAGCCGGATGCGAAAATAAAACAACCCAGGAATCGCCTGCCCATTCGTGGAATTTAATTTTGCCGATCGACGAATCTTGTTCGAAATCGGGGGCAGTATCGCCTAAACGTAAAGTCATTGCTTTCTCCTTCGCTTCGTAATCATCAATGTCTGACTATAGCCTGGTCAGACTGCTTTCCCAACGACAAATAACAACTATACAAATAACGGGAAGCTATGATCATAGCGCAAGCCGGGCCGCGCTTAAAATTGCTTGATCAGCTCCAGTGATTGCGTGAATTTATCGGCATTCTGAAATCCGATCACACGACCACCCTGGATTTCCTGTCCGGCTTTATCAAAGAAAATAATGCCAGGCGGCCCGAATAAATTGAAGCGTCGCAACATGGCTTTATCCTCGGCATCATTCGCCGTGACATCCACCTGCAGCAAGACCATTTCAGAGAAGTGATTACGCACACGTTTATCGGTGAAAGTCAGCTTCTCCATCTCGATACAGGAGACACACCAATCCGCGTAGAAATCCAGCATCACATGCTTGCCCTTGGACTGTGCCAAAGCAGCATCCAGATCTGCTACTGTTTTCACCCGTTTAAACGTGACCTTCTCCTGCCGCTCGCCTTGCAAGTGTTCGAGTGGCGCCAGCGCATCACGGCCACCAGTCGCTACACCTACCAGTTGCAACATACCGAGTACCACGCACACCAGGCCAACTGCCTTGGAGAACCAGCCGCCTTTTGCGCCCCACAACAAATAAGCGCCGTAGCCTACGAACAGTGCCGTCCAGCCCAGCATTTGTGCGACCGCAGGAATCACCGGCGATACCATCCACAAAGCCACCGCCAGCATCAGCACGCCAAAAAAGCGCTTGACTGCATCCATCCACATACCAGCACGTGGCAACAATGCACCTGCCGACAAGCCGACCAGCAGCAAAGGCACACTCATGCCTATCGCCATTGCAAACAGCGCGCTGCCACCTATCATCACATCACGCGTCTGGCTGATGTACACCAAAGCACCAGCCAGCGGTGCGGCGACACATGGACCAACGATCAGCGCCGATATGGCGCCCATCACAAATACACCTATCAGCTTGCCTGCAGATTGCTTCTCTGATGCTTGCGTCAGGCGCGTTTGTATCGCGGCCGGCATCTGCAATTGATAAACGCCGAACATCGCCAGCGCCAGCACCGCCATTAACACCGCAAAAGTGCCGAGCACCCACGGATTCTGCAAGGCTGCGGCCAGTCCTTCGCCTACCAGACCGGCAGCGGTACCGAGCAGCGTATAAACAATCGCCATACCCAGCGAATACACCAGCGCCAGTATGAAACCGCGGCTGCGTTTTACCTGCGTGCCTTCACCGACAATAATGCTGGAAAGAATAGGCACCATAGGCAGCACACAAGGCGTAAACGCGAGACCCAATCCGAGCAGGAAGAACAGCGGCAATATGGTCAGCAGCTTGCCGCTTTTCAGCGAGCTTTCGATCTGCCCCATTTCGGTTTCAGGCAGAGCGCCGCCAGCTTGCTCGCCTGATCCAGCTGCGGACGATGTGAGCAAGGCGACCTTGCCATCACTCACCGAGAAACGCGCCTCGGTATCTATAGGCGAATAGCACAAGCCCTTATCGGAACAACCCTGGCTGGTCGAGATCAGCGTGAATGGCGCACTAGCCTCTACTGGTATCCGTACCGTTACGCTGTTGCGGAAGGTCTCTACGTCTTTCTGGAAGGTTTCATCGAATTTGATTTTGCCGTCAGGGATCTGCGGCTCGCCTAGCGTTGCACCGTTGGCCCTGAATGCAAAGCGCTCGCGGTACATGTAATAGCCATCTGCGATGGCGTAGGTGACGGCTATGGTTTGCGCATCGTCCATGCGCGCCGAGAATTTAAACGCCACTTCCGGCGCGAGGAACTCTTCATCTGCATGTGCCAGCGGCGTCAGCAGCGCAAGCATGAGCATGCAACTCAAGGCCAGCATGAATTTATGCAGCAATGATGTCATCATACGCTGTATGTCCAGCGGAACTGGCATCTGAATCTTAAACATTTCTATCCTTGTTGGTTTCCTGTCGTACCCAGTCCAAATAAGCTGACGCACCTTCAGTGACAGGAAAGGCAATAATTTCAGGCACTTCATATGGATGCAAAGCCTTGATCGCAGCTTCTACCTCGGCATAACGTGCTTGCGTTGTTTTGATCTGCAACATCACTTCACTTGCCTCCTCCAGCACACCTTGCCAGCGATACATCGAGTGTACGGCGGGCAGAATATTGACGCAGGCAACCAGTTGCTGTTCGAGCAAATGCCGCGACAGTTTTTTCGCACACTCCAGATCTGGCACATTGCTACACACAAGCAATACTTGCGCTGGTATCGACATCGCCATCCGTCCTTCGTTCAATTCAACAAACGCTTACGCGTCAACACGATCGCTGCATAAAAGGCAACAATGCAGTAAGCCAGCAATATACCGATATCCAACAAAGGTGCAGATGGCCAATGACCAAGCAGCAACGGTCGCACCAGGTTCACCGCCGCTCCCAGCGGCAAGACGCTGGCTATGCCTTGCAACCATCCGGGTAACTGCGCTACCGGATAGTACACGCCTGACAAGAAAACCATAGGCGTCAGTACCAGCGTGAAATAGTAGGTGAAAAAATCGTAACCTTTAGCCAACGCGTTCACGATCAGCCCCAGTGAAGCATACATCATCCCGATCAGGAACAGCAAGGGCAACACCAGCAATGTATGCGGGTGCAGACCTATACCTAGGGCGAAGATCACCAGCAAAATCGCCAGGCCGGAAATCAGCGCTTTGGTCGCCGCCCACAGCATCTCAGCCAGCACCACATCATCCAATGCCAGTGGCGCATTCAGCAGCGCTTCCCAAGTCTTTTGCACATGCATGCGCGAGAATGCCGAGTACAGCGCTTCAAACGAAACCGCCATCATGATGGACATGCAGATAGAGCCGGAAGCGAGGTACTGGATGTACGGAATGCCATCGACGTGGGTCAGCAGACTGCCCAAACCATAACCGAAAGCGAGCAAGGTAATCAAGGGATCGGCAATATTACCCAGCACGCTGGCGCCAGCCAGTTTTTTCCATACCAGGAAGTTGCGCTGCCAGATCGGGAACGCGCGCGTGGAGAATGCCGGGAATGTGTAGTTGGTCGATTTCAATCTCGCATCTCCCGACCGGTTAGCTTGAGGAACACATCTTCCAGATTCGCTGGCCGGTGTACGTAACGAACGTTAGCAGTGTGTGCAAGGCCATGCAGCAAAGGCTGCGCGTCATCCGTGTAGCAGAAGATGGTTTCGCCACTGACTTCGTAGCGCGCTGCCTGCGCCCGCCCTTGCTGCGCGCCCCATGCAGCCGCGCCATCGCCATACACTTCCAGCACCTGGCTTTCTATATGCTGCGCGATCAGTTCGCGTGGCGAGCCTTCGGCGATCAGCTGACCGTAATCCATCACGGCCAGGCGGTCGCACAAGCGCTCTGCTTCATCCATGAAGTGGGTGGTGAGGAATATGGTTTTGCCACGCGCCAGCAAGGTTTTGAGACGTTCCCAGATCATGTGGCGCGCTTGCGGATCCAGCCCGGTAGTTGGCTCATCCATGAAGATCAGATCGGGATCGTTCACCAAGGCACGTGCCAGTGTCAGGCGTCGCCGCATACCGCCGGATAACTCGCCTATTTGTGCATCCTTTTTATTGGTGAGATTGGCAAACTCCAACAAGGATGGGATGCGCGCAAGAATGGTTTTGTCCGGCAAGCCAAAATAGCGGCCGAACACCAGCAGGTTTTCTTCTACCGTAAAGTCAGGATCAAGATTATCTCCCTGCGGCACGACGCCGACACGGGTGCGTGCCTCGCGCGCATGATCCGGAATCGCATGTCCGACCAGGGTAATGCTGCCGCTATCTGGCGCAGTCAGGCCCAGGCACAAGCGTAGCGTGGTCGTCTTGCCCGCACCATTCGGTCCCAGCAAACCGTAACACTCGCCACGACGCAGGGAGAAAGAAAGGCCGTCGATTACTTTACTACCGCTGCCGTTGCGACCAAAGGACTTATGCAGGTCGGTGACAGCAAGTATGGCGGTATCAGTCATAGGCACATGGCTCTTGATTAATTATGCCCATCTTGCCACAAGCTGGCCTGCCAGATGACAGCGCAGAAAAGCAAAAAGCCAGGCTAGGCCTGGCATTTTTATATTTGCTATCGCTATGCGATGGCTGGCTTATTCGCCGCTGTTGTCTTCTACTGCTTCGGTGGTGTCTGGACGATCAACCAGTTCAACGAAAGCCATAGGTGCATTGTCGCCAACGCGGAAACCCATTTTCAGGATACGCAGGTAGCCGCCGTTGCGGTTAGCGTAACGTGGGCCCAATTCAGCGAACAGTTTGACAACCATTTCACGATCGCGCAGACGGTTGAATGCGAGGCGTTTGTTTGCCAGGCTGTCAGTTTTGCCCAAGGTCAGGATCGGTTCAATAACGCGACGCAGTTCTTTTGCTTTTGGCAACGTGGTTTTGATTGCTTCGTGACGCAGCAGGGAAACAGTCATGTTGCGCAACATCGCGAGACGGTGCGAAGAGGTACGATTTAATTTACGGAGGCCGTGACGGTGACGCATGGTAATACCTTTCTAGTTGAGTTTAAATCCAGTTCTTCTATCGCCACTACCTGAAGCAGGGACGCGGACCGGTATCTATATTTTTACGACGGTGGATTTTACTACAAAAGGGATAGGGTTGCCCCTATCCCCGTTACTAATTACTTCTCCAAACCAGCTGGTGGCCAGTTTTCGAGTTTCATGCCCAAAGTCAAACCACGGGATGCCAGTACTTCCTTGATTTCGTTCAGGGACTTACGGCCGAGGTTAGGCGTTTTCAACAGTTCATTTTCGCTACGTTGGATCAGATCACCAATGTAGTAAATGTTTTCTGCTTTGAGGCAGTTAGCCGAACGTACTGTCAGTTCCAGATCATCAACTGGGCGCAACAGGATAGGATCAACTGCAGGTGCGCGCGATGGAGCATCTGCCGGTGCTTCTGTACCTTCCAGAGCAGCGAATACATTCAGTTGATCAACCAGAACGCGTGCCGATTGACGGATCGCTTCTTCTGGCGAGATCACACCGTTGGTTTCGATGTTGATAACCAGTTTGTCCAGATCGGTACGTTGTTCAACGCGAGCCGATTCAACAGCGTAGGAAACACGACGTACAGGCGAGAACGAAGCGTCCAGGATGATACGACCAATGGTCTTGTTGGTATCTTCGGACAGGCGACGTACGTTACCTGGTACATAACCACGGCCTTTTTCGACTTTGATTTGCATGTCGAGTTTGCCGCCAGCGGTCAGGTGAGCGATCACGTGATCCGGATTAACCAGTTCTACGTCGTGTGGCAATTCGATATCGGATGCCAACACTGCGCCTTCGCCGTCTTTCTTCAGGGTCAGGGTGACGTCGTCACGGTTGTGCAACTTGAACACAACGCCCTTCAGGTTCAACAACAGATCAACAACGTCTTCCTGCACGCCGTCGAGTGAAGAATATTCGTGCACAACACCAGCGATTGTCACTTCTGTCGGCGCGTAGCCAACCATCGAGGACAACAGGACGCGACGCAGCGCGTTACCCAGTGTGTGGCCGTAGCCGCGTTCAAACGGTTCCATCACGACTTTAGCGTGACCAGCACCGAGCACTTCAACTTCAATAATACGTGGCTTCAACAAACTGTTTTGCATGAAATGTCCTTTTCAATACCCTCGGCTCATTACACCGATAAGGCTGATGGCATTACGAGAAAAGCCCACCAGAAGGTGGGCCGGGATTCTTTATTAACGGGAATACAATTCGACGATCAGCGATTCGTTGACGTCGTTAGCGATTTCGCTGCGATCTGGAGCTGCCTTGTAGGTGCCTTCCATTTTCTTCGCATCAACCGAAACCCACGAAGGCATACCGGTTTGCTCAGCCAGCGACAGGGCTTCAACGATACGCGCTTGCTTTTTCGATTTTTCACGAACAGCGATTACGTCGCCTGGTTTAACTTGGTACGAAGCGATATTGACAACGATACCGTTGACGGTGAACGCTTTGTGCGAAACCAGTTGACGCGCTTCAGCACGGGTCGAACCGAAACCCATACGGTAGGTAACGTTGTCCAGACGCGCTTCCAGCAACTTCAACAGTGTTTCACCGGTGTTGCCTTTACGACGGTCTGCTTCTGCAAAGTAGCGGCGGAATTGACGTTCCAGGATGCCGTACATGCGTTTAACTTTTTGCTTCTCACGCAATTGATTGCCGTAGTCAGAGGTACGAGCACCGGAAGTGCGACCATGTTGACCAGGTTTCGAATCAAGTTTGCATTTCGAGTCCAGCGAACGACGTGCGCTTTTCAGGAAAAGGTCGGTACCTTCACGACGGGAGAGCTTAGCTTTAGGTCCAATATAACGTGCCACGAGAGTTTCCTTTAAATATATGACGCTCCGAATGAATTTTTTGTTTATTAAAATTCATCACAAATTCATTGAGCGCTAGTCTGTGCGGCTTGCAACAGACGGTGGGCTTAAGAACAAAACCCGCCAAGGTCTTTGGCGGGCGAATTACGGTACTACAAACTACCGTTGATACAACAAATGCTTAGATACGACGACGCTTAGGTGGGCGGCAACCGTTATGTGGCACTGGTGTAACGTCTTGAATCTGGGTAATTTTGATACCGAGATTGTTCAACGCACGCACAGCCGATTCACGGCCTGGGCCTGGGCCCTTGATGCGAACTTCCAGATTCTTGATGCCGCATTCGATCGCGACTTTACCTGCTGCTTCAGCTGCAACCTGCGCTGCAAACGGAGTCGATTTACGCGAACCCTTGAAGCCAGCACCGCCAGACGTTGCCCATGACAGCGCATTGCCTTGACGATCGGTGATCGTGATGATGGTGTTGTTGAAAGACGCGTGTACGTGCGCGATGCCTTCAGCAACGTTCTTTTTAACTTTCTTACGCACACGTGCTGCTGCGGCGTTATTAGGTGCTTTTGCCATTATTCTTTCCTTGAATCCGACGTCTAATCGAACTGCTTACTTGAATTATTTCTTCAGCGATTGTGCTGCTTTACGCGGACCCTTGCGAGTACGTGCATTCGTACGGGTACGTTGACCACGGCAAGGCAGACCTTTGCGATGACGCATACCACGATAGCAACCCAAGTCCATCAGGCGCTTGATGTTCATCGAGAGTTCACGGCGCAGATCGCCTTCAACGATGAATTTTGCAATCTCATCGCGCAGCTTCTCGAGCTCGTTGTCGTCCAGATCTTTGACCTTTTTAGTGGTCGGAACACCAGCGGTTTCGCAAATTTTTTGCGAACGTGGGCGGCCAATACCATAAATCGCTGTCAAGCCGATTACGGTATGTTGGTGGTTGGGTACGTTTACCCCTGCGATACGTGCCATTCGTTATTCCTCAATCAATAACGTTAAATTAACCTTGGCGCTGCTTATGACGCGGTTCGATGCAAATTACTCGAACGACGCCCTTGCGCTTGATGATCTTACAGTTGCGGCAGATCCGCTTAACTGATGCGAGCACTTTCATTTTTGCCCTCTTTCTTACAGTTCTTGATTCGTTTTTAAAGTTACTTAGTACGGAACACAATACGTGCCCTACTTAAATCATAAGGTGTCAACTCTACCGTCACCTTGTCGCCAGGGAGAATGCGTATATAGTTCATACGCATTTTTCCTGAAATATGACCAAGCACTACGTGCCCATTTTCCAACTTAACTCGAAATGTTGCGTTCGGGAGATTTTCTAGAATCTCCCCCTGCATTTGGATTACGTCGTCTTTTGCCATTCGTTCGCCCGTTTTCCGTCGCGCTTAGCGCGTTGGAATCCCGCCCTTGAAATTCGCTTTGCGGAGCAACGATTCATATTGCTGCGACATCACGTAGTTTTGCACCTGTGCCATGAAGTCCATCGTTACCACCACAATAATCAGAAGTGATGTTCCACCGAAATAGAACGGCACCTTCCAGCGTGCGATCAAGAACTCAGGCAGCAAACACACCAGCGTAATGTAGACCGCGCCAGCTAATGTCAACCGAGTCAGAATCTTATCAATATACCGAGCGGTTTGGTCACCAGGACGTATGCCTGGAACGAACGCGCCACTCTTCTTCAAATTATCGGCTGTCTCTTTGCTGTTAAATACCAAAGCGGTATAGAAGAAGCAGAAGAAAACAATCGCAGCAGCATACAGCAAAGCATGAATCGGTTCGCCTGGTGCCATCGAGGCGGCCAGATCTTTCAGGAAGCCGACGAACTTGCTTGTCGTTTCCCCCGATGTGAACCAGCTCGTAATCGTCGCCGGGAACAAAATGATCGACGAGGCGAAAATTGGAGGAATCACACCAGCCATGTTCAGCTTCAGCGGCAAATGACTGCTTTGACCACCGTAAATCTTGTTACCCACTTGACGCTTGGCATAGTTCACCAAGATCTTGCGTTGGCCGCGCTCAATGAACACAACCAGATACGTTACTGCAGCAACTACTACACAGATCAGAATTGCCGACAGTGCATTCATCGAACCAGTGCGAACCAGCTCAAACAAACCTGCAACTGCACTTGGCAAACCTGCTGCGATACCTGCAAAGATGATGATCGAGATACCGTTACCCAAACCGCGTTCGGTAATCTGTTCGCCCAACCACATCAAAAACATGGTGCCGGTTACCAGCGTAATCACTGTTGTGAGGCGGAACGCCATACCTGGATCAATAACCAGGCCAATCTGCGATTCCAGCGCCACTGCGATACCCAAGCCCTGGAAGGTCGCCAACAACAACGTGCCGTAGCGCGTGTATTGAGTGATCTTACGACGGCCTGATTCGCCTTCTTTCTTCAATGCTTCCAACTGCGGAGACACTACCGACATTAACTGCATGATGATCGATGCAGAGATGTACGGCATGATACCGAGAGCGAAAATCGTAAAGCGGGACAACGCGCCACCGGAGAACATGTTGAACATGCCCAGAATGCCGCCTTGATTTTGCTTAAACAACTGCGCTAACTGTTCCGGATCAATTCCTGGTACAGGAATGTGTGCACCAATACGAAATACTACCAATGCACCGAGCAAGAACCAGAGGCGCCCCCATGGAAATCCACTTGTCGCACCCTTAGCAAGCTGAGGAGTAGTCGCCAATGTTTACTCCGTTATCAGACTACAAACTTACGCAACCGAACCGCCAGCTGCTTCGATAGCTGCTTTTGCACCTTTAGTTGCGATCAAGCCTTTGACGGTCACTTTTTTAGTGATCGAACCGGACAGGATAACGCGAACTACACGTGCCAGCTCACCGATTACACCAGCTTGTTTCAATGCCAGGATATCGATTTCCGTTACTGGCAATGCTTCCAGGTCGGACAAGCGAACTTCTGCTTTGTATGGTGTTGCCAGCGATTTGAAACCACGCTTAGGCAAACGACGTTGCAAAGGCATTTGACCGCCTTCGAAACCGACTTTATGGAAACCGCCTGAACGGGATTTTTGACCTTTGTGACCACGGCCCGATGTCTTACCCAGACCGGAACCGATGCCACGGCCGACGCGGCGTTTGTAGTGCTTAGCGCCGTCAGCTGGTTGAATGCTATTCAATTCCATGATTTTCTCCGTGTGCAAGCCGAGGCTTACGACACTACTTTCACGAGATACGATACTTTGTTAATCATGCCGCGAACTGCCGGTGTGTCTTCCAACTCGGATACCGAGTTGATACCGCGCAAGCCCAGGCCGCGAACGGTAGCGCGATGTGTTTCGCGGGTACCGATCAAACCTTTGACCAATTTAACTTTAACTGTGTTTGCCATTGCGCTCACCTTAGCCCAGGATTTCTTCAACAGATTTACCGCGCTTAGCAGCAATTTCCGAAGCAGTGTTCATCTTTGCCAGGCCGTCCAGAGTTGCACGAACCATGTTGTAAGGGTTGGTCGAACCAGTGGATTTCGCCACAACGTTCGTTACACCCATTACTTCAAAAATTGCGCGCATAGGACCACCAGCGATCACACCAGTACCGTCTTTAGCTGGCAGCATCAAAACTGACGACGCACCGTGCTTACCGGTAACTGTGTGTTGCAAAGTACCGTTCTTCAACGTTACTTTGATCATTTTGCGGCGCGCTTCTTCCATTGCTTTTTGCACTGCGACCGGCACTTCTTTCGATTTGCCTTTGCCCATGCCGATGCGGCCATCGCCATCACCGACTACAGCCAATGCTGCGAAACCCATGATACGACCACCCTTGACCACTTTGGTCACACGGTTGACCGCGATCATTTTTTCGCGCATGCCATCATCCGGCTTATCGCTTTGCATTTTGGATTGCATTTTTGCCATGACGATTCTTCCTTAGAACTTCAGACCAGCTTCACGCGCAGCTTCAGCAACTGCTTTGACGCGGCCGTGATAACGGAAACCGGAGCGATCGAACGCAACTTCGGCGATTCCTGCTTTCAGTGCTTTTTCTGCAACGCGCTTGCCTACCAGTGCAGCAGCGGCAACGTTACCGCCTTTGCCGGACTGACCAGCCAACTCTTGGCGAACTTCAGCTTCGAGTGTCGAGGCGGATGCCAATACTGTGGCGTCCGGACCGATGATGCTGGCGTAGATGTGCAAGTTGGTGCGATGCACTGCCAGGCGATTCACCTTTAACTCGGCAATCTTGGCTCGAGTTTGGCGTCCGCGGCGCAGACGTGATTGTTTCTTATCCATCGTCAACCCTTACTTCTTCTTGGTTTCTTTAATCACAACCACTTCGTCCGAATAACGAACGCCCTTACCTTTATAAGGTTCAGGTTCGCGGTACGCACGAACTTCAGCAGCCACCTGACCAACTTTTTGTCGATCAATCCCTTTAATCAGGATCTCAGTTTGGGTCGGCGTTTCGACTTTGACGCCTTGCGGCATCTGGTGCACGACTGGATGCGAGAAACCCAACGAAAGATTCAGCTTGTCACCTTGCGCAGCCGCACGGTAACCAACGCCAATAAGCGTCAATTTCTTTTCAAAGCCTTTAGTTACGCCAGTGACCATGTTATTGACCAATGCGCGCAAGGTACCCGACATCGCATTTGCTTCGCGGCTGTCGTTAGCGGCTTTAAAATTCAGCGTACCGTTGTTGTTTTCAATGTTCACCAGGCCATTCAAGGACTGGGACAGGCTACCCAACGGGCCTTTAACTGTGATTGCAGCTGCAGTGATAGTCGCTTCCGCGCCACTAGGCAGTGCAATCGGCATTTTACCTACACGAGACATCTTGCACTCCTTAGGCGACGTAGCAAATCACTTCGCCACCGACACCGGTTGCGCGCGCTTTGCGGTCAGTCATAACGCCTTTTGGTGTCGACACAATTGCCACACCCAAACCGTTCATGACGTTTGGAATATCGTCCTTGCCCTTGTAAATGCGCAATCCTGGACGGGATACGCGCTCCAAGCGCTCGATGACTGGACGACCTGCATAATATTTCAAACCGATTTTCAGCTCTGCCTTACCAGCAGCTTCTGTTACGGCGAAGTCTTCAATGTAACCCTCGTCCTTGAGGACGTTTGCAATTGCGATTTTGACTTTGGACGACGGCATTGCTACCGAAGTCTTTTGCACTACTTGCGCATTGCGGATACGGGTCAGCATATCGGCGATAGGATCGCTCATACTCATTGCTTATTCTCCTATTACCAGCTGGCTTTAGTCATACCCGGAATTTCACCACGCATGGCGATTTCACGGAGCTTAATACGGCCCAAACCGAACTTACGGAAAGTGCCACGGGGGCGACCAGTCAAAGTGCAACGATTACGTTGACGAGTAGGAGCCGAGTTACGTGGCAACGCCTGCAATTTCAGGCGCGCTTCGTAGCGCTCTTCTTCCGACTTCGATTGGTCATCAATGATCGCCTTCAACTCAGCGCGTTTGCCGGCATATTTCTTTACCAGGTCTGCACGCTTTTGTTCACGGTTAATCAGTGCCAGTTTTGCCATGGCAACCTCAGTTTCTGAACGGAAATTTAAATGCGGCGAGAAGCGCTTTTGCTTCATCGTCGGTCTTTGCAGTTGTCGTGATACTGATATTCATACCACGCAATGCATCAATCTTGTCGTACTCAATTTCGGGGAAAATGATCTGCTCTTTCACACCGATATTGTAGTTGCCGCGCCCATCGAACGCCTTGCCGGACACACCACGGAAATCGCGCACACGTGGCAACGCAACTGTGATGAAACGATCAAGGAACTCATACATCTGAGCACCACGCAAAGTCACCATACAACCAATTGGATAACCTTCGCGAATTTTGAAACCCGCAATCGCTTTACGCGCTTTGGTAACTACCGGCTTTTGGCCAGCAATCTTGGTCAAATCGCCAACTGCGTGTTCGATGATTTTCTTGTCCGCAACCGCTTCCGACAAACCCATGTTCAGGGTGATCTTCAGGATGCGCGGAACTTCCATCGACGACTTGTACGCAAATTTTGCGGTCAGGTCGGCAACGACTTTTTCTTTATAGAATTCTTGGAGACGGGCCATGATTTCTTAAACCTTCACTGCTTCGCCGCTAGACTTGTAAACGCGGACTTTTTTACCGTCCACATCTTTAAAGCCAGCACGATCTGCCTTGCCGGTTGCAGCATTGAACAATGCAACATTCGACACATGAATTGGCATCAACTTATCGACGATGCCACCAGTTGCGCCTGTCATTGGGTTAGGCTTGGTCGCTTTTTTAGCAACGTTGACACCCTCGACAACCACATAGTTAGCATCAACACGGCGTTGCACAACGCCACGTTTGCCTTTGTCTTTGCCGGTCAGCACAATGACTTCGTCGCTTTTACGAATCTTATCCATCACGACTCCTTACAGAACTTCAGGCGCAAGAGAAACGATTTTCATGAAGCGCTCAGTGCGCAATTCACGTGTAACCGGTCCAAAAATACGCGTGCCAATTGGCTCCAGTTTTGCGTTCAGCAAAACTGCTGCATTGCCGTCGAACTTGACCAGGGAACCGTCTTGACGACGAACGCCTTTGGCAGTACGCACAACAACTGCGTTATAAATTTCGCCTTTTTTCACACGACCACGTGGTGCTGCGACCTTAACGGTGACTTTAATCACATCGCCAATGCTAGCGTAACGGCGTTTTGAACCGCCCAGCACCTTGATGCACATTACTTCGCGGGCACCAGTGTTGTCGGCTACTTCGAGCCGGCTTTCAGTTTGAATCATAGTATTTTCTTTCCCAACTTAACCCGCTCTGCACACAATGCACATTCGCGGTCAGTCTTGGTCCCGGCAGCCCGCCGAAAGCAGACTGATGAGGTGGACGATTTCCAAAACTTCGATTAGCACAACAACTTCTTGGTACTAAAGCTTTTTACTGCTTTGCAACTATCACATTGCAATAACGAAGCCCGCCATTATTACACCTAAATGGCGGGCCCGCAACAACTAATTAAACTATTTGTGCTGCTTGTACAACGCGTGTCACGGTCCAAGCTTTAGTTTTGGAGATAGGACGACCTTCTTGAATTTCGACCGTATCACCAGCTTTTGCCTGGTTACCTTCATTATGCGCATGATACTTGCTCGAACGCATGATGATTTTGCCGTACAGCGGGTGCTTGACGTGACGCTCGATCAGCACGGTAACGGTCTTGTCCATCTTGTCAGACACGACTTTGCCAATCAACGTACGCTTGAGCGCTTGTTTTACTTGATCGTTCATTATTTCGCGTCCTTCTGATTCAAGACCGTTTTTACACGTGCTATATCGCGACGTACTTTTTTCAGTTGCGATGTATTGTTCAACTGTTGTGTTGCAATCTGCATACGCAGACCGAACTGCGCTTTCAGCAGATCGTTCAGTTCTTTGGTCAAAGCCGCTTGGTCTTTGCCTTGGAGTTCAGATGCTTTCATGATCGCCCCTATTATTGTCCGACTTGACGAACGACGAACGTGGTTGCCAGCGGCAGCTTAGCTGCAGCCAACCGGAACGCTTCGCGTGCCAGTGCCTCGTCCACACCGTCCATCTCGTACAACATTTTGCCAGGCTGAATTTCAGCCACGTAGTATTCCGGATTACCTTTACCGTTACCCATACGGACTTCAGCAGGTTTGTTCGAAATCGGCTTGTCTGGGAAAATACGAATCCAGATACGGCCACCACGTTTGATGTGACGCGTCATTGCACGACGAGCCGCTTCAATTTGGCGAGCAGTAATACGACCACGACCAACTGCCTTCAGACCGAATTCGCCAAACGATACGGCTGTGCCGCGCGAATGCGAAATACCGGTATTACGGCCTTTTTGCTCTTTACGATACTTTCTGCGTGCTGGTTGCAGCATGATTATTCTCCTGCTTTCTCAGCCGACACAGCAGCGTCGCCATCCGGCTTCTTAGCGCGAACACGCTTAGCGGCCGGTGCGCCACCTGGTGCAGCTGCACCTGGTTGACCTTCTGGACGCGGAGCACGTGGACGACCGCTTGGTTTACCATCGTCACGGCGTGGGCCACGACGTTTTTTGTCATCATCGGATGCCACATCGATTACCGGCGCTTCGCCATTGGCAAGGCGGTCACCTTTGTAGACCCAGACTTTGATACCGATGATGCCGTAGGTTGTTTCAGCTTCGCCGAAACCGTAGTCGATATCTGCGCGCAGTGTGTGGAGTGGCACGCGACCTTCGCGATACCATTCTTTACGTGCGATCTCGATACCGTTCAAACGACCGGACGACATGATCTTGATACCTTGTGCACCGAGGCGCATTGCATTTTGCATTGCACGCTTCATCGCACGACGGAACATGATGCGTTTTTCCAATTGCTGAGCAATCGAATCAGCGATCAGTTGTGCGTCGGTTTCTGGCTTACGAATTTCTTCGATATTGACATGAACCGGCACGCCCATCATTTTGGTCAGTGCGGATTTCAATACTTCAATGTCCTCACCTTTTTTACCGATCACGACACCTGGACGCGAGCTGTAAATTGTGATGCGAGCATTTTTAGCTGGGCGCTCAATAACGACGCGACCAACTGAAGCATTTTTCAGTTTGGTTTTCAGGTATGCGCGAACTTTGAGATCTTCGTTGAGCATGGTGGCGAAATTGCTATTGCCAGCATACCAACGCGATGCCCAGTTACGCGAAACCGCAAGGCGGAAACCGGTTGGATGTATCTTCTGTCCCATCGTGACTCCTTAATTACCGACAGTCACGTAAATGTGACAGGATTGTTTAGAGATACGATCACCACGGCCTTTTGCACGCGCTGTGAAGCGCTTCAAGACCGAACCTTTTTCAACATAAATTGTTGTAACTTTCAATTCGTCGATATCAGCACCATCGTTGTGCTCAGCGTTCGCAATTGCGGACTCCAGTACACGTTTGATGATCGCAGCACCTTTTTTAGGGCTGAATTGCAAGATATTGAGCGCTTGATCCACTTTTTTGCCGCGGATCTGGTCTGCCACAAGGCGGCCCTTTTGAGCCGACAGGCGCACACCACGGAGGGTAGCTTTAGTTTCCATCATCGGACCTTATTTCTTAGCCTTCTTGTCAGCAGCATGACCTTTGAACGTGCGGGTCAGCGCGAATTCGCCGAGCTTGTGACCAACCATGTTCTCGGATACGTAAACCGGTACGTGTTGCTTACCGTTATGCACCGCGATCGTCAAGCCGATGAAGTCAGGCATGATGGTCGAACGGCGCGACCAGGTTTTAATTGGCTTTTTGTCTTTGTTCGCTTGCGCGGCTTCAACTTTTTTCACCAAGTGGGCGTCACAGAACGGCCCTTTTTTTAATGAACGTGTCATGTCTTATCCTTATTTCTTGCCGCGACGCGAGACGATCATAGAAGTAGTACGCTTGTTGCTGCGTGTCTTCTTGCCTTTTGTCTGCTGGCCCCATGGCGATACTGGGTGACGACCTGCAGCCGTTTTACCTTCACCACCACCGTGTGGGTGATCAACCGGGTTCATGACCACACCGCGAACGGTAGGACGAACACCACGCCAGCGCATCGCACCTGCTTTACCGATTTTGCGCAGGCTATGCTCAGCATTGCCAACTTCACCAACGGTTGCACGGCATTCGATATGCACACGGCGAACTTCACCGGAACGCAAACGAACTTGAGCGTATGTACCTTCACGTGCCATCAACACTACGCCAGCGCCAGCTGTACGCGCCATTTGCGCGCCCTTGCCTGGCAACATTTCTACGCAGTGCATAACGGTACCGACCGGGATGTTGCGGATAGGGAGGCAGTTACCCGATTTGATCGGCGCTTCCGAACCGTTCATCAATTGATCGCCAACAGCCATACCTTTGGTTGCGATGATGTATTGACGTTCGCCATCTGCATACAACACCAAAGCGATGTGAGCCGTGCGGTTAGGATCGTATTCGATACGTTCCACTTTCGCAGGGATACCATCTTTAGTGCGTTTGAAGTCGATAACGCGATAGTGCTGCTTATGACCACCGCCGATGTGGCGAGTAGTGATGTGACCGTTGTTGTTACGGCCAGCAGTCTTTGATTTCTTTTCGAGCAGGCCTGCGAATGGACGGCCTTTGTACAGGTCGGTATTAACGACCTTGACCATGCCACGGCGACCAGGCGAGGTCGGCTTGACTTTAACGAGTGCCATTATTTAGCCTCCTCGGTGAAGTTGATTTCTTGACCTGGCTTCAGGCACACAAACGCACGACGTGTGTGATTGCGGCGACCATTGAAGCGGCCCGAACGTTTTTGTTTACCTTCACGGTTAGCCACCTGAACAGATTCAACTTGAACCTTGAACAGCAGCTCAACCGCAGCCTTGATTTCTGGCTTGGTAGCATCTGGCATAACGAGGAAAACAACTTGTTCGTTCTTTTCAGCAACGAAAGTAGCTTTCTCGGAAATGACTGGTGCCAACAACACCTTCATCAGGCGTTCTTCGCTATATTTCTGAACCGCGCTCATGCCAGCATCTCCTCAATCTTGGCCAATGCCGGCTTCGTGATCAGGATCTTCTTGTAGAAGACCAGCGAAACTGGATCAGCATGACGTGGCTCGCAAATCAGCACGTTAGGCAGATTGCGCGATGCCAACAACAGGTTTTCATCCAGGCTATCAGTGATGACGAGCACGGAATCCAGACCCATACCTTTCAATTTTTGCGACAAGAGCTTGGTCTTAGGCGCATCAACCGACAGGTTTTCGATTACGGAGAGACGACCTTCGCGAGCCAACTGGGAGAGGATCGAGCAAACACCTGCGCGATACATCTTTTTGTTAACTTTGTGCGAGAAGTTTTCGTCAGGCGAGTTCGGGAAAATACGACCACCGCCGCGCCACAAAGGCGAAGACGACATACCAGCACGAGCACGGCCCGTACCTTTTTGACGCCATGGCTTTTTGGTCGTGTGATGCACTTCTTCACGATCTTTTTGCTTGCGATTACCGCTGCGCGCGTTTGCTTGATAAGCAACGACGACTTGGTGAATCAGCGCTTCGTTGTAGTCACGGCCGAAAATAGTATCTGGCGCAGCAACGTTCGAAGCAGCTTGACCTTGGTCATTCAGGAGCTTGAGTTCCATGGATTAAGCCCCCTTCTTTGCTTTGACTTTAACAGCCGGCGATACAATCACCTGACCGTTTTTTGCACCAGGAACAGCACCTTTAACCAACAACAGTTGGCGATCAGCGTCGATACGAGCGATCTCGAGGTTTTGTGTGGTGCGAGTAACGTCACCCAGGTGACCGGTCATGCGCTTACCAGGGAAAACGCGACCTGGATCTTGCGCCATACCGATGGAGCCTGGAACATTATGCGAACGGGAGTTACCGTGGGTTGCACGACCGGAGCTGAAGTTGTAACGCTTGATGGTACCAGCGTAACCCTTACCGATAGTGACACCTTGCACGTCTACTTTTTGACCAACTTCGAACAGGCTGGCAGCGATAACATCGCCAACTTTCAGTTCGGAAGCAGCAGTAGCGGCAACGCGGAATTCTTTGAGCACTGTGCCTGCTTCAACACCAGCTTTAGCATAGTGACCTGCTGCTGCTTTGTTGACGCGGGAAGCACGACGGCTGCCGAAGGCGACCTGAACAGCCGAATAACCATCGACTTCAGACGTTTTGATTTGTGTCACACGATTGTTCGACACGTCCAGCACAGTGACAGGAATCGAATCCCCGTCATCTGTGAAGATGCGCATCATACCAACCTTGCGACCAAGCAGGCCTTGGCCTTTATCTTGGTTTTGGTTCATTTTTTCTCCATTCCCACCTACGATTGGGCGGGGCTGATGTATTTAAAACTACAAAAACTACGAATACGACAAGGACTCCAAAGAGGAATCCATAGCGAAGCCCGAGATTGTAACCGGTAAACAAGGCTTCCACAACACATAAATGTGCGGATTGTTGTTCCCAGCCCGCATAAACAGGGGATTTGGCTCAATTATCCGAGCCACCCCTGTCATATGCACAATTATTGCAACTTGATTTCTACATCAACACCAGCTGGCAAATCCAGTTTCATCAATGCGTCAACTGTTTTGTCAGTTGGATCAACGATGTCCATCAAACGAACGTGAGTACGGATTTCGAATTGGTCGCGCGAAGTCTTGTTGACGTGCGGCGAACGCAGAACGTCAAAACGCTGGATGCGTGTTGGCAGTGGTACTGGACCCTTAACAACTGCGCCGGTACGTTTTGCTGTATCAACGATTTCGAGTGCCGATTGATCGATCAGACGGTAGTCGAATGCTTTCAGACGAATACGGATCTTTTGGTTTGGAGCTGATTTCGGTGCTGTTGACATTTTGATTCCTTAAAAGAGCGAGCCGCGAGCGGGTTAGCACTCGCGGCGATATTTAAATGACAGGGCTACCTGTCATTTAATCGGGTTTATTACTCAATAATTTTGGCTACAACACCTGCGCCAACGGTACGACCACCTTCGCGGATCGCGAAACGCAGACCTTCTTCCATCGCGATTGGGTTGATCAACATCACTGTGATCGACACGTTATCGCCTGGCATAACCATTTCTTTGTCTTTCGGCAACTCGATCGAACCAGTTACGTCAGTTGTACGGAAGTAGAACTGTGGACGATAGTTGTTGAAGAATGGGGTGTGACGGCCGCCTTCATCTTTCGACAGAACGTAGATTTCGCCTGTGAAATGTTTGTGCGGTTTGATCGAACCTGGTTTTGCCAGAACTTGACCACGTTCCACGTCTTCACGCTTGGTACCGCGCAGCAATACACCAACGTTGTCACCAGCTTGACCTTGATCCAGCAATTTGCGGAACATTTCAACACCGGTACAGGTGGTTTTTTGGGTATCACGGATACCAACGATTTCGATCTCTTCGCCGACTTTGATGATGCCGCGTTCTACACGACCGGTAACGACTGTACCGCGACCCGAGATCGAGAATACGTCTTCTACTGGCAACAGGAATGCGCCGTCAACTGCGCGTTCTGGTGTTGGGATGTAGGTGTCGAGTGCGTTGGCCAGTGCCAGGATCGCTTGTTCGCCCAATGGACCGGTGTCGCCTTCCAGCGCCAGTTTTGCCGAACCTTTAACGATAGGCAAGTCGTCGCCTGGGAATTCGTATTTGGAGAGGAGCTCACGCACTTCCATTTCAACCAGTTCCAGCAGTTCTGCATCATCAACCATGTCTGCCTTGTTCAGGAACACGATGATGTATGGAACACCAACTTGACGCGACAACAGGATGTGTTCGCGAGTTTGTGGCATTGGGCCGTCTGCTGCGGAGCAAACCAGGATCGCGCCGTCCATTTGTGCTGCGCCGGTGATCATGTTTTTAACATAGTCGGCGTGGCCTGGGCAGTCTACGTGTGCGTAGTGGCGGGCTTCGGTTTCGTATTCAACGTGCGAGGTGTTGATCGTGATACCGCGTGCTTTTTCTTCTGGCGCGTTATCGATTTGATCGTAGCCTTTTGCTTCGCCACCGAATTTTTTCGACAATACAGTCGCGATCGCAGCTGTCAACGTGGTTTTACCATGATCGACGTGACCAATTGTGCCCACATTCACGTGCGGCTTAGTCCGTTCGAATTTACCTTTTGCCATTTTATTCTTCCTTCAAAAAGAACGATTTATTTACATTAGGATGCCCGTCATCGGACATCGTTTAAATTGATTTACTACCGACCCGGGAGCTGTGCACAACGCCCGACTCCCGGGTCTTTAACGCTTGCTATTACTTAGGCGCCTTCGATGTGACGATTGCGTCGATCACGTTCTTAGGTGCTTCAGAGTAGTGCTTGAATTCCATCGAGTAGGTTGCACGACCTTGTGTTGCCGAACGCAACGATGTCGCATAACCAAACATTTCGGACAAAGGCACTTCGGCTTTAATGATCTTGCCGCCGCCGCCCGCGATTTCATCCATACCTTGAACCATGCCGCGACGTGAGGACAGATCGCCCATCACGGTACCAGCGTAGTCTTCAGGTGTTTCAACTTCCACAGCCATCATAGGCTCGAGGATGACCGGGCTTGCTTTACGGCAGCCGTCCTTGAACGCCATCGATGCAGCCATACGGAACGCGTTTTCGTTCGAATCGACGTCATGGTACGAACCGAAGAACAGAGTGACTTTAACGTCAACCACTGGGTAACCTGCGAGGACACCCGAGGTCAATGTTTCGCGCACACCTTTTTCAACTGCAGGGATGTATTCGCGTGGAACGGTACCGCCCTTGATCGCATCGACGAATTCGAAACCAGTACCTGGTTCTTGCGGTTCAATTTTCAGAACCACGTGACCGTACTGACCACGACCACCGGATTGCTTAACGAATTTACCTTCGATCTCTTCGCATGTTTTGCGAATTGTTTCGCGGTACGCAACTTGTGGCTTACCAACAGTCGCTTCCACGTTGAATTCACGCTTCATACGATCGACGATAATGTCCAGATGCAACTCACCCATACCAGCGATAATGGTTTGACCTGATTCTTCATCGGTACGCACGCGGAACGATGGATCTTCAGCCGCCAGACGGTTCAACGCCAGGCCCATTTTCTCTTGATCGCCTTTGGTTTTTGGCTCAACAGCTTGCGAAATAACTGGCTCAGGGAAGACCATGCGCTCGAGGACAACAATAGCTTTGTCGTCGCACAAGGTATCGCCTGTGGTGGTGTCTTTCAAGCCAACAACAGCAGCGATATCGCCAGCCATCATTTCCTTGATTTCTTCACGTTGGTTCGCTTGCATCTGAACGATACGACCGATACGCTCTTTTTTCTCTTTTACCGAGTTGTAAACCGTGTCGCCCGAATTCAGGGTACCCGAGTAGCAACGGATAAAGCACAGTTGACCAACGAACGGATCGGTAGCAATTTTGAATGCCAACGCCGAGAACTTCTCGGTGTCTTCCGATTTACGTACGGTAGGCTCATCATCTTCATCCAGGCCTGGCACTGGTGGAATATCCACTGGCGATGGCAGGTATTCGATAACAGCGTCCAACATAGCTTGTACGCCCTTGTTTTTAAACGCAGTACCGCACAGCATAGGAACGATTTCACCAGCGATGGTGCGTTGACGAATAGCGGCCTTGATATCGGCTTCGGACAGATCGCCCTCTTCCAGATATTTGTTCATCAGTTCTTCCGATGCTTCAGCAGCGGACTCAACCATGTTTTCACGCCATTTTTGTGCGTCAGCCAATTGCGCAGCTGGGATATCGCCGTATTCAAACTTCATACCTTGCGAAGCGTCGTCCCAGATGATTGCTTTCATCTTGACCAGATCGACCACACCTGCGAACGAATCTTCCGCGCCGATAGGCACTTGCATAGGCACAGGGTTAGCTTTCAAACGCGCGCGCATTTGATCGTAGACTTTGAAGAAGTTCGCGCCGGTACGGTCCATCTTGTTGACGAATGCCAAACGTGGGACTTTGTACTTGTTAGCTTGACGCCAAACTGTTTCAGATTGCGGCTGCACACCACCCACTGCACAGTAAACCATGCAGGCGCCATCGAGTACGCGCATCGAGCGTTCAACTTCAATAGTGAAGTCAACGTGGCCCGGGGTATCAATGATGTTGATGTGATGCGCTGGGAAATTGTTCGCCATGCCCTTCCAGAAGCAAGTAACAGCAGCCGATGTAATCGTGATGCCGCGCTCTTGTTCCTGTTCCATCCAGTCGGTGGTAGCAGCACCATCATGCACTTCACCCAGCTTGTGGTTTACGCCGGTGTAGAACAGGACGCGCTCGGTCGTGGTGGTTTTACCAGCGTCAATGTGAGCCGAAATACCGATATTGCGGTAACGCTCAATGGGGGTCTTGCGAGCCATGATTAATCCAATATCTCTTTAACGAACAAAACCGAGCATCATTTTTTTAAATGAGGTGCCCGGCTTCGAACAATTTATATAAGCAGACAAACGCCAATACAAATGCATTGGCGCTACTTTTATTAGAAGCGGAAGTGCGAGAACGCTTTGTTCGCTTCTGCCATACGGTGAACTTCGTCGCGCTTTTTCATTGCACCGCCACGGCTTTCAGCCGCTTCGAGCAATTCGCCAGCCAGACGTTGTGGCATCGATTTTTCGCTGCGCTTGTTTGCAGCTTCACGCAACCAACGCATGGACAAAGCCATACGACGGACTGGACGCACTTCAACCGGCACCTGGTAGTTTGCACCACCAACGCGACGGGATTTCACTTCAACCAATGGTTTGCAGTTTGCGATTGCAGCAGCAAACACTTCCAGCGGGTCTTTACCGGATTTGCTTTGGATGTGCTCAAAAGCACCGTAGATGATGTTTTCTGCGACCGATTTTTTACCGGACAACATCAAAACGTTAACGAACTTGGCAACATCAACATTGCCGAACTTCGGATCTGGCAGGATTTCCCGCTTGGGAACTTCACGACGACGTGGCATTTCGATTCCTTTCAATCTTCAGTTGAGTACACGGTGACAAATTCGCCGCACACTCGCGGATGATCATCATAACCACCCACTTACTCGGCCCATTGGGGACCGACACTCATTTCGCAGAGACTGCGAAAAACTTTAATTACTTCTTAGCAGCCTTAGCACGCTTGGTACCGTACTTCGAACGTGCTTGCTTACGGTCTTTAACACCTTGAGTATCCAATGCGCCGCGAACCATGTGATAACGCACACCCGGCAAATCTTTTACACGACCGCCGCGCAGCAGCACGACGCTATGTTCTTGCAGGTTATGGCCTTCACCGCCGATATACGAAATAACTTCGAAACCGTTGGTCAGACGAACTTTGGCAACTTTACGCAAAGCCGAGTTAGGCTTTTTTGGAGTTGTGGTGTAAACGCGGGTACATACGCCACGTTTTTGCGGGCTGTTTTCCAGCGCCGGCGATTTGCTCTTGACGCGTGCAGAAACACGCGGCTGGCGAATCAGTTGATTGATGGTTGGCATCGCTCTCTATCCAGCTAGTACAACATTAATAATACGAACCCGAAAACGGTTGTCCGGGGACTAAAGAATCATTGCGGAAGAATTAAATCAACGCGCGGCTCGATTGAACCTTGAAGGAAAAAGCGCGCAAGAATTGCCAGGAAGGAAATACAACACGGCAGACCAAAGAACGCTTAAGCCCAGCAGAGCTTAAAATCGAGAACTCGCGAGTATATTCCTCAAATTATGGAGGGTCAAGGACAGTTTTTCATCTGCCGCTGCGATCGATGCGTAATTGCTACGCGCGCAGCGGCATATCCCTGCAGAAGTTATTTCAGTTGTGGCAGATTGGCAACTATGTCACGCCAAACCTTGGTTTCTTCCTTGCCCGGATCGCGGCGCGAGAAAAAGTTAACAACTTGCTCACCTTTGGTGTCGTAGAACTCTACCGAGGTAATCGTCCCGCTCTTGGCCGGACGGCGCACTACCCAGCCGTGATCCACGCCCGATTGACGCAGGTGCAAGTCAAAGTCCGGATCCAGCACATTGAACCAGCCATTCTTGGCTTCGGTTTTCTCGATCAGGCCGCTGTAGATCTGCACCATGCCCGAGTTGCTGACGAACACCATAATCGGCTGTTCGCGTTTGGATGCAGTTTCCAGCAAGGTTTCCACCGATTTGCCGGTGATCTTGTAGGCCGCATCCGTACCGATTACCTCAAACGCACGTTCACGCGAGATACCGAAGTCATTGATCAGGCGCTGGAATTCATGCACGTCCGTCATTTCAAACCAGGCGCTGCGCAATTCCTTGATATGCATATCCGTCAGCGGCTTGGCCTGTTTCGGCATGACCACGGTCCAGTCCGGCTTTTGATCTGCGGCCTTGTATTCGGCAACCAGCTTCTCAAACGCTGGCACGCCTTTTTCATCGTTCAGGTAGACCTTGTGAATCGCTTCGCCATTCTTGTCAAAGAATTGGAAACTGCGGCTGGTCCGGCCACCCGCGCGTGGCGCAACCACGGCGAATGCATAACCCCAGCTGTCCATCTTGAAACGCAGATCGATATCAGTACCAACGAAGCCGCTACCCGGCTTCACGCGCCCCTGATCATCGAGCTTGGGTGGCAGCGCGACTGCGGTACGCTCGATTACGCCGTTTTCATTACGGGTAATCGCCTTGATGCGCCCCAGTTCGTGCATACGGTTAAACAGCGCTTTATAAGTAGCCACATCTGAACGCAGCAATGTCGCGCCACGACCAATATCAGCCGCCAGCAACTTCGCCTCACTGACGCCGAGCTTTTGCGCGATATCTCGCGCAAACAGACCTGGTTGCTCAGCCTGCAATGCCACCTGCTTGGCCTTGAGCGCATCAGCGTCGGCATCCGCCATGGCGTTTCCGGACAGTGCCAGCGTCGCCAGCAGCGCAGCCATCAATTTTGTGTATCTCATATTTTCTCTTTCTATAAAAAATAAGCGACGCCCCGTTTCTACACGAGTCGTCGCAATCACGCGATTAGTACTCTATTTTCATGCTCACATTGAAACTGCGACCTGGTGAGGTATAGGCATCCAGATTGGTTGCCGTACTCGCCAGACCCAAACCACGGATGTCATTCCATACCCAGTATTTGCGATCAAACAGGTTGCGTATGCCTGCATTGAAGCTGACGTTTTTGTTCACGCGGTAACCGCTGAATACATCAAGAATGGCAAATGACGATGGGACAAATGCTGGTTGTGTGCCGACATTCGGGCTCGCAAGATCGCCACGTTTTTTAGCTGCGGCGTACACCAAATCTCCCTGAACGAACCAGGTCTGATTTGGCTCATAACGCAAGCCAGTCACCACCGACAGCGGCGCAACAGTATCCAGTCCGGTTTTTACACCGTTGCGATTAATACTGTCGCCCTGGGTGTAAGCAAAACCGCCACGCAAGGTCCAGCCTGAATTCCAGCGCCAGTCGACGCGCGCTTCTACGCCATGGATATTGGCGCGGGCAGAGTTGATGTATTGGTTGATAGCTGGGGTCGCAACCTGGAAGTTGCCGCCTATCTGTACCAGTTCGATAAAGTTCTTATACCGTCCGGCAAATGCCGCCGCGCTATAGCGCACACGGCTATCCGCCAGATCAACCTTGCCGCGCAAACCGATCTCATACGAGTTGCTGGTTTCCGCTTTGAGGTTCGGATTAGCGATCTGCATATACGATTGATTAGGAATACCGACATTGTTGAAGTAAGAGTTCACTTCATGTGGCGACGGTGCACGGAACCCACGTGCATATTGCGCATAGGGCACAAACGCCGGCGTCACCTCATACAGGAATGCGAGTCGTGGCGAGAGCGCATTGTCTTTGCTACGCGCAGCCGGCTGCCCATTTGCATTCGCTTGTGCGTCATAGCGAACACTGGCCTTGGGATCGAGCTCATACGAGTCATAGCGCAAACCAGGAATCACACTCAATTTCCCTATGCGTATATCGTCCTGTATGTACGCGCCGAAAATCGAGTAATTCGTTTTAGGGAAAAGTTCGCAGTACTGCGTACCGGTACAGGTAGTCCAGCTGGTTCCCGTTGCTTGCTGGCTTAGCTGACTTCTGCTGACATCAAATCCATACACCAATTGATTTTTAATGCCACCGACGTTAAAGCTGCTTTCGGCCATCACACCACCACCGATGGCCTCATCTTTGTAAGTCACATCACGGAAGCGCGGACGGGCTGTACCAGTACCACTTTCAAACGTGTATTGGTTTGTGTTGGCATCCCGATAGAAGACATTGGCGCGGATTTTTTGTACTACCGGGTTATCGGCATCGTCGCGTTCATAAGCAAACGTGAAGCGATCACTTTGCACTTTGCCGCTGGTTTGATATCCGGTAACAAAAGTACCACCTGCAGCAGGGCCTATTGCAGACGGGCTGCTGCCTGAAGTTTTGTTTTCAGTCGTTGCCAGTGTCCACTTGAAGACATCCTTGGACGTTGCACGGAATACCACACGACCCAGCACGGATTGTGTGTCATAGGTCAATGGATCCGGCGCTGTGCGGTTGGTGCCGGTGATATCGCGATCACCCTTGTTATCTGTTTCTTTACCATGACGCGCATTTAGCAACAACATACCTTGCCAACGCTCACCGCCCACGGCGAACGTACCGCTCGTCCCGAAGCTGTTATCAACCGAATCGTAAGAAGGGCGAAGCGAGAAGTAAGTGCTCTTGTTGAAAATATTCAGGTAATCCTGCGGATCTTTGACGACAAAGTTAACTGCGCCAGTCAAACCATCACTGCCATACATCGATGAGGCCGGCCCCCGCAAAACTTCAATGCGCTGATACAGATCCGTATTCAGATAGCTGCCACGCCCGGCACTCAGGGTACCGACACTGAAAGCGCGCGGAACCGGAACGCCATCTTCCAGCAACAGCACACGATTGCCGTCCAGTCCGCGTATGGTGATCCCTTCATTTCCACCGCGCCCCGCAGTCGCACTAGCACCACTGATACCACTGGTACGGGAGACTGAGCGCCTGACCTCGACACCCGGCTCATAGCGCAATGCATCCTTGATATCTTTGGCATTCTGCTGTTCGATTTCTTCTGCCGTGACCACAGAGACAGTCGCCGCGGCGCGGTTGATGTCACCACCCAGCCCACGTGTGGATGTAACGGTAATTTCGTCGAGTTTAGCGATTTGTTGCGCGCCAGCATGATGTGCTGGCCACTGCTGCAGTACGAGCATGGTGGCCAGGGCGAGTTTGTTCTTTGATAGCTTCATAGCAACCGTTCCTTGAATAATGGATAGGTTGCTCGCTAAACAAATGCTGGCTGCCTTAGTTTTTAGATTGTGCGCGTGGCGTTTCCAGAGGGAGAAACACGCTATATGGTTGGTGATTACGTCTATCGACGCTCATCAGGATCCAGATCATAGCGCAGCATGCAAATGATAATGATTATTATTTGATGTATTTTTGTTGATAAGGAGGAATCTGACGCTTTCTTGCAACAGCCTCGCATCCCTTGCCATTTTGCGCACTTTTTCTGGTGCTGCCGTCAGCCTGTGAAAAAGCCCGCGAATATAAAAAAACGGCACCAGGATTGCTCCTGATGCCGTTTTTGATGCTTGAAACGCGTAGTGATTAAGACGCGTCGGTATCGCTGTCCGGAACGCTGGAGATGTCAGCAAATTGCGCTTCGGCTTCTGCTGCGCGTGCAGCTTTTTCCGATTGCAACAGTGCTGCACGTTCTTCTGCTTCCCATGTGTCTTTTTCCTTGCGGGCACGGTGGAATGCCAGACCTGTACCAGCCGGGATCAGACGACCAACGATCACGTTTTCTTTCAGACCGCGCAAGCCGTCTTTTTTGCCCATGATCGCAGCTTCGGTCAGAACACGAGTTGTTTCCTGGAACGAAGCAGCCGAGATGAAGGAATCGGTCGACAGCGATGCTTTGGTAATACCCAGCAATACGTTTTCGTAGGTTGCAGGGATTTTGCCCAGAGCAATGACGCGATCGTTTTCGTCCAACAGTTCGGAACGCTCAACTTGTTCACCAACGATGTAGTTCGCATCGCCAGCATCAACCACTTGAACGCGACGCAACATTTGACGCACGATCACTTCAATGTGCTTGTCGTTGATCTTCACGCCTTGCAAACGGTACACGTCTTGAACTTCGTCAACGATGTAACGTGCCAGCGCTTCGATACCCAACAGGCGCAAGATGTCTTGTGGATCAGCTGGACCGTCAACAATCATCTCGCCTTTGTTCACAACCTGGCCGTCATGTACCAGCACTTGTTTGTCCTTGGTGATCAGGAACTCGTGCTTGTTGCCGTCCATGTCTGTGATTTCCAGACGTTGCTTACCTTTGGTTTCCTTACCGAATGCCACAGTACCTGTGACTTCAGCCAGCATACCGGCATCTTTCGGCGAACGCGCTTCGAACAACTCGGCAACACGCGGCAGACCACCGGTGATGTCACGTGTTTTCTGCGATTCGGTCGGGATACGCGCCAGTACTTCACCGACAGTAACTTGCTGACCGTCTTTCACGGTAATCAACGCACCAACCTGGAAGCCGATGGTCACTGCGTGTTCGGTACCGGCGATCTTCACTTCTTCGCCTTGTTCGTTCAACAGTTTGACCTGTGGACGTACAGTTTTGGTCACCGAACCACGACGTTTCGCATCGATAACAACCAGGGTCGACAGACCGGTCACTTCGTCGATCTGACGAGCAACGGTCGAACCTTCTTCTACGTTCTCGAATTTCACCGTACCGGTGTATTCGGTAATGATAGGACGGGTCAGCGGATCCCATGTTGCCAATGCTGCACCGGCTTTGATAACCATGCCGTCTTTGACGATCAGGGTTGCACCGTACGGTACTTTATGACGTTCACGTTCACGGCCGTAGTCATCGGTAATCAGCACTTCACCGGAACGGGAAATGACGATCTGACCGCCTTTGCCGTTGGTGACATAACGCATGGTCGCGGTGAAACGAACGGTACCGTTCGATTTAGCTTCAACCGACGATGCCACTGCGGCACGCGACGCTGCACCACCGATGTGGAAGGTACGCATGGTCAGCTGTGTACCTGGCTCACCAATCGATTGCGCTGCCACCACACCAACTGCTTCACCGGCGTTGACCAGTGTGCCGCGACCGAGGTCACGACCGTAACATTGTGCGCACAGGCCAAAGCGGGTGTCGCAAGTCAACGGTGTACGTACTTTTACTTCATCGATGCCGAGGCGTTCGATTTCTTCAACCATGTCTTCGTCCAGCAAGGTGCCAGCCGCGTACAGGGTTGCCTGTGTTTCAGGATTGACGATGTCGTTTGCAGCAACGCGACCCAGGATACGGTCACGCAATGCTTCGATCACTTCACCACCTTCAACCAGCGCTTTCATCGATGCGCCGTTCGAGGTGCCGCAGTCGTCTTCGATCACAACCAGATCTTGTGTCACGTCAACCAGACGACGTGTCAGGTAACCCGAGTTCGCTGTTTTCAGAGCGGTATCGGCCAGACCTTTACGCGCACCGTGAGTCGAGATGAAGTACTGCAAAACGTTCAGACCTTCGCGGAAGTTCGCGGTGATCGGCGTTTCAATAATGGAACCATCCGGTTTCGCCATCAGGCCACGCATACCGGCCAGCTGACGAATCTGTGCCGCGGAACCGCGCGCACCGGAGTCGGCCATCATGTAAATCGCATTGAACGATTCTTGTGTTGTTTTGGTGCCATCACGTTTGGTGACGTCTTCAACTTTGAGTTGATCCATCATGGCCTTGCCGACGTCGTCGCCTGCTTTGCCCCAGATATCAACCACTTTGTTGTAACGTTCGCCAGCAGTAACCAGACCGGACGAGTACTGCTGTTCGATTTGTTTAACTTCACTTTCAGCGGTCGCGATGATGTCAACTTTTTGCTTAGGTACCAGCATGTCGTCAACGCAGATCGAGATACCGGCACGGGTTGCCAGACGGAAGCCCGATTGCAGCAATTGATCAGCGAATACGACCGTTGCGCGCAGACCGCACTTACGGAAGGACAAGTTGATCAGACGCGAAATTTCTTTCTTTTTCAGCGCGCGGTTCAGAACTGAGAACGGCAAGCCTTTAGGCAGAATTTCGGACAGGATCGCACGACCAACCGTGGTTTCGTAGCGGGTAACTGTTTTTTCGAATTCGCCGGTTTCCACATTTTTTGGATACTCGGTGATACGAACAGTGATACGGGTCGCCAGCTCAACCATCTTGTTGTCGTAAGCACGGATGACTTCGGACACGTCCGGGAACATCATGCCTTCGCCCTTGGCGTTGATCGCTTCGCGGCTCGCGTAGTACAGACCCAACACGATATCTTGCGAAGGAACGATCGATGGTTCGCCGTTCGATGGGAACAGGATGTTGTTCGAAGCCAGCATCAAGGTGCGTGCTTCCATCTGTGCTTCGATCGACAATGGAACGTGAACCGCCATTTGATCGCCGTCAAAGTCAGCGTTAAATGCAGCACAGACCAGTGGGTGCAACTGGATCGCTTTACCTTCGATCAGGACTGGTTCAAACGCCTGGATACCCAGACGATGCAAGGTAGGCGCGCGGTTCAGCATGACCGGATGTTCACGGATCACGTCTTCCAGGATGTCCCAAACGACTGGTTCCTGGATCTCAACCAGTTTTTTAGCTGCCTTGATCGTAGTAGCCAGGCCCATCAATTCGAGCTTGTTGAAAATGAATGGCTTGAACAGTTCCAGCGCCATCAGTTTCGGCAAACCGCATTGATGCAATTTCAGTTGTGGGCCCACGACGATAACGGAACGACCCGAGTAATCGACGCGTTTGCCCAGCAAGTTTTGACGGAAACGACCGCCCTTGCCTTTGATCATTTCGGCCAGCGATTTCAGTGGACGCTTGTTAGCACCGGTCATCGCTTTGCCGCGACGGCCGTTGTCCAGCAGCGAGTCAACTGCTTCTTGCAACATACGTTTTTCGTTGCGGGTGATGATTTCCGGTGCACGGAGCTCCATCAGACGCTTCAAACGGTTGTTACGGTTGATGACGCGGCGATACAGATCGTTCAGATCGGAGGTTGCGAAGCGACCACCATCCAGCGGCACCAATGGGCGCAGTTCTGGCGGCAAGACTGGCAACACTTCCATGATCATCCAGTCAGGTTTGATACCCGAACGTTGGAACGCTTCCAGCACTTTCAGGCGCTTCGCGTATTTTTTGATCTTGGCTTCGGATTTGGAATCTTTCAATTCCTGACGCAGCATTTCAGCATCGCGATCGATGTCGATAGCGCGCAGCAATTCGCGGATACCTTCAGCGCCCATGAAAGCGGTGAAGTCATCGCCGAATTCTTCGTATTTGGCAGCGTAGTCGTCTTCCGACATGATCTGGCATTTTTTCAGCGGGGTCATGCCTGGATCGGTCACAACGTAGGCTTCGAAATACAGGACGCGTTCGATATCGCGCAGGGTCATGTCGAGCACCATACCCAGACGGGATGGCAGCGATTTCAGGAACCAGATGTGTGCGGTTGGCGATGCCAGTTCGATGTGACCCATGCGTTCACGACGCACTTTGGCCAGCGTAACTTCAACGCCGCATTTTTCGCAGATAACGCCGCGGTGTTTCAGGCGTTTGTATTTGCCGCAAAGGCATTCGTAATCTTTGATCGGGCCAAAGATTTTTGCGCAGAACAGGCCATCGCGTTCAGGCTTGAACGTACGATAGTTGATGGTTTCCGGCTTTTTAACTTCGCCGTAGGACCACGAACGGATTTTTTCAGGGGACGCCAGACCAATTTTGATCGCGTCGAATTGTTCATTTTGCTGAACTTGCTTGAATAGATCGAGCAGTGCTTTCATGTATCACTCCAGTTGGCGTGAAAAAACGCTTGATGATGAGACGGTAGTGGCGGCGCTGCTTTATACCCTGTTCGCATGGGCGGGAGAGCTGAGCCTGAAGCTATCTTCACGAGCTGAGTTCCGCGCATACCGGGACAGACGACACTACCAAAAACTGCTATTTCGTTCTTACTATTTCGCTACTACTATTTTTTACTGACTGCTTTTACTTCAAATTCCAAACAGCGAAGGGAGAAGCGACTCGCTTCTCCCCTGCTTTACATCAATCGCGTTCCAGGTCGATGTCGATACCCAGCGAGCGGATTTCCTTAACGAGAACGTTGAAGGATTCCGGCATGCCGGCGTCGATGACGTGGTCACCCTTGACGAGATTTTCGTACACTTTGGTACGGCCATTCACGTCATCGGACTTGACGGTCAACATCTCTTGCAAGACGTAGGACGCGCCGTATGCTTCCAGTGCCCAGACTTCCATCTCACCGAAGCGCTGGCCACCGAACTGAGCTTTACCGCCCAGTGGTTGCTGTGTAACCAGCGAGTAAGGACCGGTCGAACGAGCATGCATCTTGTCATCAACCAAGTGATGCAGTTTGAGGTAGTGCATGTAACCGACGGTTACTGTACGTTCAAACGCTTCACCAGTACGACCGTCATACATGGTGACCTGGTTCTTGGAAGCGGTCATGCCCAGTTGCTTCGCAATGTGATCCGGGTAAGCCAGGTCCAGCATGCGGCGGGTTTCTGCTTCGTCAGCACCGTCAAACACTGGTGTTGCGAACGGCACGCCGTTTTTCAGGTTACCAGCCAGCTCCAGGATTTCTGTATCGCTGAAGTTGTCCAGATCTTCTGTTTTGCCCGACTCGTTATAAATCGCGCCCAGGAACTTGCGCAGTTCAGCGATTTGTACTTGTGCATTCAGCATTTCGCCGATACGCAAGCCCAGACCTTTAGCAGCCCAGCCCAGGTGAACTTCCAGAACCTGACCAACGTTCATACGCGATGGAACACCCAGCGGGTTCAGCACGACGTCTGCTGGTGTACCGTCAGCCATGTGTGGCATGTCTTCGATAGGCAAGATGCGTGATACCACACCTTTGTTACCGTGACGACCCGCCATCTTGTCGCCAGGTTGCAGGCGACGTTTGACTGCCAGATACACTTTGACCATCTTCTGTACGCCTGGCGGCAATTCGTCGCCTTGCGTCAGTTTCTTACGTTTTTCTTCAAATGCCAGATCGAACTGGTGGCGTTTTTCAGCGATGGATTCTTTGATAGCTTCCAAAGCATTTGCCGATGTGTCGTCTGCAGGGCGAATATCGAACCAGTGGTATTTGTCCAGGTCGTCCAAATACTCTTTAGTGATTTTCGCGCCTTTAGCGATTTTCTTAGGACCGCCGTTGACGACTTTGCCGATCAACATTTTTTCCAGACGTTGGAATGCATCGCCTTCAACGATACGCAGCTGATCGTTCAAGTCCAAACGATAGCGTTGCAGTTCGTCGTCGATAATCTGTTGTGCACGTTTGTCGCGTGGAATACCTTCGCGCGTAAATACTTGCACGTCGATTACGGTGCCGACCATGCCGGACGGTACGCGCAACGATGTATCTTTTACGTCGGATGCTTTTTCACCGAAAATCGCACGCAGCAGTTTTTCTTCCGGTGTCAGTTGGGTTTCGCCTTTAGGCGTTACTTTACCGACCAGGGTGTCGCCAGCGGTGACTTCTGCACCGATGTAGACGATACCGGATTCATCCAGACGTGCCAGTTGGTTTTCAGCCAGATTGGAGATATCACGTGTGATCTCTTCCGCACCCAGCTTGGTGTCACGTGCCACAACCGACAACTCTTCGATGTGAATCGAGGTGTAGCGGTCATCAGCCACAACTTTTTCGGAGATCAGAATCGAATCTTCGAAGTTGTAACCGTTCCATGGCATAAACGCGACCAGCATGTTTTGACCCAGAGCCAATTCGCCCAGATCAGTCGATGCGCCGTCAGCGATGACGTCATGTTTTGCAACGCGATCGCCGACTTGCACGATAGGACGTTGGTTAATATTGGTGTTCTGGTTCGAACGGGTGTACTTGATCAGGTTGTAGATATCAACACCGACTTCACCCGCTTGTGCTTCGTCGTCATTGACGCGAATCACGACACGGCCTGCATCGATGTAATCAACGATACCGCCACGCAATGCCTGTACTGTCGTGCCCGAGTCAACTGCCACGGTGCGTTCGATACCGGTACCGACAAATGCTTTTTCTGGACGCAAGCAAGGAACTGCCTGACGTTGCATGTTGGCACCCATCAATGCGCGGTTCGCATCATCGTGTTCGAGGAACGGAATCAGCGAAGCAGCAACCGACACGACCTGGCCTGGCGCAACGTCCATGTATTGAACGCGTTCTGGCGATACCAGAATTGTTTCGCCGGCTTCACGTGCGGAAACCAATTCATCCGACAGCGCGCCTGCTTTGTCGATGGTCGCGTTCGCCTGAGCGATGATGTAACGACCTTCTTCAATAGCGGACAGGTAGTCGATCTGGTCGGTGATTTTGCTGTTCACGACTTTACGATATGGGGTTTCCAGGAAACCGTATTCGTTCAGGCGAGCATACAAAGCCAGCGAGTTGATCAGACCAATGTTCGGGCCTTCAGGTGTTTCAATCGGGCATACACGGCCGTAGTGGGTCGGATGCACGTCACGTACTTCAAAGCCAGCGCGTTCACGGGTCAAGCCGCCAGGTCCGAGAGCGGAAACGCGACGTTTGTGCGTGATTTCCGACAATGGGTTGGTTTGATCCATAAACTGCGACAACTGCGACGAACCGAAGAATTCACGGATCGCTGCCGAAATCGGCTTGGAGTTGATCAGGTCATGCGGCATCAGGTTGTCAGCTTCGGCCTGGCCGAGACGCTCTTTAACAGCGCGCTCAACACGAACCAGACCAGCACGGAATTGGTTCTCAGCCAATTCGCCGACGCAACGTACACGACGGTTACCCAAGTGATCGATATCATCGACTTCGCCGCGACCATTGCGCAACTCAACCAGGATCTTGATCACGGCCAGTACGTCGTCGTTCGACAGAGTCATGTCGCCGGTCAGCTCATCGCGACCGATACGACGGTTGAATTTCATACGGCCGACAGCCGACAGGTCGTAACGATCTGCGTTGTAGAACAAGCCGTTGAACAACGCTTCAACCGAATCTTCAGTTGGCGGTTCGCCTGGACGCATCATGCGATAGATAGCGACTTTCGCGGCCATCTGATCGGTGGTGTCATCCATACGCAGTGTTTGCGAGATGTAGCCGCCTTGATCCAGATCGTTGGTGTACAGAGTCTGGATATTGGTTACTTTACCTTCGCGCAGGCGTGCCAGCAGGTCTTCGGTCAGCTCATCGTTGGCGCTGGCAATAACTTCGCCAGTTTCTGTATCAACGATGTTTTTCGCCAGGATACGACCCAACAGGTAGTCTTCTGGTACCGAGATGTTTTTGATGCCAGCAGCTTCAACATCACGCACGTGCTTGCTGTTGATACGCTTGTCTTTTGCGACCAGTACTTTACCGGCTTTGTCTGTGATGTCGAAACGAGCAACTTCACCGCGCAGACGCTCTGCAACGAAGGCCATTTCCGCGCCATCCGAATGCAATGCGAAATCGTCGAAAACGAAGAAGTTTTCGAGGATTTGCTCCGGTGTCATGCCGATAGCTTTCAACAGGATGGTGACAGGCATCTTACGACGACGATCGACGCGGAAGAACAGGATGTCTTTCGGATCGAATTCGTAATCCAGCCATGAACCACGGTAAGGAATGATACGTGCCGAGAACAGCAATTTACCGGACGAGTGAGTCTTGCCGCGGTCATGTTCAAAGAACACGCCAGGCGAACGGTGCAGCTGGGACACGATAACGCGCTCTGTACCGTTAATCACGAAGGAACCGGTCGAAGTCATCAAAGGCAATTCGCCCATGTAAACTTCCTGTTCTTTCATTTCTTTAACGACAGGCTTGGTTGGCGATTCCTTATCCAGGATCACCAGACGAACTTTGGCACGCAGAGGTGACGCGTAGGTCAATCCACGTTGTTGGCATTCTTTAATGTTGAACGGCGGATCGCCGAGCACATACGACAAGAATTCGAGACGCGCAAAACCATTGTGCGAAACGATAGGGAAAATAGACGTGAAGGCAGATTGCAGACCTTCATTTTTGCGTTGGGACGGTATCTTGTCTTCTTGCAAAAAGCCGTGGTAAGACTCGAGCTGGGTCGCCAGCAGGAACGGAACGTTGTGAACGTTAGCGCGTTTCGCGAATGATTTGCGAATGCGCTTTTTCTCAGTAAATGAGTAGTGCATGGACACTCCGTGAGTGACAGGGAAGGATAGAGAATTCAGGATTCAGGCTGCATTGCCGAATTGCAAACATTGCACAATTCGAAACATTGAAACCTCAAGTCTCTGCCCTTTAACAACCAAATGCTGACAAGATTACATGAAACCTATCAAGTCTGCCCTTGGCCACTTAGAATCAAGAACGACAAAGGAGCCAAAGCCGAACCGCCCTTTCGGGAGGTTTCGAACTTTGACTCGGGCGCTGTAAAGTCGCGCGGGCAAATCGAGATTACTTGATCTCGGCTTTTGCGCCAGCTTCTTCCAGTTTTTTCTTAGCTGCTTCAGCGTCTGCTTTCGAAACGCCTTCTTTCAGTGGTTTTGGTGCTGCATCCACCAGATCTTTAGCTTCTTTCAAGCCCAGACCGGTGATTTCACGAACCGCTTTAATTACACCAACTTTGTTCGCGCCGAAGTCGGCCAGAACAACGGTGAATTCGGTTTGTTCTTCAGCAGCAGCGCCGCCAGCAGCACCACCGCCAGCTGCTGGAGCAGCCATTGCAGCAGCGGATACGCCGAATTTTTCTTCGAATGCTTTTACCAAGTCATTCAGTTCCAGAACTGTCAGGTTGCCTACGGCTTCCAGGATGTCGTCTTTGCTAATTGCCATTTGAAACTCCTAAATTTTTTCAATAATTACATCTGATTGGTACTGACGCGAATGCGTCGAAACAAGAGCAGTGAGCGCCGCCTGTGCGGCTACTCTTATTCTGCTGCTGCTTCGGTCGATTCGGCGGCTGGTGCTGCAGCAGCTTCAGGCGCAGCGCCTTCAGCTTTTTTAGCAGCAAGAGCAGCCAGACCACGCGTAAAGCTCGCAACCGGAACCAGCATCATGCCCAGAACTTGGGCCAGCAGGACTTCACGGCTAGGAATATTTGCCAACGCTGTAACGCCTGCTTTATCAAGCGGCTTACCTGCGTAGTTACCTGCTTTAACAACCAGTTTGTCGTTGGTTTTAGAAAAGTCACTGATGACTTTTGCTGCTGCAACGGCATCATCCGAGATCGAGTAGATCAACGGACCGGTCATTTCGGAAGCGAGGTCGGCAAATGCGGTACCTTCAACAGCGCGACGTGCCAGCGTATTTTTCAATACGCGCAAGTACACACCTTGGTCCCGCGCTTTGGCGCGCAGTTGTGTCAAGTGACCAACCTGGATGCCACGGTATTCGGCCACGACGATGGTCTGTGCCGATGCAACTTTGGCAGAGATTTCGGCGACTACGGCCTTTTTGTCATTCAGATTGAGACTCAAGATCAACCTCCAAAAATGATGTTCAGCTGATACACAATCGTCATTGATTGCTTGCCTCACATCGGTTCGAACACGGCGTCCGAAGTTAGGAGTTCATACTGGCAAGCCAGCAAAGAGACTACAAAACTTGTTCGGGTTCACCATCTGCGTTGGGTATGACATCGTTGCCGATTTCACATTTAACTTTGCACACAACTTACATGCACGCCGCCCAACGGTCTTTGATTGCCTGAACCTGTTTCTTTACTACCGAATCAGGTCCAGCCCAAAGATGCGCCCGCTGCCAAACTGGCAACGGGACTTAATTCAATACTTAAGCAGCCAGGGTCGATTGATCGACGCGTACACCTGCGCCCATGGTCGACGACAGCGAAACTTTACGCAGGTAAACACCTTTGCTGGTCGCTGGCTTAGCTTTATTCAACGCATCGATCAAAGCCAACAAGTTGGATTTGAGCGCTTCGTCGGAGAACGATTTACGACCGATGGTGGCGTGGATAATGCCAGCCTTGTCAGTACGGTATTGAACTTGACCAGCTTTTGCATTTTTAACTGCAGTCGCCACGTCAGGAGTAACAGTACCAACTTTCGGGTTAGGCATCATGCCGCGTGGGCCCAGGATTTGACCCAGGGTACCAACGATACGCATGGTGTCTGGCGATGCGATAACGATGTCGAAAGGCATGTTGCCGGCTTTGATTTGCTCAGCCAGGTCGTCCATACCAACGATATCTGCACCAGCAGCTTTCGCTTGTTCTGCTTTTTCGCCGGTTGCAAATACTGCAACGCGAACCGATTTACCGGTACCAGCTGGCAAAACAACCGAACCACGAACTACTTGGTCGGATTTCTTAGCATCAACACCCAATTGAACCGAAATATCGATCGATTCATCGAATTTTGCCGATGCGCATTCTTTGATCAAAGCAACTGCATTGTCGAACGGGTACGCTTTGGTACGGTCAACTTTTGCTTTAAATGCTTTAACGCGTTTCGATAACTTAGCCATTACAGACCCTCCACCGTGATGCCCATGGAACGTGCCGAACCAGCGATGGTGCGTACAGCAGCATCCAAGTCAGCAGCGGTCAGATCTGGGGCTTTCAATTTAGCGATTTCTTCAGCTTGTGCGCGTGTCAACTTGCCGACTTTGTCGGTATGTGGCTTCGCCGAACCTTTGGTAACGCCCGAATGTTTCTTGATCAGGTACGTTGCTGGCGGGGTTTTCATCACGAAAGTGAATGATTTGTCCGCAAACGCTGTAATTACAACCGGAATTGGCATACCTGGCTCAACACCTTGAGTCTGCGCGTTGAACGCTTTGCAGAATTCCATGATGTTCAGACCACGTTGACCCAGAGCAGGTCCGATTGGTGGGGATGGGTTTGCTTTACCAGCTGGCACTTGCAGCTTGATAAAACCAATGATTTTCTTTGCCATGATGGCTCCTACATTGATTGAGTGGTAGCGCCTGTTCACTTACCTTGCGGCTTATTACTTGGGCTCCTCTTTTTACTGCTTCCGGATTTTTGGAGCTGAACGCTCCAGACGCTCCGGCCTGCGTTAATACTTATAGGATCAGACTTTTTCGACTTGACCGAATTCCAGCTCTACCGGGGTAGCGCGGCCAAAAATCGTGACTGAAACACGAACCTTGGATTTCTCGTAGTTGACTTCTTCGACGTTGCCGTTGAAATCGGTGAACGGACCATCCTTGATACGTACCAGCTCGCCCACTTCGTACAGCACTTTTGGACGTGGCTTTTCGACGCCATCCTGCATTTGCTGCATGATTTTGTCGACTTCGTGCGGCGGGATCGGGGTAGGCTTGTTCGACTTGCCACCGATAAAGCCGGTCACTTTGTTGGTGTTCTTAACCAGATGCCATGTTTCGTCGGTCATTTCCATTTCGACGAGAACGTAGCCTGGGAAGAAGCGGCGCTCACTAACCGATTTGTGACCATTCTTTACTTCGATCACTTCTTCGGTAGGCACCAGAATCTGCCCAAATTTATCTTCCATGCCGGCACGTGCTGCGCGTTCTATCAACGCACGTTGCACGCTCTTTTCCATACCGGAATAGGCGTGCACGACGTACCAACGTTTTTTACTTGTGGAAGCTGCTGCAGCGGCGCCTTGAGCACCGCCTTGCGCGTCATCCTGAATATTGTCGCTCATTATCTTTTCCAGCCCAAAATCAGGTCGTACAGCACAACTTCGAGTAACTTATCCGTACCCCACAGGAAAAGCGCCATAACCAACACAAAACCGAAAACGATTGCAGTCATTTGCAATGCTTCTTTACGTGTTGGCCAAACTACTTTCTTGGTTTCGCGAACTGCTTCTTTAGAGAAATTGAGGAAATCGCGACCTGCCGCGGAAGTCCACGCAATCGCAATTGCCACCAACAAACCACCAACCAATGCAGCGGCGCGGACAGCCGTCGCTTTATCCGACAAAAAATAGAATCCGACTACGCCCGCGATTGCGGCAAGTATTGCCAAAACGATCTTGATTTTATCGCCTGACGCGCCAACAGTTTCTACGGGTTGATTAGCCATACACTTTACTTTCGATGCCCTGCACCTGAATCGGTGGCAGGGGCGGAGGGCCTCGAACCCCCAACCTTCGGTTTTGGAGACCGACACTCTGCCAATTGAGCTACGCCCCTACGGTTTTTGCACTACCTGCACTGCCACTACCTGAACCACTTGCGGCGATCTCAACATCGAGATCGCCGCAGCATTCATTTATTACTCAATAATTTTGGCTACAACACCTGCGCCAACGGTACGACCACCTTCGCGGATCGCGAAACGCAGACCTTCTTCCATCGCGATTGGGTTGATCAACATCACTGTGATCGACACGTTATCGCCTGGCATAACCATTTCTTTGTCTTTCGGCAACTCGATCGAACCAGTTACGTCAGTTGTACGGAAGTAGAACTGTGGACGATAGTTGTTGAAGAATGGGGTGTGACGGCCGCCTTCATCTTTCGACAGAACGTAGATTTCGCCTGTGAAATGTTTGTGCGGTTTGATCGAACCTGGTTTTGCCAGAACTTGACCACGTTCCACGTCTTCACGCTTGGTACCGCGCAGCAATACACCAACGTTGTCACCAGCTTGACCTTGATCCAGCAATTTGCGGAACATTTCAACACCGGTACAGGTGGTTTTTTGGGTATCACGGATACCAACGATTTCGATCTCTTCGCCGACTTTGATGATGCCGCGTTCTACACGACCGGTAACGACTGTACCGCGACCCGAGATCGAGAATACGTCTTCTACTGGCAACAGGAATGCGCCGTCAACTGCGCGTTCTGGTGTTGGGATGTAGGTGTCGAGTGCGTTGGCCAGTGCCAGGATCGCTTGTTCGCCCAATGGACCGGTGTCGCCTTCCAGCGCCAGTTTTGCCGAACCTTTAACGATAGGCAAGTCGTCGCCTGGGAATTCGTATTTGGAGAGGAGCTCACGCACTTCCATTTCAACCAGTTCCAGCAGTTCTGCATCATCAACCATGTCTGCCTTGTTCAGGAACACGATGATGTATGGAACACCAACTTGACGCGACAACAGGATGTGTTCGCGAGTTTGTGGCATTGGGCCGTCTGCTGCGGAGCAAACCAGGATCGCGCCGTCCATTTGTGCTGCGCCGGTGATCATGTTTTTAACATAGTCGGCGTGGCCTGGGCAGTCTACGTGTGCGTAGTGGCGGGCTTCGGTTTCGTATTCAACGTGCGAGGTGTTGATCGTGATACCGCGTGCTTTTTCTTCTGGCGCGTTATCGATTTGATCGTAGCCTTTTGCTTCGCCACCGAATTTTTTCGACAATACAGTCGCGATCGCAGCTGTCAACGTGGTTTTACCATGATCGACGTGACCAATTGTGCCCACATTCACGTGCGGCTTGGTCCGCTCGAATTTGCCTTTTGCCATCTTAGACTCCTAACAATTTTGATGAGAATGTTCAGGCACACGCCCGACCGACTTACCGATAAAAATGAACTACAGAATTCTTGGTGCCCTTTACGTGGATTGAACACGTGGCCTCTCCCTTACCAAGGGAGTGCTCTACCACTGAGCTAAAAGGGCAAACTAGCCGTCCGGTACCAACACTGCTGCGGCACGTCCAACCTTTAAAAACTTGGAGCGGGTGAAGGGAATCGAACCCTCGTCATAAGCTTGGAAGGCTTCAGCTCTACCATTGAGCTACACCCGCGAGGGTCACCACTACACATCTCTTTTTTGTACTGCTTTACTGATTTTTACTGCTAAAAACTTGGTGGAGGGGGCTGGATTCGAACCAGCGTACTCGTAAGAGGGCAGATTTACAGTCTGCTGCCATTAACCACTCGGCCACCCCTCCGCGGGGAACCCCAAACTATATGGGAGTCGGTCACCCTTGTCAACAATTTGCTACGTTTCTTCACCTATTTTTTTAAAATATTTTTATAGATGCGTAGACCAGGGTGACCGCTAAGGTGGGATCAGAAACGAGTTTCCCTTGCTGCGCGCAGGAAATTATCGAGGACTGGCGTGCAATCCAGCAGTTCGGAACCACCAGCACGATGGAATTCCGGATGCCATTGCAAACCCATGACGAAACGCGCCTTGGTATAGCGTACCGCTTCGACAATGTTGTCAGTTTGCGATATCGCTTCAATGGTGAGATCCCGTCCCAGGTCGCGTACGGCCTGATGGTGGATGGAATTGACCAAAGGTGAAGTCTGGCCGGGAAACAGCGATGCCAGCGACGAACCCGGCGGGAATGCAATTTCGTGACGATGACTATCGTACAAATCATTGACGTGCGGCATCGCGCTCGGCACGTCGGTAGCAATGTCCTGATATAAGGTGCCGCCAAACGCGACATTGATCAACTGGCAACCACGGCAAATGCCCAACACCGGCTTCCCGGCCTCTATGAATTCATGCAACAGCTCTAGTTCATACATATCGCGTGAGCTATCACCACTCCACTCCGGCCGCGTCGCGGTTTGCGAGTATGTCTGCGGCGCTACGTCGGCACCGCCTTGCAAGACCAGGCCATCAAGATGCTTCGCATAGTCGCGCAGACGTATCTTGCTTGGATGCAGCAAACCGTTGGTATTCACGGTAGGGATCATCAGCACTAATACATCGCGTGACATCACCCACTGCGCAATCGACTCTTCCAGGTATTGCAGGGTTTTGGCCTGCAGACCCTTGGCGCCACTCTCCGGGTGAAAGATACGGGCGGAGACGCCGATTTTCAGGGTGCGCTGCGTCAGCCGACGACCGACTTGTTCGGACAAGCTTTGCAGGCGCGCCTGGAAGATGCGCCAGGCTTGCTTCCACGGCGTGTCGTCCGGCATCTGGTAGGCAGGCACATTGTGCTTGCCGAAATCCGGCTTGGTTTTGAACGACGCAGGCGATGGCACCGAGCCGACTTGCGGCTCTACACTAGGAGGGGCACTAGGCGTTGCTTCTGGCGGGGTAACGGCTTCACTCGGCGAGGCGGCTTCAGCAGGAGTTTTTGATTCTGGCGGCAAATTGCTATTGGAGTTGTCAGACATGGCATCACTTTTAAATCGAGTAAAGATAGACAACGCTTATCGCAGAATTATCCGCCTTCACCGAGAATTGTTTAAAAATACAGAAATTCATCGTATGTCGTGCAACGCTACGTCATTTAACCGGATCTGGCCTTGATTATAGGCGCGCTCTCGATTCCCGACCAAGGGCAACATAAACAGCCCCGACCGAAAACGGCATAATGTCGACTCTCCTCATCTGACTTAGCCACATCATGCTGACCATTTATCACAACCCACGCTGCTCAAAATCACGCGTAGCCCTCACATTGACTGAAGCCTTCGCCGCGCAACACAGCCTGGAATTGAATGTCGTCGATTATCAAAAAACACCGCTGAGCCGTGCGCAACTCGCGGAGTTGCATCAATTGCTGCAATCAGATGGTGCTATCAGCGTACGCGCCATGGTGCGCGACAACGAAGACGAATACAAAGAACTGCAACTGGACAAGGCTGATGACGCACGCTTGTTGGATGCACTCGCCAGCCATCCGAAGCTGCTGCAACGCCCTATCGTGCGTTTCGGTCTACGTGCAGTGATCGCGCGTCCACCTGAGTTGGTACAGGCTATCCTGATCGCACCCTGAACTTATTGCTTCTCGGTCTGCGGCGCTGTGTTCAGCGCCTTGATAGGAACGCCGTAGACACGCTCCATCGCATATTTTTTCAGGATGTCTCTATACATGCTGGCCAATAGCGATAAACGCGGATTACGCGGATCGAGGCGGCGCGCATTGGCGATATAGGTGCGCGCCTGCTCACCGAGCTGCACATCCCAGCCCAGGCTATCCAGACATTTCAATACGGCGACGGCAGCGTTGAACACCACTTGCGGATTGTCTGGCAATCTTTCTGCCGCTTCTGACATCAGCGCAACCGCGCCGTGATAATCACCGAGGCGCGCTTTCTCCGCACCGGCCGACACCAGATCCACCACCTGGCTTTTGCTTTCACGTGTCACCCGCTTGGCCAAGTCTTCACGCCCGGCTTCGCGAAACAGACGCATTGCACGCGTCATGGCGACATTGGTGGACGCATTACCGACCACTGAGGTCATCACCTCGACCGCGCCCTGCTCCAGCCCGCTGGCGAGACAATTTTGCGCCAGCGCCAGCTTGGTATCGTTAGATAAACCTATCGCTTCCTTGCACGCCAGCACCGCTGCTTCCAGCTCTTCTACCGCCTGCTCTTCATCGCCGTTATGCTTATGCAGCATGGCGGTTGCCAGTGCGCGACAGGCCGGGGTCTTCTTAATGTTAGCCAGCGATTTCGCAAGGTCGCGAATGATAGGCGAGACCAGCTGCAGTTCGCCTTTGGCGATCGAAGTCCTGACCAGATGGACATGGTCCTCCGGTTCGCGGAATTCAGAGAATTTCGCCTTGTTAATAACTTGCTGAAATACTTTGTGCGCAGTGTCGACATCGCCGGTTTCCAGCGCGACATTGCCGAGCTTGCGCAAGCGTTGCAAGGCGTGCGGCGAGCGTGTAACCGCATGCTCCAGCGTTGCCTGTGCCTGCGGCATCAAACCCCGCGCTTCCTGCGTCTTGGCCAGCCAGTCATAGGCTTCGAGGAATTGCTTTTTCTCCGCGACCAGCGAACTCAGCATCTCTTCCGCTTCTTCAAACCGGTCCTGCATGAACAGGCTCGTGGCCAGGCCCAGTCGCGCCCATGCTATCGAACGCTTGGCAAAGATCTCGGCATAGATCGCTTCCGCTTCCGCCAATTCGCCCAGCGTCATGTGCAGCTCGGCGCGCAAACGCATGAACTCGGCCTGGTAACGTGGCTGGGTACGCTCCGCCAGTACACAGGCGTTAATCGCATCACTCAGGTTACCCTGCTCTATCAATTGATAAATCGGACTCAGCGCATTGCGTTTATCGATCGCGCGGGCGATCCGGTCCATCAGGATTTCTGCGGTGAAGGGCTTGAGTACGTAATCATTCAGGGCCAGCTCGGCGGCACTAACGACTTTTTCATGATTGCGCTCGGCAGTCACCATGATGAACACAGTGGAAGGCGGCATGATTTTGTGATGCCGCAGGTCTTCCAGCAATTGCTGGCCATCCTGCCCCTCGCCCAGATCATATTCACAGATCACCAGATCGAACTGTTTGTGCTTGAGCGGACGTATCGCACTGCCGGAACCGGCGGCGTACTCGATCTTGCCTATACCACCCAAGCTCAGCATATTGTGGATGCTGGCACGCATGCCAGCATGCGGCTCAATGATCAGGGCGGTTAGTCCGGCAAGTTCTTGCATGGTATTTCAAAGCCAAATGAGAAGGTGCGCCCGGCACGTGGCACGGATACACAGGAATCTTTCCGTAGAACAATATTACATTTGTTAAACGGTGTCATCGCAATTTAATCATTTCAGCTGTCAATTCGACCACACAGCAGACACAATTTCCATTCAAATATCAGGCGAGCACGCCCTCCACCGTGGCCCCTTCGACCACGACCTGATTGCGGCCATTCTGTTTCGCCGTGTACATGGCGGTATCTGTACGCGAAAACAAATCCAGCACCGATTCACCAGCTATGTACTGGGTCAGTCCGATGGATATCGTGACACCATGGCGCAATTTACCCTGCCAGTCGTAGTGCTCGATCTGCGTGCGGATCCGTTCAGAGATATTCAGGGCCGCCGAAAGCGGGGTCTCCGGCAAGACCAGCAGAAATTCTTCACCGCCATAACGGCCAAAAATATCCTGCTTGCGCACATTTCCCTCCGCCACGCGAGCGAAGGTGCGCAAGACTTCATCGCCACCCAGGTGCCCCGCCTCATCATTCACGCGCTTGAAGTGGTCGAGATCGATCACCGCCAGACATAGCGGCGCGCCACTTTCATCTGCCATCCGTTTTTGCTGTTCCAGCGCTGCCACGATGTAGCGGCGGTTATAACAGCCGAGCAAGACATCACGTTGTGCATCTTCTTCAATGTCCTTGATCTTGCGTGTCGCCTTGAACAAAGCGTTATGCAATTGCTGCATACGGCTCGCCAGCACCACAAACCCCGGCAAGGTCAGCAGCAGACTCAACATGAGCGCACCTTCCAGTTGCAGCATCGCCCAGTCGCGATATTGCTGATAGTGCACGGCGATCACCAGCAGATAGCCGCACAGCGTCACTATCGTCAGCAATAGCATCATCTTCGGTGATACGCGGTGCAGGACGAAGGTCATGGTCAGGAACAGGAAAGGCGTGAACAGGATCTGCGTGGCCGGTGCCATATACGAAAGCACCAGCATGATGCCTATCGCACACAAACTGATAGGCACGCGCAAATTCTTTTCACGGGCGCGGTTATTCCAGCCCGTCAGGAAACACAGATAGAACATCGATACCGTGCTGGTGATCAGTACGGTTGCAGTCGTCAACGCCACCTGATCGACCAGACCATGCATGTAAAACACTGCCACACCGACCAGATAGAAGAGACCGAACAAACCGATCAGCAGCAAGCGCTGCAGGCGGGCGTTCTGGCGATTGCGATGATTGAGTATGGTCTGGCGACGCGCGCGCACCACATGGATTTTTGCCGACTTGGCGGACTTGCTGCCAGCACTGCGCAAAGGCGTAACAGGATCGGGGGCGGCCGTGTGCAGCGGAGCGTTATCCGTCGCGGGCATAGCGTGATGTTCGCCTGTTCGTTGCATGTAAATCCGTCTGAGAAGTCCTGCCAAACTCGTTGAGCACACCATCCGACTGAAACAATTTACTGCTAATTCCCTGCACGCAACTACACCATATTCGCTCTTAAAAGACACGCACTTTTATTGCCTTTTAACCATAAGTCACATTCACGCATGCCCGCCAATGTTGCATCGTTCAGTCAACAATTGTTATCACTTTCACGAGAGCCATCATGTTTGCCGCGTGCTTGCAGAGTAAGCACTCGCATGACGAAAGATGAAGCGCACAAAAATGCTGTGCACAAAATTTAAGCAGAATTTCACGAAGACACATTTGGAAAATTTCTTAACGCTTTCTGAATCTGTCGGACCTTGCACGTCGTATATGGTCTAGGGTGCTATCCAGCCCTGATCCATCAACCAATCAGGAGATTTCCATGTACGCAAAAATTACCCTGCTCGCTGCAGCTACGGCACTGAGCGCCTGCTCCGGCCATATGATGATGAAAACACCGGAAGCACCTGCCGCAGTGACGGTTCCGGCGGGCAATAAAGTCGTGATGAAAACGGTGGGTATCGGCGAGCTGACTTACCAATGCCGCGCCAAGGCCAATATGACAGGCGCTTTCGAATGGGTGCTGGCGGGACCGGATGCGATTCTGTATGACGGCAACAAGATGGCCGTCGGCAAATACTATGGCGGCCCGACCTGGGAAGCCAATGATGGCAGCAAGGTAACCGGCAAGCAGTTGGCCGTATCGCCGAACCCGGACTCTATCCCCTTACAACTGGTACAGGCCAACCCATCCATGGGTAAAGGCGCCATGAGCGACATCACCTATATCCAGCGCCTGAACACTGTCGGTGGCGCAGCACCGGCCACTCCTTGCGGAGCTGCCAACGTCAACGCCAAGCAAATCGTGAAGTATCAGGCAGACTACGTGTTTTACCGCGCCTCCATGTAATTGCTGGCGGCAGAAACAAAAATGGCCGGATAGTTATCCGGCCATTTTTTATTTACAGCTGTATTTTTGTTGAAGCGGCTTAACCGGCCTCATCCGGTGCCACATCGTCCGGCGACGGTTCGAGCTTGGTAATCAACAAACGATCGATACGGTTACGGTCCATATCGACCACTTCGATGCGATAGCCTTCCCATTCAAAGGAGTCGGACATTTGTGGAATGTGGCCAAGGAAGGTCATCACGAAACCAGCCAGCGTATGGTAGGTGCCGGATGCTTCTTCCGGGAAGCGCACATCGGTTTCCAGCAATTCGCGGAAGCGGTCAAACGAGACGCCGCCATCAATCAGCCATGAACCATCATCGCGGCGTACGCCATCGACTTCGTGGTGCTCATCGATCACAGAAACATCACCTACCAGCGCGCCCAGTACGTCACTCAGGGTGACGATACCTTCAATTTCACCGTATTCATCAATGACCAGTGCCAGTTCTGCACGGTTTTTCTTCAAGGTTTCCAACAGCTGCATCGCGCTAATGGTTTCCGGCACGAACAAAGGTGGACGTGTCGCTGCAGCAATGTCCACGGTATTGATCGCCTTGCCACGTATCGCCTGTTCGAACAGGCTGCCAGCGTGCACGATACCGATCACATGCGAGATATCGCCACGGCAGACCGGGAAGCGGTTATAAGAGCTGTCGGCAATTTTGGCCAGGTTCACTTCGATCGGATCTTCCAGATCGATGAAGTGCACATCCAGACGCGGCGTCATCAGGCCAGCCACGCGCTGGTCATCCAGGCGCAAGGCACGCGAGACGATATCGTGTTCGGTTTTTTCAAACAGGCCAGCGTCGGTACCCTCGCGGAACAAGCCAGCGATTTCTTCTTCGGTCACCGCATCGTCTTTCTTGTGATGCATGCCGAGGATACGCAGGATGAATTCGGTGGTGCCGGTCAGGACTTTAACGAAAGGCCCCATCAGGCGCGACAGCCACAACATGGGGGCCGCCACCAGCGAAGCCACGACTTCCGGATATTGCATGGCGATACGCTTGGGCACGAGCTCACCCAGGATCAGCGATGCAAAAGTAATACCGACAACCACGATAGCCAGTGCAATTTCACGTGCGTAAACGCTCACAACCGGAATCAGTGCGACTTCAGGAGTCAGGCGCTCAACCAGCGACGCTTCACCGAACGCACCGTTGAAAATACCGATCAGCGTAATACCAACCTGGATCGTGGAGAGGAAACGACTAGGACTATCGGACAGATCAAGTGCCGCTTGTGCACCCCGGCTGCCGTTTTCAGATAATTTTTGGAGGCGGATACGCTTGGAGGTTACGACCGCAATTTCAGACATGGCAAAAATGCCATTAACCAGGATCAAACCCAGGATGATAAATATGTCCACTACTAAGGGAACTCGCAGTTTCTACCCGCCAGCCCTACTGTTGATAAGTGCTGAATAATATCATTAGCGCGCCAAATGGCAGAAAAATCGCAAAACTAGCTGCATAAAACCCGGGTTTTATAGCGTTTTAACAGAACAAACAGGTTCGCTTTACGATCTCCGCAACCAAGAAAGCAAGCGCCGACCACAGCACGGTAGAACCGAAGGGCAGTACAAAAATCCGGCCAAACAGCTGGAAGCGCACATCCGCAGGCAGCCGCCCTACGCCCAGCTTCTCGATAATCCACGGTATCAGTGCGTAGAAAACGGTCAGACCAATAAAGATCACCGCGACCCAACGTATCATTACTTGTCCCTCGCTAAACCTTGCCCGGAGCAAAACTCAAAACAGGCGCGCCAGCAGAAAAATGGCGCTAGATAACAAAACGGTAGAGGCGAATGGCAAAAAAATGGTTTTGCCAAACAACTTGAAACGTATATCACCAGGCAAACGACCAATGCCGAATTTTTCCAGCCACGGCAAGGCAGCGGAAAACACAATGACGGCGATGAAGATCGTAATAAACCAGCGAACCATGTGCAACTTTCATGACGCGCCGGTCTAGCTACCCGGCATCCGGCTTTACAGTCGGCGGCTTTGGTCCGCGCGATCAAACTGGTCGGGCAACTGCACCGCCTTGCCCACTACCAGCACTTTGAACAACTCGCCCATCTCGGCCGGCGAAGTCAGCTTCTGCACTGCATTTGCTTTCGGCAGGTAAGCCATATGATCTTCCGGCGCGGTCGCCAGCAAGCGATCACCAAGGCCAGCCGCCAGCAGGAAACCGGCCTGGCTCATGTAACCGACCATTTCCAGGCCATTACGCACGGCGGCATACGCCATGCTGGTGAAATCGACGTGTGCTGTGATGTCTTGCAAACCCGGCAAGTAAAACGGATCAGGATGTGAATGATGGCGGTAATGGCACATCAGCGTCCCTTCGGCGCGCTGGTCCAGATAGTATTCGCTGGCGGGGAAACCGTAATCGATCAGGATCGCCGCGCCACCCTTGCCAGATTGCTCATACCCGGCGGTCAGCATGGCGGCCAGTGTATGCATGAAGCCGCCCGCGATCGGATGCACTTCAGTCAGGTAACCAACCTGCAACTCCGCCGCATCGGGTATTTGTGCGATCAGGTCCTGATCACATGGGCGATCGGCGAAGACAAAGCAACCGTCCACCACGCTGACACCGCGCTCCAGCCACGCAGTTTCACCTTTGACAACCAGTGAGACTGGCATCGCATCCAGCACTTCATTGCCCAGCACTACGCCGGAAAATGCCGGTGGAAAGTCGTCCAGCCAGGTCACTTGCGGGAAGCCAGCCAGGGTTTCCTGCTGGCGCGCACGCAATTCGCCGGACAATTCGACGATGGAGTAACGCTCCAGCGGTATGCCGTCGGCCGCGCACTCAGTCAGAATATCCAGTGCCAATTTACCGGTACCGGCCCCGAATTCGAGGATTTGCGGTGCGCTTTGTGCCATCAGCCCGTCGGCCGCATGGGCCAGGGTTTCACCAAAAAGCGACGTAATTTCGGGCGCGGTTGTAAAATCACCGTCTTTGCCAAGTTTTGCAGCACCGCCGCTGTAATAACCGACGTCCGGCGCATACAGCGCCAGCTCCATATAACGGGCGAAAGAAATCCAGCCCGCATGACGGTTAATTTCGTCAACAATCAGGTTCTGGAGCTTGTGTGACGCAGATAATGCGTCCGAAGAAGGTTCTGGGAGTTGCAATTGCATGGCGGTATTGTAGAGAAATCAGCGAAACACACAACCATTCATGTCCACAGATAAGCAAACGTCATTGAAAAAGACTGCCCTCGTGACCGGTGCCGCTCGTCGCATCGGCCGTACGATCGCGCTCGCACTGGCGCAAAACGGCTGGGATGTGGTCGTGCATTACTCGCGTTCGGAGGCAGAAGCGCAAACCACGGTCGCCGACATCGTAGCGCTTGGACAGCGCGCGATCGCATTGCAATGCGACCTGAATGATGAGGCTGGGGTAAAGACCTTATTGGATCAGGCTGCCGCGCAACTGGGCCCGGTTTCCTGCGTCATCAACAACGCTTCGCTGTTTGATTACGATAGCGCAGCAGATTTTTCGGCGGCGACACTGGATGCACATATGCATACCAATCTGGTCGCACCCGTGCTGCTGGCGCAAGCGCTGCACCGGGCCACGCCGGAAGGCGCGCAAGCGGTCGTCGTGAATTTGCTGGACCAAAAACTGTTTAACCTGAATCCGGATTTCCTGTCCTACACCTTGTCCAAGGCGGCGCTGCAAACAGCGACCACCATGCTGGCGCAGGCACTCGCGCCCAAAGTACGTGTGGTCGGCGTCGCACCCGGCATTACGCTGGTATCCGGCGAGCAGAGCGAAGCGGAATTTCAGCGTGCGCATAAAGTCACGCCGCTGGGCCGCTCCAGCACACCGGACGATATTGCCCACGCCGTCCGCTTCGTGATCGAGGCGCAGGCGATGACCGGCACCACGCTGCTGGTCGATGGTGGCCAGCACCTGATTCCATTACAACGCGATGTGATGTTTGTCGCATCCTGAACACCCCAGATTTTTCACCTGTAGTACAACCGGTTTACTTATATGAATTCGTTCCTGTTCCACCCACAACTCGCCGACTGTCGCCGCCTCTTCCTGCGTAACTACGAAGTGCAGATCAATATAGGCGTGCACGAGTTTGAAAAGAAAGGTGAACAGCGCGTGCTGATCAACGTTGATCTCTTCATTCCATTGAAAGAATCGACCCCGACCGCCGATCACCTGGATGAGGTCGTGGATTACGACTACATGCGCAGCACCATCGCCAAGCGCATGGCGCAAGGCCACATCCATTTGCAGGAAACCCTGTGCGACGACGTGATCAAAGCCATGCTGGCGCATCCGAAAGTCCGCGCCGCACGTGTTTCAACCGAAAAACCTGACGTCTACCCGGATTGTGAATCAGTAGGTGTAGAGGTATTCCAAATCAAGGGGAACTAAGGTGTCATCAGCCCTCATGCAAGAAACTGTAGCCGCGCCGGATACCGACGCCGCCCTGAGCTTCAAACAAAACGAAAAAATCGTTTACGAAAACAACAAGCTGCACAAACGCTTGTGCCGTCAGGTCGGCCAGGCCATCGGCGACTTCAACATGATAGAAGACGGCGACAAAGTCATGGTTTGCCTGTCCGGCGGCAAGGATAGCTACGCATTGCTGGATATCCTGATGACCTTGCGTGAACGCGCGCCCATCAGATTCGACATCGTCGCGGTCAACCTCGACCAGAAGCAACCAAACTTCCCCGATCACATCCTGCCGGCTTACCTGAAGCAACTGGATATCCCCTTCCATATCGAAAACCAGGATACCTATAGCATCGTCAAGCGCCTGATCCCGGAAGGCAAGACCACTTGCTCGCTGTGCTCACGCCTGCGTCGTGGCATCCTGTATCGCGTGGCCGACGAACTCGGTGCCAACAAGATCGCACTCGGCCATCATCGTGACGACATCATGGAAACCTTCTTCCTGAATATGTTCTTCGGCGCGAAGATCAAAGGCATGCCGCCCAAGCTGCAATCCGATGACGGCAAACACATCGTGATCCGTCCACTGGCCTACGTGAAGGAAGCCGATACCGAGCGCTATGCGCAGGTTAAGAACTTCCCCATCATTCCTTGCGATTTGTGTGGCAGCCAGGAAAACCTGCAACGCAAACAAATCAAAGGCATGCTGCGCGAATGGGAAAAGAAATTCCCGGGTCGCGTCGACAATATTTTCTCGTCCTTATCCACGGTCGTGCCTTCGCACCTGATGGATAAAGATCTGTTTGGCTTTGCCGACCTGAAAGCAACTGGCGAGGCGATGGCGAATGGCGATATCGCATTTGATGAAGAGCCATGCTCGACTGGCAGCACCAGTATCCCCGGCATTATCCCGCTGCGTACAGACGACTAAGCAGCTATCAGCTGACAAGAAAAAGCCCCGCCATGCGGGGCTTTTTTATTTTCTGGCAGTAAAGAAAGCAGCGTCGATATCAAACGAGTAGTCACCCTGTACCGCAAAATAAGCGCGGCTTTCTTCCGGCGCGGTATCGAACAGGCTGCGTATCGCAGCCGTCCGCTGCGGCGGTGTCCGCATACGCGCAATCCACTCATCAAACACCATGCGCAACTTCCAGCCGCGCACGTATTCATGTGCAAACCCGGCATCGGCAAACATCGCCGCCCATTCCGAAACACGATAGTCACGTACATGCGATGCATCACGCAACAACTCCACTGCCTGCAGAGTCGTGTCGTGCAAGGCAATTTCCGATGCGACGATATCGATCACCACCACCATGCCGCCCGGGCGCAAGACCCGGTGCATCTCACGCAAACCGCTGGGCACGTGCAACCAGTGATGTGCCGAGAAACGCGTGACGACCAGATCGAAGGACGCATCCGGAAAAGGTAAATGCTCGGCCTGTGCCTGTTCGGTACGGATATTGGACAAATCGCGCTCTGCTGCCGAAGCCGCAACGACCTCCAGCATCTGCGCTGACAGATCACAAGCGGTAACACTGGCGGCATGCGGTGCAACGGCAAAACTGATATGACCGCCGCCACAACCCAGATCCAGCACCTCGGGCGCCTGCAGCTTGCGCGCGATGTCTCGCACCGCCTCCAGATCCGCGCCTTGCGCATGGACCGAACTGGTCAGATATGACGCGGCCGTATTGCCAAACTGTTCTGCTACCACTGCTGCCTGTTTCATTTTTCACCTCCACGTAATTGGGTAGATGTACGATAGGCGATGATTTATCCTGTAACAAGACAAGTATTTATACTGGTATATTTTCTGCCAGACTGACACTCGGAATACCACCATGCATAAGCCATTGGGCGAATTCATACGCTTGCACCGCGAACAGACCAAACCGCAAGACGTCGGCCTGCGCGCCGATGGACGGCGCCGTACGCCTGGCTTGCGGCGTGAAGAACTGGCGCAATTATGTGATGTCAGCCCGACCTGGCTGGAACAAGGGCGACCGGTATCAGCTTCGGCCAAAGTATTGGGTCGTCTGGCCGATGTGATGCATCTGACGGCTGCCGAACGCACTTATCTGTTTCGCCTGGCTGACAAACTGGACACGTCGGAAGCCAACCACGACAGTCCATCCGCCAACTTCGCAGCCATCGTCAAAGCGATACGCACTCCCGCTTATATTCTGGACCGGCAATGGGATGCGATCGCCTGGAATCGTCCGGCCACAGATTTATTCAGCGGCTGGCTGGATCAGGGCAAGTCAGCGGCACCGGCCAATCTCTTGCGCTTCATGTTTGGCAGCAGCAGTGCGCGCAGCCTGATCGCCGACTGGCCGGAGCGCGCGCAACGGCTGGTCGCCGAATTCCGCGCTGATTGCGGCAAGTACGCCGATGACGAACCGTATGCCAGCCTGATCGCCGAGTTAAGGCGAGACAGCGAGGAATTTAAAACCATGTGGAATGCACATCATGTGCTGGGACGGGATGGCGGCAGTCGTCGCTTCCGGCATCCGACGCAAGGCGCACTTACTTTTGAACAAGTGACGCTCAACCTCGCGGCTGCGCGCGAGGTCAAGCTGGTGATGTTGTTACCGGCCTGATTCAAACGAGACCATCAGGCGGCCTTGGCGGCCAGCTTGTTAAAGTCATTCACCCAATCCTGCAGAGTTTGTATGAAGTAGTTCTTTTGCTTGGGTGTGGTCATGTGCATGATGCCCGCCACCATGCGCGCATTCGCCGCATTTGATTGCTCAAAGAAAGCCTGATGCTGCTGGTTGCCGTATCTATCCACAGTGGCGGCCACATACTTCTTCAGCATCGCAACTGCCGCTTCCTTACCCGGTTTTTCAGCGTGTATTTTCTTCAGTACATCTAATAGCGCGCGCTGTCTGCTGAGGCGTTCGGCCATCAACAATTCATTATTCAGGGGACGTGCATCGGACAGGCTGCGTATGCTGGCTTCCTGTTCACGGCTGAAACCACCGAACCAATACTGCGCCTGTTGCAGGGCCTTGCGATAGCGGAATTCCTGGCGCTCTTCGCTTGTACCGACCAGATACTCTTTGCGGAATTTATCGTTCGATTTGGCAAATTTCTTTTCTATGTTGGCGATCTGTTCCGAGGTCAACGATAGCGCCAGGTCGGCAAAATCTGGCGTCGCTTTGTCGGCGATCTCCAGCACCTGCGTGGTGACATCACGATAATCACCGAGCAAATCGGCTTGCGTTACCGCGGCAAAATCCCTGTGCCGCATGCGATCTATCAGCCGCACGTATTCCTTCAATTGGGTCTGGCGGTGCCAGACAAAGACCTTATCTATCCGCTCCTTAACCCATTGCTTTTGTGAACTGTCGAAGTCGACATAGCTATCCAGCCACCAATACGAAATCGTTTCACCATTGCTGTAACCGAGACGCGCCGCGCTGCAGGCGAGCAACAAGCTAGCCATCAGCAGGATGGTGGCTTTTTTTGCAAAATGTCGCAGGGGACGCGTGATAAAATTTTGCATTCTTTTAACTGGCTTCCTATGAATATCGTCATTCTTGCTGCAGGTATGGGAAAGCGCATGCAATCTGCGCTGCCGAAAGTGCTACATCCGTTGGCGGGCAAGCCTTTGCTCTCCCATGTGATCGATACTGCACGGCAATTGTCACCCACACGTTTATGCGTAATCTACGGCCACGGCGGTGAACAAGTACCGCAATTGCTGCAAGCCAAGGATTTGTCATTTGCCAAACAGGAACCACAGCTGGGTACCGGCCACGCCGTAATGCAGGCCGTGCCCCAGTTAGATGATCATACGCCGACGCTGATTTTGTATGGCGACGTGCCTTTGACTACTGCAGCTTCACTGCAGCGCTTGTTGGACAGCGCGGGTAAAGATAAGTTGGGCATTCTCACCGTCAACCTCGGCAATCCGACCGGCTATGGCCGCATCGTCCGCGAAAACGGTGCTATCACGCGCATAGTTGAGCAGAAAGACGCCCAACCCGCCGAACTCGAGATCAACGAAATAAATACCGGCATCATGGTCGCGCCGACTGCTGCACTCAAGCGATGGCTGGCCAAGTTGTCCAACAACAATGCGCAAGGCGAGTATTACCTGACCGATATCGTTGCCAGCGCAGTCGCAGACGGCGTGCCTGTTGTTTCCGCACAGCCAGACCACGAATGGGAAACGCACGGCGTCAACAGCAAGGTGCAACTGGCCGAGCTGGAGCGCATACATCAACGCAATCTCGCGCATGCCCTGCTGGAACAAGGCATCACGCTGGCCGATCCGGCGCGCATAGACATCCGCGGCACGCTCACTTGCGGCCGCGACGTGACCATTGATGTCGGCTGTGTATTTGAAGGCGACGTCAGCCTGGCCGATGGCGTGCGTATCGATGCCAACTGCGTGATCCACAATACGACCATAGGTGCGCGTAGCCATATCCGCCCTTACAGCCATTTTGAAAATGCAGTGGTCGGTGCCGAATGCATCATCGGCCCTTACGCGCGTCTGCGTCCGGGCACCGTCCTCGCGGAAGATGTGCACATCGGGAATTTTGTCGAAGTGAAGAACAGTGACATCGCTGCGCACAGCAAGGCCAATCATTTGACCTATGTCGGCGACTCGACGGTAGGTTCACGCGTCAACATAGGTGCGGGCACGATTACCTGCAACTACGATGGCGTCAATAAATCACGCACCATCATAGAAGACGATGTCTTCGTCGGCAGCGCCACACAATTGATCGCACCGATACGCGTCGGCAAAGGTGCAACGCTGGGCGCTGGTACCACCCTGACCAAGGATGCCCCAGCGGATAAACTGACCGTTTCACGCGCCAAGCAAATCACGGTCGACAACTGGCAACGCCCGGTCAAGATCAAGAAGTAAATGCAGCTTCACGCCATCGCGGTAATCATCAAACCGCGATGCGCGTTTCAAATTTGCTGCGATTGATGGAAAAGAAACTACGTACGTTACGCACATTCGCATGCGTCGCAAACAGGCGATGTGCCAGCGCGTGATATGCCGGCATATCCGCCACCTGCACCACCAGCACAAAATCCGGCCCCGGTGACACGCGATAACATTGCAGCACCGCCCCCTCCTGCGCCACCAATGCCTCAAACTCGACCTGGCGCTCATCCGCCTGGTTATCCAGCGTGATTTCCACTATCGAGGTCAGGCCCGCCCCCACCTTTTCCGGCGCCACGATCGCAACCTGGCGTTCTATCACGCCCGCATCTATCAGTCGTTTGACGCGACGCAAACAGGTTGGCGGCGACGCATGCACGGCAAGCGCCAGCTCGTTGTTGGTCTGCGACGCATCCATCTGTAAGGCATTGAGTATGCGCTTGTCCAGTTCGTCCAAATCTACTTGCTTAGTGAGCATTTATTAAAAATATCCGCAGTATTTGAATTTATATTTCACTATAGACAGTCTATAGAATAATAAGCCAAATATTGCAAAATTTTGAAATCTTATTTCATTTTGCTTCCACTAGTATGGTGCAATTCATTTCTACACAACGAGGTTCCTATGTGCGGTATCGTCGGCGCAGTCGCTCAACGCAATATCACTCCCATCCTGGTCGAAGGCCTTAAACGACTCGAATATCGCGGTTATGACTCTTGCGGCGTCGCGCTGCACGTCAATGGCAAACTGGAACGCGCACGCAGCACTGCGCGCGTGGCCGAGCTGGAAAAGCAAATCGAAAAGGAACACCTGAGCGGCTTCACAGGTATCGCGCATACACGCTGGGCCACCCATGGCGCACCGGCTTCGCACAATGCCCATCCGCATTTCTCGCGTGACCGCATCGCGCTGGTACACAACGGCATTATCGAAAACCACGATGAACTGCGCGACGAACTGAAAACCCTGGGCTATGTGTTTGAAAGCCAGACCGATACCGAAGTCATCGCCCATCTGGTCGATCATATGTATACAGGTGACTTGTTCGAAACCGTACAACAAGCGACCAAGCGCCTGGTAGGTGCTTTTGCGATTGCGGTCTTCAGCCGCGATGAACCACATCGCGTGGTTGGCGCCCGTCGCGGCTCACCATTGATCGTCGGTATAGGCGACGGCGAAAACTTCCTCGCTTCCGATGCACTGGCGCTGGCAGGCACCACCGACCAGATCATTTATCTGGAAGAAGGCGATGTCGTCGACTTGCAATTGCAACGTGTCTGGATCGTCGATGAAAACGGCAAACCAGTGCAGCGCGAAGTCAAAACCGTACATGCGCACACCGGCGCGGTCGAGCTTGGACCTTACCGTCACTATATGCAGAAGGAAATCTTCGAACAGCCGCGCGCCATTTCCGACACATTGGAAGGCATTGCTTCCATCACACCTGACATCTTCGGCGACAAGGCTTACGGCATCTTCAAGAAAATCGACTCCGTACTCATCCTGGCTTGCGGCACCAGCTACTACTCGGGCATGACCGCCAAATACTGGATAGAAGCCATCGCCGGTGTCACCTGCAACGTGGAAATCGCCAGTGAGTACCGTTATCGCGACAGCGTACCGAATCCGAATTCATTGGTAGTCACCATCTCGCAAAGTGGCGAAACCGCAGACACGCTGGCGGCGCTGCGCCATGCGCAAGCGCAAGGCATGCGTCATACGCTGACCATCTGTAATGCTGCGACCAGCGCCATGGTGCGCGAATGCGAACTCGCCTACATCACACGCGCCGGGGTTGAAGTCGGCGTCGCTTCGACCAAGGCATTCACCACCCAACTGACAGGCCTCTTCCTGTTGACGCTGGCATTGGCGCAAATCAAAGGTCGTCTCAACGATGAGCAAGAAGCTGCACAGCTGAAAGCCATGCGCCATCTGCCATCTGCGATCTCTGCTGTACTCGCGCTGGAACCGCAAATCATTGCGTGGGCCGAAGCCTTTGCCCGCAAGGAAAACGCACTCTTCCTCGGACGCGGCCTGCACTATCCGATCGCGTTAGAAGGCGCGCTGAAACTGAAAGAAATTTCATACATCCACGCCGAAGCGTATCCGGCCGGCGAACTGAAGCACGGCCCACTCGCTTTGGTCACGCAGGAAATGCCGGTCGTCACCGTCGCACCGAATGACTCGATGATCGAAAAACTGAAATCGAATATGCAGGAAGTGCGCGCCCGCGGCGGTGAGCTGTATGTCTTCGCGGATGCCGACTCGCGCATCACCTCAGGTGAAGGCGTGCATGTCATACGCCTGCCGGAACACTATGGTTTGCTGTCTCCTATCCTGCATGTAGTACCACTGCAGTTACTGGCCTATCACACCGCACTCGCGCGCGGCACCGACGTCGACAAGCCACGTAATCTGGCGAAATCGGTGACGGTTGAATAAAGGCAGTAAGGAGTCGATAGACGCTTTGATTGACTAATATTATAGGAATCCTTTAAGCTAATTTTTATAAAATGACTAAATTAGTTCAATTATAGGAATTTTTACAGTCAGCTTTAATGTGTCGACAACAAATAAAGCTCTTTCCTTGATGTGCGTTCTTTGAATGACTAATATTGTGGATAATTTAAATAGAAAAATCATTGAAATTACTAAATTATTTTAACTATGGATAATTGCTTCAAATATTTATGTGGCCCGGAGGTCGACAACAAATAAATGTGAGCGAACAATTAAGTTCGACACAAAACAATCTTTGTGAGAAAACCTATTAATTCCGGATACAGCCACCCTATTCATGGGATGGCTGATTCGGCTAGAAGATGTTGTAATACTTCCGTCCTTGCATAAGGCATCTTTCCCTTTACCCGTCCATGAGGCGGGTATTTTTTGACCTAGTATTTAACCTCTGAACGAGGCGGACTGGCGTGAACCTAATCTGGCGAGCTGCCGAAGTTGCGCCTGTAATGCAAATACAAACTAAAACAGCAGCAAGGCACAGGGCAATGTAAACTGATGCACATGGAGCGCATACTTGAATCACAAATGCTGGAAGGCGAGATTGGCTTAGTCATCGACTATGAGCCAGGGAAAACTTTGGCCGTTGACGTTCTTCAAGCTGCCATGGGAATGATTGAGGCACTCGATAAGCTCGATGCTGCCTTGTTATCTAGTGTAAACACTTCTTTACAGCCCGTGTCGGTGCTAAACGATGTGCAGCACTCCTCTTTAAAAATGCTGCTGGCCAGAGCGCTTCGGCATATTCCTGACGATGCTGTTCATAATTTGGATTGGAAGCAATGGGTTGGAGGTTTGCTTGTAAAGGGAAAATACAAGCTGCTGCAAAACTTGGAGGCCGACGCGCCAGAGATTCGCGCCACATTAATTGAACTCGAAGAAGACTATAAAGCCGCGCCGGTTGGGCTGTTGGGATATACCCCGCCAACTGTTGCCGATGTGCGAGAGGCTCTTGATGGCGTTATCCAAGCTAGAGCCGCACTACCCGGTCAGCACATGGAAGTGCAAACAGAGTTGGGGGATATCACAATTCCAGAGGCAGTTTTTCAGCTTGACGACGTTCATGTCGCTGGGCCGCAGCAAACTGTAACCAATACTGGAACTGAATTTTTCAAAATTAAAGCGCCTGATATGTTAGGGTCGTCGCAGTGGCAAGTCATCAGAAATGGACGCAATACTCGCGTGGATATGCTTCACCAAAAATGGCTTGATTCGTATCATGCGCGCGAGTTTAGTATTCTGCCGGGCGATAGCCTTAAATGCGTGTTCGAAGAAACAATCACCTACGACGATCTAGGTAACGAAATCGAACGCAAGTTAGCGATCGTAGAGGTGCAAGAAGTTATATCCCCTCCAATGCAACGCCCTCTCATCTAAATACAAGCCCCGCCCAGTCGGGGCTTTTTAACGTCCATAGCTCATGTTCATTGTTAATAGAGTCATAGAACAAATTTGGAAGTCATAGAATTAATGGGTTCAAAGTCATGGAATACCCATACAGTCCTGCCAAGGACGGCTTGCACTCTAGGTCTGATTGGAGTGATCGACGTGGCATTACTTGGAATTATTCGACGCTGGCACGTTCGTGACCATGTGTCTTTAAGAGAGATATCCAAACGACTGGGTATCTCTCGAAATACCGTAGATGTTATCTACGGGCCGAAACTGTCGAGCCAGCCTATGCTGATCGACGTTCTTCGACGTCTCTCGATAAATACCTTTTCAAGCTTTTAGCCTGGTTGAAGACCGAGGCGGCGAAGTCACGTAAGCAACGACGGACTTTGAAACAAATGCACATCGATTTGTGTGGGCTGGAATTTGAAGGGTCGTATGACCGGGTCGCAGCCTTCGCCAGACAGTGGAAGGTGGATCAGTTAGAGAGGATCAATTCTGCGAGCAAATCAACACACTCCCGTTTTCGATGTAAATCAACGCATTATTTCGACCTCGTTACTCCGATCTTGCCGCCGGATGATGCATAAAATTGCATCAAAATATTTGATTAACGTTATCAAATATCAGCAATCGACTGATAGCGTTTCAATTTATATACTGATGGCAGTTACTATATAAAAAGGTGGATTTATGGGAAGTCAAAAACAAACGCTACCGATTTTGATTGTGGGCGGCGGCATCGGAGGTTTTGCTGCAGCGCTATCCTTAAGCCAGAAAGGATACCGCTCCATCGTGTTAGAACAAGCGGCAGAAATCAAAGAAATTGGGGCAGGGATCCAAATCGGCCCCAATGTGTTTCGCATGTTCGACAAGCTTGGACTTACCAAAAAAATTCTCAGCAAAGCGACTTTGCCGAAGACGCTTGTAATGATGGACGGGATCACTGGAGAAAACGTTGTAAGTATCCCGCTTGATACGAGTTTTTTAGAGCGTTTCAACCATTCATATGCTTTGATTCATCGCGCCGATCTACATTCTGTATTCGTCGACGCCTGTCGCGATTCTCCGCTCATTAAAATTGTTACCGGTCAAAAAGTGAAGGACTTTGATGATAACGGCAAGTCAGTCACCGTGAATACAGTAAGCGGAGACACTTTTGAGGGCGACGCACTGCTAGGCGCAGACGGTTTGTGGTCAACCATCCGTGCAAAATTGGTCAACGACGGCCCCCCAAGAGTTTCCGGCCATATAGCCTACCGTGCTGTCCTGCCTATCGAAGATGTACCTGAACACCTGAGATCCAATTCAATGACTTTGTGGGCCGGGGCAAAGACCCACTTAGTCCACTATCCGCTGCGCGGAGGAAAGCTGTTCAATCTTGTAGCAGTGTTCCATAGTGAGCGATATGTTGAGGGCTGGGATACGGCCGGAGATCCCGAAGAATTAAATCGTCGATTCGCCGACGCAACCCCAGAAGTCAAAACGATGCTCGCGAAAATAGAATCCTGGCGTATGTGGGTTTTATGCGATCGGGAACCGATCCAAAATTGGTCTAAAGGACGTGTGACGCTGCTGGGTGATGCCGCACATCCTATGCTGCAATATGCAGCTCAAGGCGCAGGGATGTCAATCGAAGATGCGGTGGTGCTGGCGGACGAGATTGCTACTGACGGCGACTACGAAGCAGCGTTTTTTCGCTATCAGGAGCAACGATATCTGCGGACAGGAAAAGTACAAATTACTGCAAGACTATACGGCGAGTTTTATCACGCGAAGGGTGTAACTCGGCAGTTGCGGAATGATTTCTTGAAAGCGCGAACCGTCGAACAGACACTTGACGGTATGGCTTGGTTATACAACGGAATTTAACGGAAATTAACAGGAGCAATTCGTATGAAAATTTGCAGATTCGGTCAAAATCAGTTGGGAGTGGTCGAAGACGACCAAGTTAAGGACGTAAGTGCCGCACTGGACGTGCTATCGCCATCGAGCTATCCATATCCCGAAAACGATCAGCTTATAGCCAATTTGCCGCAAGTGATCGCTAGGATCAAGTCACTATTACCGGGCGCATCTGCGCTACCGTTGGCCAGTGTTTCTTTTCTAACTCCAGTCGCCAACCCTGGAAAAATTGTTGCTGCACCAGTTAATTATCAAAAACACTTAAAAGAAGTACTTGGGGATCCGAACCTTCATCACAATAATCAGATTGGAGAAATTCATCGAGTCGGACTTTTCTTAAAAGCTACCAGTTCGCTAGTAGGGGCCTCGGAGGGAGTCGCCTTACGCAAGCTGGATAGGCGCAATGATCATGAGGTAGAGCTTGCCGTGATCATTGGCCACGAATGCAACAATGTTAAACGGGAAGATGCATTGAAGTATGTCGCCGGCTACAGCATCGGCTTAGACATTACTATTCGGGGGCCAGAAGAGCGAAGCATGCGCAAATCACCTGATAGCTACACAGTACTTGGACCATGGATTGTTACTAGCGACGAATTAAATGATCCCAGCGCATTAGACATTAGTATCGCAGTCGACGGTGAATTACGGCAAAAGTCGAACACATCAGATCTGATTCTTGGTGTTGCCGAATTGATTGAATTTGCGTCCGCGTTTTATACCCTGCATCCAGGGGATATTCTGATCACGGGTACACCAGAAGGCGTCGGCCCAATTGAGCCAGGCCAGACCATGATCGCGACCATCGAAAAGATCGGTACTTTGGCGGTTGTGATCCGCGCCGCATAACTAACCTTGACGACCACCAGTCGGAAAAGCTCTATACATAGCTAGGGGTCTAATATGCAAGCTACAGAAACCAGCAAGTTGTTGGCCGAAAAAACCCGTCAAGAATTCTATGACCGTCTTGACCTCAATGACACTGCCCCCTTGTGGGCCGCAATGTCTCGGCTTGTAACGCCCCGCCCGGTCGCCTCTTATGCAGCGTCAATTTGGCGCTACGAGATGATGCGCCCGCTGCTTCTTGAGGCGGGCAGGCTTATTACCGCCAGAGAAGCGGAGCGTCGGGTGCTCATATTAGAGAATCCCAGTCTGCGCGGAATATCTCAGATAACGGAAAGTCTTTATGCCGGGTTACAGTTAATAATGCCCGGCGAAGTAGCACCAAGTCACCGGCACGTCGCATCAGCGCTTCGATTAGTGATCGAGGGGCATGGCGCTTACACGGCTGTCGACGGTGAACGCATCACGATGCATCCTGGCGACTTTATTCTGACTCCTTCATGGACTTTTCACGATCACGGTAATCCCGGTACGGAGCCGGTCATTTGGCTTGACGGGTTAGACGTACCCATTGTCAATTCGTTTACGACAAGTTTCGCCGAAAATTATCCGGAAGAAAAACAAGCCATTATCCGTTCCGAAGGGGACACCGCAATGCGATTCGGTATGAATATGCTTCCGATGGAATATCAGGCTACCGGTAAATCCTCTCCATTATTTTGCTATCCATACGATCGCACCCGCGATGCACTTGACACGCTGTTTAGAAACGGCCCAATCGATCCAAAGCAGGGAGTCAAGTTGCAGTATGTAAACCCGGTAAACGGTGGCCCTCCGATGCCAACCATGGGTGCTTTTATGCAGTTCCTTCCAAAAGCATTTGCTAGCGAGCCTAGCCGAGCTACAGACGGAACCGTCTATTGCGTCGTTGAGGGCCGCGGAAAATCGATCATTAACGATAAGGAAATATCTTGGATGCCGCATGATGTCTTCGTCGTGCCGTCTTGGTCCAGCCTCGAACATTTCGCTTTTGAAGATACGGTGTTATTCAGCTTCTCTGATCGCCCGGCGCAGCAGGCGCTTGGGATTTGGCGGGAACAATAATTCAAGATGACAAATAATTTATTTCAGAAGTTGTGGAGTTCTCACATAGTCCGGGAAGAAGCTGACGGCACAGCACTTTTGTACATTGATCGCCACTTCGTCAATGAAGTAACCAGCCCTCAAGCGTTCGAAGCGGTCAAAAAAAAAGGCGGAAAAATTTGGCGTATAGCGTCCATAGTGGCGACATCTGACCACAACGTTCCTACCAAAGGCCGGAACACCTTGATTCGCGATGACTTAGCCCGATTGCAAATTCAAACACTCGAGAAAAACTGCGAAGATAATGGAATCTTCGCCTATCCGATGAACGACATCCGGCAAGGTATTCTGCATGTTGTCGGACCAGAACAAGGTCAAACTCTTCCCGGTATGAGTATAGTTTGCGGAGACTCTCATACAAGTACTCACGGCGCGTTTGCAACGTTGGCTTTTGGAATAGGGACATCCGAAATAGAACATGTGCTCACCACTCAATGCCTGGTATTTGCCAAACCGAAAACGATGCTGATTAGCATCGAAGGGAATCTCCAACGTGGCGTTTCGGCAAAAGATTTGATTCTTTTCATATTGAGAAAAATTGGCTCTGCTGGTGCGGCGGGGTATGCCATTGAGTTCGCTGGTGAGGTGATCGCACGCATGAGCATGGAAGCTCGAATGACGATCTGTAATATGGCCATCGAAGCCGGCGCTAGAATAGGCTTAATTGGCGTCGATGATACGACTGTAGATTATTTACGTGGCCGACCTTTTTCTCCTAAGGGCAAAGAATGGGATAACGCCATAACATATTGGAAAACGCTATTTACTGATCCAGGCTCATGTTTTGACAAAAAAATTATCATTAATGCCAATCTCGTAGCGCCTCAGATCAGCTGGGGAACCTCTCCAGACATGGTTATTGATGTGAATGAATCCATACCGGATCCGTTATTACAGGACGACCGAGTTAGGCGTGAGTCCATAACGCGTGCACTAGATTACATGCAATTGAAGTCCGGCCAAAAATTGACAGAAGTCTATTTAGATAAAATTTTTATCGGATCATGCACGAACTCAAGAATTGAAGATCTTCGTGCCGCCGCCGCGATTATTAAAGGGCAAAAAATTGCGCAAAATATCAAATTGGCATTGGTGGTGCCAGGTTCAGGCTTGGTGAAAGCACAAGCTGAAGCGGAAGGATTACATCAAGTATTCATCGATGCCGGTTTCGAATGGCGCGAACCCGGATGTTCAATGTGCCTGGGAATGAATGATGATCGTCTTTCCGCCGGAGAGCGTTGCGCATCAACATCCAATCGGAACTTCGAAGGTCGCCAAGGCCCTAGGGGCCGCAGCCATCTCGTTAGCCCTCAAATGGCGGCGGCAGCAGCCATTAAAGGTCACTTTACCGACGTTAGATTATTATTCGTATGAAAAAAACGCTAACCATTCGTGGTCAAGTGGTGCCGATAGATCGTCCGAACATAGACACTGATGCCATCATTCCTAAGCAGTTTATGAAATCAATTGTTCGGTCTGGGCTCGGTAAATATCTGTTTGATCAGTGGCGATTTTTAGATATAGGCGAATTAGGCAACACCGCTGTGAGAACGAAAAACCCAGATTTTGTACTAAATTTAAAACGCTATGAGAACGCCAGCATCTTATTGGCAAGAGAGAACTTTGGTTGCGGATCCAGTCGAGAGCATGCAGTGTGGGCATTAGAGGATTATGGCATCACCGCCGTAATCGCTCCAAGTTTTGGTGATATTTTCTTCAGTAATTGTTATAAAAACCGGATAGTCGCGATTCAGCTGCAAGAAGAGGAAATAAATATACTATTTCAGCAAATAAATGAATCTGAAAACTATTCCTTATTAATTGATTTGGAAAATCAATTAGTTCACAGTCCGTTTTTTCGTGAGTTCCGATTTGCTCTAGACCCTATTGCAAAACATCGCATATTAAACGGTTTCGACGAGGTGACAATGACTTTGCAACATAATGCAGAGATTGCAGCTTTTGAGGGGCAACGCGCTATCCAATTTCCATGGATGTTTTAGCGGGCAGCAATGCTAAGAAATTTGCTATTCCTGGAAAAGACTAGTCATAATTTTTCTAAGCCATTCAATTCCCGGGTCGCGTGCATATCGTTTATGCCAATGCTGCATGACTAGATATTCTGGAATTTTAAATGGCGGCTCGAGCAAGCGGATTCGACCAGTGTTCGCTAACGCAAGTGCAAATCGGCGCGGTACGGTCGCGATAAAATCAGTACTTTCAATTGTAGATGAAATGCCAAGATAATTCGGAATACGCAGGCCGATGTTATGACTGATGCCTCGTGCCGTCAAAGTGGCTTCGACTATGCCATGTGCCGTTCCAAGTTTGGTGACAATAACATGTGACTCGGCCTCGAACTGTTCTTGGGATAATGTATTTCTAATTCTAGGATGTACAGAATTAACAATGCAAACAAATTTATCTTTGAATAATCTCTGCTGGAGAAATCCTGGATCTTGTTCGGGCAAGAAACCAACAGCTAAGTCGATCTCACCTGATTCCAAATTTTTTGGTGTGTTCTCTGAGACATAGGTGACCTCAATTTTTACTAAAGGCGCTTCTTGACTGAGGCGAGGAAGCAGATCGGGCATAATTACTCGCTGACCAACATCTGTCATGCAAAGCTGGAACATGCGGCTTGATGTTTTAGGATCGAACGAAGACTGATGTCCAAGGGCCTTTTTTAACAGTGTCAACGCATCTTCGACTGACTGTATGAGGCCTTCCGCATGAGGTGTTGGCGCCATGCCAACGGATGTTCGTACAAACAGCGGGTCACCGAAATGCTTGCGAAATTTCGCAAGGTTCATACTTACAGCAGGTTGTCCCATTTGTAGATTCTCCGCTGCCTGGGAGATGCTTCCTGTTCGATAAATTTCTTGGAAAATGGTCAATAATTTTAAATCAATGTTATCCATAGTTTGTTCGCTTGCGTAAAAATCTCTTGTAAGTTCTTGGCTTGCCAACACCCAGACATTGCTGCTGGAAACAATCTTAAGAATCGAAAAGATCAAATTCGAGTCTGCCCCACTTTATTGGAAATGGAATGAATGATATCGATGCCAAAGATTTTTTGATTCTCAACGAAATATATCGAACAAAAAGTGTCACTGCCGCAGTGGAGAAAGTTGGGCTTGGCCAGCCCTCGATCAGCATCCGACTGGGCCGGTTGAGGAAACATTTCAATGATCCACTTTTTGTTCGTACGTCTACTGGAATGCAACCTACTCCCAGAATGGATGGTTTAATATCGGCCATAGGAAATGCGTTAACACTTTTCGACGGAAGCGCCGGCGTTATACCCACCTTTGACCCGGCGATTTCCAATCGTGCCTTCAGAATTTGCATGACTGATACCGGACAAGTCGTTATTCTTCCTCGGCTTCTTGCCAAGCTGAAGGATATCGCTCCGATGATCAGAATCGAATTGATTAATCTTACTTCAGACGCTGCGAGACTTTTGGAAGCCGGCGAGGTTGACATCGCTATGGGTTTTCCGTTTGACATGCCTTCTCCTTTCTATCAGCAGAAGCTATTTGACGAACACTTTGTTTGCATCGTAGGAGCCAATCATCCCCGGATTAAAAATAAGATGACAGAAAAGCTTTTTCTCAGCGAACGACACATAGAAGTAAATTTACCAAAGGGTAATGGACATGGGATTCTCGCGAAAGCAATGGAAGAGAACGGGGCAATTAGAAACTTTGCTCTTCAGTTACCGTCATTTCTTGGCGTGGCGCGTATCGTTGCTCACTCTGAACTCGTATCGATCGTTCCTGCACATCTAGGTCGGCTACTCGCAGAGGACGGACATGTCAAAGTCATGGAGGCGCCAATTCCGCTGCCCGTTTATCCAGTGAAGCAATATTGGCATGAGCGCTATCACCACACCCCAGCTAACAAATGGTTAAGAAGCTTGGTCGCCAATCTGTTTATTGAATAAGCTACCGAGGCTAAGACACTGATACCAAGCGGTTTAGTAACGCACTATCGGCGAGAAGGGACGCGCTCTCGGATTCGTATATCACTTTACCGCGGTCGAGCGCAATCATGTTTTTCGTCAACGCAAGTGCTAGCCTTGCATGTTGTTCCACAATTATGACTGCCAGTCCCTCATCCGTGACCAGCCCCTTAATGATTTGCATAAGGTCCTGAACAATAATTGGTGCTAAACCTTCCATGGGCTCATCCAATAATAGCAAAGACGGATTTGTCATCAGCGCACGAGCAATAGCAACCATTTGCTGCTCGCCGCCAGAAAGCTGATTTCCCATATTTGCACGCCGCTCTTTGAGCCGCGGAAAAATACCGTAAATCTTTTGAAGGTCCCATTTCCCAGGTCGTGCAACGACTGTGAGGTGTTCTTCGACGGTCAAGGACGGGAACATATGCCGTTCCTGCGGAACCCAGCCAAGACCTGCCAGAGACCGCTTGTAAGTCGACGTGCTGGAAATATTCTTACCTTGCCAAAATACTTCGCCGCTATGAAGCTTAGTAAGACCCATCAAAGTCATAATCAAGGTTGTTTTACCTACGCCATTTCTGCCCAATAGTGCGAGGCTGCCACCGGTTTCCAATGATATGGATACATTTTCCAATACGATGGAATCACCGTATCCGGCGGACACATTGTGAAACCGTAATAACTCACTCATGTGCAGCTTCTCCAAGATATACTTCTTTAACGCGCTGATTTGATGCGATCTCGTTAGGCGTGCCTTCTACCAATACGCTTCCCCCCACTAAAACTGTAATTCTTTCCGCGAAACGAAAAACCAGATCCATATCGTGTTCAATGAATACAATCGTTACATCTTTTGGCAATTGTGCAATGATCTCGAAAAGCTCTTTGCTTTCAGCGGAAGGAATGCCTGCAGCGGGCTCGTCTAATAGCAGTACTATCGGGCGAGTTGCCAAGGCAAGCGCAATTTCCACCAATCGTTGCTTTCCATACGCTAGCCGACTCGTCAATTGATTAGCTTCGTCGGTGAGCTTTAACGAGTCCAGAAGTGCCATCGCTTCATCGACAACTGCTTGCTCACTGGAGACGGTTCGGTACCATACGTAGCCCAACCCCTTTCGCTCACTGATCGCGAGCACCACAGATGCAAGCACCGTCATTCCGTTGAATAGTGTATTAATCTGATATGTTCGCGTGATACCCCGCCTTACTCGCTCGTGCGGCCGAAGCGTAGTGATATTGTCGTCTCCCAAAAACACGCTTCCGGCACTTGGAGGAAATGTCCCAGTCAGTAAATTGATAAAAGTTGTTTTCCCGGCGCCGTTCGGGCCGATCAGTGCATGACGAGAGCCGGGCAAAAAATTTAGTGTGATGTCGCTGTTTGCCTTAAATCCGCCCCAGGCTTTCGAAAGTCCTTCAGTTCTCAGACTAGTGTTCTTCATCAGATTTTCCATTTCAAACTTTCGGCCAAATCTTTTTTCTGTAGGTACCTAATTTCTCAATGCCACCAAGAATTCCCCCCCGGGCATAGAGGACGGAGAGAACCAGCAGCAGGCCGATCCAAAAATGCCAAAATGTAGGATTGAGAGTAGCGATGTAATCTTGTGCAATCATAAAAATCGCTGCGCCAACCAAGGCTCCATACAGGCGACCTGTCCCACCAAGCACTAAAATGATGAGAAGGTCTGCGGAGCGTGAAAAGCCAAGAGAATCGAGCCCCACAAACTGAGTGGTCTGAGCTAGCAAAGCACCGGCCACCCCGGCTATCGCTGCCGAGACTGTATAGATGGTGGTCAGCCGAAGGGGCACGTTCACACCGATTGCCGACATTCGGGTGCTATTTTCCCTGATTCCAATCAAACTTGAACCAAAGGGAGAGCACAACATGCGACGGATGACGACGAACAAAATAAATAAGATCAGGAAGCTATATATATAAGCCGTCTTACCATTTAGATCAAATTCAAAAATACCGAATATCTTTTCCATCTGCATGCCAGACAAACCATCGACGCCACCAGTTATGAACGCAGCTTTATTCGCGGCTTCGAATAACATTAAACCAATACCTAGCGTTACCATTAACCGTGTCAGATCATGTCCTCGAAGTACTAGGAAGCTTGTGATATAGCCCACGAGTCCAGCCACAGTGGCCGCGGCGAATAACCCCGTCAACGGCTCGCTCCAGCCATGCACGGAAAGTAAACCAGCCGTGTAGGCACCTACCCCGAAAAATGCTGCGTGTCCCAGAGAAACGATGCCAGCGTAACCGAGGATCAAGTCGAGAGATAGCGCAAATAGTCCCACTATCATAATTTGGCTAATCAGTAAAAGGTGGCCCGGGAAAACAAAAAATGATACTACCGGCACAAGCCAAAATAATATTTCCTCAATTTTCCAACGACCATTCGGCAATATTGGTATAAAGTTTTTATTTATCATTTTCGCTTCCCAAGCAAGCCTGCCGGAAATGCGATCAGCAGAATTACCATTAATCCATAAATCACGAACGCACCGATGTCGGGCACGTAATATTTTCCTGAAACATCGAAAATTCCCAAAATCATTGCTCCAATCAACGGTCCTCGTATGGTGCCCACTCCTCCGACAGAGACCACCAGAAGAAAATAAACCATATATTTAAAAGGAAAAGTAGGATCAAGCCCTAATACGTCAATACCCAGTGCGCCACCTAATGCCGCCATCCCAGAACCCAGTGCGAACGTGAGGCTGAACACCTTGTTGACGTTAATTCCGAGCCCGGCGGCCGCCTGCTGGTTATCGACGGAAGCACGAATTTGCGCCCCGAATTTGGTTTTTTCTAAGAGTAAACCGAGCGCCGCCGCGATCAAAATCACAACACCGATAAGGAACAGACGATATGCGCCAACATCTAATCCAAACACCGACACTTGTCCGCGGAGGTACTCGGGAAGAGAAACCGGCTGCTGAGATGGGCCGAAGAAGTAAGCTGCGGTAGCTACGCTCATAAACGTCAGGCCAATAGAGAACAAGACCTGATCCAGCGCGTGGGCTTTGTACAAGCGACGATATAAGAGTTTTTCCAGCACGATACCTACCAAGGCGCCGACAAGAAATGCCAGGGGAAGAGAGGCGAGAAATGGTACACCAAGCGCAGAAAGTGAAATGACACTCACATAGCCTCCCACCATTGCGAAGGCACCGTGGGCGAGATTAATAAAATTCATTAGGCCCATTGTGATGGAGAGACCGATGCTGATTAAGAAAAGCAGGCCTCCATACGCAATACCATCAAAGAGCACACCTAAAGCATTACCCAACATATGTTTTCCCAGTCACAAACGTATCCTTCATACTTCGCCGCCTAAATCTGTTAAACCTAAGCCAATATCACGTTAAGTAAATTGACAGGAACCGAATAGATTCCTTGCCAGAATTTGTGTTTAAAATCGGTGACGTACCCCGGCCATAGCCGCAGCCTGATTCACCCCAGCACCTGGTGTGGCACCTGAACCTCCTGTGGCGGAGACCGCCGAGTTTTGCTGGTTACGCAAATAGACGCCAGACACATACAAGCTTGTACGGGTAGACAGACTGTAGGTCAGTCGAGAAGCCAACTGGGTAGCGTTGTTCCCGCTAATAAAGCCGCTGAGTCGCCCAATTTGGGTGTCAAGTACAACCGCGGGACTAAACCGATAGCTCAAGCCAAGGAAGAAAAGGTCGGTATTGGCGTTAGTCGTGGTCATTACTTTCCGTCCGACCCACCCCAATCCTATCTTTGCATCGCCGAATTTGTAATAACCATTGAGAGAGGTACGCGTGTCTGTAAATGCGCTATTGCTCAAAGGGGCGCTAGCGCCGGTATTGCCGTTCATACGGTCGAATGCGGCAGCCGCACCAAAATTGTTGAGATCATATTTCAGCATTGTGGTCCACTGACGACAGGCTTTTGAGTCTCCCGCCAATTCGCCTGCACAGTTCGTCGCTGCGGGTCCGCCACCCGTCGCTGTGTCACGTCCAAAGCTGTATGTTGCACCGACCGTCACGGCTGAAAATTTACCTAAATAGCCAATGGCGTTGTCTGATCGAGCATTAGGCAAGTATGGATCCATATTGGCGGCCTCGTGAATACTGCCGCCAAGGATATCGGAGTCTAATAACGATAAAAACGTCATATTGTAAATTCGACCTAACGTAACGGTGCCGTACGGCCCGTCGATCCCCACGTATGCTTGCCGGCCAAATAACCGACCACCTTGCTGGGACGCGCCGGTATCAAGCGCCAATCCGTTTTCCAGAACGAATAATGCCCGATACCCATCACCGAGATCTTCGGAACCTTTAAAGCCGAGCCGCGAGGGCGTCGAACCCGTCTGTGTCGGCAGCCTAACCAATGATTGGCCTGCAGCGTTCGCATTCGTAACATATTCGACTCCGGTATCAACAACACCGTAAATAGTCACGTTGGTTTGTGCAGCAGCGATTCCTGCTGACAGACTTAAAAAGCTAAAGGCAATAATTTTTTTCATAAGGTCTCCACTATTTATAGTTTTATTAATTTTATTGGGCGCGCGAAGCCACATTGCTTAACGCAATTTATTATTTAAACGGTTTGGATATTGACGCGGTTAACTTGTTAATGATCGGCGCGGCTGCCGAACAACTACCGCCGGAAAAGGACGTTCAATTTATGGCGATAGCTTTCCAGGGTCTTTAACGGCATCGAATTTATCGAATTCAACTGCTACTGCTTTGCCTTTGATAATCTCTATTTTGCGCATGTAGACAGTATTGATACTGTCCCGGCTGGTTGGGTCAATTGTCAATGGTCCCCTTGGACTATCAATCGTTAAACCCTTCATCGCATCAATCAATTTAATGCGATCTTCAGGGAGCCCAACCTTCTTCACCGCCTCTGCAATTACCGCCATACCATCATAAGCACCCACGGCTAGATAGTTAGGCTCCATCTTTCCACCAGAGACCAATTTGTAAGTTGCGATAAAGTCTTTATTTTTTTTACTGTCATGCGAAGGGGTGTAGTAGCCGCTGGATATCGCCCCGATTGCAGCGTCCCCAGACGCTTTCAGCACGTCATCGTCAACCCATCCCTCTGCGGAAATGAGTTTGATGCCTTCTTTCGCAAGACCACGCTCTTTAAAAGTTTTGTAGAACAGGATAACCGGCTCGCCCACTGGCAAAAACGAAAACACCGCGTCAGGCTTTTGGTCCTTCACTTTTTGTAGGTAGGGCGCAAAATCAACATTAGTCAACGGAACGGCAACTTCACTCACAATCTTGCCACCAGCTTCAATGAACGATTTCTTGAACCAAATTGCCGCCTCCGCTGCCGGCGCAAAGTCGGCACTCACAATTGCGACGCTCTTGATCCCGTTCTGTGCCGCCCACTTACCCAATGGATATGATGTCTGCCCCGGAGTAAACGAAGTACGCACGATATATGGTGACTTCGTCGGAATAATAGATGCGGAGGCATTCATTAAAATCATCGGGGTCTTGGCTTGTGTAGCGATCGGCGCGACGGCCATGGCGCCGGGCGTGAAATCAAATCCAGCGAGGAAATCAACCATGTCTCGGGTGATCAACTCTTGCGCTACACGCTTCGCGATATCCGGGTTAGGACCGGCTGTATCGCGGTATATCAGCGTGACTTTATGTCCCGCCAACTTACCGTCATTTTGCTTCAAATAAGTATTGATGCCGTTTTGAAGTTGGTGGCCGCCGATCTCATACATCCCGGATAACGATGCCACGATGCCGATCTTGATTTCCTTGTCGTCGCTTTGCCCCATCACGGTAGTCATTAACGAAGCAGCGCCTATTGCGACCAAAGCCTTTAATCCACGCATAAAATCTCCATATTATTTTTGTAATTAATGGGCTTTGTTTTGGCCCATACTTTAATTAGTTCGCCGTTATCGACAACCCCAGGCCAAATTTAAGCAATAAACTTAAGTCGATCAATGCAATGACCTTAATAAACCCCATTGAAATTGACAATAATGCTTTTTTTGATCAAGCATGCAGTGTCGGCGTTGCCTTTATTGATATGAACAATGGCAGGTATTGGGGGTATTGAATTGTGCTGGTTTAACAGTGTACTTATCATGATGAGCAATAAAGAAGCGCTGCATTGCATTCACGCGATTGTTGGCGTTTATTCGATAAGCATCGGTTAATGTGGGGCCAATAGCAGGAGACCATAAATGACAACCCATCAAAAAGTGCAATCAGGCACATTCCCCCTCAATGCATGGTACGCAGCAGCATACGATGTAGAACTTAAACGCGAGTTGCTGCCACGGACAATTTGCAAGCAAAAGATAGTGATGTATCGTCAATTGAACGGTACCGCTGTCGCGCTTGAAGATGCATGCTGGCATCGTTTATTACCTTTGTCTAAAGGAACGCTGGCAGGCGATACCGTGATCTGTGGCTACCATGGGCTGACGTTCAATCCTAGTGGCCGTTGTGTCGAAATGCCCTCCCAAGAGACAATGAATCCATCAGCGTGCGTACGTTCATATCCAGTTGCTGAAAAGCATCGCTTGGTTTGGCTGTGGCCGGGAGATCCTACGCTTGCCGATGAAAGCAAGATCCCTGATTTACATTGGAATGATGATTCAGAATGGGCTGGCGACGGGCAGACCATCCACGCTAAGTGTGACTATCGTCTCGTAATCGATAATTTGATGGATTTAACGCATGAGACGTTTGTGCATGGGAGCACCATCGGTCACAGGGAAATCGCAGAAGCACCCTTCGAAGTGACATACGATGACAAGTTCGTAACGGTAACCCGCTGGATGACCGATCTTAATCCGCCTGCTTTCTGGAAAGGGGCTCTAAAACATCATACTGGTTGGGATGGAAATGTAGACCGGTGGCAAATTGTGAGGTTCGAAGCGCCAAACACTGTGACGATTGACGTCGGCGTTGCGAAAACAGGAACAGGGGCCCCGGAAGGTGACCGTTCACAAGGTGTAAACGGATTTGTACTTCATACGCTAACGCCAGAAACCGAGACGACTTGCCATTATTTTTGGTCGATCTGCCGAAACTACAGGCTTTCGGATCAAGCTACTACGCAGAATCACAAGGCGGCCGTGCACGGCATATTTAAAGAAGATGAAAACATTCTTGAAGCCCAGCAACAAGCGATTCTTGCGCATCCAGAGCGTGAATTTTACAACCTGAATATTGACGCAGGCGCAATGTGGTCTCGTCGTCTTACCAACCGCCTCATCGATCAAGAACAATCACATTTAAGCTTAGTCTCGAACGTTATCCCGATCGTTGCTGCAACTTAGCCTATCTGCAAGAAACCAAACTCATAATAAATAAATAGAAAATATGCGCCCTCGCTAACGTATAGATTTGGAGACTGAGAATGAAATTTCGAGACCATTGGGTAAATGCCTCCGTTACAGCGTTAGAAAATATAAGCCCAAGTATTAAACTTTTTCAAATTACCCCAAAAAATGGGAGGGCATCGTGGACTCCTGGATCAAACATACGAATCCGTGTGCGAGTCGAAGATCGTTCTGAGATTCGTACATATTCTTTAATAGATACCGGGGTCGAAGATGAACACTATCGCATCGCTGTTCGATTAATTGAAGATGGCCAAGGCGGATCACGATATATGTGGTCGCTTAACGAAAACGATTTGATCGAAATTTCTCAACCGCACAATCACTTTGAATTAAGTAGGTATTCCACTTCATATACGCTGGTCGCAGGTGGCGTAGGCATCACGCCGCTCGTAAGCATGGCAAAAGCATTAAGTAATAGCGATAAACCTGTGAGGTTGATCTATGGCGTTCGTACCCGCTCAGAGGCTGCATTTGGTGACCTACTCAAAACCTGGCTCGGGGAACGCCTTGAGTTGTCAGTTGGAGATGAGGACGGCCCGCTAGACATCGCGAGTATTGTCAACTCTGTGGATAAGAACGGCGAACTATATGTGTGTGGCCCTATTGGTATGCTTGAAGCGATATCAAAACTATGGCGGAAAAGCGAAAGGCCACTTGGGCTGTTACGGTATGAGACCTTTGCCGCGAGTGGGCATTATCCTAGCCAGGAATTCATGGTTGAAATTCCCCGGTTGAATAAATTAGTAAGGGTGCCTGCCCATCAGAGCATGCTCGCCGCTCTGCAAGAGGCTGGAGTCGAACTGATGTCGGACTGCAAACGCGGCGAATGCGGTCTTTGTGTAGTCGACGTTGTTAGTACGACAGAGCCCGTCGATCATAGAGACGTGTTTTTAAGTGCGCATCAAAAAGCCGAAAATAGAAAATTGTGCGCATGTGTTTCACGTAGTGCCGGTGGCACTGTGACTATTGACACGGCGTATCGAGGTCTGTAGCAAATTTCGTTAAGCCTCATTTGCACGGCCAATTGCCTATATGGGTTATCGACCACAGCAAAAATCTTTAAACCAACGTTGAATTGGAAAATAAATGGCAGAGAATCGCGGAGTAGTCTACGTAGGGCAAGGGAAAGTGGAAATTCAGTCTATCTTATATCCCAAGCTGGATAATCCGGCTGGTAAAAAAATTGAACACGGCGTTATTCTTAAGGTAGTCACTACGAATATCTGCGGATCAGATCAACACATGGTTAGGGGTAGGACGACTGCGCCGTCGGGCATGGTCCTCGGCCACGAAATTACCGGCGAAGTACTTGAGGTTGGCAAGGATGTGGAAACCCTTAAAAAGGGGGATCTTGTTTCGGTACCATTTAATGTCGCATGCGGCCGCTGCCGTACATGTAAAGAACAACACACTGGCGTCTGTCTGAGCGTCAATCCTTCAAGAGCTGGTGGCGCGTACGGCTACGTCGATATGGGAGGCTGGATTGGCGGGCAAGCCGAATACGTCATGGTGCCTTATGCCGATTTCAATTTACTCCGATTTCCGGACAATGATAAAGCGATGGCAAAGATTGCCGACCTTACCTGTCTATCGGATATTTTACCGACTGGCTATCACGGAGCGGTTACTGCAGGAGTTGGCCCGGGAACAACTGTTTACGTCGCAGGAGCCGGGCCTGTTGGGCTGGCGGCGGCTGCTTCTGCAAGATTGCTAGGGGCAGCAGTTATCATTGTCGGAGACGTAAATCCAGTACGCTTGGCCCATGCGCGCAGTGTTGGGTTCGAAACTGTCGATCTATCGTTGGATGCAACCCTAGCAGATCAAATTTTTGTAATACTTGGCGATGCTGAAGTGGACTGTGCAATTGATTGCGTAGGCTTTGAGGCACGTGGACATGGTCACGATGGATCACAAGTTGAAGCTCCGGCAACAGTTTTGAATTCATTAATGGAGATCACCAGAGCCGCCGGACGTATTGGAATTCCGGGTCTCTACGTCACTGATGACCCTGGCGCTCATGATGCCGCTGCTCGGCGAGGCAGCTTAAGCCTTCGCTTAGGGCTAGGCTGGGCTAAGTCGCACAGCCTCCACACTGGACAAACTCCGGTCATGAAATATAACCGACAACTCATGCAAGCGATCCTTTGGGATAAATTGCACATTGCGGATATAGTGGGTGTACAGATAATTTCGCTAGACGACGCTCCACAAGGCTACGGAGAATTTGACGCTGGCGCTCCTAAGAAATTTGTAATCGACCCACACGGCGCCACCAGGAGCCGATAAAAAAAACGGGGCGCTGACCAAAATTACAATGAAGTCGTGCCTATTCCCCTAGAATGCTGGATCAGAGAGTTGCAGACAGCAGCAGCGCGAACGTGCGTAATGAAGGTGCGACAGTCAGCAGCTGCCTACGGGGTTCAGCCCAGCGATACTTTCCAAATGCAGCGACTTGATCGCCATCAGCCAGTTAGGTATGCACCTCAGCGCGATAACTTATCCATTCAGTCGCTAATTTAAAAAATACATTGGCGACGATTTCTTCCGGACCGACATATGTCCCTGCATACGGGAAGCCTGCAGCCTCGGTCCATGTACTCGCCGGTTTAGCGCCACTTATCGATCATAAGTAGCTGGCCCGACAAGACACACTGATATGATGCCGAGAAGGACTTCGTATAGAAAGTCACTAGAGGGGAATCGATGTCTACTATTAAAACTATATTGTTGTTCCTTACTGCACTCCTTTTCAGTTGTTCAACTGAACATGAAGAAGCGACGATTAAACTGGATTTTAAAAATGAAAGTGGTTTGTCGCGCGACCAAGTGGCAAAAACAGTTACTGAGTTTTTAAAACAATGTCCAGCAATTGCAAAGTACTCAGAAGATTTTAGCGCATTGAAATTCTCGGATGGTAATCCTGTTCATAGAATCGATAAGCTGCATGGCTGGACAAAGAAATTCGAGATCACATTCAAAGTTGCAGATAGGCCTATTCATAGTGAACTGGTGGATGCTATGGCAATGGGCCACGTTTGTTACTACGATCTTGGTGGCGGGCAACGCCCTGGCTTCCAACCTGCTAAAAGTCCATGCGCCAAAATTTGTAATGTACCTGAACATACTTTTGTAGAAGTACCGAGCATGGTTGACCTAGATGATCCTTCAACTGACGGATATAAGTCACGGCGCGCTTCGATGATTAAACGCTTTCAAGAAAATGTAGCGCAGTATAAAGATGATGCCTTGCGTGGTGATTATCAAGCACAGCGCAACCTGGCATATACCTATGCCAACGATTCCTTTTCCCCGGATGACCAGATTACTGCATGCTCTTGGCGCGCAATTATTCTGACGTCCCAACCAAAAGCTGGGAAGATTGACCAAGGCAATTTGAAAATCGATTGTTCATCTTTGAACGACGAGCAGAAATCAATTGCCTCGGGCCGTGCAAAGTCGATATTTCAGGGGATCACTAGCAAATGATAAAAATGTGTGACTTAGCAGTGTGTACTGTTGAGTAGTTTGGATAAACCTGAAATAGCTGTTACTTCATTTGCAATCGATGCCAATACTCCGAGAACTATCAAACCGCCTATCCGAGATAAACAACCACAAAGAATTAAAGATGTTTAATCGATTAAAAATTGTCTTAACGTTGCTTCCCTGCTTGCATATGATTCGCGCCCCCTCTGACGCAATAAATTCAATTTTTGTAAATCGTGTTCCATTAAATCAGTCGCCATGTCAGGCCGCTCAAAAGTGTCACTTATACGAATAGTCGCGACGTCGTTAAATAATATAGAGCGCAACTGGTCCATTGACTGAGTGTTAATCTCTAATGTCTTTTGCAGCAACTGTACGCTGACCAGGTATTTTTTTGCAAACCACATTTTTAATGTTTTTGGTTTGGGCTCTGGATAAACACCAACACCAACACTAATTACTCTTATATTTTCTTTTGGAATTTTCTGCGCTTTTACTGCGTCAGCAATCGCGTAAAGTGTTGGATTATTGGCGCAATACCCGCCATCGATTAAGTCGATTTCATCTCCATCGTTTGTTCGTATAATCTTGCGATCAAAAAATGGATATGCTGAACAGGATGCTTGAACTGCGTCAGCAATACTTACACCGAATCCTGGTAAAAATGTGCCAATGCGGCCATGAGCTTGTTCAACATTTCCCTTGAAAATCATTGGACGTTCAACTTCCCACTTGGTGGTTACAACACCTATACCAGTCTTCACGTCCCGGAAGCTAGCGGTTCCAAACACTTCTTGTGCCAACTTGGCTAATGCATCAGTTTTTCCTCTAGGTGTTTTCTGACGCATTACAGTGGGGACATGCTTTTTGTATAGATCGTGAATTTGATCGACTTCATATCCTAGCGCAATGAGCGATGCAATAATTGCTCCGGTACTCGTACCAAACACGAGATCGAAATGCTGGTGAAGTGGACCTCCTAGCATCCCCTCAATTTCCTTGAGAACACCGAGCGTATAAAATCCCTTAGCACCACCCCCATCCAAGCTTAATATACGAAATGGCTTTTTCGCACCCACAATGTTTGCCAACCCTTGATCGATCATTCTTACCTCCTTGTCTGACATTATAAGTAGACAGCTTTGGAAAGAATTTGAGCAGGAAGACGATGAGAAAGAGCCGCGTATGGATCCAATTCGTTTGCGATGTCCTTGGCGAGTTGATCAAGCTCCGCATATAGCTGCTTCGTTCCAATCAGAGCTTTAGGATCGCTATAGATTAGTCGCGTCCCATTCGGGACCTGGAGGACACGACGATAGTGCTCATTATCGATGATCATCTTTAAATGAGTACGCGCGCGATCCACCAATAGAAGATCAACTCCGAAAGGCACCTGAAGTTCTGCCTCGCTCATGTGCCAAGCTATCGATGCAATATCGTAGCTAGACAAGTTAATTTCAGCATCCGCATCGTATCGAAGATTCTTTAGCAATCGAATTACCTTACGCAAAGCCCCATTTGATCGATTGCATTTTTCGGCAATACGGTTGATGTGCATGAACGGTAGATTCGTGACCTTGGTATTGGTATGACTATCCAGGATGCAAATTTTTCGATGTGCGATATTTCCTGATTGTTTCCAATCTAAGGTATCGTGCCAATGTGATGGGACAACATCGATTACCCGTTTAAGTGACCCGCCAGATAGCGTGATTGATTTACTGCCAGAGGCGTCAACGTCCGCGGCATAAAACCGTCGTTTCAAGATATCAATCGACTGTGCCCTCAAATTTTTCAAACATTCTGTTGGCGTTGGACCTGAAACATCGTGATAGACATATTTGCTTTGAACGTCCAAATCCACCGTTACAAAACCCGCATGCAGCACCAACAAATCAATGTCGCTATTGCCTCGAACATGAACATCTAAAGGCACAGAACCCTGATATTCGAATGCTGAAGGAATGGATACAGCCGTCAACCCCTCGGCAAGACGATCCCTGACCCGGTTTCCTTCAGCGTATGTATTTTCTGTGTACTCCCGATCGACTGGCTGCATTGCGCCCAAAGCATATTTAACCGATTCCGGTTCGGAAATTGACGTGAACTTCTCTTTTTTGCGCTCCGTGATTAACGAAGCAACTGAGTCAAAAGTCCCGTTTCTGCTGTAAAGCCCTTGTCGGCGATCGCGCAATCGATCAAGTTTATTCGAGTAGTTCATGTCACTCTTTCCAATGTGGTCTTGTTAGTTACATATGCCTGGTTAATTGCCACTTCACTCGATTGTTATGAAGAAGCTACAAAATGGGCCAGATTTTGGCTGGCCCGCGGAATCAGCCTTTTGGTGGAAATGGGTCTTTCCCATGACTATCTTTCGTCTGAATTTGACCGTTCCGACCATGCACAACAAGTTCAGTGCCTTGGCTTTTTGCAATTTCCCGCCCTTTATCCACGGCAGGGGCCTTAGTTGAAAAAATGGCGGTTGCGCGATCAGCGCCAGCCCCTTTAACTGCCCAGCCGTCTTTATGACTGACGACATGTTGGTTACGTTTATTGCTCACAGGAAATCCTCCTTAAGATTCTGAACAAAGTGTTCACTTATATATACTGGAAGACATCAAAAACCGGACACAGCCGAAATGTCCGGATTTCCGGCAATTGCCGTATATAAAAATAGCTGGGGAGGAGGAGTTGTTGGCAACTGAACATAATGTGGTGTCAATTACACGCGGATTGAAGAGGCATTAGCGTCGCTGAGCCAGGCTGACTATGTCCGCATATATAGGCAGGCAAACTATTTACTGCCAGGAACCGGGTTACAGGATCCACAAGAACTTTTCAATGAAGCGATTACAAGAACCTTAGAAGAAACTCGCATCTGGCCATGTGACGTTCCATTTAAAGCCTACATCCATGAAGTAATGTCTAGTATCTCCGACGGCTATAGAAATCTAGTTCGACATGATCGAGAAATTCTTGCAAATGATCGTCGTAATGTGAACGCCGACCCTGATGACGATCTAATAGATGAGTTCGGCAGTGAAAACTTAGCGATTGATAATGTATTGATTGATCGCGAAAGCCAATCATTAATGGCAGCAGATCTCAAGGCCATTGAAGATCACTTTGAAGATGATGAGGATGTGACGTTAATAATTATGGCTATGGAAGATAAAGTGCCACCTCGTGAAATGGAATCGGAATATGGTATGAGCGTTCAGAAATATGAGTATGCGCGAAAGAAGTTGCGGCGCGGCATTGATCGCCTATTCCCCGGAAGGAGGAAGATATGAGCGGACTTCATAAGAACGATCCTAGAGCAAAATATAAGACGATTGAGAAGAGTCTCGCTGAAGATGTGAATCACTTATCAGATGCGGATCTTCTGCAAGATGCTACGGACGATGGCTTAAATCCAAAAGACATTGCACTGAATATGCGAGCTTCCGCGCTAAGCTTAGTGGCAGAAGCCAAAAGAAAACGCATTCTTCAGGTAAGAGAAAAATTGAAAGAAAGCAATAAATTTTCTCGTAGTGAATTGTCGCGCCCAAGCATGGATGCTATCAAGAGTAAGTTGCAGGAGCTTTTCTCTCGTCGCCCTGAGTTAGCAGTTGCGTTCAGACAAGGAACAAAACAGTCAGACTCTGACTGGCAAAGCTTGTGGGACGATTTAATTGAGATTGGCGAGATTAAGAAAGAAGATCTTGGTAATTGATATATCAAAGCTTTCTGTTGCCGAGCGAATATTGTGGGACTACGGCATAACTGATCCAGCGGACATTGATTTGCAAGTTATTGCATATGGGTTGGGTGCAACAATCCACGTAAAGCCTTTGGATGGTTGCGAAGCTCGACTTGTCGCCAATGAAGAAAAAGCCGTTATTACGGTGAACTCAAAAAGTATTCCGACGCGTCAGAGATTTTCAATTGCACATGAACTTGGGCATTGGCAGTTGGATAAAGGTCGTGGTGGCTTCTTATGCGCTAAGGACGATATTAGTCCGCAAAATGACGCATCTAAAGAAGGCGAGGCGTTGGCAAATAATTTCGCAAGTCAGTTGATTCTCCCTGACTATTTGTTTGGGCCGATTGCTACAGCCAAACCAATTTCTCTTGATGCCGCTGAGAAAATTGCTAACTTATTCAAAGCAAGTATTACAGCAACCTCAATAAAGATGGTTCGGAAAGCAGCCATTCCTGCTTGGATTGTCTGTCATCGACAGCGCGGCCTTGCCTGGTTTTTTAAAAGTCCAAGTTGCCCTGAAGAGTTATATCTCAATCGAGATCTCCATCACGACACGGATGCATTCGGTCTTCTTTATGGCCCTGAGGATGCACGAACTAGATATAAACTAGAAGACGGAACAAGATGGTTTTCAAATCGAGAAGCCTCTCGCTACCAGGTTCGATCGCAATCAATGAAATTACAAGATGGGACAGTACTGACAGTTCTTTCTATTTCAAAATAAATAATTGAGCCGTTATTGAAAATCTGCTGATAACACATCAAATTAAGAGGCATTTAATGGGAATTGATCAAAAAGCACGCTCATTACATTGCAGATTGCAGGCCGGATTAAACTTTCAAGAATTAGACGGTGAAGATGTCGTATTTTTGAAGGATGTTCCATATGAGTTAGAGGACATCATAGCCCGCTGGATACTAGCGTTGCCACCAGAGCTGACAACAGAGGGGGCACCCGATTGCATACTGCGTCAACATGCCACTAAAGGGATCGCTCTTACGGAAGAGGGCTGGAGCAACTATATTTCTTGGATGTTGAATATACTCGTTCAAGCACAGTCTAAAGAAAATTGAATCGCTGCTCCCCACTGCGAATCTAATCAAATTAATCAAACGCCCTTGAGAAACAACATTCTGCTTCCCATGTTTATTCATCGGAATCCTGAGAGGCATTCATCAATACTTGTAATTCTGGGGTGCTATATAGCAAATTCTTTAACTGCGTCACATTAAGAGATGTGAAGCGCCCCGGGATTTGTGGAGGCTCCAACATCTGAGAAAATGGAGCCATGAAGAAGCAAAACAAATTTTCCCCCGAAGTGCGTGAACGCGCTGTACGTATGGTGCTCGAGCATCGTGGAGAGTA
>NZ_JADOEL010000007.1 GCF_015645465.1 Herminiimonas contaminans | reverse complement strand
TCGTCGGAAAAAAGTTTGAGGGCTTTCGGTTTCTTGGGCTTTTTTACTGTGCTCATCGATGTAGTCATGGTGTTTCCCTTTCGGTATCATCTCATGACCTTCGGCACACAAAAAATCTGACAGGCTCCAACGGCGGGCTGGTTCGCTCCAATAACGGAGGTACGGTGACCATTCGAGATTCGAGTACGAATCCACCTTCACCTCCTCCTTCCGCTGACATCTGTACCATCGCTCCCAACTCGGCCTTGTGCCAGGTGCTATCACCACCGACCGCCAGTGAACCAGTCAAGCCTATACAGCAGGCAAGCAATGAAATCATCAAGACGATTAATTCATCTACACCTAAGACTGATTTCGATCAGCTAGCTTTCCTCGATACTAAAAAACAAGGCGATAGTTCATCTGGCGGTTCGGGACCATCTGCAAGTAGCTCGACGCCAGATGAAAAAAAATCCGATGACAAGAAAGCCGACACCAAAGAAGTCGCATCCAATGACAAGAGTGGAACTAAAAATGAACCGACCAAAAAAATGTACTGTAATTAAGTCAGCCCTGTTGCTGGCCGTCTTGTGTACAGCAACAGTGGTTCAGGCGGCAGAAGTCGGCAAGGTCACGTTGTTGAGTGGATCCTTGCTGGCAAAGAAAGCAAACGGCAGCATGCGCGTGCTGGGTGCGAAGTCATCGGTAGAAGCGGGTGATACTTTATCCACCCAGGGTAAGGGTTATGCACAAGTCAGATTCAGCGACGGCAGCACGCTCATCTTGCAGCCGGATACCACGCTGACCATTGATAAGTTCTCGTACGACGCGGCCAAGCCTGTGGCAGATAGTGTTGCCTTCACGCTGGTACAAGGTGGCGTACGTTCCAATGCGGGTTTGCTCGGCAAGCGCAGCAAGGACAGCGTGCAGATGGTGACGCCAAGTGCCAGTATCAACATGCAAGCCGCGAATGTGATCGTGCAGTATGTCAAGCCGACAGCGGAAGCAGTCGCGGCTGCGCGCCACGCATATTTGTTGGCGAGCACCGCAGCACTTGATGTATCCATGCAAGCGACACGTAGCGACATGCCAGCACCTGCAGTTATCCAGCCTTTGCTGCTGGCGCAACTCAATATACCTTTGCCCACAGGAGTGACGCCGACCGCTACTGGTTCAACGCCACCGTTGCCGCCGGGTTTGTATGTGCAGGTAATTGATGGTTTGATTGCCGTGACAAATACGGGAGGGGCGCAGAATTTTTCGGCCGGACAGTTCGGCTTTACACCGAATCCGAGACAGGCGCCAGTGCTTGTGCCGAAAAACCCGGGCTTGCAAGTTACGCTACCACCGGCGTTTAGCGCGCCTCCTCCCGTATCAGGAACAAGTAACGCTCCTAAATCCAATGCGGTCGATTGCGAGGTGCGTTAGGTTTGATGATGCAGCGGGAATGTTTATTGAGTTGTGATGTCGTATGAGTCCAGCATGCCAAATCCCGGCAGGCAAATCTGATACGGTGATGCAATGAAACAATTACTGCGCAAATTGATTTTGCTTTTGCTAATGCCTGTTACGCTGGCATTGGCCGGATGCGGTGCTTATGCCCGCACACCCAATAGTAGTTCCAGTGTTGAAGCCTACGGTGTCATCGATGTCGGCGTGCAACACGGCAGTCCGTAAATGAAGAGCAAAGTAAAAAGGCTTCCAGATGGAAGCCTTTTTTGTTTCATCCGTTAGCAAGACGCAGACTTATGCGTCTTCCCACACCACCCGATGTTTGCCCTGCTCCTTGGCGCGATACAGGCGTTTGTCCGCCTGCTCAATCAAGTCACTAGGTGCGTCATCCGATTGCGGCGTCATGGTGGCGACGCCTATGCTGACGGTGAGCCATGCTCCCGATGCAGCATGTGCATGCGGGATTTGCAGGGTTTCCACTGCGGCGCAGACTTTCTTGCCCGAGATGACGGCGCCATTGATGCCGGTCGCTGGCAGGATGATGGCGAATTCTTCGCCGCCGAAGCGTGCACTCAGATCGGCTGGACGCATGGCGCTGGCTTCCAGCGATTTAGCGACTTGCTTCAATACCTGGTCACCGGCGACGTGGCCATAGGTGTCGTTGTACAACTTGAAGTTGTCGACGTCGATCAGCAGGATGGAGAGCTCTTGCTGCTCACGCCGTGCGCGCTTCCATTCTGCACTGAGGTAGTCATCGAAGTAACGACGGTTGGCAATGCCGGTCAGGCCGTCGGTGTTGGTCAGGCGCTGCAGTTCGAAGTTACTTTTTTGCAGTTGCTGCTGGCTTTCGCGCAAGGCACGATAAGCCGCATCACGTTGCAACAAATTGTTGTACGAGCGTGAGTGATAACGGATGCGTGCGATCAGTTCTATCGTATCTGGTAGCTTCACCATGTAGTCGTTGACGCCTGTCGCGAAAGCATCGCGTTTGACTTCAGCATCTTCGCGGGTCGACAGCACGATGATAGGAATGTCGCAAGTCGTTGCGTTCTGGCGGTACTGGCGTACCAGCGTCAGGCCGTCCACACCAGGCATCACCAGATCCTGCAGGATGACGGTGGGTTTGGTTTTTTCTGCGACGCGTAAAGCTTCATCTGCACGAGCGCAGTAGTGGAAGTCGATGTTCGGATCATTCAGCAAGGCGCGCCGTATTGCTTCGCCGACCATGGGCTGGTCATCTACCAGCAAAACCATGATTTTGTATTCTTCAGCCGGTAGATGGATTCCGAGTTCGCTGTCGCTCAGTGCGGAAGATTCCATATTTTTTACCCCTAGATTCAATTAAACAGATGGACTAATTTTTGTGCAATGCAGGATACGGGCAGTATGTCTGTCGCTGCATTCAGTGCAGCGGCAGCTTTCGGCATCCCGTATACAGAACTGCTTTCCTGATCCTGCACGATGGTGTGATATTTATGATCGTGCATCGCCTTCAGGCCGAGCGCGCCATCGCGTCCCATGCCGGTCAGCAGTACTCCCACGGCCTTCCCTTGCCATTGCTGCACCACGCTGTGAAACAACACATCGATAGACGGGTGATAAATATCCGTCGGTGACTCTGCGACATAACCAAGGCTGTCGCGATTTTTGATTTGCAGGTGCTGGTTGGTACCAGCAATGAAGACGGTGCCACTCAGCGGCTGATCGCCTTCTTTCGCCACGCGCACACGCAAGGCGGTTTGTTGTTGCAGCCAGTCCGCCATGCCATCGACAAAGGCTGGATTGATGTGCTGCACGATAACGACTGCGGCCGGAAAGTCGGCAGGCAGGCCGCGCAAGAGTTCGGCCAGGGCTGCCGGGCCGCCGGCAGAAGCACCGATCACGACCAGTTTGTTGGACAGATCTGGTGCACGGATGGCCACCGGCTTCTTTGCAGGAGCCGGTGCTTCCACCTTCTTGCTCATGCGTGCGACTTTTTCTATCTTCGCAATTAATGCGGCCGCGCCCTGCTGGAAGTTACCACCGGTCATGACTGGCGTGGTGACCACATCCAGCGCGCCGTAACCGAGTGCTTCATACACCTTGACGGCATTCGCGCTGATATCAGCTGTCACCAGCAGTATCGGGCAAGGTGTTTTTTGCATGATGCGACGCGTTGCTTCGGCGCCGTCCGCATTCGGCATGATGATGTCCATCAGAACCACATCGGGTAATTGCCATGCGCACATCTCTGCTGCCTGTACACCGTCCTGAGCGACCCAGATGAGTTGATGTGCGGGGTGCTCTGCCAGCGCCCTGCGCAATATCTCAACCACCATGGGGACGTCATTGACGATGCCGATTTTCACGCTCAGGCCGCTCCTATCAGGTCGGTGACAGCCTGCAGCAGGCTCTCGTCGTGGAAACTGCTCTTGGTGAAGTAGTAATCAGCCCCGGCATCAAGGCCGCGTTGCCTGTCTTCTTCCCTGTCCTTGTATGACACGATCATCACCGGCAGTGCTTGCAGGTTAGGCGCTTGTCGTATCAATGACACCAGCTCTATGCCATCCATGCGCGGCATGTCGATATCAGTGATGACGAGGTCGAAGTGTTCGGTGCGGACCGCGTTCCAGCCATCCATGCCATCGACCGCGACGACAACCTGGTAACCACAATTGCTCAACAGCTTGCGTTCCAGTTCACGCACGGTCAGCGAGTCGTCGACCACCAGTACTTTTTTGCGTTTGACGTCGTTCAGATTCTTGTTGCCATGCTGGACCACATCCAGCTTGCCGGCGGCGGTCAGCTTTTCTACCGAGCGCACCATGTCGGCCACGTCGAGTATCAATACCGGATCACCATCTTCCATCAGCGCACCGGCCAGTACATCCGGTATCTTGCCGAGACGGCTATCGAGAGGTTGTACCACCAGCATACGTTCACCGAGGAAGGCATCGACTGCCAGGCCGTAAGTGTGTTCGTGGTCACCGATGACAACGACCGAGACCAGGTCATCCTTGGCGCGCAGTTCACCCTTTTGCAAAATCTGATGCGCGCTGACCAGGCCGATCTGACGACCATCGAAAGTGAAGTGCTGCTGTCCTTCCAGCATGGCGAGCTGATCGCGGCGTAGTTCCAGCGTGCGATTTACGTATGCCAGCGGGAATGCATAAGGTTCATCGTTGATGGTCACCAGCAGGCTGCGGATGACGGATAGTGTCAACGGCAGTTGCAGCTGGAAGCGGGTTCCTTGCTGCACGGTGCTGGAGATACGTATGGTGCCGCGCACCTGCTTAAGCATATTGCTGACGACATCAAGGCCGACGCCTCGACCGGAGATATCGGTGACGGTATCGCGCAGGCTGAAGCTGGGCAGCAACAGGAATTCCAGCAATTCGGCTTCGCTCAACTGCGCGACCGTGTCGGCATTCGATAGCTTGCGCTGGATGATGGTCGCGCGCAATTGATCGAGATCGATACCGGCGCCATCATCGCTCACGTTTACCAGCAACATACCCGCACTATGACGTGCTTCCAGCGTGATCGTGCCTTGCTCCGGTTTGCCTGCAGCTTTGCGCAGTTGCGGACTTTCTATGCCGTGGTCGATGGCATTGCGCAGCAGATGGCCGATAGGCGCTTCCAGTTTTTCCAGGATGTCGCGGTCTATCTGTGTTGCGTTACCTATGATGTCCAGCCGTACTGATTTGCCCAGCGCATGGCCAACGTCGCGCACCATACGCGCATAACCCTGCGTACCATCGGCAAACGGGCGCATGCGGCAGGCCAGTGCTTCGTCGTATAAACGTTGCGATAAATTCACCGAGCGGCGGTCAAATGTTTCCAGTTCACCCAGCTGGTCGGCGACCATGTGCTGGCACTGCATCATCAGCGTGCGCACTTCGGATAGCGCGGCTTGCGTTGCTTCATCCGCAGTTTGTGCGGATAACTGTTGATGCAGCAGATCGAGTGCCTGGCCTGCTTCACGCTGTGTACGTTTGAGGCGCAGGATGGAGGCAGTGAATGGTTTGAGGCGACGTGATTCAACCAGTGATTCACCGCTCAGGCTGAGCAGGCGATCAAGATTCTTTGCGTTGACGCGCACCGAACGTATGCTGCTTTCGCGGCTATCCGACAGCGCTGTACCATTACCTGTTGGTCGTGTGTCGGTTTCAGGGATAACAGCTTCAATTACTTCTGCGGCCTGCTCTGCCATGCTGCCACCATCATCCGGCTCTGCGATTGCGGTAGTCAGTTTGGCGATGAACGCCGTGATCTCGGGTTTGCCCGCGTGGTCGCCCCAGGTTTCATCATTGTTTGGTGGATTGGCGATGCGCGTCAGCAGATCGACGCCTTTGAGCAAGACATCGATTTGCTTGCGATGCAGCAGCAATTCGCCACGCTGCGCCAGCACGAAGCAATCTTCCATCACGTGCGCGACATCAACGCCTGCGGCGAGGCCGATGATGCGCGCCGCGCCTTTGAGCGAATGTGCAGCGCGCATGCAGGCTTCGAGCTGATCGGCCGAGCGCGGATTTTGTTCGAGTTCCAGCAAGCCTATGCTGAGGACATGCGTCTGGCTTTCCGCTTCCTGGCGGAACAGCTCCAGCATGGACATTTGGCTCAGGTCGGGCGAGCTCATGTCAGGCTCCGGTTCAGCGCGTAAAACAAGAGATTGCAATCAAGCAGGCCTATCTTCTTGTCCTTGCTGACGATCATCGCTTGCGTGTAGGTCGTGTGTGATTGCGCCACGGTCGATGGCACCGTTTGCAATTCGGCCTGGGTGTAGCGTTGCACGCCCAGTACTTCGTCTACCGGGAAGACCAGTGTTTGTCCCTGGTGTCCGACTACCAGCAGGCGCTGGATGTCAGCTGCTTCGCCACGTTCCGCGCCCAGCATTTGCGTCAGCGAGACGCACAACAGCAGCGAGCCGCGTATATTGCTTAAGCCCAGGATCGCGCGATTGGTTTGATGCGGTAGTGTGTGGATAGTGCGTTGCTCGGCGACTTCGATGATGGCGTCAGTCGGCAAGGCCAGCCATTCAACACCGGCGCGGAAGATCAATGCAGATACAGCAGTTTCGCTGCGAGCCAGGCTTTGTGCACCTTGGCCCCAGTCGCTGATTAAATCTTCTGCCGTCATGGGACGGTCGAGCAGAGCCGAAGCACCCGCCGCATAGGTCGGGCAATTCAGGCAGCGGAAGTAGTCTTGCAGTTTCGGGCAAGTGCTGTCGCCGCGTACACCGATGCGATTCCAGCAATCATCGATTTTTATGCTCATGGCCGCATTACCTGTTTGCAGTTGTTCATGCATGCGGCTGCTCCTGTGTACCTGCTACGCGTTGTGCACGTTGTTGCATCAGGCGGGCACCGGCAGCATCACCCTGTGCGGCCAGCAGTGCCGCCAGATGCGTCAATGCTTCATAGTGATTCGGTTGCAGGTAGATCGCCTTGCGATAGTGCTGCATGGCGTCGTTGGTATCTTGTCTGGCGTCGCTGATCAATCCCATCAGGTAGTGAGCGGCGCCATTCGGGCCGTTCTGCTGCATGTATTCCTTGCACAGTCGTGCGGCTTCTATCAGTTCACCCTGGTTCGCGCATTGCATGGCGCGTGCGAGTATGGCGTCGCTGGAAGGAGTTTCCACAGATGGACTGGCCTGGGGTGCAGCAGGTGCCAGCGGCGGCACATTCGCAAACGGTTTGCGGATGGGCGGTACCGGTGGCAGCGCCTGCATCTTGATCGATGGAGGTACATCGATTTTTTTAAGCTTGTGAATAGCGGCGGCAGGTAAAGGCGTGCTGCGCTTTTTAAAAGCGAATGCGAGTGGTATTCCGGCTGAGACCAGATTAGGTCGCAGCATCACGCCTGCTTCTGCCGGTCCGACGAAGATGGTGCCTTGCGTATGCAGGAGTCGGTCCAGTACTTCCACCGCCTGTTGTTGCATCTCGCGATCGAAGTAGATCAGGACATTGCGACACAGCACAAAGTCATACGCTTTTTCATTGATGAGGAAGTCAGGCGCGAACATATTGCCGTGCCGGAAGTGCACGCGCAGGCGCACTTCTTCCGATAAGGTCGATACTTCCTTCTCAGTACTGAAGTGACGGTCGCGATAGTCGAGCAATTTGCCGCGGAAGGAATTGCGTCCATATACGCCACGTTCCGCAGTCGCGAGCGAACGGTGACAGATGTCGATCGCATCAATATGGAAGTTGGCTGGCGGGATGCCTGCGTCGAGCAGAGCCATTGCTACCGAATACGGTTCTTCGCCGGTAGAGCACGGCAGGCTGAGCACGCGTACGCAACGCTCCGGCTGTTCGGCGATCTGCGCACGCGCCATGCGTGCCAGCGATAGTATGGCTTCGCGATCACGGAAGAACCAGGTTTCCGGCACGATCACCAGTTCGATTAATTCCTGTAGTTCCGCCGGTGCTGATTGCAAGGCCAGCAGATAGGCGTCCTGATTCAGTCCCAGCGTCGCCATGCGTTCACTGACCGCGCGCTCTATCAGCCCCATGCCGACGGAGGCGACGTCCAGCCCCATGCTGTGCCGGAGCAGACTGGCGATGCGGTTGAGCGTGCTCATGCGCTGGCCGCTTCCGGAAAGAGTAAGGTTTGCACCGATGCATCGAGCAAGTCCTGCACATTGATGCGTTGGATCAAACCGTCATCACGGCGCAAGACCGGCCCCAGGTACGCAGCATCTTCGTTAGATAGTCCCGAGTGGCTGAAGTCAGCCGGATCGCAGCGCAGGGTGTCGGTGGCTTTTTCCACCACCAGTCCGAGCAATTGTGTCGCCTGTCCTGCCGGTGTGTAGTGCACCAGCACCAGTCGGGTGCTGAGGCGCGCTGCCGCTGGCTGACCGGTTGCCAACAAACTGATGTCGAGGACCGGAACGTGTTGACCGTTGTAATTGAACAAGCCCTGCACCCATGCCGGCGTGCCTGGCACTTTCTTGAACTGCGCGGCGGCAACACGAGCGCGACTTGCGCCGCTTCCAGCGCATAGCGATCACGCCCGATCTGAAAGAGCAGGAAGAGCATTTTTTGTCCGTTACCGGAGGTCATATCAATCTTCCGTCAGGCCGAAACCTTGAAGCGCGACACGCCGTTACGCAAACCGTTGGAGACCAGATGCAATTCATCGATGGCCTGGCTGGATTGCTGCAAGGACTCGACGGTTTGCTGGGCGGCTTCGCTCAGCTGTACCAATGCCTGATTGATTTGTTCGGCGCTGTTGGCTTGTGCCTGCATGCCTTCGTTGACGACCTGGAAGCGTGGCGCCAGTGCCTGCACCTGCGCAATGATTTGCGAGAGCTGGCTACCGACTTGCTGTACTTCCTGCATGCCGCGACGTACCTGGTCGGAGAATTTATCCATACCCATCACACCCGCTGCAACCGCAGACTGGATTTCCTTGACCATCAGTTCGATGTCATAGGTAGCGACCGCAGTTTGATCGGCCAGACGACGGATTTCGGTGGCGACTACCGAGAAGCCACGGCCATATTCACCGGCCTTTTCTGCTTCGATCGCGGCGTTCAGCGAGAGCAGATTGGTTTGATCGGCGACCTTGGTAATGGTGGTAACGACTTGATTGATGTTGCCTGCTTTTTCATTCAGGATCGCCAGCTTGCCGCTGACCGAACCAGCAGCATCCATCACCGCCTGCATCGTGTCTTCCATCCGGGTCAGGCCGGTCTGGCCACTGCCCGCCAGTGTTGCTGCCTGTTCCGATACCAGCGACACTTCATTCATGGTGCGTACCAGGTCGCGCGAGGTGGCAAAAATTTCGCGGGAAGTCGCGCCGATTTCCGTCGTGGTAGCTGCGGTTTCCGCTGCGGTTGCCTGCTGCTGTTTGGAAGTGGCGGCAATTTCGGTAACCGAAGTTGACACTTGTCCGGATGATTTTTGCGCTTGTCCGACCAGGATGGTGAGCTCGTCGGTCATGCGGTTGAAACCGGAGGCCAGGTGTTCGAATTCATCCTTGCGTTCCAGATGCAGGCGTTGCGAGAAATCGCCGGAGCGCATGACGTCGAGTATGCCGATCAGTTTTTGCATAGGCACGGTAATCGCACGCAGCAGGAAGTAACCCCAGATGATCGCCGCCAGCAGTGCGACGACGAGTGCCGCAATCATATTGATCTTGGCTTGATGCACCGAGTCTATGATGTGCTGCGCCGATTGATCAGCGATGATTTTGTTGTTCTCTGTGATTTTCTGGATCAACGCATGCGCGTCTTTCCATGCCGGGCGCAATTGCTCGATGAATAATTTGTGTACCAGCGGCGAGGAACGGCTCAGGTCCTGACGCAGGATTTCCTGCTGGACCTGCTGATACTTTGCGCGTGCCTGTTTGAATTCTTCGAATTGCGCTTTGTCATCGGCAGCGAAGATCGATTTTTCGTACTCCGCCTGCAAGCTGTTGATGTGGTCGCTGTTGACTTGCAGCTTGGCCAGATCGTTCTTGCGGTTCGCTTCACTATCAGCGATTTCCGCGATCTGCTGCGTCAGCATATAGTTTTCAAACCAGTAGGCATTGATCATCGCGCTGGCATGCAAACCAGGTGTCGAGTCTTCCTGCAGGCTGCTGGCTGCGTCATCGATTTTTGCCAGTCGTACCCAGGCTACCGCCGCCATCAGGGCCATCACCAGCAGAATGAGCGCAAAGCTTCCGAGGATCCGTTGTTTGATTGTCCAATTTTTCATGTGGGCAGACTTTCTGGCGTTTGGTTTTTATAAGGTGAGCAGGTAGGAGCGCGGCTTTGTTTTAATGTGTCTTGCCTCTGGGCATTATGGCGGAATAGGTAGTCGAATGCCATATTTAAGTGCGCCGCAAGCGTTAACAAAAGTGAGTAAATACTGGGGTAATTCCGGGGGCAAATCAACTTGCGCGCGGATACGGCACAACACTTTTGGTAAAACGGCTGGATGCCGGTGCAGCGGATGTGCACCAGAGGGGGCGGACTATGGGAAGTTCTGGCGGCCAGGCCGCCAGTCAGAGCTGATTATCTGGGTGTGCCAGATCCGGCTTCAGACCGGATTAGCGATCCACCAATAGCCTATGCCGCTGCCACTGCGCAAAACATAACGGACGTTATTGATGAAGCGTTGCGGGAATTTGCCTGCATCCTGGCTGCTGCCGACTTCCTGCAACATGCTCTGCACCAGTTCGGCGGACTTGCTCTGGCTCAGGCGCGGATTGACTGCGGCCGCGACGACTTCAGAAATCGCCAGGACATTGCTGCGGTTTTCAGCCGCGGCGCTATTTTCCGCGACCAGAGCGGTGACGCTGGTGATGTGACCGCTGTCCTTGGAAATTGCGGCCGTCAACGAGATCCCACTCGGGAAGGTTTGCTGGAAGTAGTCATGCACGGGGCCGTGCTGTACTTCGACCTTGTTGATTTTGAACGACTGGCCGTAAGCGCGGGATGCCGCATTGAAGGCACTGGCGAACTGTTCTGTCGTCAGTTCGAATTCAGCTTCCCGGTTCAGGCTGCTATGGCGCTCCGGCGCATCGCTGCTCCGGGTTTCGACTGCTTTGCCGCAGGCGACTAAACATAACGCCAGCAAGGCGCACGTTATCGTCTTCATGTCTCCTCCGTGGCCCTCGCTACGCGCTGGCCCTGTCTGTCTGGTGTGTCTTTATATTTTTTGTGCGGCCTCAAAAGCTCCGCGTTTTCGCCAGATTACACCAATCAGGCATGTTATTTGCGGGTTTTGTGCGGTTTTCAGCGCCTTTTTGCAGGCAAGTTACGGAAAAATGTATGGACGGAAATATTTTGCGCGATAGGCGTAGAATCGCTGTCCTCGCACTGTTTACAACCTAAAACAGTACCAAACTGACAAATTTGTCAGTTTCTGGTCAGCAAGCAGACATGGACAGCGCGGTATATTGGCGGCCTAGTGGCGCTTTATGTCCAAGGCTCTCGCAGTATGCTGTAGCAGGATTGTCATACTGAGATGCAGCTCCAGCGGTATCCCAAACAAGAACGGAAATTATTCGATGTGGATTGTCAGAATCGCTTTGCGGCGGCCGTATACCTTCCTCGTGATGGCGCTGCTGATTTTTCTTGCCACGCCTGTCGCGCTGACGCGCATGGCCACCGACATTCTTCCGGAAATCGATATTCCGGTCATCAGCATTATCTATAACTACAACGGTTTGTCCGCCCAGGAGATGGGGCAGCGGGTGACGGCTGTTAATGAGCGGGTGTTGACGACGACCGTCAACGACATCGAGCACATAGAATCGCAAACGGTGGCCGGGGTGGCTGTCATCAAGGTCTTTTTCCAGCCTGGTGCGAGTATCCAGACCGCGATTGCCCAGGTGACTTCGGTTTCGCAAGCCATCCTGCGCCAGATGCCGCCCGGCATGACGCCGCCGCTCATCATCAAGTATTCTGCGTCCAGCATTCCAGTCATACAGCTGGGCTTATCCAGCCCGACCATGTCGGAACAGGGTTTGTTCGATATCGCCCTCAACTCGGTACGTACCAAGCTGGTGACCATCCCCGGCGTCGCAATTCCCTATCCTTACGGTGGTAAGAGCCGTGTCGTTTCAGTCGACCTGGATGCGCAGGCCTTGCAGTCCAAAGGTTTGTCGCCGACCGATGTTGTCAATGCGGTCAATGCGCAAAACCTGATCCTGCCGGGTGGTACGGCCAAATTTGGCGGCACCGAATTCACCGTCAATATCAATGGTTCACCGCGCGTACTGGATGAGCTGAATGACTTGCCGGTGCGCACCGTGAATGGCGCTATTACGTATCTCGGCGAAGTGGCACATGTGCGCGACGGCTTCACGCCGCAAACCAATATCGCCAGACAGGATGGCCAGCGCGGCGTGCTCTTGTCGCTACTGAAAAATGGCGGTGCCTCGACCCTGGAGATTGTCGATTCAGTGCGTGCTTCGCTGGCGGAAATCATCCCGACCCTGCCGGATGACGTGAAGGTTACTGCCTTGTTCGACCAGTCGGTTTTCGTCAAGGCGGCAATCAGCGGCGTGATGCATGAAGCACTGATCGCAGCCTGCCTGACCGCGACCATGATCCTGCTTTTCCTTGGCAACTGGCGCACCACCTGCATTATCGCGATTTCGATTCCATTGTCGGTGTTGTCTTCGATACTGGCGCTGCATGCGCTGGGCGAGACTATTAACATCATGACCTTGGGCGGACTGGCGCTGGCGATTGGTATCCTGGTCGATGACGCGACCGTCACCATAGAAAACATAGAACGCTATCTGCATCTGGGACATGACCTGGAAACGGCGATCCTGGAAGGTGCAGGTGAGATTGCAATTCCGACCCTGGTTGCGACCTTGTGTATTTGTATCGTCTTCGTCCCTATGTTCTTCCTGACTGGTGTCGCACGTTATCTGTTCGTGCCGCTGGCCGAGGCAGTGATGTTTGCGATGATCGCGTCCTACATCCTGTCGCGTACGCTGGTGCCGACGCTGGTGATGCTGTTCATGCGTAAATCGCACGGTGCTGGCCAGCCTGCGGTGCAGGACAAACCGAATTTGTTGCAACGTGTATACCTGAGTTTCGATGCGCGTTTCGAGCGTATGCGTCGCGGCTACATCCTGGTTCTGAGTGCACTGCTGCCGCGTCGCCGCTTTTATGCCGCGGTTTTCCTTGGTTTCACGGTGTTGTCCAGCGGCCTGTATTTCACATTGGGACAAGACTTCTTCCCTAGTGTCGATGCTGGTCTGGCGCGTCTGCATTTCCGCGCACCGACCGGCACCCGCATCGAGGAAACCGCCCGCCTGGCAGATGAGATAGAAGCGGTAATACGCGAAACCATCCCGGCCAATGAACTGGAAACCGTGCTGGACAACCTGGGCTTGCCGTATAGCGGTATCAATCTGTCGTATAGCAACGCCGGCACCATAGGTACCTTCGACGGTGAAATCCAGATCGCGCTGAAGAAAGGCCATGCACCGACCAATGACTATGTGAAGCAATTGCGGGCCGAATTGCCCAAGCGTTTCCCGGGCATAGAGTTTTACTTCCAGCCTGCCGATGTGGTGACGCAAATCCTGAACTTTGGTTTGCCTGCCGCCATCGACGTGCAGTTCGCCGGGAACAACATCAAGGAAAACTATCGCCTGGCTGCGCAGTTGCAGAATGCGGTGAAGCAAATCCCGGGTGCAGTCGATGTCTACATCCGTCAGCGTATCGACCAGCCGGCGATGCAATTGACGATGGATCGTAGTCGTTTGCAGCAAATGGGTTTGAGTGCTTCGAATGTGGCGCAGAATTTGTTGATCCCACTGTCCGGCAGTTCGCAGACGGCACCGGCGTTCTGGCTGAATCCTGCCAATGGCATTGCCTACAACATCACGGTGCAGACGCCGCAGTACAAGATAGACAGCCTGGATGCGCTGATGCAAATCCCGGTTGGCACCGGCAATGCGAATACGCCTACCCAATTGCTGAGCAATCTAGTGGACGTCAAAACCAGTCGTGAACAATCAGTCGTATCGCGCTACAACATCACACCGGTGATCGATTTGTACGTCAGCGTTAGCGGACGTGACCTCGGTTCGGTAGCGCGTGAAGTGGAAAAAGCGATAGAACCGATACGTGCGCAATTGCCTAAGGGATCGAAGATCAATATGCGTGGCCAGGTCGAAACCATGCAGTCGTCCTTTGTCGGCCTCGGCATAGGCTTGTTGATGGCGATCGTGCTGGTCTACCTACTGATCGTGGTCAACTTCCAGTCGTGGATAGATCCACTGATCATTATCACCGCCCTGCCTGCTGCGCTGGCCGGGATCGCATGGATGCTGTTCCTGACCGGTACCACGCTCAGTGTGCCGGCGTTGACAGGTGCCATCATGACGGTCGGTGTGGCGACGGCAAATAGTATTCTGATGGTGTCGTTTGCGCGGCAACGCTTGCTGGCTGGCGAGCCGCCATTGTCAGCGGCGCTGGAAGCGGGTGCCACGCGTCTGCGTCCGGTGCTGATGACGGCGCTGGCGATGATCATCGGTATGTTGCCTATGGCTTTGGGCTTTGGCGAGGGCGGCGAGCAAAATGCACCGCTAGGCCGCGCCACCATCGGCGGTCTCTTGTTTGCGACTGCTTCCACCCTATTTTTTGTGCCGCTGGTATTTGCCGGTGTCCATCAATTCCTGGCGCAGCGCGCAGCCAAAAAAGGTTTGCCGCCGCCCCATACTGCAGTACTCGAAGGAAATAGCTGATATGACTCAAGATCGCCACTCTGATATTGGTATCCACGGCTTGCACGCGCATCAGGCTGCGCACGGGATACAGCGTTTGCATCTGTTGTCACGCACGCGGAAGTTCGCACTGATCGTCGTTGCCGTCCTGCTGATAGGCGCTGCCATAGTCATCGGCCTGCGCTTCGCGAAAGCGACTGAGTTGGCCGAGGTATCGAAGCAGCAAGCCACGCGCTATGTCTCGGTGACCAGCCCGCGCAGTTCGGCGACGGACAATGTGCTGCGTCTGCCGGGTACGCTGCAGGGAATTATCGAGGCGCCTATCAATGCACGCACTAATGGTTATGTCAGCCGCTGGGTAAAAGACATCGGTGATCCGGTCAAGCGCGGCGATTTGCTGGCCGTGATTGATACACCGGAAGTCGCACAGCAATTGAATGAAGCCAAGGCAACACAGGCGCAAGCTACGACTAACCTGCAATTGGCGAAGAGCACCTTTGAACGCTGGGACGCGCTGCGCAAGCGCGATGCGGTATCGCAACAGGATCTGGATGAGAAGCGCAATGCACTGGCAGTCGCGGTGGCAGCGGATAACTCCAGCAAAGCGGCAGTGCAACGCCTGCAGGATCAACTGGGTTACAGCCGTATCGTTGCTCCGTTCGACGGCATCGTTACGCGCCGTAATATTGATATCGGTACCCTGGTCGATTCAGGCGGCAGCACGCGCGTGCTGTTCACGCTGGCGAAAAGCGATCCATTGCGTGTCTATGTTTATGTGCCGCAAAGCTATTCCACCCAGATCAAGGCCGGTAACACGGTAGGCATTACGCTCAATGAAATCCCGGGCAAAGTATTTGACGGTAAGATCGCCCGTACCGCAGGCGCGATCGATACGGTCACCCGTACCTTGCAGGTCGCCATCGATTTGCCGAATCCTGATGGCGTGCTGTTGCCAGGTGCATACGCGCAGGTCGCGATCAAGGCCAGCGGTGGTGATGCGAATTCGTTGACGATACCGAATAACACTTTGTTGTTCCGCCCTGAAGGTCCGCGTGTCGCAGTCGTTGGTGACGATGGCAAGGTACGCTTGCAAGCAGTCGTGATTGCACGTGAACTTGGTGTGGATATCGAACTGGCGAGTGGTGTGACCGCACAAGACAAGCTGATCATCAATCCGGCTGACTCGCTCAGCAGTGGCGACGCAGTGAGCGTGATTACGCCGCCAGCTGACAAGGCAGCTACGCCGGCTGCACCTGCCGCCGGTAAGGGGAAAGCGTCGTGATCATACGTCGACCTCCGGCCTATGCGTCCGTGCTGGCGCTGCTGATCCTGGGCGGCTGTGCGCTTGGTCCCGACTACCAGCGCCCTGCCGCACCGGTGGCGCAAGCGTGGAAAACCGAGCCCGGCTGGCAAGCCAGCAATCCGCGTGACGATGAATTAAAAGGCGCATGGTGGAAGATATTCGGCGATGCAGAACTGAATGCCTTGCAGGAGCAAGCGCTGACCAACGGACAAACTCTGGTCATCGCACAGGCACGCGTCGACCAGGCACGTGCGCAGGCAAATGTTGCGAATAGCTCCTTCTTTCCGAAAATAGGCGCGCAGGCCGGATCTGCACGTAACCGTACTTCGGCAGAACGTCCGCTGACCAATTACAACTCGCAGAATTCTTCCGTCATCCAGAACGATTTCAATGCTGCGTTTACGGTCAGCTATGAGCTCGATTTGTTTGGTCGCGTGCGACGCGCGGCTGAAGGCGCTGGTGCCAGTGCACAACAGGCGAAGGCTGATTTTGAAAATACCCGTCTGGTACTGACGGCCGAGCTGGCTGCCGATTATCTGGTGTTGCGCCAGACTGATGCAGAGATCGATGTGTTGCAGCAAACGTTGGCGGCACAAACCAAGGCGCTCGATTTTATTTCGGCACGTCATGAACTGGGCGCGGCTTCCGGTCTCGATTTGAACCAGCAACAAGGATTGACGGCGGCGACGCAGACGCAGCTGACCTTGCTGCAGGATCAGCGCGCACGTTATCAGAATGCGATCGCGACGTTGGTCGGTGTACCTGCACCTGATTTCAAATTGCCGGTAAAACTGGCGAAAACTGAAGTGCCGACGATACCGCTGACGGCTCCTGCTGCATTGCTGGAGCGTCGTCCGGATATTGCCGCGGCTGAACGTGCAATGGCTGCGGCCAATGCGCAAATCGGTGTGGCTCGCAGTGCCTACTTCCCGTCGCTGGGTTTGTCGGGTTTGTATGGCAGCGATGCGAACCAGCTCAGTAATCTGTTTAGTGCACCGGCATTGTTATGGTCTATCGGTATCAGCGCCACGCAAACCATATTTGATGGTGGTCGCACAAAAGCCAATGTTGCATTTGCCGAGGCTGGTTACCAGCAGGCAGTGGCGACGTATAGACAAAGCGTATTGGTCGCGATGCAGGAAGTGCAGGATGGCTTGAATAGCGACCTGGCACTGGCGCAGGCAATCGCATCGGCCAAGGTGGCGGCTGACAGTGCGGACAGGTCGCTGGGTTTGTCGACGGATAGATATCAGAGCGGTATCACTACCAATCTGGAGGTGGTAGTTGCGCAGCAGACCTTCCTCAACTATCGTCGGCAGGAAGTACAGTTGAACGGACAGCGTCTGGTAAATACAGTGAAACTGATCAAGGCATTGGGTGGCGGTTGGCACGCGCATGAGTAGGGTCGCCTATAAGGCAGCACAAGGAAAGATGCTTATCTTATGAAAATCCTGTTGATCGAAGATGAAGTCAAAACCGTTGCCTACCTGCAGCGCGGATTGACCGAGCAAGGCTGCATCGTTGATGTCGCCAGCAATGGTATCGACGGTCAGCATCTTGCGTTGACGGGTGATTACGACGCCATTGTGCTCGACATCATGTTGCCTGAGCGTGACGGAATTGCGGTGCTGCAGGCATTGCGGCGTGAGAAAAGTACGCCGGTCATCATGCTGACCGCGCGCGGTGAAGTCGATGATCGTATACACGGTCTGCAGACTGGCGCCGACGATTATCTGGTCAAACCATTTTCTTTCCTCGAATTGCTGGCGCGCTTGCAGGCGCTGGGGCGACGTGGTCGTCCACAGGAGTCGACACATATTCGTATTGCCGATCTGCATATAGACCTGATCGCACGCCGTGCCACGCGCGGTACGCGCAGACTGGACCTGACTGCCAAAGAGTTTGCCCTGCTAGCGGCGCTGGCACGTCATCGTGGCCAGGTATTGTCCAAAACCGTGATTGTCGAAATGGTGTGGGACGTTAACTTCGACAGTAATACCAATGTGGTGGAGGTTGCGATCAAACGTCTGCGCGCCAAGCTGGATGAGCCATCTGAAATCAAACTTCTGCATACGATACGCGGCATGGGCTATCTGCTGGAAGAGCGCAGCAAGGCGGAAACATGAACGCACGCGCCCTCGTCAGTACACATTCGATAGCCCGCCGCCTGACGCTGATGTTTGCATTGGCGGCTGCGGCGGTATTCTCCGTCACCGGTTACGCCCTGTATCAATTCCAGTGCATAGAGTTGCGGCGGCATCAGCTGCAGGAAATCAAAACACGTTTTGAATTCGTCGAAAGTCTGATCGTGCGTCGCATTAACAATGCGGAGAAGTGGACACTGCTGGAAGGCAAAATGACGGAGCTGATGCCGCAGGATGGCAGCATCATTTATCTGGTGGAAAGCAATAATCCACAGTTTCGCCTGGGCAAGCCATTCGCCAGCGATGCGAAGATCAGTAACGAAGGTAATGGTGTACGTCGCATCGTTACCGAGAACGGTACCTACCTGACCCTGAGTGGCGAGATCCCCGCCTCCGGCGAACGGCCTGCAGTATTCCTGACGGTGGGACTGGATGCCAGTGCGTTTGATAGTACCAGCCGCGCCATCAACGCTGCGCTGGTGATCGCCTTCCTGTTTGGCGTGGTGGTGGTGGCCGGACTGGGCTGGTGGATAGCGCGACGCGGGCTGGCAGCGGTCGACGAGCTATCACGTCACGCCGCCAGACTGAGCCCGCTCAATCTGGCTGAACGTATACCCGCGCGCGATTTGCCGACTGAACTGGACAGCCTGGTTCTCTCTTTTAATGGTGCGCTGGAGCGGGTCGAGCAGGCTTATGTACAGCTGTCGACTTTCAATGCCGATGTCGCACATGAGTTGCGTACACCTTTGGGGAATTTGATCGGGCAGACGCAGGTGATGTTGTCGCGTGAACGTTCGGTGGAAGAATTGACCGAAGTATTGCAATCGAACCTGGAAGAGCTGGAACGCTTGCGCACCATCATCAATGATATGTTGTTCCTGGCGCAGGCTGATCGCGGCATACGTGCGGCTAACCTGGAGCAGACATCGATTGCATCCGAAGTATTGAAGAGTGCGGAGTTCCTGGACATGCTGATTGAAGATGCTGGCGTCTCGCTGCAGATAGAAGGTGATGCCGATACGCGTATAGATCGCTCATTGTTCGGCCGTGCGATTACCAATTTGCTGTACAACGCAATCCAGCATAGTGAACGATTGTCGACTATCCGCGTGCACATCGAGCGTGCGGAGCATGCAGTGGCGGTCAAGGTCAGTAATCAGGGATCGTCAGTCGAGGCGCACCATTTGGATAGACTATTCGAACGCTTCTATCGTGTTGATTCCGCACGTAGCGATAGCGGCAATAGCCACGGCCTGGGTCTGGCTATCGTCAAGGCGATTGCGCATATGCATGGCGGGACAGTGTTTGCTGCCAGCAATACGGGTGTCACCAGTATAGGTTTTACTATAGCGGACAGTTACGACGCTTAAGTCAGTTCGCGTAGAATGATGTCATCCGATTTCGCTGAGTATAGAAATGACTAAAGTAGAACTGCAAAACGTGCGCATCGTCTGGTATCAAGACTCCATATCGGGCGAAACTGCATCTGCCGGTTACCAGGGCAAGACCCGCAATTTCTGGGTGCACCTGGAATATTTCCCGCGTGAAGTGACAGAAGCTTACTTGATGGATGAAGGCGAGGCGCGACCTGCACCGAAAGATCACTGGGCATACGCGCGCGGTGTTCTGATCTCTGAAGCCTGATTCGTTAAAGTCTGGCGACTATGAATTTCCCGTCCCTGCAGCGGACGGGAAATAGTTGGGAGCAGGTAGAAAACTACTTGGGAAACATTTCAAACGCTTCGCCGACTTTCAGTGCGACGAGGTCGTACAGTGAATGGCGCGGTTCCGGACCGGCACGTTCAAAACCTTCCACCGTATTCGGTTCTACCCCTTCAGGCGGTGGTACGAACTGCATCCAGTCTTCGTAACCGGGATGATCTTTCAGGTTGCGATTGAGTTCATCCAGGAATTCTTGCTTGTTGAGTTTTTTCAAAGCCATGGCACCCTCCTCGAAGAATAATTTATCTTAGCACGTAGCTTGGGACCTGCGAGGCCTGCCATTCGTTCAGCGTTTCCTGTCAGAACAAGGCGCCACGCGCAGATACCGGCCAAGCTTCCTGCACGGTCTGGCCGCGATAAGCGATGAGCCAGTCATGCAGGTTAACGGTAGGGTCACAATGGCTGGGAATCAGGCGTACTTTGTCACCGACGTGTACCGGTGCGGCACCCACTTCCGGCACGATCACCGTGTGCTCATCGGATAAGGTTTGCACCGACCAGCCTGGCAATTGCAGGCGCGGCAAGCCGTGATCGACGGCAAATGCTTTCAGCCCGCCATCCAGTACCGCATGTCCGGCCTGTACGCTGATGACAGTACATAAACCAAATAGCGCATGACGCAAAGGCGGACTATCCGCTGCCGGTGTATTGGCCGCATAGTCGGTATCCATTAATACATAGGAACCGGGTTGCACCTCGGTGTATAGCGACGAGCTGGCTTCCAGCATATAAGTGCCGGTGCCGCCGCCGGTAACAATGTCGCAGTGAAAATCGGAAGCTTCCAGTTCACGGATGATGCCGCGTACTTTTTCCACTGCACTGCTGACTGCTGCTGCGCGCTCTTGTGGCAGGCGCATGTGTTGTGCCGAGCCGCGGAAGGCATGGATGCCAGCGAAACGCAGGTGCGGACTGTATTGCTCTATGGTGCGTGCCAGGTCTATGGCCTGGTGCGCATTGCTGATGCCGCAACGCTGGTGGCCGATGTCTACTTCGATCAGGACATCAAGATGGCTGCCCTGCTTGCTGGCAGCATCACCGATTTGTTCGACCTGTAAAGGATGATCGACGCAGATAGCTATCTTTGCGTGCGCGGCGAGAGCGGCTACCCGCGCGACCTTGCGCAGACCGACGATCTGGTTGGTGATCAGAATATCCTGTATCCCTGCCTGCACGAAGATTTCTGCTTCGCTGACTTTCTGGCAGCAGATGCCGGTGGCGCCCGCCGCCAGCTGGCGGTGCGCAATCGCCGGACTCTTGTGTGCCTTGCCATGTGATCTTACTTTGAGGCCTGCTTGCAGCACACGGTTATGCACGCGGGTCAGGTTGTCTTCAAAGGCATCGAGATCGACCAGCAAGGCTGGTGTGTCTACGTGATCTATCGAATCGCCAGGGAGTGCCGGTGCAGCTTGCGAAGCAAACGATAATTCTTTGTGACCCATGTTGTCCTTCATGTGCATAAGTAGTGGAGAGCTAGCCCGTACTTTACGTGCAAATGCGATTTCATGTGTTACATCTGTGTGGCAGGTGTTAACGCTCGCTATGGTGCGCACATAAAAAAGCCGCTGACCTCAGGCGGGCAGCGGCTTTTGATGGAGCGACTAAAGTTTATGCAGCTTTGCGCTCCAGGCGTCTGGTATCGCTGCTGATACGCAAAGTGGTGCTGGCAGCTATGGCCTTGCTATCGGACTTCTTTGCGGCGCCTTCATCCTTGTAGACACCACAACCGATGATCAGGTCCTGGTACTTGTCGAGGTACATGGACTTGGCTTCCATCTGTTTCGAGATCGGATTGAGGAAGAGGTAATCCTGCCAGCCCCTGCCATGTGTCTTGATGATGGATAGGCGTTCCTGGATGAAGAGATTGCCTGCACCATCCTTGGCATTGATCAGGTCTTTGCCTATGAGCGCTGGATTGGCGCCGTGCGCCAGGTTTTTACCAGTCATATCGTAGACCACGACGTACAGGTCGCGATCACAGAACGGGCCGAGTTTGTTGTTGATTTCAGCGAAGGTCGCGTCCTTGCCTTTTTCATGCATGGTCGCGATTGCACGTGTCACCATTTCTGTTGCCTCATCGGCGGTGCCGTGGCCATCACTCTTGATCTTGAAGACGTCGACGACATTGTTGAGCTCGGTGGTCTGGCTTTGCAGCGATTCGGCAGCGGCTGCAGCTTGCTCGACCAGTGCCGCATTTTGCTGGGTGACCTGATCCATTTGTGCGATTGCCTGGTTGACCTGTTCTATGCCTATGCTTTGCTCGCGGCTGGCAGAGCTGATCTCATGCATGATGTTATCGACACGCTTGATGCTGGCAACTACTTCGCTCATGGTTTCACCGGCATGCGCGACCAGCTTGCTGCCGCTTTGCACCTTGTGCACCGAGTCCTCGATCAGGCCCTTGATTTCACGGGCAGCAGCGGAGCTGCGCTGTGCCAGGTTGCGTACCTCACCTGCTACCACAGCAAAGCCGCGACCTTGTTCGCCTGCGCGTGCCGCTTCGACTGCCGCATTCAGCGCGAGGATATTGGTCTGGAAGGCGATGCTGTCGATGACGCTGATGATGTCCACGATTTTCTTCGAAGACTGGTTGATCGAATCCATGGTGTTGACGACTTCGGATACGACGTTGCCGCCTTTGACCGCAACTTCGGACGCGGTGCGCGCGAGTTGATTGGCTTGTTCGGCATTCGCGGCGTTTTCCTTGACGGTGGAAGTCATTTCTTCCATCGCAGATGCAGTTTCTTCCAGCGAACTGGCTTGCTGCTCGGTACGCGAAGACAAGTCCAGGTTGCCTGCGGCAATTTCATTGGTCGCGGTGGACAGCGTCTTGGTGCCGTGACGGATATTCCATACGACATTGGCCAGGCCCTGGCCTATGCTGTTGATCGAAGTCAGCAGTTGCCCAACTTCGTCGGTGCGTTTGGTGTGCAGGCGTACGGTCAGGTCGCCGGTCGCCAGCTTGCGTGCAGTGTGCGTAGCTTGTGCCAGCGGACGCAGCAGCATGCTGCGGATTGCGCCGTAGAGCAATGCCGCCAGGATCAGTGTGGCGACGAGCGCAACAGCGGCAGAGATGTTGCGCAGGGTGGTCGCTTCTTGTGTGAATTCGCTGAGGTAAGTGTCGCCTACGACCACCCAATTTTTATCCGGCACCGCGCTGAAGATGGCGATGCGTTCTTCGCCGCTCGCATCTGCGTAGCGCAGGCTGCCTTCTTTCTGCGCCAGGATTTCCTTGGCGAGTTCACGTCCGTCAGCAGTTTTGCCGCCCAGTGCATTAGGCCCTTGCGCAGCGATGAGCAGTTTGCCGTAGCCTGCACCTTGGCTCGCGTCCAGTACCGAGTACTGTCCGCTCTGGCCTACTTTCAGTGCCAGCAGTTTTTGTTTGATGAGGACGGGGTCGTTGCTCATGCCCAGTACCAGCTGCGCTTTTGCGTTGACGTCGGCGGTCGCGCGTTGCAGCAGCAGGTCGGTGGTCACCTGGCCGCTGAGCCAGATAAATGCGCCGAAGCTGAGCGCGATCAGCAGGAAGGAAATGGCGGAAAGTCGGACACCGACGCTGAGCTTGGCTAAGTAACGCTTAAGGCTGTTCATTTCTTACTTCCATCCATGATGAGGTTGTACGAAAAACTGCGACTGGCGATGATGCCCTGTGGAAACATCATAACTGTATAACGGTTGATTTCCGCAGGAATCAAGTAATGCTGCATTGCACGATGTTGTGCGTCCGCACTACGATAAAACCGGCTAAGGACTGCGGGTGAACATTAAAAGCCAACGATTCAAACAGTTAGCGTGTAATGTTTCGGAATAGCGAGAGGTTTATTAAGGCCATATATTTTTTGTAATCGTTTTACTATCGGCATTTGCCCGGCAACAATAACGGGCAAGTCCCTTCCAAAACTTGATATAAATCAAATGATTCCTATTGTTCGCAGCCTGCTCGAAAACGATTTGTACAAGTTCACGATGTGGCAGGCGCTGCTGCACAGCCATCCGGGCGTGCAGGCTGAATATGCGTTTGTCTGTCGCAATACCCCGGCTTATCCCTTGAGTGAGTTGCAAGCAGATGTCGAGCGCGAGCTGGATCATCTGTGCACCTTGTACTTTGCCGAAGATGAACTGGCTTACCTGCGTGGCCTGCGCTTCATGAAAAGCGACTTTGTCGACTTCCTCACCGTGTTTCGTTTCCAGCGCAAATTCATTACGGTCAGTAGCGATGGCGATACCCTGAACATATATGCGGCCGGGCCGCAGGTGCATGTGATGGGCTTTGAGATCTTCGTACTCTATATAGTCAATGAACTGTATTTCCGTCGCTTCGACCAGCAAGCCGCATTGGCCGAAGGACGGCTACGACTGCAAGCGAAGATAGAGCTGCTGCGCGCCTTAGACAGTGAAGCTACACGCAAGCATCCGTTTGAATTTTTTGACTTTGGCGTGCGCCGTCGTTACTCCGCAGCCTGGCAGGAAGAGGTGGTGCTCACGCTGGCGCGTGAAGTGCCGCAGTACTTCAAAGGCAGCTCGAATGTGTATCTGGCGAAGAAGTACGGACTGACGCCTATAGGCACCATGGCACATGAATACCTGCAGGCCTATCAATCCTTTGGCGTGCGTTTGCGCGACTTCCAGAAGGCAGCGCTGGAAGACTGGGTGCAGGAATATCGCGGTGACCTCGGGATCGCATTAACCGATGTAGTTGGCATGGATGCTTTCCTCGGCGATTTCGATTTGTACTTTGCGAAGCTATTCGATGGCTTGCGCCATGATTCCGGCGATCCGGTCGTATGGGGTGAGAAAGCACTCGCGCATTATGCGAAGCTGAGGATAGATGCGATGACCAAGCGGCTGGTGTTTTCTGATGCGCTGGATTTGCCGACGGCGTTTGCGCTGTATCGTCATTTCGCTGATCGCGTCATGACCGGCTTCGGCATAGGGACGAACTTGTCGAATGATACCGGGATCAAGACTTTGAATATCGTGATGAAGCTGATGTCCTGCAACGGACAGCCTGTCGCCAAGCTGTCCGATTCTCCAGGCAAGACTTTATGTACTGATGAAACCTTCCTGGCCTATTTGCGCCAGGTGTTTCATCATCCACAAGTCAACTGATGATCAGAACTTGTAACCTACTGAGAGGAAGGTGACTAGTGGGTCGAGGGTCAGTTTGGTGGTGGCTCTGCGTGCAGCACCGCCAGCCGTTGTGCCGGTAATATCTGCGTCGGTCTTAAGCGGGATGTACGCAACAGACAATCCCAGCGACCATTTTTCCGTCAAATTGTAGGTGAGACCCACATTGGCTACCGGTGCCCATGACGAACTGAGATCTGCGGATGCTCTGCCACCTGGGCCTGCAATTGCAGCCTGCAATGATGGTGTGAGGTTTACGCTTGAATACCAGACCCGGGTGACACCAAGACCAACGAAGGGACGGAGTTGAGAGTTCTTATCGCCGAAGTACCACTTCGCAATAAGTGCTGGACTCCATTGTTTTGCTTCGCCTAACTTTCCGAGGTTGGCAAGTGTGCCGCCGCCATACAGTTTGAATTTTGGTGGGATGCCTAAATCAGCCGTAAGCGCAAAGTTATCGGTAAAGAAGTGGGTGAAGGCGATCCCTAAAGTGTCTGCATTGCTGATGGTGGCGCTGCTACCAGCGATAGGACCGAGAGCAGGGGTTCTAAAAGTAAGAGGTTCACTTTTTTCATCGGGCCGCAAATGAAACCAACCTACGTTGACGATGTTGTCGCCGGCTTGCTGCGCTGCTGCGGGTAAAGCAACTGCCGCAAGTACAGATACAGCGGCAAGTTTGGATAGCACACTTAAAGGTTTTGTCATTATTAGTCCCCTCATGTTGTTATGCTTCGGCAGTTTTTTGGAATGCGTTCTTACATTACCCTCTTCAAAAAAGTTCTACAACTGCTGGTTGAATGATTAAGCGATTTCGCAACAGTCACATAATCGGGATTTGTAAAATTTACGCGTCGGTGGCGATACAGTCGCGCCCTTTTTGTTTCGCCCGATAAAGTCTGCGGTCTACTTCTTCTATGAATTGCAGCGGCTCATCCCCATAACATGGGATGACGGTATGCACGCCGAGGCTGATGGTCAGGCGTTGACTGATGCCGGATTTTTCGTGCGGGATACATTGATCTGCGATCAGCTTGCGGCAACGTTCGGCTACAGTCAGGGCCGCGACTTCATTGGTTTCCGGCAGGACGAGGATGAATTCCTCGCCGCCAAAGCGGCCGAAGAAATCGCGTGAGCGGCTCGCCGCACTACTCAGGGTTTGTGCAACTTGCTTGAGGCAATGGTCGCCCTGGATGTGACCGTAGTGATCGTTGTATTGCTTGAAGTAATCAATATCCAACATGATGATGGAGATAGGTCGCTTGTCATTTTTGGCATTCGCCCATTCCAGTTCCATGACCGAGTCGAACATGCGGCGGTTCGCAACGCCGGTCAGGCCATCCTTGAAGGATAGGGTTTCCAGTTCCTTTTGCAGGTCGATCAGCTTGGCTTCGGTTTTTTTCCGTTCATTGATATCGAACATGAAGCCGATCAGCGCATCGACTGTGCCATCCGGTTTGCGCGCCACGTGCACGACATCACGTATCCAGACGTAGTCGCCGTTTTGCGCCAGCGCCCGATAGTCGGCTTCGTGGTCGGCACCGGCTTGCGATTGCGCGACGCAAAAGTTGACGATGGCGTCGCGTTCATCCGGGTGGATGCGCGATGCCCAGTCGTTCACCGAAACCCAGCTATCCTGCGGCCAGCCGAGCACGCCTTCGATCTGCGGGCCGATGTAGGTGAACTGCATGGTGGCCCAGTCTATCTTCCACGGTATGGCTTTGGTGGACTCAAGCAAAGTCTTATAGACGGAGCTATCCAGCTCCACCTTTGGTGCAATATCGTTCATCTTTTCCAGCTTCGATAGTTTAGCGTCATGAGTCGGCGTACAGCTGTTTACCGCCATCTTCGGCTTTTATATATGGAAATCTTATGCTGCTGCCGATCACTCTATCACGCGTAAAGCCAATAAATATGAAGTGTTGCGTGCTTTTCTCGGCTAAAAATGGATAAGCTGTCGGTATTCAAATCGCTGGAAGAAATATGACTAAGAATGAAGCCATGAAACGGGTAAATGAAGAGCTGCACGCCAACCTGTTGAATGATAAAAATACACAATGGTCGACAGTCGTGCCCTACGCGGGTGACGAAGGCTGGTGGCTGAATATCCCTTTATCGGGTTTTCGCCAGGAGCGGCATTTCCTGATCTGTAGCGAAAAGGCCAAGAGCTTCCGTCACATCCGTATCAAGGCCAATACCATATTGAGTCCTGCCACCAAGTTCCGCTGCAAGGATCAGACGGCTGATGTCTTTATCTCGGCCAAGAATCCCAAGCGCCTGGTTGATACGCTACCGGGCGGAACCAAGTTCAGTTTTGATAAGTATGTCTTTGGTGAATACAACTTTTGAGTAATGGCTACAGCCAAAGAAAAAGCCGCATTGCTGCGGCTTTTTTATTGAGCTACGTATTACTCAGGCTTAGGCCGTAACGGCTTCCGTCTTCGCTGGTGCTTCGACTTCATCCGTATCCGAACTGCGGATCAGGTAATCAAAGGCGCTCAACGATGCCTTCGCACCTTCACCGACCGCGATCACGATTTGCTTGTACGGCACCGTGGTCACGTCGCCAGCTGCAAACACACCTGGTATCGAGGTACGGCCATGCGAGTCAACTTCGATTTCGCCATGACGCGACAAGGCAACCGTACCTTTCAGCCATTCGGTGTTAGGCACCAGGCCGATCTGGATGAAGACGCCTTCCAGTTCCACCGATTTGCTTTCTTCGGTTTTGCGATCCTTGTAGACCAGGCCGTTGACGCGTTTGCCGTCGCCGGTGATTTCGGTCGTTTGTGCTGACGTGATCACAGTAACGTTGGCCAGGCTATGCAACTTGCGTTGCAAGACTGCATCAGCACGCAATTCTGCGCCGAATTCGATCAGGGTCACATGACCGACGATACCGGCCAGGTCGATTGCTGCTTCGACGCCGGAGTTACCACCACCGATGACTGCTACACGTTTGCCTTTGAACAATGGGCCGTCGCAGTGCGGGCAGTACGCAACACCTTTGTTACGGTATTCGTTTTCGCCCGGCACGTTGATGGTTTTCCAGCGTGCACCGGTTGCCAGGATCACGGATTTGCTTTTCAGCGAGCCGCCATCTTTCAACTTGATTTCGATCAGTTTGCCCGGTACCAGCTCGGACGCCTGCTGTACGTTCATGATATCGACTTCATAGCTGCGTACGTGCTGTTCCAGCGCGACGGCGAATTTCGGGCCGTCGGTTTCCTGTACCGAAACAAAGTTTTCGATCGACAGCGTATCCAGCACCTGACCGCCGAAGCGTTCAGCGACTACACCAGTACGTATGCCTTTGCGTGCTGCATAAATCGCTGCTGCTGCACCTGCAGGTCCGCCGCCGACGATCAGCACGTCATACGGTGCTTTCGCGCTCAGCTCTTCGGCTTTGCGTTTGTTGCCGCCGGTGTCGAGCTTGGCCAGGATCTGTTCGATGCTGACGCGACCAGACTCGAACGGTTGCCCGTTCATGAAGGTCGTCGGCACAGCCATGATCTCGCGGTCCTTGACTTCGTCCTGGAACAAACCACCATCAATCGTGATGGCGCGGATGCGCGGATTGATCAAAGCCATGACGTTGAACGCCTGCACAACTTCCGGGCAGTTATGGCAAGACAAAGACATATAAGTTTCGAAGGTGTAGTCACCGTCCAGGTTACGAATCTGTTCAATGACCGAGTCTTCGAGTTTCAATGGGTGGCCGCCGGTTTGCAGCAAGGCCAAGACCAGAGAAGTGAATTCGTGTCCCATCGGAATCGCGGCGAATTGTATGCCTGCGTGTGCGTCCGGGCGCTTGATTACAAAAGAAGGTTTGCGCTCGTTGTCATCGGTGCGTTCGACCAGTGTGATCTTGTCGGTCAGCACGACGATTTCTTGCAGCAACTCCTGCAATTCACGAGATTTGTCGCTGCCATCGAGTGACGCAACGATCTCGATCGGTTGCACGATCTTTTCCAAATAAGCGGCTAATTGGGTTTTGAGATTGGCATCTAACATGATGGTCCCTGCTTTCTATTCAGTTTAAAAATAAAGTCCTGCATGTCCGGGCCACACGGCCCGGACAGTCTTGCAACTACTTCTTAATTACAACTTAGATTTTGCCGACCAGATCCAGCGATGGAGCCAGGGTTTTTTCGCCATCTTTCCATTTTGCCGGGCAAACTTCGTTCGGGTGAGCAGCTGTGTATTGAGCAGCTTTCAGCTTGCGCAGAGTTTCCGAAACGTCACGAGCGATTTCGTTCGAATGGATTTCCAGGGTTTTGATAACGCCGTCTGGATTGACTACGAACGTACCGCGCAGCGACAGGCCTTCTTCAGGAATGTGCACGCCGAATGCGTTGGTCAGTTGGTGAGTTGGGTCGCCAACCAATGGGAATTTAGCTTTGCCAACTGCTGGCGATGTTTCGTGCCAAACTTTGTGCGAGAAGTGGGTATCGGTTGTAACGATATAAACTTCGGTACCCAATTTTTGGAATTCTGCATAGCTGTCAGCTGCATCTTCAACTTCGGTTGGGCAGTTGAATGTGAACGCTGCTGGCATGAAAATCAGCACGGACCATTTGCCCTTCAACGATTGTTCGGTAACTTCAATGAACTTGCCGTTGTGGAAAGCTTGGGTCTTGAATGGCTGGACCTGTGTATTAATAAGGGACATGTCGTATTTCCTTAGTTGGGTTAAAAAAAGAGGGTTCGTTACTGCACAAGTACGAATGATAGACAAGTATCCATCATTTGCATAATTGATTTAATTTTGCAAATCAATTTATTTTCGCTATCAAGAAGGCGAAGCCATAGCCGATATCGAATCCACTATTATGCAGTCTTACTGCGACTCCGGTGTGACAAGCCGGTTTTTAAAGAAAAATCGATGTGAAATCGACGGATTTCAGCCGGAATCGGCGGGCTGCACGCTATGGCTCTATAATTTCACCCTTGGTGACGCCGGTACGGCGTCGTTTGCTTCAAATACTTGGCAAGGTGATATGACTACCCCAGCAACTCCACCCGCAGGCATGAGCGCCGCCGAATGGCAGGTCCGCATAGACCTCGCTGCTTGCTACCATTTATGTGCCCTCAAGAATTGGGACGACCTGATCTATACACACATCTCGGCGACGGTACCGGGCGAAGAAGGTCGTTTCCTGATCAATCCTTTTGGCTTCCGCTTCGATGAAATCACCGCATCCAATCTGGTGAAGATCGACTTGCAGGGCAATATCATCGGCGACCAGACCTATCGCGTGAATGTCACTGGCTTCGCAATCCACGGTGCGGTGCATGCAGCACGCGCAGATGCGATGTGCGTCATGCATCTGCATAATGAAAATGGGGTCGCGATCGGCATGCAACAAGGGGGCTTGTTGCCCTTGTCGCAGCACGCGATGCGCTTCTATCAACAGATCGGTTATCACGACTACGAAGGCCTGGCCCTGTCGCCAGTGGAGCAGGTGCGTCTGATAGAACGCCTGGGTGACTACCCGGCCATGCTCTTGCGTAACCACGGTACGCTGATCAGCGGTCGCACGATAGCGGAAGCCTATGTGCTGATGGATACGCTGGACAAAGCCTGCTCTTTTCAGCTGAAAGCACAATCCGGCGGCGGTCCGCTGAATATACCGGCCCCAGAAATCTGCGCCAAGACCTACAAGGAATTGCTGGGCGACGGCTCGCCGGAAGGCATACTCGAATGGCCTGCGCTGCTGCGCAAATTGGATGCAGTGTCGCCGTCTTATCGTAACTAATCGTTTTAATACTACTAACTAAAAAGGAAAACTCATGCCTACCATCAATGTGCAATTATTCGAAGGTCGTACCGTTGAACAAAAACGTGCATTCGTCAAAGCGGTGACCGAAGCGACGGTCGCGACTCTGGGTTCCAGCGCTGAATCCGTCGATATCATCATCGAAGACGTGAAGCGTGAAAACTGGGCGACTGGCGGCAAACTCTGGTCTGACGTTTAAGTCCGATGCTGAAGTGCACGCGCTTACAGGCGTGCACTTCTAGTCCGCAGTACATCAGCACTTTCACTCTCCCATGTCCACTCAACCGAGTCTGGAAGACCTGCGTCGCTACGCGGTTGCGCGGACTTTGTTCAGGCCGACCACGCTGCCAGCAGCGATCCAGCGTCTGGGTTTTGTACAGGCAGATCCGATACGAGCGCCAGCCCGGGCGCAAGATTTGACGCTGCGTCATCGCGTCAAGGATTACCGTGCCGGCGATCTGGAGCGTCGCTATGCGCGTCTCGCGATCGACGAAGACTGCTTCGTCAACTACGGCTTTCTGCCACGTGCACATCTGGCGCTGATGCATCCACGCCAGCCTAAGAAAACCTGGAATGCCGAAACTCAGCGCAAGGCGGCTGACGTACTGGCCTTCGTGCGTGAGCGCGGTGTGGTTCATCCACGCGAGGTCGAACAACATTTCGCGCACGGACGTGTGCAAAACTATTGGGGTGGCTCCAGCAATGCCAGCACGCAATTGCTGGATGGCATGCATTACCGCGGGCTGTTGCGGGTGAAGCGACGCGATAGTGGTACACGTGTCTACGAAGTGGCGACGCATCCACCTGCGGATGATAGCCCCACGGCCGGTGCACTACGTGCGGCAGCCCTGCTCGAATTGATACTGCGCAAATACGCGCCATTGCCAGCCGCCAGTCTGACTTACCTGGCGCGCTTGCTAGGCTACGGAGCACCCCATCTGGCGGCGCAGACGCAAGCAGCACTGCGACTGGCACGTGAGCATCTGGCCAGCTGTCGTATTGATGGCACCACCTGGTACTGGCCCGTTGATGAAAACCCTCGTTCACGTCGTTATGCTGTCGACGATAGTGTGCGATTACTCGCACCTTTTGATCCGGTGGTCTGGGATCGGCGTCGCTTCGCCTTGCTCTGGGACTGGACCTACAAATTCGAAGCCTATACGCCGCCAGCCCGACGCCAGTACGGTTACTACGCGTTGCCCATGCTCTGGCGTGATCAGGTCATAGGCTGGGCGAATGTGTCAGTGCGTGATGGTCAACCGGAAGCTACATTCGGCTATGTGGCAGGTCCAGCACCCAAAGCGGCCGCTTTCCGCAATGCATTGGACGAAGAGCTACATCGTATGGAACTCTTCCTTAGTCCACGTTGATGCCTTCGTGCTGCAACGTACAGCAGTTTCTCCCAGGATGCGCTAAGGTAGTCGTCTATGCATGTGTAGTGGCAGGAGTGCGATCATGAACAAGGCATTTGTAAAAGAAACGAATGACGACGATGCGGTATCGCCAATGCCGGAGATGCCAGTCGGCGTCAGGAACTACATCACGCCGGACGGTTATCACGCACTGCAAACAGAATTGCAGCATTTGCTGGATGTCGCACGACCTGCGGCTTTGCAGGCAGACGCTGAAAGTGCCGATATGGAATCCGCGCCGGAAGCATCGCTACGCGAAATTGATACACGCATCCATTACTTGCAGACTCGCCTGGAAACGGCAGAGATAGTCGATGCCAGTGTGCATGCAGATGGCGACCAGATATTCTTTGGTGCAACGGTGGAATACGACAATGCTGCTGGTGAACGGCATCGAGTCACTATCGTGGGCCTGGATGAGCTGGATCCGGCGCAAGGGCGAATCAGCTGGTTATCACCACTCGCGCAAAGCCTGCTGGGTGCGCACGAAGGCGATGCGGTATCGTTAGAGACACCAGCCGGTGACGAAGAGTTGCAAGTGTTGACAGTACGTTATCCGCGCAGCAGTTGAACGTGTGTTGTTGCACGTTGTCCTATAGTTAAGCGCACTATCTACCATCGCAAGGAGTCTCACATGACAGAGCACAGTTCCAAAGCGAAACAGGCAGTTGCAGGTAAACCGTCCGACGTAACAATGCATACACATGACGAAGAGCTGCTGGACGATGCATTGGAGGCGACATTTCCTGCCAGTGATCCGGTGGCAGAAATGCCGCATGACAGCGAACCGTCCAAGCAGGAAAAAGCGAAGGACGAATTGCTTGATACGGCATTGGATCTGAGCTTCCCTGCCAGCGATCCCATCTCTGTAACCTCCGGTATTACGCGTATCCGCCAGGGCACATCGGCGATCACCAAAAAGGTCAAATAAGCCGTATCAGCTGTTGACGATCCGGCGGGCAGGTCCCGCCGTTTTGTTGACCTCGGTTAAGATCGGCGAAATTTGCGGCAACTTGCAGCAAAAATGCCATTCCGTCCGCTTCTTCTTTCGTGTTACCATTCGGCCACGCTAGGGGTCCTGAAGAGTTAAACGTCTTCGGGTGAGATAAAACCCTCCGTACCTGACCTGGATAATGCCAGCGTAGGGAAGCGCAAAGTCCACGCAATTTCTTTGTCCATTCCTTCGCGCGCATTGGTTTTTCTAACGCGATTGATTGAACAAAACATGTCTGCACCACATTCCCGTCGTTCCCTGATTGCCCTGGCTGTTGCCCAAGCCTGTGCGTTTGCGCCTGTCGCCATGGCAGAGTCTGCTGAAAACGTCTTGCCCGAAGTGGTCGTCACTTCCGAATCGGCACCTGACGGTATCGCACGCAATGCCAGCGTTGGCGGTTTCACGGAAACACCTTTGTTGCAGACACCCGCATCCATTAGCGTCATCACTGCTGAACAGATGCAGGAACGCAGCATACGTACCGCAACCGATGCGGTGAAATACGATGCCAGCGTACAGAACTCCTATAACGCGGTCGGTCTGTCCGACTGGTTCGCGATCCGCGGCTTCACGCTGGACATGGGCTCGAACTATCGCAAGGACGGCATGGTCATCCTCGCGCATTCCGCGATCCCGATGGAAAACAAGGAGCGTCTGGAAATCTTGAAGGGCCTGGCGGGTTTGCAGGCAGGTACTGCATCTTCGGGCGGCATTCTTAACTATGTAACGAAGCGGCCAACCGACACACCACTGCGTTCGGCTACATTTGAAGTGCGCGAACGTGGCACGATTTATAGCGCAATAGATTTGGGTGGCCGTTCGGAAGACAAACGTTTTGGTTATCGCATTAATGCAGCAGCGGAAGACATTAAATCCTATGTGAAGGGTTCTAACGGCGATCGTCGCTTTGTTTCTGGTGCGTTTGACTGGCGTATCAGCCCGCGAGCTTTGCTGCAGGTCGATATGGATTACCAGCACAAGTCGCAACTGACAGTGCCGGGTTTCCAGTTACTGGGGCCGGATAATCGCATTCCTACTGGGGTGAGCGGCAAAACCATGTTGAATAATCAGCCATGGAGCAGACCGGTAACGGATGATACGAACAATCTCGGTATAAAGTTTGAATACGAACTCAACGACAATTGGCGTACCACTTTGCAGGCAAACAAATTCGAACTGCGTCGTGATGATGCGGTGGCACTGGCCTCCGGTTGCGCGAATATCAACGCAGATCCTATGGTCATTCCTAGCGGTTGTGGCAATCCATTTGTTGGTTACAACGCAAACGGTGATTTTGCCATGTACGATTTGCGTCGTGAGAATGACAAACGAACGGTGATGACGACCCAGGCAATGTTGCAGGGTAACTTTACAACCGGTGGAATCAAGCATGCTTTGACTACTGGTATCTCGACGTTGAATCGTCGTGATAATTTTGCCGATTATCTTTTTGATTTTGTCGGTTACGGCAACATATATAACACCGTTCCTTATACGTACTCACTTGGTCCGACGAATCCGGTTGTGTTACGCCGCAAAGACGAAGAGCGTTCGATATTTGTGCAAGACATCTTGAGCTTGAATGATCAATTCAAGTTGCACGCAGGTCTGCGTTACACGAAACTGAAGCGGGTTCAGTTTGATAAAGATGGTGCGAACATCAGAAATACGGACGGTGACTACATATTGCCGAACGTCGCTTTAGTTTATAGCCCCAAAGCAAATCTCTCTTTGTATGCATCCTACTCGCAAGGGCTGGAACCGGGAGGGGAAATTCCATCCGGTAATACGAATGCCGAATCTGTATTGGATCCGAATAAATCCAAGCAGGTGGAAGTTGGGATCAAGACCGACCTTACAGCGGACATCAGCGTGTCTGCTGCATTGTTCCAGATCAAACGCGATAACGAGTATCTGAACCCAGCTTCTTTGTATGTAGTCGCGGGCAAGCAGGTTCATCGAGGTCTGGAGTTGGCGGCACAAGGACGTGCGACGCGTAACTTGATGTTGGGTGCGAGCTTTACGGCATTGCAGGCAAATATGGAAGGTACCGGTGACGCGAATGTCGAAGGCAAGCGCGTTGGTAATGTGCCTAAGTTCAAGTCAGCGGTATATGTAGACTATGCGTTGCCACAGATGCCAGCAGTCAAGTTGAATGCGACCTGGATTTATTCGACCAGCAAGGTGTTTGCACCGAATAGTGAGATCGCTGCTTTGAACAAACGAGTCGATGGCTATCACGTCCTGAACGTGGGTGCGCGTTATGCGACTAAGATCAGCGGCAAGACGACTACCTTCCGCTTTGGCATCGATAATGTCTTTAATAAATTCTACTGGGGTGATGCAGCGAATGCGTTTGGTGGCTATCTGATTCCAGGTGCCCCGCGTTTGGCCAGATTGTCGGCACAAGTGGATTTCTGATTCGGCTTGTTTGATTTTAAAAATGCCACCGTAGCTCCGGTGGCATTTTTTATTGGGTGCTTGGTTTGTGTATTGATTGTTGCTGATTCGGCTCTCTCTCCGTAGAGAGTGGGGTTGCCGGGGGTGGCCCGGCGGCCACTCACTTTCTTTGCTTCGCCAAAGAAAGTGAGCAAAGAAAGGCGACCACGGCACCGCTGCCCCTGCGGGGTTTCCGTTTGTGCGGGACAAAAATGGGACGTGGATGAAACTCGCTGCCCTTGCAGGGCGCGTATCCGCTTGCAAGCGGATACCGTTACGCAGGCGCGGAACAGTGTTCCGTAAATTCTCTGCGACACCTCAAACACATCCACTTCTTTTTCCATTTTCTGTCCCGCACAAACGGCATCGTCATAGTGGACAAGATCTACAGCCTCTTTGCTCGTTACGCATGTACGGCAAAGCTAGCTCTGTGTTAATAAGTAAGCAGCAACTTGCTTCACCCGCTCTTCAGTATCCCCGGCAACCAGCAAATAGGCTATCCGTTCGCTATCTAATTGCCGCAGCAAACGCCTGTGCACCTCCTGCCGCACACTATCCGATTCCCGCTGCAATCCATCAGCAACCCAAGGATTACTCGGTTCAGCCACGATGGTGCACTCATAGCGATGTTCACGCGCCAACTCCATGAGTGCCGCATCAGCTGCACCAAAATAGAATTCGCTATAGAGCGCCGTCATCAACGGCGTGGTGTCACAGAACAGATAGCGATTTGCTTGCTCAATGGCCAAGTCTTCCCGCGCGATCTGGGTTTGCGCAATCAGTATCTGCTCGTGTGCTTGCGGCGTGCGTTTATTCACTTCCACAAATTCACGCAGATACTCAGGCACCCAGACGGTCTGGTAGTGATCTGCCAATGCCGCAGCCAGTGTCGATTTGCCGGTCGATTCTGCGCCGAGTAATGCGATACGCCGTACCGGGCTGGTCATTGCTGCGGCTCCTGTTCACGCAGCGATTTCGCCCATGCACGCAAGCCGACTACCGCCAACACGGCAAAGATCGCAAACAGCAGTGCGGTGAGGTAGAGGTTTTTATGCAGATACAAGGCGATGTAGATCAGGTCGATCACTATCCATGCGTACCAGTTCTCCAGCTTCTTGCGCGAGAGCAGGATTTGACCGACCAGGCTACCTGCAGTGAGGAAGGCGTCTATGTGCGGAACATCGGTATCGGTGAACATGCGCAGGAAGGCGGCAATGGCGAAGAAGCCGACCAGCCATGCCGCTGCTGAATACAGCCAGGAACGTGGCGCCATACGTGACACCTGGATGCCGTGATGCGTGGTGCCGCCAAACAGCCATTGATACCAGCCCCACAGCGAGACTGCGATGAAAAAGAATTGTAGCGACATGTCGCCATATATCTTGCTGTCGTAGAACACGACTGCGTACGTCGCGGCGGATATGATGGAGAATAACCATGCCCAAGGTGATTGACGGATGTTGAGCAATACCATGCATAGCGCTAGCGCAAAGGAAACCAGTTCCAGCGCGGTGGTGTCGACCAGACCGAAAATCGTAAACGTGTCATTCATGCGCAGTGGGCTATATTTAGATATGCGCAGTTTGACGGCGCTGTATGCGTGGGTGGATAGCTCGAAGCGTGCTACGCCCCGACATCAGAGTCCGCAGTATATTAAAGAAAACACGAGTGCGAATTTATTTCCGCGATTTTCCGGAATCCGCTAACGAGGTCTATGAGTAAAACCAGCGATACGACTGCGCCAGTTCCGCCCGTACGTCCCGATAACGACGAGTGCTGTCATAGCGGTTGCGAGCCCTGTATCTTCGATTTGTATGAACTCGAAATGGAGAAGTATCGCGCCGCGCTGGCGGAGTGGGAAAAGAAGCATGTACCGAAAGTGCGCACATTGCCGAGGAAGGCCCGCCGTTCCTGATTAACAGCTGTTGGCTACGTAGGACTGCGCTGACACGTAGTCGGCTGTTAATCCTATAGTTTCCCGAACCCATCTTGGCTACATTGGCATCTGATCCAGAAATGCCGGATCTGCCAGATTGAGACAGGGGGACACGATGTTATCTATTGCCAAGCTTTTATCTACCGGGGGAATTATTTCCTCCATAGGCTGGTTTGCCATGAAACCGGATTTTGCTGCGGTATTACTCGGCATTTTGTCATTGTCTGCCCTGATGATTACTTTCCTCCCTGTCCGCGCAGATAGCACCCGCTAAGTCTTGCATCCGGGCGCACGGCATGCAGATAGCGTGTCCTGCTCTCCGGAGCAATTCCTGTTTGGCAACCATTCTTCTCAAATAAACACAATCAAACGATTTAATTAAATCAAACGTTTGATTTATGTGTTCTAATGCGAGGCATGAATTCTGCCGACCATAAAACCCCTCCCCCAGCCGCCCAGCAAGGTGCCGAGTCTTCTTCCGTCGATGGTGACGCGCGTAAGCAGCGTTCCGATGGTGCCGAAGCGCGTGCGCGCTTGCTGCTGGCAGCTTTGCGCTTGTTCGCCGATAAAGGCTTCAGCAAAACTTCGACGCGTGACATCGCCCAGACCGCGGGCGTGAATATCGCCGCGATCAAATACTACTTTGGTGATAAAGCGGGTTTGTATCGCGCGGTTTTTACTGAGCCTATGGGCAATCCCTGTGACTTCATGATGTTGGTTGAGCAGGATATGACTTTGCGTGAATCGTTGCGGGGTTTCTTTGCCGGTTTCCTCGAGCCATTGAAGCAGGGTGATCTGGTGCAGCTATGCGTGCGTCTGCATTTCCGCGAAATGCTGGAGCCCACAGGTTTATGGGCCGAGGATATCGATAACAACATCAAGCCTGCACATGCAGCGATGGTAGCAATGCTGGCGCGGTATCTGGAAGTAAAAGAAGCCGATGATGAAATCCACAGACTCGCTTTCTCCATCGTCGGCCTGCCACTGCAAATGTATATTGCACGCGATGTGATCGATGCGATTCGTCCTAATTTGATGGCGAGCCCTGCTCAAATTGATGAATGGGCTGAGAGAATCACCGCCTATGCCGAAGCAATGACCGAGTTTGAAGCGCAACGTCGTCGTGCGTTGATCAGTAAGAAAAAATCATGAAGAACACAAAATTACTTGCCTGCCTGAGCTTGCCTATCTGGCTCGCTGGTTGCGCACTGACTGCACCGCCGGATAGCGTTAGCGTGCAAACACCGAACAAATGGTTTGCACCGCTGCCAGTCAAATCGGTTGCTGCTGCACCTGAAGTCGAGAACCTGCCGCATCACGGTACTCTCACCGATTTGTCAAAATGGTGGGAGCAGCAGAACGATCCGCTGCTGGTCGAGTTGATCCAGTCGGCACAAGCGGTTAGCCCAACCGTGGCAACTGCGGTATCGCGCATAGAGCAATCGCGTGCGACCAGTGTATCTGCTGGTGCAGCGCTGGGCCCCAAGCTGGATGTCACGGCGAGTGTGCAGCGTACTAACTCACAACCACCGCTGCCATTGGGAACCACTTCGCAAGCAGCTTTGCAGCCCTCGTGGGAAATAGACCTGTTTGGTGCGAATCGTGCGACTGCGCGTGCAGCACAAGCACGTCTGCAAGGTGCGCAGGCGAACTGGCACGACGCACGTGTTTCGGTCGCAGCAGAAGTCGCGAATCGTTACTACAGTCTGCGTACCTGCAATAAGCTGGAGATCGTGACCCGTGCGGATGCAGATTCACGCGCGGAAACAGCACGTTTGTCGGAGCTGAGCGCGAAAGCAGGTTTCCAGGCACCGGCCACCGCAGCATTGGCACGCGCCAGCGCAGCGGAAGGCCAGGGTCGTGCAACTCAGCAAAGCGCCCTGTGCGATCTGGACGTCAAGGCTTTGGTTTACCTCACTGCGATGGATGAACCGGTCTTGCGTCGCAAGTTGGCCGATAGCACTGCGCCATCGGTCGATGCAACGGTACTGAATATCGACAGCCTGCCAGCGCAAACCTTGTCGCAGCGCCCGGACGTATTCATCGCCGAACGTGAAGTCGCAGCTGCCAGTGCTGAAGTCGGTAACGCACAAGCACAACGTTATCCGCGCCTGACGCTGAGTGGTTCGATCGGCGCTGGTAGTTTCCGCTCGGGTGGCACGACCACCAATATGGAAACCTGGTCAGTAGGTCCACTCTCTTTGTCTTTGCCTATCTTTGACGGTGGTACGCGGGTGGCGAATGTGGAAGCAGCCAAGGCGCGCTATGAAGAGGCGGTCGTTGCTTACCGTGCCAGCGTGCGGCAGGCAGTGCGCGAAGTGGAAGAAGCGCTGGTCAATCTACAGAGCACTGCGTCGCGTAGTGAAGATGCACGCATCGCGGTTGAGGGTTATCGCGCTTCGTTCAACGGCACACAAAGCCTGTATCAGAACGGACTGGCCAGCCTGATCGACCTCGAAGATTTACGTCGTACCCGTCTTGCCGCAGAACTGAACGCCACCACGCTGGAGCGTGAGCGCATGTCGGCTTGGATCGCCTTGTACCGCGCTGCTGGCGGTGGCTGGGTTAATCCGCAAAGTACGGCCGCCACAACAACGAAATAAAACCATCCTGAATTTAATTGACGGACGCATACATGAAACGTTTCAACAAAAAAACCATCGTTATCGCTGTGGTCGCCGTATTGGTGCTGGCAGGGATAGTACTCGTAGTCGGTGGAGGTAAATCCGACGCGAAGAAGAAAGACGAAACCGGCCCTAAACCGGCATTGGCGGTGACCACCGTCCAGCCATCACAAGCCAGCCTGCCGATTTACCTGACGGCGAACGGCACCGTGACGGCGTGGCAGGAAGCCATCATAGGCAGTGAGTCGAACGGCCTGAAGCTGACCGATGTGCGGGTCAACGTCGGTGACGTCGTGAAGCGCGGTCAGGTACTGGCGACCTTCTCGGTTGCATCAGTGAACGCCGAGTTGGCGCAAGCACGTGCCAGCCTGATGGAAGCCGAAGCAAATGCGGCTGATGCGAAGAACAATGCAGAGCGTGCACGCACACTGGAAACCACTGGTGCGTTGAGCACGCAACAGATCAACCAATACCTGACCACCGAGCAAACCGCCAAGGCCAAGGCTGAAGCAGCGAAAGCATTGCTGGCAGTGCAGGAAGTCCGCTTGTCGCAGACCCAGGTTGTGGCATCGGATGATGGTGTGATTTCTGCACGCAGCGCGACGGTGGGTGCCGTCGTCAGCGCCGGTACCGAATTGTTCCGCCTGATACGACAAGGACGCCTGGAGTGGCGTGCAGAAGTGACGTCGGCTGAGCTTGGCCGTATTAAAACCGGCACAGTCGCTCTGATTACCGCTGCCAACGGCACACAAGTCAAAGGCAAGGTGCGCATGATTGCGCCGACCGTGGATGCACAGAATCGCGCGGCGCTAGTGTATGTCGATCTCGCGCCAACCGCAGCGGATGTGGCGCCGGTACGTGCCGGTATGTTTGCGACAGGTCAGTTTGATCTGGGCAACTCGACCGCGGTGACGGTACCGCAGCAGACCATCGTGATACGCGACGGCTTCAGCTATGTGTTTCGCATGAATCCGGATAACCGTGTGACGCAGATCAAGGTGCAGCCGGGACGTCGTTTGGCGGATCGCATCGAGATCATCTCCGGTGTGCCGACGGATGCAGTGCTGGTGGCTAATGGCGCAGGCTTCCTGAACGATGGCGATCTGGTGAAAGTCGTCGTGGATACGCCTGCAACCGCAGACAGCACTAAAGAACAAAAAGTAGCGACGCCGCCAGTGGGCGCGACCGCTGCGACCAAATAGGAGCACGCGTGAATTTTTCCTCGCTTTCCATCAAGAACCCGATCCCGGCAATTATGTTGTTCTTTTTGCTGGGACTCGGAGGCTTGCTCGCGTTCAAATCGAGTGCGGTACAGGACTTCCCTGATATCGAACTGCCTATCGTCATCGTCAACGCTTCCTTGCCTGGTGCTGCACCGGCGCAGCTGGAAACGGAAGTGGCGCGCAAGATAGAGAACTCGGTTGCAACGCTGCAAGGCATTAAAAATATCTATACCAAGGTACTCGACGGCACGGTCACCGTGACGGTGGAGTTCATCCTGGAAAAAAATATTTCAGACGCAGTCAATGATGTGCGCGATGCAGTCGCATTGGTACGTGCAGACATGCCTGCCGATTTGCGCGATCCGTCGGTTACCAAGGTATCTACCGCCGGACGAGTGATCACTACCTTCACCGCAGCAGCTGCTCCGGGCAGCTTCGTCGATGAACAGGAACTCAGCTGGTTCGTGGACAACACGGTCTCCAAACGTTTGCTGGCGGTGCCTGGTGTCGGTTCGGTCAAACGTGTCGGCGGCGTGACGCGTGAAGTCCGGATAGAACTTGATCCGGCCAAGATGTCAGCGCTGAATGTGGCGGCGGTTGATGTCTCGCGTCGTTTGCGTCAGGTACAGCAGGAAGCACCGGGTGGACGTGGCGATGTCAGTGGTGCGGAGCAAGCAGTGCGTACCATCGCGACCGTGAAGACCGCTGCCGAATTGTCGAAGATGGATATCCCGCTGACCGATGGTCATCACATCCGCCTGGAGCAGGTGGCAACCGTGACGGATACCATCGCTGAGCGCCGTACCTCGGCATCGCAGGATGGCCGGACTGTGGTCGGTTTCGAAGTATTCCGTACCAAGGGCGCGAGTGAACTGGCTGTCGCCAAAGGCGCGAAAGAAGCGGTAGCCGAACTGCAAAAGAACAATAGCAATATCGTCTTCAAGGAAGCCATCGATAACGCCAAGCCGATCAAGGAAGACTTTGATGGTTCCATGTCCTTGCTGTACGAAGGCGCATTGCTGGCTGTGCTGGTGGTGTGGTGGTTCCTGCGTGACTGGCGTGCGACGCTGGTGGCATCTGCCGCTTTGCCTTTATCCGTGATCCCGACTTTCCTCGGCCTTGCTTACTTCGGCTACACGCTGAATATGGTGACCCTGCTATCGCTGGCGCTGGTGGTGGGTGTGCTGGTCGATGATGCGATTGTGGAAATTGAAAATATCGAACGCCACCTGAGCATGGGCAAGACGCCTATGCAGGCAGCGATGGAAGCCGCTGATGAAATTGGTATGGCGGTGATCGCGACGACCTTTGCACTGGTTGCCGTGTTCCTGCCGACTGCATTCATGGCGGGTATTCCGGGTCTGTTCTTCAAGCAGTTTGGCTGGACAGCGGTGCTGGCGGTACTGGCCTCGCTGGTCGTCGCACGATTGCTGACACCTATGATGGCGGCTTACATCCTGAAGCCGAAGAAGCACAAAGAGCAGGAAGATGGCTGGCTGATGCAGCGTTACATCAAAGTAATGCGCTGGTGTCTGACCAACCGCCTGAAAACCGCGATTGCTTCCGGTGTGTTTTTTATCGGTTCCATCATGCTGGTGCCTTTGCTGCCGACCGGCTTCGTGCCGCCTACTGATCGTGCACAGACGCAAATCAATATTGAATTGCCGCCGGGTAGTACGCTGAAGGAAACGATGGCGGTCACCGAGCGGGTACGTCTGGCGGTGGCGCAGGATAAAAACATCATCAGCATTTTCAGCTCGATAGGTGGCGGTTCCAGCGGTGATGCATTTGCACCGGGCGCATCGGCGGAAGCACGTCGTGCCGTGATGACGCTGACGACCGTACATCGCAGCGAGCGCAAGGAAAAGATCTCGGATATCGAAGCCAAGATACGTGAGCGCATAGCGAACATTCCTGGTGCACGTTTTACTGTCGGCACACCGGATACCGGCGTCAAGATGCAACTGGTCTTGCGCAGTGAAGATCCATTGGCCTTGTCGGAAGCAGCGAAGAAAGTGGAACGTGAACTGCGTGGCCTGAAAGGCATAGGTAATGTGACTTCCAGCGCCTCGCTGGTGCGTCCGGAAATCATCGTGCGTCCGGATCCGGCACGTGCCGGTGATCTCGGCGTGACTACCTCAGCCATCGGTGAAACAGTGCGCGTGGCGACGGCCGGTGATTATGATATGAATCTACCGAAGATGAATCTGTCCGAACGCCAGGTGCCGATACGCGTCAAGTTGCCGGACAATATGCGTGCCGACCTGGCTGCAATCGAGCGCCTGACAGTACCAGGCCGCAATGGCCCGGTGATGCTGGGTAATGTGGCGTCTGTCTATATGGATAGCGGTCCGGCGCAGATCGATAGGCTGAATCGCAGCCGTAACGTCACGCTGGATGTGGAACTCGGTTCACGCTCGTTGGGCGAATTGAATACCGAAGCACGTGCCTTGCCATCCATGCGCAATTTGCCGCCTGCGGTGAAGATCGCGGAACTGGGTGATGCACAAGAGATGATGCTGTTGTTCAACAGCTTTGGCCTGGCGATGGCGATTGGTGTCTTGTGTATCTACTGCGTGCTGGTTCTGCTGTTCAAGGACTTCATGCAACCGATCACGATTCTGGCTGCCCTGCCACTTTCCATCGGTGGTGCTTTTGTCGCGCTGCTGATCACTGGCCGTGCCTTATCGATGCCGTCGATGATCGGCCTGATCATGCTGATGGGTATCGTGACCAAGAACTCGATTCTGCTGGTCGACTACGCCATCATGGCGCGCCAGCAAGGGATGAATCGCTTCGATGCATTGGTTGACGCCTGTCATAAGCGTAGTCGTCCGATTATCATGACGACGATCGCGATGGGTGCAGGCATGATGCCGCTGGCGCTGGGCTGGGGTGCCGATCCCAGCTTCCGCTCGCCGATGGCGATTACCGTGATCGGTGGTTTGATTACGTCGACGCTGTTGAGTCTGCTGGTGGTGCCTGCGGTGTTTACTTATATCGATGATCTGGAGCACTGGCTGAAGCGCATGATGCGCAAGGCGCGCGGGATGACGCATCACGATGCGCATGACGTAGCCAAGCCTGCAGAGCAACTGGGTACGGAGAAACATTGATGTTGCACTTGCCTGCTGAACGTCCACTACAGTTAGCGCAGTTAGTGTTGCCAGCGCCACTGACACTGGTGGTGCTGGCACCGCATCCGGATGACTTCGATGCGATTGCTATCACGCTGCGTTATTTCCATCAGCGTGGCGACGCCATACATCTGGCGGTGCTGACGACCGGTGCCAGCGGTGTGGAAGATGGTTACGGTGAAGCGTATACTGCTGATGACAAGGCGGCTTTGCGTGAAAAGGAACAGGCGGCGAGTTGCGCATTCTTTGGTTTGCCGCCGGAGCGATTGAGTTTCCTGCGCCTGCCACCGGATGAAAAAGGTAATCCGCGACTGGATGAGGTGAATCAGCGATGCATACGTGATTACCTGGCGGCACGTCAGCCCGACCTGGTCTTCATGCCGCATGGTAATGACAGCAATGTCACGCACCAGCGTACGTATGCCTTGTTTCGCGCTGTTGCCTTGGCCGAGCAATGGAAGCTGTGGGCAGTACTGAATCAGGATGCCAAGACAGTGGCGATGCGCACGGATTTGTACACGCCGTTTGGCACAGCGGATGCAGAGTGGAAGGCTGAGTTGCTGCGTTTGCATGCATCACAGCATCAACGGAATTTGAATACACGCGCGCAAGGTTTTGATGAGCGCGTGCTGGCCGTGAATCGTCGTACCGGGTCAGGTCTTAACGCAGCGTATGCGGAGGCCTTTGAACTGGAGCGTTACGGACCGGAACATGAAACAACAGGAAAGAATTGAAATGGCTTGCGATCACAAAAAAGTGCTGGATCTGGAAAAAGCGGGAAACTGGGAAGAAGCACATGCTTTGGTACAAGTGCACTCGGATGAGTTCTCGTGTCAGATCCACGGCTATCTGCACCGGGTTGAAGGCGACCTCGGCAATGCACGTTACTGGTATGGCCGTGGCAATAGCAGCCTGCCTAAAAATACGCTGGAAGAAGAATTTCAGCGCTTGTATAGCCGCCTGTAATCCTTCCCCTCGGTAGCTCTCTATCCGGCCTTAGCGTGGCCTGCGGTATTCCGCTGCGATCCAGTCCGCCGCACTGCTGCGCGTCAATTTAAAGTGGGGTGCGACGCGTACCTCGGCGATCGGTTCACCGTCCTCGTCGACCGCGCTCAAGGTCGCATAAGGATCATCTTCATCCGGCACGATATCGAGTTTTACCGTGATGCTGGCGGTCGCCGTGTTGATGATCACGCTCTTGTGCAGGTCTGCGTGCAATTGTTGTTCGTGGCGGCGCAAGACTTCGGATGCAGTTTTGACCAGGGTGTGGAACGCGGGTGTATCCAGCGGTTTCGGATTCTTTTTATCGCGTCCCATGGTCCACGGTCCGACCAGCGCCGGTTCGGATTCGCCATCCTTGATCATTTCTACCGCCCAGCCTTCGTCATCTTCATTCTTGATGACGCGCGCGGTCCAGCCGTTGTCGCGCCACAGGCGTGGCTCATTGATAGGGGCGTCGTGTTCTGCGTCTTCGTTGTACATCTGCAATCTTTTATGGTTGGCTACCGGGGTGCATATCATAGTTGGTATTGGCTTCCGCTGCCGCTGTGAGACCAGGCTCCGCTGCAAAAAAGCCTCACAGCGTGTAGACTTGCGCCCTTGCGGCGCTTTTCCGCTGCCCGTCGCCCATCCCCGGATGGCGCGCCTGCACCAAGATTAAATTCCACCAAGTCAGAGTTCATGTCCACTGTTTCAAGAATGCCTTGCGTCGATGCACTCAAGGCCGTTGCCTGCTTATTGATTGTTTTTCATCACCTCGCGTTTTACGGTCCTATGTCGGATATCGCTTATCCGCTCATGCCAACTGTGATAGACCTGCTGTATCAATATGGCCGGATGGCAGTGCAAGCCTTCTTTGTGATCGCCGGTTTCCTGCTGGCGACCAAATTTGCACCGGAAGGTGCGGCCACTGTGAGTCGTCCGCTGAATGCGATTTACCAGCGCTATCTGCGTCTGGTCATCCCCTACCTGGTGGCGTTGGTGTTTGCCATTGTGTGCGCCGCGCTGGCACGTGAGTGGGTAAGCAATGATTCGATTCCGGATGCACCCAGCTTTGCACAATTGTTGCCGCATATTTTCCTGTTGCAGGATTTGCTGGACCAGGAAGCGCTGTCGGCAGGGGTCTGGTATGTCGCCATCGATTTTCAGTTGTTTGCATTGGCTGCCCTGCTCTTGTGGCTGGCAGGGAAAATCGAAGCGCACTATCCGCGCCTGAGCATACTCGGACCACTGTTCATCACGTTGCTGACGCTGGCTTCGCTATTTGTGTTTAACCGTAATCAGGGACTGGACGAAACCGCCCTGTATTTCTTTGGCTCTTATGGCCTCGGTGCATTGGCATACTGGGCGACGCGCCGACCTAAGGGCATGGCATGGCTGGCCGTACTGTGCGCGGTGGTATTGGCCGCGTTGCTGGTGGAGTTCCGTGGCCGCATCCTGGTGGCGGGTTGCGTGATGCTGCTGTTGGGTGTGGCGCGTCAATCTGGTGCATTGGAGCGCTGGATGATGCCGGGCTTCCTGACTTACCTCGGGCGCATTTCGTATTCAGTCTTCCTGATACATTTCCCTTTGTGCATGCTCGTGAATGCAGTGTTCTTTCACTTCTTCCCGCAGCAGCCGATTGCTAACATTATCGGCATGCTGATCGCGGTATGCATCAGCATAGGCGGTGGTGCTTTGTTGTTCCGCTGGGTAGAGAACCGGCCGGGCAGCAAGAAGCGCTTGCTGGCACCGACCGGTTTCCTGGTCGGCGGCATAATAGTCGCCCACCAGATTAGCTGATCGTTCAGATACGGCAGCCTGCAGTCATATCCAGGGCTTTATCGTAGTACTTGGATTCGATTTGCAGCATACCGAGTATCGAGTGGAACAGATTGTCCTGGCTGACTGCATTACCGGCGCGACGTTGCATGCAGTCCTTGTTGACGCCGAAGCTGGATGCAAAGCCGGATGACATCCACATCACCATAGGCACTTCAGTCTGCTCTTTTGGTGCGATCGAATATGGCAAACCATGCAGGTAGATGCCACGTTCACCCAGCGATTCGCCATGGTCGGACAGATACAGCATCGCGGTGTCATACGAATCACTTTGCGTTTTCAGGAAGGCTATCGTTTTGGCCAGGAAGTGATCGGTGTAGAGCACGCCGTTGTCGTAGCTATTGGTAATCTGTTCGCGTGTGCATTTGCTCAGGTCTGAGGTATCGCAAGTCGGCGTGAAGGTACGCATCGCCGCCGGATAGCGACGGTAGTAGGCCGGACCGTGATTGCCGAGTTGATGCATGACGACGAAGAGATTGCCGTTCTTGGCTTTCTGTATCACGCCATCCATATTTTCCAGCATGATCTCATCCAGGCAGCGTTCGCCGTCGCACAGCTTCGGATCCTTGCTGGCACCCAGCATTTGTTCTTCCAGTCCGTCACACACTCCTTTGCAACCAGATTGATTGTCGCGCCACACGGTGTTGATGCCGACTTTGTCTATGATGTGCAGCAGCGATTCATGGCCGCGTATCTTTGCTTCGTCATAGTCGTGACGGCCATAGATGGAGAACATGCAAGGTACCGAGACTTCGGTATTGGTGCCGCATGAAGTCGCGTGCGGGAAATTGACGACGTCCAGCTTGCTGAGCTGTGGCGTGGTCTGGTGTTCGTAACCGTTCAGGCCCCAGTTGGCAGCGCGTGTGGTTTCTCCGACGACCAGTACAAACAGCATTGGTTTGGTGCGACCACCCCAGCCTGCAGCCAGTTTGGCATCATCGCTGATTTTGATCCGTGGGGTATTGGCCTGGGCGGTATCCGCAGCGACTACACGTGACAGGGAAAACAGGTAATTGCTAGGTGTGATCAGGAAGCGGACTTCTTTTTGATTGCGCATCAATGAAGAGAAATCCTGGAAGATCAGCATGGTCGAACCAGCCGCGACCACGATAGCGCCGACTATATATAAGAGGCGGATCGGGATCGCGCGACGCAGAGGCGTGGTGCGCAGACGGAGCTTCCATACCAGTACGCTAGGCAGGATGCCAAAGACCAGCATGTGTACGCAGAAATTAAACGAGAATAGTTCGCTCGCTTCCTTGACGTCGGTACGCAGGATGTTCCTGACCATTTCCGTGTTGAAGAACACGGTGTACTTATTCATATAGTAGGTAGCCGCTGCGGTCACGAGGAACAGTACCGTCAGCAAAGGTTTGCTGGTCCAGCGATTCAGCAGCACCAATAGACCGATCGCTTGCAGTGCGGTGATGGAAACAAACAGGCCCGCACCAAATAACCACGAAGACGGGCTGCTCCAGTCACGGTTGGCTAGTGCGGCAGCGAAGAATAAATAATTGCAGCTCAACGAGAAGAACAGGCTCGCGAGTATGGCCAGCCATTCGACCCGGATTGCAGGCAGGCGGCTAAAGAACGCGCTAACGTAAGAGCGAGGGCCACGGATTTCTAATACTGCACCGGGAGTACCGGCAGCTAGAGGAAGTTTCAAGGCGAGCACCGACTTCAAGGAATGAAGCCGCTACGCTATCGAGAGCGCCGTTAATGCCGCGTTAAGACCAGGAAATGCTTGCTGATTACATCAGGTTGTTATTTGGTTATTGAAGAGCGCTTGCAAATGTAACAATGAAACGACTACCGCCACCGATAGGTGTTTCGTAGCGTATGTCCCAGCCCATGTGATCGATGACCCGTTTAACAATTGCCAGTCCCAGGCCGGAACCGACGTGCTGATTGTCGTGTCCACGAACGAAGCGATCGAACAAACGCGTACGTACATTTTCCGGAATGCCGGGGCCGTCATCTTCAATTGTTAAATCATCAGGGGTCAGCCAGACCTGGACCGTGCCTTGTTCCGTGTATTGGCAGGCATTGCGCAGCAGGTTGCCTATCGCGATCCCGGCCAGTTCAGTGCGGGCATGGACCCAGACATCCTGTGCGGCATGGAACTGCAGTGTGACTGGCTTATCGCCCAGGATTTGCTGGCAGCGCTCGATCTCACGGTCTATCAGGTGCGTCAGCGACAGCTGTGAACCACCCAGCATATCCGGCGACTGGGATAGCAGCAGCAAGGCACCAACCCGCTCAGAAGCTTCGCTCGCGACGCGACGTATGCGTTCGGCCACCTCCAGCTCATCCGGTGCATTGGCCAGTTTCGTTTTCAAAAGCTCGGAAGCGCCCAGCATGATGGTCAGCGGTGTGCGCAGTTCATGGCTGACATCGCCTGTAAACAATTTTTCATCCGCAAGGAAGCGCTGCAATTCATCGGTGCGTTTGGCAAATGCACGCGCCAGGATGCCTATCTCGTTTTCTTTATCCAGCGACGGCAGATCACCGGGTGCGTCGTTGCGTTCGACTGCTTCGGCCAATGCCGTCACCGGTGCCACCAGACGTTTGGCCGAGGTCACGCCCAATGCGATCGAAAGCAGGATGCTGGTGACGAAACCAACGCCCAGTGAGATAAAGATCAGCAGTTCCGTTTCTTCAAAGTCGCTGGTGTCATCGACCACCACGAAATGTTGATCGCCGACCTTGCGTACCACCAGATGCGCTTCGGTTTCGCCGGTTTCTATTTCATGTATGCCGACTGGCAGGTTACGGAAGGTTGGCGGGATTTCTTCGTTGACGTAGAAGCTGATATCCGGCGGTAACTCCAACGTGATCTTGTTGATGTGCTGGGTAATCAGATTGGTCGCCAGCTTATCCAGGTTATGATCTATCAGTTGTGACTCGGCCAGCTCGACCGCAGTATAGGCAGCCAGCGTAAAGAAGCTGCATAGTACGAAAGCGAGCAAGACGAAGGAACCGGCTATACGGTTCTTGAGTGATTGACTAGCTTTCATCGTTATTGATCAGGCGATAACCGCTACCCGGCAGGGTACGCAACATGGGTTGGGCAAAAGATCTATCCATCGCCTGGCGCAGTGCATGAATGTGAGTACGCAAGGCATCGCTGTCCGGCGGATCGTCACCCCATATCTCGCGCAGTATTTCATCTCTTGTAATTAAGGCAGGTGCTTTGCGCATCAATGCTTCCAGCAATTTATAGCCGGTCGGTGTAAGTGCCAGCTTGTGTCCGGCGCGGGTGGCTTCGTTGCGGCTAAGGTCCAGGCGCAGCTCGCCGAATTCCAGGATGTGTTCCACCGTTTCATTGCGGGCACGTCGAACCAGTGCTTTGAGCCGGGCTTCCAGTTCAACCAGCGAAAAAGGTTTGACCAGATAATCATCAGCGCCGACTTCAAAGCCGACCAGTTTGTCTTTCACTGTGTCGCGTGCGGTCAGCATCAGGATGGGGGTTGCCAGGCGTTGTTCCTTGCGTAACTGGCGACAGACTTCGACCCCGTCCAGTCCTGGCAATTCGAGGTCGAGTACGATTACATCGTAGTGCGCGCTGGTGGCGCGGGTGACGCCGGCAGTGCCGCTCAGTGCGACATCCAGCGTGTAACCCAATGGCTCCAGGAAGCCGTACAGATTGGCGACGATATCGGGATTATCTTCGATGATCAGTGCGTACACGTGTTCTTCTCGGTCTGCCTGCTGGTTGGGAATCGTAACGGTGTGCAGTGATTGTAGCCTGCCCTGTACCACGAGTGGAAATGCAAGCCTGGGTTACTTACTCGTCTATGGGCGTGAAGCGTTGCACCGTCTGTCCATTGTGTTCGATTTTCTCAAAGAACACGCTCTCCGGACGTGTCCAGTAGGAGCCGTCGGCAGCCGTGTACACAATCATGGTGACCGTCGGATCGGACTCCAGTTTGGCGGCGCACACGAAATCGTAGATGCCGCCTTTGAAATGTCTGAATTGCATGATGACTCCCAGCTTACATGCGGACGATCCAGCTCGCGACCACCAGCACGACGCCGATATTGATAGGAATGTTGATGCCGGGCTGCGTACGGCCATACGCTTTCATTGCATTTGACACCGCAAATCCACCCCACACCAGCAAATTGCCGCCACCGCGCAACCAGTCCACCTGGTTCACGCCTGTGAGTAATTGATAAACACCCATGACTGCGAAGTAAGTGCACAGCGCGGTGAGTGCGAGCCTGACCTTCTTTTGCGCCAACAGTTCGTCCAGCGATTTACTTGAAAACATAGTAACTCCATTTATAGAGTCGCTATTGTAAGTGAGTAAGGCCGTGCTCAGGGGATGCGTGCAGTTTTATTGCGGCGGCAGCAAGCGTATCAGTTGCCCGTTGCCTTCATCAGTCAGGATGTACAGCAAGCCATCCGGTCCTTCACGTACATCGCGTACACGTTGTTCCAGATCGGGTAGCAGGCGTTCTTCGCGCACGACTTTGCCATCCTTGAGTTCCAGTCGCGCCAGGTAGCGGAATTTGAGCGAGCCGACGAACAGATTGCCCTGCCATGCTTTGCCATAACGCGTGCTGCGCAGGAAAGTCATGCCGGACGGTGCTATCGATGGTGTCCACTGATACAGCGGTTGCTCCATGCCTGCTTGTGCGGTTAGCCCGGCACCGATTTTTCCGCCGCCGTAGTTTTCACCGTAGGTAATAACGGGCCAGCCGTAGTTCTTGCCTGCTTCCGGCCGGTTGATTTCATCGCCGCCTTGCGGCCCGTGTTCATGCATCCATAATCTGCCGTCTGCACCCAGCGTTGCACCTTGCGAGTTGCGATGTCCTATGCTCCAGATCTCCGGCAGTGCACCTGCTTTGCCGACGTAGGGATTGTCCGGTGGTGCAGTGCCATCCTTGCGTATGCGTATGACTTTGCCGTGATGGTTGTCCAGTGTCTGCGCATCCTGCATGCGGCTGTAACGATCGCCCAGCGTCAGGAACAGGGTGCCGTCCGGGCGCTCGACGATGCGGCAGCCGAAGTGTGCGCGGCTGGCAAATTTAGGTTGCTGGCTGAACAGTACTTTGACTTGTTCCAGTTTTTTCAAATCGCTCGACAGGCGCGCCGATGCCAGCGCAGTTGAGTTGCCGCTGCCGCCGGTGCGGGCATTTGCTTCTTCGCTATAGCAAAAATAAATCATGCGGTTCTCGGAGAATTTGCTATCGGTAATGACATCCAGCAAACCGCCCTGCCCGCCGACTTCTATCCTGGGTAAGCCAGTCAGCGGTGCAGACAGTGGCGCGCCAGGCTGGAACACGCGCATATCTCCTGAGCGCTCGGTCAGCAGGATGCGCCCATTGCCGATGAAGGCGAGTGCCCATGGATGGTCGAGGCCTTCTGCCAGTAATTCAGTACGTAGCTGAGCGGTGTTTTGCGCATATGCGCAGACGGATGTGAGTAGGAGTGCGGCGGCGAGGAGATGAGTGCTGATGGATGGAATATGCATACAGGCCTCTGCGCAAGTTGGATTTGAAAACCGCCCGGTACATGCCGGGCGGGATAGCTTATATCAACTCTAAGATCAGCGGGGAAGTGATATTCCGCGGCAGGGGCTGATCTATAACCAGGCCGGGTCACCGGTCCGGTTTCAGTATTCTTTTATTTTTAGCGCGGTGGTTCGTTCGCGAGATTTTTTACACTGGTGATGGCATACCCTTTGGCATTGATTTGTTCGAAAGGATCATCAATCGCAAAATCCGCCAGGTGTTTCGCATCATCTGCCAAGTCGACGCTGCGGTCGGTTGGTTCCCAGTCAGTGTTGACGACTTCTTCCGGTAGCAGCTTACCTTCAGGTACAGCGAGGTAAGAAAAGTGGCCTGCATTTTCAGCTCTTCGATATATATCTATGCGCATGACAAGTCCTTGGAAAAATGAGGGTAAGGTCTTTTGTGACCAGGCTTCACTACAAAGGTTGCGTCATCAGCATAGCCGATCTAAAAGCAGGACGATGGCGTGATATTTGCTATGGATTTCCTCCAGTTAAGCTTTTCGTAAGACTTTTTGGCGGTGGCGGGCTGTAAATCGGGGTTTTAGGCGTAGTTAGTGGCTTTTTTGCACAAAATAAGCCCATTTTTATTGCCTGGTGTTACGTTTTGGCAACCAAATTTGTTAACGCGTGCTAATCTGCCAATTCGTTGCGCCCCTTTATAGCGCAATGCGGACTGCTCCATTTGTGCAGTGTAGAGGAGGTGCTCATGTTGAAATATGATTTTTCTGTGAAAACGCGCGAAGGCCAAAGGCTGGAAAGCATCGTTATCGGCGGTATGGATCGTAGTGATGCGGAGCGCAAGCTACGACAGATGTATCGGCATTGCGAAATACTGCGTTGTGATATCAAAGGTGCGGTGCAGCGTCCCGGCATTGCGCACTCAGTTGACGATATCCTCTCGCTCATCTCGCGTTAATGCCGGTTGCTGGATAAAGCCGTCAGCCAGTAATTCATCGAGCAAGGTTTCATAGTCCTGAGCGCCGCGACTGTTGGGCGCATGTTCGAATATCGTTTTATTGTGAGCAGGACTTTCCGCGAGACTGACGTTCTCTGCGATGCGTGTGCGACATACATCGGCACCGAATTTCTCTTCCAGCACTTTAAGTACTTCCCACGCCATACTGCGTCGCCCGTCGAAGCGCGTCAGCAGGTAGCGACGGTTCACGCGTCGTTTTAGTACGGGCTCCAGCGCGCGCAGGGTTTTTTCGATTTGCATCGCACCCTTGGCGGACAAATGATCGGCCGATACCGGCACGATGATGCAGTCGCACGCAAAAATCGCATTGAGTGACAGCACCCCTATCAGCGGGCAGCAATCAATCATCACCGGTGTGTTTTCTGTGTTGAATTTTTCTGCCCGCAGGTTGGCATTGAGTCGATTGACGACGTCATAGCCTTTGCCGAACAAGGTATCCACCTTGGACAATTCCATATGTGACGGGATCAGACCCAGGCTACTGGTCGATGAACGTTGTACCAGCTCCTTCAATGGCCGATCGCGCTGGAACATGCTGAGTATGGTGTCATCACCCGATTGCGCGGTGAAACCGGCAATGGCGCTTAAATGGGCTTGTGGGTCGAGGTCGATACCGTAGGGTTGGCAACCGCGCCGTGCCAATGCAGCGGCGAGATTCAGGGCTGTCGTGGTTTTACCCACCCCGCCTTTCTGGTTGAATACGGTAACTATCGTCATAAGCCTCCCGGATTCGATGCTGGCGCATCACCGATATCAATCTGTTGACACCGGTTTATCGTGAACTGGCTGTGATCCTGCCGTGCTTTGCTATGAGCTGATACGAGAACTTGCGTAATAGTAACACCATGATTTGTACGAACTGATCTATCTGTGCCAGCGGCTTGATATGTCAATGTGCGCGATGATGTTGGCCGAGCCAGACGCGCAGGCGACGCCAGCCGATGACGATGCCGGTCAGGCTAAGCGCCAGGCCGCCGAGGCTGAGTAGTATCAGTATCGCGTCGCGCCATGCACCGGCTTGCAGCATCACTGGCAAATCCCAGCTATGCAAAAAGCTGAACAACCAGCGTCCTGTGCGCTGCGCCTGATCCGAACTGCTTTCTACATCACCTGTAAACGGATCGAGGTGTACCCAGGTTTGATGCGGTTCATCAAAGCGTATGCGCAATGCGGGCAGGCGTCGTTCCGCGGCTCCCATCATCGCTTCCTGCTGTCGTCCGTAGTAATAAGTGTCGTACTGTGTTAGCACCTGATGATCGCGTATTGGTGCATACATCAATTGCGTTGCGGCCTGCAACAACTCGGCATCACTCCACCGTTCCCGCACTTGATAGCGTCCGCCGTCTTCGATGATCAAACGTGTCGCATTGGCGGCGTTGCGTGCCAGCAGATAAGGACGCCCATGCAATACGCGCCATTCGATTTCATTTGCACGGAACCCTGCATCATTCAATAAATGGATAGCCTGCGTCGCGTCCAGTGACAAGTACGTGATGCCAGGAGTCGTCCCACGATAGGCTGCGCTATTTGGTTTCTCACCGCGTGCATCAAAGATGCCGAGCGGATTCATCGACATCAGGCCGCTGAAGATCCAGGTGAAGATAATCGCGGCAAAGGTCAAGCCGATGATGTGATGCCAGTGCAAATAGGTTTCGCGATACGGCGTGCGCGCACCGGATTTATAGCGTCCGCGAAAACGCCAGCGCCAGATACCTGCCAGCGTACCGGTGACTGCAGTCAGCGTGCCGAACGCAGACAGCACGATCACTATCCAGCTCCAGACCGGATCAACCGGTTTGTCACGAAACATATACAGCCAGTGCAACCACGCGCCGACATAGTTCCACATGCGTTGTGCACGCGGCGCATCCATCACAACTTGTCCGGTGCGATCCGACAGATACAGCAAGGTATGGTCTGCATCATCCATTTGCACCAGATGCAGTGGCCTATGCTGATCGAGTGAGCGTGCATGTGTCCATCTGTCTTCGTGAACGGTGCCGAGATAATGTGCATCAGCATCAGCGACAAAGGCATGAGCACCGGCTAGTGCCAGTTGCTCGTTCATCGCCGGAGCCAGCGCACCGCTGCGTGCATCGACCAGCAAATAATTTCCTTTGCCTTCACGCAAACGGTAATACGGCTGGTTGCGGACAGACGTGAGCACGATCTCCTGCACCTTGTCCGGCGCGGTGCTATGTGTCAGTACCTGATGCAGCGACACACAGCACTGCTGTACCTGCAATGCAGGCATAGCCTGCAATCTCTCCCATGGCGTCAGCTTCGGGTAACCGATGAACAGCATCACGATGCCACTGACAAACCACAAAGCCATCAGCACGCACGCGGCCACACCTGTCCAGCGATGGATCAGGTAAGTCAGGCGTTTGGCGCGTGCGGACAGATTCATACTACGACTCAGAAGCGATAGTTGGCGGTCAACTCGATACGACGTCCCGGACCGTTAAACCATTGCGTGCCGGAGTAGTAAGCAGTGGTGAAGTACTGCTTGTCGAACACATTGAAGCCACGCAGCGTCACCGTGGTATCGCGTGATGCTTTCCATTGCAGTGCTAGGTCAGTCGTGGTGTACGCAGGCATGACCAAAGTATTGGCATTGTCTGCATAGCGTTTGCCGACGTAACGCAGGCCACCGCTGGCAGTCCAGTCGGGAATGAAGTTCCAGCTCAGCCAGACATTGGCCAGGCGTTCGGCGACGTTCGGCGGGACGTTGCCGGCGCGCGATACTGTGCCCGTTGCTGGGCTGCCTACCGGATCAAGGAAGTCATCAAACTTGGCACGCAGGATGGCGGCGTTTGCATCGAGTTGCCAGCCCGGAGCAAAGGCCAGCGCCAATGTTCCTTCCAGTCCGGTAGATGATTGTTGACCGACTTGTATCCTTGCATTGAAGTCATTCGGATCGCGGCTGAGCAGATTATTTTTCTTGATGTTGTAAGCGGCCAGCGTCCATTCCCCCTTCTTGCCCCAGAAGGCCTGTTTGACGCCGATTTCGATTTGCTTGCCGGTAGACAGGTCGAACTTGCTGTTGGCAGCCGTAATCATCAGCAAGCCACCAACCGGATCAGCCGCCTCAGAATATTGCGCGTAAAGTGCAGTATCTGGTTCGATGTTGTAGACAGTGCCGAGACGCCAGCCCACGTTGGAATACTTTTGATCGAATGCGGACGTATTGCTTAACAGATCGGTGCGCGATATATCGGCGTGGTCGTAACGTAAGCCAGCTAGTACTGACCACTTATCGTTCAGTTCCAACCGGTTCTCAGCGAATACGGAGTACTGGTCTGCCTTGTTGCGGTAGCGCGGGATGTAATCGGCGGCGCTGACATAGTTGCCGGCGATTGGGTTGTACGGATCGACTACGGCCGGATTTGGCGAGCTAGCTATCGAGTTACTAGTACGCTGGAATGAACTTGAGCTTACGTCAAAACCAATCGACACCTGATTCTTTAGACCGAAGAGCTTGCCTCGGAAAGTTGCGTCGGTGGTGTTTCCGATCTGAGTTTGATCATGCATGATCCCTGTATCACCGGACCGAACAATTTTTGCTTGCGCGGGATCGTAGACATAGTTTTCCGCATTGCGCCACTGACGCTTGCTGTCTATGTAATACAACTTGCTGCGCACCGTCGTATCCGCATTCGGTGTCCACTCAGCGGACAATTCAGTCCAGCGATCGTCATACTGGATTTTGCTATCGCTGACGTTGTAGTTCTTTTTGCGCAGGGCTTCCAGTTGCTGGCCGTTGACCAATGGCGTGCCGAAGTAGCGCATTGGTTCTTGCCGACCTTGTGCATAGCTGAGCTTCAGACGGAAGTCGGCCGAGACGTCGAGTTGCAATGCGCCGGAAAAACTCAGGTTGCGTGAGTCGCCCATATCAACCCAGCCATCGGAACGATCACCACTGAGATCGACGCGATATGACAGCTTGTCATTGATCGCGCCGCCGCTGCCGAAGCCCAGGCGTTGCGTGTTGTCGGTGCCTATGGTGGCTTGCACTTCATTTTGTATCGCGCCACGAGTTGGCTTTTTCGGTATCACATTTACCACCGCACCAATAGCGCCATCGCCATAGATTACGGAAGCCGGTCCGCGCAATACTTCGATGCGATCAATGGACCAGGTGTCGAACGGAAAGGACACGCCAACGCCACCGTACTGACGCGTGCCGTCATACAGGCGCATGACAGACGTGGTATCGGTAAAGCCGCGAGCGGAAAGCGAGGAGCCGCTATTGCCTGGATGTCCCATGCCGCTGATGCCTGCACTGCGGGTAATGGCGTCGACCAGATTGGCATCGCCGCGCTGTTCCAATTGCTCACGTGTGATGACACTGACGCTGGCCGGTGTCTGGAATGGTGTGAGGTCCAGGTTGGAGCCGGTAGAGGCTGGCGATTTTAAGGTGCCGGCTGGTTCCGGGCTGACCGAGATGCTGGGCAAGGTGGTGGTGTCAGCCGCCGATGCAGAGTGCATCGCCAGCAGACATCCCAGTGTGCAATGCGTGTACAAAACAGCGTGTGCCAGTCGACGTGGCAGCGTGTGGTTTTCAAATACGAGTTTCATTGTTGATCCAAAAGTAGTCTGAAGGGCGCTTAGTGTTTATGCGCGGTGTTGAGTGCGCGCGCTGGGACTTGCAATTCCAGCGTTTCGCGCTTCTTGTCTTTGTCTGCAAATGTCAACGTGAGCGGAATCACATCCCCCTCTTTGACTGGCTGCTTCAGATCGAAAAACATGATGTGATAGCCACCCGGTTTGAGCATCACGTTCTGGCCTGCTGGCAGATCCAGGCTGCTGATCTGACGCATGCGCATGACGTGGTCTTGCACCGCCATTTCATGGATTTCTGCGCGTGCAACAGGTGACTGTGCATCTACCAGACGTGTGCCTTTGGCGCTGTTTAGTTGCATGAAGGCGCCGGTGGCTTTTTGTTGTGGCACGGTGGCGCGTACCCAGGCGTCGCTGACCGTTACTTGAGCAAAAGACGACGCGCAGGCGAGACTCAGCAATGAAGCGAGTAAGAACTTGTTCATATGGATTTCCTCTGATGGAAGATGGATGCGGATTACTGCGCGATTTGTGTTGATATGCCAAGCGCAGCGCGACTGGTAACGACGCAGGAAGCGCCGCACTGGCTGGCGCTGGCCAATATCGGCAGTGCGACCAGTTGCATTTCAACGGCTGGATTTTCAGCCGTCGATGCAGCGACAGAAGCATGACGCTGGATGCTGACGAGCAGCGCAACGATCACGAGCGCAATCAGATTGAGGGTGATGACGAATTTACGGCGAGTTGACATGGCGAACTCCTGTTTCGAGATGAAGACACACCGCCAGACAGACGCACGCCTACGGGCGTACGTGCTAACGGTACTCAGCAACGATCAGGAAAAAGCCGGGGGAGCGCGGGGTTGTGCAACGGCCCAGGCGAACAGTGGGCGCGATGCCTGGTAATACAGTGGAGGAAGGACGTGATCGCCGCTGACTACCGGCATCACGAAATCGGCCGGAGGCGGCAAGCCTACCGAGCCTGCGTGCGTCATACAAAACGCACAGTGTTCAAAGTGTATGGCTCTTTCAGCAGGTTTCGGTGCCTGTGAATTCTGGTCCTGGTCGACCATCATCATCTTGCTACCGTCTACCGTACAAATTTCAACCCAGGCATTTGGCGCACCTTTGGCGGCAGCAACTGCATGCGAGATCGACGGTGCAAGCGACGCCAGCAGGATCGCAAAACATGCGATCCAGGTGGTCCATCTATGCTTGGCTTTCGTCATTCGCATGGCGCGGGCATCAAGGAAAAAGGGAAATTTGGACAACCATCTTGTTGACGGTTGGCGACTTATCGCGGCTGATTATAGCCGTGCTTCGAATGAAAGCGATAGTGGCGGCGCTATAAATCATGTTGGATGTGCGCACATATATACGCTGGAATTGCGTGTTATATGCATGTTCACTTGTGAAAATAATAATTTTGTTTGTCGTTTGAATTCCTTGCACTGAAGTGCCAGCGGTTACACAGAAATGTGGAATAACGCCTCAGACATGCAGTAACGGAACAAAAAAGGTATGGTTGATGCTGGCTCATTAACCATACCCATACATGCCTACACTGCCTTCATCTCCGCAGTTATCTCCGCGCTACCTGCTGACCGCAGGTGCACTGATCGTGCTGGCGCTGGCCATCTCTTTTATCAATCCGCATGACCGCCTGACCTGGTTGATGGAAGTTATGCCGGTATTGATCGCCCTGCCTTTGCTGGGTTTCACTTATCAGCGCTTTCCGCTGACGCCATTGTTGTACTTCCTGATTTTCCTGCATGCGCTGATCCTGATAGTCGGCGGAACCTATACCTATGCGCACGTACCTGTCGGTTTTTGGGTGCAGGATTTGTTTGGGCTGGCGCGCAATCCTTACGACAAGCTGGGACACCTGTGGCAAGGACTGGTACCGGCATTGGTGGCGAAGGAGATATTCGTGCGTGGGCAGTTTGTCAGCGGCAAGAAGATGGTCGCCTTCCTCGCCATCTGCGTGGCGATGGCTATCAGTGCCTGGTATGAACTGATCGAGTGGTGGGCCGCCGTCATCATGGGGCAAGGCGCGGATGAATTCCTCGGTACGCAAGGTGACCAGTGGGATACGCAGTCGGATATGTGCATGGCTTTCTTCGGCGCGATGATAGCCGTTATCCTGCTTGCCAGATGGCATGACAGACAGATCGACCGCATGATCAGTCCTCACTGAGGAACTGTGGCAAGCTGATGTTGTCATCTGTTTTCGTCCTGAGCTGAGGAGATCATCATGAGCAAATTTGCGGTAGCAACGAAATCCACTATCATTCCATGCCTGCGTTATCGCGATGCGTTGGCAGCAATAGACTGGTTGTGCGAAGTCTTTGGTTTTGAAAAGCAGGCGGTGTATACCAATCCGGATGGCAGCGTGGCCCATGCGCAGCTGACTTTGGGCGGTGGCATGCTCATGATCGGATCGGTGGTGGCCGATAGCGAGTGGGGCAAACTGATACGCCAGCCGGATGATATCGGCGGTGATGAAACGCAAAGTCCGTATCTGGTGGTGGCGGATGCAGATCAGGTTTACGAGCGTGCACTGAAGCGCGACGCAGAGATCGTCATCGATATCAAATTTGAAGATTACGGCGGACGCGGTTTCAGTTGCCGCGATCTCGAAGGTCGTTTGTGGAGTGTCGGCACTTACGACCCGTGGCAATGATGTGCTGCATCAGTATTCTTCCGACTAACGCAATATGACAAACAGGGGCTGAATGTGGATCCGGGTATCTTGCGGCAATATTTATACGATCACATCCCCCTGTCACAGGCGATGCAGGTCGAAGTACTCAGCGCCCAGCCGGATGGCGTGCTGCTCACCGCGCCCTTGCCGCCCAACATCAATCACCAGGAAACGATATTCGGCGGCAGCGCCTCTGCGGTAGCGATACTGGCAGCGTGGTCCTTGCTGCATGTACGCTTGCAGCATCAGGGCATCAGTAGTCGCCTGGTTATCCAGAGCAACACCATGCAGTATGAATTACCCATCGCCGGTAGTTTTACCGCGCGCTCCTATCTGGAGCCGGATGCCGACTGGCCGCGTTTCCTGCGTACGCTGGCGCGCAAGGGCCGGGCGCGGATTTCAGTCAGTTCGGTGCTGGAATTCCAGGGGCAGCAAGCCGGCAAATTGCACGGGGAATTCGTCGCGCTGGCACCGGAAGCGCCCTGATAATGGCTGTAGACAGCCTGCACCGCGCTCAGCGTCTGTCCGTTTTTAGGCTATAGTGCTGCACACGCAAGAAATCAGCATATCCCGGGTAGTGCTTCCAGCCCAGTAAAAAAGCCCATTTTCCTGCAGATGAATACGCAATATTTACAATCAGATATCACTTTTAAATCATGAGCGACGACAATTTCAATGCACGGGACGTTACCCGTCCTAGCACCAAAGCACCGGATCCTAATGCCAAATTCTGGGATATCGCAGACACCTTCATCCACCTTGCCAATGAAAACTGCAAGGGTGCAGAGCGCGGCCAGGTTTGTGCAGCGATGATGTATGCTGCGGCACGTTTCAACGCGTTTACCGCTTCAGTTGATGCACCGAGCGGCGCAGTTTTCAAATCCGAAGCGGATCCTGCAGTTGCTTACTTCCGTACCGAGTTTGAAAAGATGTTGCGTGAAAACTTCCGTGATTATGCTGAGAACTTCAAAAGCTATCACCCGGAAAAAAGCTGAGTTTAAGCAGCCAGCCATGCACTGATAAAAAAAGCCTCGCCCTGTTAAACAGCAGCGAGGCTTTTTTGTGTCTGGTCGGGAATGGCTCAGGCCGATTTCGACAGGATGTTGAAGTGTTCCACGACTGGCGGCGAAGCGAAGAATGGGCCGACGATGCCGCGCCATTCGAGGAAGGCAGGTGAGCCACGGAAATCAACGGTATGATTCTCCAGTGTCGCCCAGTAAATCTGGATGACGTAGCGCTCTGGTGTTTCTATGCATTTGTTGATGACGTGCGATTGATAGCCCGTCGCCTTGCCTATCACTTGTTCCAGGCCGCGCTGTACGGCAGCGTCAAATTCAGCTTGTTGGCCAGGCTGGATGCGGATATCGACGAGTTCGAGAATCATGTTTGCTTCCTGTAATAGTGTGGTGAATGCGGAATTATTACATTTTGCCCGGTGGGCTGCATCACTTCGCTGTTTTCCATACCGGCGCGGCTACTGTTCAGCCAGCAGCGATGTGCGTAAGCTTAGAACTCATGTCATGAATATCCGTGAGATGCGGATATTCATGACATGAGTTCTAATATGAATTACACGAGAGGAACAAGTATGCGAAGAATTCTGGTTGGCCTGATGTTGGCAGGCAGTGCGATGGCAGCGCTGCCGCTGCATGCGCAGCAAATAGGTGAAGTCAGTACCGCCTTCCGCTTCCTCGGCAAGAATGACCGTATCGTGATTGAAGCCTATGACGATCCCAAGGTGACGGGCGTTTCCTGCTTTGTATCCCGTGCGCGCACTGGTGGTGTCAGCGGCACGGTGGGTCTGGCTGAAGACACGGCGGACGCGTCTATCGCCTGTCGTCAGGTCGGCGACGTCCTGACATTTAAGGGCAAATTACCCAAACAGGAAGATGTATTCTCCGAGCGGCAGTCGATACTGTTTAAACGCCTGCATATCGTGCGCATCGTTGATCCGGTACGCAACACCCTGGTCTACCTGACCTACTCCGATAAGTTGATAGACGGCAGTCCGAAAAATGGCGTGACCGCGGTGCCGGTGCCGCGCAGCAATCCGATTCCTATCAAGTAAGCCATCACCACGCGGAGCACCATGTCCACGCCGATCAAGAATTCCCATGTAGTCACCGCTTCCTATTTCCTGGCTGCGTTCGCCCTGCTGCTGGTGATGCATCGGGGTTTGCTGGCAGCCCTGTTTTCCGGCTTGCTGGTGTATTCACTGGTGCAGATGCTGGCACCGAGATTGGGCCGCAAGCTGGTCGGACAAAAGGGCAAGGTTGCTGCCGTCGCTTTACTCAGTGCGCTGATCGTCATCATCCTGTTTGCGCTGGTCTGGGGCTCAGTTGCCTTCTTCCGCAGTGACGTTGGCAGATTGTCGGTGTTGCTGCAAAAGATGGCCGATATCCTGGAGGCGACGCGCAGCCAGATTCCGGCCTGGATTGCTGCCTATGTACCGGTGGATGCGGAAGCCTTGCGTAGCATGATCACAGGCTGGCTGCACACGCATGCGCTGGAAGCGCGCACCATGGGTAGCGAGGCGGGGCGCATTCTGGCGCATATCCTGATCGGCATGATCATAGGCGCGATGGCAGGCTTGTACGACACCACTACCACACGGGTGTATCAACCGTTGGCAGCGGCTCTGCATGAACGCATGATCGCGCTGCATGCTTCATTCCGGAATGTCGTCTTTGCGCAGGTGCGCATCGCTGCCATCAATGCACTGTTGACAGGTATTTACCTGATCGTGATATTGCCATTGGCCGGGGTGGACCTGCCCTTGCGCAAAACCATGGTGGTGGTGACTTTCATTGTCGGCTTGCTGCCGGTGATCGGTAATTTGATTTCAAATACGATACTGGTCGTCATCGCACTGTCGCACTCGGTGTATGTCGCATTGAGCTCGCTGGTGTTCATGATGGTGATACACAAGCTCGAGTATTTCCTGAATGCGAAGATCATCGGTACACATATCAATGCGCGTACCTGGGAATTGCTGACGGCGATGCTGGTGATGGAATCGATATTCGGCATACCCGGCGTGATAGCCGCGCCGGTGTTCTATGCCTATGTCAAAAAAGAATTGATGGATAGAGGTCTGGTGTAAAGACTCAGGCTTGCGCGCGCAGCCAGTCCAGCGCGCCCTGGCCTGCAATGCGACCGCTGGCGAAGCAGGCAGTCAGCAGATAGCCGCCGGTAGGTGCTTCCCAGTCCAGCATTTCACCGGCGCAGAATACGCCGGGTTTGCTGCGTGCCATCAGTTGCGCATCGAGCGCTTCAAACAACACACCACCAGCACTGCTGATGGCTTCGTCTATCGGACGCGCTGCCAGCAGTTGCAGCGGTACAGCCTTGATCGCTGCAGCCAGTTTGGCCGGCTGTGTGTACTCTTCCTTAGACAGATATTCATGCAGCAAGCCTGCCTTCACGCCGGCGATGCCGACCTTGCTTTGCAAATGGCTGGCCATGGAACGTGAGCCACGCGGATGCGACACTTCTTCCAGTACGCGTTCGGCTGACTTGCCGGGAGCGAGGTCCAGCGTGAGTGTGGCGCTACCGGTGCTATTGATTTGTTCGCGCAACGCAGACGACAAGGCATAGATCAGACTACCTTCGACACCGCTCTCGCTGATGACGAACTCGCCCTGTCTTTGTTGTAACTGCCCTTGCTGGTCGAGATAAGTGGCGATCACGGGCTTGATGGGCTGGCCCGCATAGCGCTCGCGGAAGTGTGTACTCCACGCGACCTCGAAACCGCAATTCGCTGGCTGTAGTGGCGCACTGTGTATGCCCTGCTGTTCCAGCGTTGCCAGCCATTTGCCATCAGAACCTAAGCGCGCCCAGCTAGCTCCGCCCAGCGCCAGCACGACAGCATCGGGTTTGATATGCAGTTCCTGTTCGGGCGTGCTGAAATGCAAGTGCCCTGCATCATCCCAGCCCAGCCAGCGGTGTCGCATATGGAAGCGCACGCCCGCATCGCGCAGACGTTTAAGCCAGGCACGCAACAGAGGTGCGGCTTTCATATCGGTCGGGAATACGCGCCCGGATGTACCAACGAAGGTGGGTATCCCCAGTTTGTGTACCCATGCGCGCAGGGCTTCCGGATTGAAGTCTTGCAGCATGGGCGCGATTTGTTCGGCGCGTGCGCCGTAGCGTGCGACGAAGGCTGGTTCAGCTTCGGTATGCGTGAGGTTCATGCCGCCTTTGCCTGCCAGCAGGAATTTGCGCCCTACCGATGGCATCGCGTCGTACAAATCGACTTGCACGCCTTGTGCGATCAATACTTCGGCCGCCATCAATCCGGCAGGGCCACCGCCGATGATGGCGACGGTATATTTCTGCAGCTCAGGCATCTGCACACCCTTTCAACAAGGACGGAGTGTTGCGGATCAGATGGTAAGCGGCTGTGTACATGGAGTCTGGTGTCGGATGAAGGCTGGTGCAATTGCTCGCAGCCGCGAAGGCGCCATTCTTGATCATGGGCGGATTTTTCTCAAGCTCAAGTATTCAATAAGTTAAATATTCGCTATCGGCGATAATGCGCGTCTGACATCAATTCATTGCAAGCTATAGGAAGCCATCATGACACGTACACGTTGCAGCTGGGTCAATCTCGACAGTCCGCTTTATGTGGCTTACCACGACGAAGAGTGGGGCATACCCTGCCATGATGAAACCCGCCTGTTTGAAATGCTGAACCTCGAAGGTGCGCAAGCCGGTCTCAGCTGGCTGACCGTACTGAACAAGCGCGAAAGTTATCGTGCTGCCTTCGACCAGTGGGATGCGGAGAAAATCGCACGCTACGATGACAAGAAGGTTGCAGAGTTACTGGCCAATCCGGGCATTATTCGCAACAAGCTCAAGGTTGCTGCCACCATAGGCAATGCAAAGGCATATCTGCGCCTGCGCGACGAAGTCGGCGGCCTGGATCCTTATCTGTGGGCATATGTGGGTGGCAAGCCAATCAAAAACCGTTGGGCAACCATCAAGGATGCGCCGGTAAAGACGGCTATATCGGATCAATTGTCCAAGGATCTGGCGAAACGCGGGTTCAAGTTTGTCGGATCGACAATTATGTATGCATATATGCAGGCGATAGGCATGGTCGACGATCACACGGTCGACTGCTTTTGCTACAAGGGGAAGAAATAGGGTGTAAGCCAGGCCCGCTGGGACTTGCGCGAACGACAGGCAAAAAAAAAGCCCGCTCAAAGAAGGCGGGCTGAATCTATATCAAAGGAGGAGACATAGAGGAGACAACTGAAGTATATGGATGGCTGTGCTTGCAGGCTACTTTCCTTTTCTGATATCCGATATTCACAATGCGAATAACAATGAAAATAGCTATTTTGATATGTCAGTGAAGTGCTGCAAGAAATTGCGAGAAGTTGGCAGATCGCTTATTCTTGGGCAAAAAAAAAGCCCGCGCAGGTGGCGGGCTAAATCTATATCAAAGGAGGAGACATAGAGGAGACAACTGAAGTATATGGATGGGCGCGCCTGGAGGCCACTTTCCTTTTCTGATATCAGTTATAGAATATTCATATATGGCAACTTTTTGCCTCTAAAGTCCCTTACAGCCTTTCTCTAAATCACAGTAACTGCTCACATACTGTCTCTATCTTTGTAGCGTTCCGCGGGCTAAAAGCCTCCTAGATATGTCAGCCCCCCATCATTTCACTAGCCGAAACGCATTTTTCGCATCCGGTGCACTTTTAAAAAATTTGCTAATATCCGCTGGCTGATTCAAAACGATCCCGTTTGTTGCATCGTTGCAGGTGCCGCTACCTGGTTCAGGTGCCGGGCCGTTACATATAAGGAAGTGGGGACGACCCCACCGCTCCATCATCAATTGAGGACGGCCTCGACACTATAGGAAGTAGCACTATGTCTTGGACTATTCTGGTTATTGCGGGTTTGTTTGAAATTGGCTGGGCGATCGGCCTGAAATACACCGAGGGCTTTACCCGGCTCTGGCCTACCGTTGGTACGGTACTGGCGATGGTGATCAGTGTCGCCTTGCTGGGCGTGGCGATGAAAACGCTGCCGGTAGGAACTGCTTATGCAGTCTGGACCGGTATCGGTACCGTTGGCACGGTCATCCTCGGCATGATCCTGCTGGGTGACGCGGTCACCGTGGTGCGCATACTCTGCATCATGCTGATTGTTTCCGGCATCGCCGGTCTGAAGTACTTCAGCTAAATAGTTGATGCACTAATAAAAAACGGAGCGCATGGCTCCGTTTTTTTATTTGTCTTTCTTTTTGCTCTTCTTTTTCTTCTTGCCGGATTTCTTTTCTTTCGGCGCCAGCATGGTGCCGCGGCAGCTTTCCGCGCCACAACGGCATTCGTAAGCTTTTTTCAAAGCCTTGGTCTGACGGTCTTCGACGATCAGGCCGTAGTCGTAATTGAATTCTTCTCCGCGTTTGATATCGCGCAGTGTGTAGATAAAGACGCGCCCTTTTTCTTCGCGTGCTTCGCAGTTAGGTTCGCAAGCGTGGTTGATCCAGCGCGCATCGCTGCCGTCTGCACCACCATCGATCATTTTTCCGCTTTCGAGGCTGAAGAAAAAGGTGTGGTACGGATTTTCCGGATCAGTGCCGTGACGCTTGAGTGCTTCCTTGTCGCTGATGCGCTCGCCTTCATACTCCAGCAGCATCGAATCAGCCTTGATATTGCGTGTCGCGAAAACACCGCGGCCGTGTACCGGTGAATTTCTGACGAGGAATGCAGGTTTATCTGAGGATGCCGCAGTTGGGGTCTTGCTCGATTTGGTCATGTTGAATCTAAAGGGAAGAGTTTTTCAGGCTTGCTTGAGTCCGACAATAATCTGCAAGTAGCGTTCCACTTGCTACGCGCGCTATTGTCCATCAATACGCGTGCAAGAACAATTGAGCGCATAGCTTTATCGGGAGATTAGTGCAGATACGCTACAGAGTCAGTGTAAAAACACTGAGATGACAAGCGTATGACAGGATGAATAAAAGCTGGCTGCGCGCATTGCACGCGCAGCCAATTTGTAGCTACTGCTAAAACTCTTCCCAGCCGTCGCCAGCCTTATCGCTGGCGATGGCTTTCTGTGCCGGGGCGCTACTACTCCTGGCTGGCAGCGCCTGGTGGCTGGGTCTGCCTGCTATCTGCGCTTGCGGCTCAGGTGTGTAGTGACGCACTTCACTCATCAGACCGGGTCCACCGCCATTCAGCTTGAATGTGCCGACCACCTGTGACAAGCCATCTGCCTGCTGTTGCAGTGAAGCAGCCGCAGCCGCAGCTTGTTCGACCAGCGCCGCATTTTGCTGGGTCATTTCATCCATTTGCGTGATGGCCTGGTTGATTTGCTCGATGCCGGAAGTCTGTTCCTGGCTGGCTGCAGTAATCTCGGCCATGATGTCGGTCACGCGTCGCACGCTGCTGACTATCTCATCCATGGTGGTACCGGCCTGGCTCACCTGCTTGCTGCCCGCTTCCACTTTATCGACTGAATCGCCGATCAGGATTTTGATTTCCTTGGCAGCGGCAGCTGAACGTTGCGCCAGGTTACGCACCTCGGCTGCGACGACCGCGAAGCCGCGTCCTTGCTCACCGGCACGTGCTGCCTCGACTGCGGCATTCAGCGCCAGGATGTTGGTCTGGAAAGCGATGCCGTCGATTACACCTATGATGTCGACGATTTTGCGCGAGCTATCCTGGATTGAACTCATGGTCTGCACCACTTCTGACACTACGACGCCGCCTTTGACTGCAACTTCGGAAGCCGAGGCGGCCAACTGATTGGCCTGGCGTGCATTGTCCGCATTCTGGCGCACGGTTGACGTCAGCTCTTCCATCGAACTCGCCGTTTCTTCCAGCGAACCGGCTTGTGCTTCGGTGCGGCTGGAAAGGTCGGCATTGCCGGATGCTATCTCGCCGGATGCGAGCGTGATGGTTTCGGTGCCGTGACGTACTGCGCTGACGGTTTGCGCCAGGCTGTCGTTCATGTCCTTGATGGCTTGCAGCAGTTGCCCGGTTTCATTGCCGGAGCGTACCTGGATTTGCTGGGTCAGGTCGCCTGCCGCCACGCTGCGGGCGACGCCGACTGCTTCACGCAATGGACGCACAATCAGTCGCAGCAGCCAGAACGCCATGAAGCCTGCCAGTAGCACGCCAAAAATAATTGCGGCGATGGAAATGCCGCGCACGAAGGTGAAGCGCGTCTGCGATGCTTCGAACGCATGCTTTGCTTCTTGCAGCTGGATATCGATCAGTGCGGAGACGTCATTGCGCACCGGTGTGATCAGCCCTTCCATGGTTTCATTCACGATTTCAGTGACGCGCAGCACATTGCCGCCGCGTGATGCTGCAATCGCCGGGATCAGCGCCTTGTCGACAAATGTTTTGTAATCGGTACGGAATTTATCCGTGAGTGCTTTTTCATCGGCGGTAGCTTCGGTTTGCGAGTAAGCGGCGAAGGTGCTTTCTATTTTTTTCGCGCGCTTTTCAATGGCATCCATTTTCGGCAGGACCAGGTTGGGATCGCCGTAAATCGAAGTGGCGAGATCAAGCTGATTGATGGTTAGCAATGTGATGACGGTATTCAATTCACCCAGCGCCGTGGTGCGGTCTTCGTACACCGTTTTCAGCGCGTTGTTGGTGACGGATAAGGAAGTCAGGCCCAGTATGCCGGTACCGACCAGCAGCAAGGAGAGTATGCCCATGACGGACAGGAGCAGGGATTTGATCGTTAGATTCTTCAACATGATGCTCTCGGACAAGTGAATTGCGACAGGAATGGAAGAAAACTTGCCGCTTAGGCGTGCACAGGCGCACGCCCATCCTCACGGACGGACAAGGAGTAAGGGCGGGCTGGGTTCAGGCCGCGTGTTGCTGGATCAGGCCCATCTCGTTGCTGGACATCAGGCGGTCGATATCAACCAGGATCAGCATGCGTTCATCGACGGTGCCGAGGCCGACCAGGTAATTGGTGTCGACTGCGCCACCCATTTCCGGTGCCGGTTTGATTTGCTCTGGTGTCAGCGTGATGACATCCGACACGCTGTCGACCACCATACCAACGACACGATTGTTGATATTGAGGATGACAACAACCGTGAACTGGTCATAGGTCGGGGTGCCGAGATTGAACTTGATGCGCATATCGATGATGGGCACGATGATGCCGCGCAGGTTGACGACGCCCTTGATGAACTCGGGGGCATTGGCAATTTGCGTGACGGCATCGTAGCCGCGCAGTTCTTGCACCTTCTGGATGGAAACGCCGTACTCTTCCTGGCCTAGCGTGAATGCCAGGTACTCGAGTGTTTCGCCATGACTGGAATTGGCGGATTGCGTGCTAAGTGTGGCCATGTGCACCCTCCTTGCGGTCTCTGTTAAGCGTTCTGTGAACGTCTAATTTTTAACGTCGATTTTTTAATGGATGTAGAGCGATTGCCACAAGACCAAACTAGCTGCTGCAGCCTTGCACAGCCACCTTAAACAATTAGTTTCCTTGCGTCAACAAGGCTGGAGGCCAGATCTGGTGCGGGGAGAGCCGTAAATCGGGCATCATTTGCAGGTGCCGACAGGCTTTGTCATAGGAGGATGTGCGCATGTCATGCGTGTATAGCTAGCCCCCGTCGATGTCGGGCCGGAAGGCAAAAGATTGTTAAATAAGTCAGGAGCCAGCAGGAATGACGGTCTCCGCACCCTATGTATGCGGCCTGATAGCGCCGATATGCATCGTGGTCGCACGGTCTAGCTGGAGTAAAATAGCGCCCTGCCGACCGACACGACCCTGGCGGCAGCACAGTTTTTTACAGGGCCTGGCTGGAAACAAGCATGTTGCGATTGACCGACGTTCAACTCCCACTCGACCATCAAGAAGAAGATCTCAAAGCCGCGATCCTCGCGCGGCTGGGTATTGCTGCAGATGATTTGATTGCCTACACGATATTTCGTCGTGGCTATGACGCGCGCAAAAAGAGCGCGATCACACTTGTCTACACACTGGATGTGGAAGTAAAAAATGAAGCCAAGGTGCAAAAGCGCCTGGCGGGCAATCGTCATGTCGGCCTGACCCCGGACACCAGTTACCACTTCGTGGCACAGGCCCCGGCGGGTCTGAAAACGCGTCCGGTCGTCATCGGTACCGGCCCTTGCGGTATTTTTGCCGGATTGATCCTGGCACAGATGGGCTTCAACCCTATCATCCTTGAACGCGGCAAAGCCGTACGTGAACGCACCAAAGATACCTTCGGCCTGTGGCGCAAGCGCGAGCTGCATCCGGAATCGAATGTGCAGTTTGGCGAAGGCGGTGCCGGTACTTTCTCGGACGGTAAGCTGTGGAGCCAGGTCAAGGATCCCAAGCATTATGGTCGCAAGGTTTTGACCGAATTCGTCAAAGCCGATGCGCCGGAAGAAATCATGTACGTCAGCAAGCCGCACATTGGCACCTTCCGTCTGGTGAAGATGGTGGAGCTGATGCGTGCGTCTATCGAAGAACTGGGTGGTGAATTCCGTTTCGAGAGCAAGGTCGACGATATCGAAGTCGAAAACGGCCAGGTACGCGGCCTGAAGCTGGCCGACGGTACACACATTGAAACAGATCACATCGTGTTGGCCATCGGCCATAGCGCACGCGACACGTTCCAGATGCTGCATGCACGCGGTATTTATATAGAGCCGAAACCATTCTCCATGGGCTTCCGCATCGAACATCCGCAATCGCTGATCGATCGCTGCCGTTTCGGTCCGAATGCGGGCAATGAAATCCTCGGTGCCGCCGATTACAAACTGGTGCATCACGCCAGCAACGGCCGTTCGGTCTACAGCTTCTGTATGTGCCCGGGCGGTACTGTGGTGGCAGCGACTTCGGAGCCGGGGCGCGTCGTGACCAATGGTATGAGCCAGTACTCGCGTAACGAACGCAATGCGAATGCCGGTATCGTGGTCGGCATCACGCCAGCTGATTATCCGGGTCATGCTTTGGCCGGTATGGAATTCCAGCGACAGTGGGAATCACGTGCCTATGAACTCGGCGGCAGTAACTACGATGCGCCGGGCCAGTTGGTCGGCGACTTCATCGCGAACCGTCCATCGACAGCTTTCGGTTCGGTACTGCCTTCCTATAAGCCAGGCGTCAAACTGGGCGACCTGAATCCATCCCTGCCTGACTATGCGATCGCCGCAATCCGTGAAGCCTTGCCTGCTTTCGATAAACAGATCAAAGGCTTCTCGATGGCCGACGCGGTACTGACCGGTATCGAAACCCGCACCTCATCGCCTATCCGCATCAAGCGCAATGACAACGATTTGCAAAGCCTGAACACACGTGGCCTGTTCCCGGCCGGTGAAGGCGCTGGTTATGCTGGTGGCATTATGTCGGCGGCGATAGACGGCATACGCGTGGCGGAAGCGGTCGCACTTAGCATGCTGGACGGCGTCAGCCGCGGCACCACGCGTTAAATATTTGTCCATTTCGTAGTCCTGCCCGTGCGTGTGTAAACACACGTCACGGCGCGTCACTCTTCGCTCTGCAGTGCATGACCGCTCACTATCATTTTTGTGAATAGTGCGTATTTGCCTGCGTGGCCTCAAGTTGCATCAAGTTATCCGCCTGGCTGGTCGTAACAAGATCCACCACCTAAGGGATAAAGAATGATCAATTTCTCAAACATGAAAATAGGTACACGACTGATGCTGGGGTTTGGCGTGGTCCTGGCCTTGTCCATCGCGATTGCAGCAGACGGCATACACCAGTTGCACGCGGTATCCGATATCACACGCAGCATGCTGGAGATGCCGATCGCCAAGGAACGCATGGTCAGTGACTGGTCAGCGATCACCAAGGCCAGCATCACGCGCACCATCAGCGTGGCAAAAAGTGCTGATCCTTCACTGGCACAGTTCTCGGCGAAGTTTGCGGCTGATGACAGCAAGCAGTCGATGGAGATCATCCAGAAGCTGGAGCCTCTGCTGAATACCGAACAGGAAAAAGCGTTGTACGCAAAAATCCTCGACGTCCGTAAAACCTTCCTCGCGGGGCGTGAAGGCGTGATGAAGCTGAAGACCGAAGGCAAGGAAGCAGAAGCAGCGAAATATTTCGATGCGACTTTCCTGCCTGCCGCAGATAGCTTTAAGAATCACTTCACCGAATTTGTCGAACTGGAACGCAAGCAGATGGATGCCGGTACTGCCCAGCTGAGTGAAGTGGAAGCAGCGAGTGCACGCCAGCTGATGCTGTTGTCTGCACTGGTGCTGGCATTCGGCATGTTTTGCGCATGGCGTCTGACCATAGGCATTACACGTCCGTTGAAAACAGCTGTCGACGCAGCGCGGCGTGTGGCCGGTGGTGACCTCACGAATGACATCAAGGCTGAATCCAAAGATGAGTGCGGCCAATTGCTAGCAGCGTTGAAAGACATGAACGACGGCCTGCAACGCATAGTCGGTGAAGTCCGTCTGGGTACTGATGCGATTACCACTGCATCCAACGAGATCGCCGCAGGTAATATGGATCTCTCTTCCCGCACCGAACAGCAAGCCAGTTCATTGGAAGAAACTGCTTCGTCTATGGAAGAGCTGACCTCGACCGTCAAGCAAAATGCAGATAATGCACGGCAGGCGAATCAACTCGCAGCGTCGGCATCCGAAGTCGCGACCAAGGGTGGCGAGGTTGTATCGCAAGTGGTCGAGACCATGAGTTCCATCAATGAATCCTCGCGCAAGATCGTCGACATCATCAGCGTCATCGATGGCATCGCCTTCCAGACCAATATCCTTGCGCTGAATGCAGCGGTCGAAGCTGCACGTGCAGGTGAGCAGGGGCGTGGCTTTGCGGTGGTGGCGACCGAAGTGCGCAGTCTGGCACAACGCTCTGCCAGTGCTGCCAAGGAAATCAAGGCGCTGATCGGGGATTCGGTAGGCAAGGTTGATACCGGCAACAAGCTGGTCACCGAAGCTGGCGCGACCATGGATGAAATCGTTAGCAGCATACGTCGTGTCACCGACATCATGGGCGAGATCACGGCCGCCAGCCAGGAACAGAGCGCCGGGATCGAGCAAATCAACCAGGCCATAGGCCAGATGGATCATGTCACCCAGCAGAATGCATCGCTGGTGGAAGAAGCTGCGGCTGCTGCGGAATCCATGCAGGATCAGGCACGGAAGCTGGGACAAGTGGTGGGTGCGTTCAAACTCAGCGATGCGCAAGCAGCGTTTGCACCGCGTGCAGCGAGCGTGGTTCAGCTAGGCAAGAGCGCTACGAAATCGTCCGGAGTTCCGGTACCGGCACCGCAGCCTAAACTTAGGGCTAACGGTGCGACACCGGTGGGTGATGAGTGGGAGCAGTTCTGAGTAGCGCCGACCGCTTATTGCTTATAACCAGCCGGACTTCTTGAAGCGGTAGTAGAGATAGCCGCAGACACAGACCACCAGCAGTACCGAAGCCGGGTAGCCATACTTCCAGTCGAGTTCGGGCATGAACTTGAAGTTCATGCCCCACAAGCCGAAGAAGGCAGTGGCTACCGCAAAGATAGCGGCCCATGCAGCGAGCCGCTTATTCACTTCACTTTCTTCAATCGTTACCATCGATAGGTTCACCTGGATCGCGGTGGCGACCGTATCCCGGATCGCATCGGTCAGCGCATTGATGCGGTACAGATGATCGCCGACGTCACGGAAGTAATCACGCGTGCTTTCGCACAGTGCCGGTACACGTCCGCCTGAGAGTTTGCCGACCGCTTCCATCAGCGGTGCGACCACGTGCTTGAGCATCACGACCTGGCGCTTCAGGTCGTATAAGCGTTCGATGTTGAGGCGTGCCAGCCCTTTGTCGAAGATCTTGCCTTCAATGGTTTCCAGCTCCGCTTCCAGACTTTCCACCACCGGGAAGTAGCGATCGACGACTGCATCCATCAATGCATACAGCACGAAGGCCGAGCCTTTGCGCAATTGCTCCGGTTCCTGTTCGCAGCGTGCGCGTACGCCGAGGAAGCCCTGGTTGCTGCGATTACGTACCGACAGCACGTAGTTCTTGCCGGTAAAGATATCGATTTCGCCTATGTGCAATTCGCCATCCACCATTTCTGCAGTCTTCACGACTGTGAACAGTGAGTCACCGTACTCTTCTATCTTGGGACGCTGATGGCCGTTGCGTGCATCTTCGACCGCGAGTTCATGCAGATTGAACTCTTCCTGCATCTGCGCCAGTTCAGCCGGCTCGGCGTCCTTCAGCGCAACCCAGACAAAGCAATCCGGACGTACCAGGTAGTCGCTGATTTCATCAATAGGGATGTCGGATAGTTTATTGCCGTCCTGATAGACGACGCAGTTGATGAGCATGTATAAAGTCTCCGAAATTGGGGCCGCTTGTTCTTGTGTTTAGCTGAGAGTACACACTCACTGTGTCGCTCCGTCAAGCTTTCCATGCAGGCCGTGTTTGATTATTGACCGCCGCGTTCCACTGAAGTTGCACAGCTGGCTTGCACGCTGGCGCGCTTAGCTTCCTTGCTGCCCTGTACGCACTGGCGATAACGTTCTACATAAGCGTTGAACAAGCTGCGTGCCTCGGGCACCGGCAAGGCGATCATGCGCAAGGCCAGCGCGCGGTTGACCTGGAAGTGCTGGTAGTCGATCGGCGCATCCCAGTTGCCACCCCAGCCGAGGAAGCCATGCTGGGCAAAGACTTCGACCACTTCTTCCGCCATGCCCTGCCGTGCAGGCTTGCCAGGTCGCACCGCAAGGCGGTTCGCATACTTGCTGCCGCCGGGCGGACTGTAAAGTGCTTTGCCGTCAGCTTCAAACTGCACGTAGGGATTCTGCAAGGGATTGATATCGATGGCGACGCCGTAGGCATGCAGCGATGGCGCTTTGCCATTGGTGATGCGCCTGTCGTTAAAAGCCGAGCTATTGTTGTCGCGCATGGAGGCCACATCATTACCGCGATAGTGATCCATCAGGCGCGCGCTGGCGATGGCGAACTTACGTTGCAGCAGCGTATCGAAAATGGCTTGTACATGCTCGGCGACCGCAGCCAGCACCATGATCTCGCCATCGTTGCGCAGCTTGCCGTCGAAATCGAGGTAAGAGAAATGCACGATGCGCAATTGCGCGCAGGTAACCGGTGCATCTTTTTGCATGACGCCTTGCTGGCGCATGCTGTTGCAGGCGGCAGGACTGACTTCGGAGATGGATGATCCGGCATGGGCGGTCGCTGCGATGCTTAGCAAAATGGCCGCGAAGTAGCGTTGGTATAGCGGGAATGTGGTCATAGACTCATTATATGGGCAGCATGTTGCTAGAACTCATTTCACAAATATCCGCGAGTGCGAACGCGGCTATTTGGGAGGTAGTGCAAGGCGTGTCGCGCCGCCAAGGGTGGTCCCCTTGGCAAGTGGCGCAACGCAGCAATACGCCCAAATAGCCCGTTCCCTTCGGGTTCTTACCAAAAGCGGCGCTGGCCGCGTTGTGCTCCTTGCGCATAGCCCCGCTATGCGACGCGTCGCACGCCTTGCCAGCACCGCTTTTGGTAAGAACGCATCTCACGGATATTTGTGAAATGAGTTCTAGTCATACCAATTCCGCGCTGGTTTCCATCAGGGCAGCGTAAAATGGCCGCTTCGCCGTAGTTTTCGCCTGTCCTCGCCTCATGACCATACTGCTTTCCACGCTAAACGCCCGTTACACGCATGCCTCCCTCGGTTTGCGCTATCTGCTGGCGAACATGGGCGATTTGCAGGACGTCACGCAGATACAGGAATTCGTGATCGGCGCGCGCACCACCGATATGGCGGAGAAGCTGTTGCAAAGCAAGCCGCGCATCATCGGTTTCGGTGTCTATATCTGGAACGTGGAAGAAACCACCAAACTGGTCGCCCTGCTCAAGCGGGTGGCACCGGAAGTGGTGATCGTGCTGGGTGGGCCGGAAGTGTCGTATGAGTCGTCCGAGCAGACCATCGTGCAGCTGGCCGATTACCTGATTACCGGCTGGGGCGATGTGACCTTCCCGCAAGTGTGCAAACAGATACTGCACGGCCCGAAGCCGTTGATGAAGATACACGCAGGTGTGCAGCCGCCACTGGCCGAGCTGACCATGCCTTACAGCCTGTATTCAGATGAAGACATCAAGAACCGCACGCTGTATGTGGAAGCGTCGCGTGGCTGCCCGTTCAAATGCGAGTTCTGCCTGTCGGCGCTGGACAAGACGGCCTGGCCTTACGACCTCGACCTCTTCCTCGGTGAACTGGAAACGCTGCATGCACGTGGTGCACGTCTGTTCAAATTCGTCGACCGTACCTTCAACCTGAATATCAAATCCAGCCTGAAGATCATGCAGTTCTTCCTCGACAAGCTGGAAGCACATCCGGAAGATCCGGTCTATGCACACTTTGAAGTCGTGCCGGATCATTTGCCCGACGCCTTGAAAGAAGGTATCAAGAAATTCCCGGCGGGTACCTTGCAGTTTGAAATCGGCATCCAGAGTTTCAACCCGGAAGTGCAGACCCTGGTCAGCCGTAAGCAGAATAATGAAAAAGCCGCCGAGAATATTCGCTGGCTATGCGAGAACTCGCACGCGCATTTGCACGTCGATCTGATCGCGGGTTTGCCGGGTGAAGATGTGGCCAGCTTTGCGTGTGGCTTTGATCGCCTGCTGGAGCTGGGGCCGCATGAAATTCAGTTCGGTATCCTCAAGCGTTTGCGCGGCACGCCTATCATTCGTCATACGCAGGACTACGGCCTGGTGTTCGATCCTTATCCGCCTTATACGATCCTCGCGACGGATCGCATAGACTTCAATGAAATGCAGCAGCTGGTGCGCTTTGCGCGTTACTGGGATCTGATCGCCAACTCCGGCCGTTTCGCACATACCTTGCCGCTGATCTTGCGCGAGACGCCGTTCGCCAACTTCATGCGCTTATCGAACTGGCTCTACTCGACTACCGATGCGACCAATCGGATTGCGCTGGAGCGTCTGGCGGTACTGGTGCGGCAATGGTTGGTGCTGGAAGGTATGGATGAAGAAGCGGCAGCCGAAGTCGTGCGCAGCGATTATGCGGGACAAGCCAATACCAAGTTAAAGACCGAGGCCGTGCACAAGCAGGCCGTTAAAGAAGAGAAACAAGCTGTGCTGCAGGACGCCCTGTCCAGCCTTACGCGGCGGCAGGCGCGGCATATGGCTTCGTAATTCAAGCGGCCAGTTGTTGCTGCCAGGCCTCGATTAACTGGCGTGCAGCCGGTTCGATGGTTTCCAGCGCGATACTCTTTTGCTGATGGAAGATCATCAGCGCATAGACTTTGGCCAGGATGTTGACCTCAGGCGACAAGGCCCGCTCTTCCCCGGTGGAGGGACGTCGGTGACGCCAGTGATTAATGGCTTGTTCGAGGTCGGCTAGGGTGATGTCCATCGCCTCATTGTACGCTCGCACAGCTGTGGCGGTAAGCAGGTGTAAAAAGTTGCTGCCCAGCTTTGCACTGGGGCAAATGCAATGCGAGTAAACTATGCCCTTCTGCATCCCTTTGCCTGGCCTTGCGATTCCATGAGTGCATTCGATATCAAGCGTTTCTTCCCTTTCCTGAATTGGCCGCGGCCTACGATGGCATCCCTGAAAAGCGATGCCTGGGCGGGTATCAGTGTCGGCCTGGTCTTGATTCCACAGGCGGTGGCATATGCGACGCTGGCTGGTATGCCGGCGGCGACTGGCTTGTACGCGGCACTATTGCCTAGCGTCATCGGGATTTTGTGGGGTTCGTCTGCCTTGCTGGCAGTGGGTCCGGCGGCGCTGACCAGCTTGCTGGTGTTTGGCTCGCTGTCGCCTATGGCGGCTCCGGCCAGCATGCAGTGGGTGACGCTGGCGATCTGGCTCTCTATATATACCGGCGTGATCCAGTTTATGCTGGGTGCGTTCCGGCTTGGTCGCTTGTCCAATCTGGTGTCGCAACCGGTCATCATCGGTTTTATCAATGCAGCGGCCATCATCATCATGATGTCGCAACTGCCTGCGCTGATAGGCGTGCCGGATTTGTTCGTTGCTGATATCGGCAAGGTAATCCAGCGCGTCATAGATGCACCGTCCATCATGCTGATGACGAGTGCCTTTGGTTTCGGGACGCTGATCTTGCTGGTTGTTATCAAGCGTTTGTTCCCGCGCTTCCCCGGCATTTTGCTGGTGACCATACTCGGTACTTTTTTGAGCTGGCTGGTCGGCTATGCTGCGACCGGTGCCGCCATTGTCGGTGATATTGACAAGGGTTTGCCGCCTTTGGCTTTGCCTGCGGCGATTCCGTTTGAGCATCATCGTGAGCTGTGGTCGGCGGCACTGGTATTGGCGCTTATCAGTTTTACCGAAGCGATGTCGAGCTGCCGTGTGCTGGCGCGTAAACGCCGTGAACGCTGGGATGAAAACCAGGAGTTGATAGGCCAGGGTCTGGCCAAGGCGGCCAGCGGTTTGAGTGGCGCGTTCCCGGTCAGCGGCTCCTTCTCACGTTCGGCACTGAATCTGTATGCAGGTGCAACCAGTGCGTGGTCGACTTTGTTCAGCGCGCTGTGCGTATTGTTCAGCCTGATCTTCCTGGCAGATTTACTGTACTACCTGCCGCGTTCGGTACTGGCAGCGCTGATTATCATCCCGGTATTTGGCCTGTTCGATTTCTCTGCGTTCAAGCGTTTGTTCGCGATCTCGCGCGATGATGCGGCGATCGCCATCGTTACCTTTGTCGTCACGATAGTTGCCATGCCGCGTCTGCACTGGGGCGTGGTGGCAGGTATTACGCTAACCATGGTGTCTTATCTGTACCGCCATATGCAGCCGCGCATTATCGAAGTCAGCGAGCATGGCGATGGTACCTTGCGCGATAGCCAGCGCTTCGATTTGCCGCGACTGGCGCCGGGTGTGCTGGCGGTGCGCATAGATGCGGCACTCAATTTCCTGACTGGGTCTGCGCTGGAGCGTTTCATCGTGACGCAATGCGGCAGCGATCACGATATACGCCACGTCCTGCTATGTGTAGGCGCGGTCAATGATATAGACGCGACCGGTGTGGAAACCCTGGAGTCCCTGCAGATTACCTTGCAGGGGCTGGGCATAGAGCTGTATGCATCGAATATCAAAAAGCAGGTGTGGGATGTGCTGGATCATGCAGGCTGGATCAAGGCATTGGGTGATGATCATATTTTCATGACCGACCACGAAGCTATCCTCGCGATGCGCAAGCTGGCCTGAGCCAGTGATGGTGTGACCACAGCGCGTGCTGCAGTCACACCATATCCTTCCTTATTTATTGTCAGGCGCAGTTTCGTCGTTGGCGTACTGCGCATGCAGGTGCACCGGTTTCGCGGTGCGTGAACGCATGCGGATGTTGATCATTTCCACCACCAGCGCAAAGCCCATCGCGCAGTAGATATATGCTTTCGGGATGTGATGGTCGAAGCCTTCCGCTATCAGGATGACGCCGATCGCGACCAGGAAGGCCAGCGCCAGTATCTTGATCGATGGATGGCGCGAGACGAAGCGGCCGATAGGACCGGCGAACAGCATCATCAGTGCGACCGAGACGATCACGGCGGCCACCATCACTTCGATCTGATCCACCATGCCGACTGCGGTGATGATGGAGTCCAGCGAAAACACCATATCCACCACCATGATTTGCAGGATGACGGCGGTGAAAGTCGCCTTCACTGCGCTGGAAGCATGCCCTTCTTCACCTTCCAGTGATTGATGGATCTCGCCGGTGCTTTTCCATATCAGGAACAGCCCGCCGCCTATCAGTATCAGGTCTCGCCCTGAGATTTCCTGCCCCAGCACTGTAAACAACGGTGCTGTCAGCCCCACTATCCAGGCCAATACCATCAGCAAACCTATGCGCATGAACATGGCGATGAACAGCCCCAGTTTGCGGGCGAATTCGCGGCGCTCGACCGGCAACTTGTCGACCAGGATGGAAATAAAAATGATGTTGTCTATGCCCAGCACCAGTTCAAGTGCGGTGAGGGTGATGAAGGCTAACCAGATTTGTGGGTCTGAAATGAGTTCAAGCATGGCAAGTCTCCAATGACTTTGGGTAAGGGAAGCACCCTGGTTTCTGTATGGAATCTGTTGTTTTTTTGGCGTGGGCTGACCTCATCCGCTGCCTGCCCCGGTTCGGCCCTTAGCTGCGGAAAAGCGCGCCAGCACTGCCTGTCTCTTATGTTGCCTGTTTGCATATTGACCATGCATTTGCACATTAGCAGGTAAAAGCCGTCGCGCCAACAGAATCCCAAAAGCGCGCTTGACAGTGCTTTCGGATACTACTAATATGTCAGTCATACACAATAAGAATAATTCATCTACTTCAGGAGATTTATCATGATGAGTGAACGCCAGCGGAAATTCCGCGAACAATACAAGGCGGACATCAGCCCGCTGTACAACGGTTTGCTGCACATCGCAGTGATGTATGCGAGCGGGATCGCGGCTATCTGGTACTGCGTGTCGCAGTTGCAGAATTCAGGCTGGGAATGGCTGATCGTCATCCCGGTGTTTTTGGCAGGGAATTTTGTTGAATGGGGCATGCACCGTTTCGTCATGCATCGCAAGATAGACGTATTTGCCTTGCGCGCGATTTACGATCGCCATACGCGTCAGCATCATCAGTACTTCACCGACAATGAAGCAACTATCGATACCACGCGTGAATTCCGTATTGTGTTCTTCCCTTGGCGCGTATTAATTACGCTGGGTGTGGGTGGTCTGACCCTGGGTTACCTGGCATCGGTACTGATTAATACGAATGCCGGTTACATCCTGTTCATTACGATGGTGGCGCAATACCTGATTTATGAAACCTTCCACTATTGCTGCCACGTGCGCGAAAACTGGTTCGTTCGTAACATGCCTTTCATCAATACGATACGTCGCCACCATACTGCGCATCACAATCAGGGCATCATGATGAAGTACAACATGAACCTGACCTTCCCGATTGCTGACTGGGTCATGGGCAGCACCGATCTGGATCGCGGTCTGATCGGCCACCTGTTCAACGGCTACAGCGAAGAGCACATCAAGGAAGAGCTCAAGCCCATTATCAAACGCTTCCGTTACGATGATTCCCGCGTGACGCTGGACGGCCCGGAGCTGACCAAGGAAGAAGAAGCGAGCATTGATCGCGGTCTCGTAATCTGACTATAAAAAACGCCGGGTATAACCCGGCGCTTTTTGCTCTGTTTCCCGTCGCATTAGTAGTAGCGGCGCGGCGGGAAAAGTTTTTGATTACATATCGGACATCAGGGTGGCTTTGGTAAAGGTTTCGATGTTATCCAGCAGCAGATCCAGTGTTTCACCCGCTGCATTCACATCACCTTTGGCAATGGCACCAGCGACCGCGGCATGCAGACGGGCCATTTCAGGAACGTCGGCAGCCTGCTTATAGTGGAAATACCAGAAGCGACGTGACAGACCATGCATCAGGCGCATCGCACCTTCGGCAAATTCATTGCGTGCTGCAACCAGCGACAGTTCGTTGAACTCGCGGTCGGAGCGCAGGAAAGCAACGTCATCGTCAGTCGCGGCAGCATGGATGAACTCGTCGTGCAGGCGAGCAAAGCGTTCACGTTCTTCCGGCAAGGCACGACGGGCAGCGCTCTTGCAGATCAGGCGCTCCACTTCGCGGCGTGTTTCCAGCAGCTTGAGTTGCTTCCTGAGATCAATCTCGGGAACCAGCAAACCACGTTGCGGCAAGACCAGCAGCAAATGTTCGCGCGCCAGGCGCTGGATGGCTTCGCGGATCGGGGTGCGGCCGATGTTGAGCATTTCGCTCAGGGTCAGTTCGGAGATGACCGAACCCGGCGGTATGCGCAGGGTAATGATGGCTTCTTCGATTTGCTCGTAAGCGATATCGGTCAGCTTTACCTTGGGTTCGGCCATATCTTGTATCGCAGATTGAGGAGAGGGCATTTTTGCCTGCTTCGCAGTTTTTGTGGCACCTGATTTGCGTGGCGCTTTTTTAGTAGCTGTCATGGGGCGATCAAATGGTTGTGGTCAGTCTGGATGAAAGATGCAGTGCGTTGTACATGTCTGCAATTATGGTTTTAAAAAGTCGTTTTGCCTACTGTAATTCATCTTATATATGGCTAGTATGAACAATTTCAATAAGCTTGCGCAACAACAAGAAAATACGCAGGGAGATGCGATGGACGTGGTTTGTCGCGGTGGCGGCGGAATAACGATCGTTGCGGTGCACGGGATCCAGGGCACGCGCGCCAGTTGGCAGTCGTTGACCGAGGCGCTGGGTGAGCAGGTGCGCTGGGTTTTGCCGAATTTGCGCGGCCGGGCGCAGGCTTTTCGCGGCCATGGCAGCGATGACTACAGCCTGGAAGCCTTCGCCGCCGAAATCGCCAAAGTAATCGCTTGTTACGTGACGACGCCGCGCTATGTGCTGGCGGGCTGGAGTATGGGTGTATCAGTTACGCTGGCAACCATGGATTTATTACGCAAACAAGGCGTGCCCTTGCCGCAAGCGCTGATCCTGATGTCGGGCAGCCCGGTACTACAACAGACCAGCTGGTTCCACGCAACCGAACATGGCGCGCTGCTGGAAGAAATTACCGCGCGTGAGCAGCGTCTCGGTTTGCGTGATGCGGCAGATCGGGATGCGGTGGCCTGGACCTGGCAAAGCATCAGCCGCAGCGATCAACGCTCACTGTTGCCGGAGATGGACTTGCCGGTGCTGATAGTGCACGGCAGCGATGATGAAGATTCACCCTATGCGCATGCGCAATTGCTGGAGCAGGGTTTGCCGCACGCCAGGCTGTGCACGATAGAACATGCGATGCACAGCATATTGACGCAAAACACGGCGCGCGTTGCCGAAGAAATGCGCGTTTTTCTTTCTGATATTCCTACCCTGCGGAGTCCCTATGAGAAGTAATGATGTCATCCATTTTTGTCCGCCTGCACGGGTTGTACTCGGTTGCGGCAGCCGTGCGCAACTGCCTGCCTTGCTGGAGCGCCTCGGATACAAATCCGGCGTGCTGGTTACCGATACCTTTTTCAGTAAACAAACACCGTGGGTGCGTGAATACATCGCAGCCGCCGAAGCGCTGGGCATTTCCACCATCGTGTTTGATGGTGGCGCAGCCGATCCGACCACCACGCTGTGTGACGATGCGACCAAACTGATACGTGCGCAAATCGGCGCGCAGCAACCGGATCACATCATTGCGCTGGGTGGCGGCAGCAATATCGACCTGGCCAAAGCCCTGTGCGTCACCATTCCTGACGGTTTGCCGGTGAAAAATTTCATCGGCGCGCTGCCTGCCGCACCTAAGGCCCTGCCGCTGATCGCCCTGCCGACTACTGCCGGTACCGGCTCGGAGGCAACGCCGGGCGCGATCCTGATCGATCCGTCGAATGCGACCAAGGTGGCGGTGATGGATAACGTGCTGCGTCCTGTCATTGCATTGATCGATCCTGAATTTACCTACACTTGCCCGCCACGTGTGACCGCGGATTCAGGCATCGATGCGCTGACACATGCAGTTGAGTCTTACCTGACGTTGGACTCCGCCGAGTTTGATCGCGGTGGCCAGGTTGATCCGGGCTATAGTGGTCGCTCTTCGCTGACCATGTTGTTTGCACGTGAAGCTATCGATCTGTGCGCGCGTTTCCTGATGCGTACTTATAAGGATGGTGCGGATACCGAAGCACGCATAGGTATGGCTTACGCCAGTCACTACGCAGCACTGTCATACGGCGGTGCGGGCCTGAACGCAGTGCACGGGATAGCCTACGCAGTGGCCGGACTCACACATGCGACACATGGCAGTACCAATGCCGTGATGTTGCCGTACGTGCTGGATGCCTTGCGTACTGAACGTCCGACCGAGATGCTGGAAGTGGCACGCCTGTTCGGCATAGATACCCAAGATCCTGCTGCTGCGGTGGCGCAGGTGCCGGTGGTGATACGTGATTTGATCGGTGAGCTTGGTATCCCGACCAATTTGCGTGATTTTGGTGTGGGCCGTGAACATCTGGGTGACCTGACACGTGATGCCCTGGCAGTTGTACGCCTGGCGAAAGCATTCCCGGTGGCGGATGTGCCTGCTACCTATGCGCGCATCATCGATGCCGCATGGCATGGCAAGCTGGGAGATTGAATCCCTTTGCATAAGGGGCATAAATTGTAATGCATGCTGGCGTAAAAACTAGCACGCCAGGCATATAGTGAGTAAGCGGGGCAAGCCAGCAACATGCTGCCTTGCCCCTTGTTCATGGTGTTAGGATTTCACAGGCTGTTTACCTGGAATCCTTATACACATGCCTTTAGTCGTTTATATCCTCGGGCTGACGATCTTTTCGTTGACCACTTCCGAATTCATGGTGGCAGGCATGATGCCTTCGCTGACCCAGGCTTTCGGCGTCTCGGTAACGCAAGTCGGTTATCTGATTTCCTACTACGCGATAGGTATGGTGATAGGCGGGCCAGTGCTGACGGTGGCCTTGCTCAAGCTGCGTGTCTCGAACAAGAAAGCATTGCTCTGCCTGTTGCTGCTCTACGCCTGCGCGCAGGCCGTGGCAGCCGCATCCAATAGTTACGACGTCATGGCGAGTGCGCGCTTTGTCACCGGAGTGGCGGCGGCCGCCTGCTTTGGTGCATCGCTGGCGATTTGTGGTGAGGTGGTTGCGATGGGATCGCGCGCGCGTGCAGCGTCCATCGTGGTTGGCGGTTTGATGCTGGCGAATGTAACGGGTGTACCAGCCGCGACTGCGATCGACCAGCACTGGGGTTGGCGCGCCAGTTTCTGGCTGGTGGTGATGCTGGTTGCCTTGTGCGCCCTGCTGATTATTTTCCTGGTGCCGCGCTCGCAGGCAGCAGCGGCACGCAGCCTGGATACCGAATTGGCGGAGTTTAAAAACCGTGACCTGTGGGCGGCTTATCTCACCAGTGGCTGCATCATAGGCGCTGCGTTTGCGGCCTTCAGTTATTTCGCTCCCATCCTGACCGAGCTCAGTGGTTTCAGCGCTGCGGCGATACCATGGTTGCTCGGCTTGTATGGTGTCGCGAACGTGGTCGGCAATATGGTGATAGGTCGTTACGCTGACAAATACACTTTCCCTATCCTGGCCTGGGGCCAGGCGGGTCTGGCTACCGCGCTCGCGGTGTTCGCATACTTTGCGCACAAGCAGATCATCAGCGTAGTGGCCTTGATTGTGATCGGCCTGATCGGTGTGGCGCTGAATCCGGCGATGATTGCGCGCATTATGAAAACTGCGCATCCGGGTGCGCTGGTGCACACCATGCATTCATCGGTGATCAATATGGGATTGGGTCTGGGGTCCTGGCTGGGTGGTATCGGCATCGCAGCTGGCTATGGCCTGCGCGCTCCCTTGTGGCTTGGGTTTGCGCTGGCCATAGCCGGTTTGCTGAGTGTCTTGCCTTATTTGAAAAATGAATTGAAGCGCAAGCCTTAAGTACCCTTGATGATTTTCATCGTTGCGGTATCTGCTTCGGCTTGCGCCAGCGTTCCTTCAAACACAATCTCGCCGCGCTCTATCACGTACAGCCGATCAGCAAATGGCGGCAGGTGATAGAAGTTGGATTCGGCCAGCAGCACACCGCGTCCCTGCTTCAGAATGCTTTGCAAACCTTCGCTGATGGTCGGGATGATGGCAGGCGACAAGCCTTCGAATGCTTCATCCAGCAACAGCAGCTCAGGGTCCAGCGCGAGTGCACGTGCGATCGATACCATCTTGCGCTCACCGCCGGATAGTTGCTGCCCGCCCCTATGCAAATACTGCTTGAGCTTGGGGAAGACGGCATACGCTTCATCTATGCGTTCCTGTGCGCTGCGCGCTGATTTGCGCGTCCAGGTCGGCAGCGCGATATTGTCTTCGACCGTGAGGTCGCCGAACACATCGCTGCCTTCCGGGGTATAGCCGAGGCCGAGTTCCACGATCTTGTGCGTTTGCATGCCGTTGATCGCCTTGTTCTTCCAGTTGATCGCGCCGGACTTCAGCGCCTGGAAACCCATGATGGAACGGAAGGTGGTGGACTTGCCTGCGCCGTTGCGACCAACCAGGCACACCAGCTCACCCGGATTGATACGCATCGAAATATCGCGCAGCACCGGATTGCCGACCAGGGTGACATTGACCTTATCGAGTGCGAGAGACATTAGTGCGCTCCTTTGCCGACGACGATGGACACCACTTCTTCATTGGCAAAAAACTCATCGCGCGGCAAGTCGGCGATTTTCTTGCCAGCCTGCATCGCAACGATGCGTGTCGAATAACGCGATACCAGATCCATATCGTGTTCTACCAGCATGATGGCTTCTATTCCCATATGTTTGGCGGCACGCAACAGGGTTTCCATGACGCCGTGTTTGTCAGCGGTGGATACACCAGCAGTCGGTTCATCCAGCAGCATCACTTTCGGATGCAGTGCGAAGGCACTGGCGACGTCGAGCAGCTTGCGTCGGCCATGTGGCAGTGAGCCACCCTTGGTATCCAGCCACGGTGACAAGCCGAATGCATCAGCGGTGCGCACCACGATGTCATTGATCTTGCGACTGCCGAATAGATGACCAAAGCCATTCCAGCGCTGGTTCAGGTAGGAACAGGCCGATACGGCGATAGTCTCGCGCACTGTCAGCTCAGGGAAAATACTGGTGAGCTGGAAGGCGCGCGCGAGGCCGCGCGTGGCGAGGTCGACTGCACCGACACCGGCAATATTCGAGCCATTGAAATTGACATGGCCAGTGGTTGGCTGATGCAAGCCTGTCAGTACGTTGACCAGTGTGGTCTTGCCTGCACCATTCGGCCCGACCACAGAAACAAACTCACCGCGTGAGACGGACAGATCTACATTCTGCAGCGCGATGAAGTCGCCGTAGTGGCGTGAAATCTGTTCTGCGCGGAGCAATACATCAGTGCTACTCATGCTTGCTCTCCTTTGGATTTGAATTTACGGATGGCACCCATGATGCCGCCCGGCAGCACGATCACCAGGATCGCCAGGATGGCACCGAGGAAAAAGCGCCAGTATTGGGTCAGCGACGACAGCTCATCCTGCAGCAGGATGAAGACGAAAGCACCGAGCACAGGGCCGAGGAATTCCTGATAGCCACCGAGCACCGCCATGAAGACCAGATGACCGGAGTGCGTCCAGTAAGCCAGCTCCGGATCAGCCAGGCCAGTGTTGACACCGAGGATCACGCCGCCGATGGATGCATATACGGCCGACACCACGAAGGCGATGGCACGTACGCTGCGTACCTTGACGCCGAGATACAGCGCCTTGACCGCATTGTCACGCGAAGCCATCAGGTGGATGCCGTAAGGTGAACGCACGATGCGCCACATGATCCAGGTCAGCAGCAGCACCATCACCAGGCAGTAGTAATAGAACGGGCCGCCGAGGAAAGCCGTCTTGTCGAACTGATCCAGCTCCATACCGAACAGGCTAGGACGTGGCACACGCATGCCGCTGTCGCCACCCGTGATGTAGTAGAACTTGTTCAGGAAGGAGTGGAACAACATACCGAAAGACAAGGTCAGCATGCCGAAGAAGATGCCGGTAAAGCGACTCGCCAGCCATGCAATCGGGATAGAAATCACGAAGGAAGCGACGACGGCTGTCAGCAACATCATCTCGAATGAAACCATGCCCGTCTTCGATACCATGGCCGCTGCGGCATAGGCACCGATCGCAACGAACAGGGCGTGGCCGAAAGAAAGCAGACCGCCATAACCAAACAGCAGGTTAAAGCCGAGCAGAATCACGGCATAGGCAAAGAAAGGAATCAGCAGCGTCATGTAGTACTGGCTGATCACCAGCGGTGCGACTGCCAGCACGGCCAGCACCAGACCACCGGCTATCAGTTTGGCGCGAGAGATCGGAGGTGGCGCGACAAATTCCAGTTCCTCCGGCGCGGTAATAGGCGCGCTGTGTACGGTATCGGTTCTCATGCTTCAGCCTTTCCGTAGAGACCTGCCGGCTTCCAGATCAGGACCGCCAACACAATTGCATAGATAGCCAGGATTTCAGCTTCCGGGTAATACATGGCGCTGAGTGCGCGGATCAGGCCGACGATGAGGGCGCCGACTGCTGCGCCTTTCATGCTGCCGAGGCCGCCGATCACCACCACCGCAAACGCCTCAACCACCAGTTCGACGCCCATCTCCAGCGATGCTGCTGCATTCGGGATGACGAGTGCGCCACCGATCGTGCCGAGCATGGTGCCGAGGGTGAACACCATCACGTAGACGCGGGTCACGTTAATGCCCATCGCGGCGCTGGTTTCACGATTCTCTGCGGTTGCGCGCAGGATTTTGCCGGTCTTGGTTTTGCCGAGGAAGTACGCCATGCCGATCGCGAGTGCGATGGCGACGGCGATCACCATCACGTTATACGTCGGCATGCTGACACCGAAGGCAGACATGGTGCCGAAGGTCATGGAGACGTTAGGCAATTGCTGCGGGTCGGCACCCCAGAAGAAACGCAGTACGTCCTGGAACATCAGCATCACTGCAAACGTCAGCAGCAACTGGAATGATTCCGGACGGTTATAGATAGTGCGTATCAGTCGTTCCAGTGGCAGTCCGATCAGGCCGATGACAATACCGGCGGCTAGCAGTACCAGTGGAAACAGGTGTACGGGTAAACCTTTGCTCAGCGCCCACGACGTGACGAAGATGCCGAAGTATGCGCCGAGCGCATAGATCGAACCGCACGCCAGGTTGATGATGCGCTGTACGCCAAAGATCAGTTGCAAGCCGGACGCTACCAGGAACAGGACAGCTGCCTGGAATACACCGGCCAAAAGGATATTGAAAAACGGAGCCATAGATACACCCCTCCCTGGCTGATACGAATTGCTAAGTATCCACCAGGGAAGTTCCCTCCTTTGTGTCAGGTGTTAGATCTTGAAGTTCGCGGTATTCAGCCATTCCCAGAAATCCGCGCCTGTCGGTTTCTGCAATTGGTCGGAATACATGGTCTCGACTGATGCCAGCGTCGGGAAGTCGTAGTTATTCTTATTGGTCGACAAGCCCTGGTGGAAAGTCTGGTTGGCGATATGGTCGGCGCGCATCGCACCTTTACCGCCGAGTGATTCGACCTGCACACCCGGGATGGCCAGACAGATTTCTTCCGCGGTCGGCCAGGATTTTTTCGCTGCTAGTGCTTTCTCTACGCCAGCCTTGTAGACCATCATCGAGAAATACGCACGGTCAGCTTCCCAGTGCGGATAATCCTTGTACTTGTCGGCATACCATTTGACGAATTCCTTCTGTGTCGCCGATGCTTTCGGATCATCGAAGTACATCGTGTTGTGACCCCAGACGATGCCTTCAGGTGTGAACTCTTTCTTCATCGCGGTGTGTTGCCAACCGGCTGCAGGCAGGACGAAGCGCGTACCTTCGGTCAGGCCGGCGTTGTGCGCCTGCTTCATGAAGACCGGCAAATCGGCAAACAGCAGCGACGAGAAAATCAGATCAGGTTTGGCGGCCTTCAGTGCGGCGACGTTGGCGGTCAGATCGAGGTTGCCGATCTTCGACCATTGTTCGGACACGACTTCGTGTTCGATGCCGTATTTTTTCAGCAGTGCCTGGAATGCGGTCCAGGTATTGCGGCCATATGAATAATCAGGGTTGACGCAGGCGATGCGTTTGAACTTGCCTTTGAAGTGTTTGATCGCCAGCAGCGAGGCCATCACGGCTTCGCACTCGTTATCCGTGCTGCGGAACACATACTTAGGCTTAGGCATGGTTTCTTTCACGCCGTCCTGTGTGGTGCCATCCCAGAAGATGGTCGGCATGCGCGAATCTTCAGCAGCTGGTGCCAGCGCTAGGCTGACGCCGGAGGACACGATGCCTTGTACGCAATCCACTTTTTCCTGCAGCACCAGTTTGCGGAAGCGATCGATGGTGTCTTTAGGCGAAGTCTCTTCCTGGATCACCAGCTCGACCTTGCGACCGCCGATACCGCCGGCAGCATTGATGCGGGCAGTGGTCCACTCGACACCACGCAAGCCGCATTCACCGATAGTGCCGGCGACGCCGCCGCGTGGTGCGATGACGCCGACACGCAAAGGTTTGTTTTGTGCGAACGCCGGCATACCGAGCAAGCCGGTAGCGATACCTGCACCGGCAGCTTTGAGTACGGTACGACGTTGGATAGATGGAACCTTAACTGATGAAACTTCAACTGATGAAGCGGGCTTTTTCATAGTCTCCTCCGGGGATGGGGTTGGGTCTCAGAACGTTTTATATATTAATTATGTGCATCTAAGATATCACAAATATTTCTTTGCGCGATTTATTTGATGATTGCGTTAAATTATTGCTATGTGGAAACCATCTTTCAGCCCGTAATTTAACGGTTTTCCGCAGAGTGTGAGCGCTCTCACTACCCTGTTTGTCACTGCAAATATCGTCCCCGCTACCTGCACACTTTGTGTTGCGGCGTTCCCGCAACACCCGTCAACTTTATGCGTCATCCGCCAGATGCCCAGTCCTGGTGCGGTTGTGGCGCCGTTGATGCCCGTTTTGAAGTGCAAATCCGTACTCCAGATACTTGTCGTATTTTGCTCGCGCGTCAATAAATTAAAATTTTCTGCAAAATTGATTGACACAACTAATATATGAGAAGAATATATCAATCAGGTGCAAAAAAGCGCCACCAACCAGACCGTGCATCACGAGTTTGCGCGGCTAAAAACGAAGTTAAGAAAAACTAGGAGACAAAAATGTTGAATCGCCTTAACGTCGCACGCGCGTCGCTATCTGTCGTCGCCGCCGCCATGCTCTGTGCACCGGCCTATGCGTGGGAACCAAGCAAAGCTGTAGAAATGGTGTTGCCATCCGGTAGTGGCAGCGGTACTGATCAAATGGCGCGCCTGATGTCCAGCATTGTGGTCAAGCACAGCCTGGCAAAGAAGCCTTACATCGTTACCCCTAAAGGTGGTGCCGGCGGTGCCGAAGGCTTCATTGATCTCAAAACCTCGCCGGGCAATCCGCACAAAATCCTGATCTCCGCATCGCACATGTATATGTTGCCGCTGACGGCTGATGTTCCGTTCTCGTGGAAAGACATGACGCCAGTCGCCAACCTGGTGATGGATGAATTCGTGCTGTGGGTGAATGCAGCTTCACCATACAAAACAGCGGCTGAACTGCTGGCAGCAGCAAAAGCGCAACCAGGCCAGATCCGTGCCGGTGGTGCAGGCTCCAAACGTGAAGACAATCTGTTGTTTGCAGCCGTTGAACAAGCGGCAGGTGTGAAGTTCAATTACATTCCATACAAAGGCGGCGGTGATGTCGCTACCCAGCTGGTCGGCAATCACATCGACGTTTCGGTCAACAATCCGGTAGAAGCAGTATCACAATGGCGTGCCGGTCAGCTGCGCCCACTGTGCGTATTCGACGACAAGCCGATGGCACAAACCGAAAAAGTCACGACGACCGAATCCTGGTCCAGCATTCCTACCTGCAAATCGCAAGGCCTCAACGTTACTTACCTGATGCAACGCAGTGTGTTCCTGCCTACAGGTGTCAAGCCTGATCAAGTCGCTTACTACGTCGATCAAATGCAGAAAATCGTAGCGACACCGGAGTGGAAAGAATTCTCCAATCGCAATGCATTCAAGGACGCCTTCCTGACCGGCCCAGCGCTGCAGAAATTCCTGCAAACCGATGCCGATATGCACTACGACTTGCTGAAAAAAGCTGGCTTCCTGGCCGCTGGTAAATAAACGGAGCAGCAACATGGATAGCAATCAAAAAGAAGACCGTGTCTTAGTCAAGCACGGTGTGGCGGAGTTCGCCTGCGCCCTGGCATTCATGATTGCCGGTGGTTTGCTGATCTGGGACAGCTACCACCGGGGCGCAGGCTGGGGGAGTGCCGGACCGAAGTCCGGTTACTTCCCGTTCCGCATCGGCATCATCATGTGCATCGCTGCTGCGGTCGTAATGTTTAACGCGACCCGCAGCAAAGCGATTAACGCTTCGTCGTTTGTCACACGTGGTGAACTCAAGCCAGTACTGCAAGTGCTGGCACCGATACTCGGCTTTGTCGCGATCGCGCAATTCCTCGGCATGTACATCGCGGCACTGGCACTCATCGCAGGCTTTATGCGTGTACTAGGTAAATACAGTTGGTTGAAATCACTGACGGTAGGTTTGTCGGTGGTAGCAGTTGTGTTCTGGCTGTTTGAAATTCAATTCATGGTTCCGTTGATCAAGGGCCCGCTTGAAGCGGCATTCGGCTACTGAATCTCGCTAATAAAAAAATCCATAGAAGGAGACATTCATGGAAGAGCTGGGTTATTTGATGCATGGGTTTTCTGTCGCCCTTACGGGACAGCATATTTTAATGATGTTCATAGGCGTCACGCTGGGCATCCTGATCGGCGTACTGCCGGGACTGGGCGGGCCGAACGGCGTGGCGATCCTGTTGCCACTGACATTCTCGATGGAGCCGACCGCCGGCATCATCCTCTTGTCCTGCCTGTACTGGGGCGCTTTGTTCGGCGGTGCGATTACCTCCATCCTGTTCAACATCCCGGGTGAGCCGTGGTCGGTCGCGACGACCTTCGATGGTTATCCGATGGCGCAGAAAGGCAAGGCCGGGGAAGCGTTGACGGCTGCTTTCAGCGGTTCCTTCATAGGTGCGTTTTTCTCGGTGATGCTGATTACCTTCCTGGCACCGCTGGTGGCGTCGTTCGCACTGAAATTCGGTCCGCCGGAATTCTTTGCGGTGTACTTGCTGACTTTCTGCAGCTTCGTTGGCATGGGCGGTGGTTCGCCATTCAAAACCATACTCGTGATGATGCTGGGCTTCGGTCTCGCCACCATCGGTATGGACACCATCACCGGCGGCTTACGCATGACTTTCGGTTTCGACGAATTGTTGCGCGGTGTCGACTTCCTGATCGTCGTCATCGGCTTGTTCGGTATCGGTGAAATCCTGCTGACGATGGAAGAAGGTCTGGCCTTCCGTGGCAAGCAAGCCGGCATCAATCTGAAAGTGGTATTGCAAACCTGGCGTCAACTGCCGCGTTACTGGGCATCGCTGGTACGCAGCTTCGTGGTCGGCGCATGGATGGGTGTGACACCTGGCGGTGCAACTGCTGCTTCCTTCATGGGCTACGGCATCGCACGTCGCTTCTCGAAAGAGAAAGAGCACTTCGGTAAAGGTAGCCTGGAAGGTGTGATCGCACCGGAAACAGCGGCACATGCATCCGGTACGACGGCCTTGCTGCCTATGCTGGCACTCGGCATTCCGGGTTCGGCTACCGCTGCGGTTTTGCTGGGTGGTCTGATGGTGTGGGGTTTGCAACCGGGCCCTATGCTCTTCGTTGAGCAAAAGGATTTCGTCTGGGGCCTGATTGCCAGTATGTACCTCGGTAATATCGTCGGCCTGATCGTGGTGCTGAGTACCGTGCCATTCTTCGCTGCCATCTTGCGAGTACCGTTCACCATAGTTGCACCTGTCATCATCCTGCTGTGTGCGATCGGTGCTTACACCGTGCACGGTGCGATGTTCGATGTCTGGCTGATGGTCGTGTTCGGCATTGTTGGTTATGTCTTGAAGAAACTCGACTACCCGCTGGCTCCGCTGGTGCTGGCGATGGTACTGGGCGACAAGGCAGAAGACGCGTTCCGTCAAACCATGTTGTTGTCGCATGGCGGCATGGAAATCTTCTGGTCCAACTACCTGGTCGGTTCCATCACCACGCTGGCATTGATTACGCTGATGTGGCCAGTCATCTCGGGGATTTTCAGCAAGCGTACTAAAGCAGTGGAGGTGGCAGCATGAAAATGTCGCCGGACTTCCACTGGGATACGCTGGCCCGTAACACTGCGGCGCGCCTCAAGCGCGGTGCGTCGCACGCCAACGGCAAAGTAGTCGCCGCCGAAAACATCGCCGCCCTGCTGCATGCGGTGATTGAATCCGGTGACCGTGTATGCGTCGAAGGCAACAATCAGAAGCATGCCGACTTCCTTGCTACGGCTTTGTCCAAGATGGATGCGAATCTGGTGCATGACCTGCACATCATCCAATCCAACCTGGCACTGGCTGCGCATTTGGATGTCTTCGAACGTGGCGTCGCGTCACGTCTGGACTTTTGCTACTCCGGCGATCAGGGTGTGCGCCTCGCACGCCTGATCAAGGCGGGCAAGATTAATGTCGGTGCGATCCATACTTACCTAGAGTTGTATGGTCGCTACTTCATGGATCTGACGCCGCGCGTGTCATTGATCGCGGCGCAAAGTGCAGATGCCAACGGCAATCTCTACACGGGGCCGAATACCGAAGACACGCCAGCAGTCGCGGAAGGCACTGCCTTCAAGAACGGCATCATCATCGCGCAGGTCAACGAAATCGTAGACACCGTACCGCGCGTAGACGTACCGGGTGACTGGGTCTCGTATGTGGTGCAGGCACCGAAGCCGCATTACATAGAACCTATCTTCACGCGCGATCCGGCACAGATCACTGAAACCCAGATCCTGATGGCGATGATGGTCATCAAGGGCTTGTACGCCCCGTATGGCGTTACCCGCCTGAACCACGGCATCGGTTTTGACACGGCTGCGATAGAGCTGATCCTGCCGACTTACGCTGAGTCGCTCGGCCTGCGCGGCAAGATCTGTAATTACATGACGGTCAACCCATGCCCTACGCTGATCCCGGCGATTGAATCCGGCTTCGTCAAAGGCATACATTGCGCCGGTTCCGAGCTCGGCATGGAAGAGTATGTGCGGGCGCGCCCTGACGTCTTCTTCAACGGGCCGGATGGCAGCATGCGTTCGAATCGCGTGTTTTGCCAGATCGCCGGTCACTACTCGGATCTGTTCATAGGTTCGACCCTGCAAGTCGATACGCAAGGCAATAGCTCGACCGCCACCCTCAACCGCATCACCGGTTTCGGCGGTGCACCCAACTTCGGTTCCGAGTCACGGGCGCGTCGTCATGTCAGCTATCCATGGCTGAAGGCGGGACAGGAAGCGGCGCAGGCGACCGGTGCGACCATGCCGCGCGGTCGCAAGCTGGTAGTGCAGATGGTCGAATCCTTCCGCGAAAAAATGAGCCCGACTTTCACAGAAAAGCTGGATGCATGGCAACTGATGGAAGACCTCTCGCTGGAACTGCCACCGGTCATGGTGTATGGCGACGACGTCACACAAATCGTGACTGAAGAAGGCATCGCGCATCTGCATAAATGCAGCAACCCGCAGGAACGTGAGCAGGCAGTACGTGGTGTGGCTGGCTTTACTGCAGTTGGCCTCAAGCGCGACCAGCGTGTCGTCGACAATCTGCGCGACCGTGGCGTGATCCAGCGGCCGGAAGACATAGGCGTCGATGTATCACTGGCGACGCGCGATTTGCTGGCCGCCAAATCCATGAAGGATTTGGTCAGATGGTCAGGCAATCTCTATCAACCACCAAACAGATTCAGAAACTGGTAGGCACCCATGCAAACACTTGAATTTGAAGTTGGCCCTTGTGCCAACCCTGATCGCAACATAGGCAGCGGCCTGGTCGGCGTCGTCGGCTCTGGCAATCTGGAAGTGCTGTTTGAACCGGCAGAACTCGACGACAAGGTAAAGTTCGTGATCGAAACCTCGGTGCATGGTTTCGATGAAACCTGGCGTGCTGTTACGCGCACCTGCGCCGAACGCTATCGCCTCGCCAACCTCGTCATTACCATCAACGATGCGGGTGCAACTCCGGCCGTCGTCAGTCTGCGCCTGATGCAGGCAGTCGAAGAATTCCGAGGTAACGCATGAGCGGCGCACATAAAAGTTTCCTCGAACGCACTGCACGCCAGCGTATTGCCGACTTGCTGGATGCCGGCAGTTTTGCAGAAATCCTGCCACCTGCAGAACGTCACTTCAGTCCGCACTTGCCAGTGCTGGGGCAGCCGGTCGCATTTGACGATGGCATCGTGATTGGTTCCGGTTTGCTGAGTGGTGCCAAAGTCTTGATCGCTGCGCAGGAACCGGCCTTCATGGGTGGCTCGGTCGGTGAGATTCACGGTGCCAAGCTGACCGGCATATTGGAGCGCGCAGTAGAACAGCGTCCGGCTGCAGTATTGCTGCTGCTCGATACCGGTGGCGTGCGTTTGCATGAAGCGAATGCAGGTTTGATCGCGATCTCTGAAATCCAGCGCGCGGTATTCGAAGTCCGGCATGCCGGTATTCCGGTCATCGTCATGATAGGCGGCTCCAACGGTTGTTATGGCGGCATAGGCATCGTCGCCAAATGCTGTGATCACATGATCATCTCGGAAGAAGGTCGTCTTTCTGTCTCCGGCCCTGAAGTCATAGAAGCTGCCAAAGGCGTGGAAGAATTCGACGCCCGTGATCGCGCGCTGGTGTGGCGCACCATGGGTGGCAAGCATCGCTACCTGATGGGAGATGCCGATCTGATCGTGCCGGATGACATCGCGGCGTTCCGTGATGCTGCTGTTAGCCTGCTCGGTGCTTCACGCCCGCTCACGCTGGAAAGCGTCACGCAGGAACACGCGGCCTTGAAGAATCGCATGCAGCGTTTCTCTGATTGCGCCGATGCGACGCAAATCTGGCAGGCGCTGGGTGTGGCCGATGCGAAGAATGTGCCGCTGGCAGAGATACCCGAGTTCCTGGAAATGAGCGCACACGTGCGGAGGGAAGAACATGCTTGAGTGGAAAGAATTATGTGATCAGTTGTTCCCGCAAGGACATACGGTCACGGCCAGTGGCCAGGTGCTGACCGGACAGGGTCGTGTAGGCGATGTAATGGTCGCGGTGGTAGGCACGCTGGATCACGCCGCTATTGGTGTTGATATCGCGCTGCAATTGTCCGAGGCCGTGATCGCCATCATGAACGATCAGCCACGCATGCCTATCCTGATGCTGGTCGATACGCAGGGACAGCAGTTGTCGCGCCGTGATGAATTATTGGGCAATAGTCCTTTCCTCGCGCACCTGGCGAAATGCTTCGCGGTGGCGCGTACGCGTGGTCATCAGTTGCTTAGCGTGGTCTATAGCGAAGCAGTCAGTGGCGGTTTCCTCTCGCTCGGCATGATTGCAGATGAAACCTATGCGGTACCCGGTGCACAGATACGCGTGATGGCGCTGCCTGCAATGTCACGCATCACCAAGTTGCCGCTGGAAGAGCTGGAAGCTTTGTGCCGTACCTCACCCATACTTGGTCCGGGCGCACATAACTTCGTCGCACTCGGTGCCGTCGAAGAAATCTGGGAAGGTCCGCTGGATCAGTGTTTGCTGAACGCGCTTTCCAGCAAGAACCGACTGGACCAGCGGCGCGCCCTGGGTGCCAGTCGCGGTGGCCGCACCGGTGCTGCACGGGTGGCGCAACTGGTGCGCGAATACTGACGGAGGCTGACATGATCGCGCCGCAATCATCGTCTTTCGTATTCAAGCGTCATTCACGCGTCTGGCTAAACTGGCCGGAAGCCGCCGAACGCATGCATGTGCGGGATGGCGTGCAGGCCGCTGCGATACATCAGCACGCGGCGCGTGGCTTGCCCTTCGTCGCGCGCAGTCGTCAACCCGGTGACCGGCTCGATATGGTGCAACTGGGCTTGCGCCTGCCGCGTACCACCGACCAGCGTTCACTGGCATTTTGCGTGCCGGCATCGGTGGTGCGCGAAGCGAGTGATGCGATGACTTTGTCGGAAGCCCTGCTGCAGCAAACACCGTTGCCAGCCGGCTGGTATGACACGCTGATACATCTGCAGACGGATGCGGCTAAGCTAGGCCTGACCTTGCGTATCTATGGTTCGCTGGCCTGGCAATGCGTGACCGGTACGCCCTACCTAGCGGACAACTCGGATGTCGATTTGTTGCTGGCACCGGCTACGCTGGAGCAGGCGCATGCCGGTTTGCGCTTGCTGGATGCGGTGGAAAAAGAAGGTCGCGTGCGCCTCGATGGTGAAATGATTTTCCCGGATGGTCGTGCCGTCGCCTGGAAAGAGTTGCTGGCGAACACACGACTGGTCATGGTCAAAAGTAATGAAGGCGTTGCACTGGCAACACTGGAATCAGTATGGAAGCAATCGGCATGGCATTGATCGCAAGCACTGTGTACAGACTCCGCACGCAACAGGTGGCGCGGGCGGCGGTGCGTGCCTTGTATGACGAGATGTGTCTGTATCCGAAGCCGGGGCTGGTCAGCAAAACGGATAACGGCAGTCACGATGACATGCAGGCTGCCACCTTTATCAAAAGCCTGTTCAGCCTGCGCCATTACTTCGCAGCGATTTATCAGGCGGGTACGCGCGATGCAGATTTCGCTGAACTGACGCGGCTAGGCATCGCGGCGGAAGCGACCATGTTGCGTGCGACTGCAGGTGTGAACACGCATCGCGGTGCCATCTTCAATCTTGGTTTGTTGTGCGCGGCATTAGGCAAGGCGGATGCCGCCGCTTTGCCTAATGCTGATCTTGCGCAAATTGTGATCGATAGCTGGGGTGCAGACATCAAGCTGGCCGACAGCAAGGATATGAGTTCCAGTCATGGCAACCTGGTGTGCCGCAAATATGCGGTCGGTGGTGCGCGTGGTGAAGCGGCGGCCGGTTTTCCGCATGTGTTCAAGATAGGTTTGCCAACCCTGGTGGCGATCCATCAGGCCGGTGGCAATGCCGTGGCTGCGCGTTGCCAATCCTTCTTTGCCATCATGGCGGCGCTGGAAGATACCAATCTATTGCATAGGGCCGGAGCCGATGGTTTGCACTATGCACGCACTTCAGCGATTTCCTTCCTGGCCGAAGGCGGCGTGTTCGCGGCGAACTGGTTGCAACGTGCGAAGCACATCCATCAGGTATTCGTCGCGCGTCGTTTGAGTCCGGGTGGTTCAGCCGACTTGCTGGCAGCGACTTTATTCATTGCAGCGTTGACTGAGCGGACGGCGGTGATATGAGCGGCCTGGCGATCGCGTGTCCGGGGCAGGGTGCGCAGCATACTAAGATGTTCGATCTCGCGCTGCAATCGGAAGCAGCGCGCGACTGGCTGAAAGTCTATTCCGCAACCACTGGCGTGGATGTCGTTGCGCTGGCTGCCAGCGGTGAGAATTTATTCAGCAACCGCAACGCGCAATTGCTGATCTGTGGTGCCGAGATCGCGACCTGGACTGCATTGCAGGAACGCTTGCCACAACCGGAAGTATTCATCGGTTACAGCGTGGGTGAACTGGCGGCCTATGGCTGTGCCGGGGCGTGGAACGTGAAGGAGCTGGGCTTGTTGGTGCCGCAGCGTGCATTGCTGATGGATCAGGTCGCACCAGCTCATGCGGGTATGCTGGCAGTCAAAGGACTGGCAGCGACAGCGCTGGATGACATCTGCAAATGTTACAACCTTGAGTTGGCAATCATCAATGCAGATGATCACTTTGTGCTCGGCGGTGTGCGTGACGATATTGAGTCGGCAGCAGCGGAAATTACAGCCGCCGGTCACTGGTGCAAGGCGCTGGATGTGGCGATACCCTCGCATACCTCGGTGATGCGGGCGGCGGTGCCACCCTTCCGCCATTTGCTGACGACAGTGCCTGCGCGCACGCTGACAGCGCCGGTGCTGGCTGGCATCAATGGCCTCGCTGGTGCGGAAGCGACGATAGCGAATACCTTGTCGGCGCAGATCGCGGAGCCGGTGCGTTGGCAGGATTGTATGGAGACGACGCTGGAACGCGGCGTCACTGTCGTACTGGAACTGGGGCCCGGCCGCGCGCTGAGCCGCATGTTCGACGAACTGGGCGCGACGGTGGAGGCGCGCTCGGCAGAAGATTTTCGTACCCTCGACGGCATCGTCAAATGGGTGGAGACCAGACTAGCCTGAACATAGAAACAAAGAGAAAAATATTTATGGCGACTAACCGTATTGCAGTCAAACCAGTATCCATCGGGCCGGAACTCAAGCCGACCCGACAACCTTTACCCTCGCCGCGACCATCCGTCGCGAGCTCGTCTGAACGCGCCTATCTGCGCATAGAGGAAGCCATCGTCACGATGGAAATCCAGCCGGGCACCGATGTAAACGAAGCCTTTCTCAGCGATGTCGCTGGCTTTGGCCGCACACCGGTACGTGAGGCTGTGCGCAAGCTGTGCTTCGAACACTTACTGGTAGTGAAGCCCAAGCGCGGCATCTTTGTGACCGAAGTCGATCCGGTCGCGCAGCTGCGCCTGCTGGAAGTGCGTCGTGAAATAGACCGGCTGGTATTCCGGCATGCGGCGCGGCGTGCCACGCCTGAGCAGCGCCGCCAGTTTGCGCTGCTGGGTGACAACTTCCGCCGAGCTTCTGCGGCGAATGACAAAATGCTCTTCATCCGTAACGATAAAGAGTTCAATGAACTGTGCCTCAACTGCGCACGCAATGAATTCCTCACCGACAGCCTGCGTTCCATCCAGGGCTTGTCACGGCGCTTCTGGTTTTGTCATTACAACAGCTTCGATTACCTGTCGGTCACGGCCTTGCTGCACGCCGGGGTGGCGGAAGCGATTGCGTATGGCAATGTGAACCTGGTGAGCGAGGCGACCGAACGCCTGGTTGATAGTGCGGAAGCGCTGGCGCGTAAAGTGGCGGCGCAGCAAGGTGTGCTGGATGAACATGACGCCATCGCGGCTGATCCGTCCGCGCATTAAGCATTAAGTAATTGGTTGGCCAGGCAGGCCGTGCGGATCAGCCGTATGGCCTGCCGTTTCATTTCTCTCCCGCTGTCACACTGCAGTAGGGCACTTCCCTTAGAATATCTGGTCGAAAGTCGGCGGCATATCCTGCCCGCTTAACTGTCCTGCTTATTCGCCCCTATGCATATATTTACCTACGGCTCGCTGATGTTTCCGGAAATCTGGCAGCGGGTCGTGCGCGGCAATTACCTTTCGGCAACAGCAACGCTCAGCGATCACGCCCGCTATGCGCTGGCCGACGACACCTATCCCGGCATGGTGGCGCAGGCGGATGCGGTGGTGCAAGGCGTAATTTACTATGATGTGACGCCGCAGGACGTGGCCGCGCTGGATCAGTTTGAAGGCAGCGAATATCGCCGCCAAAATGTCGATGTTGTAATAGAATCAGGCGAAACCTTGATAGCGTGTACTTACATCTTTTTGGCTGAGCAGCGTCTTTCCAGCTTGCCGTGGGAGCCGCAGGCTTTCCAGATGTCGCGTTTCATAGGGACGTATTGCAGCGACAAAATGGGCGGATGAGGGCTGGCTAGCCAGTATAATTCCGTCTACGTTTATTCCAATTCAATATTCGGTCTTGTACCGTCAGAAACAACTCCATGCTCGCAGCACAAAAACAACGCCTCACCGAACTCTTCCAAGCCGCCGTCGCACCGTTGGTGGCCGGTACCGATTTGCAGCCGAACATCACGCTGGAACGTCCGCGCGACCCCAGCCACGGCGATGTCGCCTGCAACCTGGCGATGCAAATTGCCAAACCGCTCAAGAAAAATCCACGCGAAGTAGCGCAGGCGCTGGTCGCCGCCCTGCTCGATAATCCGGCCAACCGTGACTTGATCGAATCGGCTGACATCGCCGGTCCGGGTTTCATCAACCTGCGCCTGACCGCAGCGTCGCGCCAGGCTGTGGTGAAAACCGTATTGCAGCAAGGTGCCGAGTTCGGCAAAAGCAATCTGGGTAATAACAAAAAAGTCATCATCGAATTCGTCTCCGCCAACCCGACCGGTCCGCTGCACGTCGGCCACGGTCGCCAGGGTGCATTGGGCGATGCCTTGTCTTCGCTGTTTCAGGCGCAAGGCTATGACATTACCCGCGAGTTCTATTACAACGATGCCGGTGTGCAGATCGCGACCCTGGCTACTTCGGTACAGGCACGCGGCCGTGGTTTGAAACCGGGTGTCGAAGGCTGGCCGGAATCAGCCTACAACGGCGACTACATCCAGGACATCGCAAACGACTTCCTGGCGAAGAAGACAGTCTCCGCCAGCAATGGCGAGCCGGTCACCGCCAGCGGCGACATCAACGACATCGAATCGATACGCCAGTTCTCGGTGACCTATCTGCGTCGCGAACAGGATCTGGACTTGCAGGCTTTCGGCGTCAAGTTCGACAACTACTACCTCGAGTCCTCGCTCTACGCTGACGGCAAGGTAGAAAAAACCGTGCAGGCGCTGATCAAGGCCGACAAGACCTACGAACAGGATGGCGCACTGTGGTTGCGCACTACCGATTACCGCGATGACAAAGATCGCGTAATGAAAAAATCCGACGGTACCTATACCTACTTCGTACCGGACGTCGCCTACCACACCGTCAAATGGCAACGCGGCTTTACGCAAGCGATCAACGTCCAGGGCAGCGACCACCACGGCACCATCGCACGTGTGCGCGCTGGCTTGCAGGCACTCGACATCGGTATTCCTCAGGGCTATCCCGACTACGTGCTGCACAAAATGGTGACCGTCATGCGTAATGGCGAGGAAGTCAAAATTTCCAAGCGTGCTGGTTCTTACGTCACACTGCGCGACCTGATCGAATGGTCGAATGGTGAAACGGTAGAGGGCGAAGTTCGTGACCTGACCCGTGGTCGCGACGCTGTCCGTTTCTTCCTCATCTCGCGCAAGGCCGATACCGAATTCGTATTCGACGTTGATATCGCATTGACGCAAGGCGATGAAAACCCGGTCTACTACGTGCAGTACGCCCATGCGCGTATCTGCTCGGTACTCGCACAATGGACAGACGGCGATGAAGCCAGCCTGACGAATGTGGATCTGTCGCCGCTGACCGCACCGCGCGAAGCCGCGCTGCTGGCCAAGCTCGCCGAATATCCGGAAACCCTGCAAAAAGCACTGGAAGAACTCGGCCCGCACCAGGTCGCTTTCTACCTGCGCGACTTAGCAGGCGAATTGCATAGCTACTACAATGCAGAACGTGTATTGGTAGATGATGAAGCACTGAAGATGGCGCGTATCGCCCTCATGAGTGCAACACGACAAGTATTGCGTAACGGCCTAGCCCTGATCGGTGTTTCGGCACCGGCGCGCATGTAACAGGATATTTATGACTAAAGATTTAAAAAAACAGGCTGGCGGTACCTTGCTCGGCCTCATCCTCGGCCTCATTATCGGTTTGGGTATTGCGGTCGGTGTGGCCTTGATGATTTCCAAAACGCCGCTGCCGTTCACCAACAAAACCGGCGCGCAGCCGGAACGTTCGACACAGCTGCCGCCAGCGACCAACGACCTGTCCGATCCGAACAAACCTCTGTACGGTAAAAAGCAGCCTAAACCTGTAGAAACGACAGATCCGGCCGCTCCTGCCGCACCGGCAGCAACGACCACACCTGCTGCTCCGGTCGTAGACAAATCGACACTGGCCAAGGAAAAAGCCCAGGCCAAGGTAGAAGCTGCAGCCAAGGCTGAAAGCGATGAAAAATGGATTTACTATCTGCAGGCTGGCGCCTTCCGTGAACGCGCCGATGCAGAAAACATGAAGGCAAAACTGGCATTATTGGGTTTCGAAGCAAGCGTCTCTGCCTATCAAGCCGATACCGGTGCATTGCACCGGGTACGTATCGGTCCATTCGGCCAATTGGAAACAATGAACCGAGTGCGTGGCAAGCTGTCTGATAACGGCGTCGATGTCGCAGTGGTGCGCATTGGCAAATAACTGAAAGGGATTTACATGCGTTTTATTCAACACCTGTTGGCTGTCGCAAGTCTGAGTTTGTTTGCCGCGACCGCCGGCGCTTCGCCATCCGCTCCGGTCAATGGCACTGATTACCGTACGCTGGAAAAAGCCCAGCAAGTCGACAGCGGCAAAAAAGTCGAAGTCACCGAATTTTTCTGGTACTCCTGCCCGCACTGCAGCGCGCTCGAACCATCGCTCGAAGCATGGGTGAAAAAGCAAGGCGACAAAATCAACTTCAAGCGTGTACCAGTTGCCTTCCGCGACTCTTTCGTACCGCAACAAAAGCTCTACTACACGCTGGAAGCACTCGGCTGGGTTAACTCCCTGCACGGCAAAGTATTTCGCGCCATCCACGTAGAGCGTCAACCGCTGGACACCGACAAGCAAATCGCTGACTTCATCGCCAAGCAAGGTGTAGACACGAAGAAATTCGCTGAAACCTACAACTCCTTCGGCATCCAGTCCAAAGTACAGCGCGCAACCCAGCTGCAAGGCGCATACAAGGTTGACGGCGTACCTATGATCGCGATCGATGGTCGTTACATCACCTCGCCATCCATCGTCGGCGCATCGCTGGGCAACCGTCCGGAAGCCGTCCTGCACGAAGCTACCCTGCAAGTCATGGACTGGCTGGTTACCAAATCGGCCAAGTAAAATCACCGTGCTGAGTACTCAGCACATCGCAGCATGAGTAAAATCCGCAACTCGCAAGATTGCGGATTTTTTATTGGGGAACGTCCATGACAACGAATCGGCAACGCGTGTTCATCACAGGTGCATCCAGCGGGCTGGGTGCGGCACTGGCGCGTAAATACGCAGAGCAAGGTGCGGTGCTGGGCCTGGTGGCACGCCGTCACGAAATGCTGCAGGAACTGGTGGCGGGTTTGCCACACGCAGCGGATCATCAGATCTATGCGCTGAACGTCAATGACCATGCGGCATTGGCACAAGCCGCGACTAACTTCATCGCACACGCGCAAGGTATAGATATCGTTATCGCAAACGCCGGCATCTCGCGTGGCACGCTGACCGAGTATGCGGAAGACCTGGAAGTGTTTGAGCAGGTGTTTGCTACCAATGTCACGGCGACGGTTGCGACCTTCTCACCCTTCCTTCCTGCCATGCAGGCGCAAGCTGCAGCTGGACACACGAATTGCCGCCTGGTCGGCATAGGCAGCGTGGCGGGCATACGTGGTTTGCCGGGAGCAGGTGCTTACAGTGCGTCGAAGTCGGCTGTGATCAGCTACTGCGAATCGCTGCGGGTGGAGTTGAAGAAGTCAGGTATCAAGGTAGTGACCATCGCACCGGGTTACATCGATACACCTATGACGCAGGTGAATGATTATGCGATGCCCTTCTTGATGCCGGTGGAGAAGTTTGCTGAAGTGGCGACTGCCACGATAGCTGCGGGCTGCAGCTATCGGGTGATTCCTTGGCAGATGGGAGTGGTGGCTAAGGTGCTTAGGTTGTTGCCTAATTGGGCTTATGATTTTTTGTTTGCTAATGCGCCTAGGAAGGCTAGAAAGCTTTAGTTTCTTCGCTAATACCAGTCTTTCTTCGTGGTGACTTGCCGGGTGTGGCCCGGCGGCCACTTACTTTCTTTGCTTCGCCAAAGAAAGTACGCAAAGAAAGGCGACCACGGCGCCGCTGCCCCTGCGGGGTTCCCGTTTGTGGGAGACAAAAAATGGGAAGTGGGTGAAACTCGCTGCGCTCAAACACACCCACTTCTTTTTCCATTTTCTGTCCCCCACAAACGGCATCGTCACAGTGGAATTCAAAAGCGGCACGCAACGCTGGATTAACATAGATGGCGCGAAACAGAATATTCTTAGGCGCCAAAAACATAGGGGGAACAATGTTAAGAGCTAATACAACATTTGTTTTAGGAGCCGGTGCAAGTTGCTGCTTTGGCTTTCCAACTGGATCAGAGTTGTCGAGAGAAATTTGTGGCTTAACTAGAGCCTATCCTAAAGAAAAGAAAGTAAGGGCTTTCTCTGCGGCGACTACTCTATTGGGAATTTATTCCGAACCGTTTTTCGCCTCATTTCAGGAATCCGGTACACATTCGATAGATGCTTTTTTGGCGAGAAGGGATATTTTTTCTGACGCGGGGAAAGCGGCTATAGCTGCGTACTTACTAGATTGTGAAAAACCGGAAAAACTCTTTTCGGTAGATGGGAAGGCAAATAATAGTGATTGGTATGGTTATCTTTGGAGCCGAATGTATGACCAAGTAAACGACGTTGCTGATCTCGTTGTAAATAATAATGTGTCATTTATAACGTTTAACTATGATCGGTCTTTAGAGTTGTTTTTGCATACTGCTATAAAAAATACCTATGGATTAACCGCGGATTTAGCTTATGAAATATCAAGCCAGTTTCCTATTCACCATGTACACGGGCATTTAGGGAAGTTTGGGCCGGAAACAAGTTTCAGATATGGATTGGTAGAAGAGGAACCAAGGGCGCTAGGTAACAGGATGGCCTCCGCTGTAAAAAGCCTGAGAGTCATTCCCGCTGACCGAGCAGATGAAATTGATAGCAATGCATTTGATCTGCTGTGGCAAGCTGAGAATATAATTTTTCTTGGATATGGTTTTGATAACCAGAACAACGATCGTCTTGGTATTCGAAAACTAATATCTCGTAAATCGGATGAAGGTTTAAATCAACCGCATATTTTCGCCACGACTCTCGGAATGAAAAATAAGGAGCGCGAATATGCTTTTAATTCTATTGCAGATTCAAGAGCAGACCTTATCCATTATTCATCTCAAACATGCTATGAGTCGTTGAGAGAGTGGGGTGTATTGCTATAAGACTAGATGGGTTTCGGTTCTGAAAGCTTAGTAAACCTGAAACCGTATCACCCCATCCTCATCAATAATCCGCTTCAACATCCCATCCTTCCACAGCTTGTGCAAATGCGCGAGCGCCTCACCCAGCGCGAAACTTAACTGATGTGAATCCAGCTTACGCACAAACATGATCGGTACGATGTCCGCTGCCGATTGTGGTGTGACGCAAGCTTTCAGTACTTCTTCCAGTCGCGCTGCATGATGGTCAAACAATTGCTGGATACGCGTATGCAAACCACGGAAAGGTTTGCCGTGTGACGGCAGTACCAGCGTGTCTTCCGGCAGGTCTTTGTATTTCAGCAGCGAGTCCAGGTATTGCTGTACCGGATTCGATTCGGGTTCCACTGCGAATACTGAAACGTTGGTCGAGATGCGCGGCAGCACCATGTCGCCGGAGATTAATAAGTTGAGGTCTGCGCAGTAGAGTGCAGCATGTTCCGGTGCGTGGCCGAAGCCGGTGATGACGCGCCATGCATGATCGCCTATGCGAAAGCTTTGATGATCATGCATGCGTATGTATGAAGTCGGCACGCTAGGTACCAGTGTTGGGTAGTAGCTGCGGCGGCCTTCCAGCTCTGCCAGCATTTGCGGATCAGCCAGGCCATGACGTTTGAAGAACGGGAACATCGAGGTGCCGTCCGCGCCGGGTAAGGCGGCGGACATCATGCGGGCGAAGGTATATTCACCTGTGGTCATCCACAGCGGTACGTTCCAGCGACTACAGATCCAGTCGGCCAGGCCGACGTGATCGGGATGGCAATGGGTGGCGATGACGCGCACTATCGGTAAGCCTTCCAGTTGGGTGGCGAAGATGGTTTCCCAGGCGGCGCGGGTGGCGTCGTTGGAGATGCCGCAGTCGATGACGGTCCAGCCGCGGACCTTGCCGTTTTCACCCTCGTATTCATCGGCCAGCAGCCACAGGTTGATGTGGTTGAGGGCGAAGGGCAAGCCCATGCGCAGCCACTTGATGCCGGGCATTACCTCGAATGTGCTGCCAACGTCTGGCAACGTGTCGTCAAATGGATAGGCTAGTTGTGCTTCAAGCAAATTCATCGCGGTCCCGTATCAATCCAATAAGATTCACATTCCCGGTAGGCGCGCCTACAATAGCCGACGGAAATGCATGACGTCATTCTACGGTGTTCGTTCGGATTACGTCATTGCAACTTGAACAAGCAGGACAGAAGATGGCAAAAACAATCACGACCGCTTGCCCCTGCGGCAAAGGCGATTATGCGACGTGCTGCAAACCGTATCACGATGGCACGTCTGCGCCGACTGCCGAAGCGCTGATGCGCTCGCGCTACAGCGCGTATGCCCTGGGTCTGATGCACTATGTGCACGCGACCTGGCATGCGTCGACCCGTCCGCCACTGACCGACTTTGTACATGATGCCGCGACCAAATGGCTGGGGCTGGAAGTGCGCAAGTTTGTACCCGGGCAGGATGAGGCGACGGTTGAATTTGTCGCGCGTTCCAAGAGCGGTGGTCGTGCCCAGCGTTTGCACGAGATCAGCCGCTTCGTACGCGAAGACGGACGCTGGTTTTATATAGACGGCGTCTTCCCCGAATAAATTATTGCAGAGAGGCAGACACTCAATGGTGGATGCAATTAATAAAGCGCCGCACAAGGATAACGATCTGGTCGCGCGCAGCCTGCGCAGCGTCTGGCATCCATGTACGCAAATGCAGCATCACGAAACCTTGCCGCTGGTACCGGTCAGTCACGGTCGCGGCGCATGGTTGTATGACACCGATGGTCAGCGTTATCTGGATGCGATCAGTTCCTGGTGGGTCAATATGTTTGGCCACGCCAACCCGCGCATTAACAGCGCACTGCGTTCCCAGCTCGATATGCTGGAGCATGCGATGCTGGCTGGCTTCACGCATGAACCCGTAGTGCAGTTGTCGGAGCAATTGTCGGCTCGTACAGGTCATGCTTTGGGTCACTGCTTCTATGCATCAGATGGTGCATCGGCAGTCGAGATCGCGCTGAAGATGAGTTTCCATTCATGGCGTAATAATGGCTTTGCCGACAAGCGCGAATTTGTTTGCCTGAAAGGGAGCTATCACGGTGAAACCATAGGTGCGCTGGCGGTGACTGATGTCGCTATCTTCCGCGATGCGTACGACTCCATGCTGCAACATGCGCATGTGGTGATGAGCCCGGATGCGCGTGCTGCACGCGACGGTGAAACTGCTGCCGATGTCGCACGTCGCGCTGCTGCGGCACTGGAGGCACTGCTGCAGGAACGCGGCAAGCATATCGCCGCCCTCATTGTCGAGCCACTGGTGCAATGCGCGACCGGCATGGCGATGTATGACACGGTGTATCTGCAGGAAGTACGTGCACTGTGCGATAAGTACCAGGTGCATTTGATTGCGGATGAGATCGCGGTCGGTTGTGGTCGCACCGGTACTTTCTTCGCTTGCGAACAGGCGGCGATCTGGCCTGATTTCCTCTGTTTGTCCAAAGGCATTAGCGGTGGTTACCTGCCGCTGTCACTGGTGATGACAACTGATGACATCTATCAATCCTTCTATCACGGTGATGTGACGCGCGGCTTCCTGCATTCGCATTCCTATACCGGCAATCCGCTGGCATGCCGTGCGGCACTGGCGACACTGGCGATTTTTGAAGAAGATGATGTGATCAATGCGAATCGGGCTAAAGCGGCGCGTCTGACTGAAGCATTGGCACCGTTGGCTGCGCATCCGCAAGTCAGCAACTTCCGCCAGCGCGGCATGATCTGGGCTTTCGATGCAGTGATAGCTGATGCCGCCGCCGCAGCAAACTTCTCGCGCCGTTTCTTCACGACTGCGCTCGAGCATGAATTATTGCTGCGCCCTATCGGCAATACTGTTTATCTGATGCCGCCCTACATCCTGAGCAATGAAGAGATAGATGGACTGGCCGCACGTACGCAAACCGTTTTTGAAAAGGTCATGCGCGCATGAGCAAGCTGATCGCAGGACTGGAACAACAACTCGCGCAAATCGATGCTCTAAGCCTGCGTCGTCGCCGTCGCATTACCGAGTCGCCATGCGCACCACGTGTGCAAGTTGATGGTCGTGACATGCTGGCATTCTGCAGCAATGATTATCTCGGCCTGGCGGCGCATCCACGCATCGTGAATGCCTTGCAGGAAGGTGCCAGCCTGTACGGTGCCGGTAGCGGTGCTTCGCATCTGATCAGTGGTCACAGCCGTGCACATGCCGAGCTGGAAGAGCGACTGGCAGAGTTCGTCGCGCCGCAGATTGCCGATGCGCGCGCATTGTATTTCTGCACTGGCTATATGGCGAATATCGCCATCCTCAGTGCCTTGTCCGGCAGCGGTACCGACCTGTTTTCTGAATCACTGAACCATGCGTCGCTGATAGATGGCGCACGTTTGTCGCGCGCGAATGTGCAGGTGTATCCGCACGGCGATCTGACCCAACTTGCCAGCTTGCTGGCAGCGAGTACAGCCAGCAACAAGATGGTGGTAACAGATAGCGTATTCAGCATGGATGGCGATCTGGCCGACTTGCCGCAACTATTGGCTTTATGCGAACAGCATGATGCATGGCTGGTAGTCGATGATGCGCATGGCTTTGGCGTGCTCGGCGAGCATGGTCGCGGTGTGCTGGAGCACTATGCATTGAGTTCACCCAACCTGGTGTATATGGGGACGCTCGGCAAGGCGGCTGGTGTGGCCGGTGCCTTCGTCGCCGCCCACAAGAGCGTGATCGAATGGCTGGTGCAGCGCGCACGGCCATATATTTATACAACTGCTGCGCCACCGGCGATTGCGCATGCCTTGCTGACCAGCCTCGACATCATAGAGGGTGCAGAAGGCAGCGAACGGCGTGCACATCTGCAAACCCTGATCGCGCAATGGCGTTGCGCACTGCAGCCGCAGCGTTGGCAGGCGCTGGCATCGGATACCGCGATCCAGCCGGTCATCATCGGTGCCAACGATGAGGCGATGAAGATCGCTGCTGCTTTATATGAACAAGGTCTGTGGGTGCCGGCGATCCGGCCGCCTACCGTACCGGCCAATACGGCGCGCCTGCGCGTGACACTGTCGGCGGCGCATACTGCGGCTGAAGTGACGCAACTGGTCGAGGCGCTGCAGCAACTGGAACTCAGAGGATAAAAATGGCGGCTACTTTTAATTGTTTTGTGACCGGCACCGATACCGAAATCGGTAAAACCATGATTTCCACCGCCTTGTTACATGCCCTGGTGCAACAAGGGGTACGGGCGGCGGCCATCAAAAGTGTGGCGGCCGGAGCCACGCCAATTCAGACAAGTGAGGGTCAGGTCTGGCACAATGACGACGCTGACGCGCTGGCGCAGGCTGCAAATGTGGTTTTGCCGCGCGAATTGGCGACGCCGTATTTGCTGAGTGAGGCCTGCGCGCCGCATGTTTCGGCGGAGTTGCAAGGCGTTGCTATAGATATCGCGCATATTAAGAGCTGTTATGCGCAGGTGCGTGAGATGGCGGATGCCGTGGTGGTCGAGGGTGTAGGCGGTTTCCGCGTGCCTTTGTCTGACCATGCGGATACTGCAGATTTAGCACAGGAACTGGCTTTGCCCGTCATAATGGTGGTCGGGCTGCGGCTGGGATGCCTGAATCATGCTTTATTGACCGCCGATGCGATTGCCGCACGCGGCCTGAAGCTGGTGGGCTGGGTGGCAAATACAGTAGATGCTGCCATGCCGTTTGCCGAGGATAATGTCGAAGCATTACGCGCACGTTTGTCCGCGCCCTTGCTGGGTTGTGTGCCGCGCTTGCCGGCACCGTTGCCAGCCGCTGCTGCTTCGTATCTGGATTTTTCGTGTTTGCCGAACTGGCCTCGGGCCTGATCTGGCGAATACCCGATTTAAATTTTAGTCAGGAGTTTTTCGATGTCGTCGCAACCAGTAACATTCCAAGCGCCAGTAACGCCTATCATCCCTACTGCCTGGCCAGTGGACGATGTGCTGGCCTTGTTCAATCTGCCGTTCAATGAATTGATGTTCCGTGCGCAAACCGTGCATCGTGAAAACTTCGATCCGACTGAAGTTGAGCTGGCGACCCTGTTGTCGATCAAAACCGGTGGCTGCCCGGAAGATTGCGGCTATTGCCCGCAAGCTGCACGCTACGACACCGGCGTGACCGCACAAAAAATCCTGCCGCTGGAAGAAGTCCTGACCGCTGCACGTGAAGCCAAGGCACACGGCGCGACCCGTTTCTGCATGGGTGCGGCATGGCGCGAACCTAAAGACCGCGATCTGGAAAAAGTGGAAGAGATGGTGCGTGAAGTGAAGGCCATGGGCCTGGAAACTTGCGCCACCCTCGGCATGCTGGGCGAAGGCCAGGCCGAGAAACTGAAAAACGCCGGTCTCGATTACTACAACCACAATCTGGATACCGCGCCCGAGTTTTACTCGAACGTGATCTCGACCCGTGATTACCAAAACCGTATCGACACGCTGGGTCGTGTGCGTGGTGCCGGTATCAAAGTCTGCTGCGGCGGTATCGTCGGCATGGGTGAATCGCGCCTGCAACGCGCGGGCCTGATCGCGCAATTGTGCAATATGGATCCTTATCCTGAATCGGTGCCGGTGAATAACCTGGTACAGGTTGAAGGTACACCTTTGCACGGTACCGAAGCGATCGATCCGCTGGAGTTCGTGCGTACCGTTGCGGTCGCGCGTATCACCATGCCTAAAGCTCGTGTGCGTTTGTCCGCAGGTCGTCGCGAAATGGGCGAAGCGATCCAGGCACTGTGTTTCGTTGCTGGTGCAAACTCGATTTTCTACGGCGACAAATTGCTGACTACCGGTAATCCTGAAGCGATGGCCGATCAGGACTTGCTGGAAAAACTCGGCATGCATACCCGCAGTACCGCTATCGATGCGCGCTGCGATGTCACGCCGTCGTAATTCGTAACTTTTGAAATTGATGCGGCCGGTTGATACTTTCGACCGGCCGTTTTTCCTTCCACCGCCAAGTTGAGGTTCCTCAATTGAATCTTGCCCAGCCACTGCCAGCATCCGTCAAAATCATCGAGGTCGGCCCGCGCGATGGTTTGCAGAATGAACCGCAAACCATCAGCGCCGAGACCAAGATAGAACTGGTCAACCGTTTGTCGCAAGCAGGCTTTGCGAATGTCGAAGCAGCTTCCTTTGTGTCGCCGAAGTGGGTGCCGCAGATGGCGACTTCATCCGAAGTGATGGCCGGTATTACCCGACGTCCGGGTACGCTCTACTCGGCGCTGGTGCCGAATATGAAGGGCTTCGAAGCCGCGCTGGCAGCAGGTGTCGATGAAGTGGTGATCTTTGCTGCGGCGTCGGAGGCTTTTTCGCAAAAGAATATCAATTGCTCTATCGCTGAATCAATCGCGCGCTTCCGCGATGTCGCGCAGGCGGCCAAGCAGCACAATTTACGTTTGCGTGGTGCCCTGAGTTGTGCTTTCGGTTGCCCGTACCAGGGCGAGGTGACAGCTGATAGCGTGGCTGATGTGGTGCGCCAGTTGCGTGAACTGGGCTGCGATGAAATCGATATCGCCGACACCATAGGCGTGGCCACACCGCGCCATGTGCAAACGGTGATGCAGCGCGCGATAGAGGAATTCCCTATCGACCGTTTGTCCGGTCACTTCCACGACACTTACGGCCAGGCGCTGGCGAATATTTACGCGAGCCTGGAAGTCGGTATCACGATTTATCACGCGTCGGTGGCAGGCCTCGGTGGTTGTCCGTACGCCAAAGGTGCGACCGGTAATGTAGCGACCGAAGATGTACTCTACATGATGCAGGGCCTGGGCATAGAGACCGGTATCGATTTCGATATAGTGGTCGATGCCGGACAATTTATTTCGGAGCAGCTGGGCCGCAAGGCGGTCAGCCGTGCCGGTAATGCGATCGCGGCTAAACGCGGGGCAAGTTGCGGCTAAGCCTGCATCAGGCTGGCCAATAAAAAACGGGATGCAGCCTGAGCTGACATCCCGTTTTTTTGTCGTGCGCCTGCTTAGTTATACAGTACGTTCGGCAGCCACAAACCTATGGCCGGGAACATGTAAAGCAGGATGAGTGCAAAGATCTGTATCGCCATGAAGGGCATCATGCCGAGGAAGATCTGGTTCAAGGTCACGTGTGCAGGTGCGACGCCTTTCAGGTAAAAGGCCGACATCGCGACCGGTGGAGACAGGAATGCCGTTTGCAGATTCATCGCCACCAGCAAGCCAAAGAACAGCGGATCGATATCAAAGTGTGCCAGTAGTGGAATAAAGATAGGCATGAAGATCACGATGATCTCCGTCCATTCCAGCGGCCAGCCCAGCAAGAAGATAATGATTTGCGCCAGTATCATGAATTGCAGCGGTGTCATATCCAGCGACAGTACCCAGTCGTTGATGATCTCTTGTCCACCCAGTAGTGCAAAGGAGGCGGAGAAGATACTGGAACCAACGAATAGCCAACACACCATGGCACTGGTTTTGGTTGCCAGGTAAGCCGACTCTTTCAACATGCCGAAGTTGAAGCGACGGTAACAGGCTGCCAGCACGATGCCGCCGAATGCACCCATGGCCGCCGCTTCAGTCGGGGTTGCCAGGCCGAACACAATGCTGCCCAGCACCGCCAGTATCATGAAGGCGAGCGGGAATAATGAACCCAGCAACATCTTGAAGATTTCCAGCCGGGCAAAGGTGAAGAACGCGTAGAACACAATCATTGCCGCGAAACCTATGCCGAATGCGATCCAGTAGCTTTGCGGTGCAGCCTTGGATTGTGGCGCGGCTGGTGTGGTCGGTGCCGTCGGTGCACTCGCTGCCGCCGGTGGTTCAGCTACCGCAGCTGCCGGGGATGCAGCTTCTGCCGTGCTTGCCGTTGCATTTTCTACCGGCGGTTCGCTGAGGCCGCCTTCGGCCGGTGGTTCACCGAAGCCATCATTGAGCGAGCCGGATTCAGTAGCGCTCTCTTCTGCTCCTGTCCCCATCTCCATGATTTCGACCGGTGCTGCTTCCGGACTGGTCACCAGGCGATAGGTGGTTCCCATGACCAGTGCGAATGCCAGCGCAGGCAATAGCGCTATGCCCAGTTGCGAGAGCAAGGTGCGGGTGGAGACATCTGCATTGCGACGTCCCTTGAGTGCACCTAACAAACCGGGCAGTACATTATTGCTGACGGAGGTGGAGATTTTTTCCGCGTAAGCTGGCAGGTCGACATGACGTTCCGCTGCAGACAATGGCGGGGCCACGCTGGGTTTCAGTTTCGCCAGTATGATCACATAGCCTATGTACAGACCGGCCAGCATGATGCCCGGGAAGAAAGCACCGGCATACAGTTTGACTACCGATACACCTGCAGTCGCGCCGTACACAATCAGCAAGACCGAGGGCGGAATCAGGATGCCCAGGCAACCACCGGCGGTGATTGCACCTGCTGACAGCTGGGTGCTGTAACCAGCCTTCAGCATGGCTGGCAATGCCAGCAAGCCCATCAGCGTGACGACCGCACCAACGATACCGGTAGCCGTGGCAAACACGGCGCAGGTAACAATGGTGGCGACTGCCAGTGAACCAGGAACCCGTGCCATGGCGATATGCAGGCTCTTGAATAGCTTTTCGATGAGGTTGGCGCGCTCGACCAGATATCCCATGAAGATGAACAAGGGAATCGAGATCAGCACATCATTCGCCATGACCGAATAAGCACGCTGCACCATCAGGTCCAGCGTCTGCTGCGTGGCAAGACTGGGGTCCCGACTATAGAACGCAAACCATGCAAACATCACGCCCATGCCCATCAGCGTAAACGCGGTAGGGAAACCCAGCATGATGGCAACTACAACCAGTGCCAGCATCAGCAAGCCCAGATGACCGTTGGTCATATGCTCGGGTGAAGGCATCAGGACAAACAAACCAATCACAATGGCAATCAGGATGGACAGGCCGAACCAGACTTCTTTCCTCATGGCTTACCTCCTGTGTTGTTGACGATGAGCTGGTCAACGGCGGCGATGTCTTTATCTTTTACATGTACCATCGCCTTGAGTTTATCTACGTCCACTTCTTCCACGTCTTTTTCACGCGAAGGCCATTCACCCTCTTTCAGGCAGATGATGCAGCGGATGATTTCGACCACACCCTGCATCAGCAGGAGTACACCCGAGATCGGAATCACCATCTTGAACGGATAAAGCGGTGGACCGTTCGCAGTAAGTGTTGAATGTTCCTTGATGGCCAGTGATTCGGCGGCGTAGGTATAGCCGGCCCATACCAGGGCGATGACGCCAGGAATAAAGAAAACAAAGTACAAGGTCAGATCCAGCCCGGCTTGCAGGCGTGGCGGGAAAAAACCGTACAGCACGTCGCCACGGACATGGCCGTTCTTTGCCAGCGTGTATGCACCCGCCATCATGAAGGCAGTGCCATACGCCATGATCATCAGGTCAAAGGACCAGGGATTGGGACTGTTCAGCGCATAGCGTGCGAACACTTCCCACGAAATGAGAAAGGTCAAAATAACGATAAGCCAGGAAAATAATTGACCTACCCAACTGCTGACCTTGTCGATGAAAAATAAAAGGTTCTGCATAAAGGCTCCGATTCAAAGACAGGGGATGTAGCCGCAGCCGCGACGTTTGTCTGCGCTTAATAAAACACCATCCGATGTCCTGGATGGTGTCGTAGAAAACGCGATCGATGCCGCTTAGGCTTTCTTCGGAGCGGTGCGGGCGAAGTAGTGGTTGTATGCCATGCGCCTGTTGTTATTGGTGTCCATGTCCCACTTCATGGCACGTTCGGCGAAGGTTCTTTGTGATTTCTCTACTTCCTTGAACAATGCGTTGTCGGCCCCTTTCTTGGCGACGACGTCATCCCAGATGGAGAGTTGGGTTTGCAGTATGGCGTCCGGCGTTTTGTAGAATTTGACGCCATCCTTGGTTTGCATCTCGCGATAATCTTTCGAATAGCGGTCGATGGCTTTCCATGACATATCTGCTGACGAAGCTTCCACCGCATTCGCGATGATGGCTTTCATCTTCGGCGGCAGTCCTTCGTACTTGGTTTTATTGAAGGTGATCTCGAACTGCTCGGAGCTTTGATGGAAGCTTTGCAGCATGCAGACTTTGGAAACGTCAGGGAAGCCGAGGACACGATCCGAGCTGGCGTTGTTGAACTCAGCGCCATCCAGCAGGCCGCGGTCCATGGCAGGTACGATCTCGCCACCTGGCAAGGCATTCACCGCTGCGCCCATCGCGGTAAACAGATCAATCGCGAGGCCGTTGGTACGGAACTTCAGGCCTTGCAGGTCTTCTTTCTTGGTGATCGGTTTTTTGAACCATCCCAGTGGTTGAGTCGGCATAGGGCCGGTCAGGAAGGAAGTGACGTTGGCACCGATGGAGGTATACAGTTTCTCCAGCAGCTCTTTACCGCCGCCGTATTTATGCCATGCCAGCACCATGTTCGCATCCATGCCGAATACCGGACCGGATGTCCACAATGCGATTGCACTTTGTTTGCCGTAGTTGTAGCCCATCACACCGTGGCCGCCGTCGAGTGTACCTTTCGATACCGCATCCAACAGGCCGAAGGCTGGCACTACAGCACCTGCTGGTAAAACTTCAATCTTGAGCTCACCACCGGTCATATCATTGACCTTCTTGGCGAAGTCTTGCGCGTATTCGTGGAAAATATCTTTACTAGGCCAGGTGCTTTGGAAGCGCATCTGGGTGACAGTCTGCGCTGTCGAAATCATTGGGAAGCTAAGTGCGGCTGCTGCGCTTGCGGTTGTTGCGGTCCCCAGGAATTTGCGGCGGGAGGAGGTAGTCGTCTGATTCTGCTTGTGGCTCTTCTTCATTGTGTATCTCCTTTTATATTTTTTAGAAATCACTTTGATTCATCAACCGACAGGTAGCATCCATTGATTTTTAATGGCGGCAGTACTGACGTGCGTAGAATGCGCTTTCGTATGCATATGTCAAGTTGCATCGCAACAAGTAAGCCCTTATTTTTCGCGCGATTTTTAAAAATCACCATTAAAAAATCGTATGTGTTAAATGTAGATGACGGATGCCGGAGATTTTTTTTTGCTGCTTTCCGGTGGAATTTTTAGTTGAAAACCAGAGTCTGTTTCATAGGGAAAACACGCGATTTTTCCAACTCTGGAAAGTGACAAACGAAAGCTTGCACGGAACTTACATGCACCAAGATGGCGAGCGTTTCGATGTAACAAAGGCGCGTTTGTGGCGCTGCAGTTATTCTGATTAAATACCTCAAATATTTTTCAACGCGTGATCGTCGCTGTGTTTTTTCTTACGTGACGCTTACAAACAGTGAGCGGAATCCCAGCCATGTCTGATATCGATTTGATTCAAATTAATGTGCACGGAAAACCGATGGGTAAGGTCGGCGTATTGAGCGACATCGCACGACAAGTGTGTGCTGCGACTACGCGTTTGTATGCGGATGCGGGCTACACTCCGCCGTGGCTGGGCTATCTCGCGCAGCGGGATCGCAAGCTGGTGGGGGCCTGCGCATTCAAGGCACCGCCGCAGGATGGCAAGGTAGAGATAGGTTATCTCACCTTTCCTGATCATGAAGGACAAGGCGTTGCTACTGCGATGGTGCAGCAATTACTGCAGATCGCAAAAACAGCGCAGCCGCAGCTGACTGTGATCGCACATACGGCGAATGAAGAGAATGCATCGAACGCGATACTGAAGAAATTCGGTTTCCAGTTTGCAGCTGTGTTCGACGATGCGGAGGATGGTCAGATGTGGACGTGGCAGTTGCTACCGGATGCTGCTGAACAGTAATGTCTATTGCGTGCTGAACAGCGTGGGGAAGATTTCTATGCCGGTGTCATTGAGTGCCGCAAAGATACGACCGTCTTCATGATTCGTCACTTCAACGATGCCAGCATCTTCAAATTCGCTCAGCGTACGGCGCAAGGTGCTCATGGGTACGCATGTGCGCTTGCTGAGTTTGGCCAGCGACCACGCTTTACCATCGCTCTCTTGCGACGCTTCCCATAAATGCCGCAGGATGGTGACTTTGATCGGATCCAGATCGTCCTCGTGTTGCGCTGTTGCGTTCGCCATGATGAGAGGCTTCCTTTTAATGCACTAGTGCTGATGTCCGGCCTGCTTGTATTGTTATCGGACATCCCGTCTCCGCTGCGCTCTCTGTGGAGCGTCATGCGCACGGCAGTATCTGACCTGCCGTGTTACTGATGTAGAACGCATCTCACGGATACTTATGAAATGAGTTCTAAGTATTATAGTTTTCACGCGTGCGCGCAGCAAGCGCACGTTCTGCCTGCCGTATGCAATCGCCGGCCAGTTTGCCTACCGTTCTGAGTGCATCTTCTATGCTGGCTGACCACGGATAGCTATAGTTCAGGCGGATGAAGTTGTTATAACCGTTGGTGGTCGAGAACATATAGCCGGGACCGATGGTGATGCCGGCCTGCAAGGCCAGCTCATACAGCTTCATCGAATCGACTTGCGGTGGCAGCTCTACCCACAGCACATAACCGCCCTTGGGCTCCGAGGTCTGCGTGCCTTCCGGGAAGAAGCGCTTGACTGCGGCGCGCATGATGTTGGCTTGCTGCGCGTAGATTTTGCGAATGTGGCGCAGATGATGTTCGTAGCCGTCATGTTCCAGATACTCGGCTATCGCCAGCTGCGGGATGGTTGGTGTGGTCAGCGTGTTCAGGAATTTCAGTTTCTCTACCTGGTCGCGATAACGTCCCGGCATGGCCCAGCCTATGCGGTAAGCAGAGGTCAGACTCTTCGAGAATGATGCGCAGTGCAAGACCAGACCTTCGGTGTCGTAGGACTTGAGTGAAGTCGGATGCGTGTCACCGTAGTACAGCTCGTTGTAGACATCGTTCTCTATGACAGGCACCTGGCGCTTGGTAATCAGTTCGACCAGCGCACGTTTCTTTTCATCCGGCATCTGGAAGCCGAGCGGGTTCTGGAAATTGGGCATGATCATGCAGGCGGCGATCTCATGCTGGTCGAGTATTTCTTCCAGCGCTGCCAGGTCTATACCTTCACGCGGATGAGTGGCGACTTCTATCGCACGCATACCCATACGTTCGATCGCGTGCAACATCGCATAGAAGGTAGGTGATTCAACGGCGACGATATCGCCGGCCTTGCCGACCGCTTGCAGACAAAGATTGATCGCTTCGGTAGCGCCGACAGTAACGACGATTTCATTCGGATCGATAGCGCTGCCGTTTTCCAGATAGCGTCTGGCGATTTGCCGTATCAGGTCGGGATGACCGGGCGGCAAAGCATCGGTGACGCCCCACTTGGTTTGTCGACGGGTGATGCCGTATGCATAGCGATTGATTTTTTCTGACGGGAACAAACTAGGGTCGGGGTAAGGTGAGCCTAGCGGTACCGCATCGTTGGTGATCGAACGCAGCGTCGATAGCACCAGATGACTGACGTCAACCTGTGACGAGATAGCCAGCGGTTGTGAAGTGCGCAATTCCTGCGGCACTTTGCCATTTGTCGATTGCGGCGGCACGCGTACGAAGTAGCCGGATTGCGGATGACTTTCGATCACGCCTTTGCTTTCGAGCAGCAGGAATGCATGCACGACAGTGGTGATGCTGAGGCGGTGATGCTGACTGGTCTGGCGTATAGACGGCAAGCGTTCACCTGGTCGGAACACGCCGTTCTCGATCAGCTCTTCAATATCTTTTGCCAGCTTTTCATACAGCTTCACAAATGCCCCTGCTGCTTGTCATGTTAATTTTTTCGCCTGTAATGAGACATATACGTTTGCAAAATATCCTAGTGTTGATGCGGCATTCCAGATGGATTTACGTTTCCTTAACGCGCCGAATAAAGCACAGATTTGTCGCTACTCAAACTGTACTCTTTTTATTTCATTCAATGTGTACGCTCTTCAAAATCATAGCGGTCCTAAGCTGCATGTACGTGGCACACAAGGTGATCATGCATGACTTATCTGCATGGCGGTGGGCCCGCGAAAAGGAAAGCAAACGTGGAAAAGTCGAAGTCGCAAGGCACTATAGAAACCTATGATCATCCGGCCGGTGGCTGGGGAGCGGTGAAGTATGTCGCCATCAATATGATCAAGGAAAAAGTCGCTGGCGGTAAATATCGTACGCTGTTCAAACAAAACCAGCCTGAAGGTTTTGATTGCCCGGGCTGTGCCTGGCCTGATCGTCAGCATGCGTCGACATTTGAGTTTTGTGAAAATGGCGTGAAGGCGGTTGCAGCGGAAGCGACCAGCAAACGTGTGACGCCTGCCTTCTTTGAAAAGAACACAGTAGCAGCACTGCTCGAGCAATCCGACTACGAGCTGGAGCAACACGGTCGCCTGACCGACCCTATGCGCTATGACGCCAAGACAGACAAGTACGTGCCTGTTAGCTGGGCTGATGCGTATAAGCTGATCGCATCGCATCTGCATCAACTGGACAATCCGCACCAGGCTGCTTTCTATACTTCGGGTCGTGCCGGTAATGAAGCGGCTTTCGTGTATCAATTGTTTGTGCGCATGTTCGGCACCAACAACTTCCCTGACTGTTCGAATATGTGTCACGAGGCAACCAGCCGTGGCCTGCCATCTACCGTAGGCGTCGGCAAAGGTACAGTAACGTTGGATGACTTTGAACATGCTGATACGTTGCTGATCTTTGGTCAGAATCCTGCGACCAATCATCCACGTATGCTGGGTGAATTACGTGAATGCTCGAAGCGTGGCGCAGTGATCGTCTCCATCAATCCCTTGCGTGAACGCGGTCTTGAACGTTTTGCCGATCCGCAAAGCGTGGTGGAAATGCTGACCTTGTCGAGCACCAAGATTGCCTCGACTTTCATCCAGCCTAAACTGGGTGGTGACTTCGCTTTGATCAAAGGCGTGGCCAAACGCACGCTGGAGCTGGATGACGAAGCGCTTGCACTCGGTACCGAGCGCGTACTGGATACCGCCTTCATCGCAGAGCACTGCGCAGGTTTTGACGCCTTCGCCGCCGACTTGCGCATGCAGGACTGGCAGGAGCTGGTTGATGAGTCCGGCGTGTCGCGTGACGATATCGAAAAACTGAGCCGCATCTATGTCAATGGCAAACGTGTGATCGCAACCTGGGGCATGGGCATTACCCAACACAAAAACTCGGTGCAGACCGTGCACATGCTGTCCAACCTGATGATGATGCGCGGGAATATCGGTCGCGAAGGCGCGGGCCTGTGCCCTGTGCGTGGCCATTCGAATGTACAGGGTAATCGCACCGTCGGCATCGAAGAAAAGCCATCGCAGGAATTCCTGAGCAGCCTGGGCAAAGTATTCAACTTCGAGCCACCGCGCGAACACGGCTACGATGTGGTTGAAACCATCCATGAAATGCTGGAAGGCCATGTAAAAGTATTCATCGGCCTGGGCGGTAACTTTGTGATGGCGACGCCGGATACCCCGCGTACATTTGACGCGCTGCGTTCGTGCAACCTGACCGTGCATATCACCACCAAACTGAATCGCAGCCATCTGGTGCATGGTGCCGATGCACTGATCCTGCCTACGCTGGGTCGTACCGAGATCGATAAGCAAAACGGTGTGGCGCAAGGCGTGACGGTGGAAGATTCGATGAGCATGGTGCACATCTCTTACGGCATGAACACACCAGCGTCGAAAAACCTGATGTCGGAAACCGCCATCGTCGCCAACATCGCACATGCGACACTGGGCTCGGAGAAAGTCGACTGGCTTGCTTATGCGGCTGACTACTCGCTGGTGCGTGATGCGATCGAGCAGGTGCTCGATGGTTTTGAAAACTACAATGAACGCATTGCGAAACCAGGTGGTTTCCACCTGCGTGTGGCGTCGCGTGAACGTGAGTGGCTGACCGATACCGGCAAAGCGAATTTCATCGTGCACAACATCCAGCAAGACACGCCTATCCGCCGCGCCAAGCAGCAACACGGTGCACAGCTGATGACATTGATGACGACCCGTTCGCATGATCAGTACAACACGACTATCTATGCGATGGATGACCGTTATCGTGGTGTCTTCGGTCAGCGTCGTGTAGTCTTTATCAACCCGGAAGATTTGCTGATGCTGGGCTACAAGGCTGGTGAATGGGTGGATATGAGCACCGTGTGGGACGATGGCATAGAACGTCATGCGAATCGCTTCCTGCTGGTGGAATACGATATTCCACGCGGTTGTATCGGTGCCTACTATCCGGAGACCAATCCGCTGGTGCCGCTCAATAGCGTCGGTGATGTCTGCAATACGCCAACCTCGAAATCGATCCCGGTCTTGCTGCGTCCTTCGATGTCGGTCGCACTCGCCGCCTAAGCGGTATTGCATCATTCAGACGGCTGCCCGCCCTTAGTGGTCGGCAGCCGTTTATACTTGCGGCTATCTGTCATTCTCCGGTATCCGTCCCATGCGCCGAAAACCTGCGCACCCTGAAGATCTCGACGTCCTGATTTCTTACCTCGATATCGATGCGACGTCTTTGCCCTCGCCCTGCATAGGCATCTGCCGGGTCGACCCGCGCACAACTTATTGCAGCGGTTGTATGCGCACCATAGACGAGATCACGGTCTGGGGCGCGATAGACGATGACGGCAGACGACAAATCTGGCGCGACATCATCGTGCGCCGGACCGCGTTGCGAGGTCCTGCTGCACGCTAATTTCGACTGTAGCGGGCAGATGTGCGATGATGCCGCCACGCCCATGAATCGAGCAGTAATAATATGACAATGAATTTTTACAAGCCGGAAAAAACCGTCACTGGCCCGGCCTATAGTTTGTGGTTCAAGATTTTGGCCAGTGTTTTTTCGATCAGCCTGTTTGTTTATGCGATCGATATCACGCGACGCTTTCCTTTGCTGGAGTATGGCCTGAGTGTCAAAGTCCTGTTGTTTGGCGCAGCTGTCATGTTGGTGGTCAGCTATTACTGGTTCCTGCGCTCAACCATCACCATCGATGACAAGGGCATCACTCAAACCTGGTTGTATAACCGACAGGTCGAATGGCGCGATGTACGCAGTGCGAAGATGATAGGCATCCCTTTTCTCAGCTGGTTGTTTCCGCCACGACTGGTGGTGCGTACCGGTAATTCATTTAGCACTTTCAATGGCGGCACACAGGACATCCTGATCGAGTTTGCCCATATCTCGCTGGCCTTCCAGATGCAAAAGCAGGCTGGCGCTGATAAGTAATTCCTGCCCCATGCGGCCATCGCCGCATGGAAATATCCTGCCGGGGATCTTGTCCGAAAACGGCTAGACGCTATCCCGTCCGACGCGTATAAATACGCCATGGATACGCTCACTCCCGACTCATCAAAACACACGCCGCTGCTGGTTCCGGCGAGTTGCTATCGCGCACTGGCGGCCAAGGATGCGCGCTTCGATGGCGTGTTTTTTGTTGGAATTAAAACGACCGGCATATATTGCCGTCCGGTCTGCTCGGTTAAAACTCCGCGTGAATCTTCGTGTACTTACTTCAGCACCGCCGCTGCGGCTGAGGCCGCGGGCTTTCGTCCCTGTCTGCGCTGTAGGCCGGAGCTGGCACCCTACGCCTTGCAGCAAAACCTGGCATATGCGGTATGGCAAAGGATAGCGGCAGGTGCGCTGAATGATGGTGATACGGAAAGATTGTCGGCAGAGGTGGGTTTGTCGTCACGACAACTGCGGCGTGTCTTGCTTGAACATTTCGGCGTGACGCCGGTTGAGCTGGCGCAGACGCAACGCTTGTTATTCGCCAAGAAATTGCTGCAGGAAACTAACCTGCCCATGAGTGATGTGGCCTATGCGGCAGGCTTCGGCAGCATACGCCGCTTCAATGCGCTCTTCCTGGCACGCTACGGCATGGCACCGACCAGCATACGGCGTGCCGCAGGTGTGACGCCTGCAAACGGGCAGGATGCGATTACGTTACGTCTTGCTTACCGCCCGCCATATGCATGGGAAGCGATGCTGGACTATCTGGCCGGACGTGCGATACCCGGTGTCGAAGGGGTAATCGAGGAAACGCCCGGTACACGCTCCTACGCACGCAGCGTGATGCTGAATGGCGTAGCTGGCTGGTTGCGCGTGAAGCATCTGCCCGCACGCAAACAACTGGAATTATCGCTACCCGCTAATCTTGCGCCCGTATTGATGCCTATGCTGGCACGTGTGCGCAAACAGTTCGACCTCGATGCGAATCCGGAAGTAATAGCCGCCCATCTGTCTGCCGATCCATTGTTGGCGGCGCAAATCAGGGCGGTGCCGGGCATGCGCGTGCCCGGCACCTTCGATACCTTTGAACTGGCGATACGTGCGGTGCTGGGGCAGCAAGTGAGTGTGGCTGGCGCAACCACGGTATCCGGACGCCTGGTGCATGCTTTTGGCGAGCCTGCCGAGACGCCGTTCATTGGTATCAACCGCCACTTCCCGACAGCGGAAAGACTGGCACAAGCCAGCGTGTCTGATATCGCTGGCCTGGGTATGCCCGGTGCCCGTGCGCTGGCGATACAAAGCCTGGCGCTGTTTGCGGCGGAAGGTGGTTTGCAGATGAAACCAGGTGCCTCGCTGGAAGAATGCGTGACCAGCCTGAAAACCGTACGCGGCATAGGCGAATGGACGGCGCAGTATGTGGCGATGCGCGCCTTGCGCTTTCCAAATGCCTTCCCGGCTGGCGACCTGGGTTTGCAAAAGGCGGCGGTGGAAGTGGCAGGCGGTGCGCGACTGACGGAGAAAGAGTTGCTGGCGCGTGCTGCTAACTGGTCACCGTGGCGTGCGTATACCGCGCTGTTGTTGTGGAACTCACTAAGCTGATCGTAGCGATAGAGACAAAGGAAGCATCATGATTTTTTATATAGAACACCCAAGTCCGGTCGGACGTCTGTTGCTGGCAGCGACGGAGCAAGGCCTGAGCGGTATTTATTTTGAAGAGCACAAGCACTTCAAGGGCAAGGATGGCTGGCAACAGGCGTCAACGGCTTCGCCGGCATGGAAGCATTTGCAGGCCACGGCGCAGCAACTGGATGAGTATTTTTCCGGTCAGCGTACCGAGTTTGATGTGGCGCTCGATATGAGTGGTACTGCTTTCCAGCGTTCGGTGTGGCAGGAACTGAGTGCGATTCCGTTCGGTGCCAGCGTCAGCTATGCACAGCACGCGCAAAAGCTGGGTAACCCCAAGGCTTTGCGCGCAGTGGGGTCGGCGATAGGCAAGAATCCGGTATCGATTATCGTACCCTGCCATCGTGTCATCGGTTCGTCCGGTGCTGTGACCGGCTACGCTGGTGGCGTGGAACGCAAACGCTTCCTGCTGGCGCTGGAAGGCGTCGCTGTTAATTGATTATTTGTCCTGGTGCGCGCTGAGCCAGGCCACCACATGTCCGGCATCCGAGTCGGACGGGAAGACCGGATAGAACACTTCTTCTATCCGTCCGGCGCGGATGATCAGGGTCAGCCGTTTGATCAGGTCCAGTCCGGCAAAGCTGAAGGTAGGCAAACGCAAGGCGTTAGCGAACGCGAGCTGTGCATCGCTGAGCAACGGGAACGGCAATTCCAGGCGCTCTGTCGCTTCCTTTTGATAATCACTGTCTTGCGTACTCAAACCGTACACGGTCGCCCCCAGCGCCTGTAATTCGCTGTAGTGATCACGATATGCGCAGGACTGCGGCGAACAGCCACGTGCACCCGGTATCGCATTCCATGCATCGGCTCCGCCGGGCAATTCCTGCCCGGGTCTGCCGGTGCGCGGATAGCAATACACCACCACCCATGGCGCACCCTCTTGCGCCAGATTCACGGTTACGCCCGATGTTGCCCGCAAGCCGATGGCAGGCACTTGCATGCCGCGCAGGTGATCACAGGCACCGTCATTTTGTGGTACCGGCAGGTCAGAGGGAGGGTTGAGCAGATTGTCAGCCATGGCGTCGTAATAAGAAAAATGAAGGGCAGCGCTCTTGCGAGTTGCGCTGCCCTTCAGGAGATGAATGCGAAGTTTATTGCACCAGACGCAGTGTCAGCGGATAGCGATAGTCCTGGCCTTTGGATGCCGCCATCGCGGCGATAATGCAAAAGATCAGGTTAAGTACCAGCAGCACCGGTATGAAGATGAAGCCGATCAGGATGAAGGCCAGCACCCATGCGATGACAAAACCGATGGTGATGGTGATCTGGAAGTTCAGTGCTTCCTTGGACTGGTTGGAGATGTAGGCGGAATCATCTTTCTTCAGGATCCAGATGATGAGTGCGCCGAGGAAGCCGGTAAAGATGCCGAGCAGGTGGGCCAGCATCGCGATATTGCATTCGTCTTTGCTTGGGACGCGTGGTTCGAGTTGATCCATGGTATTCCCCTCGGTAGCTGATACAAGATTAACGATCAAGGCCGTGTGATACGTGTTCGCTTACCTGTGATGCAAAGATTGTACTGCGCATCGAGTATCGATGCGCAGTACGACTCACCGATTAAGCAGCCGCTTTTTTGGCTGGCGCCTTCTTTTTCGCTACGGCTTTCTTGGCTGCGGGTTTGGCCGCTGCCTTCTTCGCCGGTTTGGCTGCTACTTCTGCAGTTGCGTCTGCCGCGTCGTCTGCATTGGCTGCAGCCTTGCCTTTGGCTGGCGCTTTTTCCTTGCGCGGTTCAAATTCAAAGCTGGTTTTGCCATCCTTGCCGCGTACCAGGTAAGCCTTGAACGCACGACGTGTGCGTTGCGAGACAAAGCCAGGCAGCAAATCGGTTTTGCCTTCGTTGAGCAGTTTGCTCATTTGTTCCGGCAGGATTTCCTGTTGCAGGATGATGCGGCCGCTGCGGAAATCGCAAGTCTTCGGTTTGGCTACCGAGTTTTCGCAGACATAGGACAGTGGCAATTCGTAGACACCGCCTGCGCATTTCGGGCACGGGCCGAGTGAAGTCTGGCCGCTGAAGTCGACTGCTTCTGCGTTTTCATCATCGTCGTTCTGGCCGAAATCAAATTCCAGTTTGTAGTTTTTGATTTCTTCGTCGCGCGAGATTTTCAGCACGGCAGCGAACGGGCGGCCCATTTTCGAACGGAAGCCTTGCAGCGGTCCTATCGTTTTGTTGGCCAGCAATTCTTCGACTTCATCGATTTCAAACTGACGGCTGCCCGGCGTTTTGCTCATCGAGAATTCGCACTTGGTGCAGGCGAAACGACGGTAGTTTTCTTTCACTACGCCGCCGCAATTCGGGCACGGGGTTTTCAGTGTCGCGTAATCGCCAGGGATGGTGTCGTTGTCGTATTCTTTGGCGCGCTTGACGATGATTTGCGTCATTTGCGCGATTTCGCGCATGAATTCTTCACGGCTGATTTTGCCGCGTTCCATTTCCGACAGCTTGTATTCCCATTCTCCGGTCAGTTCAGGTGCGGTCAGTTCATTCACGCCGAGGCCGCGCAACAAGGTCATCAACTGGAAGGCCTTCGCGGTCGGGATCATTTCCCGGCCTTCGCGCAGCAGGTATTTCTCATTCAGCAAGCCCTCGATGATGGCTGCGCGGGTCGCTGGTGTGCCCAGGCCTTTGCCTGCCATCGCATCGCGCAAGCCGTCGTTGTCGATCAGCTTGCCTGCGCCTTCCATCGCCGACAACAGCGTCGCTTCAGAGTAACGTGCTGGCGGTTTGGTGACGAGGCCGTTGGCGACCACCGATTCGGTTTTGACTTTCTCGCCTTTGGCGACCGGTACCAGCGTGCCGCTGTTTTCCGGATCTTTTTCGTCTATGACTTCTTTGCCGTAGACCGCGAGCCAGCCCGGATTGGTCATGACCTTGCCTTCAGTTTTGAACTGATGGCCGGAGACTTCGGTAAAGCGTGTGGTGACCTGGAACTCTGCGGCCGGGAAGAAGATCGCCATGAAGCGACGTGTCACCAGGTCGTACAGTTTTTGTTCCGGCTCCGACAAATTCTTCGGTGCTTGGGTGGTCGGGATGATCGCAAAGTGATCACTGATTTTCGTGTTGTCGAAAATCCGTTTGTTCGGCTTGACCCATTTGTTGTCCGTGATTTGTTTCGCGAACTGATGGTAGTTATTGTTTTCGGCAATCACGTCCAGCGTCTGCAACACGGTCGGCAGGTAATCTTCCGGCAGGTGGCGCGAATCAGTACGCGGGTAAGTCAGGACCTTGTGCTTTTCATACAATGCCTGCGCCAGGCCCAGTGTGTTCTTGGCGGAGAAGCCGAAGCGTGCATTGGCTTCGCGTTGCAGGCTGGTCAGGTCGAACAGGGCCGGCGCCATCGAAGTGGTCGGTTTCGATTCCTCAGTGACATTGCCTTGCTTGCCGCGGCAGGCGGCAACGATGGATTCGGCCGCAGCCTTGCTCCACAGGCGCTCGGCGCGACGTTCCGGATCGGTTTCATCCTTCTTGAAGGCGGTGTCCAGCCAGCGACCCTGGTAGATACCGGCAGCGCAGATGAACTCCGCGCGCACTTCCCAGTAATCACGTGGGACGAACTTCTTAATCTTTTCTTCGCGCTCCACCACGATGGACAGCGTTGGTGTTTGGACGCGGCCAACGGTGGTCAGGTAGAAGCCGCCTTCTTTCGAGTTGAAAGCGGTCATGGCGCGGGTGCCGTTGATACCGATCAGCCAGTCAGCTTCGCTGCGGCAGCGGGCGGCATCTGCCAGCGGCAGCATTTCTTCATCGCTACGCAGGTTTTTGAACGCTTCACGAATCGCGGCCGGTGTCATCGACTGTAACCACAGGCGTTTGATCGGTTGCTTGGCCTTCGTGTATTGCGCAATCAGGCGGAAAATCAATTCCCCTTCGCGCCCGGCGTCACATGCGTTGATGAGGCCGGTGACATCCTTGCGCTTGATGAGCTTGTTCAGCACTTTCAGGCGTGATTCAGTCTTGGCGATGGGATTGAGTGCGAAATGCGGCGGAATCATCGGCAAATGGGTGAAGGTCCATTTGCCGCGTTTGACGTCATATTCTTCCGGGACGGTGATTTCGACCAGATGGCCGACCGCGGAGGAAAGGACGTATTCGTCGGATTCAAAGTACTCATCGTGCTTGGTAAAGCCGCCGAGCGTCTTCGCGATATCGTTCGCGACGGATGGCTTCTCGGCAATGATGAGGGTCTTTGTCATAGTAAATAGGGTCTCGAAAGTGGCACATCTCTGAATGTGCGGTACACGGCTTGCAGCATATCGCAGAGGCAATTTCCCATGAAAAAGCCGCCTAATATAATAATTGCATAGCCGTCAAGCGGCCAATGATAAGCGCGTTGCTGGGAAATCCGCAAGCGGGAGACAAAACAGATGTTGTTGAAGAGGCATGTCCGGTGTGGGTGGACATGCCTGCTCGGCCTGCAGCTTAGTGCAACATCCGTGGTGGTGCATCTTCGTCGTCAACGAAGAGCTCATCGAAAATCAGGCCATCCGGTTCCTTGCCCTGGCTCCACAACACCATGAGCACGATGACTTTCAGCTTTTCGAGAGAGATCGGCGATTCACCGGCTGCCAGTGCGCGTTCGATGACGATCTCGCGTTGCACCGGATTGATCAGCTTGGCCGATTCGAGGAATTGGATGAAGCCGACCGCAGGTGTGCCCAGCACATCCATTTCCTGCGTTGCGTAGATGCGGATGCCGAAGGAGAACGCCGTCTGATGCGGATAGGAGTCGGAGAGTTCGTTGGTGGTCTCAGCCAGCGCAGTCAGCCAACCGAGAGCCTTCGCGATCTCTTCTTCTTCAAAGCCGATAGCGGATAGTTTCTTTACCAGCGCCTCTGAGTCCGGGCAGGCATCAGGCCGGTAATAGGTTTCGTACAGATAGACTAGGACGTCAAACATGGCTTCACCGTAGCGCTTGGGTTAAGACGTCACCATTTGGTGCCGTCAGGATCGGATGCGTATGAATCACGCTCTTTACACAACACACACTACAAAGAGGTGTTACGACAGCGGCAGATCAAAAACAGCGCTTACTGAGGACAAGCATACCATTAAAAATGATGCTGACTATAGCGGACGAATTTTTTGTTAGTGACTGATAACAAATTGAAATCGTAGATATCGTTCAGGCAATGCGGCGATACCATCCGCCCGGCAGCATTTCCGCGTGTCCGTCCAGCTCCAGCGCCAGCAGGTGGGCGTGCAATTCTGCCATGTCGAGCTGGCAACGTTGCGCCAGCGTATCGGCATCTACCGCGTCGTAGCCCATATGCTGCAACACGTGCGCGTAAGGTGCGTCGTCGTCCGGTGGTTCGCAAATGGAACGTTGCGGCACAGGCGCATTTGCATATTCCAGTTCTTCCAGTATGTCCTGTGCTGACTCCACCAGCTTCGCACCCTGCTTGATTAACAGGTGACAACCCTTGGCTAGCGGTGAGTGTATCGAGCCGGGTATGGCAAACATGTCGCGGCCCTGCTCTGCCGCCATGCGCGCGGTAATCAATGAGCCGGATTGCAAGGCGGCTTCGACTACCAGCACGCCGCGAGCGAGTCCGCTGATGATGCGATTGCGGCGCGGGAAGTTGGAAGCGATCGCCGGCATGCCGAGTGGATATTCACTGAGGATGCAGCCATGTTCGGCGATCTGGTGCGCAAGTTTGCGATTGCGTGCCGGGTAGACGATGTCGGCGCCGGTGCCGATGACGGCGAGGGTGGAACCAGCTTGCGGGTTTTGTGAGAGTGCCTGTAGTGCACCCTGATGTGCGGCGGTATCTATGCCGAGCGCGAGACCGGAAATAATGGTCAGGCCGGAGTTGCTGAGTGCAGCGGCGAATTGCTCGGCGTTGCTGTTGCCTTGTGCGCTGGCGTTGCGACTGCCGACGATGGCGAATGAAGGTTGGGAAAGTAGATCAACGCGACCTTTGGCATATAGCAGGATGGGCGGATCGTGGATCTCCAGTAGTGCCTTCGGATAATCCGGATCGCCCAGTGTATAGACGTGGTTCTCGCTATGCGCTGCCCATTCCTGGGTGCGTGCTATCTGCGCCAGTATGGTGTCGGACGGTGGTGCCAGCAGTATATGGGCGATGCGACTGCCGGTGATGTCCTGCAGTGCGGCGAGGCTGCTGTTGAAGATGTTATGCGGCAGGCCGAATACTGATAGCAGCTTGCGTGCGGTTTCGGCTCCGACACCGGGCGTCTGCTCCAGCCTGAGCCAGTCTGCGAGATCGTCCGGGGCGGGCATGCGTGGCGTGTCCTGTGGTTTATTCCGGTGAGGTGGCGATGTCGCCGACTTGCACCGTATCCTGCACCTGCATCACCAGGCCGTAGGAAATGCCATTGAATACGCGGAAGATGAAGAGCTCGCCGTATTGCTCATCCGGCAGCTTGATCAGGCCGCGGCCATTGCCGGTGGTACGGTCCGGTACCATCATGCCGAGGCGGCGCAGGTCCAGTACGGTACCGATATCGATGCCATCCTTGCTGCCGCGATTGATGGCGACGATCTGGTTTTGTCCGGCTTGCGATACGCCGCCATAGACCGAGATGATGCGCGCATCAGTTTGTTGTGCCGGTACATGTGGCGCGTAATTGATGAACGGTGTCGGTTCGGTCGGGACCAGGCGGTCGCCGACGCCCATTTCTTCTTTCGCTGTCAGTACAGTCAGCGTATGCGGTTCGGTATCGATCTTGCTGACGCGTTGCACCTTGAGTGTGCCGAGGTACATGGCTTCATAGCCGATGATTTGCTTGGTGACCGGGTCTTTGAGTGGCTTGCCCGGGCGGAAGGCTTCAAAACTGGTTTTGCCTTGCAGGTCGCCGCGTACATAAGCTTTGTCGCCATTCGCCAGGAAGACGTGGCCTTCCTGTGTGGCGACTATGCGTGGTGCATCCTTCAGCTCGTTCAGCTCCACTATCAGCGGTTTGGTCAGGAATTGTTCTATTGATTTGAAGGAGACGGTGGTGATGGCATCCGATGCCGCGTCGGTCGAACGAACTTGCGGCGACAGGCGCACGGTAGGCACACCACTATTGTCTGTGCCTACGCCTTTGCCGAGGCGCAGTTTGCCGGCAACCCGGTCGAAATAGACGATTTGGCCAGGATAGATCCAGTGCGGATTGCGTATCTGGTCACGATTCATGTCCCAGACCTGTGGCCAGCACCACGGCCGCTGCAGGAATTTTCCAGAAATGTCCCACAAGGTATCGCCGCGTACTACCACGTGCTGATCTGGTGCATTTGGCAAGAAAGTGCAACGGGTACTGCCCGGAGTGCTGTTTGTTGCTGTTTGGGAAAGTGCGCTGACGGGTATGACGGCTGAGACAAATGCTAGGAAGAGTGCAGCTGTGCTAAAATTTTTCATGGTTTGTCCGGTGAGCTTGACCTATTGTGACGCCATTACCGCGCTGCTGCATGTTAATAACGAATCAAGGAATTCGTCAAAAAACTTGCCAAATTGAATCAAATTCTGCACATAAATCATTGAAGTAGCAAGAAGAACCACGCTCTCAACCAGTCGCCATGTTGCGCAAAAGCACGTATGTCCATATTAAATATCTTGCGTTATCCCGATCCACGGCTGCATAAAGTTGCGAAGCCAGTCACCGTGTTCGATGAACGCATCAAAACCCTGGTCGCAGACATGGCAGAGACCATGTACGACGCGCCGGGCGTGGGCCTGGCCGCTTCGCAAGTCGACGTGCATGAACAGGTCATCGTGATCGATACCTCGGAATCCCGTACCGAACTGCGCGCCTACATCAATCCGGAAATCATCTGGGCCAGCCCGGAAATGAAGGTCTACGACGAAGGTTGCCTGTCGGTACCTGGCGTCTACGATGGCGTCGAGCGTCATGCCGAAGTCAAAGTGCGGGCTTTTGATGCGGACGGCCAGCCCTTCGAGTTGCAGGCAGATGGCTTGTTGGCAGTGTGTATCCAGCACGAAATGGATCACCTCAAGGGCAAGGTTTTTGTCGAATACCTGTCGCCGCTCAAGCGCAATCGCATCAAAGCCAAGATGATCAAGGAAGAGCGCGAGTTGAACCGCGCCAATAAACAGCGCGTTGCACAGCGCTGATCACTGGCAGGCCCATCGGGCCTGCAGTTCCCCTCGTTAATATCATTAGGCACGCCCGGGTTCGCATCCGGCGCTGCCCGTACTACAATCCATCCCATGAAAATCATTTTTGCCGGCACGCCGGAATTCGCGGCAGTCGCCCTTGAGGCTTTGCACGCTGCAGGCTTTGAAATCCCGCTGGTGCTCACACAGCCGGATCGCCCTGCCGGTCGCGGCATGCAATTGCACGCATCCGCGGTCAAGCAATTTGCGCTGGCGCATGACATTCCGGTGGCGCAACCAGTCTCCCTGCGCCTGGATGGCAAATATCCCGAGGTGGCAGCAGAAGCACACGCACTGCTCAAGGCCACGCCGCATGATGTGATGGTAGTGGCGGCTTATGGCCTGATCCTGCCGCAATCGATACTCGATATTCCACCACGTGGTTGCATCAACATCCACGCTTCCCTGCTACCGCGCTGGCGCGGTGCTGCGCCTATCCATCGTGCGATAGAAAGTGGCGATGCAGAAACCGGCGTCACCATCATGAAGATGGAGCTGGGGCTGGATACCGGACCTATGCTGGCGATGCAACGCTTGCCGATTGCAGCTGATGACACGACTGCCAGCCTGCATGACAAGTTGGCGACGCTGGGTGGTGAGATGATTGTGCAGACCTTGCGCGAGATGGAGCAAGGCGATTTGCATGCGGTGCCGCAGCCGGATGGCGCGAACTATGCGGCGAAGATTTTGAAAGAGGAAGCGACGCTGGATTTCACGCAACCCGCGGAGCAACTGGCGCGCAAGATACGCGCCTTCAATCCCTTCCCCGGAGCTGCTGCGACCTGCGACGGTACCCTCATCAAGTTCTGGCATGCGCAAGCTGTGCCGGCATCGAATCAATTGCCACCTGGGCAGGTGATCGCAGCCAATCCGCATGATGGTGTCATCGTTGCCTGTGGCGATGGCGCCTTGCGTGTCACCGAGCTGCAGAAACCGGGCGGCAAACGTTTGTCGGCAGTTGAATTCCTCAAAGGTTTTACGCTGGAAGACAAGCGCTTCCAGTAAGTTCATACACTCTGTTTGATCTGCAAAGACTGGAGCTATGCGATGCGACGTGGTCTGATCTTATTGACGCTATTCCTGGCAGCCTGCCAAAGTCCGGATGCCATCAAGGAGAGAACGCCGGAATCTGCGCCGGAACGCAACCTCCTGATGGCGAATGTGGTGATCTGGTGGGCGCATGGCAATGAGCCATTCTGGAAATTCACTGCAGACTCCGGCAAGGTACGTTTCGAGAGCCTGGGTGAAACAGCTGAATACTTTCCGTATTCGGAATTCGGAAACGAGGACAGCACGCGTACTTACAAAGCCCGCAACGAACATACGACTATCGAGATCCGCATGCTGCAGCAAGTCTGTATCGACAATATGTCAGGCGCTCAATATCCGTGGACGGCTGAGGTCACGATAGGCAAGCGCAAACTGCAAGGTTGCGGCGAACGCGGTCGCTTGATGGAGTAAGAGTTAATCCGGCAGCGGTAAAGGGCTGGCGGGTTTGATCTCTTCCAGGCACACCATCGAGCGTACACCAGCGACGCCGGGTACTTGCATCAGCCGGTCGGTCAGGAAAGACGACAGTGACTTGAGATCCACCGCCACCACCTTCAGCAAATAATCGAAGTCACCGGAGATGGTGTAACACTCGAGGATTTCCGGAAATTGCCGGATCGCCTTTTCCAGTTCGCGCACTTGCTTGAATTGCTCACGCGCGATGTTGAGGTTCACGAAAGCCGTCACGCCCAGCCCGAGTGCTGCTGCATCGACTTGCGCGCTATAGCCGCGTATCACCCCTTCCTGTTCCAGCCTTTGCACGCGTCGATAGCATTGCGGCGGCGACAGGTTCACCTGCTCGGATAGCTCCACATTGGAAGCGCGCCCCTTGTTTTGCAGGGTTTGCAGCAGGATACGATCATAACGGTCGAATTTCTCCACAAATCCCTCCTTGCGTGCAAGATACGTTCACTTTATACCTAATTTGCGTTCAAAAACGCAGAAATATTTCACTAAATAAGCCTTACCATGTAGTCGTCATTGCCCTGTCCTGTTTCCTTGAGGAGGCCATCGTGAGCAGCCCACGCATTGCACTCGAAGATCGCTACTGCGCGCATAACTACGCACCGCTGCCGGTGGTATTAAGCAGGGGACGCGGAGTCTGGTTATGGGATGAAGACGGCAAGCGCTATATGGACATGATGTCGGCCTACTCTGCCGTCAGTTTTGGCCATAGCCATCCGGCACTGGTCGCTGCACTTACGCATCAGGCTGGGCAATTGGCCGTGACCTCACGTGCCTTTTACAGCGATCAGCTAGGCAAGTTCCTGCAACTGCTGTGCGAGATGACGGGTATGGCCAAGGCGCTGCCCATGAACAGCGGTACCGAGGCGGTCGAGACCTCATTGAAAGCGGCACGCAAATGGGCCTATCAGGTCAAGGGCGTGCCGGATCAACAGGCGCAAATTATTGTCTGTGCCGGTAATTTTGCCGGACGCAGCACCACCATCGTCGGCTTTTCTTCGGAAGCGCAATATCGCGACGGTTTCGGCCCGTTCGACGGTGGCTTCGTGACTATTCCTTATGGCGATGCAGCGGCACTGGAAGCAGCGATCACATCACGCACCGCAGCTTTTCTGGTTGAGCCGATACAGGGCGAAGGCGGCATCATCGTGCCGCCGGATGGCTACCTCGCGCAATGCCGCGAGATCTGTACGCGTCGTAATGTCTTGCTGATCTGCGATGAAGTGCAAACCGGGCTGGGTCGCAGCGGGCGTTTGCTGGCTTGCGACCATGAAGGCATACGGCCGGACGGCCTGATCCTCGGCAAGGCACTTGGCGGTGGGCTGTTGCCAGTCTCGGCTTTCCTCGCGCGCAGCGATGTGATGGATGTGTTTACGCCTGGCGACCATGGCAGCACCTTCGGTGGGAATGCTTTGTCCGCGGCGGTTGCTTATGCGGCCTTGTCGTTATTGCGCGATGGCGAATTGATAGAGGCGGCGGAGCTGCGCGGTCAGCAGTTGCGCGCAGGTTTGCGTGCGATACGGCATCCGGCAGTGCGCGGTGTGCGTGGCAAGGGTTTGTTGATAGGACTGGAACTGGATCCCGATTTGATCTCGGCGCGTACTTTTTGTGAACGCCTGATGGAGAACGGCATCCTATCGAAAGAAACGCATCACACCGTGGTGCGCTTCGCTCCGCCACTGATTATCAGCGCGGATGAGGTCGATGCTGCCTTGCACATCATCGAGCACGTATTCGCAACGTTTCCGACCACACATATGGAGGTTTGCACATGACAACAATCACGCAGGATACCTTCCTGATGTGCGCACCTGAGCACTTCGAAGTCGCTTACATCATCAATCCCTGGATGGAAGGCAATGTCGCACATGGCGATCGCCTGACGGCGCAGGGACAATGGCAGGAACTGGTGCACGCGCTGCGCAGCGTGGCGCGAGTCGACTGCATGCCGTCTGCAGCCGGCGTGCCGGATATGGTGTTCACTGCAAACGGCGGACTGGTACTCGACGATAAAGTGATTTTGTCAGCGTTCAAGCATGTGGAGCGGCAAGCGGAAGAAGCGCACTTCGCGGCCTGGTTTGCGGCGCGTGGTTTGCAGGTGTTGCGCATGCCTGCGGGTTTGCCATTCGAAGGTGCGGGTGATGCCTTGCTGGATCGTGGCAGTGAACTCTTGTGGCTGGGTCATGGCCATCGCTCGGATATAGGCTGTGCCGCTGTCATTGCCGACATGCTGGAGATAGAGGTGCAGCCGCTGAAGCTGGCTGATCCGCGCTTCTATCATCTGGACACCTGCTTCTGTCCTTTGCAGGGTGGTTATCTGTTGTACTACCCCAGCGCGTTTGATGCTGCTGCGCAAGAGCGCATCGCGGCGCGTGTTCCTGCGCACAAACGTTATGCAGTGACGCAGCAGGATGCACTCAGCTTTGCTTGCAACGCAGTCAACAGTGGTAAACATGTGTTCCTGAACCAGGCTTCACCAGCCCTGTGTGCGCAACTGGAACGCTGGGGCTACACCGTGCAGCAAATTGCGCTGACCGAGTTCATGAAGGCAGGTGGCGCGGCTAAATGCCTGACCCTTAAAATGAACGAGCCACGTACTTTGCATTCCGGCTCTGGCCACGTAGTGGAGGCAACTGCTGCCCTTTAGTCCTCCCGCAGCCCATACGGCCTGTTGCGGAAATGCCAAGTAAAGCATGGCAGCTCGCCCCGGAAGCGACTGGGGAGCGGGGCTTTGGCGTATAATTTGTCCTTAGTTTTCATACACGTACAACCCGGCGCAGCCTGTGTCCGGGTTTTTGTCTTTATGTGGCTGAACCGATAACGAATAGATAAAGAATTAAAGATGAAACGCGACGCACTCTGCCCTACCGAAGTTCTCCTGCGCGACCTGATGGCGCGCCGCATCCTGATCCTGGATGGCGCGATGGGAACCATGATTCAGCAATACAAGCTGACGGAAGCGGATTATCGCGGTACGCGTTTCGCTGACTTCGCGGTGCCGGGCAAGGAGCTGTTCGTCAAAGGCAATAATGAATTGCTGTCGCTGACACGTCCGGACGTCATCAGCCAGATCCATGAACAATACCTGGCCGCCGGTGCCGACCTGATCGAATCGAATACCTTCGGTGCCACCACCGTTGCGCAAGACGATTACCACATGGGTCATCTGGCCTATGAAATGAACGTGGCTTCAGCGCGCCTGGCGCGTGCTGCCTGCGACAAGTATTCGACACCGGACAAGCCGCGCTTTGTCGCGGGTGCACTCGGACCTACACCGAAGACTGCGTCGATTTCACCTGATGTGAACGATCCTGCTGCGCGTAACGTCACCTTTGATCAACTGGTCGCTGCGTATCTGGATCAGACCCGTGGCCTAGTCGAAGGCGGTGCTGACGTGCTGCTGGTCGAAACCATTTTCGATACGCTGAACTGCAAGGCTGCATTGTTCGCGATCGACCAGTTCTTCGAAGAATCCGGCAAGCGTTTGCCCATCATGATTTCCGGTACGGTGACCGATGCTTCGGGCCGTATCCTGTCCGGCCAGACTGTGCCTGCGTTCTGGCATTCCATTCGCCATGCGAAGCCGCTGACGGTCGGCCTGAACTGCGCACTCGGTGCGGCGCTGATGCGTCCGTATGCGGAAGAGTTATCGAAGATAGCGGACACTTATGTTTGTATCTATCCGAATGCGGGTTTGCCTAATCCTATGAGCGATACCGGCTTCGATGAAACGCCGGATGTGACCTCGTCGTTGCTGAAAGATTTCGCAGAGAGTGGTTTCGTCAACGTGGCCGGTGGTTGCTGCGGTACTACACCTGACCATATCAAGGCGATCGCCGAGACTGTGAAGACCATCGCGCCACGCGTGATCCCGACGGTAGAGCCGACCCTGAAGCTGTCCGGCCTCGAGCCTTTTATCATTGATGACCAGTCCTTGTTCGTCAACGTCGGTGAACGTACCAACGTCACCGGCTCGAAAGCATTCGCACGTCTCATCATCAACGAACAATACGATGAAGCCTTGGCAGTCGCACGCCAGCAGGTTGAGAACGGCGCGCAAATCATCGATATCAATATGGATGAAGCGATGCTGGATTCGCAGGCTGCGATGTCGCGTTTCCTGAACCTGGTCGCCTCCGAACCGGATATCGCACGCGTGCCTATCATGATCGACTCGTCGAAATGGTCGGTGATCGAAGCGGGTTTGAAATGCGTGCAGGGCAAAGCCATCGTCAACTCGATTTCGATGAAGGAAGGCGAAGAGAAATTCCTGCATGAAGCCAAGCTGTGCCGTCGCTACGGTGCCGCGGTCATCGTCATGGCGTTTGATGAACGCGGTCAGGCCGATACTTTTGAGCGCAAGATAGAAATCTGCGAACGAGCATATTGGCTGCTGGTGAATGAAGTGGATTTCCCGCCGGAAGACATCATCTTTGATCCGAACATTTTCGCGATCGCGACCGGTATCGAAGAACACAATAACTATGCAGTTGATTTCATCAACTCGGTACGCTGGATCAAGGAAAACCTGCCGCACGCAAAAATCAGTGGCGGTGTATCCAACGTCAGTTTCAGCTTCCGCGGCAATGACCCGGCACGTGAAGCGATACACACAGTGTTCCTGTATCACGCGATCAAGGCCGGCATGACGATGGGTATCGTCAATGCAGGCATGGTCGGCGTCTATGACAACTTGCCGGCAGAATTGCGCGAGCGAGTCGAAGACGTGGTGCTGAATCGCCGCGAAGATGCGACCGAACGCATGATTGAAATTGCGGCGACGCTGAAGGCTGGCGACAAGAAGGAAGAAGCCACGCTGGAATGGCGTAACGGTACCGTGCAGGAGCGCCTCGCACATGCGCTGGTACAGGGCATCACGCAATGGATCGTGGAAGACACCGAAGAAGCGCGTCAGCAATTGTTGACGAATGGCGGTCGTCCTATCCATGTGATCGAAGGTCCGCTGATGGATGGCATGAACATCGTCGGCGACCTGTTCGGGCAGGGCAAGATGTTCTTGCCGCAGGTGGTGAAATCGGCGCGCGTGATGAAGCAGGCGGTCGCGCATCTGATTCCGTTCATCGAAGAAGAAAAGCGTTTGCTGCAGGAACAGACCGGCATCGTCAGCAAACCAAAAGGCAAGATCGTCATCGCGACCGTCAAGGGCGATGTGCACGATATCGGCAAAAACATTGTGTCGGTCGTGCTGCAATGTAATAACTTTGAAGTCGTGAACATGGGCGTGATGGTGCCGTGCTCCGAAATCCTGGCCAAAGCCAAGGAAGAGAACGCCGACATCATCGGTCTCTCCGGCCTGATCACACCGTCACTGGAAGAGATGGCTTATGTCGCGAAAGAAATGCAGCGCGACGAATATTTCCGTGGTTTGAAAATGCCTTTGCTGATCGGTGGTGCAACCACCAGCCGCGCACATACTGCGGTCAAGATCGCACACAACTATGACGGCCCGGTGGTGTATGTGCCGGATGCCTCGCGTTCGGTCTCGGTTGCGCAATCGTTGCTGACACCGGAACAGCGTGACGCCTATATCGCCGAGATCGCAGCGGATTACGAACGCATACGCGAACAACACGCCAATAAAAAAGCCGTGCCTATGCTGACGCTGGAACAAGCGCGTGCGAACAAGATGAAGCTGGAATTCACCGGTAAGTTTGCACCGGTCAAACCAAAATTCATCGGCCGTCGTGTCTTCAAAAATGTGGATCTGGCGACCATCGCGCAGTACATAGACTGGGGCCCGTTCTTCCAGACCTGGGATCTGGCGGGTCCGTATCCGGCCATCCTGAAGGATGAAGTGGTGGGCGAGGCGGCGACCAAGGTATTTGCCGAAGGCCAGGCCCTGCTGAAGAAAGTCATCGAAGGTCGCTGGTTGCAGGCGAATGGTGTGATTGCACTGCTGCCGGCCAATTCAGTGAATGACGACGATATCGAAATCTATACCGATGAGACCCGCACACAAGTTGCGTTCACCTACTATGGTGTGCGCCAGCAAACCGTGAAGCCGGTGATCGATGGTGTCGCACGCCCTAACCAGTGTCTGGCTGATTTCATTGCGCCCAAGTCATCCGGTGTTGCCGACTACATTGGTTTGTTTGCGGTGACCGCTGGCCTGGGTATCGAGAAGTATGAAAAACGTTTCGAAGATGCGCATGACGACTATTCATCCATCATGCTGAAGTCGCTGGCGGACCGTCTGGCGGAAGCGTTTGCCGAGCATTTGCACGAACGTGTGCGTAAAGACTTGTGGGGTTATGCGCCGGATGAAAAATTGGCGAATGAAGCGCTGATCAAGGAAGAGTACAGCGGTATCCGCCCTGCTCCTGGCTATCCTGCTTGCCCTGAACACACCGTCAAGAGAGAAATGTTCGACACCTTGCAGGCAGAAGAGATAGGCATGATGCTGACCGATTCCTACGCGATGTTCCCGGGCGCGGCGGTATCGGGTTTCTACTTTGCACATCCGGAAGCGAAGTACTTCGTGGTCGGCAAGATAGGTGACGACCAGGTCAGCGATATGGCGCAACGTCGCGGTGTAGCGAAAGAAGATGTAGAGCGCTGGCTCGCACCTAACCTGTCCTGATGCAGACCGTCGCTGGCTGAAACGGTTTAAACCCGTTCAGGCCAGCGGCGCACCGTCGATAAATACTTTCAGTTCCCCGCTTTTGAACGCCGTCCATGTTTCATTCGTGGTCAGCGGTTCCGTCACGATAATGGCGACGCGATCATTCGGCGTCGTCACTTCCGAAAAATTCACTTTCACATCTTCATCGCACAAGCTTGCTTCCGCAAACGGATGCTGGCGCACGATGTAGTGCAGATTGGTCGAGCAATGCGCGAACAGCGCAGAGCCATCCGACAGCATCATGTTGAATGTGCCGTATTGCGAGATCTCTTTGGTCAGTTCGGCGATGGCGGCCGTCAATTGCGGCAGCATAGGCAAAGCATCATCAAAGCGACGACGCAGCTCTTGCAGGATGTAGCAGAATGCAGCTTCACTGTCGGTGGTGCCGACCGGCTGGTAAGGGCCGTTCAATTCCGGATTGAAGTCCTTCAGGTCGCCATTGTGGGCGAACACAAAGTAACGGCCCCATAATTCGCGCACGAAAGGATGGCAATTTTCCAGTGCGACACGGCCTTGCGTCGCCTTGCGGATATGCGCGATGACATTCTTCGATTTAATCGGGTAGCGGCGGATCAGGTCAGCGACCGGGGACTCTACAGCAGCCTGATGATCGACAAAGTGGCGCACGCCCGCACCTTCGAAAAATGCGATGCCCCAACCATCGTTATGGACATCGGTACGACCGCCGCGCGTGGCGAAGCCGGTGAAGCTGAACACAATGTCAGTCGGGACATTGCAATTCATTCCGAGTAGCTGGCACATTTTCTTCCTTAGTTAGGGTGGTCTGCCGGCTCAAAAGCTTGTGGGATACAAGGGATAGCTGGAATCGCCCGCAACTTTGCGGGGCGACATGCTGATATTGAGAAACGCGACGCAGTGACACATGGGCTCAATTTTCACACAAAAACATCGGTTCGAGCGGATGGTATGGTCGCGCTTGTTTGTGAGGTTCGCTGACGGCATGGATGATCAGGATTCGGTATCCATTTTCTTGGTGATTTCATTGATGATGGCATCAATGTCTTCGGCTTTATTGCCGCTTTCATCCCAGGCTTCTGCATAGGTCAACTCACCAGATGCTGATCGCGTGTATTTTGCCGCCGGTTTGCCGGACTGATACCAGAATTCAAACTGGGTGCCGGTATTATCATCGACGTACTTGGTCGCGCGTTGCCCGGTTTTATAGAAGCCTTCCCCGTTTCTGCTATCCCGGTCGGTATTGGTAAATACTTCCAGTATCTTGCCGTCAGGGTAGTACAGCGTCGCGGAGCCTATGATGACATTGCTATTGAAGTTGAAGAGATCATTGGGTTCTTTGACCCACACGGGTGAGGACTGCGCGCGCTTATTTTTTTGATAAAAATCCTGGATCAGGAACAGACCCTCGGCATTGCGCCCGAGTAGGACACGGTAATAGCCATTGGGAACCGGTGTTGCAGAGTAGTTAGCATCGACTTCAGATATGCAGTTGCAGCTTTGCGCTGTCTCACCATTACCGAAATAAGCAACGATGGCCTGGCTGGTGCTCATTTGCGATTTGATCTTCGCAGGGATAGGCGTTGTTGAGCATCCCACCAGTGTGATGACGAGGCTGATGAGTGCCAGATGGAGTAAGCGTTTTGCTGTCATGACAAGCTCCGTTTGGTATAAGGAAGGCTAGTTGTAATTTGGATCAGGCATATTACCTAGTCATCCTTGTCGCTAAAGCAGCGCTCCCGGAAATAGAGTTTTCTTGGGAAGCGTTGACCGTAATCCGCGCTGTAGCATTTATTGCACGGCATGGAGTGAGATTCGGCTCATGTCAAAGTCCGGTCACAATCGGCGACTAGCATGGCTGCAACTAACCCATATACAGGTGACGTATGCGCACTCGGGATTTGCTGATGCACGGCAGTACCGGTTTCGTGCAGGGCGCACAGGCTGACGGTGATTTGGGCAGCCCTGTGCCCGGCGTGCGAGTATCATCTGTAAACATGACGCGCTATGCCCTTTACTATACGCCTGCAAACGACTCGCCGTGGGCCCAGGCTGGTAGCAGCTGGCTGGGGCGACACCACGCCAGTCCCGAGGCGGTCGAGCAAGTCCAAATTCCAGGCATACCCAGACTTTTACTCGCCAGCCTGACCGCTGATGCCCGTCGCTATGGTTTCCATGCGACGCTGAAAGCGCCCTTTCGCCTGTTTGAAGGTTTTACCGAAGAGCATCTGTTGCAGATGGCGCGCGCCTTTTGTACTACCCAGAAAGCGATCGTGCTGGAAGAAGTACGGGTACGACCATTGATGGATTTCCTGGCTTTGCAGGTGAATGGGCCGCTGGATGAGATAGGCGGACTGGCGATGCGTTGCGTTACTTACTTCGATTTATTGCGGGCACCTTTGACCGAGCCTGAGCTGGCCAAGCGTCGGCAGGCAGGGCTGACGGCGCGCCAAAGCACTTTATTGCAGCGCTGGGGCTATCCATATACCGAGGAATTCTTCCGTTTCCATATGACACTGACGGATGCTTTGATGCATGCCGATGCGGATGTGATTTACACGATACGCAAGGCGGCGGAACAGCACTTTGCCGTTGCGGCTGCGAGCGCACCGCTGACGATAGATGCATTGACGATAGCGCGTGAAGAACACCCGGGCGCACCATTTGTCGAGTGGCAGCGCATCCCCTTTTCTGCACAATCCGAGCGTGCGAGTTTACCGATTAGCGGACGCATATTTTTCTGTGTCGGTCCGTCGGGTGTAGGCAAGGATAGTTTGCTGAATTGGGTGCGCGAACAGTGTGCCAATGACGAGCAACTGGTATTCGCACAAAGAACCATTACGCGTGCGACGCAAGGGAATGAAGAACACGAGGCAGTGGATACGCCAACTTTCTGGCGGCTGGCTGCCAGTGGTCAGTTCGCGATGGTGTGGCAGGCAAATGATTTATGTTACGGCGTACGGCGCGGCATAGAAGCCGACCTGAAAGCCGGGCGCGATGTCGTGATCAATGGCTCGCGCGCCTATGTGCCGCAATTGCTGCAGGCGTTTCCGGATGCGATTGTGGTCTGGATAGAGGCGAATGAAAATATATTGCGTGAACGCCTGGAAGCGCGCCAGCGCGAAGAAGGCCCGGCTTTGTTGAAGCGACTCAAGCGCGCTAAGGAGTTCGTGCCATCGACACAGGGGCAAGTGATACGACTGGATAATAGCGGCCCGCTGGATGTGGCCGGACATAAGTTGCTCGACATACTGCGCGAGCGTAAATAGTCTAACCGCCTGCCAGTTGTATCCGGCAACGCCACAAGCCATGCCCGGACGCGAGATATTTTTGCTCGAATGGTGTGATGCAGTGATCGGGAGCGTAACTTTCACAAGCGACTTCCTGTTGCGTCAACACATGTAAAGCGGCAGCGAATTCTTCGATATAAATCTGCCAGTTACTGCGGCATTCCAACGCACCACCCAGCGCAACCACGGTCGGAAAGATCGCATGGCCATGCCAGCGTCGTGTCAAATGCCCTATCTTGGGCCACGGATTCGGATACAGGATGTAATGACGCTGCGGACGTATGCCGCTGTCCATTAATAGACGCCAGTAATCGACCAGGTCCGCGCGTACCCGCAGGCAGTTGTCCGGTATTGCATCCGGCCATTGTGTGTTGCGCGTAATGCGGTCCTCGGATTGATCGACGCCGATTACAAAATGATCCGGGTATTGCTGTGCCAGGTTGAAGGTGGATAAGCCGACACCGCAGCCCGCGTCCAGTATCAACGGTTTGCTGCCAGCGGCTTGCCAGCGCGCAATACTGTCGTCAAACGCGCTGCGATTGTAGTCCGTGATGGGCTTGCGAAACGGATGCTGCGCATGGCGCTCTACCTGCGTTTGCAATTGCGCGTGTGCCTCGGTCTGGCTGCTGGTGATGAAATGGGAGTTCGCGTACATCGCGATGAAGCGCTGTGGGAGAAGGCGGAATTATGCCTGCATAGTCCGCAAAGGGCTATGCAGGCATGGAAAAAGCGGCTTAGTGTATCGTCAGTGCCTGGCTCATGTAGACATCGTAATTGGCCAGAAACTCATCGATTTCTTCGACGCTGGGTTCGGTGGCGATCAAATCGCGGACATTTTTGCGGAAGGACTCGGCCGAAGCACCGGCTATGAATATCTCACGTTTGGCTGGCTTATCCATGATTTCATAGCCGCCAAAGCGCAGGGCGTCCTGCCCGTCATCAGCACCGAATTCTACGACGCTGTATTGCTCGCTGTTGTAGATCACGTTCATATAATCTCCTGTCGCTATTGCAATGAAGAAATCATCGCGTTGATAGGGAAATGGCGTTGTTCGGAGCAATTTCAAGTGTTGGACAGGGATTCCGCCCATAAGTTGGTAACGGACTGTAAGAAAAGAAATTAAGTGCCGGAAAGAAATGTTAACAATTCAGGCAAAACAGGGTCTCAGTTCGTTGCCTGGCTGCAATCTATGTCTTCGCTCAGGGTGAGCCAGGCGTCATACGGTGCTTGCGTCAGAAATAGGCGCAATTGCTCCAGATGTTCGGTGTTGGCGACGCTGATGTAGAGACGTGCCGGTTTGTCGCGCAGGATGCGGTTGAGTGTGACGCGCATGATCAGGTTGCCGGTGCAGTGCATGCAGCCGGGGGCGATACGGGCGATTTTCAGGAGCTGTGTGGCAGCGGGCAAGTCATCGAGGGCGCTGTGCCCGTCGGGCAAACCTTCGAGGATGATGGCAGTGTCTTGCGTGGCGTCTATACGGCTATGGATCGTAGCTTCGCGGTTGGCGGCGCGTCCGCCCAGCACGAGCGAGGTAAGCGTCATACCCCTTTTTTTGCAATCTTGCCTGGTTCGACGCCGAGTTGCTTGAGCTTGCGGTACAAGTGCGTGCGTTCCAGACCGGTTTTTTCTGCGACGCGGGTCATGCTGCCGCCTTCCTGGCCGAGGTGATGCTCGAAGTAGGCACGTTCAAAGGCATCGCGTGCTTCGCGTAAAGGCAGTTCAAACGAAGCGGTAAAGAATTGCGTGTCGGCTGACATCAGCGGCGCACTGGCGATAGGCGGATACATCTGGCTGGAGGTGGCAGGCAGTGCTTTGTCCAGCGGAGTGTGATGATGATCGGCGGGGGCGATCGGTGCGCGTACCGGCATGCTGGCTATGCGCGTGACTTCCTGGCCGCGGGTCAGGCCTTGCTGTACCGCCTTTAATAATTTTTGCAGTGAAATCGGTTTTTCGAGGAAGTTGAGTGCGCCGATGCGGGTTGCTTCGACGGCGGTATCTATCGTCGCATGACCCGACATCATGATGACCGGCATCGTCAGCATGCCATCGCGTTGCCATTCCTTGAGCAGGGTGACACCGTCCGTGTCAGGCATCCAGATATCCAGCAAGACCAGATCCGGTTTGGCAGCGGCACGCAGTTCACGCGCCTGCTGGGCATTCTCTGCGGTTGCCACGACATGCCCTTCATCCCCCAGGATTTCCGAGAGCAATTCGCGTATGCCCATCTCGTCGTCAACAACTAGAATATTTGCCATCTGTTTCCCTCCCTCATCTTGATTGCCCCCCTAATGCGCTGTGTTTTATTTCAGCTTTCATTCGGAGGATAACTTTAACAGCAAAATAGCTACTTTCGCACCGTTCGTATCGCTGCGGTTCTGAATATCTATGCGACCGCCGTGTTCTTCGATAATTTTTTTGACCATGGCCAGCCCGAGTCCGGTGCCACGTGGTTTCGACGTGATGTACGGCTCGAACGCATGCGCCAGGATTTTCGGCGTGAAACCCGGGCCATTGTCGGTGATGGTCAGTTGTACTGCATTGCTGACGGCGCCGTCGGAACTGCGGTAATGGATTTCCTCGGTAATGATATCTATGCGTGGCGCTGCTGCCTGCTCACCACGATCAGCCACCGCGTCCTGCGCATTCTGCAGCAGGTTGTGAATGACCTGGCGCAGCTGCGTCGGATCGCCCATGATCAGTGGCAAGTCCTGTGCCAGTGACGCATGGATGATATCGCCGCCGTCGCCGTTGAGATAGAGGTGCAGGATTTCTTCGATCAATGCGTTCAGATCAAGTGAAGACAATACTGCGGGTGGGGTTTTCGCGTAATCGCGGAAGTCGTCCACCATGCGCTTCATGGCCGTGACCTGGTTCACAATTGTTTCGGTACTGCGTTCCAGCACCTTGGCATCGGCTTCTTCCAGCTTGCCTTCCAGTTTCATGTGTAAGCGTTCTGCCGAAAGCTGGATAGGCGTCAGCGGATTTTTGATCTCATGGGCGAGGCGACGTGCGACTTCACCCCATGCAATCGAGCGCTGTGCCGAGATGACGTCGGAAATATCATCGAACACGACCACATAGCTACCCTCGCGTGCACCCGGCAGGCGTGAACCGCGCGCCAGCAGCGAGATATCGTTTTCGGTTTCCGGCCCACCCATGCGGCGCGGCACATCGATTTGATGCTGCCAGTGCAGGCTTTCACCACCGGCGCGACCAGCGGCCGATTGTGCACTTTGTTCCGAGAAGGATTGCGTGATCACCTGTGCGAAGGTGCTGAGACCATCTATATCCTTCAGTGGTTTGCCTATGTGCTGGGCAAAGTCGTGCTGCAGTATGCGCTCTACGGATTCGTTACAGGTGACTAGTCTGAAGTTGCGGTCCAGCACCATCACCCCGGCTGACATATTCGCCAGCACCGATTCCAGATAGCCTTTGGCATTTTCCAGTTCGGAGCGGTTCTTCTCGACCGAGGCGCGTGCATCGGCCAACTGACGCGTCATGGTATTAAACGATTGCGTCAGGGTGCCGAGCTCATCCCTCGACGCTACGATAGGTCGCGGCGACAGATTACCTTCGGCCACCGCCTTGGTGCCTTCCGCCAGCAACAGCAGTGGTTTGGCCAGGTCGCTGGCGATCAGGAACGCAGCGGCGATCGCACCGAAGATCGCCAGCAGCAGGGTCAGCGTAAGGGTGACGATGTAAATCTTGCGCAAGCCGGTACGCGCCAGGTAACGCTCCTGGTATTCGCTGTAGGCGAGACGCAGGGCTTCCGCATTGGTCGCCAGCTGCTCAGGTACCGGTTGGCGCAATTGCAGGTAGCGGGTATCGGTTTGCAGCAGCAAGGCTTTGCTGGAAGTCGGGATTTCAACCACGACGCGCAAATACATGCTGTTGGCATTGTTGGCGACCGGATTGGTATTGGTGCGTGGTTTGCTGTTGCCGGTCTCGTCCTGGAATTCGTTATTGCCTTCGATGACCGCGTAATAACGGGTCTGGCGTGCCTGACGCAACATGGCGGCGGTAGGCAGATCCGGCAGCAAGGAACTGAGTTGCGAGCCGGAGCTGGCGATCATCTGGCCGTTGCTGGTGACGATTACCGCTTCCTGCTGCAGGTTCTGGTCACGCATGCGTGAGAGTTGGGTGATCTGCATCGCATCCGACAGGTCGGAGAGTTCCAGCGCCATATTGCGCGCTTTGGTTTGCAAATCACTGAGTGACGAGTCGAGCGCGGCACGACCGAGGTTGAGGCCGGATTCCAGCGCTGATTCCACCCTTACGTCAAACCAGGATTCGATGGAGCGCGAGACGAATTGCACCGAGACCGTGTAAATCACCGCACCTGGCAAGATGCCAATGACGGCGAACAGCAGCACCAGCCGCGCCATCAGCTTGGAGCCGAATTTGCCGCGTTTGTAGCGTTTGTACAATCGTACAAGTAGCAGGATGACCAGCAGCAGCAAAGCACCGGCCACGACTGCATTCAGGATCAGCAGCCACGGATAGTTTTGTTCAAACAGGTTGGAATTTTCAGATGCCGACGCGAGCAGGAACAACAGAATACTGACTACCGCCCCGCCGACAACCAGCAGATACCGAAGTAGTCGGGTCACTGGCGTTCCGCCGTATAGGTGAAGCGTTTCCAGTTCGACGACAGTCGCCAGTCGCTACTGTTCATCGCGTGGACCTGGAACGGTTTGGGTAATTGCGCCACATCCAGTTGCATGCGCACCGCGACTTCGTAGGTCTGGCCTACTTTCAGCGTGTTGCGATCGGCGATGACCCAGCGATTCGGACGGCGCACCATAGACAGGGCGTCATCCAGTGAGGCGAAACTTTGTTGCAGCCGGCCAGTGATGGCGGCGTGATACTGGCGCGTCAGGACGTTGTAGGAAATGCGTATGGTCTGGCTTTCGCTTACTTCCTTGGCATCGAACCAGTACCAGCGCGGTTTGTTGATTTCAATTTCGGTGGTGAAGTAGAGAGGGATACCGCGTGTCAACGCATCTTCCAGGCCCCGGCTCAAATCAAACGAGTAGGTTGCTGCGAGGCGATAACCTTCCGTGCTGTCTTCCAGATGCGCTTCTACGATTTCTATGCCTTCCGCCGCCTGTGCATTGCTATGTTGCAGCGAGAACGCCAGCAACATAATGGCGCACAGCCAGTAAAGGGGTAAGAAAAGTTTTCGTTTCACGCGTCTTCGGAGGGCAGCTCAACTGCCTGATAAGTTAGGTTGCAGCGTTAATCGTTCAGGATACGGTTTTTTGAAACAATGCATAAAACAAACCGTCGTGGTCATTATCCGCATTTGCCGTTGGCAACAACTGGCCGGGTGCGGGTAAGCGGGTTGCATTATTGCGTGCGGCAAATGCTGCTGCCTGCGCTTCCGATTCCTGAGGCCACAGCGAACAGGTGACAAACAGCAATTTACCATCCGCTTGCAGCATCTGCCAAAGGTTGTCGAGAATTTTGGCAGAAATTGCCGCCAGCTGTGTTGTATCTCCCTTGCGGCGCAGCCAGCGTATGTCCGGATGACGACGCACGATGCCGGAGGCGGTGCATGGTACATCAGCCAGGATGCGGTCAAACGGCTTGCCGTCCCACCAGTCGGTGCTGCTGGCGTCGCCGGTCAATAACTGTGCCTGTAATTGCAGGCGTTCCAGATTCTCTGCGATGCGTGGTACACGGCGCGCTTCATTGTCGAGCGCGATCAGTTCTACATCAGCGCTTTCCAGAATATGCCCGCTTTTACCGCCCGGTGCGGCGCAAGCATCGAGTACCCGCATGCCGTCGCGCAAGCCCAGCAACGGTGCAGCCAACTGGGCGGCGGCATCCTGTACCGAGACCAAACCTTCATTGAAGCCGGGGATCAGGTTGACTGGCGTCGGTTGCGCCAGCTTGACGGCGTCCGTGCCGACCCGGGTAGCGAGCACGGATTGTGTCGCCAACATCGCGAGGTAGTCGTCCACCGTCGTCTTGCGACGATTCACGCGCAAGGTCAGCGGCGGCGCAGCATTACCTGCTTCAAGTATGGCCTGCCAGGTTTCCGGATAAGCCGAACGCATACGGTCTATCCACCAGTCCGGGTAGTTCCAGCGCGCAAATTGTTTGCCCGCCGCACTCTTCATTAATGCATCGCGTTCACGTAGGAAACGGCGCAATACCGCATTGACCATCCCTTTGGCATGCGCCATGTCGGGATCTGCCGCAGCAGCGGTCACAGCCTGATCGACCACCGTGAAATCGCTGTAACGCGGTTCAGCTTCCTGCGTATCCGATACCAGGGCCAGTGCGCAGCACAGCAGACCATGCAAAACGGCAGGCTCAGTTGGTTTGGTCGTCATTGCATTGAGCAATGATTCGGCGCGGCCGATATGGCGCATGCTGTAGTAAGAAAGGTCCTGGATCGCGCCGCGCGCTTGCGGTATGGCATGGGTTTGCGCAAAGATTTGCGCGAGTGCTTGTGGCAGCGCAACACCGCGGCCGACGGCAGCGACGGCTTGTGCCGCACCATGCAAACTGAAGGCTAGGGAATCGGGCTTTAAATTGATGGTGGTCACGTTATCTTTTCGTTAAAGCTGATGCGTACGCGCATGACTTGCCTGCGTTGCATGGTCCAGCCAGAACCGATGCTCACCGGTTCCTGAATTTTTCAATGACGTGATTGTAGCGGTGCGAGCGCACGAAACGCGCTTGCGGGGCAGATAAATCGAAAAAAATCGGGAATATCAGGGATAAACGAGGTATTCCAGTGCTGCCAAAGCGGTGTCAGTCCTGGCTTGGACGCAAGCGCGGAGGCAGTTTTCTGCTGCAAACTGCTCCGCGTCTGCTGTCGGAAACCAGGGTTTGCCTGGAAGGAAGATTTAGACGGCTATATTTGCGCCATGCGGGCTATACGCCCCAGACGATGTCCTGGTTTTCGGCGCGGGCTGCACGCAACATTTCCAGTAAAGGATAGGCGCGCGAGGAGAAGCGTACTGGTTCCGGTTGCTCGTGTTCGTTGTCGTCGCCGTTTTCGCCATGATGTGCGACGACATCGCGTTGTACTGCTTCCGAGGCGAAGTGGGCTTTGCTTTCGGTGATTTCCTGCTCCAGCAATTTGATGGCATTTGCGGTTTCTGCTGCAGTAATGACGCCACGTTTGTGGTCTTTGTGCAGAAGGTCGAGTATGCGTTTTGCATGCTCTTCATACATCAGTACCTCGGCTGCGGCTTTGGATTTGAACGTGATTAACATGAGCAGCCTCCTTGAAGTGAACGACGCTTAAACCTTAGCACGATTTCTGCAAGTGTTGTAGCGAAGTTATGCTGGGTGTTGAGTGATGTTTTAAGTTGGTTTTTAGTTCAATTTAAAGGACGTAAAGAAAGTATCCGCCAATTCACGTTTAACGACTTTTTCTGCACCAGTAACGACCAGTTGGTACACCCGTTTATCTTTTGCTACGAACCGGGCAAACAACACCCTTACCTGATCATCTCCGTTTGCTCCGGCAGCGCCGAGCGCCTGTATTTCCGTTATGGCCAACTGTCCGCCTGCCGTGCCGTGCGGCATCGTCAGCACTTTTTCTTCCTTGATGGTGCCGACTATATTTTTGACCAGTGCAGTTTTCATAGAGTTCAATGAAACTTGCGCCTGCGTTGCATCCGGCAACTCTGCAGTCCCTACTGCGAAAGTGACGCCATCCACTGTAGACACCGTCATCGTCATCGCCACCTGGCTGCCATTTAAATCGATCTGACGTGTCACCGTATTTGGTTTGCTCGGCATGGCGACTGCGTACGGCGCGTCGTTGCTGCGGATCTCGCGCCAATCAAATTTTGGTGAGCAGGCAGCGAGCAGCAAACAGGTATTGAGCAGTGCGATGCTGAAAACAGAGCGGCTGGCAGATTTCATGAGCGTAAGCAGTAGGGGGCGCGTATGAAGATAAATGGATGCTTATGGTACACCGCAGATGGCCGCAATAAAAAAGGCCAGCGCTAGGCTGGCCTGATATGGCTGACTGATGCCTGATTAAAACTCTTCCCAGTCATCGGCACCGGCGGTGGCTTTTTCGCGTTTCGGTGCGTGTGCCGGATTGGACAACAATGGTTTGGCGGCGGCCGTACGGATTGCAGGGGTGTTGCTGCGTACCAGCGGGATGTCATCCAGTGTATTGGTCAGGGAAACCTGATTGCCATCCAGTTTGAACTGGCTAACCACGCGCGCCAGGTTGCTGGCCTGGTCTTGCAGCGATTCAGCGGCAGCCGCTGCTTCTTCAACCAGCGCAGCATTTTGTTGTGTGACCTGGTCCATTTGACCGATGGCCTGATTGACCTGGTCGATGCCCGAGCTTTGTTCCTGACTGGCGGCCATGATTTCAGCCATGATGTCGGTCACGCGTTTAACGCTATCGACGATTTCACCCATCGTGCTGCCTGCTTCATTGACTAGTTTGCTGCCTGCTTCGACTTTGCCTACCGAGTCACCGATCAGTACTTTGATTTCCTTGGCAGCAGCAGCCGAGCGTTGCGCCAGATTGCGTACTTCAGTTGCGACAACAGCAAAGCCGCGCCCTTGTTCGCCTGCGCGTGCAGCTTCGACCGCGGCATTTAACGCGAGGATGTTGGTCTGGAATGCGATGCCATCGATGACGCTGATGATGTCGACGATCTTGCGTGCCGATTCATTGATGGATTCCATGGTGTCGACAACTTCGGAGACTACCGAGCCACCTTTGATTGCGACATCCGAAGCTGACATAGCCAAGCTATTGGCCTGGCGTGCGTTGTCCGCATTCTGGCGCACAGTCGATGTCAGCTGGCCCATAGAAGCTGCGGTTTCGCCGAGCGAGCTGGCTTGTTCTTCGGTACGCGACGACAGATCCAAATTGCCGGATGCAATCTGACGTGACGCAGTGGCGATGGTTTCGGTACCGCTGCGCACTTCGGTGACGGTTTTGTTCAGGCTTTGCGTCATGTCTTTCAGCGCTTGCATCAGCTGACCGGTTTCGTCATTCGATGCGACATCTATCCTGGCCGACAAATCACCGGAAGCGACCGTGCGTGCCACTGTGACGGCACGGTTCAACGGACGTGTAATGCTGATGGCCAGGCGCCACGCAAAGAACACGCCGAGCGCAACTGCTGCGACCAGCAAACCGATCAGCAGGCTGCGACCAGACAGGAAGGCGGCCTGGATGCTGGCACCGGCTTCATCGATCATTTTCTTTTCGTTTTGCAGAACTGCATCGATGGACTTGCTATACGCTTCCATCGCAGGCAGCATTTTTTCGTTGATCATGGCCTGCGCTTCTGCGATCTGGCCGCTGGCCTTGGTTTTGAGTACGGTTTGGCGGATGTCGCGGTAGCTATTACGCGCGACGCCTACTGCTTCGATCAGACGCTTGTCTTCCGGCGTCTTGACCATGCCTTCTATGATTTTCTGCAGTTCGCTGGCGCGTGTGCTGGTCGCTTCCATTTGCTTTTGGAAAAAAGCTTGATCTTCGGCGCTGGTGGTCTTCACGGACGCGAGTGTGCGCGCACCGTTGACGTCGACGGCTGACAACCATTCCTGCGCCAGACGTTCTTTCGGCAGCATGGTATCAGCCATGACTTGTGTTGAGGTGCCGACTTGCTGCAGGCGCAGGATGCCGACGACGGTCATGACGACCATCAAGGTGAGCAGTAGGGCGAAGCCGAGGCTGAGACGCGTACTGATTTTCAAGTTTGTGATTTTCATGGTCTGTTCCAAAGATACGGCAGGGTGGAATAACGAAGCTGCGCGACGTACGTTGAAGCTTATGGATTGCTTGCGACTGTCTTGCCATGGGTGTGCAAGAAGTTGGCGTAGCCGGAAGATGGCACGGCTTTGCAGTGAATCGGACGATATTATCGACGGAAATGAGCAATATTTCCATGTGGAAACATTATGTTTTTTCAGATTTCATCAAATATGCGACATATCAGTTGCATTTTGCTTGTGACAATGGCAATTCAAGGGTTTAGTGAGTCGGAGAAAGGCTTGTAAAATGACCATCTTTACCCGCGTTGGCATATTTCAGCGCATGTTTGCATAAGGTTGGGACTAATGGGAAAACTGCTTGCGATAGATGGCCTGAATATAGTGCGGCGCGTCTATGAAGCGAATATGGAAGAGGATGAAGCCATCAAGGCAGATACCGCCTTGCGCCATTCTGTCGCCTCCTTTCGCAAGTTGCTGACGGCGCATCAACCTACGCATGTCTTGCCTGCTTTTGATTTTGGCGGGCATACCTGGCGCCATGATGTGTACGCGCGCTATCGTGAAAATCGCGCGCCTATGCCGGACGCATTGAAGGAGCGCCTGCCTGATTTTTATGTCCAACTGGCGGAGCTGGGTCTGCATGTGGTGTCGATTCCCGAAGTGGAGGCGGATGATGTCATCGCGACTGGCGTGCTGCGCTGGCTGGGTGAAGGCCGTGGTGAAGCGATCATTGCGTCTACTGATAAAGATTTGCACACGTTGATAGAACATGGCGCGGTAATCTGGGATCACTTCAAGGGTGAATGGCACGACAGCAAATGGGTGGAAGCCAAGTTCGGTGTGCCGCCGGAAATGCTCACCGATTTGCTGGCCCTGATGGGCGATGTATCGGACAGCATTCCTGGTGTGTCCAAAGTGGGTGTGAAAACTGCCGCCAAGCTGCTGCAAAGTTACGGCAATATTGATCGCATCATGGCGGGTGCCGGCATCCTTAAAAACACCCTGGGTGAAAAGCTGCGCAAGGATAAGGATCAGCTGTATATGTCGCGTCAGCTGGTCGCACTGAAAGACGATGTACGCATGGGTGTGACCTGGAATATGCTGGCCTTCGACAACAGCAAGCTGGGTTAAGCCTCTCTCGCCACTATTTAAAGAATCTTATGACTGATAAAGAACAACTTTATTTTATCGAACAACGCAAAACGGGCCCGCAGGAGAAAGACTTGCCGGTCTATGCCAAACTGATGAAAAGCAAGGAAGGCGTTTTTGAGGGAGTCTCCTTCATACGCAGCAAGGACAAGGCCTCGACCATGAGTCTGGCCGAAGCGCAACAAGCAGTGGCGTGGGCCAAAGCGAAAAAGCCACTGGCTAAAATGTATGAAACCAAAATCATCCCGGTCGAATAAGTTTGCTGACCTGTTGCATACCTGAGAAGGAAATCGCTATGCGTCACATCCTTGTATTTGCAGCATTTGCTTTTCTCAATGTATCTGCTCATGCCTCATCACCAGATGCGTGGGATGCTCTATATAAAAGCACGCAACAAGCATGTCTGCAAAAAAGCGGTTTGAAGAATGCCAAGCTAATCGAGGGGCCGGTCCTGTTTGCTGGCGACATTCTCTACAAAATACGCGGCAAGTGGCCGCAAGCCCATATGCAGGGCAAGACCGGCAAAGTCTATTGCCTGCATCCTTATCCGAATGGTGAGCCGGAGATCGTTGACGCGCGTTGATGCGTTGCTAAAGATCTGAAACGCTCGATTGCCGATCGATAAAAGGGAAAAATATCGACCGGCAATGTCATCACGTGCAACCACCGCTTTCAATTCGGCAGTGATGGTTTAGCAATGATCATGCCAGTGACATGTCAGTGTTTGCTCGGGACTCATTGCTCACGCAAGGCTCTGCGATATTGAATCGCTTCTGCCACATGCGGTTTGCTGATAGTGCTTTCATTGCCCAGGTCGGCGATGGTGCGCGCCACTTTCAAGACACGATGATAAGCACGCGCCGACCAGTTGAGGCGACTCATCGCGGTGCGCAGTAATTGTTCGCCGCTGTTATCCGGCTGGCAGTGCAGTTCGATCTCGTTTCCCGTTAAGGCATGATTGGGTTTTCCCTGACGTGCGAGTTGCGTCGCTGCCGCGTGTGCGACGCGCATGGCAATACCGGCAGATGATTCGCCATCAGCCTGCTTGAGCAAGTCTTCATGTGGCAGTGCACCGACCTGGATTTGCATATCAATACGATCCAGTAAAGGGCCGGAAATTTTTCCCTGATAACGTGCGATCAGATCGGGTGTGCAGCGGCATCGATTTGACGTGTGTCCGAGATAGCCACAAGGACAGGGATTCATCGCTGCTATCAATTGAAACTGTGCGGGGAAATCAGCCTGTCGCGCTGCACGCGAAATCGTGATGTGGCCAGACTCCAGCGGTTCGCGCAAAACTTCCAGTACTGAGCGATGAAATTCAGGTAGTTCGTCAAGGAAGAGTAAGCCGTGATGGGCGAGTGAAATTTCTCCGGGGCGCGGTGTGCCGCCACCGCCAACTAATGCGACACCGGATGCTGTGTGATGCGGCGCGCGGAATGGCCTGAGCTTCCAGCGCGCACTGCTAAAGCCGCTGGTCAGTGATTGCACGGCGGCGGATTCCAGCGCTTCTTCATCCGTCATCGGTCGCAGGATACCTGCGAAACGCTTCGCCAGCATGGACTTGCCGGTGCCTGGCGGCCCGACCATCAACACGCTATGACCGCCAGCAGCAGCCACTTCCAGTGCGCGCTTGGCCTGAGCTTGTCCTTTTACTTCGGCCAGATCCGGATAGTCAGGCAAGGCAGTGACTGGTGTGGCTACATGACGTTGCAGGCGTGCATCAGGATCATGTGCGGCGAAATGTGCGCATACTTGCAACAGCGAATCGGCGGGCAGGATGGTGACATCTGCAACCAGAGCGGCTTCATCCGCGTTCATGCGCGGCAGGATAAATGCACGTTGTTGGCGATTCTGATCACCACGATGGTGCATCGCATAAGTCATGGCAAGTGCGCCGCGTATCGGGCGTAGTTCACCGGATAGCGATAGCTCACCGGCAAACTCGTATCGTTCCAAGGTATCAGCAGGCATTTGCTGCGAAGCGGCGAGGATGCCGAGGGCGATAGGGAGATCGAAGCGACCGGATTCCTTGGGCAGATCTGCAGGAGCCAGGTTGACGGTATTGACTAATGTAGTGTGGTTACATTGAACAATGTAGCCTAGTCCAGCGGTTATCACCCTTTCAAGCTATCAGCCTATGTAACTCGTCATGAGTAAATATACTGTACGCACTTCCTCGATTAACAATGCTCGTAGATTTAGCTATGAGATTGATTTTCTGTTAACCGACTATGGGGTGGCATCTGACGGATGGCTCGCGCATGCAATCGCGCGGATGGCGCGAGACAGCAATTTGAAACAATATTTCACCGCAGATGTCAGATCGTTCAAAAATGCATTAACGATAGTAGCGACCAACCCCGACTGTAGAAATCTGTTATCCAAACCGGTTACTGCCGTTTTAAGACGAGATATACATTCGCTTTTCACGATGATGGAATCTATATTGGCTGAGGAAAAATCCAGCTGGTCCGGAGCTGTTCAATTTAGAACGTCGGGGTTATTCCGTAGATATTTGATGGCGATTTCTAACGATGGGGTAATGTACGAATTCGTAGGGCGCCCCTTCCGCTCCCGACTTTCCAATTTTCGATCCTCTAGACCAATCCTTCCTCAAAATCCGGGCGAAATGCCTTTAGACGCATTGCCCCACAGTGACGTCGATGAACTCAAGCGGAAAATTAGTACCCTACTGGATAGTCAAATAAGCGCCTTGATTGATGCTTGCATAGCTGAGTTAAATTTTTGGGACGACGTTCGCCAAACTCTGATGGCGCACTCGATGCTGCAATTCACAGAAGATGAGTTACGCAACGCGAATAGTTACATCTTAGAGGGAATCCCTAGCGGCTATTATGCAAAAAAATTTCTTTGCATGGAGCCTAAACGTTTGCTTGGTGCAATAGTGCATGTAACCAATATCACTTTAAATCACGACTTTGCAGTTGTTAGAAGCAAAGGTTGGAGTAAAACCTCGGCCCTATCGAGGGCTATGCTGGAAGATGTGGCTAGCCTTGATCAAATGAAACCTGTCCCTCACGCGCAAATTTTGCAGATGAATCGGCACTCGCACGTTTGCGAATTATCGGCAGCTTTTATTTTGCTAATGATCCATACGGCTTGGAACGCCGACACGCTGAGAGCGCTACAAGTTGACTCAATAGTTCAGGATGGAAGTAGTTTTTTGATTAAAAGCTTCAAGCGTAAAACGGGGAAATATACGTCAGAGGTTGTTCTTGATTCAGCTAGCAGAGGCGCGGTTCAAGCGCTGAACTTGTTGATGTGGAATCACCATCAGCTTAAAAAGCTTAAGATCATTTCTGATAGCAATAACGAAGCGTGGGCCACTTGGAAAAGAGGCGGATATCCCTGTGAAGTCGAGCACATAAAAAACATCACTCAATACATCTTACGGATTTGTTCTAGGAATGGAATAGCTCCTTTCAGTTTAGAACAACTCAGAACTCACATGTTGTTAAGGCACAAAGTTCGTGGCAGGTCCATAGAAGATGTAAGCCGTATTGCAGGCCATACATCGATTGATGTGACCGGAACGTATCTCGATCAATTCCTGCAAAAAATTCTCAGTAAAAGCATCAATCTTGACTTCCAGAATCGTCTTGCACGAAAGCTATGTGGCCCTGAAGAAAATATGCAGCGCGCTTTATATCTCGTTGGAGATGGAACAAGCTGCGTTAATCCTAGAACTCCGCCATTTGAAACTTGGTTGGTAAATGGCACCTGTGACGCAAGACATTGTCATTCGGGAGAGGGGTGTATCAACAGTCGGATAGAAGTGACGCGGGAAAGAATAGAAGAGCTTGTATGTTGGAATGGATACTACGAGCGAAACTGGCAAAGGCTATACGAAGCTAACACGGATGCTTTTGAAAAATTGCATGGCCCCGCGATTATCATGAACTTTGCGCTGCTGAGTTTCCTGAAAAATAGTATTCATCGCGACAAGGTTTGCGAAGTTATAGATGCTTTTGGGGCCGTCGAGGATCGCGATGACTAAACTGCGGGTAGCTAATGATGAACTTGAAGCATCGGTAATGGAGCGGTTGAGAGCATTATTGGATCATTCCGATATTGCGATCTCGAATAACTATATTCTGACCGTTAAGAGACTGGAGGCACACTTTGACCAAGACAATTATTGGAGATACGACTTCAGCCAAGTGCAACTTCCCGGCAACGCAATTTACGAACACACATCTCTGCTAATCAACCATCCAGAACTTATTGCAACCATAGTTTTATCTGTACAAGAATATCTCAATCGATGTACCAATTCGAAATCTCGAACCGAAAGAGCTCAGTTATATTTGTTCGTTTCTTTACGCTTCATCGAATATGTATGGCTTCAAAACATAGTCGATCTTAAGCGGCTCTGCCCAAGGCACGTTGAGCATCTTCCTCGACTTCTCGCGCAAGGCGGATGGTGGAAGGCTCTCGAACTTGGATCGAGGATTGAAAGTTTGCCTCTCATTCAATACGAAGCGTTAACCACGAGCAAGAAACCATACTCACTGCATCAAGGGCAACAAGGTAGGCAACGAGATTTGCAGTTGGCATTAGGGTCAAGTACTAACCACATATATAACCAATATAGAAAATGGCTGAAGAACAAAAAAAAGACACGCCATATGCCGAGAGCACTCTTTTTCAGAATCTAGAAGTCATTAACAATCTCCACTACTTGGACAGTCAGTTTGGAATTGACTTCCACCCCTTTCCAAATGTTGGTTTGACTGCCAAGAGGCTAGGTCTATCGCGGGGGCGGACGGGTAATCTGCCTGCCGCTGCCGCTATAAAATTGGTGGCCGATGCAGCAAAATGGCTATACGAGTATGCTCCTCAAGTTTTGAAATTTTATTCAGAGTTGGCTCGAATTATTGAGGAAAATTCTCGTTCTACCGAGACACCATTGCGATTACGCTTATCTTCGTATGTTAAGGAATTGGGTGAGCGGACAAGCGACCCGGCGGAATTCCCCTTCAAAATTGACTTCTTGGATTTCGGTCACAGAAGTATTAACGGCCGCCACTCCTTACGTAATGCCTTGCTATGCGCGATGTCGGCATGTTTCGTGATCATAGCCACTATGAACGCGAGGAGACGTGACGAAATTTTGCACCCGAAATATGGATTGCGCTCTAATGATCTCCAGTTGGTCGACGAGACACTAGGTTTGTATGAAGTGAATTTTTATGTAGAAAAATCTTATAGAAAACGTGTTCCGTTTTACGTGAACAAAATCACGGTTGACGCAATTCAAATGCTTGAATCATTCAACAGTGTTCTTGGTATATTGCCTCGATCCGACTTTGATGAGAATCATTCCGGCTCGAGTCAAAGACATTTGTTTTCGTATAAAAGAATGAGTCTCACGAGAGGCTTTGCGCCTGGAACAAACTATTTCAAATTTTTATATCGAGGGCATGAAACAGATGCTGCATTATTTTTTCAATTAGCCCTGGGGGCGGGCGCAACTCAAGTAGTGACTCCTCACATGTTTCGCAGGTTCTATGCGCTCATTTTCTTCTACCAATATGAAAATCCAGACCTACAAGCGCTTGCTCTTCAGTTGGGACATCTCAGTCTCTCATCAACATTGATTTATATTACTGATCCATCGTCGAGAAAGGATTTTGAGTTAATCACAAACACTATCGGATCTTCAGACGACGAAAGAAAATTGATTTGGAAGGAACATGTTCGCGAGGTTGACGAACAAATCCAAGAGACTGGAACGGAAAAGCATATTGCAGATGTTTTCGCAATTTTGTCAGGTGGTATATATGCCGGAGGCTATTCCAAATATATTCGACGAATACAGAATCGGCTCGCAAAGATTGTCAGCTTCGATGTGAATACTATGGAGGGTGCTACTGCTGTGGTTGCCGCCCTTAAACAACGTGGAAATTTTCCTAAACCCATGAGGCACGGTCAGTGTATGGCTGGGAGCGTTATCGAGAAGAGAGCTGCGCACTGCTCTGACCCTTTAAACGGCAAACTTCGACGGGAAAATGCGACGCCGTTAACATGCTCAACTTGTATATTCCATCTTACGTCACCAGCTTATTTGACCAATTTGGAGGCTGATGAACGGGAGTTACAAAAGGCTTTGCAGTTGCAGCCTCGCAACTCAGTGAAATGGCTTGCAACCGAAAATGAGATTGGAAATCTGCGACAAGCTTTGAAATTTTTTAAGAAGAGAATGTTTAATTCATCGGGATAATTATGATTAAGAAAGAAACGATCAAGCCAGCGATCGCATTCGTCAATCAAAAAAAAGCTGAATCTAATATCATCGCAAAAATCGACGCGCTAGAGTTCTTGCTTGTCGAAGCACTTGGACTTGAGGCAATTCAGACTCCAGTTGGTACCCTTCCCAGAGCTAACGGTGTGTATTGCGATTTTCCAAAGACAATTCGTCAATTCAATTTTTGGGATTCAGACAGTGCCGACAACTATCCCAATCTTACAATTGCAAAAGTCTCAAAAAATGCCAACGAAACGCTAAAAAAACACAGAGTGCTTCATCGTCGCACAGCTGTTGTAATTACAAAACTTAACGAGCACTGCGTTCACCTAGGAAAGCGTACAACTTCTAATCCATTGAGAAAGCTCAACGAGCAATTGAAAGAGTCAGAGGCATTACGAAAAATTATCGAACTCGAACTAATTGAATGTCGCCGAGCTATTGCCCAAATGAATTTAGACAACGATCGCCTTCGTGATCAAAACATCGCTTTGCAAGCCCTCGCTAGAAGCAATCGCGATCGCCTGCCGCACGTCAAACGAACGGTTGGCGATGCTACTGGCAACAAGGGAAAATAAGATGGGGCTCGATCGGAAAATTCGATTGTCATGGCATCAATGTGGTGGCCTAAGGTTAGTTGCGTACGATTTGATTCGTAACCAGCTTGTGCCTGAATTGATGGATTATGCTGATCATCTTTCTCAACGCGAGAGCCTTTCATCAAAAACAGTTATCAATGAAATTGTACTTTTGAAATCTCTATTCGAATTTCTTATTCCGAATTTTTCAATTAAAAATATTAACGATTCGCTATTGCTAAAATTTAGAGATTTGGAACTTTCACGGACGCTCGAGAATAAGATATCGCGAGGTTCTGAAGTAACTGCGCGTCGAACAGTAAATATGAAGTTGCGCCGTGCATATCTTTTTATAATCTGGTGCCAAGAATCCCAAAGATTGAGTAGCGGATCAATTGGTGCTTACAACTGCAAAGTGACAGCGCGCTGCGATCAAATTAAAGGAATAAAATGGCGTGGCGGTTTTCGAAACAATGCGACTAATGATTTCCCCCTTCTCTATCGCAAAGCGCAAGCTGGTATAGGTCCCGATCAAGGGTATTTTGCTACTGATAGTGATCGATCTGCACTTGGCGAATATTTTGCGCGCAATGGGACTACGTTCACATTTACTCGCAACGTACTATTAATGGATATTGCAGATGCACAAGGATGGCGCCGCGGCTCTATTAACTCATTAAAATGCGCTCAATTCTCTGCAGGAGAAGGATCCTCAGAGAAGATTCGAATCGCTCCGGCTAAACAAAAATTCGGATATGGGTGGTTTTTTGAAGTGGAGTTTGCTCTCGCCAACCGCATTTTAAATTTTATTAATATCGAGCGCGCCCTCTTATTGGCTGAAATGGGATGGGACGAAGCTAGAACTGAAGATCACATTTTTATTTCAGCTCGAAATGGAAAGCCTCTCACCGATCAAGCGATATCGCGCATATTCGGTAATGCTTTTAAAGTAATTGGAAGGCCCAAGGGGGCAGGTCTCCATTCCTTTCGGCGGAAATTTGCTGAATGTCGGGTGGTCGATGAGATACAACGACGATTAACGCTTGGTATGGATACCAGCGCTTTGTCTATTGCTGCATCTGTAGCTGTCGAGCTAGGGCATGCTCATCCAGAGTCACTAAAGCCTTATGTAAGTCGCTCACAATCCCGTCTTGCAGGAAATAGAGCGAAATCAAAAAAAGAAATCACTAGATAGACTTTTTGACTACTGAGAATGGCTTTTGTCAGTTAAAAACCATGAACCAGTAACAACGGAATCAATATGAAAAATAGAATCAAGAAAAGACATTTTTATTTTGGGTATCAGCAGAGATCCCGTGAAGAGAAATGGCTAAAGGAACGCATGCGGTATTTTGATCCCCTACAGCGCGGCAATGAAGTATGGGGAAATGTCATGCCCGTCGGGCGGGAGTTCGGTGCTGCTAAGATTAAAAAAGGCGGGTTAACTGATGCGACTTTTTAAAGCAATGAAGATACCAAATGATGATACCAAATGATGCTATTGAAAGCAGACTTGCGCCCAACAATTGATGTCCGGTTTCGGCCTTGGATACAACTTTTAAATGCAATATGTCGGTTTAGTTGAGGCGAAATTTGCGGCGCTTTATCTCTCAAAACAACGCCGGAACCTTTCGTAGATACAACCATAGAAATACGACGTAAATACGTGGATGCAGTCAACCGCTCGAATTTATCCGAATAGTTTGCCTTACGAAATAATGTCACAACAGCTCGTTATTACCTGGATAGATTCATGCCTACATTGCCTATACATATGCTCCAGCAGAAATCGCCTTGGTCGATTAAAGAATTTGTGGAGCCAAAAGCTGGCGAAATTCACCGCATCTATTCCTTTAAAGGGAAAGTTTGTAAGCGCATCGTTTTAGACTCTCCGATGGCAAAACAGCTAGCTGGCTATGTCCTTATCGAAAAAGACATTCGAAGTGCGCAAGGGTGGCTCAGTCATATTGATGAGATACGTGGTGACGATGCAGCGCAAGACAAAAATGGCAGCCGCAGCTCACCGGACAGGGAGAGATACAATCTCGTCAAGGGCTTGTTTGTTGCTGCATTAACTTTTTATGGCAAGGCATTTGCACAAGCCGATGGTCGCAGAGTGAAACTAGAGCGCAGACAAGTTTCTGAGGAGTTTCGTGAGGTGCATGACTTGGCCATAGCGTTCAGAAATAACTTCGCAGCACACAGCGGGGCGAAACTGATTGAAAAAGCAGAGATTGCAATTGCCCTGCCGACCTCGAACAGGAAAGCCACACCAAACCTCTACACAGAACTGGAGCAACCTGATTATGCACTGCTGGGAGAAGGAGAAAAAAGTTTTGCGAATCTTTTTGAGCATGTGCACTTTATTCCACAAACCAAAATTCGCGAGCTGAAACACAAAATATTCGTAGAAGAGGTTTTGCCAAAAGGGTATGACTACTGGGCCAAAAAAAAGAAAATATAAAATTCTTTAGGCTGCGCTTTAAGGTGCTTAGAAATTCCTTGATCCGGCTATGTGAACCGCCCCGGGTTTCGTGGAGGCTGGTTGGTTTAAGTTAAGTCTGCACGGTAGGATGTTCGCTTGTTTGCCGGTAGTAGTTTCTTTCCGCTTCGGCAGGAGGAATATACCCGATTGGCGCGAGC
>NZ_JADOEL010000006.1 GCF_015645465.1 Herminiimonas contaminans | reverse complement strand
AAGATGCCTCCGGTGACGTGGAAGCAGGCGGCCAATCAGTTTGCCATTCTGTTCGGCGAACGCTTCACCAACGCATTGCACTAGAATTTTTTAACCGACCTTCACACACAGAATTTCTGACACTACCACTCGGAGGAAAACAGGATTCTGCCATTTAGCACCCCCTCTAGATATCACCGATCCAATGGATCCTCTACCGGTAAGAAATCATCAAATTGCTCGCTTTGAAGGCGAGCCCGAACAGCTCGTGATTTAGTTTCTGCGACTACTTGCTCCAAATCCGGTAATTCATGTCCCAACGAAATCGTATCGTCAGCACCCATTAACTTTCTCAAGGCGATATACCTTGGCCCCATCAAAAGATCATCGAACTCTCTCAAACGATTAGGATCACGGCTTCGCATTGCAGCAATTGCTGGTTGTAGGAAAGCCATATCTTTCGCAGCGGTCCGCTCCATTGTCGTAACGCTGACTACTTCACTGCCGCCAATTTCATTTCGTTGTGTGAGCGTGAAGAGCAAGGCCGCAAATGCAGTATTGCCGCCTGACAGATCGTGCCATTTGTCGCATATTTCTTCGGTGAGCTTCCCTTTTTTCTTTACATACATGTACTTCCAATAAATCTCACAGAATTGATTCCACTGTAGGTCCCCCTTCAACATCGGCGTAAGAATCGTCTCCCCGTAGGAAGTGAGCTTTCTTGTATTCCGCACGCTCTTCTCAAATATTGATTGCACTGCTGGCGTTGCAATTACTACGATACTAATGCCCAATCTTTCAACAACATCACTGAAGAAATTCAACATCAGCTCAGCTTTTTCAGACTGAGCATTGCTGAGATTTTGGACTTCATCAAAGACAATTAGTCCTACGGAAACAGCAGTAGCAACTCTGTGCATTAATTGAACCAGAGATGCGATCGTTCTCAGTTTTCTGGCTTGTTGCATGTATGTTGTGTTCAGTAAGAAATCTACTTTCTCAAAGAACTGCATACACAAACTACCCAGGGTGCCATCATGAGGTACTCGCAGCATCAAGTACGGTATTTGCATACACCGCAGAGGTTGGCCGTTGTACTCTACGTGCTCTATCACTTTCGGGTATCGCAGCAAAAAAGCTCGAGCAAATGTGGTTTTACCCATCCCACTAATCGCCATAAACAAATGCCCCTTTGCCGACGATTTCCAATCGCTTGGAAAAGGCACATCTTTTTCAAGAGAAGCAATTGCACGACGCCTTTGCACATCCTCTACGCTCAACGGATTCCTGGAAACATACGCTTCACGGATCATTGTTGATAGTGCTATTGCGGCTTTCTGATATTCGGGAAAAGGATGAACAACATCGCCGATGACAGATAGCGACATAATTCTTGCCATCTCAGATCCTTTACGATCCTCCGTCGTAGGGATTGCAGGCTTGTGTTCCAACAAGGTCAGAAAATCATCTTTTTTCTGCTCTAGCGGTGGCAAGGCTTCGATGAAAGGATTTCCCCGAAATCTAGCAACCCCAGTTTCCGTATAAGCTGCTTTGAATGCGTCGATCATCGTTTTTTCCTTGCTCTTCCGATTTTCAATAGATTCTTTTTCCGCTCAGCTTCCTCTAACTTCAACCAATCTGGCGGGTCCTCGACTACAGTTTTTTCAACAAACTCTGGCACAGTCGCCTTGCCCATCAATGCGCGTTTGATAACATCACTTTCATCGCGGCGTATCGTATTTTTTTCCTTGGATGTGAATTGATCCGAAGTGATTTTTCTAGCCACTGATTTATTCGAGGACGATGTTCGACTAGTCACTCTGGTTCGCCGACTATCATGTGCTGCCTTCGACCAAAGTAGATTACTCACCCCAGACAATGCTTGTTCTTCTTCCAAGGTAATGCCATGAATCTCTCTCATGCCACCGGCACTTAGGCAAAACAATGGCCAAGTACCACTTTTCGAACTAAACAGTATTTCTAAAGGACTGCTTGGATCAAATCTGATTTGAATTTTTTGGGATTTAATTGTTGAAGACCGACACATTTCAACTGCGGCTTCGTTGCTGGGAAGATAAAGGCGTCCTTTAAAACGAACACCCTTTCTCGATATTGTTGCATCCGCAGTTGCAAGCAGTAGCCGTTTGTAATCTTCGTCCGAAAATGGCGGCACTCGAAGACCGGTAATATTCCGTACGCCCCATAGGTACACTTCCTTCGGTACTGGATTCACTCCTGCTTGCGCCAGAAATTTCATTCTTCTCAGAGCTTGATGAGGACGATTGTTGTGATCTTTAATGATCTCAATCAACTCCCGATACACCTCGGCGAGACTGTGCACAGCTACCGTAGAGGCCGCCTTTGCTATTCTCTTTGTGATCGGATCCATCGGTCTTTCAGAGTAAGTTCCTCTGAGTGGAGATGAAGCCATTCTTCGTTTGATCTCACGAATCGTTCTTTCCACGATCGCTTTCCCATCAGGACAATAGGGAGGCAACGGCGTAACTTCAATCCGCATATCCATCACAACCGATTGTTCAAATGATCTATTGATGAAGTCCGAACCTCTGTCTGGACAAATCACAGCAGGCATTCTCCCTACCGGCCAACTACTATTTGTTACATCCACACCAAGTAAGCGGAATCTTTCATCCCTAGAGGTAAACGCCACAAGTAGGGCATATTTCACTTCTTCGTATGAAGGCGGATTTAAAGAAATGTAAGTAGACACCACATATCGACTCCAACGGTCAATTAGCAAATAGATTGTCGGTTTCCCGAGTACAACGGGATTGTCGCCAGAGGAGACTAAGAAAATACGGCCACCAGTCGAATCAATCTCGTAAAGCTCCCCAGGTCCCGTTGCATGAAGAGTCCCAGTTTTTTTTGCTTCGCGATCTCGAGTACGTAGATTTTGCGATAGCTCATCTGCCAGCTCGGAATATTTTTTAACGTGATACGAAAACTGTCTGTAAGTAACAGGTTCTATCCGCTTTCCGGCGGCCCATTCCGCGGCAATAGCAGGGTGTCGCTTTGGGAAATATTTTCTAAGATACTCATCATGAGCCTCCGTTAAAAAGGTCACCCGCTTACGAAGTAACCCTCTTAAGCAATCCAGCATGTCATTAACATCGTCCATGTTCGGAACAAATTCGTTTTGTCCGTAATGCCGTGTGATTGCTGCCTTTGGTCCTCGTCGACGCTTTATTGTTTGTTCTTCGTCTGCTTGCGCCTGTACAAAAGAGCCATCTCCCTTCGCCCTTCCTTTTGGCAGGAGCATAAATGCCGCCTTAATTCCACCGAAGAAAAAATAACGAGTTACCAATCTCCTTACTTTGAGTGGATACACTTGAAGCTCAGCCGCTCTGGCATCAATGAGAGGGCCATATCGGTCACGCGATAGATTATTTTCTTCAGAGAATGCTTGGATCAATGGCTTAATAGATTTCCACGCTGCTTGTACTTTCTCGGATCCGTCGACTTCCATTGCTTGTTCCAGTTGAGATTGAGGAATTGACAACCTACCCAATTCATATTCCCCCGTCGCCACCATGGCTTCATACTCGGTTCTAATAATTCGATTTGGTCTTAACCCTTTTTGTAGAAATACGAGATCACTGACATCTATTGCATAGATACATGTGCTAAATACGTGGGTAATCCGTAGATATTTTTCTTCACCATTGCAAGATCTCAACACCAGCCCAGGGACTGGTAGTGAATTAGCGATAACCTGAAATTCAAAAGGATTCATTTAGCTCGTTCAATACAAGTGGACGATTCAAAGCCAGCGCATGATCTAAGGACACGTTGATAAACGCTTTCCAAGCACAATACTGAAATAGCATGGTGGCGTGCGTACTATCAATTTTCATAGTTTTGGCAACTTTCTCAAGGATTTCACTCAATAAGACGTTTGCCCTATAAATCGAATAGAACACATCTATAAACAACAAGACGTCGTCGGACTGTGGAATGACACGCCCAGCGAACCAAGAGCGCATAAATCGGAGATTAGATAGAGCTGTTTTTGTGTAGTTTGTGCAGTCAGCTAACTGCCAAGAAATACCCTTGCAGCTAGCCCATCTATACTCAATGTTCAGACGTTTTCTAACTTTCGGATCCACAGCATCCTTGGGTGTCTTTATACTGACTGCCTTGTAGATCAATTCACCAGCGACTTCTTCAGTTATCATGAAATCGATAGTGAATGGTTCGGGATACTTGCCTCGGTAGGGATGCTTAACACTATATTTTCGGCACAGTGTTAATGTTTCGTCGATATCGAAGATGGGCCATTGCTCTCGAATATCTCGGATATTGGGCTTTCGCTCCAATAAGTACAGGTAGGTCGCCTCTAGTTCTGACAACACATGATGAGGCCGATCTACGATCAAGCCGGCTATGGTCCCAGATGTACCGCGAGACGGCACATCTCTTACCTTGAGCCAAGGCTGGTACTGATTCCCCTCTCCAATTCCACGGCCTTTGAGAATCCTGCTTCTCAAATATGGGTAGTAAAGTTCAGGTTTTGGCTTCCAGTACATAAATGAACCAACCTCAAATTAACAAGTATAATTGTCGTTATTAACAATAACAAATGTAAATTTAAGACGACGCATGTGCATTAAGATTTGACCGCAAGACCAACGGATATGACACAAGCAAACCCTATGGAAGATTTGATCGAACGTCTCGGCGTCCTGGAATACGCCATCCGGCAAGCAATGACCGTACGCGAAGACCAGGATGAACCGGCAGAACCACAGCACCTGGCCGAAGCCGCGCAATTTGGCATTGCCGTAGACGATGCGATGACCAAAGGTGACTTGCTGAATGCCGTACAGACTTTGCATCGCGCCAGCCAAAAGAATGCAGGCCAAGCGAACAAGCCATAAAAGGAAAGAGACACGATGGCACACGAAATCAACCTGCCGGAAATCGTTGCGGAAGTGACCGCAGCATTCCGGCGCTATGAAGCCGCACTCACCGGCAATGATGTGGCAGTGCTGGACGAATTATTCTGGAATAGCCCGCACACCCTGCGCTATGGTGCTGGCGAAAATCTGTTGGGATATGAGGCGATCAAGGCGTTCCGGCTGGCGCGACCATCGAAAGGCCTGGAACGTGAATTGGTGAATACGGTGATTACGACTTATGGTCGGGATTATGCAACCGCCAATACCGAATTCACCCGAGTGGGTGAACCGCGGATCGGAAGGCAAAGTCATACCTGGCTACGCCTGCCGGAGGGCTGGCGCATCGTGGCAGCGCATGTCTCGCTGATATCAGCATAAAGAAACAGTCGATTTACTGACGATTCGACTGACTCTTTACATAGCGTGCATAGCGTTCCTTAAGATCAAGGAAGATCTCGACCGCCAGGTACAAGCCACTGAAAATCCAGAGTGGCAGGATTAAACAACAGAGTGCGTAAAGTAAGACGTTCATCATTACCTCGCTAACATTGCCGAATGGACATAATAGCGCAGCTTTTGCGTCGTGCTTACATCCGTCACACTCTTTGCAAAAAAGCTACACCGGCTTACTACCCTTACGATGGGACTTCGGTTTGGCCGCCTCGGCAGAGCGGCTATCCAGGGTTCCAGCGCGTTTCGACGGCGCCTTGCTGTTGCGCGCCTTCTCTGCCACCCGACGGTCACCGCCTTTGTTCGGTGCCGACAGTGTGATTTTCTTGCCTGTGGTTTTTTCCGGTGCCGGCGCAACGCCGGAACGGCTCAGGCGCAGCTTGTTCGGGCCGATGGCGACCGATTTCAATTGCTCAAACACTTCGGACGGCATCCCGGCTGGCAAATCCAGCAGACTGTAATCATCAAAGATTTCAATACGGCCTATATATTTGGCTTCCAGCCCTGCTTCATTGGCAATCGCACCAACGATATTGGCAGGCTTGACGCCATGCGCATGGCCGACCTCGATACGATACGGCTCCATATCGACCGTGCCGCCTTTGCGCGGAGCACGTTCTTTCTTGGCAGGCTCTGCGGCGGCGGCGGCCGGCTCGGCGCGTTCACGGACTTCCTTGCGCGCGGTTTTTTCAACCGGGGCGGCTTCAGTACGAGCCGGTTTTTCAAATGCAGGCTTGGCGGCTCTGGCAGGTGCCGCAGGTGCTGCTGATGCGTCGCCATCACGGCTGATATTCAATTGCTGACCAGCGACCCAGACTGTTTTCAGGTGATTGAATTGATCCGGCGACAGATTCTCTGGCAAATCCAGCGTGCTGTAGTCGTCATAGATTTCAATGCGGCCTATGTATTTGGAATCCAGGCTCGCTTCATTCGCGATTGCACCGACGATATTGCCCGGTTTCACGCCATGCATATGGCCGACTTCAATGCGGAAGGTTTGCATGCCCGGATCAGGTGCGCGCGGAATGCGTTCCTTGCGTGGCGTAGCCGAGCGCTCGCTGCGCTCAAAACGTTCGCCACGCTCGAAGCGACCGCCAGACACTGGTTTGTCGTCCGACCATGAGCGTTCGCGTACTTCATTCTTTTTATCCAGCAGCAGCGGTACATCACCACGCGCCAGTTTGGCCAGCGCGGCAGCTATTTCCACTGCCGGCACATTGTGTTCACGCTCATAATCCTCGATCAGCGAATGGAATACTTCGAGACCGCCTGCAGCGATGGTGTCGGTAATCTGTTCCTTGAAGCGCGCGATACGCACATCATTCACCGCTTCCACGCTAGGCAGTTCCAGTACCGAGATCGGCTGGCGCGTCGCACGTTCGATCGCTTTCAGCAGGTTGCGCTCACGCGGTGCGATGAACAGGATGGCTTCACCACTACGACCAGCACGACCGGTACGACCGATACGGTGGGTATAGCTTTCCGGATCGTAAGGCACGTCGTAGTTGATGACGTGGCTGATGCGTTCGACGTCCAGCCCGCGTGCGGCCACATCGGTCGCAACCAGGATATCGATCTTGCCATCCTTTAATTGCTGGATGGTGCGTTCGCGTTGCTGTTGCTGGATATCGCCATTGATAGCCGCAGCCGAGAAACCGCGTGCCTGCAATTTGCTGGCAAGTTCTTCGGTACCCAGCTTGGTACGGGCAAAGATGATCATGCCGTCAAACGGTTCGGCTTCCAGAATGCGGGTCAGCGCATCCAGTTTTTGCATACCGCTGACCAGCCAGTAACGTTGGCGGATGTTGTCAGCGGTACCGGTTTTGGCCGCCACCGTGATCAGGTCAGGATCACGCAAGTAAGTGGTCGCTATCCGTTTGATGGCCGATGGCATTGTGGCGGAGAACAAAGCAGTCTGACGCGACTCGGGTGTTTTTTGCAGAATGGTTTCGACATCATCGATGAAACCCATGCGCAGCATTTCATCGGCTTCGTCCAGCACCATGGTTTTGATGCGCGACAGATCGAGCGAACCTTTTTCCAGATGGTCGATGACCCGACCCGGGGTTCCCACCACCACGTGCACACCGCGACGCAAGGCGCTGAGTTGCGCGCCATAGCTTTGACCGCCATAAATAGGCAACACGTGAAAACCGGGAATATAAGTAGCGTACCGCTGGAACGCCTCAGCCACCTGGATCGCCAGCTCACGCGTCGGCGCCAGCACCAGCGCTTGCGGCGTGCTTTGTTTGATGTCTATACGCGCCAGGATAGGCAGGGCGAAAGACGCTGTTTTACCGGTCCCGGTCTGGGCCTGCCCCAGCACATCGCGGTTATCCAGCAGCAAAGGTATGGTTGCAGCCTGGATCGGCGACGGCGACTCATAACCCAATTCCTGCAGCACGCGCAGCAGCGGCTCGCTCAGTTTCAGGTCGGAGAAAAGGGGAAAGGATGGTTCAGACATGGTTGCTCACAAGAATGTTCGTATCGCGGGGTGCGAAAAGATGCACGCAGTTTACTCTCTTGCCGCCAGTTCGCCGCGACTATGAGTGAGCATAAGCACAATCTAGGCCTCCCAAGGGAAGCAAGCAAGGTGTTTTAGCGACTTATTAGCCTCGCCTGACTATATTTTTTAACAAGATGTCACCAGCCGGGCACCTCACACTAATAATAAGCAGCGCGGCCTCTCTATATATAGATGATGCCCAGCAAACCACTCTTGACCAAAAGGAAGTACATTTGTATCGCCCGGACCTTCATATGAAGGTCGCAGCAGCACGGCCATGCAAGACGCCTATAAGGGAGACCTCTTGAGTCGCGCCAAAATCATCGTCATCGCAACCATGCTGGCTGTACTCGGTGCACTTCTGCCGATTTCTGCCACCCTCTATCTGTCCTGGCAACGCGCCAGCGATATCGAATCCGCCCGTTTGCTGACCATCGCCCAACGCGGGATAGAACGCGCGCGTATTTCACTGGGAGATGCCGAGCGGGCACTGCAAGCCGCACATCAATTGACCAGTCCGCCCTGCTCGACCACCCATATCCGGCAAATGCGCCTGATCGAAATGAATACCCGCAGCATAGAAGACATAGGGTATTTCTCGAATGGTCTTTTGAAATGCACGCCAGCCGGACTAATCCTGCGGGAAGTCAGGCAAACCCCTATCGAATTTACTACCGATAACGGGCTGGCTATCAGCACCAATATCATTCCCGAAGTAAATGGCGGCAACGGCATGATAGGCATCAGCGCCCAGGCCTATAAGGTACTGATCGATCCAGCGCGCTTCGCCGACATCATCCTGAACCCTGAAGTACAACTGGTGACGGCAACCCGTAACGGCAAGCTATTGGGTAGCCTGCATGATCCGGATCCCGAGCTGGTGCAGCAATTACTAGCGGGGAAACGCATACCGTACGCTTCGAAAGTACTGCACGACAAAGACCTGATTGCAGTCGTCATCGAACCGGATAGCGGCATCGCTGCGCAAACGGGACGCGAAATGATCGTGCTGCTGCCACTCGGATTATTGATGGCGGCCTTTATGGTCGGCCTGGTCGTCTGGGTATCGCGCAAACGTCTGTCACCGCTGGGCGAATTAAAACTGGGGGTGGATAAACACGAATTCATCGTGCACTACCAACCGCTGATAGAACTGAAAACCGGATTATGTGTGGGTGCCGAAGCACTGGTGCGCTGGCAACGGCCGGATGGCAGCATGACGCGTCCCGATTTATTTATACCGCTGGCAGAGGAAAGCGGGCTGATCCTGCCCATCACGGACCAGGTCGTTACTGAAGTAATACGGGATATGCGCCACGTGCTGCAGGCAGACCGTACGTTGCACATCGCTATTAATATCAGCGCGCAGGATATCAAGACCGGCCGCGTACTCAATGTCGTGCAAGCAGCGCTCAAGGGCACGGATATACAGCCCCAGCAAATCTGGCTGGAGGCAACCGAACGCGGCTTTATGGATATAGAGGCGGCACGTACCACGATTAATACCGCGCGCGAAATGGGGCATGCGGTCGCCATTGACGATTTTGGTACCGGTTATTCCAGCCTGTCCTATTTGCAGGGCTTACCGCTGGATACCCTCAAGATAGATAAATCTTTTATCGACACGGTCGATACCGAATCAGCGACCAGCAGCGTCACGCCTTACATCATAGAAATGGCCAAAGCCCTGAAGCTGCAAATCGTTGCTGAAGGCGTAGAAACACAAGCACAGGCAGACTATCTGCTCGCGCATGATGTGGATTTTGGTCAGGGTTGGTTGTTCTCGAAAGCGCTGACAGCGCATGAGTTTATCGCCTATTACCAGGCGAACCGTGCACAACACCAGGACCCGCATTGAGTATATGTGAGCCTGGGTTGCCAGGTACTTATTTGTTCTGGATGATTTGATAGCCGTCCCAGTTGCCCCGGGCATTGCTATCTATCTTCGCGCAAAAGCGCACCTCACCGTTGACGTCACAGGTGATGACATCGGCATTGGCACCGCTTTGCCGCAGCTTGGCGATATCTTTCGTCAACTTCGCTTTTTCTTCCCGCAAGTGCTGCAGCGAAAACGGACTCGGCACGTACATCCATAAGGCCAGGATGATCGCGGCGGGGAAGATCAGCCAGCGCGCATTACGCCCACTGACGACCGCCTTGTCTGCCTTCCCTTTGCCATCTTCAATATGCTTGCTGATCGTACCCACCGCGTCCGCCATCGCCAGACGTATCGTTTGTTCGATCTGCATACGTACTGCCAGTGGCAATTCCTGGCTGATACCGGATAAATTTTCGCTCATTGCATTCGGCCGTTCTGTCATGACACTGCTCTCATATGCGGGTCTAAAAAAATAGGCTCCCGAAGGAGCCTGAAAGTTGAGTTCTAATCTTTGCGTTAATGCGGCTTAGGCATGCGCCGGAGCGCCTCCGTTAGCAGCTTCTGCAGCTTTCTCCTTCTTCAAGAGATCCGCGGAGAAGGCCACGTGTTTCTTGAGAGTTGGGCGCAATGCAACAACTGCGAGGATAGCTGCGGTCAGATCCATACATGCAACGGTGTACAGAACGGTGGACCATGTGCCGGTTGCTTCCATCATCAGGTTACCAACTGGTACGAACAGAGCACCGATACCTTTTGCGGTGTACAGCACGCCGTAGATCTTACCGATGTGTTTGGTACCGAACGCGTCACCAGCCAGAGCCGAGAACAGCGAGTAGACTTCACCCCATGCCAGGAACACGACGCCGGACAAGATCAAGAATGCCCATGGGTTGTGACCGAAGTAGCCCAAAGCGATGATACCGAAGCCTTCGAGTGTGAACGCGATCACCATGGTTTTTTCACGACCGATGTTGTCCGAGATCCAGCCGAACAATGGACGGGAAATACCGTTCATGATTCGATCGAGCATCAGTGCCAGCGGCAATGCGGCCATCACGAAGAAGTACATATCGACTTCAAATTCTTTAACGCCCAAATCTTGTGCGATAACGCCCAGTTGCGCCACAGCCATCATACCGCCGGTAACTACGCAGATGAACATGAAGAACATGAGCCAGAACAGTTTGGTGTTCAGCGCTTCTTTCAGGGTGTAGTCACGTGCAGCTTGTACCAGTTTGGCAGACGCACTAACTTCGCCTTTAGCTGGGGAGCGCAGGAACCATGCTGCCAGGAAAGCCAGCGAACCTTGCAAGATACCGAAGAACAGGAATGTTTCTTGGAAACCCGATGTTTTGATCATCGCTGCGATCGGCAAGATCGTTGCAGCGGAACCAGCACCGTAACCACCAGCGGTCAAGCCAACTGCCAGACCACGACGGTCCGGGAACCATTTCAACGCGTTGTTGATACATGTTGCGTAGATCGAACCTACACCGACACCACCCAACGCTGCACCGACGTAGAAGCCCATCAGGGTTGTCGCTTGCGAGTTGATGACCCAAGCCAGACCGATGAAGATCGCGCCGAACGCTACCATCAGACGTGGGCCGAGTTTATCGATGAAGTAACCTTCGATAGGTGCGAGCCAGGTTTGAACCAGGACGAAAATCGTAAATGCAATTTGAATCTCAGCACGGGCCCAACCGAATGTGCCTTGAATTTCCGGTACGAACAATGTCCATGCGTACTGGATGTTAGCTGTAGCGATCATACATACGACACCTACTACGAGCTGGAGCCAGCGCGTCGCGTTCGATGTACCGGATGCGCCACCCGATATTTGTTGTGTTGCTGTTGTCATTTCTCTTCCTCGTGTTCATCGCAGTTTTGAGCCGGGGCCAAAACCAAACAATGATTAATAGTTAATGCGTTCGCGTGCAGCTTGATCGCAAAGACATCCTCAAGTTGTATTTGCAAGGCGGTCATAAATGAACCGGTCGTATGCCGTTCCGCCTTTTGCCTTGGAGATCCGGGTGGGATCGCTAGAGCAGCGACTTAATCTGGTTTTCGCCCAACTCAGACAAAAAAAGCATTTTTTGCGCTGTCCCGTAGGTCTGCTTACGGGTCGCTTTCAAGTCATCCCTGAGCGAAATTTTTTTGCCTCGCGGCAAAGTGATTTCGTGATCCGGTTACTCAAAAAATTCCTGCAACATGCCGCCGGAACCGCTTTAAAACCTGTTTTTTTCATCTCACGATAGGGTGAAGCTAGCGTTAAGATTTCGTGACGATACGCACTCGGACTTTTGCGAACAATACGTAGTTATACTTAGCCAAACTACGTACTTACCCTTAAAAAATCACGTTTTTTACCCCTCTGTTGCGTCGCAATGAATGGCTGATATTCACCAAATTTATATGACGAATCAGCCGGAAGACCGCACCGTTTATAGCTAAAAACGTAGGGTGGTTTTTTTCACGGGATCAAAATTTTTTTGTAAATCGAGGCCAGTATCGAAACACATTTGCTGCGTCGCAGCATGCAAATATTTTTCGATTATTTCACAAATAAGTTATTAATTTAGAAATGCTTTTCAGCTTCGCAGTTGCCGCTTTAAAACAGCCGTCAACAAACGGAGGCTCAAACATCATGCAAACGATATATACAGTCAGATATGACGATAAACAGCCAGGAATTGCCCGCAGTTGATCCGGCGGCAAGCGCGATGAGCACGTATTTAAGGGTGTTTTTGCGGAAAAGATGCCCGGCGTCATGCACGACGCCGGGTGTAAGGACTTATTGCAGTTCCAACGCCGCACGCAATTCGGCGCGCGCCGCCGCATAGTCTTGCTGGAAGGCTGGATTTTGCTGTATCAGCACAGCGATCAACGTCGCCAGTCGCTGCCCTGCAGCTATATCACTCGGGTAATGCACACCGCCCATGACGCGATGCTCCCCGAATTCCCGCGCACGCGTAAAGATCCGTTCGCTCTTTTCCGGCACCATATCCGCCAATACGATGGCGGCCAGGAAGCTGAAAGTAGCGTGCCCACTTGGATAGGAACCGCTCGCAGAGTACCTGGCTACCGGCCGTATACGCGTGTCAAACACTGGCGGACGCACACGTCGCCACTTCTTCTTGCCTTGCTTCTCCATCGCATTGCCGGTCTCATGCAAGGTGTCAAACAAACGCGTCGTCAGCGGTAAACGATCGCGCTGGAATTTATTACCCATCACGTCAGCAAAGCGGAAAACACTTTGCTCATGATCCTGCGCAGCCTGCCGAGCTTGCTCAGGCGTACGTTGCTCCTGCATCAGCAGCATGGCGTCAATCTCGCGTCGGGTCGCCGCCGCATCAGGCGGCGGACCAAGAAAGCGTGTGCTGTCTATCTGCGTTGGCTCCAGATAGATCCAGCTGTCCGTTTCCGTCGCCGATCCTTGCGCCCAACCGGCGGCGCACCAACACAACAAGGCCAGACCACCCAACTTGCGGATGAAATACATATATGTCTCCTTCTCTATCAGGAATCCAGCTGCGCCATGATTACGTGTATTTGCCCCGGCGCAAACGTAACATTTACATAACTTTCATTCATATTTGCAAGGGAAACGCCCCATCATTACCAATAACGAATTTATTGAGCGCAGATCAGTCGAACAAAATTCCATAGCGCAGTCATAATGACGACAGTTTCCATTTGCAGTAGAACATGAAGTTCCCATCCATTCTGACCCATATGCGTGCCCGCCCCGCCATAGGCTTAGGGCTCTCACTGCTGATACATGCGCTGATCCTGCTGTTTGCGCTGGATCAGGCCAAGGTGCGCGTAGCGGAATCAGGTGAATCGCCGACAGCGCCGCTGGAAGTCAGCCTGATTACACAGGCACCGGCTCCCAAGCCAGCTCCCAAGGCGGAAACGCCACCGGAACCCGAGCAAAAGAAAATCGAGAAATCGAATCCGGCACCACGCCAACAAAAATCTGCTTCGCGGAAAAAGACCGAACCTATACGCCAGGCTGACAAAGGTACACCACCGCCAGTCGCGCCCAAAACTACCAGCAAGGAAGCACTGCCACCAGACATGAGCGACATGCTGGCCGCTGCACGCGAACGACGTCGTGCCGCCGGGATTATCGAACCCGATGCAAAGCCAGTGGAAGATGATAATGCGATCGCACGTGCCAACATCGCCGAGATGGTGCAGCGTCAATCGCGCGGCCGCAATGAATCCGGCGGCGTGTTCCAGATTACCTTCAAGGGTGTGCGCACGGCAGAGTTCCTGTTCCGCGGTTGGGACTTGCGCCGCAAAACCAATTCACGCCAGTTGATACAGGTGGACGCAGGGCCGGGTGGCGATATCGAAACCGCCATCGTGCGCCGGATGATAGATCTGATACGTCTATATGAAAAAGAAGACTTCAACTGGAACTCACCACGTCTGGGTCGCGTGGTGGTGCTGTCGGCGCGCCTGCGCGACAGTACGGAACTGGAAGAATTCCTGAAGCGCGATTTCTTCGAAGAACAGCGTCGCCGTTAATCAACGATTGTTGGCAACATGCGTATCAACGCTGGCGTTGTCGCCACAAAGTCACGGCAACCATCACGGTAGTCGTCATCAAAATAGTCACCACACTCATCGCCATCCCCTGCCCGACCGAACCTTGCCCGAATTGCCGCCAGATAAACAGCGACGTCGCCTGGATGCCAGTTGGTGCCAGCAAACATTTGCTTACACTTCAGTCGCAATTCCTGTCATCGCCAGTTTTGGAAGTCACGTTTATGTACACGTAGCTACGTAGAATCCTCTACTGCTTACTAGACACAACAAACAACACTTAAGGAAAAATCATGTCGAATGCGATGCGTAAAACTCTGTCCCTGATTGGTGTAGTCGGCATGCTGGCAGCGGTAAGTACACAGTCATTTGCGGCAACCGAATTTCAGAAAGAACATCCACGTCGTGCCGAAGTGAACCAGCGCCTGGACAAGCAGGACAAGCGCATACACCAGGAAGTGAAAGAAGGAAAAATGTCCAAGCCAGAGGCAAAGAAGCTACACAAGGAAGATCATCAGATACGCAAGGAAGAGCGAGCCATGGCCAGCCAGAATGGCGGGCACATCACCAAGCTGGAACAAAAGACCCTGAACCAGCAAGAGAATGGTGTGAGCAAACAAATAGGGAAGTAATCAGCCACATGCCATGCAGGCTGTGGCATGCGCCCAATAAAAAAGCCGACCCAGGGTCGGCTTTTTTAAATCAAAGTATCGCGGATGAACCCGGATGTGGGATATCGGTCATCGATTTTCTTTCCAGCACACGCAGATCGGTATCCAGTTTATAAACCAGCGGTACGCTGTTCGGTACATCGAAGCGTGCCACTTCTTCGTCCGGCATATCTTCCAGCAACTTGACCAATGCGCGCTGGCTATTGCCATGCGAAGAAATAATGACATCTTTGCCTTGCTTCAGTACCGGCGCGATGGTTTCGTTCCACACTACCCGAACACGCTCCACCGTATCGTGCAGCGATTCACCCAGCGGCAATTCAGCACGCGGCACGTCCTTGTATCGCGCCTGCTGTTGCGGTGCACGGGCATCCGTACTCTCCATCAGGGGCGGGCGGCTATCGAAGCCGCGACGCCAGGCCCAGACCTGCTCTTCACCAAAGCGCTCTATCATTTCCGCACGGCTATGGCCGGTCAGTGCGCCGTAATGACGTTCATTCAGACGCCAGTGACTGATGACCGGCGTAAACATCGCATCCATTTCATCCAGGATCAGCCATTGTGAACGTATGGTGCGTTTCAGCATGGAAGTAATCGCGAGGTCGAAACGGAAACCAGCCCGGGCCAGCGCGCGTCCGGCGCAACGTGCCTGCTCTATGCCATTCGCGGTCAGGTCGATATCTGCCCAGCCGGTAAAACGGTTTTCCCTGTTCCACTGTGACTCGCCATGGCGAACAATCACCAGATTACCCATTACTTTTTCTCATATCGAAGCAACAAAGCATGAAGATTAACTGAGATTCGACTTGGCTGGAGCATCCACCCCATTTTTCATTCGACTTAAAAACAGGGAAAATAGCCGGACAGCATCACGGCAAATGTGAAGAAAGTCCGCAAAATGACTATTTAGAAAGCAAACACCGGGCTTTTTGCGGAAAATAGAAGGAATTTTTCACGGCAACAAGAGTCAATCAACAGCGCATGGACCGCTATGCGCTTATTTTGGAGAATTTAGTTTATGCAATTCAGCTCCCGCATCCTGTTGTCAGCACTGATGCTGGCAACGATAGCCGGTTGCGCAGGGCCCAAGCCTGTTGCCTATCAAACGGAAAAATTCGACACAACTGAAATTTATGCACGCCGCTTCACGGTTTCATCCGAAGTGGCATGTGAGGCGGTGCGTCGCACCTTGTTGAGCCAGGGCTATGTGATCAGCGCGTACACCACCACGCAAATCGATGCGCGCAAGAGTTTCCAGCCGGAGAATGACGTGCATGTACAAATCGCGTTCCGCGTCGTATGCACCACCGACAATGCGGATGGCAACCTGACCTCGGTGTTTGCGAATGCGCTGGAAGATCGTTATGCGCTGAAGAAGATCAATAACTCGGCCAGTGTCGGCGTAGGCGCGCTGGGCTCCTTGTCGCTGCCGTTTTCATCGAGCGATGATTCTCTGGTCAAAGTCGCCAGCACCACCATCGCATCAGAGAAATTCTATTCCCGCTTCTTCCAGCTGGTAGAGCGCTACCTGACGAATGAGGCAGCGCCTGCACCGGAAGCGCTGGAAATGCCGGACGAGCATTTACGCCCGCCCTTCAAAACACGTGCCGTACCTATCCCTGCGGCTCCGCAACAGTAGACTGCCAACCACCACCAAGTGCCTTGTATAAGCTGACCGATGCCTGCAAACGTAGCGTACGCAACTGTGCTGCTGCATCCTGTGCAGCATACAAGGTGCGCTGCGCATCCAGCAAAGTCAGCGAAGTTTCCGCACCCGCACGATAGCGTGACTCGGCCAGATTAAACGCACGCTGTGCCTGGCGCAGCTCTTCTTCTTGCGCAACACGTTGTGCATCTATACCTGCCACCGCATTCAATGCAGTCTCGACATCACCGAAGGCCGCAACGATGGCACGACGATAGTTCGCCAATAACTCTTCCCTTTGCGCTACTGCCAGATCACGTCCTGCTGCCAATCTTCCGGCATTAAAGATAGGCGCAGCCAGACCAGCGGCCAGGCTATACACCGGATTATCAAATACGCTGCTGACCCGGTTGCTGGCAGCCGTCATGTCGCCACCCAGGGTAATCCGCGGCAGCATCGCCGCGCGTGCTGCGATGACATTCGCATCCGCGCGCGCCAGTTGCGCTTCAGCCCGTGCGATATCCGGGCGACGCGTCAGTAATTCAGCAGGCAAGCCCGCGCCTGTAGTTGGCGCCTGCAAACCTTTCAAATCAGTCGCAGCCAGGCTTAATAAAGATGGATTACGTCCGAGCAGAACGGCCAGTGTGGTCTGGCTGTCTTCCGCTTGCTGACGGATCGCCGCACGCGCGCGCATCTGAGCTGCCAGTACGCCACGCTGCTGCGCCAGTTCCAGCGGATTGGCCGCACCGGCACGTGCGCGCGACTCAATCACATCCAGCAAGCGCTGCGCACTCGCCACACTGAGATCGGCTATCGCTGCCCGTTCCCGCAAACCCATGGTCTGCAACCAGGCCGAAGCCACACCGGCAGTCACTGTCAGGTATACCGTGTCGCGATCAAATTCTGCTGCCCGCAAATCAGCACGCGCACTGTCACGCAAGGCGCGATTGCGCCCCCAGAAATCCAGTTCATAACTGGCCGTTAATCCAGCCTGGTACACAGTGCCGCTAGGCGTGCCATTGCCATCACCGCCGAAGCGACCATTACGCGTCGCACCAAGGTTGCCATTCAGTTCCGGCAGCAAGGCAGCACCTGCAATAGTGGCGGTTGCCCGCGCTTGCCTGACCCGTGCGACTGCCGCCGCCAGATCATAGCTTTGCGCTTGTGCGGTTTCGAGCAAGCTATCCAGCTCACTGCTACCAAAGCTGCGCCACCAGTCGCGCGTCACGGCAGTGGGCAGCATGCTGCCCTGCTGTGCCTGACGCCATTGCGGGGCAACTTCCGGCGCCAATGTTTCCTGCGTACCCTGGCTCGCACAACCGGCGAGCAGCAAGGCAGCAGAAAGTCCTGTCCATATCTTCATCATTTTCTTAGTCCGCTTATTCAGAAGCCAAAGCGATCACAGGATCCAGCCCGGCCGCTTTCTTCGCTGGCATATAGCCGAAAATCAAACCGGTCGCGACTGCACAGGCGAAGGCACCGATGATGGCCGACAGCGAAAAAATCACTGCCACATTCCAGAACAACAGTGCCGCCCCTATAAACAAACCAGAGGCCACGCCGATGACGCCGCCGACCACCGACACCAGCACCGCTTCCGTCAGGAATTGACGCAAGATGTCGCGCTCGCGCGCACCGGTCGCCATGCGTATGCCGATTTCGCGGGTGCGCTCACGCACCGTCATCAGCATCACATTCATCACGCCTATGCCACCAACGATCAGCGAGACGGCCGCGATCAGGCCCAGCATCATCTTCATCGCATTGCTGGTTTGTGCCGCTGCCTGCAATTTTGCTGCAGCGTTTCCGATACGGAAGTCATCGCGCCCGCGCCGTTCTATCAACAGCTTTTTCATCGCGGCTTCCGCTTTCCCAACCAATTCCTCCGATGCCGCTTCCACCACCGTGTAATCAGGTTCGGCGCGCGCATCGTAGACGCGCATGCGTCCGGAGTTGTACGGGATGAAGACCATTTCATCGTAATCCTGCGAGCCTGAATCCGCGCCACGTTCAGCCATCACGCCTATTACTTCAAACGGTGCATCGACGATCAGGATTTGCTTGCCAAGAGGGTCGCTGCCATCCGGGAAGAAATTTTTCCATGCCTTGTGGCCGATGACCACGACCGGAGCCAGCTGCTCATCTTCTTCGGGGGTGAAGAAGCGTCCCTTGCCGACGCGCCAGCGATGCACCAAAGGCATCACATAAGCACTGGCGAATGCGTAAACCTGGCGATCGACATTACCGCGACGCACGGTAACCGGATCACCGATGATAGGCATGACATGACCGATTTCCGGCAGTGCAGCTACTGCATCCAGATCTTCTATCGTCAGACGTCCCGGCGGCCCGCCATTCGACGGATGACCACTCCCGAGGTACATGATGGTGGTACCCAGCGAACCCATCTCATCGATGACGCGTTGCTTGGCACCTTCACCTACCGCCAGCATCACGATCACCGAAGCGACGCCAATCACGATGCCGAGCAGGGTCAGGCCGGTGCGCGTGCGGTTCATGCGCATACCACGCCATGCGGTACGCGCCGCTTCGCGCAAATCATCCCAGAATGAAGCACCGGCATCGCGTCCGGCTTGTGTCATATCCGGTGCAGGCAAAGCTTGTTTGATGGCCGACACGCCAGAGTCGCCGACGATTTCGCCATCACGTATTTCTATGACGCGTCGTGCCTGGTCCGCCACATCGCGATCATGTGTAATCAGGATGATGGTATGTCCTGCATCAGCCAGTTCATTCAGCAACGCCATCACTTCCGCGCCACTCTTGCTGTCCAGCGCTCCGGTCGGTTCATCGGCAAGGATGATGCGACCACCATTCATCAGTGCACGCGCGATCGAGACGCGTTGTTGCTGGCCACCCGATAACTGGCTCGGCCGGTTATCCAGCTTGTCGCTCAGGCCTAGACGCGTCAACAGTGCGGATGCGCGCGCGGCACGCTCATCTTCCGGCATCCCGGCGTAGATAGCAGGCACTTCGACGTTCTCGCGTGCCGATTCGGTTGCTATCAGGTGATAACCCTGGAATACGAAACCAAACGCTTCACGACGCAACCACGCCAACTCATCACTATCCAGCGTCGCCACATCGCGCCCGCTAAACAGATAGCTGCCCGAGCTGGGCCGGTCCAGACAGCCCAGCAAATGCATCAGTGTCGACTTGCCGGAGCCCGATGCACCGACGATCGCCACGAACTCACCGGCGTGTATCTTCAGCGATAAACCATGCAGTACTTCTACCGCCGGCGCATCGCCATTTCCTCCGTATTGCTTGCGTATTTCCCGCAGCTCAATCAGCGGCGCGTCTGTTACCACTGAAACCTCCGTGTCTTGGTCTGTGCCACGACCTCACCGGTAATCAGTTGCTCGCCTTCTTTCAAACCTTCGACCACTTGCGCCGCCAGCCTGTCGCTGACACCGGTACGCACTTCTCGCGTTTGCGGTTTGTCGTCGCTGCCTAATATGCGCGCGGTATAGATCTGCGGCTTGTGCTCTACCGCCTGCAAGGCATTCAGCGGCGCCACCAGCACATCACGCGCCGAAGCCGTGATGAAGGAAACCTGCGCGGTCATTTGCGGCAGCAGTTCGGCATCCTTGTTATCCACATCAAACAAGACGGTGTACTGCACCACTTTGCTGACCGGGGTCTGGTTAGGATTGCTTTGCGTCGCCGGAGCAGCCGGAGGTGCCGGCAAGACCTGACGTACTTGTCCATTCCAGCGACGACGGTCGCCCGCCAGCGTCGTGAAGTAGGCCGCCTGGCCTGCTTTGACACGGCGGATATCTGCTTCCGACACTGTGGTCCATACCGTCATTTCCGACAGATCAGCGATGCGCATCAGTGTCGGCGTCTGATAAGTTGCATTCAGGGTCTGACCTTCTTTTGCATCAATACCGATGACGGTGCCACCCATAGGCGCATAAATCCGCGTGTAACCCAGACGGGCTTCGTCCGCCTTCAGGCTGGATTGGGTCTGTACGATGCGCGCCTGGGTCTGGGCGATGCGTGCCACCGCAGCCGCCAGATTGGCTTCTGCCGTCTGCACATCTTCCAGTCGGGTCGATTCATCCTTGTGCATTTGTTGCTGGCGTTCGTGCTGCTGCGCGCTCAGCTTATGTTGTGCCTTTTGTTCCGCCAGCTGCGCCTGTAACTCGGTTTGTTGTGCGCGGCCAGCATCCACCGTCGCCTGCAACACGCTGGCATCGATCTCCGCCAGCAATTGGCCTTTCTTCACGACATCGCCGGGCTGCACATGTAGCTTCAATACCTGGCCAGATACCTGGGCACCAACATCAACCGAACTCATGGGCTGCAGCGTACCGATGGCCGTCACCGTCGCTTCAATATTGCCGCGCGCTACCGGTGCGACTTCGTACTGCGCGTCACCACGATTACCGGACCACAAACCGATGGCTGCCAACGCAGCGACCAGCACCACCAGACCCACTGTCTTTTGCTTGCGGGTAAAGCTCTTGCGCGTATTCATTATTTCTTGACCTCAAATGTCAGCGTTGCTGTGTGACGCACGTCATCATATTTTTTGCCATCCAAAGTAACGGTACCGTTTACCCGCGCTGTCACTTCCAGCAGGTAGCGCGCAGGAAATACTGCGTTCAGCGTCACCGTGCCGTCCTTGCCCGGCTTCAGTACCCGGTGCCAGCCTTCGGAAGTCTCTACGTTGACTTGCGACGCTGCGACGGTATTGCCTTTCCATACCAGCTTGAAGGTATTGCCATTGGCTTCTGTCGGCACCAACTCCAGATCATTAACCGCTTTGGTTTCGCTGCGCCCATTCTTGGCCTGGAAGTAATTCAGCACGCCCTTTTCACCGATACGCGTCGCTGCCAGACGCAAATCGCCGTTCGCCGGTGCAGCGATATTCAGGCGCTCGGCTTCTGCCGACCATGGCAGGTCCTTGCCATCGGCCATGAAAGCACGTGCTGCGCTGATGCTCGCTGGCGATCCTTTTACCGCTTCGAACTCACCGATATAGGCATGTGCGGTACCGGCCGTATCGCGCTCCAGCCAGACGTAGTCAGCATGCGCAGCAGCGCTGGTCAGAAACAAGCTGGTAGCCAGCAAAGCAAAAGGAGAAAAGGAAATGCGCATAAAACCTCGTAAAAAACATCCCGCACCATGTCGCGGGAAAAGAAACCAGTCACCACAAGACTAATCGGGGCGCAGCATGCTGCGCCCCTGGATATCACTACTATTGCAACTTACTTGTTAACGAAACTCAGGGTCGTCGTGTACGAAATTTTTTGTACTTTGTCGCCTGCGACTTCGAGGTCACCCTTTTGTTCATGGTTGCTCATCAGGATGTAACGGCCCTTACCTTGCAGCGGAACCTGAACGCGGCCTTCCTTGTCGGTGGTGAAACCCTTGACCCATTGTTCCGGATTGATGACGCTGACCTTTTTATTCGCAACAGGCTCGCCTTTGAAGGTCAATGTGAAGACATTGCCATTGGCTTTAACCGGCACCAATTCAAAATCCAGCGCGGCCGCGGTTTCAGTGCGACCGGCACGCGAATTGAAGACGGCGGCTTGCATCTGACCGTCCTTGTTTTTCCATGGCTTCCAGACCTGGTCAGCGATCAGGCGCACATCGCCGCTACCGCTTACCGCTGCTTCCAGATATTCATTTTTGGTAGTGAGCTTGGCCAGCTGCTTGCTGTCCTTGCCAAATACCTGGGTAGTCGCTGCCAGCTTGGCGACATCGTCACCGTGATCGCGCTCACCATCGACATCGCCGACATAGACTTTGGCCGGGCCGGAAGCATCACGCTCTACCCAGACCTGGTGGGCACTGGCCGCAACAGCAAACGATGACAGCAACATGGTGACGAGTGTTTTCTTGATCATGTGATTACCCTTTATGTAATAAAAAATTAAACAGCCTTGCGAAAAATCAGCTACGCGCTTGTTATCCGGCTTTGCAAGCGTTAACGAAAACACGCAGCAAAAAACGCCCGCAACCCAGCCCGCCGCCACAAACTGGCAGCGAAAGCAGTGGAAAACAGGCAAAACCGGACATACACATCAAAACATCCACCATCAGACAGGACTGGAAAATCTCCACTCCTTACTTACTATGACCAACGAGATTGAAAAAAGGGCCACCCGAAGTGCGATCTGGCACTCCGGGTGGCTGTGCTGCATGCTGCAAATGCGCGCCAGGCTTAGAAGCGCATGTCCAGTCCCACCCGCAGATTGCGCGGCGCACCGTAATAAGCTCCACCGGTCGTGGTGTAATACGATTTATCGAAAGCGTTATAAAGATTGGCCGTCAGCGTCAATTGTTTGGAAATCTGATAACGCGCCATCAGATCGACGACCGAATATGCTTCCTGGGTAAAACGGGATCTTTTGCCAACGGGTCCCTGGTTATCGCTGTAAATCTCACTTTGCCAACGCACACCGCCACCGACCGTCAGGCCATCGCCGAAACCGGCCAGGCGATAAGTCGTGAAGAGCTTGAAGGTGTTTTGCGGGATATTGGTATTGAGCGGCATGTTGTTACGGTCAGAGGTCATGCTGCGCGCATAAGCGATCGAGCCCTGCCAGTTGCGCGCCAGCTCACCACCCAACTCAACTTCATAGCCACGGGTGGAAGTGCCGGAAACCGCGCGGTAGGCTTGCGATCCGTCCGGCGCAAAGACGCCTGGAATGGAAACGCCGAGATTGTCTTGCTGGATTTTAAATATGGCGAGACCAAGGTTCAGGCGCTTGTCGAAGAATTCACCTTTCGCACCGATTTCATAACTTTTACCCAGCAGTGGATCAAGAAATTCGCCGGTAGGCGTCTTATTGCTTTGCGGCTTGAAGATGTCGGTGTAGCTGGCATAGCCAGACCAATTCTTATTGAAGTCGTACACCAGCCCAGCATAAGGCGTCACCTTATTGTTTTCATAGGGACTGATTTTGACGGTCGACTGCACACGCTCCCAGTTGGTAATACGCGCACCGACTATGACAGACAAGGCATCGGTAGGTTTAAAGCGTGCGGTTGAGTACGCGCTGCTCATGCTTTCCTTGTCCTGGTAACTGCCCTGTACGCTGGTGTTCGGATTGCCTGGCGTATTCCCATCCCAGGTATAGACATTTGGAACCGGCAACACATTCCAGCCGCCATAGGTAGGCGCGTCCACAGTCGTACGCGCGATCGTCGTACCGATGACCAAATCATGTTTGCGACCCAGCCAATTAAACGGCCCGCTGGCGTACAGATCCAGGCTGTTCTGCGTCGGGTTACCAACCCAGCGGCTGGCGTACAAAGTAGCTCCGGCACCAGTTGCCTTATTCGGAAAGCCAACCACCATGTAGCCCAGCAATTCATCGTAATCAACCTTACCTTGGCTCAGGGTTCCCTTGACCAGCCATTCGTTATCGAATTGATGCTCGATGGAGGCAAAGATGGCCTGGCTGTGACGCTTGGAATAAGCCCACGAGGCGGCAGCGGAATCGGAACGCGCCCAGCTGGTACGCGAGCCATCATCGAAATAAGCCGGACGCCCACTGCGCGAATGGCCGGTGGCATCGTGGTTTTGCAGCGTCACACCAAAAGTGGCCAGGGTCGAAGGGCTGAGATCAGCCTCGAGTATGCCGTAGAGGATTTCCTTCTTTTCGTGCAGGCGATCTATATAGGAATCGTTTTCCTGATAAGCCGCCACTACGCGTCCGCGCAAGGTACGCGCTTCATTCAGCGGAGCCGAGATATCGGCTTCTGCCCGATAGTAGTTCCATGATCCGGCTTCCACTTTTGCCGAAGCCTGGAATTGTGCCGTTGGACGCTTGCGCATCAGGTTAATCGTTGCGCTGGGTGAACCCACACCATTCATCAGGCCGGTCGCACCACGCACCACCTCCACCCGGTCATAAAGCGCCATGTCATTGCTCTGGAATACCGAGCTATAGCCGGAAAAAACCTGCCCCACGCCATCGACCTGATAATTTTCCACCGCAAAACCGCGCGCATAGATAGGGCTCGAATCCGATCCGGCATTGCCGCTTTGTGCAATCACCAGGCCCGGCGTCTGCGCTACTACATCAGACAATTGCGACAAACCCTGGTCATCCATGCGCTGACGCGTAATGACGCTGACCGATTGCGGCGTTTCGCGTATAGATAGATTCAGACGCGTGGCAGTACTGGCGGAACCCGTGGTGTAGGAACCTGTACCTTCAGTGGTTGCTGTTTGCACTGCAGTGACCTGCACTTCCGGCAAAGTCGAGCTCTCACGCGGTGCACTGGCACCCGTCGCTATTTTCCCCAGCGTATAACTGCCATCGGTACGCTGCACCAGCTCCAGGCCACTACCACTCAACAGCTTGCGTAAGCCTTCACGTCCGGAATATGTGCCGGACAAGGCCGGACTCGTCAGCCCTTCGGTCAATGCGGGATCAAACGAAAGTGCAATACCGGCTTGCGCGGCGAAGCTGGACAAATTACGTCCCAATGGGCCGGACGCCAGGTTGTATGGACGAGCAGCAACTGCGTCCAGCGTATCGGCCGCATGTGCAACTGGAATCAAGGCAGAAACACTGGCGAGTGCCATACTCATAAGCGCTATCCGGATAGCGTGGTTTAAACGGCGCTCAACAAGGCGCGGACATGCAGATGACATGAAATTGAATTCCTTTTCAACGATAGAGAATGTGTTCTTCAATCTCTCTGCCAGTTGAAGAAGAAAAAAGTATCAGCACCTGCAAAATATTTATTCAGCGTGCTACCAAAGTGATCCAGTGGCCGCGCAAGCGCGTTTGCGCATCGACCGGATAAGTGGATACCAGCATGGCCAGCGCCTTGTCCGTATCACGCAGGGGGAAAGCACCGGATACCCGGACTTGCGCAACCGCCGGATCAACGTGGACTATGCCGCTGCGGTAGCGACTCAGTTCAGCGGCAAAATCAGCCAGCCGCATGCGGTCTGCCACCAGCATGCCCTCAGTCCACGCTACGACGACATTGTCTGCCGCGGTAATTTCACCTATCGCATTTTTGGTAAATGTCACTTGCTCGCCTGCATGCAGCACCTGCTGTTGCAGCGCATTTTGATTCGGTGTGATTTTGACCGCGCCTTCCAGCACGGCTAAATGGGTAGTCTCGTCATACACCCGCACGCTGAAACGTGTGCCGAGCGCTTCCATCAGCCCCTGCGTAGTGCTGACACTAAACGGACGATAGTTAGCCGTCGCTTCACGTGCCGTCTGGATCAGGATTTCGCCGCTGCGCAAATTGATATTGCGTTGCGTGGAATTGAAATGAACATTGAAAGCGGTTGCCGTATTCAGCGTCACTACACTGTTATCCGCCAGATGCATGACACGCTGTTCACCGACTGCGGTACGGCAATCCGTTATCCAGTCCTGCGCAGCTATCACTTTCCAGATGCCCCAGCTTGCGGGTGCCAGCGCAAGTATGGCTGCCAGCCTGGTAATTGCAGCACGACGTCCTGCTGCTGGCTCACGATTCAATGCAGGCATCGCCAATGCAGACGGCAAGCCACCCAGTTTATTCAATAGCAATTGCGCACGCGCCCAGGCACGGGTGTGCTCGGGGCTGCGCTTGCTCCAGCGCTCACAGGCACGACGTTCTTCGTCGGTCGCACCAGCGCCGAGTAGCATCAGCCAGTCCGCTGCTTCATCCAGGATGAGCGGATCTATCGCCTCCGGTCTGCGCATGACACCCACCTCACTCATGGAATGCCAGACAGTGCAGGAAAGCTTGCTTCATATAACGTTTGACGGTAATCAGTGACGCGTCGATTTGTACGGCGATTTCTTCGTACTTCAAACCCTCTATCTGCGAGAGCAGGAATACGCGCCGGACTTTGGATGGCAATGCATCCAGCATGGCGTCGATTTCGTGCAGGGTTTCGAGGATGATGTAACGCTGCTCGGCCGATGGCGCTTGCGGCTCCGGCAACAATGCCAGCGCATCCAGGTAGGCACGTTCCAGCGCTTGCCGCTGATACCAGTTGATCACCAAACCTTTGGCTACGGTGGTCAGATAGGCACGCGGCTCCTTGATGGCAGAGATATCGCGCGAACTGAGGATGCGGGTGAAAGTGTCTTGCGCCAGGTCGGCCGCATCAAAAGCGTTACCCAGTTTCTTGCATAGCCATCCCTGCAACCAGCCATGGTGGTTGCTGTATAGCGTGCTGATCTCGTGGTTTAGCGCGTTTTCGGTGGCAGACATGTCGTTTTCCCCTATCAACACCGGGGCAACGCGCCACTAAATGATGATAAGAATCATTCTCAATTGTATATGGGGAAAACGCTGGATGCAAATAGCGATTGACTGTCGTCGTCAGGAAACGACATGAAGCGGCAGCAGATATCGTCCGGATGCATAAGCGTGCGCTTAATGCATCTGCTATTAGTCGTCGCCAGCCGCCTGCAGCCTGCGCCACAAGGTCGTGCGACTGATGCCCAGATAATTTGCCGCCGCTTCACGATTACCATCAAAGCGTTGTAGCACCTGTTGCAATGTTTCCTCGGCCACCGGCAATGCCTGCAATGCCGGTGTTGCGAGATAGCTGAGCTCGGGCGCGATGCTTTTCAGGAAGGCTGGTGTCAATGCCTGTAACGGCGCCGCCGCCAGGAACAAGGCCAGTCGCTCCATCAGGTTACGCAGTTCGCGTACATTGCCCGGCCATGTGTAAGCAGTCAACATAGGCAGGCAAGTCAGTATCTCGGCCTGCAGGTTGGCGGGTGACCGGACATCCAGCGCGGCCAGTGCATTTTTTAAATACCATTCCGTCAGTGCCGCCACGTCGTCGCTGCGCTCGCGCAAGGGCGGCAAACTGAGCCGCAATACGCTCAGCCTATAAAACAGATCCGCACGGAATCGCCCTTGCCTGACTCGCTCATCGAGGTCGCAATGCGTGGCACTAATGATGCGTACACTAACTGGTATCGGCCGGGTACCACCTACGCGCACCACTTCGCGCTCTTCCAGCACACGCAACAAACGCGTCTGCAAAGACAAAGGCATCTCGCCGATTTCATCGAGGAATAAGGTGCCGCGATGCGCAGCTTCAAACAGACCAGCGCGGCCGCCGCGACGTGAACCAGTGAATGCGCCCTCTTCATAGCCGAACAATTCAGATTCCAGCAGCGACTCTGCCAGTGCGCCACAGTTGACCGCAACAAACGGATGGCCTGCCTGCGTCTTGCCCTGCATCAGCGGATGGGCGCGGTGTATCGCTTGCGCGACCAGTTCCTTGCCAGTGCCGGTTTCGCCCTGGATCAATACGGTGGCGGCTGATTTCGCGAACAGCGTGACCGATTGCCGCACACTTTCCATCGCGGCGGATTCACCACGCAAGTCCTTGATGTGATGTTTGGCGCGCAAGGTGTCAGCCACCGGGAAGCTACGGCCGCGCGTCGCTTCCAGTTGCGTCAGGCGCGCCAGTTCCAGCGCATCTTCAAATGCCTGCCGGATGGAAGCGGAGGAATAGACGAACACACCGGTCAAACCTGCCTCTTCCGCCAGATCGGTGATCAGACCTGCGCCGACGATGGCTTTCACGCCTGCTGTTTTCAATTCATTGATTTGCGCCCGCGCATCTTCTTCGGTGACATAGGTGCGCTGTGCGATCTGCAGGCCAAAGGTCGTCTGGAACTCGGCCAGTGCGGGCATAGTTTCCTGGTAGGTGACGAGTCCGATATCCGGCGTGATCTTGCGCGCCCGGGCCAGCGCCTGCATTACATCGAAGCCGCTGGCTTTGGCGATGATGACGGGCACCGAGAGACGACTTTTCAGATATGCGCCGTTCGAACCCGCCGCAATCACCGCATCGCAACGCTCAGTCGCCAGTCGTTCGCGTATGTGTCGCACCGCGTCTTCAAAGCCCAGATGAATAGGCTCAATGTCTGCCTGATCATCAAATTCCAGCGTGATGTCGCGAAACAACTCGAACAAACGCGAAATCGAAACCGTCCAGATAACCGGCTTGTCGGCTGCGTCACGGAAAGGAGAGGTCGAACGTTTCATGTTTCACCCGCACGTTTCAAACGTTTCAAATGTAACACGGCTTTTGCTTCCAGCGCGGCCAAGCCATGTCCGGCTGGAAACTCGCCTCCACCCCCAAGCACTTGATTTACAAGCGCTTTCCTTTAAGCACCAAATGTCTACAGCTGTTGTATTAACCACCTCATCGGCATGGCACAGGCATTGCAAATACAGTAGGCAGCGAACTCCATGAAACACCCAGGCTAAAGGATATGCAATGAGCAGTCAGTCCAACAGCAGCAAGCAAGTGTTACGTGACAAAGTGAATGCCCGACGCGGTTTGCTGGTCCCCGGCGCGTTCAACGCGCTGTCAGCACGTGTCATCGCAGACCTGGGTTATGAAGCGCTCTACATCACCGGCGCTGGTGTGACCAATATGTACTTCGGCATGCCGGACCAGGGCTTCATCGGCCTGAATGAACTGGCAGACCACACTGCCCGCATCCGCGACGCAGTCGATATCCCCATCATCGTCGATGCCGACACCGGCTTCGGCAATGCCCTGAATGTACGCCACACCATACGCACGCTGGAACGTGCCGGTGCCGACGCGGTACAACTGGAAGACCAGGTTTCTCCAAAACGCTGTGGCCATTTCAATGGCAAGGAAGTGATTTCCTGCGCCGAGATGGTCGGCAAGATACATGCCGCCGTTGATGCGCGCAGCGACGCAGGCATGCTCATCATGGCGCGCACCGATGCCCGCAGCGTGCACGGCTTTGACGATGCGCTGGAACGCGCCGCACGCTACAGCGAAGCCGGTGCCGACATTCTCTTCGTCGAAGCGACCGAAACCGCAGATGAAATCCGCAAGCTGCCGCAGCTACTGGATAAGCCGCAACTGATGAACCTGGTCATAGGCGGCAAGACACCTATATTCAACGCCGATGAACTGGCCGACCTCGGCTACGGCATCGTGCTGTACGCGAATGCAGCCCTGCAAGGCGCGGTGGCCGGTATGCAGCAAGCACTCACCGTACTGCGCGACACCCATCGCCTCGATGAAGATCCGGCACTGGTCAGTCCGTTCAGCGAACGCCAGCGCCTGGTCAACAAACCCTATTTCGATCAATTGGAAAAGAAATACGCCGACAAGTAAGCGCAACAGATCACGAATACACCATCCACAAGGAGACAGGTATGAGCGCATCACAGGAGACACCCGCTGCAGGCTTCAAACCCAAGAAATCCGTTGCACTCTCAGGCGTGACTGCAGGTAATACCGCGCTCTGTACGGTCGGTAAAACCGGCAATGACTTGCACTACCGTGGCTACGACATCCTGGATATTGCTGACAGTTGTGAATTTGAAGAAATCGCCCATCTGCTGGTGCATGGCAAGCTGCCTACCGTCGCGGAACTGAAAGCGTACAAGATCAAGCTGAAGGAATTGCGCGGCTTGCCCGCCAATGTCAAGGCAGCACTCGAATGGCTGCCTGCCGCCTCGCACCCTATGGACGTGATGCGTACCGGCGTCTCCGCGCTGGGCTGCGTGATTCCGGAAAAGGATGACCACAATGCACCCGGCGCACGCGACATCGCCGACAGGTTGATGGCTTCGCTAGGTTCCATCCTGCTCTACTGGTATCACTACAGCCATAACGGCAAACGGATAGAAGTCGAAACCGACGACGATTCGATAGGTGCACACTTCCTGCATTTGCTGCACGGTGAAAAGCCATCTGCCAAATGGGAAAAGGCAATGCACACCTCGCTCATCCTGTACGCCGAACATGAGTTCAACGCATCAACCTTCACCGGTCGCGTCATCGCCGGTACCGGCTCCGATATGTACTCTGCGATCACTGGCGCCATCGGCGCACTGCGCGGCCCCAAGCATGGCGGCGCGAATGAATTCGCTTTTGAAATTCAGAAGCGTTACGAAAATCCGGACGAGGCAGAAGCCGATATCAAACGCCGCGTCGACAACAAGGAAGTCGTGATCGGCTTCGGCCATCCGGTCTACACCATCTCCGACCCGCGTAACAAAGTCATCAAGGAAGTCGCGCGCACCCTATCCAAGGATGCCGGTTCGATGAAGATGTACGACATCGCCGAACGCCTGGAAACAGTGATGTGGGATGTCAAAAAAATGTTTCCCAACCTCGACTGGTTCTCTGCCGTCTCGTATCACATGATGGGCGTACCCACTGCCATGTTCACACCGCTATTCGTGATCGCGCGCACCTCCGGCTGGGCCGCGCACATCATCGAACAAAGGATAGACAACAAAATCATCCGCCCTTCCGCGCACTACGTCGGCCCGGAAGACCTCGCCTTCGTGCCGCTCGCCAAACGCAAGTAAGCCGCCCGCAACCATACCGATTACAGGATGCCCATGTCAGCTCATATCTCCAACGTCCGTCCCAAACACGACAAAGTACTGGTCGATATCGTCGATTACGTCACCAAGTACCGGATCTCTTCCCGTCTCGCCTACGACACCGCACGCAATTGCCTGATCGACACGCTAGGTTGCGGCCTGGAAGCACTCGAATATCCAGCCTGCAAGAAACTGATGGGTCCCATCATTCCCGGCACCATCGTGCCGAATGGCGCTAAGGTGCCGGGTACGCAATTCCAGCTCGATCCGGTGCAGGCTGCATTCAACATCGGCATGATGATCCGCTGGCTGGATTTCAATGACACCTGGCTGGCAGCGGAATGGGGACATCCATCCGACAATCTCGGCGGCATTCTCGCCACTGCCGACTGGCTCTCACGTGAAGCTGTCGCCGCAGGCAAGAAGCCACTGACGATGAAGGCTGTGCTGAGCGGCATGATCAAGGCCCATGAAATCCAGGGCTGCATCGCACTGGAAAATTCCTTCAACAAGGTTGGCCTCGATCACGTGGTACTGGTCAAGGTTGCTTCCACCGCCGTGGTGGCCGAGATGCTGGGTCTGAGCCGGGATGAAATCCTGAATGCAGTGTCGCTGGCATGGGTCGATGGTCAATCGCTGCGCACTTACCGCCACGCACCGAATACCGGTTCGCGTAAATCCTGGGCTGCGGGTGATGCGACTTCACGCGCGGTACGCCTGGCCCTGATCGCGAAAACTGGTGAGATGGGTTACCCATCGGTATTGACGGCCAAAACCTGGGGCTTCTATGACGTATTGTTCAATGGCCAGCCCTTCAAGTTCCAGCGCAAGTACGCATCCTATGTGATGGAAAACGTGTTGTTTAAAATCTCGTTCCCGGCTGAATTCCATTCACAGACCGCCGTGGAAGCAGCGATGACCCTGCACACGGAACTGGGCAGGCTGGGCAAGAAAGTTGAAGACATCAAAAAAATCACGATACGTACGCACGAAGCCTGCATACGCATCATCGATAAAAGGGGGCCGCTGGATAATCCGGCAGATCGCGATCACTGCATCCAGTACATGGTCGCCGTCCCATTGATCTTCGGCCGTCTCACCGCCGCCGATTACGAAGACGACGTCGCCGCCGACAAGCGCATCGATGCCTTGCGCGACAAAATAGTCTGCGTCGAAGACACGTCCTTCACCGAGGATTACCACGATCCCAAGAAGCGTTCGATTGCGAACGCGCTGACGGTCGAATTCAAGGATGGCAAGAAGCTCAAGGAAATCGTGGTCGAGTACCCGGTCGGCCATGCGCGTCGGCGCAAGGAAGGCATACCGCTGCTGGAAGCCAAGTTCAAAATCAACCTGGCGCGCCAGTTCCCGGCCAAGCAACAGCAACGCATACTCGACGTGTCACTCGACCAAAAGAAACTGGAAGCCATGCCTGTCCATGAGTACGTGGATCTGTATGTAATTTAAGGGATGCAGCAAACTGTGTCGGCATAGCGACCGACACAGACATACAAGATAAAAACACAGACATAGCTTTACCTGGCCGGAGGAGACGTATGAGTTTCGATGCCGCAGCATATGACGCGTTTTACCGTTCATCTATTGATGACCCACATACATTCTGGGCCGAGCAAGCCCAACGCATAGACTGGCAAACGCCATTCAGCAAGACGCTGGATTACGATAAGCCACCGTTCGCCAAATGGTTTGTCGGTGGCACCACCAATCTCTGCTACAACGCGGTGGATCGCCATCTGGCCACGCGCGCAGAGCAACCCGCGCTGGTCGCTATCTCGACCGAAACCGATAGCGAGGTCACCTACACCTATGCGCAGTTGCACGCAGAGGTGAATCGCAGCGCGGCCATGATGCAGGCACTCGGCGTCAAGCAAGGTGACCGCGTCCTGATCTACATGCCTATGGTGGCGGAGGCCGCATTCGCGATGCTGGCCTGTGCCCGCATAGGTGCAATCCACTCGGTCGTGTTCGGCGGCTTTGCGTCGACCAGCCTGGCCACACGCATAGACGATGCGACACCCACGCTCATCATCTCGGCCGATGCCGGTTCCCGTGGCTGCAACATCACGCCCTACAAGATCCTGTTGGATGAAGCGATCGCACTGGCCGAGCACAAACCGGCTCATGTGCTGATGCTGGATCGCGGCCTGGCTGCTATGAAAACCGTAGAAGGACGCGACATCGATTACGCCAGCCTGCGCAAACAGCATATGGATGCGGCGGTGCCGGTGACCTGGCTGGAATCGAATTCACCGTCTTACATCCTCTACACCTCGGGCACGACCGGCAAGCCGAAAGGCGTGCTGCGCGATGTCGGCGGCTATGCAGTCGCACTCGCGACTTCGATGGATTTGATTTTTTGCGGCAAACCCGGCGAGACCTTTTTCTGCACCTCGGACATCGGCTGGGTGGTTGGTCACTCTTACATCATCTACGGCCCTTTGCTGGCAGGCATGACCACCATACTCTACGAAGGCTTGCCGATACGACCGGATGCCTCGGTCTGGTGGAGCATCGTCGAGAAATACAAAGTCACGCGCATGTCGTCGGCACCAACTGCAATCCGCGTCTTGAAGAAGCAACCGCTGGAGCTACTGCAGAAACATGACCTGTCTACACTCAAGGCTCTTTATCTGGCAGGTGAGCCACTGGATCAAACCACGTCCGACTGGATTTCAGGCGTACTCGGCGTGCCGGTCATCGATAACTACTGGCAAACCGAAACCGGCTGGCCCATTATCTCGGTGGCCAAAGGCGTGGGCGACAAGCCGACCCGCTCCGGCAGCCCTGGCCAGCCCATGTATGGCTACAAGGTCAAAGTCATCAATGAAGATAGCGGCGAAGAGTGCAAGGCCAATGAAAAGGGCGTGGTCATCATCGAAGGCCCGTTACCGCCGGGTTGCCTGCAAACCCTGTATGGCGACGACCAGCGCTTTGTCAGTACCTATTGGCGCAACTTCAAACGCGAGGCTTACTCGACGTTCGACTGGGGCATACGCGATGCGGATGGCTATTACTTCATCCTCGGCCGTACCGATGACGTCATCAACGTCGCCGGACACAGGTTGGGTACGCGCGAGATAGAAGAAAGCATCTCCAGCCATGCCAATGTGTCGGAAGTCGCGGTAGTCGGCGTCGAGAATCCGATCAAGGGCCAATGCGCGGTCGCCTTCGTGATCCTGAAGAATGCGGCGAGCGCAGCCAATCCGGAAGATGCACGCAAGCTGGAATGCGAAATCATGAAGGTGGTGGACAAACGGCTGGGGCCTATCGGTCGGCCCTCACATGTCTACTTCGTCAGCGCCCTGCCCAAAACCCGCTCCGGCAAACTCTTGCGCCGTTCGATACAGGCGATATGCGAAGGACGTGATCCCGGCGATTTGTCAGTGATCGAAGATCCGGGTGCCTTGCAACAGATACGCGGCGCGCTGGTCACGGCTTAAAAAGAAAACGCTGGCATACCTTCGCAGATATGCCAGCGTATCTATGCACCAGATCTGACTGATCAGAAACGCGGCGTGTACTTCAAAGTCAGCAAAGCGCTACGCGGCGTACCGTAGTAGTTATTCGCGGAACCGCTATTGTATGAAGGCACGTAGTAGGTCTTGTCGAACAGATTATTAATATTGAGCGCCAGTGATACTTCAGGCGTGACCTGATAGCCGATACGTGTATTCCAGACTGTAAAACCTGGTACATCGAAGCTGCGATCATAGCTAAGTGCATGGCTCTGCGTATTCACACCACCACCTACACTGAACTTGCTCAGATCGCCCGGCAATTTATAGTCAGCCCACAGTCTGAGCATATGCTTAGGCGTCCAGGTACTAAATACTTTGCCCTCGTTCTCCGGATCTACCAGATATTTGGTGGTGTTAAAGGTGTAACCAGCAAAGAGTTGCAAACCACGCAGTACTTCGCCACTGACTTCGGCTTCGAAACCCTGGCTACGTACTTTACCGGCAGCGCGTGAGCAATCATTGCCGTTACACAAACCCAAACCATTCGGGTCAGGCACTGCGCGATTTTTGTGGTCGTAACGGAATACCGCAAACGATGTATTCACACGTCCATCCGCCAATTCGCCTTTGACGCCAAATTCATAGTTGGTGCCGGTGATAGGCTTGATCGTGCCGCCGCCCAGTACAGGTGCTGATTGCACCTCAAACACATCCGAGTAGCTGGCATACGTCGACCATTGATTATTCAACGCGTAGACCAAACCACCATATGGTGTAAAGCGACCGGAAGCGCTGTTAGTGCTTTCATAGCGTGGCGACGTGCCACGTGCCGGTTCTGAATACATTTGCTCAAACCAGCTGACACGTCCACCGAGGATACCGGTCAGTCTATCCGTCACCTGTGCACGCCAGGTACCGTAGACACCTTTTTGTTTTACATCGTAACTGCTGACGGTATTGGTCGAACCTGGCAGCGCCAATATGCTGGCGAAGTCTTGCCATGGGCGATTGTTATCGATCGCAAAGATATTGCCGCCGGTCGTCCATTTCCGGGCAACAGCATCATCGGTATGGTATTTGGAATAGTTGGCGCCGAAGATGACTTCATGCTTCATGGCCATCGCTTCGAAGCGTCCGCGCACATAGGCATCCAGGCCGAATTGTTCGCCTTCCAGATTCATCGCGAAGTCACCGTAACGCACGGTATTGCCACCCGGCTGTATGCCGTTACCCAAAGCAGATATGCGCTGATGCACGGAAGTATTTTTCTCCCGCATGGTGGCCGCCGACGCTTTGAACGTCCAGTTGTCGTTAAAGCGATGATCGAGATCCGCGTACACACTGGTCTGGTCGTTGTAGGCACGATTCCAGCCAGATCCTGTGTAGGTTGAGCGCGGCAAGCCTATGTCGCTATTGTCCGCATAACGTGGCAAGCCGATAAAGGAAGGACGGGAACGTGTTTCCTTGTTGCTGACACCGATACCGACTGTCGTGTTCTGGCTGATATCGAAGTCCAGCGCAGCGTACAGGGTGCGCGTATTGGCCCATACATAGTCGATATATGAATCGCTGCGATCTTCATCCAGTACTACACGGCCACGCAATGTACCTTCCGCATTCAGCGGCCCACCGGCATCCAGTTGCAAGCCGTAGCGGTCCCAGGAACCAGCCTTGGCAGTCACTGTGACGGTCTTGTTCGCCTGACCGCGTTTGCGGACAAAGTTAATCGCGCCGCCAGGACTGCCCGTACCTTGTGTCAGGCCAGCGGCACCGCGCAGTACTTCGACCCGGTCATAAAAAACCAGTGATTCGCTGCTCCAGTTACCAATGGAGTAAGTATTACGCGGCATAGGGACGCCGTCGTATTGGTAGCTATCGATCTGGAAGCCGCGCGACATGATGACCGTGCCCGGACCCACGCCCTGGGTTGCGACCAGGCCGGTACTATTGCCCACTGCATCGGCCAATGTCGTCAGCGCCTGATCATCCATGCGCTGCCGTGTCAGGACGCTGACGGATTGCGGAATGTCTTTCAGTTTTTGATCGCCACGGTTGAGTGACACGACACTGGATGAGTATGACTGGCTGCCTTCCGTGGTCGCCGTCGCCGCTGCGGTCACATGCACGACTGGCAAGTTGGCTTCACCGACAGGCACGCTGGGACGACGGATGACGGCGCTGGGACCGTCTATCACCGCGATCAGATCGGTGCCGTACAACAGCAAAGGCAAGGCTTCCTGCACGTTATAGCTACCTTGCAAACCCTTGGTCTTCAGACCGTTGGTCAATTCAGTCGGGAACGACAGCAAGATGCCGGCTTCGCGGCCGAAGCGATTGAGTGCGGTTTCCAGAGCACCGGCAGGAATGTCGTAAGTCTTGCGCGCAGCAAAACTGGCAGGTGTACCTGGCGCAGCATCTGCGGCCTGCACCAGGCTCGGTACAGTAACGATGGTAACGAGGCTGGCGGCGAGGAAAAGGTGGCCGATGGCACTGGCGAGTGGCGCCAGTTTGCCTGGACTGAGCGTGCGCGCTTTCAGGTGCGCTTCAGGTCCGGTACAGAGTAGATGCTGCATTTTCGATTCCTGTGTTGGTTTAGAGATGTGACTTGCTTATCTCGTATGTCCAACCAAAATCGAAAACAGACCACTACGATAGAAAAAATTTTCAGAAGCACATGAGCCGGATAAATCTCAGTGGCTTTAGCCCATCTTTTCGGGTCGTATCGTGACCCAGTAACGCGTCAGATAATGCACCTCTACCGGCAAGGTGGAGCGCAGCGCCGTGAGCACCAGATCGGTATCGTTTAAAGGATAGGTGCCCGAAACACGCAAACCTGCAATCGCCGGATCGCAGCTCAGGCGTCCGCGACGGTAACGCGACAGCTCAGCCAGGAAATCCTGCAAACGCATACCGCTGGCGACTATCATGCCTTCGGTCCAGGCACCGTCATCGCCCTTCAGGTTGACAGGCTCGGAGATGCCATCATGCGTAAACTGCACACGCTGGCCTGCCTGTATGACACGCACCAGCCCGGCACCATCCTTCGGGCGTATTTCTACCGCACCTTCAAATACATCCAGCCTGCTGAACTCGCTTTGCTGACGTACGGCGAAACGCGTACCGACCGGACGCAGCTCACCTTGTGCAGTCTGCACTATGAATGGTCGGGCGATGACTTCCTTGTCTTTCGCAGTGGTCACCATGATTTCGCCACTGAGTACTAAGACGCGACGTTCCGTTTCGCTGTAACGAATATTGACCGCGCTATCGGTATTCAACGTCAGCTCAGTACCATCAGCCAGCACAATGGTGCGACGCTCGCCCAAAGCGGTGCGCTCATCGGCCGCCCAGGCGCGCCACGGCAAATGTTCTTCCGCCATATACGCAGCCGCACCGACAAAGAAGAATGCAGCCAGGGTTTTGACTGCTTCGCGGCGTTTGTTGGAACGTGGTGCAGTCAGCGTAGCGTGTGCCAGCGCCGTAGTCAGCGGTGACGCTACACCGCGCAATTTGTTATTCACGCTTTCTATGCGCTGCCACGCGCGCGCATGATCAGGATGCTGCGCCAGCCATTCCTGTAATGCTTCACGCGAGACATCTCCGGATTGCAGCGCGACCAGCCATTCGACGGCGCGTCGGGCTACTTGGGGCGGCACGTCGATAGTCATGCCTGGCGCAGGCTTGCTCATGCCTGCTCCAACGCGAAGTAGCACTGCACGCCAGCGCGTATCAGATAGCGTTTAACGGTGGTGATGGATATCTTCAGTTCCGCGGCGATCTCGGCATGACTCATATCATCCAGTTGCGCATACAGGAAAGCGCGTTTGACTGGAGTGGGCAAGCCATCGAGCATGCGATCGATTTCGACCAGGGTTTCCAGCAGGATGGCGCGCTCTTCCGGCGATGGCGCTAACGCTACCGGCATTTGTTCCAGCGCGTGCAGGTAGGCGCGCTCCAGCTCTTCACGTCGCCAGTGACTAAAGAGCACACGTTGCGCGACGGTGGTCAGGAATGCACGCGGTTCACGCGCTGCGATCAACTCTTCCCGCGCCAGCAAACGCACGAAAGTGTCATGCGCGAGGTCGGCGGCCTTGCTGGCATCGCCGAGTTTTTTGCGCAACCAGCCCTGCAGCCAACCGTGATGGTCGCTATATAAGATGCTGATTTCCTGATGCAGCGCGTTCTCGTTGGAAGACATGAGCGACCTTATTTTGCCGGACTCAGGGTGCCAGCCAGTTCAACTTCGACATGTTGGGCTTGCTGCGCTTTTTCACTCATGGCCCGCAAGTCTTCCGCATCGCGCACGAAGTGCATCGCGCGCGGCTGATTGACCAGCACGCATTGTTTGCCGGTGCGCTTGCAGTGATCCTGTATACGCCAGTAAGCGTTGTGGCTGACGCAACCGGTCTGGCAAATCACCAGGTCCGCTGCGACCAGACTTGCTTCCAGCGCAATTTCATCTTCCGTATCGGTGCCGTCGTGATGCAGAAAGTAGCCGCCTGCGCGCTCTACTTCCATCTGCGCCACTGAAGTACTTGAGTCATCCTTGCCTATGCACAGCACAGACTTCTGGCGCAAATCAGCTGGAATGACCGGGTGCGATGCATGTGCTTCCGGCCTTGCTGACTTGCCCAGCCACTGCCAGCCCAGACGCTCGCGCATCAAGCTTTGTATGTGTTCGGTCAGTGATTCCACCCGGCGCACCAGGCTGATGCGGGTAGGCAGACCCGGTATGGTGGCCTCCAGTGTCGCCATATCTTCACGCGCAAAAGCCAGCTCGGTATCGCGGGCGATCACTTCAGCACGCAAGCGCATGATTTCCGCATCCTTGCGCGCCATCTCTGTGCGCAGGGCTTCGATCTGATCGACCTGACGCGCCACCAGTTCGCTGCAACGGCTCTGGACACGACCATACTCGTTGAGCAACACGCTGTGCTCGCGCGCAATATTGTCAAAATTACTGCTGTGGGACTTACTCATTGCTTACCTCCAACCTGCTTAGTTATCGGCTTCGCAAATAGTGTTAGATCCGCATGCCGAACGGTATTCCGGGGTAATTATAAATGATAATTATTCTCATTGGAGGGGAAATTACAATTTTTCCGACTGATTAAAAGCGCCACCCTTTTGCATCCCGGTACGAGCAAACCCGCGACCAGCAAGCCTTGGCACTGCCTCACCCTGACGGCAGGCAATAAAAAAGCCGGAAGGGCTATCTGCTCTTCCGGCCTGCTGACTGCATTGCCTTAACTGCTTAGAAGGTACCGCGCAGGGTCATCATGACTTCACGTGGATTGCCGTATAAGGAACCGAAGTTTCTGCGATCTATCGCCGAGTAGTAATGCTTGTCGAACAGATTGTTGACGTTCAATGCCAGCGTCCAGCGTGGATCGATGCGATATGCAGCACGCGCACTCCATACCGTATAGCCACCCTGCACCACCGTTTTGTCACGACCTTGCGTATCGCTTTGCGTGGTCATGCCGAGCCCGGTGCTGATGGCATCACTGACACGATAGTCGGCCCAGGCACGGAACAGATGTTTCGGCACTTGCGGATTGAAAATCAAACCTTCGTTCTCCGCATCCTGCAGATACTTGGTCGTGTTGTAGGTATAACCAGCGGTCAGGTTCAGGCGCGAAGTAATCTTGCCGCCGACTTCTGCTTCGACACCCTGGCTGCGTACCTTGCCGGAAGCACGTGAGCAGTAATCACCATCACACAGCAGGCCGGAGTCTATGTCCTGCACTGCGCGATTTTTATGGATGTAGCGGAACAAGGCCAGCGAGGTATTTACACGCTGATCGAACAACTCACCTTTGATACCAAGCTCGTAGTTGCTACCGATAATAGGATCCAGCGTCTGTTGTGCAGCGTTACGTTGCGATTGCGGTACGAACACTTCGGTATAGCTACCGTAAGCAGTCCATTGTGGCGTGATCGCATAGGTCAGGCCCATGTAGGGCGTGAATTCACCCGAGCTTTTACTAAGCGTGGTGCCTGCGCCCCAGCGGCTCACCGAGTCGTACTTATTTTCATACCAGCTGACGCGACCGCCTATGATCAGGCTCAACGGATCTGTCAGTGACAGACGGGTGGTGCCGTAGAGTCCTTTGCTGGTGACGTCATACGCACCGGTCGACAGGTTCGACAGCGCAGCCAGGCTGGCCATGGTCGGCTTCGGTGTATATGGATTCGGGTTGAATACATTGATAGCACCAAGACCGGTGGCAATCGCATATTTGTCATCCGAGATGTAGTTCGAATAGTTGGCACCCATGATGACTTCATGGCGACGTCCCCAGGCCTGGAACTTGCCACTCAGCGCCGCATCCAGCCCCACATGTTCGCCACGGAAATCAGTAGCCACACCTATCCGGTTGGTACCTGTGCCGGTCGCACGGGAAACCGCACCCTCACCGTAGCTATACAAGGAGTCATTGCGCTCATTCATATAGACCGCGCCCACTTTCAGTCGCCAGTCGTCATTGAATCTGTGTGTCAGGTCTGCGAACACACGGGTCTGCTGATTGTTCAGTTCATTCCAGTCCGAACCGAGGAAGGTACCGCGCCGTAGGTTCAGCGAGCCGCCATCGGCATAACGAGGCAAACCGGCAAACGACGGCGTGGCTTTGGTTTTTTCGTAGCTGATGCCCAAACCCAGAGTGGTTTGCGAAGTCAGGTCGATATCGATCGCACCATACAGTGTCGTGTTCTTGCTGCCGACGAAATCGATAAAGGAATCCTGCGTATCGTAATCCAGCACTGCGCGACCACGGATGGTGCCGCTTTCATTTAGCGGGCCACCGACATCGAGTTGCGCGCCGTAGTGATTGTATGAACCTGCCTTCACGGTAGCACTGATGGTTTTTTCAGCCTGGCCGCGTTTGCGTATCAGGTTCACAGCCCCGCCCATGCTATCCGCGCCCTGCCACAGACCAGCCGCACCACGCAGTACTTCAGCACGTTCGTACAAAGCCATGTTTTCCGTCAGGCTGCTGGCTTGTGAATAGTATTGACGTGACAAAGGCACGCCATCGTATTGCAAGGAAGTGATAGGAAAGCCGCGGGCGAAGAAGTATTTGCCTGCCATCGGGCTGGCCGTGGTGACGACACCGGTTACGTTTTCCAGCACGTCATAAATGGAAGTCATGTTTTGATCATCCATGCGCTGACGCGTGACGACACTGACGGATTGCGGAATGTCCTTCAGCTTCTGATCGGTTTTGCCTATCGATACTGTACGCGCGGTGTAGGAAGTCGCATCTTCCGCCACTGCCGCTGAGACCGTTACCGCTGGCAGCGTCGATTCCATTTGCGCAGTACGCAATACGTAGATATTGCGGCTACGTTCGACCGCCTCCAGGCCTGAGCCTGCCAGCAAGCGGGCAAAACCTTCTGATACAGATACGCTGCCACTCAAGCCCGGCGAACGACGACCTTCGACCACGGCGGAATCGATCTGGATGGTGACACCGGCCTTGCCAGCAAAATCTGCCAGGGTTTCGCCGAGCGCCCCGGCTGGTATCGCGTAAGCCTTGCGTGCAGCAGCCGTGGCACTCTCCTGTGCATGTGCAGGTTCGGAGACCAGTGCTGCGCCCAGCGCCAGGCTCATGGCGAGCAAGGCGCAATAGATATTCCTGGCCATGGGTGTAACTGGCGGCAGTTGCCTCTGCGCAGCGCGCGAGGAATGGTGGGTGTGGTGCATCATTATTCGTCCTTTGATCGAGGTCTATGTCATTCGCTACGAGTCAATGACACGCGAAATCAACAAAGGGGACATATAAAACAAAAGTATTTAAAAAAAGATGCCGGCATAGAGCCGGCGAAGGAAATATCGACGTTCGAAATCGACAAGAGGAAAAATTCTTTACTTAAAATATCGGATCAAGCCTTTGCTGCCGGTGCAGGTGCGACTATCGTCACCCAATAGCGCGTACGGAACAGTACTTCCACCGGCAAGGCATCAGGCAGCGCATTCAGAATATTGTCAGTGTTGTCGAGCTGGAAGGAGCCGGTAATGCGCAAGTCAGCCACTGCCGGATCACAACGCAGCAAGCCGGGCCGGTAGCGATTCAACTCCGCAGCAAAATCTTCCAGACGCATCTTGCTCGCAAACAGCACGCCATTGGTCCAGTCCACCACATGCGGATCAATCGCCTCGACCATGTCAAAACCGCTGACACTAAAGCGCGTTTGCTGTCCGGCATTGAGTACGATCAGTTTGCCGTTTGCCGCCTGCGGTCTGATCTCGACCGCATGCTCGAGTACGCTGACTCGGGTGGTAGTCGCGCCTTCATCCTTACGCACGACGAAGCGTGTACCCAACGCGCGTATGTGCCCTTGCGTTGTTTGCACGATGAAAGGACGATAACCAGCATGGTCGGCATCACTGCCTGTGCTCACTTCAATTTCACCGGCATGCAGACGCAACAGGCGCTGCGTGCCATCGTAAGCAATATCTATACTGGTATTGGTACCCAGATGGACGCGCGTACCATCGGCCAGACTGATCTCGCGATGTTCGCCTTTCGCGGTCCGGTAATCTGCATTCATCGCTGCCCACGGCGTATAGCGATACGATGCATAACCAACCGGCGCGGCCAGCATGAAGAGCAGCAGCGTCTTGACGACGCGACGACGGTCCACCCGTACCTTGCGACCCAGTGCAGGCAAACCGACTGCGCCAGGCACGATGCCGAATTTCTGATTGATGCGTTGTGCCCGCTGCCACGCACGTTCGTGCTCCGGATCTGCCGCACGCCAGCGTTTGCAGGCAGCAACATCTTCATCGGTCTGGCCGTCATACAAGGCTGCCAGCCATTGCGCCGCTTCACGTGCGATCGCCCGGTCTATCGGACGGCGGTCATCAGTATTGAAGGTAGTCGCCGTCATTACAGGTCCAGCATGATGCATTCTTCGAACGCTTGCGCCATGTAGCGCTTGACCGTGCGCACGCTGACATCAAGGCGCACACTTATTTCCGCATAGCTAAGTTCTTCAAACTGCGCGAGCAGGAACGCCGTGCGCGCCTTGTGCGGCAAGGCGTCCAGCATGGCGTCGATTTCGTGCAGGGTTTCGAGGATGATGAGGCGGTCTTCAGGTGCCGGTGCGTACATGTCCGGTACCAGCGCCAATGCTTCCAGATAAGCACGTTCCAGCGACAGGCGACGATAGTGATTCAATATGACGCGCCCGGCGACCGTGGTCAGGTAGGCGCGCGGTTCGCGCAAATCCAGGTCGCTGCGTTTGTCTTGCGCGGTGAGTATGCGCAGGAAAGTGTCTTGTGCGATGTCGGCCGCATTGTGTGCGCAACCCAACTTTTTGCGCAGCCAACCGAACAGCCAACCATGGTGGTTGCTGTATAGCGTGTGGACTTGCTGCTGCAGGAGGGTGTCAGTGGCAGACATTGCGAGTAAGACATCAATGCAAATGAGAATTATTCTCATAATAGCCGAGAAGCCGCTACAATTGCAATGCGCGGATTTATACAAATGCGTGTGCGTTGCATAAATGAAACCGCAGCACATGCAGAAAAGCTGGACGTGGAGCCCTGTCCAGCTTTTCAACCCCACATACAGATCATCAGAACCATGTATTCTTGTTCCGGATGCGCTCCTTATCAGTTGATAACGACGTACCGAATCTCACTATTCAATACCTATCCGCTTCATGCCGACAGCCCCAACAGAAAACAAACCGCGCTCGCGTCTGGCCAAGGCACTCTACGGTTTAACCGGCGGCATCGCGTTGGCGCTGGGCATCATCGGCATCTTCCTGCCAGGCTTACCGACCACACCTTTCGTCCTGCTGGCCGCAGCCTGCTTTGCCAAAGCCTCGCCGCGTGTGCATCAGTGGATGCTGCAGCACCAGCTGATAGGCCCCATGCTGCGCAACTGGGAAGAACATCGCAGCCTGACAGTGCGTACCAAGTGCGTGGCGATAGGCTCGATGTCCCTCATGATTGCCGTGTCGATCTGGAGTTTTTCCGGACGCCCGTGGATACAGCTGAGTTTGCTGGTACTGGCTGCGATAGGTGCGGCGACGGTGTTACGTATACCAACCCGTCCACAAGCAAACAGTCCGCAAAAATAAAAAACGCATGATGGAACAAATTCATCATGCGTTTTTCTTATAAGCAGTCGATAAACAACTGCCGGATACAGAGATTTATTTTTGCATGTCGCGTATGCGCTCTATCAACAGATCGCCATACTTGGATGTAGAGACGGTACCGCCAAGATCAGCGGTACGACCGCTTGCGGTGCTCAGTACCGAATCAATCGCATCACGCAGGAAAGTCGCTTTCTCTTTCTGGCCTTTGTGCTCCAGCATCAACGCTGCCGCCAGCAAGAGTGCGGTCGGATTAGCCATGCCTTTACCGGCGATATCCGGTGCCGAGCCGTGCACTGCTTCAAAGATAGCTGCGCGTTCACCGATATTCGCACCCGGTGCCATACCCAAACCGCCGACCAGACCTGCGATCTGATCCGACAGGATATCGCCGAACAAATTGGTGGAAACGATGACATCGAACTGCCATGGATTCAGTACCAGTTGCATCGCGCAGGCATCAACAATGCGATCGTTGAATTCGATCTGGTCTGCGTAGTTGAGGCCAACCTGTTTCGCCGTTTCCAGGAACAGGCCGGTCAATGCTTTCAGTACGTTCGCCTTGTGCACGATGGTGACTTTACGGCGGTTGTTGCGCACCGCGTAGTCAAATGCGAACTTGGAAATACGACGGCTACCGGCACGGGTATTGATACCGGTCGCCATGGCCACTGCATGTGCGTCATCGCCGATAGGTACATAGTGCTCGTGACCGACGTACAGGCCTTCGAGGTTTTCACGTATCAATACCAGGTCGATTTTTTCGTAACGGCCGCCCGGCACGATGGTGCGGGCAGGACGTACGTTGGCGTAAAGCTGGAAGGTTTCACGCAGGCGCACGTTGACGGAGCGGAAGCCGCCGCCGACTGGTGTGCTCAACGGGCCTTTCAGGGCGAGGCCGGTGCGGCTGATGCTGTCCAGCGTAGCCTGCGGCAACAAATCGCCATGTTTTTCCAGCGCGTTCACGCCAGCTTGTTGGGTTTCCCATGCAAACGGATTGCCGAGCGTATCAAATACGCGCACAACCACATCAACGATTTCAGGGCCGATGCCATCACCGGGAATAAGTGTGACCGGAATTTGCTGCTGCGTGCTGCTGTTAGGCATGTTGTTGTCCTATCCATGATCAAGATAACTAGAGCGCGTAAGCTTTGTGTAAAAGCCGCGATCCACATTTTAACTCAAATGTCTTATGTCATATATAAGAGTTGGAATTTTTTGTGAAGACATGCGTTTTTGGCATGACTCTTTTGAAAGATTGCAGATCAGCAAACCAAACCCAGATCAAGACGACAGATTTCTGGCTAGGCTATAGTGGTGTCGCGCTGCGCCTCTTGCAGGCACGCAGATGTCGTACGGAACATGATCAATCACGCAACTATTTAGGGGTATTTACAGATGGAAATCAAAGTCACCAAAGGTGCAGGCAAACTGCAACACATCGTCGCAGCCGGTCCACACACACTCATCGCTGATGCGCCATCCGCATTTGGCGGCGATGATGCAGGCTTTGTGCCGCACGATTTGCTGGCAGCCGCACTCGGTGCCTGCACTGCAGTGACATTGAATATGTACGCTGGCCGCAAGGAAATCCCGCTGGAAAAAGTCGACGTAACCGTGGTCGCTGGTGAGCAGGATGGTGCTTATGTATTCAACCGCACCCTGCACTATCATGGCAACCTGAGCGCTGAACAAAAAGACAGCCTGAACAAGATCGCTGACAAGTGCCCGGTACACAAAGCGTTGTCGGGTGAAATCAAGATCATCACGCAAGCCAACTAAAGCCAATTCAAGTCAGGACCGTATATGGATACCGACCAAAGCGTACTGGAAACCGTCGTCATCCCGCGTACGCGCGATCTCGGCGATAACTTTGAAGTAAGGCGCGCCCTGCCTACTTCGCAGAAGCGCATGGTCGGTCCTTTCGTTTTCCTCGACCAGATGGGGCCGCACGTATTCACCGCCGGTCACGGCCTGGACGTGCGTCCGCATCCACACATCGGTCTCGCTACCGTGACCTATCTCTTTGATGGCGAGATCGAACACCGCGACAGCGTCGGCTCTATCCAAACCATACAACCCGGTGCAGTGAACTGGATGACCGCAGGCAGCGGCATCGTGCACTCGGAACGTACCGGCAAAGCCTTGCGCGCCAGTGGTTCATCCATCGAAGGATTGCAATGCTGGGTCGCACTGCCAAAGAAGTATGAAGAAACCGATCCCGGCTTCGTGCACGTAGCGGCCAACGATTTACCGATACTTGAAGGCGACGGTGCATCGGCCAAGATTATTGCTGGCAGCTTTTTCGGCAAAAGCTCGCCCGTCCCTACGCTATCGGATTTGTTTTATGTTGATGTCGCACTGGCACCCAAGGCGCGACTGGACGTACCGGCCGAGTATCCGGAACAAGCTATTTATGTAGTCGAAGGTCAGCTCGACCTCGGCCGTGATGGTGTCTACGGTCCCGGCCAGTTGCTGGTACTGCGCGCCAATACCGCCGTTACCTTGCGCAATGGCAGCAACGGCACTACCCGCCTGATGCTGCTCGGCGGTGAACCCATGGATGGTTCGCGTTACCTGGTGTGGAATTTTGTTTCGAGCTCGATAGAACGACTGGAGCAAGCGAAGGAGGACTGGCGCTTACAACGCTTCGCTGCGGTACCAGGCGAAACCGAATTCATCCCGCTACCGGACTTGCCGGGCAAACCTATCGGTTATCCGTAAACATCCGGCGCAGTAATCTTCAGGCGCTCTTACCGTCGTAGTGCTGTACCTTCAATACGGTCAGGTCTACACCTTCCAGGCAACGTGCATTGACTGCCGCCATCTCATTGCCGTCCTTATCTCTGGCCATGCCATATGTCTGGCAACCACAGGTCGGGCAGAAATGATGGTCTATCCGGTGTTTATTGAATTTGTAGACGGTGGACTTGCCATCACCGCTGGTGATCTTCATTTGTGCGCGTGGCACGAACCACAGCAGGAAACCTTTGCGACTGCAATGTGAGCAATTGCAATCCACCACTTGTTGCAGCTCGCCTTCTGCTTCAAATTTGAGCAAGCCGCAATGACACGATCCTTGATAGAGCATGCTGATCTCCGTAGTTATCTGGCCAGCCTACTGTACTTTATCCAATTGCTCGTACACCGCATGCGCGATGTTAGCCAGTTCGCCTTTGTCGATACCGGCGGATAAAGCATAACCGAATTTGCCATCTATCCAATAGAACACATTCACCGCACCTTCCTGCGCGAAACGGAAACCGGTGTCCTTGTTCTGTGCCTGGTCGGTCGACACATATAGCGTCAGGCGCTGCCCCAGGCCATCCTGATACATGAACTGCGCCACCGGGCCGCTTTCACCTGGCAACAAACGGCCACCGATTAATTCATAGCCGAGCTTGCCCAGCTTGGGTGGGCGCATGGGACTGCCGGTACGTTTCGACAGCCAGGCGACCAACTGGTCTTCCTGCTCGGCACTGACTTCAACCGGACGACGCGCATCCGGACTGTAGACACTATGCGCAACCGCAGCCTGACGCGCCAGCGTCGATACCTTGAGCGGCGCTACTCCGCCGTTAAACTGCGCCAGGGTGGGATTCGTTTGTGTCGCGCCGTGCAAGACCCAGCCACCCGCACCACCGGCGAGTGCAATCACCAGCGCTGCTGCATAGCGCCCATAGCGTTCGCTCCAGCTGCGCAAACCGGATTTCAGTCGCGGCGGTACCGGCTCATCCAATACTGGCCGGAACAAGGCACGCAACTCTTCATTCTGTGCGCGATACGCCTGCACCCGTGCCTGCTCTTCCGGCCGCTCTGCCAGATAAAGCACGACCTCGCGTTGCCGCGCTTCACTCAGGAAGCCGTCAACGTAGGCATGCAGATCTGCTTCCGTCACCGTGTGCTGGCTCATTTGACTACCTTTAATAGCGACACGACAGCTCGCCCTTCCATTTGTGCACGCAACTTCTGGCGTGCACGTGACAATCGTGACATCACGGTACCCAGCGGTAAGCCCAGGGTGGCCGCGACTTCTTCATAACTCATTTCTTCCAATGCAACCAGCAGCAGGATCTCGCGCTGCTCCGGTGGCAAACTGCGCAAAGCCGTATCCAGGTCACGCATTTCCAGGCCGTCACTCACCGCGTGATGCGACACCGGCACAGGCGTGTCGTCATCCAGCTCTTCGGTCGGCAGCGATGGCTTGCGCACCTGATCGACATGCAGGTTGTGCATGATGCCGAACAGCCACGCGCGCATATCGCTGCCGCGTTGCCATGTAGATAGTTTCTTCCAGCCACGTTCCATTGTGTCCTGTACCAGGTCGTCCGCCCCCGTGCGATCACCCAGCAGCGCACGGGCATAACGACGAAGTCGGGGGATAAAGGCGATCAGCCGGTCACGTTCATCTTGCATGGCAACTTACCGTAGCTCAGGTCTTAGTCCTTAACGACGTGCCAGATATCCTTGAAGTTATCGCCGGTACGATCACCGGCTTTCTTGTCGGATGCAAACAGATAGAGTGGCTTGCCTTTGTAAGCCAGCTGCGGACTGCCGTCATCACGTGTCACCACGGAATACGGTGCGCTGACTTTGACGTCTTTGGCGGAAACTGGTGGCCATGCAGTAGCGCAAGGGCCGTTACAAGCGCTCTTGCCGCTATCGGCAACATCCTTGTCAAAGGTGTAGACCGTCATGCCACTGGTGGTGACCAGGATGCCGTCCGCTTTCTTGACCGGAACACTTTGCGCATAGGCGCTACCTGACAATACGACTGCAGCAACGGCGGACAATACGATATGTGAGAGTTTCATTTTTGTTCCTTTTCGATGGATAGTGGCAAGTCGATCAAGGCAAGCCATACGCTCGCCCATCGGCTTGTATCGTTTACGTCTAGGCACACAACAATGCGCTGACATTGAGGTAAACGATGGTGCTGCCGCTTTATTCCATCGTATGGAAAATATTTATCCGCTCTGGCACATTGTTGCCGCTACCTTACACCTTCTGCCGGGCGGCGGATATATTCAGTGCGGGCGCTCAACCAGGTATTGCGCGACTTCCCATGCTTGCATGGCGGCATCAGGATTGCCGGTCAAATGGGCGGCATCAATGGCGCCATCCAGCAGCATATTGATCTGGGTAGCCAGTTTGTGGGCCTGCGCACCGTGTGTTTCCCGTAACAATGACTCTATATAGTCAATGATGAGGTTTTTGTGCAGCGCCGAGATTTGATGGATGGGATTTTTGCGCTCATGGAATTCGGCAGCGGCATTGATGAACATGCAGCCGTTGAAGTCCTTGCGCTTGAACCATTGGTCATGCCAGGTGAACAGCGCGAGTATCTTCTGCGCCTGCCCCTCCTGCTGGTCGACATAGCTCATCAGCGAAGTGCGAAAAAATACATCGCGCTGCGTCAGCACTTCCATGATCAGATCCTGCTTCGATGGAAAGTACTTATATAGCGTCATCTTCGCTATCCCTGCCTCGGCGATGATGCGATCTATGCCTACGCCTGTATAGCCGCCTTGCGCAAACAGTTTCATCGCCGTCTGCACCAGGACTTCCCGTTTATCCACCATTGCTTTTTTCCCACAAATCAAAAAAGAAGTATTGCAGTCACGTATCGGTATCGATACTATACAGATCTGTCTGTCTTTTCAAGTAACAGGAATTTATCTGACGCACATCAGATACCGACAGACCCGGATCAACCCAAACTTACTACGGACAAGCTATGAATTCATTTTTCTCCAAAATGCGCGGTGGTACCGCCTTGCCACCACGTGCGCCCATGCGTCATATTGCACTTTCGTGGCTCGGCGGCTTTCTTGCCATCGCTGCTGTCGCCATCGCCACCGACATCAGCCACGTACCGCTGGTGCTGGGCTCTTTCGGCGCGAGCTGTGTATTGATCTTTGGCTTCCCTGAAAGCCCGTTCTCGCAACCGCGCAATGCGATCGGCGGTCACTTCCTGTCATCCCTGATCGGCTTGTTGTTCCTGACCCTGTTCGGCGCACACTGGTGGAGCATGGCACTGGCAGCCGGTACTGCAATCGCTGTCATGCAGCTTACCCGCACCGTACATCCACCGGCTGGCTCCAACCCTGTGATTGTGATGCTGGCAGCACCAGCCCGGAGCTTCTTGCTGACACCTACCCTGATCGGTAGCATCATCGTGGTACTGGTCGCCCTGGTGTTCAACAATATCCCGAAAGAACGCTCGTATCCGAAATACTGGATGTAAGTTCTGTCCTTAAAGCACCTGCATCCCCTCCGCAAACACCTGAAAACAAGCATGGTTCATCTGGTGTTTGCAGCTGTTTCACTTGCCGGATAATTGTTCACTTATGGCCTTGAATAAGTGACCACATATTCGCTGCATCAGGCGCAACATCAAGCACAGCGCCACTTTCACTCCATTTCGCAATTTCTACGTAGTATCCACAAAATTCTTACGTGGTATCCACAATTCACATTTTTTTGCGCCACGCGAATACGTGATATCCACAACATGAATATCTCATATTATTGCTTTCAGCCCTAGCAAACGATGCGCGCTTCTTCGATAGTAGCGTCGTTGAATTAAATAAACACGAGCCGCGCACGAGTTTGGATGAGCTACAAACTTTTCCGACAGATCGATGCGGTTGCAAATGATCGAAATGAATCATCCGTTGTTTATTACAACGAGGGTACGTCCTGATCCTGAATTATGACGTGCATTTTCTACTTGAGAGTTGAGAGAAGGCAAAAATGAATCAAGCAACTACTATCGGTGCTGAAGGCACTGTTACTCGCTCAGCATCGTACCGTTGGATCCAATTGATCCTGGGTATCGTTGCCATGGCAATGATTGCGAACTTGCAATACGGCTGGACACTGTTCGTCGATCCTATCGCAGCAAAACACGGCTGGAGCCGCGCTGCAATTCAAGTCGCATTTACCATCTTCGTTCTGACCGAAACATGGTTGGTACCTATCGAAGGCTGGTTCGTAGATAAATTCGGTCCACGTCCAGTTGTTCTGGTCGGCGGTGTATTGTGCGGTGTGGGCTGGTTCATCAACTCGTTCGCTGACTCCCTCGCAACTCTGTACTTTGCAGCTGTTATCAGCGGTATCGGCGCTGGCGCTGTATACGGTACTTGCGTTGGTAACGCATTGAAATGGTTCCCGGACCGTCGCGGCCTGGCAGCTGGCTTGACCGCTGCTGGTTTCGGCGCTGGTTCTGCTGTAACCATCATCCCTATCTCGGCAATGATCGCTACCCGCGGCTACCAAGATGCGTTCCTGTACTTCGGTATCGGCCAAGGCATCATCGTGGTTCTGGTTGCTCTGTGCCTGTCGCGTGCTCCTGAGCACAAAAAAGGCGATGCAGTCGCAAACGTTCAACAAACCAAACGTGATTACAAACCAAGCGAAGTTCTGCGTGAACCAGTTTTCTGGATCATGTACGCAATGTTCGTGATGGTTGCAGCTGGTGGCCTGATGGCAACTGCGCAACTGGGTTCGATCGCTCGTGACTTCAAAGTGTTCGACGTACAAGTCAGCATGATGGGTCTGACACTGCCAGCACTGACATTCGCTCTGGCTATCGACCGCGTACTGAACGGCTTGACCCGTCCATTCTTCGGCTGGGTATCGGATCAAATCGGTCGTGAACCAACCATGTTCATCGCATTTGCTATCGAAGCAGTTGGTATCCTGGCTCTGTTCCACTACGGCCACAACCCATTCGCATTCGTTATCCTGACCGGTATCGTGTTCTTTGCATGGGGCGAAATCTACTCGCTGTTCCCATCGACTTGCGCAGATACATTCGGCAGCAAATACGCAGCATCGAACGCTGGCCTGCTGTACACAGCTAAAGGTACAGCTTCCCTGCTGGTTCCACTGTCGGCAGTATTGGCTTCGGCAACCGGCGGCTGGTACGCAGTGTTCGTCGTAGCTAGTGCACTGAACGCTGTTGCAGCTCTGATGGCATGGTTCGTATTGAAACCAATGCGTGCTAAACACATGAGCAAACCAGCAGAATAATAGTCACACGGTAACTAGGTGTAACTCTTAAGACCGGCCTACGCGCCGGTCTTTTTTTCGTCTGCAGTTTCCTGATTCTGTGCCTACCGACCGACGCTATCCCGCATCACAGCGCGCTTATGTGAGTTAGCGCTCTCACTTTGTGCATAACTTCGGGTAGCATAAGCAACAACACCCGAAGCTCCGTACACAAGGCCTCCTATATGAACTATCCCGAAATCCAGCAAAAGACTTTCCTGGCCTTATTGATTGCCTTCTCGGTAGCCTTCATCGGTATCCTGTTGCCCTTCTATGGCGCAGTATTCTGGGCCGCGGTACTGGCCATCCTGTTTTCGCCGTTCTACCGCAAACTGCTGATCAAAATGAACCAGCGCAGCAATATGGCAGCACTCGCCACACTGGGTATCTGCCTGGTGGTTGTGATCCTGCCGCTGGTGCTGATTTCGATTTCACTGGTACATGAAGCGACCAACCTGTACAGCAACATCCGCTCCGGCCAACTGAACTTCAGTGTCTACTTTGAAAAAGTGGTTGCCGCACTGCCGACCTGGGTCGTCAACCAGATGGATAAATTCGGCCTCACCAATGTCGCCACCTTGCAGGCCAAGCTGTCGCAAGCAGCGGTACAAGGTAGTGAATTCATCACCAAGCAGGCCATCAGCATCGGGCAAAACACCTTCAACTTCCTGATCAGCTTCACCATCATGTTGTACATGCTGTTCTTCCTGCTGCGTGACGGTGACAAGATCGCTGCCCGCATCCGCGCAGCAGCACCACTGAATCCGGATCACAAACGCACCCTCTTCAACAACCTGACCACCGCCATCCGCGCCACTGTCAAAGGCAATATCATCGTTGCTGCTGTGCAAGGCGCGCTCGGCGGCATCGCCTTCTGGTTCCTCGGTGTCCAGGGCGCTTTGCTGTGGGGAGTGCTGATGGCCTTTCTGTCGTTGCTGCCTGCGGTCGGTGCGGCGCTGATCTGGGTTCCGGTTGCGATCTACTTCCTGCTGACAGGTGCAATCTGGCAAGGCGTCAGTCTGATCGCCTTTGGCGTATTGGTGATTGGCCTGGTCGACAACATCCTGCGCCCCATCCTGGTCGGCAAGGACACTGCGCTGCCGGACTTTATCGTTTTGATCTCCACCGTCGGCGGCATGGCGCTGCTGGGCCTGAACGGCTTTGTGATCGGCCCGGTCATCGCCGCCCTGTTCATGACGCTGTGGGATATCTTCTCTTCCGGCAAGCAAAAACAGGAAGCAGAGAAATTACACAGACCTGATTAAGCTGAACTCATCCATAGAAAAGCCGACCATTTGAGTCGGCTTTTTTCATGGACTTGTCTCCTTGTCATTAACGCCTTGCGGCGCAATTTCTGCGACAATTCGCGCTATGAATTCGACATTAGCCCCAGCCGCAGAGCAATTCCACATCGCTTTTTATAAATTTGCCAGACTGGCAGATGCCGATGCGGTCGTCACGGTATGCCGTGAACTGACACGCGACCTGTTAGGCAGCATCCTGATCGCCGATGAAGGCATTAACGGTGTGCTGGCAGGTACAGCTGCCGCACTGGATAGCTTCGAGCACGCGCTCAAAACCGACCCGCGCCTGGATGACGCATTCAGCAATATCGTTTTCAAACGCAGTGCCTGCAAAACGGTACCGTTTGCCCGCATGAAAGTGCACCGTAAATCCGAGATCGTGTTCCTCGGTGTCGACAACGTCGATGCGATCGGTCGCACCGGGATCGATGTCAGCCCGCAAGAATGGCGCGAACTGATCGCGCAGGACGACGTGGTCGTGATCGATAACCGCAACAGCTTTGAATACAAACTCGGCAAGTTCAAGAATGCGGTCGACCCCGGCGTCGATAACTTCCGCGACTTCCCCAAATACATAGAAGAGCATGTGCCGGAATGGCAGGCCAGCGGCAAGCGCGTGGCAATGTACTGCACCGGCGGCATACGCTGCGAAAAAACCAGCGCGTGGATGCTGGACATGGGCGTGCCGGTCTATCAACTGGAAGGCGGCATCCTCAACTACTTCCTCGAGATGCCGGATGCGGAGAAGGACTGGGAAGGCGAATGCTTCGTCTTCGATAACCGCATTGCTCTCGATACCAAGATGCAGGAAACCGACACCACGCTGGAAGACGTATACGGCGGAGAGCCTGATTGGGAATGGCGCTTGCAACGCGCCAAACGCCTGGATGCAGACAGCGAGTGAAAGCGGCTCCAGCCCAGCAGCCACCCAGCAAGGATGGCGTCGGTCCCAGCAGCGTTGCGCTCCCGGCCGGAACCTGGCCGACCATCATGGACTTCCTGTGCGCACACTTCCCGGCGATTCCACATAGCGAATGGCTGGCGCGCATGCAGCGCGGTGATGTCATCGCTGCCGACGGACAGGAACTGACACCTGCCAGCCCATATCAGCCACACAGCAAAATTTATTACTACCGCAGCCTGCCGGCAGAGCCACGCATCCCCTTCGATGAGGTGGTGCTGTATCAGGATGAGTATCTGATCGCGGTCGACAAACCGCACTTCCTGCCGGTCACGCCCGCCGGACGCTATTTGCAGGAAACCTTGCTGGTACGCCTGAAGCGTTCCCTCGGCATAGACACGCTGGCTCCCATGCATCGCATCGACAGGGAGACTGCCGGGCTGGTGCTATTCACAATACAGCCACACACACGTAATCTGTATCAAACCCTGTTCCGTGAGCGCAGTGTCAGCAAGGAGTACCAGGCCATTGCGCCGCTGCGCAGCGATCTCGTGCTGCCAACTACCTATCGCAGTCGCCTGGTTGAAAGCGATGCCTTCATGAAGATGTGCGAAGTCGCCGGCGAGCCGAATGCCGAAACGGATATCTCCCTGCTGGAAACCCAGGGCGAGCACGGTCGTTACCTGCTGCAACCCGTCAGCGGCCAGAAGCACCAGCTGCGCGCCCACATGGCGGCACTCGGCATCCCCATCGTGAATGACCGCATCTACCCACATCTATATCCGGATGAAGGGGCGGCACAAGACTACAGCCAGCCACTGCAATTGCTGGCCAAATCGGTACGCTTCACCGACCCCATCTCAGGCAAACAACATCAGTTCGATAGCCAGCTGCAGCTGAGGTTTTAAACCCACAACCCCGCGCCAGGCCTTATGCTGCCTTGTTGCCAGCTGTTATCATGCGTCATCTTTTTCATGTCCGACGCCAAGCTCCGTCATCTGTACGCATATGTCTTCCTCCCTGTGCCGCCTGTGGCTACTTCTCTTACTCCTCTGTAGTTCCTACGTACTGGCTGAACCGATAGCGCTGGATCAGGAACGCATCGATATCTCGTCGCGGATAGAAAGTCTGATCGATCCCGACGGAAAACTGACGCTAACAGATGTCATGCAGCCGGACATGGCGCAGAAGTTTGAAACCAGACCCGAGGTATTACAAAAAATAGGCCGCAACAACACCGCCTGGCTGAAAGCAACACTGCAACCGGATTCGGCACAACCACAAGAGTGGTGGCTGGAGTTACAAATGCCTGCCGCCACCGAACAAATGGCTTACTACTATCCGAAAGATGTAGAGTTCTATACGGATGGTGAGCGAGTCGTGCCTCTGCGCGCGACCGACTATCGCAATCCGCTCTACAAGATCGTCATCAACGATGGCCAGCCACGTACGTTCTATATGAAAGTACACACCGGCCAGATCATGGCCAAGGACCTGGTGCTGTGGGAACCTTCGGCTTATGCGCGCGCGACCGCCAAGGAAGAATTCATCTGGGGTATACGCACCGGGATTTGCATCCTGCTGATCCTGACCGCACTCTGGTTCGAGCGTGCGATCCGTGACGGTGTCTATCTTTACTTCGCGCTCTACGTCATCTGCGTCGTCATCATGAATCTGCCCGCCACCAGCTCGGTGCGCGCCGCCTTCGGTGCCGACTATATGCAGCAGCTGAATTACATGCGCTTCTTCGGCCTGGTGGCGGGGATGGTGACTTCGGTCGAATTCCTGTTCCGCTTTGTCGGCATGCGTGAACTGCGTCCGCGCCTGAGCAAGATCTACCTGTGGACGCTACGCGGCTATGCCTTGCTGATAGTCGGCGTTGCAGTGACCAGTCGCTTCGAAACTGCGATCAACCTGCTCTCCTTCGCCATCACCTTCCTGACCGGGCCACTGGCGCTGCTGATCCTGGTCAAACATGTCTTGCGCAGCAATATAGAAGTACGCCTGCCCTTCTTCATTGCCTGCAGTACTTTTGTGGTGGCTATCATGTTGCAGTTCCTGGCAATACGCGGCTATGTGCGCAATGACTTCCTGAATTACTCCACTGCGACATCCTCGGTACTGGTTTTCCTGACGGTGTTCTATGCGATCACCAAACGCTATCAGCGCATGCGGGAAGCAAATGAAAATGCGCAAAGCCGCATCATCGAAATGGTGCGCAGCTCGGAACGCGAACTGGAGAAACAGGTGGCCGAACGCACCCAGGCTTTATTGGTAGCGATGGAAGAAGTAGAAAAGGCGTTGGCACAGGAACGTGCCGCGCATGAAGAACAGCAGCAATTCATCGCAATGGTGTCACATGAACTACGCACCCCACTCGCCGTGATCGATGCCGCTGCACAAAACATGACACGTGAAGGTGAACAGGGATCTGCCAAGGCACCGCTGCGTCTGGAAAAAATCCATCGTGCGACAGAAAGACTGTCCTCACTCTTCACGCATTACCTCAGCAGTGAACGATTGAAAATGTTTGGTCAGGGCGTACAAGCGACCGATACGACTTTGCACCTGTTACTCGAAGATGCGGTCAATATGGCCAAGCCATTTACCGACAACCATAAACTGTTGATCGATTCGGAACGCGTCAAAAAACCAGTCCGCGCGGACGCCGACATCCTGCGCCTGGTCATCAGCACCTTGCTGAACAATGCGGTCAAATACACACCGAGTGGTAGTACCGTGGTGCTGCGTGCAGAACCGGTAGCCTCAGGCTGGCATATTGACGTCACCGACAATGGCCCTGGCATCGCCGCCGATGAGCGCGAGAAAATCTTTAATCGCTATTACCGTGGCCGTGTCACCGGCAGCAAAACTGGCACCGGCCTCGGCCTGACGCTGGCGCGTCACCTGATCGAACGACATGGCGGCACGCTGGAACTACTGGATAGCGCCAACGGTGGCAGTACCTTCCGTATCTTCCTGCCTGCGGATGACAAGAGCGGAGGCACATACAAAAATGCCGCTACTGCTCCTGCTTAAGGAGGGTAGCGGCATCATGTCGTCATCGCGGGAATCAGGCGGGTTGTTTTCTTTCTTCCAAACCCAGCGCACCGCGCCCGGCGTGGCGCAAACTCAGTTGTTCTTTCTCATTCGCTTCACGCAAATGTTTGAACCAGCCCGGATGCGCCTGCTCGGATGACCAGACGTCCAGATGCAGTTGCGACAGGAAGACTGGATCAGCCAGCAAGCCATTCTTTTGCCCGTCCGGCAAAGTGGTCGGGCCATTCTTCACTGCGTCCTGTATCTGATCCTTGCGCCTGCGCTGCGCTTCCAGCGAACGATGCGCATGCATATAGCTGCTGGCGCACATCACTCCATTGAAGCGTGGATCGACCACTGCATCGACAAAGTTCATGCTGCGCGGTGCGGCTTTGACATAGGCAACCATATCCTGCAATTCCACTGGTGGCTGCGCTTCTTCCGGTATCAGGAACAGCTTCTTGCGACGGAAACGCAAACCGTTGGAAACCTTGCTGGAATAAATCGACACCGGAATCGCCACTGCCAGCGAACCGACTATAGGCAGCAACCAAGGCAGGAAGGTCGGATTCAGCCAGAAGATAATGCCGCCCCAGGTCAGGCCCAGCAGCGTATGAAAGCCATGCTTGCGTATCGCTTCACCGGGACTGGTCTCGGCATCTTCACGCGGCGGCGATTTCCAGCGCAGCGCCCAACCCATGAAGGCAGCGATCACAAAGTGCGTGTGAAACAGCATGCGCACCGGTGCCAGCAACATCGAGAAAAACATTTCGATCAACATGCTGCCGACCAAGCGCAGCCGCCCACCAAACTGCTGTGCACCCTGCATACAGATCAACAGCACACTCAGGATCTTGGGCAGGAATAGCAAAGTCGCTGTGGCACTGAACAAGGCCAACGCTTTTTCCGGATGCCATTGCGGCCAGTTCGGGAATAACTGCCACGGCTCGGTGAAGTAGATAGGCTCTGTCAGCGTGTGTTGCATCAGCAAACCGGTCGACAGTATCAGGAACAGGAACCACAACGGTGCAGAAAGATAAGCCATCACACCAGTGACGAATACCGCGCGATGTACGGAATGCATGCCCTTGGACAGAAACAGGCGGAAGTTCATCAGATTGCCCTGGCACCAGCGACGATCGCGCTTCAACTCATCCAGCAAGTTAGGCGGCATCTCTTCATAACTGCCATCCAGATCGTAGGCGATCCAGACTTTCCAGCCAGCACGGCGCATCAGTGCAGCTTCGATGAAATCATGTGACAGGATTTCACCTGCAAACGGACCTTTGCCCGGCAATAGCGACAAGGCGCAATGCTCAATGAAAGGCTGCATGCGGATGATGGCGTTGTGTCCCCAGTAATGCGATTCACCCAACTGCCAATAATGCAGGCCAGCGGTAAACAAGGGGCCGTACACGCGCGTCGAAAATTGCTGGATGCGCGCATATAAAGTATCGCGACCCGCCGCGCGTGGCGCAGTCTGGATAATGCCGGCATCCGGATTCGCTTCCATCGATTGCACCAGCTTGGTCAGGCAATCGCCACTCATCACACTATCGGCATCCAGCACCACCATATAGCGGTAGTTCTTGCCCCAGCGGCGGCAGAAGTCATCGATATTGCCGCTCTTGCGGCGTACCCGGCGCTGGCGACGACGATAGAAGATACGACCAAAGCCATTAATCGTCTTGCATAGCATGGCCCAGGCGGCGACTTCATCGGCGCAGGTGTCGCTATTGCTGCTATCGCTCAATACATAGAAATCGAATCTGTCCAGCTGTCCGGTTTTTTCTACCGACTCATAGGTCGCGCGCAAGCCGGCAAACACCCGCGCCACATCTTCATTACAGATAGGCATCACGATCGCGGTACGCGCAGCCGCGTCTATCGGTCCGTCCGTCACCGCCGTCCGGGAAATCAAGTGGGGATCCTTGCCACGAGCCAGCAGAATGAAACCGGTCATCGCAGTCCAGAAGCCAGCCGAAACCCAACAGAACAGCAGGGCAAACAAAGCCAGCATCGCTATTTCCAATGGCTGCTTGCCCTGATACGGCAAGACGCTACTCATGTAATAAGTAGCCAGCCCGGTCTGACCCAGCATCAGCAGGAGCAAAACCAGACGACGGGTGCCGCCTTTTGCACCATCGTTGGCAGGTGTCACCGTATCAGTGGCGGGCGGTGATTTTTTCGGTTGTCGCTTGAAGATACTCTGCACCCAGCGCGTCAGCGGATTCAAGGCGCCCCAGGGTTCCGGCACCATCGAAGCGCGGTTGATAGGCGGTGCAATGCTTAAAGGTACACCGGCCTCATCACTGAGCGCTGCGGCTGGTATTGTCTTACCTGACGCCTTATCCGCTGTCTTCGGTGCCAGCGCCAGCCAGGTACGTGCTAGCACCGAACCCAGCGCCGGGTTATCAGGATTTGCATGTTCACCTGCCAGCGCATTATGCAAATCACCCATCGCTACGCGCGTGGAAAATGTCGCACTCTGTTCCAGCTGCTCTTCCAGTGCACGCCGTTCCTGCTCCGGCAAGGCCAGGTGATCGAGGTAATGCCGACACTGGGTCGGAATACGGGGCGCGTCCATTAATCCGCCGGCAAGATATAACTCCACGTTTCCGACAGAGTTGTGTTGTTGGTGTGCAGGAAGCCGCGCAGTTCTATCGGTTTCTTGTCGTCTATACGCTTGACCCTGAGCGCAGCGCGCCAGCCGCCGGTCGCTTCATTGCGGTAGGTATGTGCTTCCAGGATTTCGCCATTGCTATCCGACGAGGCGCGGAATTCTATCTTGGCGTTAGCCTGCAGCTTCTTGAAGATAGGTCCTTCGAAATCAACGAACAGCGCAGTGCTGTCATCCGGTTTGCGCAAGTGGCCATGGCCACGTCGTGTCTGGCTTACCCAGGACAAAGGGGGACGCTGTTGCGAGCTCTTGTTCCAGTACAGGCGGTAATCCAGATTGATGGCAGTGCCCGGCTTAGGAATAACATCGGGTACCCAGTAAGCGACGATGTTGTCGTTGAACTCATCCGGAGTCGGTATCTGTACCAGCTCCACGCGACCCGCGCCCCACTTGCCGCTTGGTTCTACCCACGCACTCGGCCGTGCTTCGTAGCGCGACTCCAGGTCTTCATAACTGCTTTGCTTTTCATCACGCTGCATCAGACCAAAACCGGTCGGATTGCTCAAACTATACGAAGTCACCAGCAAGCGTTTCGGATTCACCAGCGGACGCCAGATCCATTCACCGGTACCCGACTGTATCGACAAACCATCCGAGTCATGCACCTCCGGACGGTAATCTTCGGTGGTCGAACGCTGGTTCTCGCCAAAGAAATACATGCTGGTCAACGGTGCAATGCCGAGCTTGGTCACATTCTCACGCAGGTAGAGCTGCGACTTCACATCTGTCACCGTTTGTTCGCCCGGTTTGATCGTGAAACGATATGCACCGGTTACACGGCGCGAGTCGAGCAAGGCGTAGATAGTCAACTGCTTGCTGTTTGCAGTCGGACGCTCTATCCAGAACTCCACGAACTTTGGAAATTCCTCACCGGAGTTCAGAGCGGTATCGACCGCCAGCCCGCGTGCGGACAAGCCATAGATCTGGCCTTTACCAACCGCACGCAAATAACTTGCGCCCAGGAAGACTGCTACTTCATCTTTATATTTTGGAGTGTTGATCGCGTAATGCACGCGGAAACCGGCATAGCCCAGATGTTTGAGGTCATGTGGTGTCAACTTGTTGGCACCGTAGTTGAAGCCTTTGGGATCGAATGGAATCGCACGCGCACGTTTACCGACGATTTCGTTGATGCGCACCGGGCTTTCGAATTGGCGACCCTGATGGAAGAAGGTCAGCTCGAACGGTAATTTGTCTGCATGCCAGTATGCACGCTCAGGTTTGAAGCGGATATCGCGGTATTGGTCGTAATTCAGATTCTCCAGGGCTTTCGAAATATTTTTCTGTGGTGCCTTGTAGGAGCTAGTCGATAACTGCTTGGCTTTCTTCGCGACGTCGTTGAATTCAAACGCAAACGCAGGAATACAGGGAATAAGTGCAAGAACCAGCAACGCGATGCGCTGACCGGCCCGCACGGGTGTAAATAAACTACAGAACATGATTTCCAATCTAAACAAACTGTCCGCTCCATGCTGGCTATCAGACCTCCGTCGCTACTGCAGATATGCAGGTTTGCACGGAGCAAAGATGTGTATCCCGATTAATTGCATCAAGTCGCCGTAGCATTTCGTTGCAATTAGTTGCTATACACATCCAATTTGAAAAGTGCTTACACTCCACGCGATGCGCTTCACGGAGCTAAGCAAGATTGACCTTTCGTCGCCGATGGGATGGACAAAAGACGATAACTGCTGCGAAATCACCCGGATTGTGCCCGGGCATCCCTGGTTGTTGCAGCGCCTTTTGAATCGCAACCCAGCAGTCATACCAGAACTCAGGCCGCAAATATCCGGTAACACACACAGGTATTTGCGGAATGAGTCCCAGTCTGACCTTGTCAAAACTGGAATGGTTCCGCGTCTAAATGTTTTTTTGCAGCATCATGCCTGCCACACGCCGTAGCCCGCTTCACGCAGCGCGATGCCCAGCTCTACCTCCATCTCGCATGCAGCCTCATACGGCATAGGGTTGTACACCGCATATAGCTCCGGTAACAGACGTAAACCGAACTTCTCGACGTATCGATTGCTCTGTATACCTGCCTTGTGTTTATCGAAGCGCAGGTCCGGGTCCAGCCCGGTCATGCCAACGTAGACACAGGGCTTACCCGGGATGTAATCCGGATTCGCCTTTTTAAAACGAGCTTCGTAGAGCACATCGGTCGATAATTCGACGACGTAGACATGGTGATGATGGCGGCGCGGCATGGAAATATGGCGGACTATGAACGGCAGATAGTTCAGCATAGCAGGCCGCGCGCATCACATCGCATCTGTCTTTACCCGGCAGCAATTCTTATGCCATCACGGGGGCGGCAACATCACAGCCCAACTATCGGTACAATCCGGGAAACTGCAGCAGAGAAATTAAAAAACTCGAATTGCCGATCACCGCAGAAAGCGACGCCAACAATGAAAACAACGCACCTGCAAGATGCCTGGTCATTGACCAAAGAAGCGGTACAAGCCTGGTTACAGGATTTTGCACCGAGTATGGGCGCCGCACTGGCGTATTACACGATCTTTTCCCTTGCACCAATGCTGATCATCGTGATCGCGATTGCAGGCTTCTTCTTCGGCCAAAACACGGCACAAGGAGAAATCATCTCGCAACTGCGCGGCCTGGTCGGCGATACCGGTGCAGCGGCCGTAGAAGGTATCTTGCGCTCCGTCAGCCAGCCGGGCCAGGGCATCATCGCCGCCACTCTGGGTACCTTGACGCTGATGATAGGTGCGACCGCGGTGTTCGGCGAATTGCAGAGCGCACTAAACCGTATCTGGAAAGTTTCAGCTGACAACAACAGCGGTGGCATCTGGAAATTCGTTTTCACCCGTCTGTTGTCTTTCGGCATGGTGATGGGTCTGGGCTTTATGCTGCTGGTATCAATGATACTCAGCGCGGCGCTGGCCGCGCTCGGCAAATGGTGGGGCAGCATGCTGGGCGACTGGACCATCGTGTTGCATCTATTGAACCTGGCCGTATCCTTCGGCGTCATCACCACGCTATTTGCGATGATTTATAAATTCATGCCACGTGCGACTATCGCCTGGCGCGATGTCTGGTTCGGCGCAGTCATTACTGCCTTGCTGTTCAGTGTCGGCAAAACCCTGATCGGTCTCTACCTCGGCAAAACCAATATGGCCTCCGGCTTTGGCGCTGCCGGTTCGCTGGTAGTCCTGCTCGCATGGATTTATTATTCGGCGCAAATTTTTTTGCTCGGTGCCGAATTCACCTGGGTACTGTCGCAAAGACATGAAGCCCGGCTGGCCGCAGCCAATGAAACAGATGCCGCATCCGGCGCACTCGTATCAGATTAAACCCGTTGTACCGAATTGACAGGTCGCACTATGCTGCGACCTGTAGCTCCATGCACACTGGCAAGCAACCATGAATCCTCCCTCCGCTCCGACCAATTACGCGCGCCATGCGCATATAGATGCCTTGCGCGGCATAGCCGTGTTCGGCATCCTGCTGGTCAATGTCTTTTCATTTATCTGGGGTTTCAACTCCCTGCGTTATGGCGTGCTGCCAGTTGATGCCAGCCTGTTCGATATCCTGTCGGTCGCTTTCGTCGCCTTCTTCGCCGAACAAAAGTTTTATCCGATATTCGCTTTCCTGTTCGGTGCCAGCTTTGTCCTCATCGCACGCTCGGCCAAGGAAAAGCTGGGGCGCTGGAGCGATGCCGAGCAGCTATACCGCCGCCGGATGAAGTGGTTGCTGGCTTGCGGCGTCGTGCATGGCGTACTGATCTGGTTCGGCGACATCCTAACCGTGTATGCGATCGCCGGATTCTGGGTACTGTCCGGTCTGGCGAATGCGAAACTGCGCCGGGTGCGCAAGCATCTGTACGTCTGGCTCGGTATATTTGCTGCCCTTCTGCTGCTGAATGTCTTCTTCGGCACGCAACTTTTCAGCAGTGATGATCTGATCGCGCAAAGTAAAAATGAGGCCTATGCAGTGGAGGCCGCGCGCACCACCTATACCTACGGCGGCTACCTCAGCATCGCAGTGCAGCGTGTACGTGATTACATCTCGGTAACCACCCAATCCGTTTTCATCCTGCCGCATATCGCCGTGCTGTTCCTGCTCGGCCTGATATCGGTGAGACGCGGCTGGCTGACGCAACCGTGGCGTCACACTATTTTCTGGCGGCGCGTGCGCCTGGCCGGATTTGCAATAGGCATACCATTCAACCTGATCTGGGCCACGCTGATCCTGGCAGAGGCGATCGATCCTTTGCATCCGTCACCCTACTCTTATATTGCATATGCATGGCTGCCGGTCGGCGGCAGCTGCCTGGCTGCGGCTTATGTCGCATGTCTGATGCTGGCTGGTTCCGGCACCCAGCGTTGGCTGGCCGACTGGATGGCACCGGTAGGTCGCATGGCGCTCAGCAATTACCTGATGCAATCGCTGCTGTGTTCGGTATTGATACAGGGATTTGGTTTCGGTCTGGGAGCCAGCTGGTCGCCGGCCGGATGGATGCTGATCGCCTTCGCCATCATGTTGCTGCAATTGCTATTAAGTCGCTGGTGGCTCAGTACGCATACGCAAGGTCCGCTGGAAGCACTGTCACGACGCTATATCAATCGCAAGCAGACCGCGGCTTAAGCCACGTCGTTCAGATGGCAGGCAGAAAAGTGCTGCGGCGCGATCTCTTTCAGCGCGGGTTGTTCGACGCTGCAACGCGGCATCGCATGCGGGCAACGCGGATGGAAGTGACAACCTGAAGGCGGATGTAGCGGCGACGGGATCTCGCCTTTAACTGCAACAAAATCGATTTTCTTTACTTCCAGTTTGGGTGCGGAAGCCAGCAAGGCGCTGGTATACGGATGGTTTGCTTGTGCAAACAATTCAGCAGTCAGTGACGATTCCACGATGCGACCAAGGTACATGATGACGACACGATCCGAGATATGTCGCACTACGCCCAGGTCGTGGCTGATGAAGAGATAAGTCAGCTTCAGCTCATTCCGCAATTCTATAAACAGGTTCAGCACTTGCGCCTGTATCGATACATCCAGCGCCGCCACTGCTTCATCACATACCAGTAACTCCGGCTTCACCGCGAGTGCACGTGCGATACCTATACGCGCACGCTGCCCGCCAGAGAATTGATGCGGAAAGCGACGCACCAGTGCCGGGTCCAGCCCAACCTTTTGCAACAGGTTGGCGACATAGTCCTTCTGTTCTGCCCGCGTCACCATGCCATGCGCCAGCGGTGCTTCACCCACGATGTCCTGTATGCGCATGCGCGGATTCAGTGATGCATACGGATCCTGGAAAATCATTTGCATGGCCAATTGCTTGCGACGCAACTCACCGCCGGACAGCTGTGCCATGTCCTCACCTTGCCACCAGCGAGTACCGGAAGACAGGCTATGCAAACCGACTGTCATACGTCCCAGCGTGGATTTGCCGCAACCTGACTCACCAACCAGTCCGACTACTTCACCGGACTGTATGCTCAGGTTCGTATGATCTACGGCATGCACAACTTCTGCTGCGCGTTGCGCACCGAATACTTTAGCTATACGCGCCGCCGTATCCGGCGGTTTGACGAAACGCTTGCTGACATCACGCAGCTCCAGCAAAGCTTTATCCATGCGTCACCTCCACTGCCTGCGACACCGGATGGAAGCAACGCAAAGTATGCGTGCCATGTGTGGATAAAGGCGGCGTTTGCGCACACTGTTCAGTCGCACGATCACAGCGCGTGCGGAAGGCGCAACCGGACGGCAGGTTGAGCAGGGATGGCGTCATGCCCGGGATCTGGCGCAGAGCTTGACCAGCTACATTGCGCGATGGCGACGAGGCAATCAAGCCATGCGTATATGGATGGCGCGTTTGTTCCAGTACTTGTTGCACAGTCCCGCTTTCGACCACCTTGCCTGCGTACATCACGCACAAGGCATCGGCCAGTCCGGCGATCACCGACAAGTCATGGGTGATCCAGATCAGTGCGGTGCCGGATTCACGACACAGCTTTTGCATCTCGTACAGGATCTGTCCCTGTATCGTGACGTCCAGTGCGGTGGTCGGCTCATCGCAGATAATCAGGTCAGGCTTATTCAGCAGCGCGATGGCAATCGCCACCCGTTGCCGCATGCCGCCGGAGAATTGATGCGGATACGCCAGCAAGCGCTCATCCGGCGACGCGATACCAACCCGCGCCAGAGCATCACGTGCCATTGCGCGCGCAGTCGCCTTGCTGACATCCTGATGCGCCAGCACCGCTTCCATCATTTGCGTATCGATACGCAAGACCGGATTCAGCGTCATCATCGGATCCTGGAAAATCATCGCGACGCGGTTGCCGCGTACACGACGCATCGCTTCCGGCGATAGCTCCAGCAGGTTTTGTTCGCGCAGCATGATCTTGCCGCCAACTATCTTGCCCGGTGGGTCGATCAGGCCCATGATCGAATACGCGGTCATAGACTTGCCCGAGCCAGACTCACCCACCAGGCCCATGATCTGGCCCGGCGCGACCGAGAAGGACACATCCTCCACCGCTTTCACCACGCCTTCGCGTGCAGAGAAGTGCATCTGCAGATTTTGTACAGTGAGGGTCGGTATCGTCATTGTGTTTGCAGACGTGGATTCAGCACGTCGCGCAATTGGTCGGCAACCAGGTTGATGGCGACTACAGTCAGTAACAAGGCGATGCCCGGGAACAGGCTAATCCAGTATTTACCGGACATCATGTAATCAAAGCCATTCGCAATCAGCAAACCCAGCGACGGTTCAGTTACGGGCAAGCCTATGCCGAGGAAGGACAAGGTCGCCTCCAGTGAAATCGCCGACGCCACCTGTAAGGCAGCGATCACGATGAGCGGTGGCAGGCAGTTCGGTAACAGGTGATGAAAGACGATGCGCAACGGCGATAAACCGAGGCCGCTGGCGGCTTCTATATATTCTTTCTTGCGTTCGACTAGTGCCGCGCTGCGCGCAGTGCGTGCGTAATACGCCCATTGCACCGCGACCAGCGCGATGATGATTTTGCCTACGCCCGGCCCCATCAATGCCAGCAGGATCAGCGCCACCAGAATAGGCGGGAACGATAACTGGATATCGGCGATGCGCATGATCAGGCTTTCCACCCGGCCGCCGAAGTAACCGGCGAACAAGCCCAGCGTCAAACCTATCAGCAAGGCAATCACGGTACTCACGACGCCGACGATGATGGAAATACGTACGCCATACAGTATCGCCGACAGCATATCCCGCCCCTGCTCATCGGTACCCAGTACGTACGTCAGGCTGTGGTCGAAGTTTTGCGTACCCGGTTCGAGTCGCGAATCCATGATATCTATCTGCGCCAGGTCGTACGGATTTTGCGGTGCGATGACAGGTGCAAAGATCGCCGCCAGCACGATCAGCAGCAAGGCGATGAACCCCAGCGTCGCGACTTTGCTGGCAAAGAAATTGCGCGCAAAACGCCGGAATGGCGTTTCAATGCGGGTAACTGTGATCGTAGCGTCCATCATCAGCCCTTCGCATCCGACAAGCGTACACGCGGATCCAGCAGCGAATACACGACATCGACTATCAGGTTAATCAGGATAAACAGCGCCACAATCAGCATCAGGTAAGCAACGATGACGGGTCTATCCAGCACGCGTATCGAATCGATGATCAACTTGCCCATACCGGGCCAGGCAAAGACCGATTCGGTGACAATCGCAAACGCAATGATGGAACCGAACTGCAAGGCAATCACGGTGACGATGGGTATGAGGATGTTCTTCAGTACATGCACGCCTATGATGCGGCTATTGCGCAGCCCCTTGGCGCGTGCAAACTTTACATAGTCCTGCAATAAGGCTTCCTGCGCACCGGCTCGCGTCAGGCGTATCACCAGTGCAATATTGAAGAGCGCGAGATTGAAGGCAGGCAAGAGCAAATGCTTCAAACCATCCCAGCTCAGGAAGCTGACCGGTATGCCGAGTAAAAGGGTCGTTTCACCGCGCCCGCTGGCCGGCAACCAGCCCAGCTGCACTGCAAACACCATGATCAGCATCAGCCCGACCCAGAAGGTCGGTAGCGAAAATCCCAATATCGATACTGCCATGATGCTTTTACCGGTCCAGCTGTTAGGACGCAGGCCAGCCCACAAACCCAGCGGTATGCCGAGCACGATGGACATCAGGATCGCGCACACTGCCAGTTCCATCGTCGCTGGCAAGCGCTCCAATATCAGACCCAGCGCGGAAGTACCGAACGCAAAAGAGCGACCGAGGTCGCCGCTGGCGGCATTCTGGATAAAGATGAAATATTGCAGCCACAAGGGCTTGTCCAGGCCGAAGGCCGCGATGGTGCGGGCGCGTTCGACCTGATCCGCATCCGGGCTGAGCAAGATGTCGATAGGATTGCCGATCGCATAGACGCCAACAAATACCAGCAAGGACATGACGACCAGCACCAGTATGCTTTGTCCGAGGCGACGCAGGATGAAATCAAACATGGTTCAGGTTCCGCCCGCGAGTTGACGAGCGCAAGCAGACAGCACGCTGGATTTATTCTGGGTGGAACTGATGTGCAAAAGTGAATTCATCGGTACGCGCAGTGTACTTCAAGCCCTTGCGCATTGCCCAGGTCGCATATTGATGATGCAAAGGCACGACCGCATAATCCTTCATCGCGACGGCTGCCGCTTCCTGTGCGTAGCTGGCGCGCTTGGCCTGGTCGACCGAGCCGAGCGAAGAAGCAATCAGCTTGTCCAGTGCCGGATTGCTGTACTTGCCCCAGTTCCAGGTGCCCCAGCCGGTGTCCGGATTCGAGGCGCCGACCAGCGTACGCAAACCGAAGTCCCCGGCCAGTGTGCCCCAGCCCAGCAGCGCGACACTGAACTCACCAGCCCGTGCCTTGCTGAAGTATACCGACAGCGGCAAAGTGACGACCTTGGTTTGTATGCCTATGCGATTGAGGAATTGCGCGACGGTTTGCACCACTTGTGCGTCATTGATGTAGCGGTCGTTCGGACCGTGCAGCGTCAGCGCGAAGCCATTCGGATAACCGGCTTCGGCCAGCAATTTCTTCGCACCTTCCGGATCGTAGGTTTCCACTTTCAACGCATCGTTGTAACCGAGCAAACCGGGCGCGACGATATTCGATGCCGGTACTGCCAGGCCTTCCATCGTACGATCTACCAGCGCCTTGCGATTGATGGACTTGGAAATCGCCTGGCGTACACGGACGTCACGCAAAGGATTGCTAGGCAAGGGTTTGCCTGCCTTGTCTGTCACAAATGGTGAGCTGCGTTCGGATTGATCGATTTCCCAGAAGATGGTGCGCCATGAAATCTTTTGTTCCAGCTTGAATTTGGCGTTGCCTTTCAGCTTGCTCAGATCGGCGGTCGGCACACCTTCGATTGCATCGACGTCGCCGGACAGCAGAGCGGCCAGTCGCGGTGCGGAGTTGGTAATGATGCGGAAGCTGACTTTATCCCAGTCCGATTTGCCGCCCCAGTAACTATCATTGCGCGCGACCTCGATACGGTCACCGCGTTTGAAACTGACGAATTTATACGGGCCGGTGCCTATCAATGCTTTGCCGCTGTTGAAATCTTCGGTGCTGGCTTTCTCTGCCGCTTTCTTCGAGACGATGAAGATGGCGCTTACATCGAGTGCCAGCGGACCATAAGGTGTCGCAGTGCTGAGGCGCACGGTATAAGGATCGACGATTTTCTTCGCAACGATTTGTTTGGTGTAAGCCGTGTAAGGGCCGGGGCTATTCGTCAGCTTGGCCGGACGATCCAGAGAGAACACCACGTCTTCGGCGGTGAATTTGGAGCCGTCATGAAACTTCACATCGTGCCGCAGCTTGAATTCCCAGGTGGTCGCGTCGACGGCGCGCCACGACGTCGCTAGGCCCGGCACCAGTTTTCCGTTGGCATCTACATTCACCAATGCATCAAATATGTGCGAAGAGAAAGCAACGTTAGGTGCGATGTTCAGATAGTGCGGATCGAGGGAGGAGACATCGGCGGACAAGGCGATCTTCAGATCAGCCGCCCACAGTGGCTGTATGGCCAGCGCGCCCAGCAAGGCGAGTGCGGATAAATGTTTTCGTTTGGAGCCGGGCATAGGATTCCTTTATAAGCCAGATGTCTCACGCAAGGATGCACGAGCTACGCGCGACCTACGCTACAGCGCGATGTTAGTCACCCGCGCCGCGCTTGTAAATCATCCATTTTGGCTTTGGATATATCAAAAAGATATATTGTCGCGTGAAACGCGGATGCTTGCCGGCTATGTCATGCAAGGCATGCGATGGAGAAACAGTGGAACCTGTATGATGAATCGGCGCTCTAAACGGAGCACCTTTGCAGCATAAGTTGCAGAAGACGTTACAGAACAAGTACTACCCACGCCCGGAGGCTGCCATGCAGACCAGATTACTTACCCTCGCCTTTACCGCATGCATGATGCTCAGCGCACCGGCATTTTCCGAAACGACCCGCGTCGATTTGCTCGGCTACCCATCCACCGCTGCAGCGGCAATACGCACCATCGTGATTACACCTGATACCAAATGGGTGAATGTCGAAGGCGGTGAAATCATCAACTTCGTGGTCGGTGACAAATCCTTTGCCTGGCATTTCTATGTCGGCTTCACCGTCACATCCTTCGACCTGCAACTGGTTGCGCCGCCCGGACTGTTGAACCGGCGCATCGTCGCTTATGTCTCGCCCGACCCTATGTATATAGGACGGGATTAAGCAGTCGCCTGTGGCAAATCGCCTTTGGCGATGACGGCGTTACGTACCTGAATTTCGGAACGGACACGCGCCTTGCGTTTCTTCCACCAGATCACCACACCGGTGATACTCAGCATAGAAACCAGCAAGCCCATGAGCGAAATCAGGATGCGTCCCGGCAAACCGAGGATGCGTCCTGAATGCAACGGGAACTGCATTTGCAGGAAAATATCTGCTGCCGTACCCTGCCACGGCAAACGATTACCGAGGTAAGAACCATTCTTGCCATCGAAGTACAGCGCCGCTGGCCCTACCCCGCCACCACCGTGGTCATCGCCAGGATGGAAGAAGCTGGCGCCATAGATCCCGAAGGTATTTGAGTAAAACACACTGCCGATAGGCTCTTTCCAGCCACGCTGATTCGCTTCGGCGGTCGCTTTCTGTATCGCATCCGGGAAGCTGAGGACAGGCAATATAGGATGCTTCGGATTAACCGGGGTACGTACATCGAAGGGACCAGGCGTCACTTTCGACACCAGCGACATCACCGGATAAAACACTTCGCGATACAGATTCAGCGAGAACGCAGTGAACGCCAGGATGAAGAGCAAGCCCCAGGTCCACAGGCTGAATGCGCGGTGCAAATCGAAATTGAGTTTGTACGAACCGCCACTCCAGCGCACACGCCATGACGGTTGCCAGCGTTGCCACCAGGTTTTGCGATTGTCGTTGCCACCGGCTTGCACTGCTGCCAGTTTCTTTTCACGTCGTACCGGTAAAGTCAGATAGAAGCCAAAGAAGCAATCGACCACCCAGATGATGGCGATAATGCCCATGAACCAGACACCCCACTCATCTATGCCCCACATTTCCGGGATGTGCAGGCTGTAGTGCAGTTTGTAGAGGAAAGGCAGCAGGTTTTCACGTGACAACGATACCGCGCCCCACTCGCGCTGGCCGACTATGCGTCCGGCGACCGGGTCGACAAATACCTGGTTATAACCCAGCTCATACAAACGACCGCTAGCCGGATTAACCTTGGCACTCACACCAAACAAGGCCGAGTGACCTTCCTCAAACTGCAAAGGCATGAAGGTCACGGTGGCACGTGGATCAGCTTGCTCGACCACCTTGACCAGATCCATCGATTGCTTATAAGGACCGCGGCTGTCCACTTTGAACAGCGAGTCATTGAGCCATTCATCCAGCTCGTGGTCCCAGGAAATCACCGCACCGGTCAAGCCGGAGATCAGCAGGAACAGTGCAATCGTCAGGCCACACCAGCGATGCAATAAGACAAATAATCCACGCAACATGATGGTCAGTATCTATATAAGTGTAGGTAGTCACCCACGCTGGAGAGCGCTGCGGGCAACGCAGATCGCGTAATTATAATGCGTATCATTCCTATTTATAAGGAATATTCTCACCCAGGTTTGTATCCGTATCTCTTGATTTCATCATTGCCTGCAATGAAGGAATTAATAGTGAGTACATACTCACATTGATTTTCGCCTCTATTCTTCGGGACTAACTATTCTTCGCCACCCTTGAAAAAAGCCCTTGACCTTCCCATCATGGTAAGGTCGACACTGCTTACATCTACAGTCACCAGTGAGTCCATCATGACGACCGCCCAGTCACAAACAGCTGCAAACAATCTCCGTCGCATCACCCTTGATGTGGCGGGCATGACCTGCGCGTCCTGTGCATCCCGCGTGGAAAAAGCCATCAATGCCATACCCGGCGTGCAACAAACCAGTGTCAATCTCGCCACCGATTCAGTCGCGGTTGAGGCGACCTCGCAAGTCCAGGCCGACATGATCCGGCAGGCAATTGAAAAAGCGGGCTACGAAGTACCGCAGGAAGAAGTCACGCTCGACATCACAGGCATGACCTGCGCCTCTTGCGCTGGCCGTGTCGAAAAAGCCTTGCGCAAGGTTGATGGCGTACTCGACGCCAGCATCAACCTCGCCACCGACCGCGCACAAGTCAAAGTCAATCGCGGCACCAGCAACTCAGCCCTGATCGCGGCAGTAGAAAAAGCTGGCTATGGCGCAGCGCTGCCGCTGACCAAATCACCAACCACACAACAGGCAAGCGAACAGAAATCGGCCCCAGACTGGCTGCCGGTCATGTACTCCGCCCTGATCGCCATCCCGCTGGTACTGCCGATGTTCCTGCAACCCTTCGGTATCGAATGGATGTTGCCGGGCTGGCTGCAATGGGCATTGGCAACCCCGGTGCAGTTCTGGCTCGGTGCGCGCTTCTATAAAGCAGGCTGGCACGCAGTCAAGGCAGGCACCGGCAATATGGACTTGCTGGTCGCGCTGGGCACCAGCGCTGCTTACGGTCTGAGCATCTATTTACTGCTGACCGCGATGCCCGACCATATGCCGCATCTCTACTTTGAAGCGTCAGTCGTCGTCATCACCCTGATCCTGCTCGGCAAATGGCTGGAAGCACGTGCCAAGAAACAAACCGCCTCCGCCATCCGCGCGCTGCAAAAACTGCGTCCCGAATCTGCCCGCGTACGCCGCGATGGTGTGGATACCGATGTGGCTATCGATTCGGTCAAGGTCGGCGACATCGTGGTGGTACGCCCCGGTGAACGCATCGCGGTAGACGGCACCATCATCGAAGGCAATAGCCAGGTCGATGAATCGCTGATTACAGGTGAAAGCCTGCCGGTGGTCAAACAGGTCGGCGCCAAAGTAACCGGTGCTTCCATCAATGCGGATGGCTTGCTGCTGGTGCGTACCGACGCCGTCGGTGCCGAGACCACTTTGTCACGCATCATCCGCATGGTAGAGAACGCCCAATCGGCGAAAGCACCTATCCAGCGTCTGGTCGACAAAGTCAGTGCGATCTTCGTCCCTATCGTTTTGCTGATCGCACTCGCCACCCTGATCGGCTGGTGGCTGGCCGGTGCCGGTATGGAAACCGCCATCATCAATGCGGTCAGCGTGCTCGTCATCGCCTGTCCATGTGCGCTCGGCCTGGCGACTCCGACCGCCATCATGGCTGGCACCGGCGTCGCCGCGAAAGCCGGCATCCTGATCAAGGATGCGGAAGCGCTGGAAACAGTCCATCGCGTCAATACCGTCGTGTTCGATAAAACCGGCACCCTGACCCTGGGCAAACCGCAAGTCGCGGCGATGCAAGGCAATGGCATACCAGCCAAGACCTTGTTGCAATTGGCCGCCACCATCCAGAACGGCAGCGAGCATCCGTTGGCACATGCAGTCATCGAATCCGCACGCAAAGACAATATAGAACTGCTGCCGGTCAGCGAAGTACAAGCCTTGCCCGGCCGCGGTGTCGCCGCCGTCATCAATGGTCGTCGCCTGCAACTCGGCAGCTCGCGCATGATAGAAGAGCTGGGCCTGAATGGCGGCGCGCTCACTGAACGCGCGCAGGAACTGGAAAACACCGGCCATACAATTTCATGGCTGGCACTGGCAGATGAGCCCAGGGAATTGCTGGGCCTGATCGCCTTTGCCGATGAAATCAAGGACAGCGCACCACGCGCAATTTCCAGCCTGAATGCACTCGGCATAGATACCGTGTTGCTGAGCGGTGATAACTACGGCAGCGCGAATGCAGTCGGTAGCGCACTCGGCATCAAGCAGGTAATCGCACAAGTGCTCCCGGCCGACAAAACCGCCAAGATCACCGAGTTGCAACAGGGTGACCATATCGTCGCGATGGTGGGCGATGGCATCAATGATGCGCCTGCGCTGGCAGCGGCTCACGTCGGCATTGCGATGGCGACCGGTACCGACGTTGCGATGCATGCGGCGGGTATCACACTGATGCGTGGCGATCCGTCACTGGTCGCAGATGCGATCGATATCTCGCGCCGCACTTATAGCAAGATCCGCCAGAACCTGTTCTGGGCGTTTATCTACAACCTGGTCGGCATTCCACTGGCAGCATTCGGCTTGCTCAATCCTATGCTCGCTGGTGCGGCGATGGCCTTCAGCTCGGTCAGCGTGATCAGCAATGCACTGCTGCTGCGCCGCTGGCATCCGAGCGCCGGGCATGACAGTAAGTAAGCAACACCCAGAACGAAAGGACATAGTATGAATATCGGCGAAGCAGCACATGCATCCGGCATCACTGCCAAGATGATCCGGCACTATGAAAGCATCCAGCTGATCAAACCAAGTGCGCGTAGCGACGCTGGCTACCGCACTTATAACGAAAACGATTTGCACACGCTGCGCTTCATCAAGCGTGCACGCAAACTGGGTTTCGCACTGGACCAGATCCGCGACTTGCTGTCACTGTGGAATGACGCACATCGTGCCAGCGCCGATGTAAAGGCCATCGCGCTGGCCCATGTGGAAGACCTGAATAAGCGCGTGGCGGAATTAACTGAAATGCGCGACACCCTGCAACACCTGGCGCAAACCTGCAATGGCGATGCGCGTGCAGATTGCCCTATCCTGCAAGGACTGGCGCAGGCTGATGGCGAGGAAAGCAGCGGCTGTTGTTCGCATTGATTGCGTCTGCCCTGTAGCGCACAACATACATACGCGTTCAGTTTTGCGGATTAGAATGTGCCGTCCCAGTATCTCTACCGATAGCGGCCATGTATTCATCTACTTTTATCTTCGCCACCAAACAGTTCGATGATGAGTTCCACAGACTCGATCGCATCATCGCGGACGCCGCCAAGACCATGCCCGGCTATCTGGGTGAAGAAAGCTGGGAAAATGCCAGCAACGGACTGACGTCCAATGTTTACTACTGGGATACGCTGGACTCACTGCAAGCCCTGATCCAGCACCCGGTACATTTACAGGCGAAAGCAGCACAGGCCAATTGGCTGGACGGATATCGGGTCATCATTTCCGAAGTCCTGCGTACATATGGCGACGATGTACTGACCCAGCTGCCGGAATTGACGAGCAAGGATTAAATCCCCAGACGATAAAAAAGAGCGAGTGGCATAGCCAACTCGCTCTTTGTTTTTTGCGCTGCTTTTTAAACAGTAGCGCTGGCAGTCACCGGATAACCTGCATCGCTGATCGCTTCAGAGATATCTTCCAGCGCAGCATCCGACTGCACACGCACTTTGCGCTGCGCCAGATCGACTTCTACTTTCGCTGACGCATCTACTTCCAATACTGTTTTGGTCACTTTGCTTACGCAATGACCGCAGCTCATTTCTTCAACTTGCAATTCATACATGACCAGACTCCTTAAGTGGGACAACTGACTACACTGTAGACCTTCCCACCGTAGGAAGGTCAAGCCTTATTCATCGATATCGTCATTCGACATCACGACATAAATCAGCACCAGCAACAGTGTCGTAAAGAAACGGCTGGCATCCGGCACACCGTTCCACTCCTTCGACATCCACATGCCAAACCACTCGCCACCTACCGACATAAAGCCGACTTGCCAGGTCAGGAAACCCAGCGTCAAACCGGCAATCGCGTATTTCTTGGCACGGCGGAAAGCGACATTATCGCCCTTCAGCGCTTGCCATAATTTGAACCCTCCTATCCAGCACAGGAGTGCAGTCGCGGTTTCCAGCGCGATGATGAAGATGTAACCGGCGTGCTGTATGAACGGCGATTCGATCGCACGGTAAGTAATACTGTTACCGGGGAAAGTGGTATCCATGAGAAACACACGGTGCACAAACGCAAAGTTGGTTTGGTAGTCAGTGATATTGCCAAAGCTGACAAGTGATGCGAACAGGGCCATGGCCAGCACCATAGCGATTTTGGACAAACGGATCATCATGATCTTTACTCCTTTTGATGGGTTAGTTGGAATCCGTTCTTGCCCGCACACTGACGGCAGACGCACGTGTTGCAGCCTTGCAGCAAAACTGCAAAGCACGCGGTAATCAGTAGGCGGGAAAGATACGGTGCACGAAATGCATCGCGGGAACTACAGGAATCCAGTTGGGTATCGGGACTGGCGTTACCTGAAGCTGGCTGACTCAGCTTGGAAATGAGTCAGCGAACTGGATGAGCCCAACTTTGATGGAAATGATTCTACTTGAGATCTGCCAGTTTTCCCATAGCGGTATTGTTATAAGCCATTAAGCAATACCGCATGTGTAAGGTCAGATCACATCTACTGCGGGAGCGGTGGACTTCAACTCTTCTACGTGACGTTGTTTGCGTTCGCTATAGCGATCTGTCAGGTAATCGCTACGTTCGCGCAGCAGCAACGTGAACTTGTATAGCTCTTCCATCACATCAAACAGGCGATCGTAGTATGGCGAAGGCTTCATGCGCCCTGCCGCGTCGAATTCGTCGTAAGCTTTAGCTACCGATGACTGGTTAGGTATCGTAAACATGCGCATCCAGCGTCCCAGTACCCTCATCGTATTCACGGTATTAAAGGATTGCGAACCACCGCTGACTTGCATCACCGCCAGCGTACGTCCCTGGCTGGGACGCATCGCGCCATGCTCCAGCGGTATCCAGTCGATCTGGTTTTTCATCACGGCGGTAATCGTGCCATGCCGCTCCGGACTGCACCACACCTGCCCTTCGGACCACATACTCAATGCGCGTAACTCCGCCACCTTAGGATGCGATTCAGCCACGCTGCCTGCAATCGGCAAATCGCGCGGATCAAAGATGCGCACTTCCGCGCCGAAATGCAGCAGGATGCGCGCTGCTTCTTCGGTCAGGAAGCGACTGAAAGAACGCTCACGCAATGAGCCATACAACAGCAATATGCGCGGTGCATGCGTGTAGTGTGAAGGCATCGCCAGCTTCTCCGACGTTGGGATGTCGATCTGGTTCAGCGCAAACGCGGGCAGGCTTTTATCATCAAATGTGTTCATGATGGATGTGCTTTATAAAGTCCATTGCAGACGCAATGCCAGTGCAATCAGGGTCATCAGCAAAATTGGCAAGGTCAATATGACGCCAACACGGAAGTAGTAGCCCCATGTGATGCGGATGTCTTTGCGCGCCAACACATGTAACCAGAGTAAAGTAGCCAGGCTGCCGATGGGCGTGATCTTGGGACCGAGATCGCTGCCTATGACATTCGCGTAAATCATCGCGCTACGCACTACGCCTTGTGCAGTACTGGCATCTATCGACAGTGCGCCGACCAGCACCGTCGGCATATTGTTCATCACCGAAGAAAGCAAAGCCGTCAGCAAACCAGTGCCCAGTGCAGCACCCCACACACCGTATTCAGCAAAATGATTCAGCACCATTGCCAGGTAATCGGTCATGCCTGCATTACGCAAGCCGTACACCACCAGATACATGCCGAGTGAAAACAGCACGATCTGCCATGGTGCATCCTGCAGCACCTTGCGCGTCGAAATCAGGTGGCCGCGCGCAGCCACTATCAGCAGGATGATGGCGGCTGAACTCGCCACCGCGCTGATAGGAACACCCATAGGTTCCAGGCCGAAAAAGCCCGTCAGCAACAAACCCAGTACCCAGAATCCGGCGCGGAAAGTGGCAGGGTCCCGTATCACCTGACGAGGAAGTTGCAAGCTGTCGACATCGTAGCTGGCGGGAATGTCGCGTCGGTAGAAGAGCAGGAGCATGCCCAGCGTCGCAGCAATCGCCACCATGTTCACCGGCAGCATGATGGATGCGTATTCGGCAAAACCTATCTTGAAGTAATCCGCGGAGACGATATTCACCAGGTTGGATACCACCAGTGGCAAGCTGGCGGTGTCTGCGATAAAGCCCGCTGCCATCACGAAGGCCAGCGTCGCGGCGGGGCTGAACCGCAATGCCGTCAGCATCGCGATCACGATGGGTGTCAGTATCAATGCAGCGCCATCGTTGGCGAACAAGGCGGCGACCAGTGCGCCCAGCAAAACCAGATAGGCAAACAATAGCCGTCCGCTGCCGCGCCCCCAGCGCGCTACATGCAACGCGGCCCATGCAAAGAAGCCCGCCTCATCCAGCAACAGACTGATGATAATGATGGCGATGAAGCTGATGGTGGCATTCCAGACTATGCCCCACACGATGGCGATATCTGTGGGCAGCACTACACCGTTGAGCAATGCCAGCGCAGCACCTATGCTGGCGCTCCACCCTATCTTTAAACCGCGCGGCTGCCAGATCACCAAAACGATGGTGGCGATAAATATGAGGAAAGCGGTCAGCATCACATCCCGCACTTGCGCAAGAAGAGCAGACTAGACACTGCTTGCGCCTATCTTTTTCAGTTCGTGATGAATCGCGTTTTTTTCCAGCATGGCGATCGGCAGGCTGACGAATGTATTCACCCGTCCCATGATTTGTTTGAAAACCTTGTGGAAGACTGCACGTTTTTCTTCATCGCTGCCTTGCGCAGCGGCAGGATCTTCAAAACCCCAATGTGCAGAGATCGGCTGTCCCGGCCAGATCGGGCAGACTTCCCCGGCGGCGTTGTCGCACACGGTAATGATGAAATCCATTTTCGGCGCGCCATCCGCCGCATATTCATCCCAGCTCTTGCTACGCAAATTTTCGCTTGGATAGCCGGTCGTCTTTACCAGTTCGACGGCAAATGGGTTGACCGTGCCGCCCGGCTGGCTACCCGCACTAAAAACCCGAAAGCGGCCATGCCCCATGGTCGACAGCAAGGCTTCCGCCATGATGCTGCGCGCTGAGTTGCCGGTACAAAGGAAAAGTACATTAAAAGTCTTGTCTAACATTTGATGAACCTGCAGTGAGTGAAAAACTGTTGGAATCAGCGCGTTGCTGTTTTCGTGTCATCGCATACCGGAGTACATACCGGCGTGCACGGATTTCCGCCGCAGCAGTTCTCGGTCAGGAAGGCGATCAGGCCATTCATGGCGTCGTAGTTGGCTGCGTAATGTATGTAGCGACCGTCCTGGGTGCCGGTCAGCAAACCTGCATGGCTCAGTTCTTTCAGGTGGAAAGACAGTGAGGACGGTGGGATTTCCAGCGCCTCGCTGATTTTACTGGCGGCCAGGCCTTCAGGTCCGGCCTGCACCAGCAGACGGAACACGGCAAGGCGGGAATCATGCGCGAGCGCGGCAAGGGAAGTGATAGCGTTTTTGGTTTCCATGATTCGATAATAGTCGAATTATGGAATTGATGCAAAATATTTGGACGCCTGTTAATCAATTGAACAGGAAAGGTGCAGATGCACAGCGACAAGACCACGCATGCCCTCCTGCGGTGCACCCGCATTTCGCTTACCTACATGCGGCTCTTTGCGGCACGCACGATGAGCAAGACAGCAGGTGCAAACATGAACATCCCGGGCAAAGATTATGCGCAAAGATTGCTCCAAGTATGCTGCTTGCACGCACCTCGCTGTAGCTAAAAGTGATGTCGCACATCTTTGCCGTTCCGGCGTCCATACACAGTGTTTTTCCATGCAGAAAAACGCCGGGCACAGAATATGCACACGATTAAATTACCGCATGGAAACTATTTTGTTACTTTTCGAAAACGGCGTGTCAGTTGACCACACCCCATGTCATAGCGAGGAAAAAAAGCAAACGTAAAATATGGTTTCCATGCGTCAAGCCAGGGATTTGTTGCTTTCTATTCAGATAGAATAGTTCTAACTAATTAAGCAATAAAAACCAATAAAAGCAGCTTAATTGCTTCCCTTGCGCTCTTGAAATTAGCTTCTCTTGATAGAAAATTTTTCTTGAAGTCACGCCTCATGCCCACACGGATACACACAACATCTTCTGGTCGAAGTCTTTGCATGGATAACGTGTGAGCACCTCAGAACCCCTCATGATGGGATCGCTGCTGGATCACCTGGTAGAGATCACCGGCCACCGCGACCACGATCTGCTCGACATTTCGGTCATGACCGCCTTGTTGAACATGGTCGGCGTAGCCGAGGCGCGCGTGATGGAATTATTCCAGTCACGTGGCGAACTGTTCGTGCGTCCACGTGTGTGGATTTCCGGCGGCGCCGTCAAAACCGTGGATGAAGAGCAATCCTCGTCCGATCAGCCCGGCGAACCTATCGTGTCTTTTCCCGGCCTGGTCGCCTGCATCGCGCAACGCAAGGCCCGCCTCGAAGAAACCCGCGAAAACGGCCAGCACGTGTTGTGGATCCCGATCTGGCAAAACGACAAAGTCTCGACCTGCCTGGAAATTGCGCATACACAGCCGTTTACAGCGCAGATGCTGCAAGTGATGGAAGGCATACTCAGCGTCTACCGCAACTATCAAAGCCTGCTCGACTATAGCGAACGCGATTCGCTGACCGGCCTGCTCAATCGCAAGACCTTCGACGAGAAGTTCGCGCGCATGGTAAATGCCAAACCATCCGAATCGGTGACACGTGATGACAACGAGCGCCGTCATCATGCAGAATCAAAATCGCAATGGCTGGCCGTCATCGATATCGACCATTTCAAACGAGTCAACGACCAGTTCGGTCATCTGTACGGCGACGAAGTGTTGATCCTGGTGGCGAACGTACTGCGCACCTCCTTCCGCGCACAGGATCGCGTCTTCCGTTTCGGCGGCGAGGAATTTGTCGTGCTGTTACGCTCGGCGACGCTGGCCGATGCGCAAATGGTGTTTGAACGCTTCCGTTCCAACATCGAACAAAACTCCTTCCCGCAAGTCGGGCAAATTACCGTCAGCATCGGCTTCGCCAGCATCTCGCAGGAAACTCCGGTCGTCATCCTTGGTCGCGCCGACCAGGCGTTGTACTACGCCAAGGACCACGGCCGCAACCAGGTCTGCTATTACGACGAATTGCTGGATCAGGGCTTGCTGCAGGTCGGCAAAAAGGCGGAATCGGTAGAGTTCTTCTTCGACGATCCGGCCGAAGGTTAAGCCTATGGTGCGTCGGCTGACCTGACCTGCGCATCCTCCATCTTCATTCTTCTCCGTATTTTTTGCGTTTTCTCTTAGCAATCTTCCGGCTACGTCGGAGTCTTGCGCGCGCGTGCATCAAATACACCACACTATTCGCAAGAAAACTCTCAACAAGCGCATTGGTCCCTTCATCGATATTGCAAATCATTCTCGTTTGCATTAATATCGCGTTAAATTTACGTTAAGAAAACGTTAAAGACCAGCCAGCCAAACACCGAAGTAGGACGTCCCCCGCTCCATTTCCCCTGTGTACTAGCCAGCCATCGACACCCTTGTTGGGGATCCCCTTTTTTTGGAGCAAGCATGGCAGCAATGCAATCACCGGATGGCGCACGTCCATTTGACCCGTCAACGACCACCACTTCCCGCGCCGAAAGTGCACTGGAGCGCCATGTTCGCCGGAGCTGGCCTTTGGCGGCAGCATTGATGCTTGTCTCGGCCTCTTCAATTGCACAAACCTCGGATCAGCACCTGGCAGAAGTCGTGGTCAGTGCTTCGGGTTTCGAACAAACCATTAAGGAAGCGCCTGCCAGCATCACCATCATCACACGTGAACAACTGGAATCCAACCGCGTCAACAACATCGCGGAAGCCTTGCGCGGCGTTGAAGGCGTAGACGTAGGCGACGCACCTGGCAAAACCGGTGGCTTGAATATCAGCATGCGCGGCATGAACAGCCGCTACACACTGATCCTGATTGATGGCCGCAGGCAAAATGCCGCGGGCACAGTCACCCCTAACGGCTTCGGCGAAACATCCACATCCTTCCTGCCACCACCGGCAGCCATCGAACGTATCGAAGTCATCCGCGGACCGATGTCCACACTGTACGGCTCCGATGCGATGGGCGGCGTGATCAACATCATTACGCGCAAAGTCGGCAAAGTCTGGTCTGGTACGGTCACCGCGGAAGCTACCTTTCAAGGCGAATCGCAATTCGGCGATTCCCAGGCTGGTAGTGTCTATCTGAGTGGCCCATTGGTAGAGAATCTGTTGGGTCTGCAAGTGCGGGCGCGCAGATTCCATCGCGATGACTCCAATATCCAATGGCCGGGCAAACTGCCTAACAGCCTGACCCTGGGTAATGATCCGGTTAAATCGACGGTCGACAACGCTGGTGTAAAACTGACTTTCACACCGAACAAAAACAACGATATCTCGCTTGATGTAGACCGAGCCCGTCAAACCTACGACAACAGCCGTGGTCAACTTGGTACGTTGGATCGACCTGGCACTTATCGCGGCTATTTGCCTCAGCAAAAATTCAATCGTGATCAAGTCACTCTGGCGCACACACTACGCATGGCTAATAGCGTATTGGAATCCAGTATCAGCCAGACCAAAACTGAAACCATAGGTCGAACCATTCCAAATAATGCGCCGGGCGGCAAACCGGCCGGCTCACCCCGTACACTCGAGTCAACCAGCACTATCTTTGATACCAAGCTGGTGACTTCGCTGGACAACCACATGCTGACCGTCGGTGCGCAATGGTGGGAAGCCAAGATGACGGATGCGATTGCCACACGTGCTTTTGATCAAAAGCAAGTTGGTATTTTTGCTGAAGATGAATGGCGCATACGCAAAGATCTGGCATTGACTGTCGGTGTCCGCCATGACAACCACAGCACATTTGGCGGCGCCACTACACCACGTGTGTACCTGGTCTGGAATACAACAGATCAATGGACCTTGAAAGGCGGCGTCAGCAAAGCATATCGCACACCTAACCTGGAACAATTAGTTGATGGCATTTCCGGCATCGGTGGTCAGGGCACTACGCCGTTGTATGGCAATCCTGCGCTTACGCCAGAAAGCAGTGTCAGCGCTGAGTTCGGCACCTACTTCGACAATAACCAAGGCTTTCGTGCCAATGCGACCGTATTCCAGACAGATTTCAAGAATGCGATTAGCAACCTCAGCGGCTACATTCCACCCAGTGGCGGCGCCGCAGGAAGTTTTCCAGTTAACGTAGACAGCGCAACAGTAAAAGGTCTGGAACTGGGAACCAGTCTGGAATTTGCTCGCGTATGGAGAGTAGCGGCCAACTATACCTATACCAATAGTGAACAAAAAAGTGGCGTCAACATTGGGCGACCTTTGGAAAATACACCTAAGCACGCAGCTAACGTGAAACTGGATTGGCGCTTCTCGGAACAACTGAATCTGTGGGCGCAAGCTGAGTACAAGAGCAAACGTTACCGTGGTGAAGATAGCGGAAGATTTACCAATACCAAAGCCTTATTGGGTGATTACAAGTCATACGCATTGTTGAACCTGGGCGGCACATACAAGGTAAACAAAGCGCTCTCCTTCAATATGGCTCTCAATAACGTATTTAATAAAAACTTTGTTGATTACCGTCCGGTCACGACCACAAGCGGCACTCCAGCAGCTCCGGTTGCCAGCTTCGCCAACCAATACATCAGCACGATGGAACCACGTCGTCTGTGGATCGCCGCGAACTACACGTTCTGATGCCTGACTAAAATATTTCTCTCTGCAGTACCCTCTCGCGCACGACGGCCTCCTGGCTGTAGTGCGCTTTTTTCTTCCTGCTCGTACGTCGCCAGGCAAACCCTCATTTTTTCCTGACAAAAACGCGCTTTGCCGATTACTGGGATAATCCTTCCGTTACTCAGGGCAACTTTTCCGCCCTACTTTACGGACTTATCCATCATGAATCCCGGCATGCTGTACGCACTCTGCGCCTATCTGGCCTGGGGCTCGTTTCCGATTTATTTCAAATCCCTGCACGACATTGCGCCGCTCGAAATCCTGCTGCATCGCATGGTGTGGGCGCTCGGTTTCCTGCTGATCGTGCTCGCCGTGCGCAGGCAGTGGACGTGGTTGAGCACGGTCTTGCGCCAACCCAAAGTACTGGCAGGGTTTACCGCCAGCGCCTTGCTGCTTTCGACCAACTGGTTTGTGTATATCTGGGCGGTGAATCATGACCGCATCATCGATGCCAGCCTCGGTTATTTCATGACGCCGCTGGTGAATGTCTTGCTCGGTTTCCTGGTGCTGGGTGAGCGACTGCGTCGCATGCAGTGGGCAGCCGTATTGATTGCTGCTGTCGGGGTAGCCTGGCTGACCTGGGAAAACGGACATTTGCCGTGGATAGGCCTGACACTGGGCCTGACTTTTGGTACCTACGGTTTATTGCGCAAGACCGCTACGCTGGGTGCGCTGGAAGGCTTGTCGCTGGAAACTTTGTTGCTGTTCCCGCTAGCCATCCTGGCGTTAAGCGTGATGGCGTGGAATGGGCAAAATAGTTTTATCCACGCACCCGCTACTTCGCAGTGGTTGCTGGTGGCTGCAGGTCCGATCACCGCCATCCCTTTGCTGATGTTTGCCAGCGCCGCACGACGCATTCCGCTTTCCACCCTCGGACTGCTGCAATACATCACGCCTACCTTGCAATTACTGGTCGGCGTCTGGCTATATCACGAACCATTCAATAGCGCGCGCCTGATCGGCTTTGCCGCAATCTGGATCGCACTGGGCTTGTATTCAGCAGATGGCGTGTGGCAAAGCTACCGACCGGCAAGCAGCGATACACAAAAGTAAGCGCACATAAAAAAAGGCAACACAGCTGTGTTGCCTTTTCTCTGTCTCCGTCTACCACGCTTAAATCTCTACTTTGGTACCCAATTCAATCACGCGGTTGGATGGGATTTGATAGTAATCCGCTGCACCGCGTGCATGGCGCGACATCGCGACGAAGATGTGTTCACGCCACAGCGCCATACCGCGCACCGGATTCGCCACCACGGTCTGGCGTGCGATGAAGAATGAAGTCTCCATCATTTCAAACTCCAGTCCCTGATCCTTGGCCAGCTCCAGCGCCGCAGGAATATCCGGCACGTTCTTGAAGCCGTAAGTCACATCCATCTGATAGCAATCATCGCCCAGCAAATGGATGCGTACCTGATCGGTAGTCGGCACATACGGCACTTCCATCATGCGTACAGTCAGGAACACGACGCGCTCATGCAGCACCTTGTTATGCGACAGGTTGTGCAACATTGCGTGCGGCACGCCATCTGATTCACCACGCAGGAAGATCGCGGTGCCAGGCACACGGGTCGGTGGCGAAATGAACAGCGAAGCGAGGAAGTCTTCGAGTGGAATCGCATGTTTTTGCAAATTATCGAATACCAGTTCGCGACCGCGTTTCCAGGTCAGCATCAGGGTAAACAAAATCGTACCGAGCAAGAGCGGGAACCAGCCACCGTGGAACAGCTTGAGCATATTTGCCGAGAACAGACTCAGGTCTATCACCAGGAAGAAACCGGTCGAAGCCAGGCACAGCAAAAGGTTGTATTTCCAGCGATAACGGATCACAAAGAAGGTCAGTATCGTGGTCACCAGCATGGTAGCTGTCACGGCAATACCATATGCTGCTGCCAGGTCGGACGACGAACCGAAACCGACCACGGCCATCACCACCACCGTCATTTGCAACCAGTTCACCGCAGGAATATAAATCTGACCGATCTGGCTGGCCGACGTGAATTCGATCTTCATGCGCGGCAGGAAGCCCAGGGCGATCGCTTGCTTGGTCATGGAGAATGTTCCGGAAATCGTCGCCTGCGATGCAATGATGGCTGCCATCGTCGACAGGGCCACCAGCGGATAAATACTCCATGCACCGAGTTGCTGATAAAACGGATTGGTTACGGCATCCGGATGCATCAGCAGCAACGCGCCTTGTCCAAGGTAGTTCAAAGCCAGCGCCGGGAACGCCACCATGAACCACGCCATTCGTATAGGCTTGGCGCCGAAGTGCCCCATATCGGCATACAGCGCTTCCGCGCCGGTGAATGCGAGCACTACAGCGCCGAGCGCGATGAAAGCGAGGAAACGATTACCGTCGAGGAAGTGCAATGCATGCCAAGGATTGAGTGCATACAGGATTTGCGGCGCATCAATGATGTTGATCACACCCATCACTGCCAGTGTGGCAAACCAGATCACCATGATGGGACCAAACCATTTGCCGATACCAGCCGTGCCGCGTGCCTGCAACGAATACAAACCAACCAGTACGGCCACCGTCAGCGGCACCACATAAGGATCAAAGGTTTCGGTCGCGACGCTCAGGCCTTCAATCGCTGAGAGTACGGAAATCGCGGGAGTAATCACGCTATCGCCGTAGAACAGCGTGGCACCGAACAAACCCATGACCAGCAGCGGGAAGTACCAGCGTGAATTGCGCGTGACGGAAGAAAGTGCCAGCGCCATCAGGGCCATGATGCCGCCTTCGCCGCGATTATTCGCGCGCAGCACTAGTGTGACGTATTTAAGGGAAACGATAACGATGAGGCCCCAGACAATCAGCGAGACGACGCCGAGCAGGTTTTCCGGGGTGAGAGCCAGGCCGTGTTCCTTGGAGAACACTTCTTTCATCGTATATAAAGGACTGGTACCAATGTCGCCGTACACTATGCCGACAGCGGCCAGAGTCAATGCAGCGAGGCTGCTTTTTTTATCTGGTGAAGCCAAAGAGTGCTCTCTTTAGAAGGATGGTGCGTCGCACAATAGGATAAGCGACTCCATAATGCAAGAAAATATAACCATATGCATAGACAGTGTTGCACTAAAGTTGAATCTCGCCCAGCCCTAGTTTACAAACCGCCAAATTTTCGGTTTTAAAACCCCTTAAAGCCTTTTGTCACCGATATATCCATCGATATCGGCTATCAGGCTTACCCTCGCGCGCCGCATCGGTTATCCTTGCACCCACCTCTTAGACAAGCAACCTCATCTAGAAATAACAATGGCAAATTACGTCTACACCATGAACCGCGTGGGCAAGATCGTCCCACCAAAACGTCAGATCCTGAAAGATATCTCGCTGTCCTTCTTCCCCGGCGCAAAAATCGGCGTACTGGGCCTGAACGGCTCCGGTAAATCGACGCTGCTGAAAATCATGGCTGGCATCGATACCGATATCATCGGTGAAGCACGCCCGGCACCTAACCTCAACATCGGTTACCTGCCACAGGAACCACAACTTGATCCGGAACAAACCGTGCGCCAGGCAGTAGAAGGCGGACTCGGTGAAGTGTTCGAAGCCAAGGCCAAGCTGGAAGAAGTATATGCTGCCTATGCCGATCCGGATGCTGACTTCGACGCCCTCGCTACCGAGCAGGCACGCCTGGAAGCCATCATCTCCACCTCCGCTGGCGACAATCCGGAACAACAACTGGAAATGGCCGCCGACGCATTGCGCCTGCCACCATGGGACGCCAAAATCGGTGTCCTGTCCGGCGGTGAAAAACGGCGCGTTGCTCTGTGCCGTTTGCTGCTGTCCAAACCCGACATGCTGCTGCTCGACGAACCAACCAACCATCTGGACGCTGAATCAGTGGACTGGCTCGAACAATTCCTGCAACGCTTCCCGGGCACCGTCGTCGCGATTACCCATGATCGCTACTTCCTCGACAATGCGGCCGAATGGATACTGGAGCTGGATCGCGGCCATGGCATTCCTTGGAAAGGCAACTACAGCTCGTGGCTGGAACAAAAAGGCGAACGCCTGAAGCAGGAAGAAGCATCCGAATCGTCGCGCCAGAAAACCATTGCCAAGGAATTGGAATGGGTACGCCAGAATCCGAAAGGCCGTCAGGCCAAATCGAAAGCGCGTCTGGCCCGCTTCAATGAGTTGTCCGAACACGAATACCAAAAGCGTAATGAAACACAGGAGATCTTCATTCCGGTCGCTGAACGCCTCGGTAATGAAGTGATCGAATTCAAGAATGTCTCCAAGGCATTCGGTGATCGCCTGCTAATCGATAACCTGAGCTTCCGCATTCCACCTGGTGCGATCGTCGGCATTATCGGCCCTAACGGTGCCGGTAAATCGACGCTGTTCAAAATGATCACTGGCAAGGAACAACCGGATAGCGGCGAAGTCGTGATCGGCACCACCACCAAAGTCTCTATCGTCGATCAGTCGCGCGATACGCTGAATGATGGCAAGACCGTATTTGAAGACGTTACCGGCGGTGCCGACATCCTGACCGTAGGTCGTTTTGAAATGCCGTCGCGTGCCTACCTCGGTCGTTTCAACTTCAAAGGCGGTGATCAGCAAAAAATCGTCGGCAACCTGTCCGGTGGTGAACGCGGCCGCCTGCATCTGGCCAAAACCCTGCTGATGGGCGGCAACGTATTGCTGCTGGATGAACCGTCCAACGATCTGGACGTGGAAACCCTGCGTGCACTGGAAGACGCCTTGCTGGAATTCGCCGGCAGCGTATTGGTGATCTCCCATGATCGCTGGTTCCTCGATCGTATCGCGACCCATATCCTGGCATTCGAAGGCAATTCGCAAGTCACCTTCTTTGACGGCAACTATCAGGAATACGAAGCTGACAAGCGTAAACGCCTGGGTGAAGAAGGCGCGAAACCTAAGCGTATCCGCTACAAACCCCTTACCACCTAAGCATAAAACGGACGTGATGCTGTGCCATCGCGCCCGTTGCAACATGCTCATGCACTTGACCCTCAAGCGGCAAGCGCATGGGACATGATTACTTCTTCATTTCATCCTTGGACATGGCATCCTTGCCCATGCCGTCTTTCTTCATAGCATCTTTACCCATGTGGTCTTTTTTCATCGAATCTTTCTTCATGCCGTCCTTGGCCATACCATCTTTAGCCATGTGATCCTTCTTCATCGCATCCTTGGACATGCTGTCTTTTGCCATGCCATCGTGCGCCATTCCGTCTTTCTTCATTGCATCTTGTGCAAATGCGGCACCGGACAGCATCAGGCAAGCGGACAAAACTGCAGTAGTGATGATTTTCATGATGTATTTCCTTTAAATAGTTGAAATGAACTGCGGTGGTGAAGCTTTCAGTGCAGCTGCCATCAGCTGCCACCGAACCAGTTGTATCCCTGATCTTCCCAATAGCCTCCGGGATACGTATTTGTGACGAAAATAGCCTGTATGTGTTTGGGATTCTTGTAACCCAGCTTGGTGGGCATGCGCAGCTTCATCGGAAAGCCATAGCGCGGTGGTAACTCCTGGCCGTCATAAGTGAGCGCCATCAAAGTCTGCGGGTGCAATGCGGTTGGCATATCGATGCTGGTGAAATAATCATCCGCACACTTGAAGCCAACATACTTGGCGCTGAGGTCTGCACCGACGCGACGCAGGAAATATGAAAATGGCACGCCGCCCCATTTGCCTATGGCACTCCAGCCTTCGACGCATATATGACGCGTGACCTGATCGGTCTGCGGCAATTTACGCAACTGCGCCAGACTCCATGGCTGGCGATCCGCAATCAACCCACTCAATTCCAGACGCCACGCATCGCCGTCGACTTCCCGCACTTCGTCCTCGCCGTAATAGGCATTGAACGGAAAAGGCCGCGTAATCATCGAATCCGGATAAGTGGGAGCCAGGCGGTTGGGATCAAATATCAAGGCTTGTGCCCGGTCATTGAATTGCGATACTTTCGTCAACGCCTGTTCTACCGCACTGTCGTCACTGATTGAGCAGCCGGTCAGCAAGGACAGGCCGCCCAGCGTCAATGTGCGTTGCAGAAAGGCACGACGTGACGGCTGGCTGACCTTGCGTATCGCATCTGCCAGTATGGCCTCGCCAGCAGCAGGAGTCGTTATTATTTTTTTCTTCAACATCATCTTCTCCTATCCGCTTCAGCGGCCACGCAACATCGCAAGCAATGTGCGCGGTACCAAGGCCACCATCACCAAATGCACCACAACAAAACCAAACAGCGCCGACATGGCAAAGAAATGCACGCGACGCGCTGCTTCATAACCACCCAGCAGCTCCCGCAACAAAGGAAACTGCACTGACTTCCACAAGACCAGACCTGATAGCACCAACAGCACCAGGTCCGCCACTACAAACAGGTAGGCACACTTCTGCACCGTGTTGTACTGACGAATATCGGCATGTGCCAACTTACCTTTGAGCGCAGCGGCCATGTCCCGTAAAAACGCGCGTGGCGAGATGGGAAAAAACTGCCTGCGCATTCGCCCTGAGAGAATATTGATCGTCAGATAAAGAACACCGTTAACAAACAACAACCACATTGCAAAAAAATGCCATTGCAATGCGCCCCCCAGCCAGCCGCCGAGTGTCAGCCCAGCAGGAAACGAGAAATCAAAGAACGGCGATGCGTTATAAATACGCCAGCCACTACTAATCAGCAGGAACACGGCTATCGCGTTAATCCAGTGCGTGGCACGCAGCCAGCCCGGATGTATCGTCAAGGTATTGGTCGCCATCACTATCCCCTGGTCTGATTGCATTGCGCAGTACTGACGGCCTGCAATACATTGCCGTTCGCGTCATCCTGAACAAATGCCACTGCTTGTAAATGTTGTCGCTTCCATTCAGCCGGTATCGTGATGCGCTGTTGCAAATGAGCGCCACCTTGCCGGAGCGGGATCGGGCCAAACCACGCTCTTACCGTATCGTCATGCTGAAGGGTGACGCCGCTGTTTTCACCACGCAGTACATGCGAAACCAAAGCGCTTTCACTGAGCGCGACATACAGTGCACCCGATACGGACTTTGCGTATGGCTTTACATCTGCGGTAATGACGAATTGGTTAGCATCTGTCGACATTGTTTTTAGACTGATGCCGAGCGGCGCGGCTTTGGCATTAATATCTTTGATCGTGCGCGGCAAATCGGTACGCCAGGCCCGAAGCTCGTTGCCATTGACAAAAAATTGCGGGGTGTACACGATGCGGTTTTTACGATTAGCCAGTAACTGGCTCTGGCGCTGGTCAAATGCCTTTTGTGCAAAGGGATCTTTCCAGCCTATTGCATCCCAGTAGCTGACATGTAGCGCGAGAGGAACGATCACAGCCGCTGCACCGACTTGCTGTTTTAGCTGGCTGAGTTGTTTATCCGCAGGCGGACAACTCGAGCAGCCCTCGCTGGTGTAAAGTTCCACCAGCGCCGCTGTTGCGACACCACTATTAGCTTCACAGCTGGCTCCGGCGTAGGCCGGGATAGTGACGGACGCGGAACAGGCGACAATGAGGAAAGCGATCGGTTTCATGCTCACAACCATTTCAAAGATGATGTAAAAGGTAGTTCGCAATAAAAATGAATTTGGTTACAAGAAAAACGAATTAAATTTATTCTTTGCGAAATTTATTTTGCATATCGTGTTACCGAAAGCCCTGATGCAACGAATACCTAATAGAGATGAGCCAACGCGCAATGAATTGAGCGAGTTGCGCTTGCACGCGCTGATGGTTCAGGGCCTGGCCGGGGATGCGGCCGCCTATCGCGATTTCCTGCAGGTAACAGCGCAGCATTTGCGCGCCTTCCTGCGGCGTCGCCTGAGCCGCTGGCCGGATGAAGTGGAAGACCTGGTGCAGGAATCGTTGCTGGCTATCCATAACCAGCGCATGACCTATGACGTCGATGCGCCGTTGACCGCCTGGATGTACGCGATCGCAAGGTACAAATTAATAGACTGGTTACGACGCCATGCACAGCGTGACAAGTTGAGCGATCCGCTGGATGACGAAAATGAGTTGTTTTCGACTGCCGACAGTGATGCGCGCGAAGCACAGCGCGATCTCGGCAAAGTACTTGCGCTGCTGCCGGAGCAGCAACGTGCGGCAATCATCCATACCAAACTGGATGGCTGGTCCGTACGCGAGACGGCCAGCGCATTGAATATATCGGAAGCGTCCGTCAAGGTCGCGGTCCATCGCGGGCTCAAAGCGCTGGCGATCAAATTGCAGGATGAGATATGAAAACAGATGACTTGATTAATATGCTGGCCAGCGGGCCTGATGTAGCGGCACCAAAAGTGCCGTTACAGAAATTTGCCATGGTCGTTTCGAGCGGCGTCCTGCTCAGTGTCATCCTGATGCTGGCCGTGCTCGGCCTGCGTCCCAATATGGGTGAACTGGCCATGCTGCCGGCGTTCTGGATAAAAATGGCGTTCGTCTTGGCGCTGGCGGTATGCGGCTGGGTGGCAGTCACGCACCTGGCCACGCCAGGCGCCCGCACCAGGCAACTGCCGTTGCTGATCGCCTTACCTATCGTATTGATATGGTTGCTGGCAGCGGTGTCGCTGCTCAATGCTACGCCGGAACAGCGCGCCGATTTGTTCTGGGGCGATACCTGGCATTATTGTTCGTGGCTCATTGCGATCTTGTCTGCGCCTATTTTTATTGCGATTTTGCGTGTGATGCGTCAAATGGCACCCACCCGCTTGCGTCTGGCTGGCGCAGGCGCAGGCTTTGCGGCGGGTGCCGCAGCGACGCTGATTTACTCATTCCATTGTCCGGAAATAGCCGCACCGTTTATCGGCTTTTGGTATGTGGTCGGCATCTTGATCCCCAGCATCATCGGCGCGTTGATAGGTCCGCGTGTCTTGCGCTGGTGATACTAATATCCGCTCGGGCCTAACCCTGACGGCCGAAAAAAAACCAGTCCGCGGACTGGTTTTTCATTAACGTCAAAGCACATATTTCAAAACTGCTCCCATTCATCACCATCACCCGCTGCAACGGTGGCACGCTGACGCACTATTTGCTTGTCAGTATTCGCAGTGCGGACTGCCGGTACAAGCGGCTTGCTGGCCGTCGCCCTGGTCGCAACTACTTTCTTACTGGCCGGTGACAATGCCAGTGCATTCCCATCCAGTTTGAATACGCTGACCACCTGCAACAGATTACTTGCCTGGTCTTGCAACGATTCAGCGGCCGCAGCTGCTTCCTCTACCAATGCGGCATTTTGCTGGGTAACCTGATCCATTTGCATCACGGCCTGATTGATTTGCTCGATGCCATCCGTCTGTTCCTGGCTGGCCGCGGTGATTTCGCTCATGATGTCGGTCACGCGTCGTACGCTTTCCACTACCTCGCCCATCGTCACACCCGCTTCATTCACCAGGCGCGAACCGGTACTTACCTTCTCCACCGAATCATCGATCAGGGTTTTAATCTCTTTTGCGGCACTGGCCGAGCGCTGTGCCAGGTTACGCACTTCCGATGCCACCACCGCAAAACCACGGCCCTGCTCACCAGCGCGCGCAGCCTCCACTGCCGCGTTCAGCGCCAGGATATTGGTCTGGAATGCAATCCCATCGATCACGCCGATAATGTCAACGATCTTGTTGGCTGAATCATTGATAGAGCCCATCGTCTCGACCACTTGCGACACCACAGCACCGCCACGTACCGCCACTTCCGATGCAGTCATGGCCAGCTGATTGGATTGACGTGCATTGTCGGCATTCTGCTTAACCGTAGAAGTCAGTTCTTCCATCGACGATGCTGTTTCTTCCAGCGAACTGGCCTGCTCTTCCGTACGCGACGACAAATCAAGATTGCCAGTGGCGATCTGGCCTGATGCGGTAGCGATCGTATCGGTGCCCATGCGCACTTGCGTCACGATGCGAACCAGGCCGCTGTTCATGTCCTGCAATGCCTGCAGAAGCTGACCGGTTTCGTCTTTAGACGTAACAACAATGGTTCCGGTCAAATCACCGTCCGCCACTTTGCGCGCAAGGCCAACCGCCTGGCTTAATGGGCGGGTAATGCTGCGCGTCGCGAGGAAGCCAAGGAAGGCGCTGATAATGACGGCAATCACAGACAATATGCCGACCAGCTGCTGCGCGCTGGCAGAAACATCATGTGCGTCTTCACCCGCTTTGTGCATCAAATTGCTTTGATACTCAACCAGTCTGTCCAGCCCCAGCATGTATTCCAGTTGTGCGGGACGTACTTCGGCAAACAACAATGCCTGCGCTTCTGCGCGCAAACCCTGCTCAACCAGGGAGACGAATTTGTCCTTGAGCGGCGTAAAGCGACTACGTGCATCGGTCAGCGCCTTGACGTAGGTCCGTCCTTTTTCACTTTTGATGGTCTGATCCAGCTTATCAAGCGCAGCACTGATAGTGATTGAACCTTGCGCGATGGTGTCGAGCTCGCCTTTGATTTGCTTTGCATCCATCATCAGCAAAACATTGCGCATATTGCGCGCCGTTTCATTCAGTGCATCCTTGATGATGTGGGCATTGACGGTCTTCGGGTAACGATCATTGCTGACTACGCTGATCGCTGCGTCCAGTTTGTCCAATCGGGTATAGGCAATGGCTGCCAGGATAATAAGTACCGCGACCACGGCACCGAAACTCAGTGTCAGGCGCTGACCGATTTTTAGATTTTTCATAATGAACGACTTTCGATAAATTGAGCAGGAACGCCATCCGCCTCTGCCTGATGTAGCGAGGAACGGTCTGGCCAGTAATGCATAAGGGGATTTCTTGAGTCGGGAAATGGCTAACGCGCCGCGGCGCAGCAGGAAATCGTCTGTATTAACGACTCCCGACGATTTGATGTTATATCCGTAGGGCAACATCGCCCATCCCATGAATATGGGGTGACAGCTGAAAACATCACGCCGCTATTGGGTTAGGCGCTTAGCTACTTAGTCGCTTATCATCACTGCTCTGTTGCTTCCTGCTTAACCATGTACCAGCTTGTCGCACCGGCCACTGCCGAAATAGAAATCAAGAAAAGCCGCTTCATCGGCCTGCTCTACCCGCTGACAACGCGGGCAGAGGCGCGCGTCAAACTGGCCGAGTTGCGTGCGGCCCATCCAAATGCCGTGCATTTTTGCTGGGTATTGATGTGCGATGGCGACTCCGGCCTGGATGATGATGGCGAGCCATCTGGTACCGCCGCACGTCCGATGTACAACGTGCTGGTGCACAAGGATGTCTTTAATGTACTGGCCGTGGTGGTGCGTTACTGGGGTGGCATGAAGCTGGGCGCCGGCGGTTTGACGCGTGCCTACGGACAGGCGATCTCGGAAGCGGTGAAAACTGCGGAACTGATCCCGGTCGAGCCCATATGCGAACGACGCTATGCCTTGCAGTTCGCCGATGAATCGACTTTCCGCCGTTATTGCGAACAGCAGGGAGTCAGCGTAATCGATGCGCACTATGGTGATGCGGTCACCCTGCGCCTGAAGATGAAATGCAGCCAGGCCGAAGAATTCCGGCAGGCCGCATTCGATTTATTGCGTGGTGCGCTCGAAGATTGCAGCGAGCAGCAAGCAAACTAAAAGCGCGTGGTGACACGAATAGCGTCACCACAGGACTGCAACCCTCAAATCATTTCCAGCGGTTCCGGTCCGTCCGGTGGCGGGAACATATCATCCAGTTCTTCCAGGTCTTCCGCCGTCAGCTGCAAATCCAGGGCGGCACGGTTTTCCCGCACGTGCTCTGGAGTCGATGCTTTCGGAATCGCGATCACACCTTCCTGGCGCAATACCCAGGCCAGCGCCACCTGCGCCGGAGTCACACCGTGCCGGTCGGCGATGTCCTGCACTTCCGGATATTCGGTCAGGCGGCCCTGTTCTATCGGCGAGTAAGCCATCAATGGCAAACCCCGGTCCTGCGCCTGCGGCAATAAATCATATTCAATGCCGCGGCGTGTCAGGTTGTACAGCACCTGATTGGTCGCCATCGCATCGCCGCCAGGTGCGCGCTCAATTTCACGCATGTCATCCACATCCATATTGCTGACGCCCCAGTGACGGATCTTGCCGGCGTCCTGCAGTGCTTCAAATGCAGCGATGGTTTCTGCAAACGGCGTGCGACCACGCCAGTGCAACAGATACAGATCGATGCAATCAGTGCCGAGGCGACGCAAGCTGCGTTCACAGGCGGCTATGGTGCCATTGCGCGATGCATTGCTAGGCAGGACTTTGCTGACCAGGAAGACTTCATCACGGCGTCCGGCGATCGCTTCGCCGACCAGTTTTTCCGATGCGCCATCACCATACATTTCAGCGGTATCGATCAGCGTCATGCCGAGATCCAGGCCGAGTCGCAGGCTGGCGATTTCATCCGCGCGACGATGTGCTTCATCGCCCATATACCAGGTACCTTGTCCGAGGACGGGTACGGCCAGGCCGGAAGGAAGTTTTGTTTTGCGCATATGCACCTTTCAAATAATTATTCAGATAAGCAAGCAGGCCAACCTTGTAGACCTGCTATCAGGATTCCTTGAACCATGGCTGCAGATTTTTATGCAAAGCCCGTTCATCAAAACCGTGGATGACCTTGTCATCAATCACGATGACCGGCACGCCACTACCGCCCAGCTTTTTGAAACCGTCGTAACCGGCAGTCGTCTTTTCGATGTCGAGCTCGGTATAGGTGATGCCTTTTTGTTCAAACAGTTTACGCGTGGCAGCACAATAACCGCACCATTCGGTGGCATACAATGTCACCTGCGGCTGCACTCCGGATGCAACTGCAGGCTGTGCCTGCTGCCGGGACCACAGTGGTTTGCCGAGGAATATGGCCAAACCCAGCAGCCCCAGCGCCACGCTCCATTTCAGTAAACCTGATGTTGTACTCCGACTTTCTGCAGCAGGCGTACCATAGCGGCTGGCAACCACAGGCTCACCGGATGCCTTGATATAGGCAACCTGGCAAGAAGGACATTGCCATTCCGGAGCTTCGTCACTGGACTTGCGTGCATAGGAGCACTTCGGACAGATGCGGGTCATGAGGGGACAGATTATTAAGAATTTTTCATTATACGTAGAACTCATTTATAACTATCCGTGAGATGCGTTCTAACTGCAATTGGCAAAGAATACGATGAGTAAGCAAGCAAATCAGTCGAACCCGACACCACCCACTGAAACATTGTTCACCTGCCACCCGCAGGATATGCAATGGCTGCCGTGGGCGATGCCGGGCGCGCACTTCAAACTACTGCATGCAAATGCCACCACCGGCCACTTCACGCTGCTCATCAGATTCGAAGCAGGTGCAGTTGCCCCTATCCACCGGCATGTCGGTGCGGTCGAAGGCTATATGATCGAAGGCGGCTTTTATTATCACGACGAACCCGAGCGCCCGTTCAACGCCGGTTGCTACCTGTGGGAAAACGAAGGCGCGATCCACCAGCCAGTCAGCCCGAACGGCGGTGTGATGTTTGCCGTATTCCATGGACCGGTCGAAGGCCTGGATGCAGACGGCAATGTGATTGGTCGCATCAACTGGAAGTGGCACGTAGAGAAATGGAATGCGGCAGGCAATAACTACCAGCCCAGCGTTTAGAACTCATTTCACAAATATCCGCGAGTGCGAACGCGGCTATTTGGGAGGTAGTGCAAGGCGTGTCGCGCCGCCAAGGGTGGTCCCCTTGGCAAGCGGCGCAACGCAGCAATACGCCCAAATAGCCCGTTCCCTTCGGGTTCTTACCAAAAGCGGCGCTGGCCGCGTTGTGCTCCTTGCGCATAGGCTACTATGCGACGCGTCGTACGCCTTGCCAGCACCGCTTTTGGTAAGAACGCATCTCACGGATATTGATGAAATGAGTTCTAGCCAAATTTGCAGCATTTTTGATCTACGTCATTTGCCCACCTGCAAGCTAAGCAGCAAAGCGCTACACTGCATCATCATTCACAATAAAAATGAGCAAGGAGCACATTACACCAATGGACACGGCACTTTCCACGGTACTTTCCGACCAGCAGATTGCACAATTTGAACAAGACGGTTATCTGGTTTTCCGAAAGTTGCTGGAACCGGCTGCGTGCGAGCACATGCTGGCCGTAGCCAAGGTGCAGTTGCAAGCTGCGCAACAACCATTGGAGTATGAGGCCGAGCTCGGCTATCCGGGCGCACCCGCATCACTGGATGCAGAAGGTGGCCGTACCGTGCGCCGCCTGCGTGGCGCTTACCATCGTGACCCGTGTTTTCACGATTGGGCACGCGATCCGCGCATCGTCGACAAGCTCAAACAATTATTTGGCGAAGAGGTTTACCTGACGCTGGCACATCACAATTCCGTGATGACCAAGCATCCGCAATTCGGCACGGCGACCGGCTGGCACCGCGACATCCGCTACTGGTCGTTTACCCAGCCTGACCTGATTTGCGTATGGCTGGCGTTGGGTGATGAGATCGCCGCCAACGGTGGACTCAAGTTTATCCCCGGCTCACATCGCCTCGACATCACGCGCGAGCAGCTGGATGACCTCGACTTCCTGCGTCCTGATCACGCGCCGAATGAAGCTTTGTTTGCGCAAGGTACGCCAGTCGATTTGCATCAGGGCGATGTGGTGTTTTTCCACAGCAAGCTCTTCCATGCGGCAGGTGTCAACACCACGCCGACGGTCAAGACTTCAGTCGCGTTTGCCTATCACGGCGCCAGCAACCAGGCCGTAGCGGGCAGCCGCTCGTCGATAGCAGGCAGCGTTCCGGTAAGCGACTAACTACATTATTTTTTCAGGATCACTTCTTCGGTGTGCTGGGCGGCATACGCGATGATGCCGGGATCTCTTGCTGTACAGATTGCCCGGCTCGCTTGCGCTGCACTTCCTCGACGCCAGGCATGCCCCGGCGATCCGTATCCATTTGTCCCTGCTCGATATCCTTGTACGCCTGATGCATGACATCGCGCGGTTTATGCGCAGGCTCGTCGGGTGACTCATCAGTTTCATGCGGCAACTTCAACTCGGTCTGCTCTTGTCCGGTTGTCTGCTCTTGTCCGGTTGTCTGCTCTTGTCCGGTTGTCTGCGCCGGACGCTTGGTATTGACGGAAACTTGCTTGCTCATCATTCCTCCTTGATTGCCGCGCAACAATAAATCCTGTCATGCGGGCTGGTTTTCATCTGTCACCAGGGTAGGAACCTTATGCGGCCGCTTAATTCCCCAACCATGACAAATAGGCATGCCCGGCGGCAAAAGCGAAAACAACGTTGCACAATTCTGCTATCATTGCGCCTGAACATTGGGGAGTAGCCGGCCTTTGGCAACAAAGGCATCTGCATCAACACTCTTGGCACGCATGCCATGGTGCAGATAGTCGTAAGACTTGGCGAGACCATTGATCAAGTGACGACCGCATGGGCCGGGGTCGTTGTTTGGTCTTTGGTTATTCGTCCGGCCCAGGAAAGTCATACCCCGTCATGGAAGCATTCTTCGTCTCTACCGGCATCGTTGCCCTCGCTGAAATCGGCGACAAAACCCAACTACTCGCCTTCCTGCTCGCAGCAAAATTCCGCAGACCTTTACCGATCGTGCTCGCTATTCTGGTCGCGACCATTGCCAATCACGCATTCGCTGCCGCCATCGGCACCTGGATCACTAGCCTGCTGGGGCCGGAAGTGTTGCGCTGGGTGCTCGGCGTATCCTTCCTGTTAATGGCGGGCTGGACATTGATTCCGGACAAGCTGGATGAAGAAGACACCAAGCTCGCGAAGTACGGCGTATTCATGACGACACTGATTGCCTTCTTCCTCGCAGAAATGGGCGATAAAACGCAAGTCGCCACCGTCGCACTGGCCGCGCAATTCCATTCTTTCGTGTGGGTAGTCGCCGGTACGACTTTCGGCATGATGCTGGCAAATGCACCAGCGGTTTACTTCGGCGACAAAATCGCTGACCGTATGCCGGTGAAGCTGGTACACCGGATCGCCGCTGTCATTTTTGCCTTGCTGGGTATCGCTACCTTGCTCGGTGCAGGTGCACGCTTCGGCATGTAAGCAGGTCGCTGTAAACACCAAGCCCTCATCCAGGACTATCAGCCCGGATGAGGGCTTTTTTATATGTGCAGTCGTTTCTTTGCTGCCGCGTACTCCGCGCGCATGCGTTGCACTACTTCTGCAACCGACGCCACTTCATCAATCAGGCCCACGCCTTGTCCTGCGCCCCAGATATCACGCCATGCCTTGATCTTGCTGCCACTGCCTGAACCAAAGTTCATCACGGTCTTGTCGGCCTGCGGCAGATTGTCCGGATCAAGTCCGGCGTTGATGATGGATTTCTTCAGGTAGTTACCGTGTACGCCCGTAAACAAATTGGTATAGACCACGTCGGCTGCAGCCGAGCTCACGATAGCATCGCGGTAAGCGTCGTCGACATTCGATTCTGTAGTCGCCAGCCAGCGGGAGCCGACATACGCAAAGTCAGCACCCATCGCCTGCGCTGCCAGCACTGCATCACCGGTAGCGATTGCACCGGACAAGGCGATCGGCCCCGGGAAAAATTTGCGCACTTCGCCGACCAGCACAAACGGTGACAAAGTACCGGCATGACCGCCCGCCCCCGCTGCCACCAGGATCAGGCCATCGACACCGGCTTCCAATGCTTTTTGCGCGTGGCGTATCGAGATCACATCATGCAGCACGATGCCGCCATAACTATGGATCGCATCCATCATTTCCTTAGGCGGCGCGCGCAAGGATGAAATGATGATGGGGACGCGATGTTTGACGCATACCTCGACGTCATGCGCGAGACGGTCATTCGATTGATGCACGATTTGGTTGACGGCAATCGGGCCGACGATCGCATCCGGATGGGCTGCTTTATAGTCGGCGAGCTCGGACTGGATCTCGGTCAGCCAGGTGTCCAGCAACTCCGCTGGCCGGGCATTCAATGCAGGAAACGCGCCGACGATACCGGCCTTGCATTGTGCCTTGACCAGCGCCGGGCCACTGGCAATGAACATCGGCGCACCGATGACAGGTAGTGACAGGTTTTGCAGTACTGCCGGCAGACGATCAGACATCAACATTTCTCCTCAGCAGTGATGCACGCCATGCAGACGTGCAGCAGATTATAAGAATCTGTCGAGCAATTTACGGCTGGTCTTGTCCAGTTTGTTCAAATCACGGATCAGAAATTGTATGCCGTGCGTATCCGCGATCAGCAGCGCCGAGTCGCCGATGCGACGGATATCTTCCTCTCCCTTGAGCACCAACGTCGCGTCGCCGCGATTGGTCGCCAGGGTCCAGGTGCTGGGTGATGCGAATACCGAGACACGCTTGATCTGCTTGATCTCAGGCAGAAATTCGCGGCTTGCCAATTCTTCCTCCAGCAAGAGACGCGTTGCATCCGGTAAATCGCTGAGCTTTTCTATCCACTCCAATTCATGACCGTCGGGACTGACGATGGCGATACCGATATCCGGTGCAGCGATAGGGAAAGAACGTACTGGTACAACGCCTTCCTGCGTCTCCACGCCCGGCGCCGCATAAATCAGTTTGCCGTAGGCGTTACGCGTTAGTTGAAAGTTTCTCATGCGACCTCCCCGACTTTGATTCCATCTTCCAGCATGTCTTCTGCCTGGCGTTGTTGCGCCTGATACAGCTTGTAGTACGCGCCTTCACGTTGCAACAATTCATCATGCGAACCGACTTCGACGATTTGCCCTCTATCCATCACGACGATGCGATCAGCGCGACGCAATGTGGATAAGCGGTGTGCAATCGCGATGGTGGTACGGCCACGCACCAGGTTATCCAGCGCTTTTTGAATTTCGCGTTCGGTAGTGGTATCGACCGACGAGGTTGCTTCATCGAGGATCAGGATGTGCGGATCGATCAGCAGCGCGCGCGCAATCGAGATACGTTGACGCTCACCACCGGACAAGGTTTGTCCGCGTTCACCGACCATGGAATCGTAACCGTGTGGCAGGCGCAGGATGAATTCATGCGCATGCGCGGCACGCGCAGCTGCGATGATGTCTTCGCGGCTGGCGTCCGGTTTACCGTAAGCGATGTTGTCAGCGATGGTGCCGAAGAAGAGGAAGGGCTCCTGCAAGACCAGGCCGATGTTGCGACGGTACTCAGGTATTGGTATCGAGCGCACATCCACGCCGTCAACCATGATAGCGCCGGCGGAGACGTCGTAGAAGCGACAAATCAGATTGACCAGCGTGCTCTTGCCGGAACCGCTATGACCAACCAGGCCTATCATTTCACCCGGATTGATGGTCAGGTCCAGACCACGAATCACCGCACGATTACCGTAACGGAAACCGATGTCCTTGATGGTGATTTTGCCCTGCACTTTATCGAGGTGTACCGGATTACTTGCTTCCGGCACGCTGGAAACGTGATCCAGGATATCGAAAATACGCTTGGCACCGGTTGCTGCTTTTTGCGTAACGGAAACGATACGGCTCATCGAATCGAGGCGCGTATAAAAACGACTGATGTAAGCGAGGAAGGCCGTCAGAACACCAACCGTGATCATGCCTTGCGACACTTGCCAGATACCAAGCGCCCAAACGACCAGCAAACCAATTTCGGTCAGGAAGGTGACGGTCGGTGAAAACAGCGACCAGACTTTGTTGACGCGATCATTTACAACCAGGTTGTGGTTGTTCGCTTCGCGGAAACGTGCAGCTTCACGTTTTTCCTGCGCGAAAGCTTTCACCACGCGTATGCCCGGTATCGTATCAGCCAGCACGTTGGTCACTTGTGACCAGATCCGGTCGACTTTTTCGAAGCCGTTGCGCAGCTTGTCACGCACAACGTGGATCATCCACGCGATGAAAGGCAAAGGCAGCAAGGTCACCAACGCCAGCCACGGATTGATCGAAATCAGGATCGCCGCCGTCATCATGATCATCAGGACGTCGGTGAAGAAGTCCAGCAAATGCAGCGACAGGAAAACGCAAATCCGATCGGTCTCGGAACCGATACGCGTCATCAGGTCACCGGTACGCTTACCGCCAAAGTACTCAAGCGACAGACGCAGCAAATGCTCATAGGTGGTAGTACGCAAATCTGCACCTATCCGTTCGCTGACCAGCGCCAGGATATAGGTACGAGCCCAGCCCAGGCCCCAGGCAAACAGCGCCGAACCAAATAAACCACCGAGGTAAAGCGCGACCAGACCCTTATCGATAGGTACGCCGTTTTGATATGGAATCAAGACGTTATCCATCAAAGGCATGGTCATGTAAGGCGGCACCAGGGTTGCTGCGGTTGACGCCAGCGTCAGGATGAAACCGAGCAACAATTGCCCGCGGTAAGGCCGGGCGAAACGCCACAGGCGGAACAGCGAAGCCGTCGATGGCGGTTGTTCTTCGGCGGCATTGCCATCCTCGGCATCTTCGTCATCCTGCGCGTCGTCCTCCGCCAGCCTGACTTGCGCGACGCCGGTCGCAATCGCATGGCGTTGTTGCTCAAATTCGGTAATCAGATGCAATGCCTGCGGGTTCTGTGCCAGCGTGTAACGCCAGAGCGCCAGACGCGCATGGGCATCATGCAATTCCAGGCTGCCGACACCGGCGTGATCATAGTGTTTCAGCGCCATATCGGCGCGCAAAGGCCAGGCTTGCCAGCTCGACTCGCCATGCGCGCGCGCCAAGAGTTGCAAATTTGTAAGAATCACAACGCCAGACACGAAATGTAGACTTAAATCAAGATCAAGTTCGAGGTGAGCGAGTATGATTTCATCCTTGCTCAGGCGGGCGTTAACATCCTGCCAAGCTGCCGGAACGGCGCTTTTTGCGATCAATAAAGAAGAAGAGGCGGTTTTCATCAATGCGGGAAAGGTTCTCGTAAAGTACGCATATTCGTGAACTTGCGACCAGAATATATGGTTTTGTCTCAGATTGGCGGCCAGTATATCCAAAGCAAACCAACTTGTTTGTCGTATTCCAGCGCATCAAAAATATAATCACTAAATAAGTAAACCTAAAAGCCGCGAGCGCGTTACATCCATTTTAGCCACTGGGTTTTGGCTTTCCCCTACAGACTTTCCATTACAAATGAACAACAAAACCATCGATATTATCGATGTGCTCAGTTTACGCGGACCAAATATCTGGACTTATCGTCCGGTGCTGGAGGCTTGGGTTGATATTGGTGATCTGGAAGATTTTCCTTCCAACACCATCCCCGGCTTTTACGAACGGCTGACTGCCTGGTTGCCTAGCCTGGTTGAACATCATTGCGGCGTCGGCGTACACGGCGGTTTCCTGATGCGCTTGCGCGAAGGCACCTGGCCTGGCCACATCATGGAACACGTGATGATCGAACTGCAAAACCTGGCCGGCATGCAAAGCGGCTTCGGTAAAGCACGTGAAACCTCGAAACGCGGTGTCTATAAAGTCGTGGTCCGCGCCCGCCATGAAGAAGTCAGCCGCGCCGCCCTCTTTGCCGCACGCGATCTGGTCATGGCAGCGATCCAGGACAAGCCTTTCGACGTCAAAGCTACGGTCGACAATCTGCGCGACATCCTGGAATCTGTTGCTTTGGGACCAAGCACCGGCTGCATCGTCGATGCTGCAACCGACCGCCGCATCCCGTCGATGCGCCTGAATGAAGGCAATCTGGTGCAACTTGGCTACGGTGCGCGTCAACGCCGCATCTGGACCGCCGAGACCGACCAGACCAGCGCCATCGCGGAAACCATTTCCAGCGACAAAGAATTAACCAAGACCCTGCTGCAATCCTGCGGCGTACCCGTGCCGGAAGGCCGGATCGTCAATAGCGTCGCCGATGCCTGGGATGCTGCCGAGAGCATAGGCTTGCCGGTCGTTGTCAAACCGCTGGACGGCAATCACGGCCGCGGCGTCTCGACCAACCTGAATAACCAAAAAGACATCGAAGCCGCCTTCTTGCTGGCCGAGCAAGAAAGCAGCGACGTCATCGTCGAACGCTTCGTGCGTGGCAACGAGCACCGCCTGCTCATCATCGGTGGCCGCCTGGTCGCCGCAGCGCGCGGTGAAGAAGCCTCCATCGTCTCCGACGGCGTCTCGACCATTTCCGAACTGATCAATAGCCAGCTCAACAGCGATCCGCGTCGCGGCAGCAGTGAAGACTGCCCGCTCAACCTGATCCTGATCGACGAAGCAGACGATCCACGCGTGGTCTTGCTGGAGCTGGCACGCCAGGGTTATACCACCGAATCCATCCCGCCAGCCGGCGAAACCATCCTCGTGCAACGTAACGGTAACGTCGCCTTTGACGTAACCGACCAGGTACACCCTAGCGTTGCAGCGGCCGCCTCACTGGCAGCGCGCATCGTCGGCCTCGACATCGCTGGCGTCGACCTGGTGGCAGAAGATATCTCCCGCCCGCTGGAAGAACAAGGCGGTGCCATCGTTGAAGTCAACGCCGGTCCGGGCCTGCTCATGCATTTGAAGCCAGCTGATGGTCCGGCTCGTCCGGTCGGACGCGCGATCGTCGACCATCTGTTTGCCGAGGACCAAAACGGTCGCATCCCCATCGTCGGCGTTACCGGCTCAAACGGCACAACCGTCGTTTCGCGCCTGATCGCCTGGCTGCTGCACTTGCAAGGCAAGTACGTCGGCCTGGCTTGCCGCGACGGCTTGTTCCTGCATCAGCGCCACGTAAAGCAAAAGAAAAGCGACAACTGGCAAGCAACCCGCCAGGTTCTGCTCAATCGCATGGTGGAAGCCGCCGTTTTTGAAAACAGCAGCAAAGCCATTCTGTCCGAAGGCTTGGCCTACGACTGGTGCCAGGTCGGCGTGGTAACGAATATCGACCCAGACGACAAATTGCCTGAGTTCTATATAGAAGACGCCGATCAAATGACCAAGGTGGCACGCACCCAGGTCGATATCGTATTGCCGGATGGCGTCGCCGTACTTAATGCTGCCGATGCGCGCGTCGCTGAATTTGCTGCGCTGTGCGATGGCAGCGTGATTTTCTTTGCCGTTGCGCCAAGCACACCCGTCATCGTTGCGCACCAAGCCGAAGGCGGTCGCAGTGTCTATGTACGTGACGGCAATATCGTACTGGCAACGGGCAAGGAAGAAGTTGTGGTCAGCGCAGCGCAGGAACGCGCCGATCTCAACATTGAAAATAGTCTGGCAGCAATTGCCGCAGCGTGGGCCTTGGGCGTCAGCCCTGATTTGATGCGTGCCGGGATAGAAACATTTGAATCAACAGATGCTAACGTCACGGCCTAAAAATCATGAGCTCAGTATACGCACACCACGATAATAAAGAGACCAACGCAGTCTATCTCGATGCGTTAATCGATAAAGCACCGGCTAGCGGAAAAAAAAGAACCGTCGCGCCACGAAGGAAGATGCTCATGGAAATATCACGCGTACGCGCCTTGCGCGGCCCTAACCTGTGGAGCCGGCATACGTCGATCGAAGCCATTGTCTCTTGCAATGGAATCGAACAAACCATCCTCTCCATTCCCGGCTTCGAAGATCGTTTGCGCGCCCGCTTCCCGGAAATCAAATTCCTGGAACCAGCAGAAACCACTTTCTCGATGGCGCATGTGCTGGAAAGTGCTGCCCTCTGCCTGCAAGCACAGGCGGGCTGCCCGGTCACCTTTAGCCGCACCATCCAGACCGTAGAACCTGGTATTTATCAGGTCGTGGTTGCCTACACCGAAGAAGCCGTGGGTCGTCTTGCATTCGAACTGGCGCAAAACCTGTGCCGCGCTGCAACCGAAGATACCCCGTTCGATCTGGCAACTGCACTTGCCAGCCTGCGCGAGCTGGACGAAGACATCCGCCTCGGACCCAGCACCGGCTCTATCGTTGATGCTGCCGTTGCCCGTGGCATTCCGTTCCGTCGCCTGACTGAAGGCAGCATGGTGCAATTCGGCTGGGGCAGCCGTCAGCAACGTATCCAGGCAGCAGAAACCGGCTTCACCAGCGCCATTGCGGAATCAATCGCCCAAGACAAGGAAATGACCAAAGTCTTGCTGGCAGCTGCCGGTGTACCAGTGCCTGATGGCGCCTCGGTCACCACCGCAGAAGAAGCATGGCAAGCGGCCCAGGACATCGGCGCACCGGTCGTCATCAAACCGCGCGATGGCAATCAGGGCAAAGGCGTCGCCGTCAATATGAAGACGGAAGAAGAAGTCAAAACCGCATTCGCGGTGGCTTACGATATCTGCAGCGACGTGGTGGTTGAGCGTTATCTGCCAGGCCACGATTACCGCCTGCTGGTGGTCGGCAAGCAACTGATTGCAGCGGCTCGCCGCGCACCACCGGAAGTCATCGGCGATGGCTCACAAACCATCCGTCAATTGATCGACCAGGTTAACCTCGATCCATTGCGCGGCGATGGCCATGCCAGCCCGCTGACCAAAATCAAGGTCGACAACCTGACGCTGGCGACCCTGGCCAAGATCAATTACACGCTGGAAAGCGTACCGCCTAAAGGCGTGCAGGTTGTCCTGCGCAACAACGCCAACCTCAGTACCGGCGGCACCGCAACCGACGTTACCGACGATGTCCATCCTGATCTCGCAGCACGCGCAGTAGAAGCCGCACAAATGATCGGTCTCGATATCTGCGGTATCGACCTGGTTTGCGAAAGCGTGATCAAGACTCTCGAAGAACAAGGCGGTGGCGTGGTTGAAGTCAATGCTGCACCTGGTTTGCGCATGCACATCAAGCCATCGTTCGGCAAAGGCCGTCCGGTCGGTGAAGCGATTATCTCCACCATGTTCAAGGAAGGCGACGATGGCCGTATCCCGGTCGTCGCAGTGGCTGGCACCAATGGCAAGACCACGACCGTCCGCCTGATCGCGCACATCCTGCAAGGTAATAAATACCGTGTCGGCATGACCAGCACCGATGGTGTGTATATCGAAAACCAGCGTATCGATACCGGCGACTGCAGCGGCCCACGTAGCGCACGCAATGTACTGATGCACCCGGACGTTGATGCTGCCGTGCTCGAAACCGCACGTGGCGGCGTCTTGCGTGAAGGCCTCGGCTTTGACCGCTGCAATGTGGCAGTCGTGACCAACATCGGCGTCGGCGATCACCTCGGCCTGAACTTCATCTCCACCGTGGAAGATCTCGCCGTCGTCAAACGCGTGATCGTACAGAACGTCGCACCTAACGGTACTGCCGTCCTGAATGCTGCCGATCCTATGGTCGCCAACATGGCCAGCAGCTGCCCGGGCAGCGTCACCTTCTTTGCACAAGACAGCAATCATGCGGTGCTCGCGACACATCGTGCGCAAGGCCATCGCGTCCTGTTCCAAGATGGCAATGAGATCGTCCTGTCGGAAGGCAAATTCGAACATCGCATCCGGCTCGCTGACATTCCGATCACCCATAACGGCACCGTCGGCTTCCAGATCGAAAATGCAATGGCCGCTATCGGCGCTGCATGGGGCCTCGGCCTAGACTGGAATGTCGTGCTGGAAGGCCTGCGCACGTTTGAAAACAGCGCCAGCACCACCCCAGGGCGCTTCAACATCTTCTCGCACAAAGGCGCGACCGTGATTGCTGACTACGGCCACAATCCTGACGCGATAGAAGCGCTGACCCGCGCTGTAGAAGGTATGCCGGCCAAACGCCGCATGGTTGTCATCAGCGGTGCAGGTGACCGTCGTGACGAAGACCTGCGTCGCCAGACCCAGATCCTCGGCGATGCATTCGACGACATCATCCTGTACGAAGACCAATGCCAGCGCGGTCGCGCTGACGGTGAAGTACTGGCCTTGCTGCGCGATGGCCTGAGCAACGCCAAACGCACGACATCTACGCAAGAAATCCAGGGTGAATTCGTCGCCATCGATACTGCACTGGCGAAACTGGAAGCAGGCGATCTCTGCCTGATACTGGTGGATCAGGTGGAAGAGGCACTTACCCACATTGCTGCAAACGTTAAAGCGTAAATAGAAAAAGCCAGCTGCAAGCTGGCTTTTTCTTTTGGTATGACGCGTCAGAAATGGTAATGCAAGCCGACCGAATACATGCGCGCTTTCAGGTTCGCCCCTTCCCCTTTGAGGACTTTGCCGAAATCCTCATATTCCGCCACCATCGCCCAGTTCTTGGTGAACTTATACTCAGCGCCGACGCCAATCAAAGGCTTTGTTCGGGTTTCCGAACCCCATGCACGCCATGCAACACCGTCTTCCACCCAGTTGTCCATTAACTTGACCCGATTACGCGACACTCCCAGCTTCCCGAACAACGAAAATTGTTGATTGACCGGCAAACTGCCGATGACTGCAACGTATAGCGACTTTATTTTGCTTTGCAGAGTCCCCTTTACACCGTCATCCTCATAAGAACCTCTAGCTTTCCCCATATCGACATAACCACCCTGTACGCCGAAGTATTGGTTGAATTCATACCCGCCATAAAATTTATAAGCAGTCGCGCTGTCCTTACCGGAAGAACCATCCTCATAGATATTCAGCTTCTGCTGCGCGCGGCCACCATTGAAACCAACATACGCACCTTCCGCCTGCGCCGTAAATGGCAAGATAAACGCAGCTCCCAGCACTGCCATCCCCAATTTCTTATTCATTGTCTGCCGTCCCTATAAAAGTTATACGAGCGTCAGATACTAGTTGCCGGTCAAAGGAGGAAACATAGGACGGTTCTGGATCGCATTTATTACCAGGAAGCTCTCCAAATCATTGCCCGACAATAATTGTTACAGTTTTCTTAAGATTTACGTGTGTTATCGCACCGATAGCGAGGAATCTTTCGCTTAAGATGGGAGTCAGTCTTAAGTGACCATCTTAATTTAAGGATAAGCTATGAAGACCGTACAGAAACTCGCATTAAGCGCTGTCGCTACCGTCGTCCTGCTCGGTGCAGCCGGTTGTGAAAATATGTCTCAGCGCGACAAGAGCATGGCCATCGGCGCAGGTGCCGGTGCTGTTGGTGGTGCAGTCCTGACCGGCGGTAGTGCCTTGGGTACAGTAGGCGGCGCTGCAGTTGGTGGTGTTATCGGTAATGAAGTCGGCAAGAACAAAAAGTAAGCAGGCTTAATCACCCACTCTATGGAGGCATGAATGATTCAATACAAAAACATGGCAATGACCATATTGGCGACCGGAATAATGGCTTTGTCCTTATCTGCTTGCCATAAGGAAGGGCCGGCAGAAAAAGCGGGCAAGGAAATGGATAAGACCATGGATAAAGCTGGCCAGCAAATTGAAAAAGCCGGTGAAAAAATAGAGAATGCGGCGAAGGATGCCCAGAAATAATACACGCTAAAGCGTGGCCGCCATTACAGCCACACTTTCCGCTGACGAACGTTGTACCTGACGGTATGGCGTTCGTTTTTTATTGTCAGATGACCATATCTCTATCAATCAACACCATCGCTCTGACCTCAGCTCATGAGTAAAGTGCTGCATGGGCCATGTATTCATGGTTTTCCGTATTGATATGCGAGACCCGCCATTCGACCGGCTGCTCATCATACGAGTACGCAACCCGGTGCACCTCCAGCAGCGGCGCCCCTACTTTTAAACCCAGCAGGCGGGCATAGCGCGCATCGGCGCTGACTGCACGCAGGCGTTCCTCGGTACGGATGATACTGATGCCGAAGCGCAGCTGGTACAAGTTGTACAAGGTGTTCGGACGATTACGCAACACCTCCTCCGTCAATCCGACAAAGAGCAGGTCCGGCACCATAATGTCGTCAACAATTACCGGGGTACCCTGCAGACTCAACACATTCGTAAACTCAAAGACTTTGGTGCCAGGCTGTTTCAGCTTTTGCGCAACCAGCGGGCTGGCCTTCTTCTTTGCAAATGCGATCAGTTCAAGCTGGGGATAATGTTTGGTACCGTCATGATGCACGACATTGAAGAAGCGAAACATTTGCTGTTCGCGATTGTGCATCGAAACGAAGGTCCCCCTGCCCTGATGGCGTATCAGGATATTTTCGGCAACCAGTTCGTCGATCGCCTTGCGCAACGTACCGATCGATACGGAAAACATTTCACATAATTTTTTTTCGGCCGGGATGGCTGCGCCTGGCTTCCACTCGCCGCCGGCAAGCGCCCGCAGCACGCGACGCTTGACCTCTTTGTAGAGCGTCGTTCCTACGACTGTAGAGTGGTCAAATTCCATCATGATTTTTTAGTCCTCCCGACATTAAACCGAAGCCGGATTGTTGCATCGCACACAGAGCCTGTCTTTGCCTGCAATCGATAATAGCACTCGATACGGCAAATTGATACATGTCATATAGTTGACATTGATGATTATGCGGCCTACAGTCGCAATCAACTCCAACCATACGCACAGGTGACGGCTTGATTGATATCCGCATTTGCATGCACGCGCGATGACATTGCAATTCGCCATCGTTCTGTTCGGCGCAATGTTGGCAGCGATCGTCTCAGGCAGCAGTGGCTTCGCTTTCGCATTGATCGCGTCGGCTGTCTGGATGCACGTGCTGGCACCGAGCGAGGTTGTACCGCTGGTGGTTGCCTGCTCACTGCTGGTCAATCTGGTGATGGCATGGCAGCTGCGCGGTTCGATCCGGTTTGGCTTGTTGTGGCCTTTCCTGGCTGGTGCGATGGTCGGTGTGCCGATTGGTGTCGCCGCATTACACAGCCTGGATGGAAAGATGGTGCGGCAAGGCGTAGGACTGCTACTTATCCTGTACAGCAGCTATATGCTTTTCCAACCGAAGATGCCTGTACTGCGACTGGCATCAGTAAGCGGCAAGATCGCCGATGGCGCAGTTGGCATGCTGGGCGGTTTCATGGGCGGCGCAACCAGTCTGAACGGTGTGTTTCCGACCTTGTGGTGCGGTTTGCGTGGCTGGAGCAAGTCGGAACAGCGTGGTGTTTTCCAGCCGTACATTCTGATCGTGCACGCAACAACGCTGGCCTGGATGGGAGGCGCTGGTGAACTAAGCCGGGAGACCGGCCTGAATATTTTGCTGTGTGTACCCGCCTTGCTGATAGGTAGCTGGCTGGGGCTGCGTTTGTTTCATCACGTCAGCGAAAACGGATTCCGGAAGTTGATGCTCGGTTTGTTTTTCTTGTCCGGATTGGCATTGGTACTTAGTCGATGAAAGGGTAGTTCTGCAGTTACGCGATAGTCCATTAAAAGGAAATTTAACGATTCGGTTTTGTTTCAAATAATCAAAAACGAGGAGACATCATGAAATTTCGCACATCCGGTTTACGAGCGCTAATTGGTTCATTTTTTTTAATTGGGGCGGTCGCCAATGTATCTGCAGAGGTTAACAAAATTGGGATCGCACAGCAGTATGGCATCAGCTACCTGCCTTTAATGATCATGGAAGAGAACAAGTTGCTGGAGAAGGAAGCAAAGGAAGCGGGCCTAGGCGATATCAAAGTGCAGTGGGCCAAATTTGCCGGCGGCAACGTCATGAATGATGCGCTGCTGTCAGGCGACCTGCAGTTCGCTTCCGGCGGCCTGGGACCATTCATCACGCTGTGGGCCAAAACCAAGGACAACATTGGCGTCAAAGCAGTGGCCGCGATGAACTCGATGCCGCTATTCCTGAATACCCGCAATCCGGATATCAAGACGCTGAAAGATTTCAGTAGCAAAGACAAAATCGCATTGCCAGCAGTCAAGGTATCAATCCAGGCCATCACGTTGCAAATGGCAGCAGAGAAAGCGTTCGGCCCCGGCAAGGAAAACCAGCTGGATAAATTCACCGTTACCCAATCACACCCTGATGGCATGGCCGCCCTATTGTCCGGCAGTAGCGAAATCAATAGTCATTTCACTTCACCACCATTCCAATACATAGAACTGGATAAGCCAGGCATCCATACCGTCGTCAATTCATATGAAGTGACCGGAGGACCGCATACTTTTAACGTAGTGTGGGCGAGCCAGAAATTTGTCGACGCCAATCCCAAGACCTACGCAGCCTTCCTGAAAGCATTCGATTCGTCGATTGCCATCATCAACAAGGATAAGAAAGCAGCAGCCGAGTTTTATATACGCGTGAGCAAATCAAAAGAAAGTGTGGAATCGATCGAGAAAATGCTCAACGATCCGGACATCGAATTCACCACCACACCGAAAAACACCATGAAGTACGCGGATTTCATGAACCGCATCGGCATGGTTAAGACCAAACCGATTTCATGGAAGGAAATGTTCTTCCCCAATATGCACGCCTTACCTGGTAGCTGATACATCCCTTTCATACACATGGAACTCAGATGACAAATAGTCTTAAGGTCAAGGTCTGGCGCGGCAAACAGGATGGTGCTTTTGTCAGCTATGAAGTACCACGGCGCGAGAGCCAGACCGTGCTGGATGTGGTGACCTATATCCAGCGCCATCTCGACAGCACATTGAGTTATCGCTTTTCCTGCCGCGTCGGGATGTGTGGTTCGTGTGCGATGACGGTCAATGGCGTCGCACGCTGGACTTGCCGTACACATGTGTCCAAAGTCGTCAGCAATGGCGAACTGGAAATCGCGCCCTTATCCAATCTGCCGGTGGTGAAGGACCTGGCCACCGATATGAGCGAGTTTTTCGATAAATGGGCACGTGGCAAAGGGCAGTTCAAGGGTGCCCGTACTCGTCACGAGGATTTTGCCAGCGTAGACCCGGCCTCCAAGGCACGCCAGGCGGCCAGCGCCGGTATTGAATGCATCGGGTGTGGCGTCTGCTATGCCTCATGCGACGTCGTGACATGGCGACCGGCGTTTCTCGGTCCCGCTGCGTTGAATCGGGCCTGGACCCTGGCCAACGATGTGCGTGACACCAATCAGCACGAACGATTGCAGGCAGTAGCCGGTGATGCCGGTTGCCATGCCTGCCATACACAAGGCTCATGCACCCAGCGCTGTCCGAAGCAAATCGCGCCTACTGCCGGCATCTCGGGCCTGAAGCTACTAGCAGCACGTGCGGCATTGCGAGGCAAACTATGAACCAGATCGTAACCCAGCAAGCACGTGCCTGGTACGTGCAACGCATCAGCGCAATGGTATTGGCACTGTGCGTATTGGTTCACATCGGCATCATCATGTATGCAGTGCGTGGCGGGTTGAGCGGTAGCGAAATCCTTGAACGTACACGCGGCAGCCTGGCGTTCGCTTTGTTTTACGGCGTCTTTGTACTGGCTTGTGCGGCCCATGTGCCTGTGGGACTGGCCAATATTGCGCAGGAGTGGCTGGGCTGGCATCCGCACACTGCGCGACTACTGTCGCTACTGGCAGCGCTACTGATCCTGGCGATGGGATGGGGCGCGGTATATGGAGTAACCCAGCCATGAAACGCAGCAATGACTACCGCGCCAGATCACATCCGGCTTATTGGGCCTTCCTGGTACATCGTTTGTCTGGCCTGGTACTGGCCTTGTTCCTGCCCTTGCACTTCCTGGCACTGAGCCAGTCATTGCGGGGCGAAGCATCGCTCAATGACTTTATCCGCTTTGCAGACCAGCCGCTGTTCAAGTTCGGCGAATGGTGCCTGGTCGTACTGCTATCCCTCCATATGATGGGTGGCGTACGGCTGCTGCTCATCGAGTTTCGCGACTGGAGTGGCACCCGCAACAACTGGATCGCTGCTGCACTAGGTGTTGGTATGGCGACCGGCCTCGCATTTGCACTTGCCCTGATGAATTAATACAGACAGGAATCGACATCGTGAAAATCGATCTGAAAGTAGTTGAAGAAACGGCCAAGGAGCTATACATCCGCGCCCTCAAAATCCTGCCGCCTGACATCAAGAGCGGTTTAACGGAACTGGTCAGGCAAGAATCCACGTCGAGCGCAAAGAATATCCTGGAGACCATGGTCACCAATATCAGGGTAGCTGAAGCACAGGAGAATTTGCTGTGTCAGGATACCGGCGTTCCCATTTATAAAGTCAGTATAGGAAGCGGCGTTGAAGTCGATGGTTATGCATTAAAGCAAGCCATTCGTACCGGTTGCGAACGCGCCACGCGGGAACACCCGTTGCGCTCATCCGTCGTCCATCCGCTTACCCGCAAGAACGAGCATACATCCTGCGGCATCGAGATCCCGGCGATCAGCATCGACTTTTCCGCCACGCCGGATGTAATGACAATACTCATGATCCCGAAGGGAAGCGGCTCCGAGAATAACTCCTTCCTGAAGATGGCGATTCCGGCAGAAGGTATCGATGCCATCAAAAAATTTACCGTTGATTGTGTGTTGGCTGCCGGTGGCAAAACCTGCCCGCCGACGATAGTCGGCGTCGGTATAGGCGGCACCTCCGAATTGTGTGTGGCGCTGGCTAAACGCGCATCGACTCGCGCACTCGGTACCCACTGCGCAGATCCGGCCGGTGCTGAACTGGAACAACAGCTATCTGCTGCCATCAATAAGCTCGGCGTCGGACCGCAAGGCTTGGGTGGCGATGCCACTGCCTTTGCCGTGCACATCGAACTGGCAGCCACCCACATCACGATGAATCCGGTAGCAGTCAATATGCAGTGTCATTCCGCGCGACGGGCGACGGCAACCTTCACGCCTGATGGCGTGGCCTTCGGATTTTGATCATGGCCCACTACGAACTCAGCACTCCTGTCAGCGAAGCACAGATCCGGCAGCTACGCATCAACGACACCGTGACCTTGCAACAGACCTTGTTTGGCATCCGCGATGCCACGCAGATACACATGTTTGATCGCGGCCGCACGACCCGCTTTGACCTCAACGGCCACGCTGTCATACACACCGCGCCAAACGTGAAGAAAGTTGTACCAAGCGATGCCTATCCGGCAGGCTATCAGCCTATCTGCATCGGGACCACCACTTCGGATCGCATGGAACGCTTCACTCGCCCGCTGATGACGAAGAATGGTGTACGCATCATCATCGGCAAGGGCGGCATGCGCGAAGACTCACTCGCTGCGTTCCGCGAATTAGGCGGCGTGTATCTTGCGATCGTCGGCGGTACCGCAGCACTCGAGACGACCTGGATCAAGCAGATAGAAGACGTCGATCTGGATGACCTGAATCCGGAATCCTTATGGAAATTCCGCATCGCCAACTTCGGCCCCTTGCTGGTAGCAATGGATAGTCACGGTGGCAGCCTGTACAACGAAGTCAATAAGGATATATCGGCGCGACGCGCCGACGTATTAGCCAGCCTAGGAGTGAAAAGCATATGAGCAATAGCGCGCATAGCGGTACCAATACGGCCGCGCGTGTCAGGCGCGTAGTCACCGACATCCTGGTACTGGGTTCGGGTGGTGCCGGCCTATTCGCAGCTTTACATGCGCATCAGGCCAATCCGTCGCTCTCCATCACTGTCGCAGTGAAAGGCTTGCTCGGCAAATCGGGCTGTACCCGTATGGTGCAAGGCGGCTATAACGTCGCACTGGCTGAAGGTGACTCGATAGAACGCCACTTCATGGACACTATAGAAGGTGGCAAATGGTTGTCCGATCAGGACTTGGCTTGGACGCTCGTCACCAAAGCCATCGAACGCATCCATGAACTGGAAAATGAACTCGGTTGCTTTTTTGATCGCAACCCGGACGGCACTGTGCATCAAAAGGCATTCGCCGGACAAACCTTTGATCGCACTGTACATAAAGGTGACCTGACCGGCATTGAAATCATGAACCGCCTGGCGGAACAGATCTGGAATCGTGGTATTGCGCGCCTTGAAGAACATCGCGCAGTGGAGTTGATCAAAACGAGCGATGGCAAATCGTTGGCTGGCGTCCTGATGATAGATATGCGTTGCGGCGAGTTTGTATTTGTCCAGGCCAAAGCGGTGTTGCTGGCGACCGGCGGCGGCCCGACCATGTACAAGTTCCACACGCCATCCGGCGAGAAAAGCTGTGATGGTTTGGCGATGGCTTTGCGTGCTGGCTTGCCATTGCGCGATATGGAGATGGTGCAGTTTCATCCAACCGGCTTGCTAGCCGGGCCGGACACCCGCATGACGGGTACCGTGATTGAAGAAGGCTTACGCGGTGCGGGAGGACACTTGCTGAACGGATTGAATGAGCGCTTTATGCATCACTACGATCCACGCAATGAACGGGCCACCCGCGATATCGTATCGCGCTCAATTTACTCGGAGATGCGCGCAGGGCGTACTACACCTAACGGCGGTGTCTACATCAGCATGGCGCACCTCGGGCCAGATAAAGTACGCGTACAGTTCAAAGGCATGGTCGAACGTTGTGCCGATTGCGGCTTTGACCTGGCTGGTGGCCTGGTGGAAGTCGTACCCACCGCACATTACATGATGGGCGGCGTAGTATTCCGGCCTGATTGCACCACTGCCCTGCACGGCTTGTTTGCAGCGGGTGAAGATACAGGTGGTGTGCATGGTGCCAATCGCCTCGGCGGCAATGGCGTTGCGAATTCCACGGTGTTCGGCGGCATCGCCGGCGAATCGATGGCAGCGTGGCTGGTCGATAACCAGGACTTGCGTGAGCCGGATATGAATGCGATCGAGCAAAGCATCAGCGCACATCGCGTGCCATTCGGTAATCCGGTTGGTAATTTACAGGCGTTACGTGAAGCCTTGTATGAATGCATGTGGGAAGACGTCGGTATCTTGCGCACTGCAGAAGGCTTGCAGCGCGGGATTGCCAAACTGACTGAGCTGGAACGCGAACTGGCAAGCATAGGCGTCGCTGATGATGACCCTGCCTTCAATATGACCTGGCATGACTGGCTGAACCTGCGTAGCCTGTTGGCCGTCAGCCGTGCAATTGCGACTGCTGCGCTGGCACGCGAAGACTCGCGCGGCGCCCATTTCCGGGAAGATGCCCCGCATACCAGTGCATTAGCGACCTCTGCTTATACAGTGGTGAAACAGGATGGTGATGCATTGACGGTATCCACGCAAGCGGTCAATTTTGTGCGGGTCAAACCCGGGGAGACCTTATTGGTCGAAGCTGAAACCGCCTGATGGACGTCATTAAGTAGCTGGCGCTATTGTGCCGTCGGCACTGCATATTCGTGCTTGTCGGTGTTGACGTAGGAAATGCGCCATTCGACCGGCCGGTCGTCATAAGAGAATGCCACGCGGCGCACTTCCAGTATCGGCGCTCCCGGCTTGATACCCAGCAGCTCGGCATACCTGGGAAGGGCGGTTCCGGCACGCAGACGTTCTTCGATCCGAATAATGCTGATGCCAAAATCGGTTTGATACAGGTTGTACAGCGTATTCGGGCGATTCCGTATCTGTGCTTCAGTGAGGCTGGTAAACAACGGCTCCGGCAACACGATATCGTCAACGATCACCGGCTGCTCTTCCAGATACAGCAGATTGGTAAACGCGATTGCCTTGTCACTCGCCGCCAAACGCAATTTTTCCGCTGCCACTTTATCGACACGTCGCTTCGAATATGAAATCAGCGATAGCTGCGGATACGTTTTATTCCCGGCGTGATCGGTGAAATTAAAAAAGCGAAACATCTGTTGCGCACGATTGTGTTGTGCAACATAAGTGCCACGTCCCTGATGCCGGATCAGGATGTTTTCGGCTACCAATTCGTCGATAGCCTTGCGCAAAGTACCGATCGAGACGGAAAACATCTCACACAGTTTCTTTTCTGCCGGTATCGCCGAACCTGGCTTCCACTCACCGGCCGCCAAGGCGCGCAAAACCTGGCGCTGCACCTCTTTATAGAGGGTGGTGCCGACGACTGGCATGGGGGGATTTGCTTTGATATTCATAGTCCGCAACTATAAACCATAACGCTTCTTCTACGCTCCCCTTCCGCTTTCATTACGCAGGTGCAGCAATGTCATCCTTAGCATTTTCACGGCACCAAAAATAAATATAAGTGATATAGGTCATATAGTTGACTTGATCGAAAAGTAGTCATAGTATCGACGCATTCGTTCACAGGCCAACGGGCGCCTTGCGAATATGCAAACCCATTTAAAGGAGCGACAAAATGATTCATGTTGTTTTGCACGACGCCAAGGACACCGTTGCAGTTGCGGTCGTTGAAGGCATTAAGGCCGGCACCGAATTAACCGCGTGGATCATGGACGATGACCGCACCGTCAATATCAAGGCACTCCAGGACATCCCGATGGGACACAAGATCGCGATGAAACCGATGGCCGTAGGTGACACCGTCTTCAAGTACGGCGTCGACATCGGCAAGGTGGTGGCCGCCGTCAAAGCCGGCGAACATGCCCATGTCCACAACATCAAAACCAAACGCTGGTAGCACTGATACAGGAATGCACGGCATGCTGCTTCCGGCTCAGGCCACACCATTCCTGCACCAGTCGGCATGACCCAGGTTCCATCAAAAATTAACTATCTCAACTGAGTTCCAGAGGCCCACATGATCACTAAAGACAGCACCTTCCTTGGCTATCGCCGTGAAAACGGTCGCGTCGGCGTGCGCAATCACGTCATCATCCTGCCACTCGATGACTTATCGAATGCGGCGTGCGAAGCCGTCGCCAACAACATCAAAGGGACCCTGGCGATCCCGCATCCATATGGCCGCCTGCAATTCGGTGCCGATCTGGATTTGCACTTCCGCACATTGATCGGTACCGGCTCTAACCCTAACGTCGCCGCAGTCGTCGTGATCGGGATTGAAGACAGCTGGACCAAGAAGATCGTTGATGGCATTGCTGCCACCGGCAAACCGGTAGTCGGCTTTGGTATTGAAGGTCACGGCGATCATGAAACCATCATGAATGCATCAAAGAAGGCGCGTGAATTCATGCAATGGGCATCCGAAAAACAGCGCGAGGTATGCAACATCAAGGAACTATGGGTATCAACCAAATGCGGCGAAAGCGATACGACCTCCGGCTGCGGTGCCAATCCGACGGTCGGTGCGGCATTCGACAAGCTACACGCATTGGGTTCGACGCTGGTGTTCGGTGAAACCTCTGAGATTACCGGTGGCGAAAGCATCCTGTCCGCACGCTGTGCCAACGATGAAGTGCGTAAACAGTTCATGTTCATGTTCGATCGCTATCAAGACATGATCAATCGCCACAAGACATCCGACCTGTCCGATTCGCAGCCGACCAAAGGCAACATCGCCGGTGGCCTCACCACCATCGAAGAAAAAGCGATGGGCAATATTCAAAAAATCGGCAAAAAATGTACGGTCGACGGTGTGATCGACAAGGCCGAAATGCCTAGCCATCCCGGCCTCTGGTTTATGGATTCATCCTCCGCTGCCGCCGAGATGGTGACCTTGTGCGCGGCGTCCGGCTTTGTTGTGCACTTCTTCCCGACCGGCCAGGGAAATGTAATCGGCAATCCAATCCTGCCGGTCATCAAGATCTGCGCCAATCCACGTACCGTACGCCTGATGCAGGAGCATATTGATCTCGACTGTTCCGGCTTGCTGCAGCGCGAGTTGACGCTGGAGCAGACCGGTGACAAATTGCTGGAGATGATGCTTACGACTGCAAACGGTCGCCTCACCGATGCCGAAGTGCTCGGCCATCGTGAATTCGTCCTGACGCGTTTGTACGAAAGCGCTTGATCCATCCAACGACCCGCTCAATCGCGGGTCGTTCCGTCTTGACGAAAAGGAGAGTCGTTTCCAAAGGAGAGCAACGGAGCAGTCGCAAAGACGCCCATAACAATCAGGCCATAAAAGCCACCCGTTAAGTCGACACAGAGCGGCGCGAGCGGGCCGATTACATAGAGGACAGACCATGAACGGATTGCCACAGCCCCTGCTGGACGTCAGAGGGGTGACACTGCAATACAAGACCAAGGAGCATCTCGTAACGGCCACTTACCGGGTCGATTTCAAGGTGTATCAATCGGATCGATTTGTCCTGCTCGGCCCTTCCGGCTGCGGGAAGTCGACCCTGCTCAAAGCGGTCGGCGGTTACATGATGCCGACCGAAGGCGAGATGCGACTCAACGATAAGGTCATCACCAAGCCCTGGTATGACCGCATGATGGTGTTCCAGGAGTTTGATCAACTCCCCCCCTGGAAAACCGTCAAGCAGAACGTCATGTTTCCGCTACTGGCGAGCGGCAAGCTCAAAGGCAAGGAGGCCGAAGACAAGGCGATGTATTACATCGAGAAGGTCAATCTGTCGCAGTTCGCCAACCACTATCCCCATATGTTATCGGGCGGCATGAAACAACGTGTCGCCATCGCGCGTGGCATGGCGATGGAACCGGATATCCTCTTGATGGACGAGCCCTATGCCGCACTCGACGCGCTGACACGCAAGAAGATGCAGGATGAATTACTGCAATTGTGGGACGACACCCATTTCACCGTGCTGTTCGTTACCCACTCGATTGCCGAGGCTGTGAAAATCGGCAATCGCATTCTGCTGCTATCGCCACATCCCGGCCAGGTCACCGCCGAACTCAATAGCACCGGTGAAGATACCGTTGATGCAGATGGGAACTGTCTGACTGAGAAGATTAATCAGATGCTGTTTGCCGAACCGGTCGAAACAGAAGAGGTCAACCATGTCTGAAGTGTCCAGCATCAAGCGTTCAGCGACTCCGTCCAAGCCAGCCGGTGCCGTGGTACGTCTCAATGTAGAACGTCCGGAATACTACGCAAACCGGGCTCCCAGTACCGAGTTCGGCGTTGTACAAAAGCCGCTGACCTCATGGGACAAACTGTGCAACAACGGTGGTGCCCGCAAAGTCGCCATCCTAGTGACGCTGGCGCTGATATGGGAAATCTACGCCCGCTTTTTGAATAACGCGCTGCTGTTCCCGACCTTCTCTGCCACCATCGAAGCACTGGTCGCCGGCATCCTCTCTGGCGGCTTGCTCGCCAAGTGCTGGTTCTCGATCAAGATTTTGTTGATGGGATATGGCTCCGGTCTCTTACTCGCCGCGTTGCTGACCGTCTTCGCGATCACGTCACGCATAGGCCGCGATTTCCTCGAAACACTGACGTCGATGTTCAACCCACTGCCAGCGATTGCTCTGCTACCGCTGTCGTTGCTGTGGTTTGGCCTCGGCACCGGCAGCCTGGTATTTGTGCTGATCCATTCCGTGGTGTGGGCAGTCGCCCTCAATACCCATTCCGGCTTCCAGTCGGTCAGCAATACTTTGCGCATGGTCGGCCATAACTACGGCCTGAGCGGCTTACGCTATGTGTTTCAGATCCTGATTCCTGCAGCCTTCCCCAGCATACTCACCGGACTCAAGATCGGCTGGGCTTTTGCCTGGCGCACGCTGATTGCAGCCGAACTGGTATTTGGTGTTAGTTCGGGCAGCGGCGGCCTCGGTTGGTTCATCTACGAAAACAAAAATCAGCTGGAAATCCCCAGCGTATTTGCCGGTTTGCTCACCGTCATCATGATCGGCCTGTTTGTCGAGAACTTCATTTTCCGCGTGATTGAACAATGCACAGTACAAAAGTGGGGGATGCAAAATTGAACGCACCACATACCGGCGCTACCCGTATCGTTATCACCGAGTTCATGGATGAGCCCGCCGTCGCGCAATTGGCCAATGTCTTCGACACCGTTTATAACCCTGCCCTGGTCGATGACAGACCCACCTTGCTCGCCATGCTGGGCAATGTCGATGCGCTGATCGTGCGCAACCGTACCAAGGTTGATCTCGCATTGCTGGCAGCAGCACCTAAGTTGCGTGTCGTCGGCCGCCTCGGTGTTGGTCTCGACAATATCGATGTAGCCGCATGCGCGGCACGTGGCATCGATGTGTTCCCGGCCACTGGTGCCAACGCCGGTGCAGTTGCCGAGTACGTCATAGGCACCGCCATGGCCTTGCTGCGCGAAGCCTATACCCGCAGTGCCGAAACTGCTGCCGGTGCATGGCCACGCGCCGCCTTATCGAACGGCCGTGAAATTGCCGGTAAGACCTTGGGGCTGATTGGCTTCGGCGGCATCGGCCAGCTCACCGCACGTCTGGCGCAGGCGCTGGGAGTAAATGTGATTGCCTACGATCCGATGCTGGCTTCGGACGCACCGATATGGCATCAATCCGGCGTCGCTTGCAGACAGCTGCGGGTGGTACTGGAGCAGGCCGATATTGTGTCGCTGCATGTACCGCTGACGGCCGAGACTCGCAATCTGATTGATGCCGAAGCACTATCAAAAATGAAGCCGGATGCCGTGCTGATCAACACTTCGCGCGGTGAGATTGTGGATGAGGCGGCGGTCGCCAGCGCACTGCATGCGGGCAAGCTGGGCGGTGCCGCCATCGATGTCTTTGCACAAGAGCCGCTGGCAGCTGGCAATGCATTGGCCAATGCACCACGCGTCATCCTGACGCCCCACATTGCAGGCGTCACCACAGAATCGAATACGCGTGTCAGTGCACTAATCGCACAACGGGTCGCGGCTTATCTGCAACAAAATTAAACCCGCATGCCACGTACTTTATGTTCGCTTGTTAACCTGTTCTAGGGATCACTATGGCTTTGCTTACGATTGATCAATTAACATCTGTCGTCACGCTGGCACTTGAGAAAGCGGGCGCCAGCCCTAGCGCGGCGGCAGCTACCGCACACGCGCTGGTGGCGGCAGATGCACAAGGCCTGGCATCACACGGCGTATCACGCGTGCCGCAATACACTACGTTCCTACGCAACGGTCGTACCTCGACCACAGCAGTTCCAAAAATTACCAATAGCCGGGGGGGGGCCTGCCTGATCGATGCACAATCCGGCATGGCGTATGAAGCGTGCGGCCTGGCGATCAAGACTGCCACGGCCCGCGCGCGTGAGTTCGGCATCAGCTGTGTCGGCATCACCAACAGCAATCACTTCGGCGCGGCGGCAGTACATCTGCGCCCACTGGCAGAGGCGGGCCTGGTCGGACTGGCATTCAGCAATTCACCGGCAGCGATGCCTGCGTGGGGCGGCAAGACGCCCTTGTTCGGCACCAATCCGATTGCTGCGATTTTTCCGCGCCGCGGCGGCGAGTCGCTGGTGATCGACCTCGCCTTGAGCGAAGCAGCACGCGGAAAGATCATGCTGGCCGCCAAAGACGGTAAACCGATACCGCTCGGCTGGGCCGTCGATAAGGACGGCAAACCCACCACCGATGCCAAAGCTGCTCTGGCTGGCAGCATGCTGCCGGTAGGCGGCGTCAAGGGCGCGATGATTGCGTTGACGGTGGAGTTGCTGGCGATTGCATTAACCGGCTCTGCTTTCGGTTTTGAAGCGGATTCGTTTTTCTCCGATGAAGGCAACCAACCCCGCTTGGGTCAGCTATTCCTGGCAATAGATCCCGGTGCGCTGGCTGGCTCGGATGTGTACTTCGATCGTATTGAAACCTTGTTAGGCATGATGCTGGCGGATGAAGGCGTACGTCTACCCGGGGAGCGACGCCACGGTCTGGCTACCAAAGCGGCGCAACATGGCATAGAAATTCCTGACGCCTTGCATGCCCAGATAGTCGAACTGGCCAGCCGCGCATCATGAACAAGGCCGAGCCGGCAGGCACCACGGAAGTTAAATGTACGACTTGCTATATGTGCGCCTGCCGCTGCGGGGTACGCGTACATTTGCGTGACGGCGAGGTACGCTACATAGACGGCAATCCGGATCACCCGCTTAACCAGGGCGTGATCTGCGCCAAAGGTGCATCCGGTGCGATGAAGCAGTATTCACCGGCACGCCTGACTAAACCACTGTTGCGCAAACCTGGTGCAGAGCGTGGCGCGTCAGAGTTCACCGAAATTTCATGGGAACAAGCCTATGCATTGTTGACCGAGCGACTGGCGAAGATACGCGCTACTGACCCGCGCAAGTTTGCCCTCTTCACCGGACGCGATCAGATGCAGGCATTGACCGGACTGTTCGCACGTCAGTTCGGCACGCCTAATTACGCGGCGCATGGCGGCTTCTGTTCCGTCAATATGGCGGCCGGCATGATCTATACCATCGGCGGCTCGTTCTGGGAATTCGGCGGCCCCGATCTGGATCGCGCCAAGCTGTTCATCATGCTCGGTACAGCCGAAGATCATCACTCCAACCCGATGAAGATCGCGCTGTCGAAGTTCAAACGCAATGGCGGCAAATTCATTTCCATCAATCCTATCCGCACCGGCTATTCCGCGATTGCTGATGAATGGGTGCCGATCAAGCCAGGCACCGACGGCGCACTACTACTGGCATTGATCCACGAAATTATTGCACTCGGTCTATATGACCGTGAATTTTTGGTGCGTTATACCAATGCCGGCCAGTTAATCAACCAGGATTCCGCCAGCGATGACTTTGGTTTGTTTGTCGAAGATGAAAGCACCGAAGTAGTTAACCCGATGTTCCCGCAAAACAAATTGTGGTGGGATCGTCTCAGCAAGCAAGCGGTACCGACACACACCGAGGGTGCCGATCCGCATTTACTCGGCAACTTCACCTTGCCGGATGGCACCGCCGTCGCGCCCGCATTCGAATTACTGAAAGAACGCGTTAAACGCTACACCCCGGAATGGGCGGCAGGCGTCACCGGCATTTCGGCTGCGTGCATACGGCGGCTGGCCAATGAAATGGGCGTGATTGCACGCGACCAAAAGATAGAACTGCAAATCCCCTGGACCGACAGCTGGGGGCGCGAACACAAGACCGTAACCGGTAATCCGGTTGCCTTCCATGCGATGCGCGGGCTGGCAGCACATTCCAACGGATTTCAGACCACGCGTGCGCTGGCGATCCTGATGTCGCTGCTGGGTACGATAGACAGGCCGGGCGGCTTCCGTCATAAGGCACCCTTCCCGCGCGCCATTCCTCCAAGCGCCAAACCGCCGAACAGTCCGTCTGCAGTGCAACCGGATACCCCGTTGGGCGGACTGCCGCTTGGCTGGCCGGGAGATCCGAATGATTTGTTCGTGGATGACGCTGGCGAACCAGTGCGCATCGATAAGGGATTTTCGTGGGAGCATCCACTCTCGGTTCATGGCCTGATGCACAACGTCATCACCAATGCATGGCGCGGTGATCCGTACCCGATCGATACCCTGTTGATTTTCATGGCCAATATGGCGTGGAATTCCAGCATGAATACCAGCGAAGTGCGTCAGATGCTGAACGACAAAGACGACAACGGTGAGTACAAGATTCCGTTCCTGGTGGTGTGCGATGCCTTTCAATCCGAGACGACCGCTTTTGCTGACCTGATACTGCCGGATACGACCTACTTGGAGCGGCATGATGTGATGTCGATGCTGGATCGCCCGATTTCAGAATTTGATGGTCCGGTGGATGCGGTGCGTATCCCGGTACTACCACCGACCGGAGATGCCCGGCCTTTTCAGGAAGTGCTCATCGAACTGGCCGGACGCCTCAATCTGCCGGCCTTTACCAAACCGGATGGCAGTCGCAAGTTCCGCGACTACCCGGACTTCATCGTCAATTATGAAACCGAGCCCGGATCAGGTATAGGTTTTCTGGCCGGTTGGCGCGGCCGCGGCGGCGAGAAGTCGATGAAAGGCGAACCCAACCCCAAACAATGGGAGATGTATGCAAAGAACGGCTGCGTGTTCCATCACAAGATGCCACCGTCCTATAGCTACATGCGCAACTGGAACAAAGGCTATATGGAATGGGCGCAGCGCATGCGCATCCGCCGCTTTGCCGATCCTATCCTGATTCATATCTATTCCGATGTGATGCAAAAATTCCGTCTCGCAGCGCAAGGCAAACGTGCGGGCAAACAACCGCCGGAACGTCTGCGCGCACGCATAGAAACCTACTTCGATCCGCTACCGTTTTACTACGAGCCGCTGGAAGTACAGAGCGGCGACACCAGCAAGTACCCGCTCAACGCAGTAACACAACGACCGATGGCGATGTATCACTCGTGGGATGCGCAGAACGCATGGTTACGCCAGATCCACACGCATAACTATCTGTTCGTCAATCCACTGCTGGCACAAGCCAACGGCATCTCTGACGGCGGCTGGATGTGGGTTGAATCCATGTGGGGCAAAGTACGTTGCATGTGCCGCTACAGTGAAGCGGTGGAACCCGGTACGGTCTGGACCTGGAATGCAATCGGTAAAGCGGCTGGTGCCTGGCATCTTGAACAGGGAGCCAATGAATCGCAAAAAGGCTTCTTGCTGAATCATTTGATTTCGGAAGAATTACCGCCGGCAGCCGACGGCAGCCGTTTATCCAACTCAGACCCGGTCACCGGCCAGGCCGGCTGGTACGACGTGCGGGTGCGTATCTACCCGGCCGGTGCGGATGAACCGAAACAAACCTGGCCACAGTTTGCCACCATGCCGGCGCTGCCTGGTACCAGCACCATCAAGCGTGTCTGGATGGCCTATAAGGCAGGCGGCACGCAAGGAGGAAACAAATGACGCAAATGGCGCTGGTAATAGACCTTAACGTGTGCGTTGGCTGTCAGGCTTGCGTCACCAGTTGCAAATCATGGAACACTTCCGGCGCAGCCGGGACGCTGGCCGACGACCGGCCCTATGGTGAAGACCCGACCGGGACGTTTTTTAATCGCGTGCAAACGTATGAAGTCGGGCGCTTTCCAGCCACCGACACGGTGCATTTCCCCAAATCATGTCTGCACTGCGAAGAACCGCCATGCGTACCGGTGTGCCCGACCGGCGCCAGTTACAAGCGTGCCAGCGACGGCCTGGTACTGGTCGATTACGATAAGTGCATAGGCTGCAACTACTGCGCCTGGGCTTGTCCGTATGGCGCACGCGAGCTGGATGAGCACCGCAAGGAAATGAGCAAGTGCACGCTGTGCGCGGACCGCATTGATAATCAGTCCTTGCCACCCGAAGACCGTCAGCCGGCATGCGTCATGGCATGCCCGACCAGCGCGCGCCTGTTTGGCGATATCCATGATCCGGAGTCCGTCGTCTCGGTTGCCATCCGCGAACAAGGCGGCTACCAACTCATGCCGGAATGGGGCACCAAACCATCCAACCATTACCTGCCGCGCCGCAAAGTAGAAATCAAACTGCACGAAGATGAACTGGAACGTATCGAAAATCCCCTGCGAGTCGATGGCAAGTTGCCCAAACCAGCTCTGCACGAGCCGTCGCTAGATGACGTCACCTCTTGGTAAGTACACTCAATCGCCAGACAGGATAGCTCGCCATGAATCCCGCTTTCTCCGTCATTTTTCTGACCACGCTGATCGGCGTCGGGCAAGGTTTGTTCATCGCCTTATATGCAGCACATTTACTCGCCCTGCTCGGTCTGGTGACACCCGCTGACAGTCATCAGTTCCAGACTCTGGGCAGCCTGCTGTCGCTGGCCTTCCTCGGCCTCGGACTGTTTGCTTCGTTTTTTCATCTCGGTCATCCGGAGCGAGCCTGGCGCGCAGCGACGATGTGGCGTACATCGTGGTTATCACGTGAGGTCATCGTGCTGCCATTTTTTATGCTGGCCGTATGCGCATATGGTGCGGCACATTTTTTGGGAGGAACTAAGAGCGCAACACTGCTAGGTGGTATCGCATTGATACTCTGCGTCACGCTATTCATTTGTACCGGCATGATTTATGGCTGCATCAAGTTTTTACAGGAATGGGCCACACCGCTGACGATTGTTAACTACACCTTGTTCGGCTGCGCATCCGGCTTCACGCTGGCCACCGCTTTCAGCCTGCCGACTGCACCCGCACTCGCCCCCGTTTTTGGCATTACGGCTATTGTTCTTACATTGATGTCCTTACTGACCCGGCTCGCATCGCTGGCCCGCAATGCTCGCCTAAAGCCACGCTCGACACTACAAACCGCGACCGGCATTCGTCACCCGCATATCGTGCAGAAAGCACAGGGATCGATGGGTGGTTCATTTAACACGCGTCATTATTTCCATGGCAAAAGCAGACTGTTCTTTCGCTCCGTCAAATGGATCTTCCTGGTGCTGGTATTCCCGCTACCGCTGCTATTGCTAGGCAATGGCCTGCTGCATGCGTCGCTGCTCTTGCTGGCTAGCGCATTCGTCGTACAGTACGCCGGTCTGATTGCGGAGCGCTGGTTCTTTTTTGCACAAGCCAACCACCCGCAAAATCTGTACTACCAACAGATTTCCTGATTCCATATGGACGTCAAGCTCAGGCGCTTCTTTCCTTTTCTGCACTGGGCACGTCCGACTGCCGAGTCCTTGCGGCGTGACATGTGGGCTGGCCTCAGTGTCGGGCTAGTACTGGTTCCGCAAGCGCTCGCGTACGCCACGCTGGCTGGCATGCCACCGCAAACCGGGCTGTATGCGGCCTTGTTACCCAGCGTCGTCGGCATCTTGTGGGGTTCATCCGTGTTATTAGCGGTGGGCCCGGTCGCGCTCACCAGCATACTCACGTTCGGCTCACTCTCCGCGATGACCTCGCCGCTTAGCGCCGACTGGGTCGCGCTGGCAATCTGGCTCTCGCTCTATGCGGGCGTAATCCAGTTCCTGCTGGGTGCCTGCAAGATGGGCAAGATCACTTATCTGGTATCGCAACCGGTCGTGATTGGCTTTATCAACGCCGCCGCTGTCATCATCGTACTGTCGCAACTGCCCGGTTTGCTGGGGCTGAATTTGCACACGGACTCGCTGCTGACACAGCTCGATAAACTGCTGACGGGATCAGAATCGATGCTGTGGACCAGCGCGTTCGGACTCGTTTCCCTGATCCTGCTGCTGGCATTGAAGCGCTATACGCCTAAGGTTCCAGGCATGCTGGTGGTGACGGCATTAGGTATCGCAGCCAGTTGGGCGTTTGATTATGCGGGGCATGGCGGAGCAGTGGTCGGTGCACTGCCAGTCGGCTTGCCACCATTGTCGCTACCTCCTGCCATAGGCTGGCAGGCGCATCAGGCATTGTGGCCGGCTGCAACTATATTGGCACTGGTGAGTTTTACTGAAGCCATGTCGAGCTGCCGCGTACTGGCACGCAAGACCAACGAACGCTGGGATGAGAATCAGGAGTTGATAGGCCAGGGTCTGGCCAAGATCACCAGCGGTTTCAGTGGTGCGTTCCCGGTCAGCGGCTCGTTCTCGCGTTCTGCTTTGAACATCTACGCTGGTGCCACGAGTGCATGGGCTTCGCTGATTGCAGCGGTCTGCATCCTGATAAGCCTGTACTTCCTCACGACACCGATTGCTTACCTGCCGTATTCGGTATTGGCTGCGATGATTATGGTGCCGGTATTCAAGTTACTGGATTTTGCGGCTTTCCCGCGCCTGTTTCGCATTTCACGCGATGACGGCCTGGTCGCGGCAGTCACTTTTGCGGTCACCTTATGGTCGACGCCCAGCTTGCACTATGGCGTGTTTGCGGGTGTTGCCATCACCATGGTGTCTTTTCTGTATCGGCATACGCACCCGAGGGTGGTTGAAGTCGGTGTGCATGGCGACGGCACTTTACGTGACCGCAAGCGCTTCCAGCTACCGCCCCTTGCACCGGATATTCTGGCCGTGCGGATGGATGCAACGCTGAATTTCCTGACCGCCGCTACGCTGGAACGGTTTATCGCCGAACGCCGCAGCACGAATAAAAACATTAAACGCATACTGCTGTGCGCCAGTGGCATCAACGACATAGACGCCAGTGGCATCGAGACCCTGATGTCCTTACAGCTCAGCCTGCAGGCAGATCAACGAGAACTGTACTTCACAGCTGTAAAGAAGCAGGTATGGGATGTATTGGAACGTGCCGGCCTGATTACAGTAATTGGCCAGGAGCACTTGTTTCAAACTGATAGGGAAGCGATAGAGAGCTTGGTGCGGGCACAAAAAACATGACAAAGAAGCAAGTTCTGCACTGGACGGTAAAACCGCATTGCTATTCCTGTATTCCGGTACCGGGCGCGTAGCCGCCAGCGCGTACACATACACATATAGACGATGACTTCCCTGGGATTTGGTGCGGCTGGCTGGAATCGAACCAGCGACCCTTGGCTTCGGAGGCCAATACTCTATCCACTGAGCTACAGCCGCATGAAGGACTACTGAAGAGGCCTGCAGGATACCGTTTTTCTGACTTTCCGTCCACGTAAAGCGACGTTTCCCCGTTCCCTATCATTTGCTTTACGTCTATAATCGGGCGTTTGGCGGCCATTGTATTTGTGTTATCCGCCTGGGCATGCAGGGAGCGCATGCGCCCGTATAACGATTTTTATAATTGTATTGAGGGAATAATGAGCGACGCACACCACGAAGAAGAATCCGCGATCAAAACGCCTAAGCAACTCATCATGGCAATCCTGGCGGGCTTCCTTGTCCCCATAGTCTGTATCGTTTTACTGGTGCTCTATGTCACCAATGAAAAACACATTGGTGCCGGTTCTGATGGCTTATCGCCGGAAGCAGTCGCTGCCCGTATCAAACCAGTAGCAGATGACGGTTTCATCCTCAAAGATGTGAACGCACCTAAAGTCCTGAAAACAGGCGATGAAGTCTATAAGATGGCATGTGCCGCTTGCCATGCAACAGGCGCAGCCGGTGCTCCTAAAATGGGCGACGCTGGCGCATGGAGCGCACGTATCGCTCAGGGTTATAGCACACTGGCCAAGCATGCAATCGAAGGTATCCGTGCTATGCCAGCCAAAGGTGGCAATCCTGATCTGGACGACGTCGAAGTCGAACGTGTAGTGGTCCTGATGGCCAATAGCGCAGGCGCAAAATTTGCTGAACCAGCCGTACCTGCACCGGCAGCACCAGCCGCTCCGGCAGCAGATGCACCCGCTGCTCCCGCTAAATAATTAACTCAGCGCCAAACAAAAAGCCGACTTGAAGTCGGCTTTTTTATTATCTGTTGCTTTCAGGCTGCATTACAAATGTTCGTGCAGCGCGACATGTTTGCTGCCCTTCTTTTTCTTGGACAGGAAATAAAGCGCTGTACCCGCACTTCCGACCACCAGGGCACCGCGCAAGATAGGACGCAATACCGAACGCTTGGTCAGCAAGGACACGCCACTGACGAGCAATGGCAACAAACGGCGTAGCTTTTCACCGGACAGGCTTTTCAGGTCGAACAAGTCGGCGACATTCGCAAACGCGGATTGCGCCCTGACACTGACCAGGCCTATCGCTGTTTTTGCAATCGCATCCGCACCGAGATTTTCACGTACGACATTACGTGCTTCACCGATGGCGACACGATAGGCTTTGCATTGCTCCAGCAATCTTTGCTTGCGCTGCGCCGTTGACTCTTCCGGCTCCTGATGATGTGTACTCATGCGTATCCTCTGCGATTACAACAACGCGTCATGGTCATTACGCAACTCAGCCATGGTTGCCGGCATCGACAATTTGCCTTCCCGCAGCAGGGATTGCACATACAGCAGGATGCCGACTGCGACCGCAGTAAAGATAATCGCAAGTATCAATAGAATCTTCCAGCCCAGTGCCGGCCAGCTCAGATAGACGATCAATGCACTCCAGTAAGCGAGGGCAAACCACGCGACGATCGCGCCGAGTACAAACAGCGCGACCAGCTTCAGTGCATTGGCACGGACTTCGGCCAGTTCAAGCGCTGCCAGTTCTATCCGGCTCATGAACAAGCCGAACATGTTTTTAGCGAGATTAACGGCGCCGCTGACCAAGCCGGGCCGGAAATCCGAAGAACGCGGGGTTTGCTGTTCCATATCGAATGCCGTGTGACTTACTTACGTGAGATCAGGAGTCCCACCAAGACGCCGACACCAGCCGAAATCGCAACTGCGCGCCATGGATTTTCATGCACGTAGTCATCGGTTTTTTCTGCCAATTCCTTGCCTGTTTCAATCGCGGCGGTTTGCACTTCATGTGCTTTTACCAGCGCGTTATCCAACAGTTGCAAACCGCGGTTACGCAACTCATCTGCGCGCTCACCCGTTGCGCTGGTTGCTTCACGAAATAATTCCTGGGCGTCTTTGACTAAGGTTTTCATATCGCTCCGAGTGGTTTTCAAGGTAGATGCTTTCATAATAGGGCCCCTTTTTTAATCTGGACAAAAGCAGTGTCGCGTTTCCAATATGGATTTGTCAAACGGACCTGCGTTGAGATGCAGCAGTGCGATTGCCTATGATATTGCTATTGTGATCCGGTTTTGACCGAATACTTATATCGGCAAGCAATGCTGTGACATGCACATTATTGTTTAGTTGCAATCGCGTCTGTCAGTTTTATCATACTTTGCCCGGCACGAATAAGCGTTACCGCACATTCAGGACAAATAAATCAGCCGAGCCTGCTTATTCTCAGGTGCCAGGCGTGCAATCAGTACAGTGCTCGATTGCATCCTCTTCCTTCAGCAGATTTTCCTTCAGCTCGCGCAAGGCCGTACGCAAGCCCTCTTCCACTACCGGATGGTAGAACGGCATATCCAGCATTTGCCCCACTGTCATCCCGCTTTGGCAGGCCCACGCCAGCAAATGCCCTATGTGCTCAGCGCGCGGTCCAACCATTTCAGCGCCGAGGAAACGATGCGTACCACGCTCGCCATAGACCTTCAGCAAGCCACGATTTTGGCGCATGACGCGGCTACGGCCCTGATTAGCAAAGGAAACCTGGCCGACTTCAAATTGCCGAGGCCTCAGGTCGCTCATGGTTTGTCCAATCACCGCGATCTGTGGATCAGTGAAAGCGATCATCAGGCGGGTACGCCGCAGGCCAGCCACCACCTCCGGGAAGCGCACCGCATTATCACCGGCGATACGCCCTTCATCCGCCGCTTCATGCAGTAGCGGGCGGTCATTATCGGCATCGCCCGCAATAAAGATCGCACTATTGCCGCACTGCATCGTCAATGAATCGAACAAGGGTATGCCTTGCGGATTCAACTGCAAACCCGTGTTTTCCAATCCGAGATTCTGTACGTTCGGCGTACGACCGGCCGCCGCCAGTACATATTGGAAGTGCTCGGTGCGCTCGTGGCCATCCTTGTCGCGCGATACAAACTCGACCTGTTCGCCGACCAGCCGCGCCGAAACCACGCTGGTGTTCAGACGCAAATCCAGATCCGCACCGATGCCATCAATCGCGCTTTGGTTAATCGCCGCGTCGTCCAGTTGCGCCACCCGTCCGCTACGCCCGAACAAGGCCACACGCACACCAAGGCGCTGCAAGGCTTGTCCCAGTTCCAGTCCGATGACGCCTGCGCCCACCACGGCTACCGACTCCGGCAAGTCGTCGCGCTCAAAAATATCGTCACTCGTGATCACGCGTGAACCCAGTACGCGCAATTCCGGCGGGATCTGCGGTGTGGAGCCAGTCGCAATCACGACGCGCTCAGCCATGACCTGGATATCGTCACCGACTTGCAAACAACCAGGAGAAACAAAACGGGCGTAGCCGTGCAAACGCTCGGCCGGGTCTATCGACTCCACACTTTCCACTACGAAGCCGACAAAACGATCGCGCTCGGATCTCACGCGCTGCATGACTTGCTTGCCGTCTATGCGCACAGGACCTGGATGCACCCCGAAACCCGGCGCCTCTTCTGCCGCATGCGCCGCCTCAGCTGCTGCGATCAGCAACTTGCTTGGCATACAACCGACGCGCGCGCAGGTCGTGCCATATGGCCCGCCCTCTATCAGGACAGCCGTTTTTCCATGTGCCTTGACCGCACGATAGGCAGACATCCCTGCACTACCGGCACCGATTATTGCAACGTCAAATGTAAGTGTTTTCATCGTGCTCCGTTCATGGAAATGCCGGACTTGCGCGAATGCAGGGCACTCAGTCGTTCCGGCTATGGAGTTCGGCGATATCTTCAATATTGCCGATCTGGATGACTACGGGATTGACCGAAGCCCAGCTTTGCATCGGGCGCCACGCAAAGCGCCATTCGTTTTGACCGGCGAGGTTCTTTGCCTTGGAAAAAATTTTGCCGAGCGGACTGGGTGCGCCATAGGAAATAGCCGCATCGATACCTGCCCAGTTCGGCAAGACCTTCTGCGCCGCACGGTGTACGCGCTCACCGAACTCCTCGGCGTCGTGCACCACCAGATAGGAATCTATGCTGGGCATGGCGTCGAACAAGGTGCCGTCCCAGGTTTTGGTCAGGCTCAGCACCAGGTAGCTGTCGTTAGGTAGCAGGATCTGGTCTGACGTTGGCGGGCTGAGACGAAACTCACCCAGTGATAAGGAACGCTCTAAGCCATTGCGTTCAGAAAAATAATACAGCTTGGAAGGACGCTTACTGTCAATCAAAGTCATGTTGCGGCCCCCGAAAATAATGATGATGGTGATACGCCGATAATTGGTACCAGCCCAGCCATTTTAAGCAGATTCGCGGCTATGTGCCCGAGCTATGTTTATTCCACGCAATTTATTTCGCGCGACTCAATTGGCGAGATTGCGATACCGCCAGCGATACCAGGCCAGGCCCAGCCATTCATGTAAGGCATAAGCGCTCAATTGCAAGCCCTGACTGGATGGCAGGAAGTCGGCCGGGGTCATGTTTGCGTGACTGATGTAGATGGTAGGTGCTGCCACGACTTCCAGTCCGGTTTGCATGAATATCCATTTTGCGCGCTGCATATGGATCGCATCGGTGACCAGCAAGATGCGCGTCACACCCGCTGCACGCAGCATGCGCGCTGATAACTGCGCGTTTTCGGCGGTATTGTTGGAAACAGGCTCCTGCCAACGCACCGGCACTGAGAAGTCCTCCTTCAACACGCGCGCCATCACACTGGCTTCTGATCTATAGCCACCATCCGGACGACCGCCGCTGACCAATATCGGCAGATGGGTGCTGCGATACAGATGCGCCGCATATCGCAGGCGATGCAGACTGATGGCACTAGGGATATCTTGTCCGCCGTATTCGGGTGCATTAGTAATACGGCTACCGCCCAGCACAACGATAGCTTGTGCTCCTGCAGCATCACCGGCTTGCAACGGTGGATTTTGTTTTTCCAGTGGCGCGACGAACAAGCTGGAACCAAAACATGTGCTGCAAACTGTCAAAACCAGCAAGGCCAGTACTGAGATCGCCATACCGAGACGCGGCCAGCGCAGCCGCAGCAGCAAACCCAGCACGCATAGAAGAATCAGGTTTAATGGCGGCAGCAGCAATGCGCCTGCCACCGCGTTAAACAACCAGCCGCTACTCAAGACAGTGTCGCTCCGGCCACCAGCATGAAGCGCTTACTCATCCATCTGGGGTTCGGCGATGGTGCGCAACTGGAAGCGGCCATCCTTATTGAAGAGCCAGGTCTCGATCACCTCAACGCGACCATGTCGTAATAGTGCTGGCGCGGGTTTGGGAAAAGGTGCGGTATTGCGCACACTGGTGAGTGCCGTGGTCTCTGTCACGCGGTCGCGATTTGAGCGCATGATTTCGCTGCGCAACAAGCTGCCATTCGCATCCACCACGTACTTCACCACCACGACGGAACGCAGCAAGGCTTGCGGCCGACCGATATAGACCTTGGTGGAATTAACTTGCGTAATGCGATGGGCCAATGCGAGCTGGTACTCGCTGATCGAATCAGCCGTGGAAGTGCCGTCCGGTGTGGTTTCTGCCGGCTTATCCAGCAAGCTCCGCGCACCGCAGCCCGCCAGCAATAGTGCCAATGCACATAGGGTGATACGTTTTTTAATCATCGCTTTTTATCTTCATGCCGGAATCAACTGTTCGATGCGACATGAGCCGCATCACCTTAGCGACTATCTTAACGACATCGCGCACACATCGCCATCTTGCTGTTGGTCACTACATGTTTAGGTGAAGCCTTGCTGTAGACGGAACTGCTCGGTCGCCGCCACCAATGCTGCCGCCGTACCCGGCTCCAATGCCGCATGTCCCGCATCTGCAATGATCTGCAAACGTGCTTGCGGCCAGGCTTCATGCAAGCGATATGCGGATACCGGCGGACAAACCGCATCGTAGCGGCCTTGTATGATCACCGCAGGCAAATGACGAATCCGGTCGAGGTTGCGTATCAGTTGGTCTTCTTCCATAAAGCCGTGATGCAGGAAGTAATGTGCTTCCAGGCGACCGACCCCCAAAGCCACCACATCATCTTCGAGCACTTGCTGCATTTCAGGCTGTGGCTTCAGGAACAGGCAGTGCCCCTCATAGCGACTCCAGTCACGCGCCGCCTGCAAAGACACTTGCGCGTCATCGCTGAACAAACGCCGCTTATAGGCTTGCAGCAAATCGCCACGTTCTTCCAGCGGGATAGGCGCGACAAAGGCCGCATGCGCTTCCGGGAAAAACCAGCGCATGCCATACATAAACCAATCGATCTCGGCACGCGTACACAGGAAAATCCCGCGCAGTATAAAACCGAGGCAATTCTGCGGATGCGCTTGTCCATATGCGAGCGCCAGCGTCGCGCCCCATGAACCACCAAATACCAGCCACTGCTCGATCCCCAACATCGCGCGCAAGGCTTCAATATCGGAGATCAATAACTGCGTCGTGTTGTCACGGTACTCGCCCAAAGGCGTCGATTTACCGGCACCGCGCTGATCGAATAAAACAATGCGGTAATACTCGGGATTGAAAAATTGCCGATGACGTGGCGAAATCCCGCCGCCCGGACCGCCGTGGAGGAACAGTACCGGCACACCGCGCGGATTGCCGCACTCCTCCCAATACAGGGTGTGCAGGTCATCGACCGGCAACATCCCGCTACGATTGGCTTGCAGCGGAGGAAACAAGGGCAGTTCAGAGGTCGATGCATCCATGAATATGCGCTTAATAAGTAATTGATCTTAAGCAGGAAAGCCGCGGCCCGCCTGCCTCTCCGCACTATCGCCTATCATCCGCCGGAACTCTTTGCGAACTATTCCCGCCATGCAACCTCTACCTTAATGGTTAAAAGTTGTCGCATGCACAAACCATGCAATATGTATTTGAACAAGGGGTGATGGAATGATGTTACTGCAAGACTGGTTTATGTTTGGTATTTCGCTAAAGGATTGGTTACACGCATTACTGGCAACAGTAATCAGTTTCCTCATCATGGATCTGCTGACGCGCTTTGTGATGCGCGTGATGAAGCGCCGCATGTCCGTCCTCCATCTCATCACCAAGCGCCGCCTCGATGAAGTCATTGTCGGCACACTGGCCGGCACCAAACGCTTCCTGCTCCTGCTGCTGTCTATCCTGATCGGCCTCAATACACTCAGTCTGCCTGCCATGGTTGAACTCCGCCTGTCGCAACTCGGCATCATCCTGATCGGCATACAAATCGCTATCTGGCTCAATCGCGGCATCAATACCTGGATGGAAAAAGTGGTCGATCCTGAAGTCGATCCCGAGCTGCGCAACGCTGCCACGACCACCACCATGGTGTTCCTGCTGCGCATTGCAGTGATGTTTACCGTATTGCTAGCTGTCCTGGCGAATCTGGGCGTCAACATCACGGCCTTCGTCGCCAGCCTCGGCATCGGGGGCATCGCCGTCGCCTTTGCGCTGCAAGCCATACTCAGTGATTTGTTTGCATCGCTTTCAATCGGGCTGGATAAACCCTTTGAAGTCGGCGACTTCATTGTGGTGGACGATTTGCTGGGGACAGTCGAATACGTCGGCATCCGTACCACGCGCTTGCGCAGCCTGAGCGGCGAGCAACTGGTGCGCTCGAATACCGAGTTACTGAAATCGCCGATACGCAACTACAAGCGCATGTCGGAACGCAGGGTGTTATTCAACTTCGGCATCACGCATGACACACCCGTCGACAAAATTGCCGAGCTATCGGCGACTGTACGCAAAATCATCGAAGATGCACCGTCGACGCGTTACGACCGCGCACACTTTGTGCGTATCGGCCCCAGCAGCCTGGAATTTGAAGTGGTGTATTACCTGTTGAGCCGCGAATACACCGTGTACATGGATGTGCAGCAGCACATCAACCTGGAACTCATGCGCGCCTGCGCTGAGCGCGGCATCGTATTTGCCCATCCGACAACCACCTTGCATGTGCCGTCTGAAGTACATCTGTCCACCCGTCCCAATCTGGCGGATGCAGCGCGCCGCAAATCCGCTAACGCCTGATAACACACATGCCGGGGTCGCGCACCCCGGCAAGGTGCTTACTTGCTGACGCTACGCGCCTGACCCAGGCGGTAGCGAATAATGTCGTACACCCAGTTAAAACAAAACGCGTACAGCATAAAAAAGGCCGAGAAAATCAAATCCAGCGTCAGCGCATCCCACAGGGAAATTGCCAGCCACCATGCCGTCAGCGGCAAGGCGATAGACATAAAGAAGGCTTCAAAGCCAATGGTATGGCAAACACGCATACGAACCGTGCGGCGCCAGCCATAGCGGTGCTCAAAAGCCTCGTAGATATGGTTGTAAATCATATTGCTGGCCATCGCACTGAGCGCCAGCATCACGGCCAATGCGCCGAAGTGCAGCATATCCATGCCGAAGCCATAGGACATCAGCGGCACCAGGATAATGAGGGCGAAAAATTCAAACAGGACTGCGTGAATTATGCGGCGGAATAAAGTATTGATAACAGGTACTCGGAAATAACGGGAGGAAGGTGCCCATTATAGGTTGCCCGGGGCAAACTCGCTTGGCGCCACCAGGCGCTGAAAGATGGCTTTTTTCGCAATGAAAATACGCATTTCAAAAAAAGATTCTGCAAACAGTGGTGACAAATTTTTTAATATGCTCTATACTTCGCCCCCTTCAGGTGTGTTGGTAGACGTCAACACAAGTTTGGCTGAGCATACGTACGCGGGTGCTTAGCTCAGTTGGTAGAGCGGCGCCCTTACAAGGCGTAGGTCGGCGGTTCGACCCCGTCAGCACCCACCATCAGTCAAACAAAGAGCCTGAAGCAGTTTAGTAGTTGGAGTGGTAGTTCAGTTGGTTAGAATACCGGCCTGTCACGCCGGGGGTCGCGGGTTCGAGTCCCGTCCACTCCGCCAGAAAAAGAAAATGCCCGCGCAAGCGGGCATTTTTGTTTCCTCTTCCTATTTCGGCGTAGCCGACGCATTGCGGATGGAATGAGCCCCCTGCGCGGCTCATAACGGGAGTCGAAGCGATTTGCTTGCAAGCAAATCGGCGGTCTGCGGAACGTAGGCGAGTCCCCTCCACCCCGCCGGATAAAGAAAATGCCCGCACAAGCGAGCATTTTCTTTTTTAGCTTTTACAGCGATATCAAAATATTTTTTTCACTGCCAACATGACCGCGCGCGGCTCACCATAGAAATTCTGACGTCCGAAGTTACTGACTTTTTCATAGTATTTCTTATCAAACAAATTGGTGACCGTCAGGCTGGCAGTCGTTGTACTGTCGATCTGGTAGCCCACCTGTCCGCTCACCGTCGCGTAGCCATCTCCCACTACACGCGTCGCACCAATTCCTGAAGCAAAATCACTCACTACTTTCAAACCACCTGCCAGACTCCAGCGATTGAAGGCGCCGTCACGCCAGCTATGCTTGGACCACAGATTGAAACTATGTCGCGGCGTGATCGGTGAAAATGCCTGCCCCACAGACGCTATCGGCGCTTGCAGGTATTTAGCCGAGGTATAGGCATAACCTGCGATCAATTCCCAGCCCGCTGCAAGTTGACCACTGACCTCCGCTTCCAGGCCCTGGCTCCGCACTTTGCCGCCGGCAATGGAGTCGGTCAGGCTTGGTGTGCTCGTGTCATCGATGGCCCGGTCTTTATCGATAATCCGGAACAACGCGAAGCTGGTATTGACGCGCTTGTCGAGCCATTCACTTTTTATACCAAACTCAATCTGCGAACCTGTGCGCGGATCCAGCAACTTGCCATTCTTATCTATTGCTGTCTGACCGACAAAGGTTTCTGCGTAACTGGCATACAATGAGGAATTGTCGCTCAAGGTATAGATCACACTCGTCAATGGTGTGAACTGCGTACCAGGCTTGGAAGTCGAACTGACTACACCTGTAGTCGGATTTCTCGACTCCGTTTCCCAACGTCCTAAACGCCCGCCTAACAGGAAAGTCCAGCGATCCAGGGGCTTGAGCTGCACCTGTCCGTAAAGGCCGGTCTGTGTTTGTTTGCTGCCCGCGTTGTAATCCCCAAAATTCAGCGCTGGATAGGAAATATTATTGTTCGGGTGATAGATATTCATCGTACCCGTGACACCCGCAGCTTGCCTGTTCTTTGATTCTTCCGTGCTGCGATTTACGCCCAGCAACACTTTGTGCGTACGACCACCTAATTGAAACGGCCCTGCATAGTAAGCATCAAGATTGACGTTCCGTGCTTCCTGCTGGAAACCGACCGTTTGATAAAGAACATCTCCAGTAGTAACGCTGGCCAATCCGTTCGCTCTTAGCACCTTGTATAGCATTGCGCGATCGATCTGGCGCGCTGCAAATTTGAACAAACCACCGTCGTCGAACTTATGCTCAAGTTCAGCAAACATGTCATCCGTTTGCAGATCCTGCACATTGTTCTTGCTGCCGATGAGGGTAGAGCGGGAGACATTCGGCAATGTGTAGTTTGCCAGCGCCGGTAAACCTTGATCGATCACAGCATCAACCGTTTGATGCGCCAGGCCCACCGATAAAGTGGTCCTTGAAGTCAGATCTATTTCCACCGTACCGTAGCCGAGCTTCTTTTTGCTTTCGAGGGTGTTGACGAAGCTTTCCCGGTCATCAACCAGACCGACGACCCGCGCCCTGATCCGCCCGGCTTCATCCAGCTTGCTGGTCAGGTCAAATTCTGCACGGCGCGTATCCCAGGAACCCAGCATGACACCTACGCTGCCAGCAAAGTCAGCACGGGCCCGCTTCCTCACCAGGTTAATGGTGCCACCCGGCTCGCCCGCCCCCTGCAACAAGCCTGCCGGGCCACGCAATACTTCTATCCGGTCATAAATCGCAGTATCAAGTGCGGTCGAATAGTTGGCTCCCTGGCTGATGGCCAGGCCATCCAGCTGGATAGTGCCAATATCAAAACCACGAGCCTGAATCGAGTTGAAGTTACCTGCACCATCCAGACGCGTCACATTGACACCGGTGGTTTGTTTGAGGACGTCTTCGATTTTGGTGACGTTCTGGTCATCCATGCGTTGACGCGTGACAACACTGATCGATTGCGGGGTTTCCCGCAGTGTTTGCGGGATCTTGGAGCCCACCGTCACCGCATGCACGGCATAAGAATGCGTAAGCTCACTGCTGGCGTCATCGCTGGCGGTCACCTTCACCTCGGGCAGGGTAGTCGTCACAGCAGCCGGGGCGGCGGGGTCATTTTGTTGGGCAAAAGCGAGCGTAAGCGGCGCAGCCCAAGCCAGGCTTACCGCCAAGGCGATGGTAGATTGATGCAGCACAGTTGTTCCTTTTAAAGGCACTGGCTGACGATAGGCTGGCTGGCGCAGATGAAATTAAGAAAAATCCCGGCCATTCTAAAACGTAATAATTCTCATTAATATAAATTTGCGCATTTTTTGGCGTGCTGCGTTACATATTTGCCACGCATTGCAGATCAAGGCTCCAGATTCAGATCTGGCAGCTTCTGCTACCATAGCGACCTCAACAAATTAATAGCCCGCCTTCCTTGCCTTTTGGCACCTCGGTACGACAATGTAGTAACCAATACAGTGACCGCAGCAGGGACTATGCGAGAACCAAGATGACCGATTCCACGCCTGATTTCAAACGCGAACCGATTCCCCTGCCGAGCAAACCCGGCAAGGTCCTGCTGCATTCCTGCTGCGCACCCTGCTCGGGCGAAGTGATGGAAGCGATGCTGGCGAGCGGTATCGAGTACGCGATTTTCTTTTACAACCCGAACATCCATCCGGAAAAAGAATATCTACTACGCAAGGAAGAAAACATCCGGTTTGCGGAAAAACACGGCATCGAATTCATCGACGCAGATTACGACACAGATAACTGGTTTGCACGTGCCAAGGGCATGGAAGATGCCCCTGAGCGCGGCGAGCGCTGCACGATGTGTTTCGACATGCGCTTCGAACGCACGGCGCTGTATGCGCATGAACACGGCTTTCCGGTCATCTCCAGCTCACTCGGTATCTCACGCTGGAAAGACATGAACCAAATCAATGATTGCGGTGTACGGGCTGCAGCCAAATATCCGGACATGCTGTACTGGGAATATAACTGGCGCAAAAAAGGCGGCTCGGCCCGCATGATCGAGATCTCCAAGCGCGAGGATTTTTACCAGCAGGAATACTGCGGCTGCGTCTATTCGCTGCGCGACACCAACCGCCATCGCCGTGATAACGGCCGCGACAAGATTTCATTTGGCGTGCAGTTCTACCGTTCCAATCCTGCCAAATAAGCATGCGCAGGATCACTGCGCATGTCCTATCAAGATTTATTTGGAATCCGCAGACTCGCGGAATAACTCACCCTGCATGACCACGGGCCCACCAACTGGCTCCGCGCCCTTCTTGGCCAATGTGCCGATACGCACGCCCAACAGGCGGAAAGGCTGATCCAGCGGAATGCGCTTGAGGCATTCCCCTGCCGCCTGCCGGATCGCGACAGCATCATCGGTATAGGTCGGCAGAGTCAGGTCGCGGGTGACTATCCTGAAGTCGGTAAAACGTAGCTTGATACCGACCGTGCGACCAACAAAACCCTTGCGCTGCAAGTCCCCGGCTACGCGTTCGCACAAGCGGGTAAAGATGCCACTCAATGCTTCACGATCACGCTTCGCATGCAGATTACTTTCAAAGGTGGTCTCACGACTGACCGACTTGGGTTCGGAGTAAGTAACCACCGGGCGTTCATCGATGCCCTGTGCAACCCGTCCCAGCCAGTCTGCATAAGAGCGGCCGAAATGCTCATGCAGGACGGCGGCATCTGCAGCGGCCAATTCCTCTATGGTATTCAAGCCGAGTGCCGTCAATTTTTCTGCCGCGCGTGGACCGATGCCATTGATCTTGCGCGCAGGTAGCGGCCAGATACGCGTTACGATATCCGCCTGCGTCAGTATGGTCAGGCCATTTGGTTTTTCCAGGTCTGAGCATATCTTCGCCAGCAGTTTATTCGGTGCGATGCCTATCGAACATGACAAACCGGTGGCTTGCTGGACTGCCGTCTTGATACGCGTCGCCAGTGCCAATGTTTCTTCAGCGTGTTCACTGAGGTCGATATAGATTTCATCGATGCCGCGATTTTCTATGTGCGGCGCGATGTCGGCGACTGCCTGTTTGAATAAGCGTGAGTAGTGACGGTAAGCATCAAAGTCCACTGGCAGCAGGATAGCATCGGGGGCGAGCTTGGCTGCCTTCATGATACCCATCGCGGAGAACACACCCAGCGCCCGCGCTTCATAGGTCGAAGTCGTCACGACCCCGCGTCCGACGTAGTCTCGTAACCTTGCATACTGCCGACTACCGTCTTCCTGCGTCACCGGCGCATGCACTGACATCCCGCCGATCACGACAGGCTGGCCACGCAATTCCGGATAGCGCAGCAATTCAACCGACGCATAAAAGGCATCCATATCAAGATGCGCAATGCGACGAGCGCGCGGCGACTCAACGGGTGGAGGAAGGGAGGCAGACATACTGTGGGGAATAAAACCTCGCGTAATACGCTTACGCGCGATTTCGACTGACCGGGTTCAGGTAAAACGATATTTTACCGATGCCGGTCAAGCTTGATGGGACGATTTGAATTTATATCGTCAGTACACAGGAAGGAATGGTTGCAGCTGTAACGTTAGCTGCAGACAGGATGGCAAACCTGTGCGCCGCATACTCGCGGCGCACAGGCAAGCCCGTCTTTTATTTCATAGGTTCATTTCTGATTTCAGCTGCCCGTGTGCTATTCGCGTCCTTGACAGCTTCGCGTCGTTCAGCACGCGCCGCGCCGACTTCCTGCTTGTATTCGGTGCGCGCCTCTTTACGTTCAGCGCGATATTCTGCATTCGCCTGGCCACGTGCGATACGCGCTTTTACATACGGATCCTGCGTATAGTTCAGGCGTGACTGATCGATGTAAGCGGGATCATTCGGTGGCACTACAGCCTGTGATTGCGACATTGGAGCCTGCGCCGCTGCGATCTGGGCAAACATGGCGACGGCGGTGCCGGCGAGTATGGTGCTTAATTTTGTCATGGCAAGTCCTTTGTTCAATAATAAGAAACCAGACGATGTATCCGTCCGGCAATTCATGCTGCCTGTCCACTGACAGGCATCACACGCTTTATTACTGACCCACCATATTGTCGAAAAGTTCAGCTTTTAAATGAACATCATGCCCCGCAGTAACTTTTTAGCGGGCTCCCGACCACCACAATGCGATTGCCACAAGCGACAACAAGGTCGCAATAACCGACATTGCCGTTAGCCGCCGATAACGGCGTTCATTGGCGATGACGCCTTGTTCCAGCGTCACCACCATCTGCTTCAATTGCTCGGCCAGCTCCTTGATATGCACGGCGTTATGCGAGGCGACTTCCTGCAATTCGCTAATCTGCCTTTGCAATAATGCTTCTTGCGTGGCCGCGTTTTCATCGATCTTGCGGCTTTGAAACACCGGTAGGGCGGCAGAGATAATCGTACCCACATGTGGCAATACGGCTTTCACCGCAGGCAGTAGCCATGTATACATAATGCGTCCTTGCTTGATTGCGGAAATGAATGTCGGCCACGACCGACTGCGTGCGGCCATTTAAACAGATTCATCCGTTCCTCACAAATAAGCGCCTGGCTTACATTTCCACTTCGTACCCTTCGGGTTTTAAGTTATATTGCAACGACGCTTGCCCGCGGACAAAATGCGCGGGCAAATAACATCAATTTTAAGAATGACTGCCCCGCCCATGCTCGACCCAAATGCATTACTCAAGCCATTGAATGGCTACATCGTAGAAGACCTGACCAATGCCGATATCGCCGCCACCGGCGCGATTGCAGCATCGATCCTGGGCGACCTTGCTGCACCCGTATTGAAAATGCTGTCCGTCGCCGGTGATTCCGCCGATGACATTTCACTGGAATTTTTTCCGGACCCGGATGATGAAAGCACACCGGGCACACTGATTTTCTGGCCAGCGACCCGCACCAGCCTGAAGAGCTCGTATGACGACGCGTATCAGGCCGAGTACTCGTTGCGCCTGGCGGTGTTCCTGTCGGAGCGCGATGATTCGGATGTGATTTACCCGGCTGGCTTCAGCATGGTGCTCAAGCTCAATGAAAGCGCGTGTGAATTAGTAAAGAACCTGCCACCGGCAGTATTTGAACGTCTTGAGTTCCAGATGAAAGGCGGCCCTTTGCCGGGCGGCTTTGAATTCCTCGATGACAGCGAACATATTCCGGTCTTGCCAAATATGCGCCGCCAGTTCCTGAAAGCGATTACCCGCGCGCACTCGGTCACCGCGAAAAAGCGCAGCAAGGAATTTGAAGCAGTCATGGTGCATTACATCTGGGACAACACCGAACCGCAAGCGCACTTTGAAGCCGTGTTGTCGACACTGGCGACCTTGTTCGTCGCGGTTCACCATCAATCGAAACTGTAATCCTGCCCTACCAGCATGCCCGGCGATTTTAGTCGGGCATGTGTATAAACAACTCTTCCACCTTGCTTCTGGCCCACGGCGTTTTGCGTAGGAAAGTCAGGCTGGATTTAATGCTCGGATCGATATTGAAGCACTTGATATCGATGCGACGCCCCAGTTCTTCCCAGCCGTAGTACTCCACCAGCTTCAGCAAAATCTTTTCCAGGCTAAGGCCGTGCAAGGGATCCTTGTTCACGCCAGCTTCTTTTCTTGTACCAATACCCACGGCCGTGCCACTACCGTCCACAGCATGGCATCAGCCTCCAGCCAGATATGCGCTTGTGCATCACTGACCTTGGCCAGTTGACCGGCATTCAGCCATTGCTCGACCGCCGCCTTATCATCAACTGCAAAGCGCGCTGCCACATCGACCAGATCCAATTCGTCGGCAACCACGATGACCAGGCCACCGGCAAAATAGCGTAGCAATTCCTGCCACCCGATTTGCGAGGTTTCCATATTCAGCTTGGCGTGCAACAACTGTTGTTCTTCGTTTGGTGTACTCATGATTCGGTCTATATAAATTCGGGATAATGATTACCGCATTAGTAATGCGGCGGTCTTTCATTCGCGGCATTTTGTTCGTTACCGGCGCTGACGACATCCTTCAGGCGACGTGCCAGTGCGGCACATAACGCTTCCAGTTCATCGATTTTCTTTTGCTGCTCATAGACCAGCTGATTCAGGGAATCGAGCAAGTCTTCCTGGCGCGCAATTTTGATCTCGATATCGACGATGCGATCTTCGTTCATCTTGTGTACTTCCTGATTAAGGTCCGGCACGACTCAACTTTCGGTCGTGCGCGACATCCTGTGTTGGTGCAACGCCTCGCGCCGGAAATTCCGTGAAGCTGCATGATAAAAAGGCCGCGGACAAAATTGCCGGGACACCAGCGAGGCCGCCAGCGTCGTTGCCAGCAACAGCAATGTCACATCCTGGCTGCGCGTCATTTCCATGACGATCACACTGGCAGTAATCGGTGCTTGCGTAGCAGCAGCCAAAAAAGCCGCCATCGACAACAAGGCAATCAGCCGTCCATCCACCGCACCCGGCAACAATTGAGCGATATTGTCGCCGATACCGGCACCTATCGCCAATGAAGGCGTAAAAATCCCGCCCGGAATACCGGCGAAATAAGACAGTATGGTTGCGCCCAGCTTGGACAAGCCAAACAGCATGCTATCGACCGGATGGCCGTTCAGCAAAGCTGCGGCCTGCTCATAGCCAGTACCATAGGTTGTACCTTGCGCCAACATACCCAGCAAAGCCACCAGCAAACCGCAAACAGCTGCCAACAAAACCGGATGACGCTCACTCCAGCTGCGCTGGGTGGCAGGCAACCATGCTGCCGGCCCGGCCAGCAACATCTTGCCGAACAGACCTCCCAATACACCATTCACCAACGCACATACCAGGACGATCCACCACGCTGCATTCAGGGCGAGTATCGATTCGTTGAGATGAAAGTAAGAGTTATTGCCAAATACCGACAAGGCAATGAAACCAGAACCCAGTACCGCGGACATCACCAGCCGGTCCCAACGCACAGCTGTACCGCGACCTAACTCCTCTATCGCAAACACAACACCCGCCAACGGTGTATTAAAGGCTGCTGCCAGGCCGCCTGCTGCACCAGCTGCAATCAAGGCTTCCGGACGAAAACCGACAGCAAAGCGCGGACGCTTCTGCCACCACCGTCCCCATGCCAGCATCACAGCCGCTCCGACCTGTACCGAAGGTCCCTCACGTCCGATAGAGGCACCAACCAGCAAACCCGCCGCCGTCAACACCACTTTCCACATTGATTGAACCGGCGATACCAGGCTATTTTGCGCGGCGCCAGCCGGCAGTGACATTGCGGCAATCACTTGCGGGATGCCGCTACCGCGCGCCTGCGGCGCAAGCCGGATCGTCATCCAGCGTATGCCCGCAAAGCCCAGCGGCAACATCAGCAAGGCGCTCCACCAGTAAGCATGTGTGATCTTGCGATTCAGGCCCAGCATCTCTTCCGCCAACCATGCAAAGCCCAGCGAACATACAGCGACACAGGCTGCACCACCGAGGAAAATCGCAATGCGGAAGGAATGACGCGACACCCGTGCGGTGTGGCGTACATGTTTTTTCATCGTACGGAAAGTCGATTGATTTGCCATCGTTCAGCTCACTCAGGTCTTTGATAGTGACGGATATATCAGCATCAGAAGGCCAGCATGATCCATGCCATCCGTCGGCAGGCAGGATCAGGCTTCAGCTGACTTCGGCTTTTGCAGCAGGGCCTTCAGGTTGGCGAGTCGGTTCTGCGGCGTAATAACTTCTTCTTCGGTCGGGACGGCATCGCCTTCATCCAGTTTCATTTCCTTAATGAAGCGCGAGATATCGCAATGCACGTGCTCACGTGCACGCTTGCGCTTTTTACACCAGCTCACATGCAGCGAACGCTGCGCCCGTGTAATGCCGACATACATCAGGCGGCGCTCTTCTTCTATGCGCGCGCCCAGCGTATCAACCGGCGCATCGGGATCACCCTTGTGCGGCAGGATGCCCTCTTCCACACCGACCAGGAAAACATGCGGAAACTCCAGTCCCTTGGAAGCATGCAAAGTGGACATGCGCACCGCATCCGGTTCTTCATCCTTGCCGTCCAGCATGGTCATCAATGCCACCATCTGGGTCAGATCGAGCAGGCTTCTTTCAGGATCGTTGCCGTCCTTGCCACCGGAGCCTTTTTCTTTCAGCCACATCGTGAAATCGATCACGTTTTGCCAGCGCGACTGCGCCTGCCGGTCATCGAAGTTATCGTACAAATAGGCTTCGTAATTGATCTCTTTCATCATATCGTCAAGCAAAGACGCTGCATGACCTTCGCGATGCGCATGTCGTTCGAGATTATTGATGAAGTTGCAGAACTCGCGCAGAGGCGTCAACTGACGATCTGCCAGCTTGGATTCCAGGCCGCCCTTGAATACCGCTTCGAATAGCGAGCATTGCCATTGACCAGCGAAGGCACCCAGCGCCTCCAGCGTCGATTGCCCGACACCGCGCTTAGGCGTGGTAACTGCACGGATGAACGCGGGATCGTCGTCCTGGTTCGCAATCAGGCGCAGATAACTGATAATGTCTTTGATTTCGGCGCGGTCAAAGAAACTCTGTCCGCCGGAAATCGTATAGGGAATGCGCTCTTTGCGCAGCGCCTGCTCGATCACACGTGCCTGGTGGTTGCCGCGATACAGGATGGCGTAATCGGAAAACTTGGCACGCCGCTCGAAACGATGCGCAGACAACATGATCGCGATTTGTTCCGCTTCCTGATCGTCGTCCTGCATACCCATGACTTTGACCGGATCACCCAGGCCATGCTCGGACCACAATGATTTCTCGAACAGCTTGGGATTATTGGAAATAACAGAGTTAGCGGCCTGCAAGATGCGCGTACTGGAACGATAGTTTTGCTCCAGCTTGATGATGCGCAAATCCGGGAAGTCGACTTGCAGCTGCTTCAGGTTTTCTATAGTGGCACCACGCCACGCGTAAATCGCCTGGTCATCGTCGCCTACGGCTGTAAACATCGGCTTCTTGCCGACGCCTGTCACCAGCAATTTCACCAGTTCGTACTGACAGGTATTCGTATCCTGGTATTCATCGACCAGCAGGTAGCGCAAACGCCGCTGCCATTTGTCGCGCACCGTTTCATTATGGCGGAATAACTCCACCGGCAAGCGTATCAGGTCATCGAAATCAACTGCCTGGTAAGCGGACAGGGTCGCGACATAGTTGCGGTAGATACGCGCGGCTTGTGCCTCGTCTTCATCCTTGGCCTGGTTCAGCGCGGTGTCCGGATCGATCAGGCCGTTCTTCCATAAGGACATAGACGTTTGTATGCGTCGGATCAATTGCTTGTCGGTCGTGACCGCCAGATCCTGTACCAGCGAGAAACAGTCGTCGCTATCCATGATGGAAAAGCGATCTTTCAGGCCCAGTTCTTTCGCTTCCTGGCGCAAGATTTTGACGCCCAGCGAATGGAAGGTGCTGACGGTCAACTGCTTGGCCTGCTTCGGCTCTTTCAGCAGTTTGGCGATACGTTCCTGCATTTCCAGCGCGGCCTTGTTAGTAAAGGTCAGCGCGGCAATGTTCCTGGCTTCATAGCCGTGTTCTTCAATCAGGCTGGCGATCTTGGTCGTGATCACGCGGGTCTTGCCCGAACCCGCTCCGGCCAGCACCAGACATGGGCCGTCCATGTACTTGATGGCGTCGCGCTGCGGCGCGTTAAGACCGTGTGTGGCTGGATTCGGGGAGTTGGACATCAGGTAAACCGGGAAAGAAAGCCAGTCATTGTATCAGCCTGCGGACTGTCATCGTCGGCATTCACCGCGTTTCCGTCTGACATGCAAAATGGGCAACTTAACCAATGTTCACGCGCCCTGCCGGATAGGTGACACCAGCGCCGCGCGAATTAGCCAGCGTAAAAGCCAAGGTCAGCGGCCCTACACGTCCGACCAGCATCAGGATCATCACGACCCACTGCCCGCTAAACGATAAAGTCGATGTCACGCCACGCGACAAACCGGTGGTGGAAGCCGCCGACACAACTTCAAAAGCCAGGTCGAGGAAGCTGGCCTGCTCGGTCAGAGTCAACAGGAAAGTGCCGGTCACTACAAAGAACAGCGCGATGATGGTAATTGCCAGTGCGCGCAAGGTCAGGCTGGCGTCTATGCTGCGACCGAAGAGCACCGGATTGTGTTGCTGGCGCAGGAAAGCCCGTGTCGCGATCAGCAGGATGATAAATGTCGTGAGTTTGATACCGCCGCCGGTAGAACCGCTGCCCGCACCAATGAACATCAGCGTCATCACGAAGAAGGCACTGCCCTGCGTCAGCATGGACGTATCCATCGTCGTGAAACCAGCCGAACGCGGCGCTACTGCCTGGAACCAGCTGGCCCACAACTTGGTACCCAGTCCATGCAGGCTGCCCAGGGTATCCGGATTGCCGTATTCCAGCGCAAACAGGACCAGCATCGCCAGCAAGTTAATGAATAGCGTACCCACCAGCATCAGCTTGGTATGCAGCGCCAGTTCGCGGAAGCGCCGCTTGGCGCGCAAGTCGGCAATCACTGCAAAGCCTATGCCGCCCGAAATGAACAGGAAAGTGATAACGATATTTATCAGCGGATTGCCGACATAATTTGCCAGGCTATTTGCTTCGAGGCCAAAGCCGGCATTATTAAAAGCGGATACCGCATGGAAGAAACTGAAAAACAAGCCCTGCGACCAACCCAGTTGTGGCACCCACTGTATCGCCAGCAACAAGGTACCGGACAATTCCATCACGATGATGAAACCAAACAGCACGCGCAGCAGCGCCTGCATATCCAACCGCCCGCTTTGATTCAGCGAATCCTGTAAGGCGACACGATCACGCAGGGTCAAACGACCACTGGTCAAATGGATGATGAGTACGCCAAAGGTCAGCAAACCTATACCACCCAGCTGGATCAGACCCAGCAGCACCCACAAACCGAATTGTGTGAAGTGGCTGCCGACGTTAAGCACAGACAGGCCGGTAATTGTCGACGCCGAGACAGCTGTAAACAAAGCCTGCATCCAGGTTGTAGGACTGTTGCTCGCCATCGGCAGCTTCAGCAAGACCGTGCCGACCAGCGACAAACCGACGAAAGACAAGATCAGGGCTTGTGGCGGTGTCAGGTGTAAGACCTGGCGTCTTACCTGGCGATAGACCAGCGGCGGACGAAACCCGCGTTTCATAAGTAGGGCGAGAGATTACGCAAATTATCGAGGGTACCGACCATCACCAATTGATCGCCGACGCGGAAAACGTAGTCATTCGATGGCGGCGTCATGATTTCCCGCTGGTGTTTGACCATGAGCATCTGCACGCCGCGGCCGTCCAGACCCAGCGACGCTATGGTTTGTCCAACCAGCTTTTCTGATGCACGCACTTCTACCGTAAACAAGTCATGACCCAGGCTGATGTAGTCCAGTACCTCCGGATACATCATGGCGTGCGCCAGGCGCAGCCCCATTTCATGCTCGGGGTGCACGATGTGATCGGCGCCCAGCTTGTGCAGGATGCGGTGATGATTGTGGTTAAGCGCCTTGGCCCAGACTTCCGGCTTGGGCATATTCTTGACGGTCAGCGTAACCAGGATATTGGCCTCCAGGTCTTCACCGATGGCGACGACTACCGCATCACTGTCGTGTACGCCGAGGTCGCGCAGCGTATCTTCGTTACGCGCATCGGCCACCACTGCCTGCGTGATGTCATCGGCAATCGCGTTGACATGCCCGGGGTCGAGATCGATGCCGAGCACATCGTTGCCCAGGCGTGCCAGTTCGCGGGCCACAGTAGAGCCAAAGGCTCCCAATCCGATAACGGTGAATGTGCGTTTCATGATGGAAATTCAGCAAGAGATAATCGGCATTAGACCATAAGTACCTAGCCGCAGGCGCACTGTAAATCTTACAAGCGTACTTATCTCTGCCTATCTTCTGCTGCGCCCTCGCCACATCAAGGTTTGGCGATCGTGCGACACACAGTACAATACAAACACAGCACCATGTCTTACACACTATACGAAACCATTAGTTATGCAATTCCAGCACCTGGTAGAAATCAACGACCCACTTAACCCACTGATCGATACGCTAACGCGCGATCAACTGTGGCGCGGCCTGGTCATGCGTGCAGAATCGCCCAAGCTCTTCATCCCATGGCTGGATGAATGCAAGCTCTTGTCGCGCAGCGAAGAGGTGATCGCGCGCACGCTGCGCTACGGTGAGTTGCTGGTGCATGACCGCGTCAACCTGACGCCACTGCAACAGGTGCACTATGACGTGCCGGCACAGAAAGACATTCCGGCATCCAGCCTGCTGATTACGATAGAAGAACCGAGCCCGGGTGCCTTGTTTGTGCGCTTTGCGTACGACACCGGTACCAGCGATGATGATATGGACGCGTTCTACAATGAATTCCGTCGGTCCGCTTACCAGGAAGCCGATATCGATACGATACGCATCATCCGCCAGCTGGCAGAAGAAGGCCGGCTGAATTTGCCGGTCTGAACACCGGCAACCTTAGCGACAAACAATAAAAAACGCCGGGCATGCCCGGCGTTTTTGTTTTTATGCGTAACAATCAATCAGGTACTTTGATCGAGTTTTTAACTGATTTGACGCCGGTAGCTTTCTTCGCTGTTTCACCTGCCAGATATTGCTGCCAGTCGTTTTTCACTGTGCCGGACAGGGTAACTGCGCCGTCTGTCGTGGCAGCCACTGCAATTTTGCTGCCTTTCAGCTGAGCTTCTTTAGCCAGCGATGCTTCCACTGCTTTTTGCAACGCCGGGCTAGGGGCGGCTGCAGGTGCCGCAGCGGCTGGTGCTGCAGCTGCAGGAGCGGGTGCCGCCGCAGGTTTTGCATCTGTTTTTGTATCTGTTGCAGTAGACGCGCAACCAGCCAGGAATGCCGAAACAAATGCCAATGCGACAGCGCGTTGTACGTATTTCATAGTGTCTCCTCTATGTTTTCTTTGATTTGGTTTTTGGTGCTGCTCTATGTTGAAAGCTAAGCTGCTCTCGGCTTGAGTATAGGCACAGCCCTTGTGAAAAAGGTAAGCTGCGGCACATTTTTTTTGAGCAGAATTGACCTTGGACAGCCCGCCGCCATGCTTTATGTCGTTTGCCTGCAACAGCACGCTGACATTGCAGATCATCCGCATACCGCAGCACCAACCCAGCCGATATTGCGATGCAGCATAGTTGCGCTATTCAGCCATAAAGCCGGTGCTTTGCAGCCCTGTCAGTATCATGTCTATTGCGATGGTACCTATCAGCAGCGCTGACATACGTCCGACCAGATCAATATAACGATCCGTCATCGCCGCGTGACGCTCCTTCAGCTTGTCATGCGCAACCTTCATCGCCACCAAAATGCTGACGGTCAGAATCAGGGTACCGACGATGACGACTGCAGCGCCAGCCAGCGGCAAGCGTGTGCCGATCACGACCGCGGCACTGACGGTACCCGGACCTATCATGATAGGCATGGCAATACTGCCCGCCATCGCAGTGGGATTGTCGCGCAGGCTTTCAATCGCTGCCGCACCCGAAAACACATAACGCAAACCGATCAGCAAAAAGACGATACCGCCGAAGATCTGAAAGGAAGCGAAGCGTACTTGCAAGTAATCGCGGAAGAACGCTTCGCCGCCCCAGGCAAACAGCACAAAGACGCAGGCGCTGATCATGCTGCCGCGCACCAGCACCCGCGCAAAAGTCGGCGTCGGCAAACCCCTGATCAAGTCGAGCAAGTAAATACTCATCAGGAAGGGGTTGAACAAGGCAAAGAACAGCGCAAAAGAACGCAGGTAAGCTTCTTCCATAGGTCTTTTCGTGATGCCAGCTATGCCACTTAGGCGATCTGCAGGGCTTCTGGTTTGAGTTCAGTGATACCTTCACGCGCCGCCACAAATTCCGGGCGCGGCGTCAGGCCACCTTTCGGCTCGTCGAGCTGATTGGCGATGCTGTTATAGACGAAGAAGACATTGCTGCGCGGATAAGGTGTGATGTTGCCATTCGAACCGTGCATGGTATTGCAGTCGAAGAAGACCACCGAACCTGCCTTGCCTGCGCACGAAGTAATCCCGCCCATATCGGCCAGATAGCGCAACAAGATAGGATCAGGCACGCCGACTTCCTGCTTCTTCAGGGACTTCTTATAGTTCTCATCCGGTGTCTCGCCCATGCAGGATACATAGTGATGGTGCGAACCCGGTATCAGCATCAGCGGGCCATTGCATTCGCTGTTATCTGTCAACAGGATGGAACAACTCAGCGCACGCATCGCTGGCATGCCATCTTCGCTATGCCAGGTTTCAAAATCCGAATGCCAGTAAAACTCTTTACCGGTAAAACCCGGCTTGTAGTTGATGCGCGACTGATGGATATACACTTCGCTGCCCAGTATTTCACGCGCCACATTCAACACGCGCGGATCACGCACCAGGTTGGCGAAGATGTCATTCAGGCGATGCACGTTAAAGATGGAACGCACTTCGCCACTGCCCGGTTCTGCTATGACTTCCTTGCGTCCGGCATTGGTGAACTCTTCGCGCATGCCCTGCATCGCATCGAACAGAAAATCCACTTCGTCGGAATTGAATAATTCCGGCATCAGCAGGAAACCATTCTTTTCATACGATGCGCGCTGCGCTGCATCGAGTGCCGCCTTGCGTTTGTTTTCAACTTCGTACACCACCGGATCCTGACGCGCCAGGATGCCGGCATTGTTTTGCGTACGTGTGGGGTAAGCATCTTGCGATAGCATGATCATCTTCTCCTCAACTTTCTGCTGTGACTTTTTCAGTTTTGGCGGCAGCGATATTGCTGACCGGCTCTTCTGGGACTAATTGATAGACGCCGTTTTCATCATGCGTCTCGGTTCCCGCCAGCGGCGGATTGAAAGTACAGATCAAGTGCAGATCTGTTTCCGCACGCAGCCAGTGTTCATCATTTTTATTCAGCGCATACAAGGTGCCTGGTTCGATGCGGAAGGTTTCACCCGAAGGAATTAGTTCGACCGAGCCGACGCCTTCAACGCAGTACACGCCTTCCAGGTGATGCTGGTACCAGATATGCGTTTGCGTACCGGCATAGATGACGGTGTGATGCATGGAGAAACCCATACCATCTTCACGCAAGAGCAGTCGGCGGCTGGCCCAGGTCTTCGCTTTTACATCACGGCTGGTGTCGAGTATGTCTTTCAGTCTGCGTACGATCATGCGGTCACCTCTTTATTCGATTCGACGTTGTCTTTGACTTTTTCATCGACGGCTTCGGCCACCGCATGCTCAAGGATGTCGAGACCAGCCAGCAGGGTTTCCTGTTCGATCGTGAGCGGCATCAGCAATTTGACCACTTCATCTTCACCACCCGAAGTTTCGATAATCAAACCGTTCTGGAAGGCGATGCTGGTAATGCGATCGGCCAGCGCCGGATCGGTACAGGCAATCCCTTGCATCATGCCGCGTCCGCGACGTGTAAGTTTTGCATCCGGGTAGCTGTCGACCAGCTTGTCGAGGAAGGCTTCGATGACCAGCGCTTTCTTTTGGATCGCCATCTGGAAGCGGTTATCTCCCCAGTAGTGTTGCAAGGCTGCGGTCGCTGTCACGAAAGCCAGATTGTTGCCGCGGAAAGTGCCGTTGTGCTGACCCGGCTTCCAGACATCCAGCTGCGGTTTCATCAGTAGGACTGCCATCGGCAAGCCAAAACCGGACAAGGATTTCGACAGCGTGATGATGTCTGGTTTGATACCAGCCGGCTCAAAACTGAAGAAGGTGCCGGTACGACCACAACCAGCCTGGATATCATCGACGATGAGCAGGATTTCATGGCGCTGGCACAGTTGTTCCAGCTTCTTCAGCCAGTTCAGGCCCGCCACATTCAAACCGCCTTCGCCTTGTACACATTCAACGATGATGGCCGCAGGCAAATCGACACCGCTGCTTGGATCAACAATGAGTTTGTCCAGCATCGCAATGGTGTCGATGTTCATGCCGAAGTAGCCAGAGTATGGCGCGCGATGCACGTCATTCAGCGATACACCAGCGGCATCGCGGAATTTGCGGTTACCGGTCAGCGCGAGCGAACCCAGCGACACACCGTGGAAACCGTTAGTGAAGGAAATCACCATCTGGCGACCCGTCACATTACGCGCCAGCTTGATCGCGGCTTCTACTGCATTGGTACCGGTAGGACCGGTGAACTGCACCTTGTACTGCATCTTGCGTGGCAGCAGCACGTGGCTCTCGAAGGTTTGCAGGAAGGTTTTTTTGGCGCTGGTCGCCATGTCGAGACCGTGCACGATGCCGTCTTCTGACAGGTAATCGATGACGGCCTGCTTCATGATCGGATTGTTGTGACCATAGTTCAGCGTGCCTGCGCCCGCCAGAAAGTCGATGTAGCTACGACCACCTTCGTCGGTCAGTACTGCGTTTTGCGCTTTCGCGAAAACGGTAGGGAATGAGCGGATGTAGCCGCGAACTTCTGATTCAAGTCGATTGAATATACGCATCTAGTTTCTCCTGATGGTGGATGAGTGAAATGGTCGGCGCAACGCAGTCAAGCCGCGCGCAAACCCGGACGAAGTTGATACAGCCATTCTTCTTCGTGCTGGCCCGCGCCAAATTCGCTGGCGGCCAGATAAGGCTCTGCCTGTATGTCGACCTTGTTGCGTCGCGCATAGCTTTCGAATAATTTGCGTGAGCCGATATTGCTAGGGCTGATGGTGGTTTCTATTTTTTGAAACCGGTAGGTAGCGGCACAACGTGCTACCAGTTGATCGAGCATGCGGGAGGCAATTTGATGACCCTGCATGTCTGGTGCAACTGCGACCTGCCAAATAAACAGCGTGTCTGGCTTGGCGGGTGGAATGTAGGCGGTGATGGCACCAACCAGTTGACCTTCTGCTTCTGCCACGACGCATGTCGCGGCATGGTGTTCGCACAGCAGAAGATAGGCGTAGCGGGAGTTCAGGTCCAGAGGCGGACAACGCGCTATCAAATCATGCAGCGCTGCTCCATCCTTACGTTCGGGCGGGCGCAACACGATGTAATCTGCTGCGCTGGCTACTTGCGTGTTCATGCTTTCTCCTTTTCCGAGAAAAGCGATCCCCACAGCCGGTTAAGGCCATAGTTACACTCGTCAGTTAAGGGAGATCAGGTTTGCGCGCGGTACTCGCGGTAGCGAGTTATCCGTTACACAGGTTCGGCAGGTATTTTGGCTTCGAGCAAAGAGGCAAATTGTTCCAGCGTGACGATCAGGGCCTGACGGTCAGTTTCGGGTAATGAGCCTAACAGGCTGTCGAAACCGTTTGGCAATGCCGACGGTGCGTTGGCCAAGACCTGTTGGCCTGCCTCGGTCACGGCGACAAATACATTGCGGCGATCACGCGTATCGCGCTCTCGCAACACCAAACCCTTTTCTTCAAGTCGGTCCACGATGCCAACCACGGTACTAGGGCTGAGTTGAATGGCGCGCCCGATAGATCTGAGCGTACTCGGTCCTAGTTCTGCAATTGCAAGAAGTGCCACGAGTTGTGGCGATGTGATGTTATGAGTGACTGCCAGGCGCTTGGAATGGTGCTCCACGCACTGCGCTATGCGACGTACGCTTTGCAAGATGCGTATCGAATCATTGACGGTAACAAGTTTGGCGATGTCATTCATGACCGCGAGTGTAGCGACACTTTTTCATTCTGTCGCGCAGCATCACGATAACCTCACATTTTCCTGTTTTTGATATCCCGGTTGCTTGATTAACAAGCCGTCATCTTACCCATCAGATCGATTCATGTCAAATCATTCGTATACGAACAATATTGATAAGAATCATTATTTCATCTCAGCATTTCTATGTGCGGGATACCGTCTTCCATATAAATTCCGGAAACCGGGAGAAAACCGAAACTGCCGTAATAGGCTTGCAAGTGCTCCTGTGCCGAGATCCGGATGGCGCAATGCGGGAACAATAATTCGGCGCGGCGTATGCCTTCTGCCAATAGTAGTTTGCCGAGCCCGGCACCACGCGCCGACCGCACTGTGAGCACCCGGCCCAGCGAGGCTTCGGCATATTTCTCACCCGGCGCGAAGCAGCGCAGATACGCCAGCAACTGGCGCTGGCCCTCTACCTCGCCCCAACCCAGCAAGTGGTAGGCACGCGGGTCGGCGCCGTCGATGTCCGGATACAGGCATTGCTGCTCCAGTACGAATACGTCCTGTCGCACACGCAATACTTCATACCAGCTGGCACCGTCCAGTTGCCCGAACTCTGCCCATTGCCATTCCAGCTTCGTCATTACTTGCCGCAGCCTTCCATGCCGCAAGCCTGCAATTTCAAGTCTTCACTGCGCTGCACGGTATGACGTTCGAGGCAGGAGAAGTGCAGCAAAGGCCAGATCGAACCAGATTCTTCCCGCAGGCCGTTATTGGCCAGGCAATCCTTGTCGCGGAAGCTGATCCATGCGCGCTGCGCATCCCGCAAGCGCTGCTTGCCGGTCGCATCCTGTTGCGCCATCAGCTGCTTGTATTGCTGGTTGAGTTTCTGGTCGGCAGTGGCATAGCGATGGCTGGCGCACATATTCATGGTCAGCTGGTTTTTGTCGCAATCTTTCAGGGCTTCCTGCAGCAGCGCCTGATCCTGCGCCCATGCCGCACCACCGACGAGCAACAACAAACCCGCGAGTAAATGATGTGTTTTCATTTCTTGCTCCAGTATCCGAATTCAGCCTCGTAACAAGTCACGTCCAGTTCCGCCACTTTATCCTGCATCGCCGACTGCGCGTCAACGATCGCCTGATTGTAGATGCAAGGGCCGAGTTCGCGTACGCAGTAATCGAGCAGCAACTTGGCTTTAAGGTCGCCTATGCTTTCATCCATATTGACGTCGAAGTAGCGACGTATGGAAGCAATCAGGCGTTCTTCGGTTTCTGCACTGAGTTTGATCGTCATGCTGGCCTTTGCTTCAGGATAGGAGTACTGCGTAATTAGATATCGACCGGATCGACTTCCAGTGACCAGCGCACGCGTGTTTTCATCTGGCGCAAGGTAGCGATCCAGACTTTGAGGAAGGCTTGCAAAGCCGGACGCGATGTACATTCGACCAGTAATTGCGCCCTATCGACATTGGCGACACGTGTCATCGTCATTGGTATTGGATCATTCATGGTGATACCGGGATAATCGACACAGGCAATCGCCTCATGCAGGAAATCCAGCGCAATCTTGATTTCCTTCGCTTCGGCACGCAGCAAGGCCTGGTAGATGAAAGGCGGGAAGTTCGCCTGCTGGCGCTCTTCCAGCAACTCGGTCGCGAAGGTATCGTAATCGTGACTCCGCACTGCGGCATACAAAGGATGCTGTGGGTAACGTGTCTGTATCAGGACTTCACTCGCACTACCGCCCTCCTTCTGCGCGGCACGACCAGCGCGACCGGCGACCTGCATCAATTGCGCAAACAAACGCTCACTAGCGCGGTAATCATGTGAAAACAGCGCCGTGTCCGGATTCAGCACGCCGACCAACGTCAGGTTCTGGAAGTCATGGCCCTTGGCCACCATCTGCGTACCGATCAGGATATCGACTTCACCCCGGTGCACGGTATCAAATGCTTCCTGCGCACTCCCCTTGCGTCGCGTTGAATCCGCATCTATGCGCATGATGCGGGCTTCCGGGAATATTTGTTGCAGGCTTTCTTCCACTCGCTGGGTGCCACGTCCCAATGGTTGCAGATCGACGTTGCCGCAAGTCGGACAGGATTTGGGGATGCGTTGTTCAAAGCCGCAATGATGGCAGCGCAAGCGCTTATCCAATTTATGCAGCACCAGGAATGCGCTGCAACGCGTACAGTTGCTAATCCAGCCGCAGGAATCACAGGCGATCACCGGCGCGTAACCACGCCGGTTCAGGAACAGCAGTGATTGCTCACCACGCTCCATCCGCAACTTCAGCGCTGCGATCAGCGTCGCGCTGACACCTTCTATCATTTGCTCACGCGGCGCTTTCCGTTCCAGGTCGATCAGCCCGACCTTGGGCAAGACCGCGTCCTTAACTGCGCGCTCACGCAACTCCAGTTTGCGATAACGGCCGGATTGCGCGTGATGCCAGGTTTCCAATGATGGCGTGGCAGAACCCAGCACGATGGGAATACTCAACTGATGCGCGCGCCAGACTGCCAAGTCGCGTGCCGAATAGCGCAAACCTTCCTGCTGCTTATAAGAAGGATCATGTTCTTCATCGACGATGATCAATTTCAGATGCGGCAGCGAAGACAAAATGGCGAGGCGGGTGCCTAATATAATGCGCGCCTGGCCCAAGTGCGCGGCCAGCCAGTGCGTCATGCGCTCGCCTTCCGCCAGCCCGCTATGCAAGGTCGCGATCATAACGCCGGGGAAACGTGCCCGTACATTGGCTTCGAGTTGCGGCGTTAAATTGATTTCAGGTACCAGGATCAAGATTTGTGCGGGATTGTCATCTTCCTTGCTATGCGCCAGGATTTGCGCCGCTGCCTGTAAATAGACTTCGGTCTTGCCGCTGCCAGTCACGCCATACAACAATGTCGGCGCGAAGCCGCTGGCGGTCGCAATGGTATCTGCTGCCGCCTGCTGTGCCTGGTTGAGCTGCGGCATCGCAAACGGCGTGGCGTCATGAATCGCATCGACCTTGGCCAGCTTCTTGATCGCTTTGTCCAGCGAGGTGGTTTTAAGCAAACGCAGGTTTTTCGGCAAGCCCGGAATCGCAACCTCGCCCAGAGGCCGTTGATAGTAATCCGCGGCAAACTCGCATAATGCGATCCACTCTGCCGAAAGAGGCGCCAATTGCGCGCGCACGGCAATTGCCGACTTGAGCTTATCCAGCGGCACATCGGTCTCGTCATGCACCGCCACGATCAAACCCATGACTTCGCGACGGCCAAAAGGTACCAGCACCAACTGCCCTCGCAGCGGTCGCGGCGCACCTGGCTCCAGGCTCCACAGATAGTCGAAGCAAAAATCGAGGGGCGTGTCGAGGGCGACTTTAAGGATGCAGTGTTCCACGGAGTTAATGTGTTACCTGAGAAAATGACCTAACTACCGGTTTCATAAGCGCTTTTTTAACTATCCACAGCTGCTGTGGATAACTTTGTGGATAAGGACCTCTTGACAGGCGGGGAGGCCAGCACTGATGCGGCTTCCAATAGATTGCCCAAAACCGAAGCACAAATAAAGTCAAATAAAATCAACGACTTACAAATAGATGTTTTTTGCTATGAATAAAACTTCTAAATAAATGTTATTGCTATGCACAAGTATATTTTTGTGTATAAGTTTGCTTCGGCCATACCTCAACACCCTTTTTCCTGTCAATTTTTTCGTGCTGCGTACCAATTATGTACGCCTTGGATATTAGCGCCGAGGCATAAGCAACGGGTTGGCAAAAAGCGGCATTTAAGATGTCGGATTTTATTGCATCTGCACAGGAAGCTCACACTCAACTTGAGATTATTCTGTAACTCGCGGTTTCATAAACGATTTTCCAAAGTATCCACAAGCCTGTGGATAACTTTGTGAATAAATCACCCTCGCCACATCCGGCTTGCTCAACTTACCTGGCTGCCCGTCATCAAGCCTGGTTTTGCCAAGAAACTAATTCCTTTTAAATCAACAACATACAAAAATCTTGCCCCGGGAGCGGAAAAAGCCAAATAGCAGCTATTCTCGATACCGAATTGCACCATTTTGTGAATAAGCTAGGAAACTTCTTGCTGGCAAATCACAAGAAACAACCATACGCAGTTGCTTTGCACTGCCTGGAGGCAATATTTGCCATCATGCAATTTTTTACTGGTGAAGTCCAAGTCGCCATCCAACTTCATGTGAAATATCAACAAGTGCGCTAAGCCCCCGTTTCTTAAGCTCTTTTTTATCTATCCACAAATCCTGTGGATAACTTTGTGGATAAGCGGCTTGGATGGCGGGAAACGCCATGTTTCATGCGGGTTTCAATAAAATGCTAAAACAAAAAGCAAAATATTTATTCAATAAAATCAAACACTTATAGAAATCGATTTGTTACGAAATGTTAATGAGGAGTCAAATCGACAAAATAGCGGTCAATCGCACATTCTGTGCATAAGCTGAATTGATTCGCGCCAAAACCGGGCATTTTTAGCGTCAGTTTCGGTGCTATAGCCGTTAATTAGCGCTGCGACCTGCCGACATGCCCCACGGCTTACTTATGCAAGGGCCGACTAAACTCATGGACGGCCTCGACCAGTACTGAAACCGCTTCTGGCGGTGTGAACTGCGAAATACCATGGCCGAGGTTAAACACGTGACCGGAACCGGCGCTGTGTTTGCCGAACGATTCCAATACCTTGGCCACTTCGCTGCGTATCTGATCCGGCTGCGCAAACAGGATGCTCGGATCCAGATTGCCTTGCAGGGCCACACGATCACCGACCTTGGCACGTGCCGCGCCAAGATTGACGGTCCAGTCGAGACCGACTGCATCGGCACCTACCGCGGCGATTTCTTTGAGCCACAGGCCACCGCCCTTGGTAAAGACGATGCTCGGGATACGCACACCGTCTTTTTCTGTTTTGACATGCTTCATTACTTCACGCATGTAATGCAGCGAGAATTGCTGGTAGGCGCCATCAGCCAGCGCACCGCCCCAGGTATCAAACATCATCACCGCCTGTGCACCAGCGTCGATCTGGGCATTCAGGTAAGCCGCCACCGTCAGCGCATTGGTTTGCAGGATGTGGTGCATCAGGTCCGGACGGTTGTACAGCATCGCCTTGACGGTCCGGAAGTCGTCCGAGCCACCACCCTCAACCATATAGCAGGCCAGCGTCCACGGGCTGCCGGTAAAGCCGATCAGCGGCACGCGTCCTTTCAATTCCGTACGGATCTGCGTAACCGCGTCAAATACGTATTGCAAGGAGCTCAGCTCCGGCACTTTGAGCGCTTGCACCGCCTTTTCATCGCGCAAAGGACGCTCGAACTTCGGCCCCTCGCCTTCGATGAAGTACAAACCCAGACCCATCGCGTCCGGCACTGTCAGAATGTCCGAAAACAGGATGGCCGCATCCAGGTCGTAGCGATCCAGCGGCTGCAGCGTCACTTCTGTCGCGAAATCCGGATTCTTCGCCAATCCAAGGAAAGATCCGGCGCGTGCACGGGTAGCACGATACTCAGGCAAGTAACGACCAGCCTGGCGCATCAGCCACAAAGGTGTGTATTCGGTGGGTTGGCGCAACAATGCGCGCAGGAAGGTGTCGTTCTGGAGCGGAGCAAATTGTGTAGGCATCAGACTTGTCATCACGGCATTAATTGAGCCGCTATTATCCCCTAAAGAATGCATGGTCGGACCTTCGATGCCACTCGGGCAGCAAATTCAAAGCCCGGTTCTATTTCTTGTGCCCTATATGCACCACCTTATCCGCGCGCTCCTGTTCTGCAAGCGCACGTATATAGTCAGCGAAATCCTCATCCTCACCACGCAGCAACTGCGGCAAGAGATAGTAAAAATCCTCGCGGCGGCACCATTCACGCATGTAATCATCCCACGAATGCCAGCGCCGCAAGGCAACGCCACGCATATTCGGCACATACGAAACGATATATGCCCGCTCAAATAGTGCGATCAGCATTTCATAGATGATGAGCGTACGTTCCTTTTGGTCAGCGCTCAGGTCGCTGCGTGAGGTCGCACTACGCAAGCGCAGATCCGGATTATCCAGCACGATCTTGAGGAAGTCGTTATAGGCATCCTGCAGCAACTGATATGCCTCCTCGTCCTCAGCGTCACGTTCCTTGCGCTGCTCGAACAGGAAAATAAAAATCGCAAACGGCAGCGCCAGCGTCGTCACTACATAGCTAGCGACTTCCCAAAATCCAAGATCGAGTAGAAAACTCATAGCGTTACAGGAGAGAACATAGTGAATGCAGTGTACCGCGAGTGCGATACAACGCGACGATCAGCGCTTACAATAGTTACACGGCATATTCAGGCGGAGCATTGATGCAGCAACCTCTACATTGCGACATCCTCATCGTGGGCGGCGGCATCAATGGCGCAGGCATTGCCCGTGATGCAGCCGGGCGCGGACTCTCCGTCGTATTGTGCGAGAAGGACGATCTGGCCTCCCATACTTCTTCCGCCTCCACCAAACTAATACACGGCGGCCTGCGTTACCTCGAGAATTATGAATTCAGCCTGGTACGCAAAGCGCTGATAGAACGCGAGATCCTGCTGCGCTCCGCACCGCACATCATGCATCCTTTACGCTTCGTCATGCCGCACGATAAGGGACAGCGCCCGGCCTGGATGATACGTGCCGGCTTATTCCTGTATGACCATTTGGCCAAACGCGAGCTACTACCCGGTTCGCGCGGCATCAATTTGCGTACGCATACCGCCGGCAGTCCGTTAAAGGAGGAGTTCAGCAAGGGCTTCGTCTATTCGGATGGCTGGGTGAACGATGCACGCCTGGTCATATTGAATGCAATCGCGGCCGCAGAACAAGGCGCGCGCATACTGACACGTACCGCTTGCGTCGCCGTCACGCGGCATGCAGACAAATGGCAAGCGACCTTGCGTAACAGGGATAACGAAGAAATCCAGGTGGAGGCAAAGCTGCTGATCAATGCCGCCGGTCCCTGGGCCGCCAGCTTCCTGCATGACACCGTACATGGCCGCAGTGGCAAAAAGCTACGCCTGATCAAAGGCAGCCACATCGTCGTCAGGAAATTATTCGACCATCCCTATGCCTACATCTTCCAGCATCCGGATGGCCGTATCGTGTTTGCGATTCCATATGAACAAGATTTTACGTTGATAGGCACTACCGATATCGACTATCACGGCGACACCGATCGCGTCAGCATAGACGCCAGCGAGATCAGCTATCTGTGCGAACTGTCCAATCACTACTTCAGGCAAGCCATCAGTCCGTCCGATGTCGTATGGTCGTACTCCGGCGTGCGTCCGCTGGTGGAAGACGTCGGCGATGACGACAATGAAAAAGCATCAGCGGTGACACGTGATTACAAACTCGCGCTCGATACCGATGCTGCGCCCGTGCTCACCATCTTCGGCGGCAAGATCACCACCTTTCGCAAACTGGCGGAAGAAGCGGTCGACCTCATCGCTCCCATGTTCGACAACCGGCATGGCGCATGGACTGCAAAGGCCATCCTGCCGGGTGGCAACATCTACGGTGCGCGGACAAACAACAAGGCGGTACTGGAATTCGACGAGTATGTACACGAACTACAGCAAGAGTATGCGTGGCTGCCAGCCGCACTGGTTGAGCGCTACGCCCGCGCTTACGGTACGCGTATAAAACTATTGCTGGAAAACAGGGCCAACATTGCAGACATGGGAGAAGAAATCGCCTCGGGTTTGTATGCTGCCGAGGTCGAATACCTGAAGCAATACGAATGGGCGACCAGCACCGAAGACATACTCTGGCGTCGTACCAAACTGGGATTACACCTGGCCCACGGCAGCGAATCACGCCGCAAGCTGCATCATTGGTTAGATGAACTGACTAAACAATAAAGTCCGTTAGCAAAATTATATCGAGCTTGGGCAAATGGCTCATTTTTAGACATGTTGCCGTATGGCAGTTAAAATCTCAGCCTGCCGATACTCCACAAGATGATTGCGCCTGTCGTACACCATGCCAATAAGGTATGCGTGTGTATTTAAATACTGCCAGAAAGAGCCTGCATATGAGCACCACGTCCCCTGAACTACAGTTAGAGAAGATTTCCAGGTTCATAGGAGGAATCATGCGTGGCCGCGATCCTGACCTCGCGGATCACCTGCAAAGGCTGGATGCGCAAGCTGCACAGTTTGGCCGCCAGATCGGCCTGTCCGAGCAAGAGGCGACGCTACTAGGCATAGGTGCCGGCATCCACGACATCGGCAAACTGTGTATCAATGAGCATGTACTGAATAAGCCATCACGCCTGACCTCTGCCGAGTTCTTTTTTATCAAGCAACATCCGATGGCGGGTTATCAGCTGTTAGCACCGCTGGAATTGGATAAACGCATCACAGACTGCGTCTTGCATCATCACGAAAACTTCGACGGCAGCGGTTATCCGCATGGCCTCGCCGGCGAAAATATTCCTCTGTTTGCACGTGTCGTCAGGATTTGGGACTCCTACGACGCCATCACGATGAACCGACCGTATCACAAGGGGCGCTCGTCATCGGAAGCCCTGGCCATGTTACAAAAGGACAAGGCGTTTTACGATCCGGCGCTGCTCGGCTCTTTTAGCGAGATGATGCGCACGGCGCCGTCCATGTAATTCACTCCCTGCGCGTTGCAGCCATCCGTGCTGCACCGTGTCATGTCATTTTTTCTTTGCTGCTTATAATGAAGTCGGGTTTTCCAGTATTTTCCCGGCAGCACTGAACTGCCACTTTATTTCTGAAACTCATTGCGCAAAAGTATCTGCGGAGTGCCTTCTGAAGGAGTGAAAAATGACAGGATGGTTTGAACTCGATTACAGCAGCAATGGCCGGTATCGTTTTACCCTCAAGGCCAGCAATGCAGAGACCATTTTAAGCAGCGAGACTTACACCAGCAAAGATGCGGCAGAGCACGGCATTGCATCCGTACAAAAAAATGCGCCCTTGAACGAGCGCTATGAGAAGGAAACCTCGATGAATGGCCGGCCCTACTTCAACCTGAAGGCAGGCAATCATCAGATCATAGGGACCAGCCAGATGTACGCCAGTGAGCAAGCGCGGGATGCCGGCATCGCCTCGGTCCAGGCTCATGGCGCTTCCGGCACTATCAAAGACCGAACCGCCTGAATATACAAAAAGCGGCGGAGTTTGCATTACGCACTCCGCCGCTCCCAGCGCTTCAGCCGTCACCTAGTCCATGACGACCTCGGCGTCATGCTTACGCTGCTTTCAACGTTTGCACATTGTCTGCTGCTGCGTCGATAGCAATCTTGCGCGGCTTCAGGGCTTCCGGTATTTCACGCGCCAGCTCGATATTCAACAGCCCGTTGTCCAGCTTGGCACCGACCACGTACACATGGTCAGCTAGCTGGAAGCTATGCTCGAAGTTGCGCGAGGCGATGCCACGGTGCAGGAAATTGCGCGTACCTTCTTCACGCGCTTTGCGACCAGTAATTTTGAGCGTATCGCGCTCGCTTTCAATTTCTATCTCGGAGCGATCAAAACCGGCTACTGCCATCGTGATGCGGTATTTGTTTTCGCTTACCAACTCTATGTTGTATGGCGGATAGCTTGGTTGTGCTTCACCACGCTGTGCTTCGTCAAATAGCTGGGCCAGACGATCAAAGCCGATAGCGGAGCGATAAAGTGGGGAAAAGTCGTATGGACGCATGGTTATATCCTTTTAAAGTTAAGCGATATGGTTAATGCGGACCTCAATTGAGCATCCGCTGAGTCGGATATAAGTGCGACAAAACGAGTTTCAAGATCTTGAAAAATACCTGTTGTGCCCCTATGGCAACGCAGATTTTTATTCATTTTTATCCGCTCTCGCCTAGCCGCGGCCAGACAAGTTCTGAAAAGCTGCAACTTCAAACTTCTTTACATGAAAAACCTTGCATTTGGGTACCGGATCGACGAAAATCCAAATGAGAATAATTGCTATTTACATGCAATCGCATCACCCAATGATATGAAAATGAATATGTAATGGAAGCACGACCGAATAATCCGCAACGTGCTTACTGGCTAAAGACCCTGCATCAATGGCACTGGATCAGTTCGGCACTGTGTTTATTAGGCATGCTGCTATTCAGCGTGACCGGCATTACGCTCAACCATTCATCGCAAATCGAAGCAAAACCACAAGTCTCTACCCAGGAATTGCAACTGCCCGCAGCACTGCAGGCGCAGTTGGTCAAATCCGAGGCAAGCGCGTCAGACAAGCAAGGCAGCGCGCTATCGCCGGAGTTGCAGGGCTGGATGAAAGAACGTTTATCGGTAGATGTCAGCGGACGTGACATCGAATGGTCGCCGGAAGAGGTGTATATCGCGCTGCCGCGTCCGGGCGGCGATGCCTGGGTAAGGATAGATCGCAGCAGCGGCACGGTTGAATATGAGGCGACCAATCGCGGCTGGATTTCTTATCTGAATGATTTGCACAAGGGTCGCAATACCGGTGTGGCCTGGAGTTGGTTCATCGACATTTTCGCGGCGGCCTGCCTGATTTTTTCGATTACCGGTTTATTCATCCTCAAGATGCACGCGACCAATCGCCCGAGCACCTGGCCTATTGTCGGCCTCGGCGTATTGATTCCGTTCTTGCTGGCGATTTTGTTTATTCATTAATCCACTCACCGCTACCACTAGCGATAACTACGGGGTTTTATGCGCATTTCTTATTCCTTCATGTTGGGTGCTGCACTCACCACTCCGGCCTTTGCTGCCGACCTGAACGTCAAAGTCGAGATCCCTCGCCTGACCGTTGCCGAATACCACAAGCCTTACGTCGCCTTCTGGATCGAAGGTGCAGATCAGGCGTTCGTACGCAACCTGGCCGTCTGGTATGACCTGAAAATGAAAAATAACGAAGGCACCAAATGGCTGAAAGACATGCGCCAATGGTGGCGCAAGAGCGGCCGTGATTTGCAAATGCCGGTAGATGGCCTGAGCGGCGCGACGCGCGCACCTGGTGAGCAAACCCTGAGCTTCAATGGCGCCAAGTCCGGCCTGGACAAACTGCCTGCAGGTGAATACTCACTCGTTGTAGAAGCAGCGCGCGAAGTCGGTGGCCGTGAATTAATCCGCGTGCCGTTCCAGTGGCCGCCTAAATCCCTGCAAACCGCGCAAGCCAAAGGCGAGCATGAACTCGGTGCCGTTTCCATCGAATTAAAACCATAAGACCCAAGGACATTCCCATGAAAAAAACTTCGTTGTGGCGCGTTGCAGCGCTGGCCGTTTCCCTCTCCGTCGCCCTGCCTATGGCAGCAAATGCGCATCGTGCCTGGATGTTGCCATCAGCCACGGTATTGTCCGGTAACGAACCTTGGGTCACCGTGGACGCGGCCGTGTCGAATGACTTGTTCTACTTTGAACATAACCCACTGCGTCTGGATGGCCTGGCGGTCATCGCCCCTGACGGCAGCGCTGCCGCGGTAGAAAACAAAAGCACAGGCAAGTATCGCAGCACCTTCGACGTCAAGCTGGCACAAAAAGGCACCTACAAGCTGACCATGGTCAATGACGGTTTGAGCGCCAGCTACAAGGTCGGGACAGAAAACAAACGTTGGCGTGGTAGCGCTGAGACCTTCGCCAAAGAAGTCCCAGCCGATGCCAAAGACCTCAACGTAAGCCGTAACCAAAGCCGCATGGAAGTATTCGTCAGCTCCGGCAAACCATCGGATACCGTACTGAAACCAACTGGCGCCGGCCTGGAACTGGTTCCTATCACGCATCCTAACGATCTGTTCGCTGGTGACACCAGCAACTTCCGCTTCCTGCTCGACGGTAAACCAGCTGCAGACATTGAAGTCACTGTCATTCCTGGCGGCATACGCTATCGCGATCAACTCGGTGAGATCAAAGTCAAAACCGACAAGGACGGCAAATTCAGCGTCAAGTGGCCAAGCGCAGGCATGTACTGGATGAGCGCCAACAACGGTAGCCCGCAAATGGGCACTGGCAGCAACGCGCAAAAAGCTGTGGGCACGCTGGCCAAACCGATTCGTCGCGTCAGCTACACCGCAACACTGGAAGTATTGCAGCCGTAATTACCTGCCTTGCTATGCGCCCGTTGCCTGTAACAGGTAACGGGCGTTTTAGTTTAATGGCTACACATCGCCAACACCCATGCGACGCACACTAGTCCCGCTGATAGAAAATCCTCCAGAATCACCTGCTCTCGGCAGCGTCGTGCACACCCTGCACGGCCAGACGATGGGGACCAGCTGGTCCGTCAAACTGGTGGCAGCAGTCACCCGCCGCTTGTCGCCACTACGCGCAGCGATACAAACCCAACTCGATACCGTCGTAGCCCAGATGAGCACCTGGGAGCCGGCATCGAACCTAAGTATCTACAATCAATCCGCAGCAGGCTCATGGCATACGCTGCCCGAAGAATTTTTCACGGTATTGCAATATGCATTGCAAGTAGCCAGTGCCAGCAATGGTGCTTATGATCCGACCACAGGTGCCCTGGTCAATGCCTGGGGCTTTGGTCCCGACAAACGCTACAACGAAGCTGGCTTCATCCCCCCCACTGCGCAAACACTCACCAACGCGCGCGCGCAATGCGGGTGGCAACGTATCGCCATCGACCCTGCTACCAGGCGTGTGCAACAACCCGGCGGTATCTATATAGACCTATCCGCCATTGCCAAGGGTTATGGCGTGGATCAGGTCGCGCGCGAACTGCTGCGCCTGGGCATAGACAGTTTCCTGGTCGAAGTCGGTGGTGAGCTGCGTGGTGCAGGCGTCAAGCCAGACGGACAACCATGGTGGGTTGCTCTCGAACATCCATTACCGGATGCACTGGCATCTGCGGCATCCAATACAGTCGTCGGTATAGAAACCATAGCAGCCCTGTATGACTGGTCGGCCGCGACTTCTGGCGACTATCGACGCTATTTCGAAGATGATGCGACACGCTATTCACACACCATCGATCCTCGCAACGGCGAGCCGATCCGACATGGACTGGCATCCGTTACCGTACTACACGCCGACTGCATGGCAGCTGATGCATGGTCGACCGCACTCAACGTCATGGGCGCAGAACAGGGGCTGGCTTACGCCAACAAGCATGATCTCGCCGCTCTGTTTATCAATCGCAGCAAAGATGGATTTGAAGAACATCTAAGCGCATCACTACTGGCTTTACTCCAATGAACTGGAGCGACACTACCCGCCTAATCGTCGCGACAATACTGGTGGTCGCCTACCTTGCACTATGCGGTGGCATTTATCTTTCCGAACGGCGCAAACGACGACAAGCCCTGCGCGACGCTGCTGCTCTACGCCCTGCTGCTGACGGTGCGCAACCCTGGTTAATCGGCTATGCCAGCCAGACAGGCTCTGCTGAGCAACTCGCATGGCAAACCGCGCGCATGTTGCATACCGCAGGTGTGCCAACACGCGTTACAGCGCTCTCAGACATCAGCATCGACGATTTAATGCAAAGCGAACGTGCATTGTTTGTCGTCAGTACTTATGGTGAAGGCGATCCGCCGGACAATGCTTCTTTGTTTGCCACCAAATTGATGAACGCCAAACAAGCGCTGTCGCACCTGCATTTCGGTGTACTCATGCTGGGAGATAGTCACTACGCACATTTCTGCGGCTTCGGACACACCTTAACCAGTTGGTTACGCAAGAGCGGCGCGCAAGCATTGTTCGAGAGTATCGCCGCAGACAATGGCAATACCAAAGCGCTACACACCTGGCAGCATCATCTGAGCCATCTGGCCGGCACCGCCGATACTCCGGACTGGCAAGCACCTTCATACCAGCAATGGCGACTGGCAGCTCGCCAATGCCTCAATCCCGACAGCGCGGGTGCTCCTACCTTCCATCTGGAACTGGAAGCCATCACCGATGAAGCAATATGGGAAGCTGGTGACCTGGTACAAGTGCTGGCACCTGCTGATCAGGAACGACCACGCGAATACTCGGTTGCATCTATACCTGCCGATGGCCGAGTACATCTGCTGGTACGACAAGAACGTCGCGAAGACGGGACGCTGGGCATCGCATCCGGCTGGCTCACCGAACAGGCATTGGTCGGAGCAACGATAGATCTACGCCTGCGCCCGCACAGCAACTTCCGCCTCGGTGACAACCAGCATAGACCGCTCATCCTCATCGGTAACGGTACCGGTCTCGCCGGTTTGCGTAGCCATCTGAAAGCACGCGCTGCAAATGGCATGCAAAGAAATTGGCTGGTCTTTGGTGAGCGCAATGCGGCGAACGACTTTTACTATCGTGATGAAATCATGGCCTGGCAAAATCAGGGCGTGCTGGAACGTGCTGATATCGTTTTTTCTCGTGACCAGGAACAACGCATATATGTACAAGACAAGCTGCGTGAGCAAGCGGAACAAGTACGCAGCTGGTTAGCTGCGGATGCCGCAATCTATGTATGCGGCAGCCTGGAAGGCATGGCGGGCGGAGTGGAAGCAGCCCTGACCGACATCATCGGCAGTACAGGTGTCGAACAACTGATAGAGCAAGGTCGTTATCGGCGTGATGTGTATTAAGCGCTGCTGCATTTATACCTGCGCCCAAAGTCGCAATAGATTGTGATAATGCCCGGTCAGGCTTATGGTTTCTTCGCAGTCGCCTAGCCTGGCCCTTAGTTTCTGAATGTTTTGATCCAGTTCAAATAGCAAGCGACGCTTGCCGTCATCCGCCACCATGCTTTGCACCCAGAAGAAAGAACTGATGCGTGCACCGCGCGTCACTGGCTCAACTTTGTGCACACTACTGGCCGGATAAAGAATCAGGTCTCCTGCTGGCAGTTTTACTTCATGCTCGCCGTAGGTATCGGCAACGATCAGCTCACCGCCTTCATACTCCTCAGGTTCGGTCAGGAACAAAGTACACGATAGATCCGTCCGTAAGCTGAGATTGGAACCAGGAATAGCACGGACCGAACCATCGATATGAAAGCCATAGTGTTCACCACCTTCATAGCGGTTGAAAAGTGGTGGCATGTAGCGCATCGGCAATGCTGCGGATATGAAAAGAGGATTTTTCAGCAAAGCCTGAAGGATGCTTTTACCAAGCACCATGCCGACCGGGGATAGTTCTGGTAGCTGACGATTCTTCTTCACTCGCGCACCTTGCGCGCCCACCGTCGCCTTGCCATCTACCCAATCAGCGGCAGTTAGTTTTGCTCTGATATCTGCAAGCTGCACAGGTGTCAGCACCTCTGGGATATGCAACATCATAACGAATACTCCAATGAAAAGAGCCCCTCTGTATCAGAGGGGCCCGGTACACCAGTTTAAAATTTCAATTCCGATTCATCAGAATTTCAGGTTAGCCGTCAGCAAAGCATTGCGCTCCACTCCCGGTTGGTAACGCGAACCACCGTTGTTGATACGCGCAATATATTTTTTGTTGAACACATTGTTGATATTGAGCTGCAACGATAGATTCTTGTTGACCTCGTATGAAGCCATTGCGTCTGCCACCCAGTAATCGGGCATCGTCCACAAATTGGTTGTGAGCGGTTGTGTGACGTTACTACTACGAGCAGCAGTATCTACATAACGCGCACCGCCACCTATCGTGACGCCGCCAGGCAATTTATATGTAAGCCAGGAGGAGAACGTCAGCTTCGGAGAGAAAACGATGACACCACCCTGGTTCGTTGGCGCCCCGCGCACAATCTTGGAATCCATATAGGACAGCCCGGTGCTGACATTCAGTTGCGGCGTAATCATGCCAACCAGGCCTAACTCGATACCATCGACACGACGTTTACCGATCTGGCTATATGTAGGCGGCGTAGCACCGTCTGAAATGAGTTCCTTCTTGTTTTGACTGCGATAAATCGCAGCGGTCGCTGCAACGCGATTTTCGAAGAGATCCCACTTCGTACCAATTTCTATATTGCTGCCCTCTTGCGGATCCAGACTGGCATTTGACTGATTATTTGTATTGGCAGACAAAGAGAAGTTGGAACCACCGGGTGGTTGGAAGGAAGTAGACCAACCAGCATAAATGCTGCCGTTGCTCGCCGGTTTAAACACTGCACCCAGCTTCCAGCTCAACAAGGTGTCAGACAATTTTTGATTTGGGTTATTAACAAGCGTTGTGCTTCCCCGGGGAATACTCGCAGATTCCGTTGTGGTTTTGAATTTCTCCCAACGCAAGCCACCATTCAGCATCCAGCGATCGGATAGTTTTAGCGTGTCGAATACGTATAAAGCAGTAGTGAATGTATCTCCGTCGGTGTACGCACCATTTTGCTGAGGCATATTCGCCGGCATATATCTATCCGGCGCATACAGATTCGCCACAGGCACACCTACTGCGCTGGTAGCGGATTGAGTCTTTTGTCTTTCGTAGATAAACTCCAGGCCTGCTGACAATGTATGTTTGCCGATACCTGAATCGAACTCGGTGGTGATATTCGTTTGATTGGTCGCGATGTCGTTGGTCTGCACCCTGCCAGCACGTGACCGGGTCACTGTAAATGTAGCGGGATTTGCACCCAATGCTGCGCTCACCCCAGTGACGCCGGTAACAACCAGGTCCTGCTTGGATCGACCAACACGAGTCGTATTTCGAATGGTGGTTCCTGGTGCGATATCGTGCTCAATCTTGGCTGTCACCATATCGACATCGACGTCATTCCGGTTACCGTTTAAACCATAGTAATTTTTTGATCGCGCAGCCGCGCCAGGTTGGAGCGCATTACCGCCATAGCCGTAACCAGGCATGCCATACGTTGGTACACCACCGTCAGGGATATTTTTCTGTTCAATATGCATGGAGCTCAAGGTAGTGCGTGTAGACGTACCTATGCCAAATGCCAGCGATGGCGCAATACCGAGACGTTTGCTATTGATCACATCGCGGCCGGGGACATCGTAGTCTTGCGCAAGAAAATTCAGTCGGAAGGCAGATCCTGGAATACCGACATCCAGCTTGCGGTTAAGATCAACCGTTGCGCGTTGCCTGTCGTCGGTTCCTACTATCAGACTTCCTGATGTGATGTTTTGCAATTGCGGGGTTTTCGACACGAGGTTGATGTAGCCTGAGGAAGTACCCCGACCGTTATCAGAGCCAGATGGCCCCTTGATGACCTCTATCTGCTCCAGATTGAACGTGTCGCGCGATATCGCACCAAGATCACGTATCCCGTCTATATATATGCTTCCGGATGTATCAAAACCGCGCATGAAGACAGTGTCACCGGTAGAAGTATTACCACCCTCACCTAATTGCAATGTAATCCCGGGTACATTTGTTAGCGCTTCTTCCAGAGTGGTTGCAGCTTGCTGCTGCAGCAACTCTTTCTTGATAACGGAAATGGTTTGCGGCGTGTCTACCAGAGGCTGGGTAAACTTAGGCGATGCAACAGTGTCGGCTTTATAGTTCTCTGACGCACCACCCTTCACCGTAATTTGCGGCAGGTTTTCTGTTCGTTTTGCGTTCGCCTCACCCGTCTGTTGCGCGTGTATCGCGCCGGGTAATGCAATGAATGCCAATGCGACTGCTGCAGAACAGTTTAAGCGACGCGCAGCAGGATGCTTGCGACTTTTTATGTGAGCCATTTATGATTCTCCCGATTAGTTGGACAACGCATGCTGGCTGTCTCTACTGTCGGCATCAGGAGATCTGAAGCACGAAGAAATGGCTGGCGGTCAGTTATCGTATGTCAGATACGAACGAGAAAAATCTGTTTCTCATGAGCGCAGGGAACCAAGCACAAACGATTTTATGGATGGCCGATCTGCTTCCATCGTTTGCCAAACAGACCGGATCAAGTATCGACAAACAATCATTACAACTAAGTACGGGAGATACTCGATTTATACGGAGGCCCACTGACGCAACAGATTGTGATAATGCCCGGTGAGTCCGACTACCTCTTCACAGTCGCCTAACTTTGCGCGCAGTTTTTGTATGTTCTGATCCAGTTCAAACAACAAGCTACGCTTGCCGTCATCAGCAACCATACTTTGCAGCCAGAAAAAAGAGCAAACACGCACACCACGTGTAACCGGCTCTACTTTGTGCAAGCTACTAGATGGATACAGGATCATGTCACCTGCTGGCAACTTCACTTCATGCTCACCATAGGTATCAGCAACGATCAATTCACCACCGTCGTAATCTTCCGGTTCACATAGGAATAAGGTGCATGACAGATCGGTACGCAAGCTCAAATTAGAGTTAGGAATATTACGTACCGAGCCATCGATATGAAAACCGTAGTGCTCGCCACCTTCGTACCGATTGAATAGCGGCGGCATGTAGCGCATGGGCAAAGCTGCGGCAAAGAACAAAGGATTGTTCACCAAGGCTTTCAAGATGATTTGGCCGAGCTCCATCCCGACCGGTGACAGTTCCGGCAACTGGCGGTTCTTCTTGACCTGCGCTCCTTGTGCGCCGACGGTCGCCTTGCCATCTACCCAATCGGCAGCATCCAGCCGTTGCCGGATTTCGCTTACCTGGGCAGGCGTCAGTACTTCGGGTATATGCAGCATCATGGTGGTTACCTCAATGAAAAAAGCCTCTCCCTAAGGAGAGGCTTATCAGTATAACTTCAGCTCCGGGCTACTTTTATAAACTTAGAAGCGGATATTTGCGGTCAGACGTGCCGAGCGCTCAATACCTGGCGTGTAGCGATAACCACTCTTGTTGATCGACGCTACGTATTCTTTATCGGTCAGGTTGTAGAGGTTAAGCTGCAGGTCGAAGTTTTTCGTAACTGCGTATGTCGCCATTGCATCGTAGACCCAGTAGGACTCGGTGTGTGTCGGGGTACCAACTGCACCATCCGAAGGCTTACGCAAACTATCAACAAAGCGTGCACCGCCACCTATCGTGAAGCCGCCTGGCAGCTTGTAGGTAGTCCATGCTGTAAACGCCTGTTTTGGTGTGTAGCTCAAGCCGCGGGTACCGTCTGCAGCAACTACTGCGCCACTGGTGACCTTCGTGTTCATCACGGTATAGCCTGCGCTCACTGCCCATGCTGCGGTGATGTCACCGACCACGCCCAGCTCAATACCTTGTACGCGCTTCTTACCGGTCTGGAAGTAGCCGTCGGTAGCATTGCCTTCAACTTCGTTGGTAATTTCCGTGCGATACACTGCTGCAGTCAACGCCAAACGTTTGTCCAACGCATCCCATTTGCCGCCGATTTCAGCGGTCTTGGTTCCTTGCGGATCATAGTTAACGTTGGCCGCGCTGTTGCTTGCTGCGCTCAGTGCAAAGTTTGCACCGCCAGGTGGTTGCTTGGAAGTCGCATACGACGCATACAGGCTGCTGTCTTCGGTAGGCTTGTACAAGGCACCGAGTTTCCAGTTAACCAAGGTACCTGATGTGCTCAAAGGAGCATTTTGTACAACCAGACCCTTCGTAATGCCGTTACAACGAGCAGTACAATCAACACCGAGCACACCATTTCCCAGTGTCGCATTTTGGTAGTCTGTGTCATAGCGATCAACCCGCACACCGCCATTGATCTGCCACTTAGGACTCAGTTCCAGCGTATCAAACAGATATACAGATGCGGTGTTGGTCGACCCTACCGCATTGTTGCCATTAGTAACCGGATTGAAGCCTACGCGCTGAATTGCCGGGTTCGGGAAGTACAGGCTCGAATTGGCCAAAGTGCCCAGGCTGTTTGGATCATAGCCTACGTTCCATTGCTTCTCGTGCGAGAGTTCAAGACCTGTCACGACCGAGTGCTTGATTCCACCGGTATCAAATTTGGCAGTCAGATTAGTTTGGTTTGCAATGATCTCGTTTTTCTGATCAACGATTTGCGAACTGCGCGCCAGATTCCAGCTAGCAGGGTTAGCCGTTGGTGCAGCCAGCGTCATAAAGCCGGTCAGCAGGTAATCCTGCTTGGTGCGACCAAAACGCGTAGTATTTTGCAGCTTCACATTCGGCGAGAAGTCGTGCTCGATGCGCGCCGTTACCATATCCGCGGTGACTTCCTCGTAGTCGCCAGTAGTACCGTAGAAATTCTTTGGATTTACCTTCACGCCGCTATTGAGGAAAGCGTTGGTGTTGCTGTAACCAGGCAAACCGATGGTAGGAACACCGCCGTTCGGAATATTGTTCTGATCAATATGCAGGTAGTTCAAATATGTTCTGGTATTGGTATTGAGGCCAAAGGCGAGTGCAGCAGCGATACCTTGACGATCACTTTTCACCACATCACGACCTGCGATACCAGAATCGTCTTTCAAGAGATTGACGCGAAATGCTGCGCCACCTTCGAGATTTAAAGGCTTGTTCAGATCTGCTGTAACACGCTGGAAGTTACCGCTGCCAAGACCGATAGAGGCGGAATAAGCTTCTTTCATCGTTGGTTGCTTAGTCGACAAATTGATCGAACCAGTTGGTGATCCACGACCGGTATCTGCACCTGCAGGACCTTTGGTGACTTCGATTTGTTCGATGTTGAACATATCGCGCGACACCGCGCCCAGGTCACGTACACCATCCACAAAAATGGAACTCGAGGTATCAAAGCCACGCATATAAATCGCGTCGCCTGTCGTGGTATTGCCGTTTTCACCCAAGGAGAACGTGCCTACGCCTGGTGTGTTGCGCAGCGCTTCTGTCAGAGTTGTGCCACCTTGTTGCTGCACGATTTCTTTCTTGATGACGGTGATTGTCTGAGTGGTATTCAGCAATGGCTGCGTAAATTTTGGCGAAGAAACGGTATCTGCTTTGTAGCTGTCAGTGGCGCCATGCACTTCGATTTCGGGCAATACATCCGCTTTTTGCTGCGCAGAAACTGCACCTGGTAGCGCAATAAATGCCATTGCAACCGCTGCCGAGCAGCCTGAGCGACGCACAACAGCGTGCTTGCGGCTTTTGATATGAGCCATCTTTATTCCTCTGGATATGGGGTAAGTATTTAGGCTGGCTAGTCTGTAACCGGCGCGGCAGCAATTTGTCGGCGGTATGTATCAGATGGCTGGCAACCGATGAGCATCGGCCAGAGTTGAATGATAATAATTCGTATTACGAAGAGCAACGAAATCCAGCGGATTCTTCTGGATTTATTATTTTTTGTTGCAAATGACGGTTAAGAAACCGTTAAGAATGTTGCTTACGGGCGTCGACGCCACCACAACCAGATTCCAGTAATACCAAGCATGCCCAAAGCCAGCCCGCTCAGAAAGGTCAGCGCCTCCAAAGCGATGCCACCCAGTTCACCGGTATGCAATGGATACACAAAAGAGAACGCCCGCGCGCCGGGATCAAGTTGATCCCAGCGATACGCGGCCAGCACTTCCCCGGTTTTGGGATGCAGGTAAACAGATGTCAAACCATTGGGATGCGGATCGTCTGCCAGGAGCAAGCGCAGGCGCACCGGCTGATTAGGTTTGGCCGATAGCTGTACGTAAGTAATCGGATCCGTCGGAAACACTGCATGTCCGCGAGCGACTAACTGATCCAGCGTGACTATCGCCGGTTTCGCTGCCTCTTCTTTCGACAGCACAGGTGGCTTGATCGCATCACTACCGCTCAGCGTAGTAACAAACTGTCCCAACGGACGCCACGCCATATACGCACCAGTAGCAACCGAGACGGCTATCAATAAACCAAGTACGGCACCACCTATGCGATGCATATCGAACAAGCCGCGCAACAAGCCTTTGCCCAGTTCGATTTTCAATGACGGCGGCCATCGCTTCGGCCACCACAATATCAAACCGCTGATTAAGAGGATCAGGTACGCGAGTGAAATCCAGGCCAGGATCGCTTTACCCGTATCCTTTAACAGCAAAGCGCTATGCAGCTTGAAAGTGAAGTTTACAAATCCATCGTACTCACCACGCCTGCCTTGTTCACGGCCAGTTGTGGGATTCAGATACACGGTCCCGCTCCAAGGCTCACCACGCACGATTACCCAGTAAGTATCGCCGGCTACGCGCGGTGGACGCAGGGTGAAATTACTCTTGTTGCCGAACTCGCTGATCAATTGCTTGCGTATTTCTTCCAGAGTCACCGGCACGGTATTCGCTGCCGCGGCACTGGTCGCAACCTCGGCTTTAAAGAGTTCTGGATGCATCCACTTGTCGAGCGGCTGCGCGAGTATAAGTATCGCACCCAGCAAACCTACCAACGACAATATCCAACCGACACTAAGCGCTACCCAGCGATGGGTTTTTACCCATATGCGACGCATGTTAACAACGCGGGTGGTAGTTGGCTGTGAAGGAAAAGAAGTGAGCATATAAATGACAAGGCCGGTCAGTGAGACCGGCCGTTTGTTAAAGGGCTTGCGATAAAAGAGCATTCATCAAAATGCCAAACGCGCTTGTAAGTAGATCATGCGTGGTGCGCCAACCAACTTCCCTCTATTGCCGTCGGTAGTACGGGTAAAGTAACGTTCGTCTGTCAGATTGTTAACCCCGCCAAGAATTTCCAATCCTTTTTGATTCGGTACTTTCCAGTTGACCTGTGCATTCCACAAGCGGAACCCTGGAATGACGCCATTGCTACCATCAATACTTTCAGCAACAGTATTTTTTTCATCGGCAAATTGCTTACCTTGGTGTGTACTTGAAAGGTTCAGGCCCCAATTCCCAACGTTATAGCGTACGCCAACTGTATCGGTATTACGTGCATAGAATGGCACATCATTACCTGCGGTTATACCCGACTCTAACGTAGCGCGAGTATATGTATAGTTAAAGTAGGCGTTCAGTCCTGCAAAAGGCCCTGCTTTATCAAAGGTGTAGTCAAACGCAGTTTCGATGCCATTGTGCGTAGTTTTTCCTAAGTTGTAGTAGGACAATGACGTGCCACTCCCAACGGACTGAATTTGATTGTCAAAGCGAATATTAAATGCCGTCAGCTCAGCCGAAAAACTTTTGTTTTGCCACCGCATACCCGCTTCTGTTGTCCTGGCCAATTCTGGCTTCAACGGCGTTGTCGGTGCCACAGGTGCCGCCAACTGGAAATTCTGAATAGTTCCAAATGAAGTTCCATAGTTAGCGAACAAGGTTATATCTTGGGTTAGAAGATAAGCAATGTTCAACGATGGTAACGGCTCGTTGTTTTTGATTTCTGGGCTCTTGCCTGTCGTACGATCGCTACTCACCGATTTAATCCGCTCAAAACGAATCCCTGGTGTAATCCGCCAGGCACCGAAAGCGATCTTGTCATCTATATATATCGCGTGTGCATCTGTCGAGTTATCGACTGTTGTCTGCGCAGTCGCAATACCTGTCGCAATTTTTTCACTAAACTTGTTGTCATCACCACGCTCACGTATGTAGCGATAACCGACAGTCATATCATTTGTAGTGTTACCGATAGTAAAACGCTGCGTATAACGCGGTTCTATACCCAATGTTTGATAGCTACGCGGCTGATGATCGATATCCGTTTTGTTCGTATTGTTGAATAGCGTGCTCTGGCGATTGCTTTCATTGTAGTAAGTTCGAATCTCAAATTCCTGGGTGTCGGAAATAGTATTGATATAGCCAATATCGAAAGCGGTACGATCTCCACTCCAGAAATCCGTAGGGCGCGTATTCTGGAATGGATTCGCGTTGTACTGAGCAGTCGTCAAACCACCCGGCGTTCTGGAAGTAACGTCGTAATAGGAAAATTTACCGTAGATTTCTGAGGTAGGGCTCAGTTCATAACGGAACTTCAAGGCGATATCATTGACCTTTTCATCGCTACCCACACGCCAATCGCTTCCACTCATGCCCGAGTACAACACCGCAAAGCCCAAACCATTTTCCAGTTGCTTGCCCGCAAATGCACTGTACTGAGTATTGCTTCCGCCCTTGCTATAGTCATTCTGACGTACAGATACATCTCCAACAGCTTCGCTCCCCGTCGGGATTGAACGAGTTTTGAAATTGATGATGCCACCGACGTTTTGCGGCCCGTAACGTACGGCACCGCCACCACGCACAACATCTATCGATTCAATATTGTTCAAACTCACTGGTGCAAACGACAACTGCGGTTGGCCATAAGGTGCAACCGCCATAGGAATACCATCAAGCAAGACCGTAGAACGCGGTGAGTACCGACCAGCCAGACCACGCACGCCAATATTAAGAGAAACCGCACTACCCGCACTGCCGGAGTTATCGGTACTTTGGACACCAGGTATGCGGCGCATCACGTCACTAATGCTGGCAGCCCCAGAATTTTCTATCTCTTCCTTTTTAACTACCGTGCGCGCACCTGCGTAGCGTTTTACGCTGTTTTGCAAACCTGTCCCGAGCAAATCACCACTTACCTGGATCGCTTCCAGCGTGGTTGGCTCGTCTGCCTGATTCGCCGCTTGTTGTGCATGAGACAAAAGCGGGAACGCCATCATGGCGACAGAAACTGCAGCGGAACATTTCAGCTTGCATAGCGATATTGAATTGCGGCTTTGAACATTCGCCATGGGACTTTCTCCGTTTTGATTAGTGCGCACTGGCTGATCTTCTGACAGCGCGACGTAGTCGGCGTGGAGAGAATGGCTGGCGGGGACAGGGACAAATCAGACCGATTTGTCTGGTCAGATAATGATAATGATTCGCGTTTTAAGGGTCAACGCATATATGCCGCATTGTTGCTTTTTTGGTGGCGCAAAGCGACTACTTTGCGCCACCCGCTTCAAATTACTTTCAACTTTGAAAACGCAGGATTCCCCGGCGGAAATTCCGGTTTCAATTTATTCAGTTTCTCCAGCACGATGCTGCTGATGACCAGATTACGATGTGTCTTGGAATCTGCCGGCACCACATACCAGGGTGCATGATCCGCATCAGTTTCGCGTATGACTTCTTCGTACTGGTTCTGATATGCGTCCCAACTTTTACGCTCTTCCAGATCGGCAGGATCAAACTTCCAGTGCTTGTTTGGATCAGCTATACGTTCTTCCAGCCGCTGCTTTTGCTCTTCCTTGGAAATATGCAGGAAGAATTTCAGCACCAGCGTGCCGGTCTCTGCCAGCATACGTTCAAAGTCGCGGATGTGTTGATAACGTCGCTTGCATTCCTTGTCATCTATCCAGTCGTGTACACGTGTAATCAATACGTCTTCGTAGTGGCTGCGATTGAAGATGGTAAATTCACCGAAAGCCGGCACCTGTTTGTGGATACGCCATAGGAAGTCGTGTGCTTTTTCTTCCGTGCTCGGTGCCTTGAAAGCGATACTCGCCACGCCTAAGGGATCGATCTTGCCGAACACACCTCGTACCGTACCGTCCTTGCCCGAAGTATCCATGCCTTGCAGCACGATGAGTATCTTGTGTTTGCGTTCCGCATATAAGACTTCCTGCAGCTCTGCGATCTGCAAGGCCTGCTGTTCGACCAGTAGCTTGTCCTTTTCCTTATCGCCACTGGAGAGCGGCTTCTCACCGGCTTTTGCTTCTGTCAGCTTGAGTTTTTTATCCGCCCGGAATGTTTGCTCTGTACTCGCCATGCTCAGCCCCTGTTGGCCTGTTCGGCACGCCATCTGGCGTGATCAACTTTGGTACAGCGGTCTGCTACCACGTCCAGCCCGGCTGCGCGCGCTTTGTCGGTCGCCGCTTCATTAATGATGCCCATCTGCAGCCAGAACGCCCTGGCTTTGATTGCAATAGCCTCATCTGCAATGGGCTCCACCAATTCAGACTTGCGGAACACATCTACCAGGTCAATACGGATCTGCTGCTCAGCCAATGCTGCAGCTGCCTGCGTCAGTGTCGCATAGCAGTGTTCACCGAGGATATGTGTGCCTGCACTGACCGGATTGACCGGAATGATGCGGTAACCATGTTTCTGTAAATATTCTGCAACGTAATGGCTAGGGCGATCCGGCTTCGGTGAGATACCTACCACTGCGATGACGCGTGATTCGGCGAGAATTTTGTCCGCTATCTGGAGATCATTATTCATAGATTCTTTTTCCAAAAACAAAAAGGGCAGCCTGAGCTGCCCTTTATTGTATGCGGGATTTGCCGATTAGCGTTTTTGACGCAATCTTTGAATAGCCGCCAACTGTGCAATTGCGCTGGCCAATTCGGCCTGTGCTTGTGCGTAGTCGATTTTCGATTCTTTATTGACCAGTGCTTCTTCGGCCAATTGTTTAGCTTCCGCTGCCTTCGCTTCATCCAGGTCGCCACCACGGATCGCGGTGTCAGCCAAAACCGTAACTACATGCGGTTGTACTTCCAGGATACCGCCTGCAACGAAGACAAATTCATCTTCAGCCTGGCCTGTAACCTTGATGCGTACCGCACCTGGTCGGATGCGTGTAATCAAAGGCGTATGTCCCGGCAAAATCCCGAGCTCGCCCGATTCACCCGGCAGCGCGACAAATTCTGCCTCGCCGGAGAAGATTTCTTCTTCGGCTGAGACCACGTCTACGCGCATTGTATGTGCCATGTTAGAACCTTATTCATTCGTTCAAAGATCGATACAGGATCGATACGAACTTGCAGCTAACACACCGCTGTTACGCGGCGTGTCAGCTGCTCAACGATTAGTTGAGTTTTTTCGCTTTTTCGATTGCTTCTTCGATGGTACCTACCATGTAGAACGCTTGTTCTGGCAGGTGATCGAGTTCGCCCGATGCGATCATTTTGAAGCCCTTGATCGTATCTTTCAGCGAAACGTATTTACCAGGCGCGCCGGTAAAGACTTCAGCAACGTGGAATGGCTGCGACAGGAAACGTTGCATCTTACGAGCACGTGCGACCAGCAGTTTGTCTTCTGGTGCCAGTTCGTCCATACCCAGAATCGCGATAATGTCGCGCAATTCTTTGTAGCGTTGCAGAGTACCTTGAACAGCGCGTGCTGTTTCGTAGTGATCTTGACCAACGACCAGTGGATCCAATTGACGCGATGTCGAATCGAGTGGATCAACCGCTGGGTAGATACCGAGCGAAGCGATGTCACGCGACAGAACGACGGTGGAATCCAAGTGAGCAAAGGTGGTTGCAGGCGATGGATCGGTCAAGTCATCCGCTGGAACGTAGACGGCCTGGATCGATGTGATCGAACCAACTTTGGTCGATGTAATACGCTCTTGCAGACGGCCCATTTCTTCAGCCAGTGTAGGTTGATAACCCACAGCGGAAGGCATACGACCCAGCAACGCGGAAACTTCGGTACCAGCCAGTGTGAAACGATAGATGTTATCGACGAAGAACAACACGTCTTTACCTTCGTCACGGAATGCTTCAGCCATGGTCAAACCGGTCAACGCAACGCGCAGACGGTTACCTGGTGGTTCATTCATCTGACCGTAGACCATCGCTACTTTCGAGTTGGCTGGGTTTTCCAGGTCAACTACTTTCGCGTCAGCCATCTCGTGGTAGAAGTCATTACCTTCACGAGTACGTTCACCAACACCAGCAAACACGGACAAGCCGCTGTGTGCTTTAGCGATGTTGTTAATCAGTTCCATCATGTTCACGGTTTTACCAACACCCGCACCACCGAACAGACCGACTTTACCGCCTTTTGCGAACGGGCAAACCAAGTCAATAACCTTGATACCTGTTTCGAGCAAATCTTGCGATGGCGACAGTTCGTCGTACGCAGGCGCTTTACGGTGAATCGATGCTGTGCGCTCATGGCTCACAGGACCGCATTCGTCGATAGGGTTACCCAACACGTCCATAATACGACCCAGTGTGGCCGTACCGACTGGTACTGTGATTGGATTGCCGGTGTTTTGGATGATCATGCCGCGACGCAAACCGTCGGATGTACCGAGCGCAATGGTACGAACAATACCGTCACCCAACTGTTGCTGAACTTCCAGCGTCAGTTCGGAACCTGCCATCTTCAAGGCATCGTAAATCTTAGGCATCGCATTGCGGGGAAATTCAACGTCCACCACCGCGCCGATACACTGAACGATTTTGCCATCAGCCATTTTCGTTCCTTCAATATAAAAATTTAAAATCTGGTTGTTGAGGACAGCGCATTACTACGCTGTCCAGCAATCGAATTAAACCGCAGCCGCACCGGCGACGATCTCGGAAAGTTCTTTCGTAATCGCTGCTTGACGCGTCTTGTTATAGACCAGCTTCAATTCGCTAATCACGCTACCGGCGTTGTCGCTTGCCGATTTCATCGCGACCATACGTGCCGATTGCTCGGACGCGAGGTTTTCTGCAACAGCCTGGAAAATCAGCGCTTCAACGTAACGCACCAATAATTCATCGATCACGGTTTGTGCATCAGGTTCGTAGATGTAATCCCATGCCAGCGAATCTTCATCTGCCTTCAGCTTTTCAGTCGCCAATGGCAGCAATTGCTCCATCATTGGCTCTTGTTTCATCGTGTTGATAAATTTGGTGTAGACGATATAAACAGCGTCCAGCTTGCCGTCCTGATATGCATCCAGCATCACCTTGACCGGACCAATCAACTTGTCCAGATGCGGGGTGTCACCGATTTGCACCGCATGCGACACGACACGCGCGCCGATACGATTCAGGAAGCCCAAACCTTTGTTACCGATTGCAACTGCTTCGACTTTCTTGCCTTCTGCTTCCAATTCGCGCAGCTTGGTCGTCACAACACGCAAGGAGTTTGTGTTCATACCGCCGCACAAACCCTTGTCAGTCGTTACGATGATGAAACCGACCGTCTTCGACGCATCCGACTTCACCAGAAACGGATGCGTATATTCCGGATTGGCTTGCGACAGATTCGCAGCGATATTGCGAATCTTGTCGCTGTAAGGACGTGCCGCGTGCATCCGGTCTTGCGCTTTACGCATTTTGGATGCAGCGACCATTTCCATCGCCTTGGTGATCTTCTTCGTATTTTCTACGCTCTTGATCTTGCCACGTATCTCTTTGCCTGAAGCCATGAGTTGTTACTCCTTATAGCCCCAGAATCAGAACGATTTTTTGAAATCAGCAATCGCAGCAGCCAAAGCAGCTTCGTCGTCTTTCTCGAGCTTTTTGGTGTCTTCGATTTTTTGCAGCAATGCTGCGTGGCTGGACTTCATGAAACCGTGCAGACCCGATTCAAACGCCAATACACGTTTAACTTCGAGGTCATCGAAGTAGCCTTTGTTGACCGCGAACAGCGAAACCGCCATCAACGAGATCGACAATGGAGCGTACTGAGCTTGTTTCAACAATTCTGTAACGCGTGCACCGCGGTCCAGTTGTTTACGTGTCGAAGCATCGAGGTCGGAAGCAAACTGTGCAAACGCTGCCAATTCACGGTATTGCGCCAAGTCGGTACGGATACCGCCGGACAAGCCCTTGATGACTTTAGTTTGAGCTGCACCACCAACGCGGGAGACCGAGATACCAGCGTTAATCGCTGGACGTACGCCCGAGTTGAACAACGATGTTTCCAGGAAGATCTGACCGTCAGTAATCGAAATTACGTTGGTTGGAACGAATGCGGAAACGTCGCCTGCTTGTGTTTCGATGATAGGCAATGCTGTCAACGAACCGGTTTTACCTTTAACTTCACCTTTGGTGAACGCTTCAACGTAGTCAGCGTTAACACGTGCTGCACGTTCCAGCAAACGGCTGTGGAGATAGAACACGTCGCCAGGGAACGCTTCGCGGCCTGGTGGACGGCGCAACAGCAGGGAAACCTGACGGTACGCAACAGCTTGTTTCGACAAATCGTCATACACGATCAGCGCATCTTCACCGCGGTCGCGGAAGTATTCGCCCATTGCGCAGCCGGAGTATGCCGATACGAATTGCATTGCAGAGGATTCAGATGCGGTTGCAGCAACCACGATCGTGTATTCCATTGCGCCGTGCTGTTCGAGCGAACGCACGATGTTTTTGATCGAAGAAGCTTTTTGACCGATCGCAACATAGATACATGTTACGTTCTGACCTTTTTGATTGATGATGGCATCGATCGCAACAGCTGTTTTACCAGTTTGACGATCGCCAATGATCAATTCACGTTGGCCGCGGCCGATAGGCACCATCGCGTCAATAGCCTTGATACCGGTTTGCATCGGTTGATCAACGGATTGACGTGCGATAACGCCTGGAGCGATTTTTTCGATAGGGGTGGTCAGCTTGGTAGTGATCGGACCTTTACCGTCGATCGGTTGACCCAAAGCGTTGACCACACGGCCACGCAGTTCAGGACCAATCGGTACTTCCAGAATGCGACCGGTACATTTAACTGTATCGCCTTCGGAAATGTGTTCGTATTCACCCAAGATAACGGCACCGACGGAGTCACGCTCCAAGTTCAGCGCGAGGCCGAACGTGTTGCCTGGGAACTCCAGCATCTCGCCTTGCATAACGTCGGACAGACCGTGGATGCGGCAGATACCGTCGGACACGGAAATGACCGTGCCTTGATTGCGAATCTCAGCGCTGTCGCTAAGCCCTTGAATCCGGCTCTTGATCAGTTCGCTGATTTCAGACGGGTTGAGTTGCATATAAACTCCTAAAATTTTTCTCTGTAGCTTAGGCTAGGGGCCCGGCGACGATTACGCAGTCAACGCAACTTGCATCTGTTGCAGTTTCGCGCGCACCGAGGTGTCGAGCACTTCATCACCGACAACGACGCGCACACCACCGATCAATGCGCCATCAACGGCGACTGTCGGGTTGAGCTTGCGGCCGAATTTCTTTTCCAGCGTTGCGACCAATTCGGTCAACTGCGCGGACGACAGTTCAAACGCGCTGACGATTTCTGCGTCAGCTGCGCCTTCTTGCGCATTTTTCAATGCGTGGAACTGAGTCGCGATTTCCGGCAACAGCGTCAAGCGGTCGTTTTGCACCAGCATGTTGATGAAGTTTTTCGCTTCAGCGCCAACCGGCGATTTGAGCGCCGAAATGAATGCACTAGCGATCAGTTCATCCGTTGCCTTTGGGTTGTGCGCCAATGCATAGACATCGGGATTCGCAGCAACCTGGGACATTTCGGAGACCAGATCAGACCAGCCGTTCAGATCGGCAGCTTTCGCCACACGGAACAGAGCTTCGGCGTAAGGACGGGCAATCGTTGCGAGTTCGGCCATGATTACAGCTCGGCTTTCAGTTGGTTCAACAGATCGGCGTGAACAGCAGCATTGACTTCGCGCTTCAGGATTTGCTCAGCGCCCTTAACTGCCAGGGTAGCGACCTGGTCACGCAATGCTTCACGTACCTGGGTTGCTTGCTGATCTGCATCTGCTTTAGCTGCGGCCAGGATGCGTGCGGCTTCTTCAGCTGCAGTTTTCTTGGCTTCTTCAATAATGCTCAGTCCGCGCTTCTCAGCATCGCTGATACGCTTTTGACCTGCTTCTTGCGCGGAAGCGAGTTCTGCCTGGGCGCGCTTTTCAGCGACAGCCAAATCAGACTTGCCACGTTCGGCTGCTGCCAAACCATCCGCGATCTTCTTGGCGCGCTCATCGAGCGCATTCATCAGTGGCGGCCACACGAATTTCATCGTGAAGCCTGCCAGGATGAAGAAGACCACGAACTGCGCAATCAAAGTTGCATTTAAGTTCATGGTAATTCCTTCTCTAAGTATCGTGTGCCGAAAATATCTTCAGCGTGAGAACCGGTAAAACTACCGAATTACTTAGCGATGAACGGGTTTGCGAATGCGAACAACATAGCGATACCAACACCAATCAGGAACGCAGCATCGATCAGACCAGCCAACAGGAACATTTTGGTTTGCAATGTGTTCATCAATTCTGGTTGACGAGCAGATGCCTCAAGGTATTTGCCACCCATGATAGCGATACCGATACAAGCGCCGATCGCGCCCAGACCAATAATCAAACCACAAGCCAGTGCAACAAATGAGAGGTCAGTCATAACAATTCCTTCAAAGTTAAAGTTAAATCAAAAAGTTAAATCAAAAAACCAAAAAGCTTATTTCTTCAATTCAGTTAATGCGCTTCATGAGCCTGGCCGATGTACACCAGTGTCAGCATCATGAAAATGAACGCCTGCAAGAAGACGATCAGGATGTGGAAGATTGCCCACAAACTACCTGCTACCACATGACCCAAGAAACCGAACGCGGTAGCGGTCGAACCCAGCAATGCAATCAACAGGAATAACAGTTCGCCGGCGTACATATTGCCGAACAACCGCATCGCCAGGGAGACGGTTTTTGCTGCGAATTCAATGATGTTCAACAAGAGGTTGAACGGCGCGAGCCAGATACCAAACGGTGCGGCGAAGAGTTCGTGGATGAAGCCACCGAAGCCTTTGATTTTGAAGCTGTAGTAGATCATCAAAGCGAAGACGCCGAGTGCGATACCCATGGTGCCGTTCAGGTCAGCAGTAGGAACTGCGCGATGATGTGTGATCAGACCGTCGAGACCGACAGCGTGGAAGAATGCGGAGAACATGTCGACTGGCAGGAAATCCAGCGAGTTCATCAGCGCGACCCAGACAAATACGGTCAGTGCCAATGGAGCGATGAAAGTACGGTCGCCGTGAACGATTGATTTGGCCTGGTTGTCGACCATTTCAACGATCATTTCAACTGCAGCCTGGAAACGACCTGGTACGCCGGAAGTTGCTTTGCGAGCTGCCAGGTACATAAATAAACAACCAAGTACACCTGCAAGTACGGACCAGAAAACCGTGTCCATATTGATGATCGAAAAATCGACAATCTTGTCTTGGTGCTTGGTAGAAAAATGTCCGAGATGGTGGACGATATACTCGGAAGCCGTCGGTGCTGCGTGATCAGTCGCCATGTTAATGCCTAAATAATAAGATTATGTAACTCTTCAGTGCCACGACGAACGCGGCGACTAGCGCCAGCAAATTCAAATCGCGGTACAACCAGACAACCGCACCCAACAAAGCGATCGTCAATGCAATCTTGATAAATTCTCCGATGAAAAAAGTCATCGGATTAACGGATTCGGATTTTTGCGCAGCGGAAAATAGACGTAGCGCAAACAAACCATTCGGCACCACGCAACACAACCCTCCCAACAACGCCGAGTACAGCGCAGGCATTCCGGCAATCAAACCGGCAATAATGCTGGCTATTACCGTTGTCGCGAGTTGCAGGAGGACGACGGGCAGCATACTGGTCCAAATGATGCAGTCCTTTGGCGACCCTCACGATCGAGCTACTCGGACTGGAGTGAATACAAACTAAGTCGTGCGTTCCATGAAGCCACGGGATTATAAGGGCTTTCCTTCGCCACCGTCAAACGTTTGCTATGTGAAAAACACGTAGCTCCGTTGCAAATCAAGCCTTGTGGATGGAATTGTTTGAGTTCCGTCAGCCTTCTATCTATACGGCAACAGAAATTAGATGTTTAACAAACATTTAACGCGATGTTGCAACGGAACAACGTATACGCAGGCCGATGGAAACACAGATTAGGCCACCGTTTTGCTGGCAATGGACAGCAAAACGGTCATGCGGGATCAGGCAGTAACGCGCAACTTGGCAATAATGCCGTCCAACGCATCCAGGTCAGCAAAATCGACGGTTAATTGACCTTTGTTTTTTGCACCCAGCTTGATCTCAACCTTGCTGGCGAGCAAATCTGACAACTCTTCTTCCAGGCGCGTGATGTCACGGGATTTTTCCTTGCCGTTGCTGCGCGGTTTGTTGGCGCCGTTCTGTTCCAGCGTCGAGCGCACCACCAGTTTTTCCGCCTCGCGGACCGACATGCGCTTGGCAACCACCTGATTGGCGAGTGTAATCTGCGACGCGGCATCTACTGCCAACAAGGCGCGTGCGTGACCCATATCGATATCACCTGCCATCAACATGGTTTGCACCGGCTTGGCCAAGTTCAGCAAACGCAACAGGTTGGATACCGCACTACGCGACCGGCCAACCGAATTAGCCGCCTGTTCGTGTGTGAAATTGAAATCGGCGATCAGGCGATGTATGCCTTGCGCTTCTTCAAGTGGATTCAAATCTTCGCGCTGGATGTTTTCAATCAGCGCCATCGCGGCCGTCGCTTCGTCGTCAACTTCCTTGACCAGGACAGGCACTTCCGTCAGGCCGGCCAGTTGCGCAGCGCGGAAGCGGCGTTCACCGGCGATGATTTCATAACGTTGACGACCATTACCCGAAGCAATCGGACGCACCAGGATCGCCTGCAACAAACCCTGCGCCTTGATCGATGCCGCCAGTTCATTCAGCGCACCCTCATCCATGCGGGTACGTGGCTGGTACTTACCGGCCTGCATATCGGTGACTTGCAAGACCGAAGGCGCGCCAGGCAGCGCCGCAATCGCTTCATTAAAATCGGAAGCACCGCCCAGCAATGCCTCGAGACCGCGACCCAAACCTTTTTGTTTTTTGGTGACCATAATTCCTGACTCACATTCTTTGATTGTTTGCGGATAGTCGTCAGTTGCGCCCTCACCCGCATCCTATTTAAATCGTTTTAATCCGCTCAACCATTTCCGCACCGAAGGCCAGGTAGGCTTGCGCACCCTTGGAAGACGGATCGAAGTTAATCCCCGGCATGCCATACGATGGCGCTTCTGCCAGACGCACGTTGCGCGGGATGATGGTCTTGAATACCTTGTCGCCGAAATGCTGTTCCAGTTGCGACGATACTTGCTGCGATAAAGTCATGCGCGGATCAAACATCACACGCAGCAGACCGATGATTTTCAAATCGGTGTTGAGCTTCGCATGTACTTTCTTGATAGTGTTGACCAGGTCAGACAAACCTTCGAGTGCATAGTATTCACACTGCATTGGAATGATGACGCCATGTGCTGCGCACAAACCATTAAGTGTCAGCATCGACAAAGCCGGCGGGCAATCGATCAGCATGAAGTCGTATTCAGCATCAACTACGCCCAGCGCATCCTTCAGGCGCTTTTCGCGATTGTCGAGCTCGACCATTTCCACTTCCGCACCTGCGAGTTCGCGATTGGCTGGCAATACATCGAACTTGCCGGTTTCAGATCTCACGCGCGCGGTCGCAACATCTGCCATACCGAGCAATACTTCGTAGATAGACGATTGCAACTCTGCCTTGTTGATCCCTGCACCCATCGTGGCATTACCTTGCGGATCAAGATCCACCAGCAATACGCGCTGATTCAATTGCGCCAACCCTGCTGCCAGATTCACTGCTGTGGTGGTCTTACCGACCCCGCCCTTTTGATTCGCAACGCAAAATATTTTTGCCATATTCTCGTTCTAGTTAGTGGTCAAACATTCCTGGATCAATCAAGTACTTTATTCAAGTACTGCTGCAATCTACTTTACTTGCCTGCACTGTCCTGCCGGGTTTTAACCAGCTTGGATGTATCAAATCCTTGTGCTGTTACGCGATTCACCAATGCTTCATATGCAGCTTCCGGCACCGTCGGTGTCCGTGACAGTACCCACAGGTAATCACGGCTGGGGCCACCCACCGCTGCCAGCGTATAGTCCGCATCCAGATCGATGATCCAGTAGTCAGCCCAGACATACGGAATCCAGCTCAGCCAGTCAGGAGCAAAGCGCACCTTCAGTTTGGCATTAGTGCCGGTATCATCCACACGTGCACGTCCGACAGCTTCATCTATCTTGCCGCCAGCCTGCAGGCAACGATTGGTGACATCGATATCACCGTCTGTGCGCTTGTCGTATTGCGCGCTTACATTCGCGATGCAGTCATCCTGAAAGCGATTCGGAAAGCGTGCGATCTCGTACCACTTGCCGGTGTAGCGCGCCAGGTCAACACTGACGACGGTACTCACCTGCTGCGCCCATGATGGTGCTGTCAGGCATGTAGCCAATAATGCGGTAGTGATCAGCAGCTTTTTCATGACCCTGTCCTTTTGATAAAAACCAAATGACGTTCCGCCTGCAAAGTCGGTACTTGCAAGGCACGCACTTCGCTGACTTGCCAGCCTGACGGCAAACCCGCGACTTCACCATCCGGTGCAACGCCTTTAAGTGCGATGTACTGTCCGCCATCTGCCAACAGATGTTCCGACCAATTGACGAAATCGGATAAGTCAGCAAACGCACGTGAAGTGATCACATCAAATTTCTGCGGTGCCTGCCATTGTTCCACGCGTGCCGTGTGCACGCTGACATTACTTAGGTTGAGCTCTGCTTTTACTTGCGTGAGGAAGGCGGTTTTTTTATGCACGGTATCTATCATCGAGATACGCATATCAGGCTGTGCTTCCGCCGCCCATATTGCCAACACGATGCCAGGCAAACCACCGCCCGCACCGACATCCAGAACATTCTTCGCACCAGTGAAAGCAGAGACCGCCGCCAATGAGTCCAGCAAATGCTGGGTCACCATTTGCACCGGATCACGCACCGCGGTCAGGTTGTAGACCGAATTCCATTTCGCCATCAAGGCCAGGTAATCGATCAGCTTGGTGATTTGCGCTTCACTCAGGTTCAGCGATAAATCGCGCGCGCCCTGGATCAGCAATACGGTTAATGCGGGACGATCAAATGCCTTCATGCAGCAGCTTCAGAAGTAGGTGGTAATGCAGCGAATTCCTTGAAACCGCCTTTTTTCAGATGGACCAAAAGCAGGGAAATCGCAGCCGGTGTCACACCGGAGATACGCGAAGCCTGACCCAAGGTTTCCGGTTTGTGCTTGCACAGCTTCTGGCGCACCTCAAAGGACAGGCCTTTGACTTCCATGTAATCGAACTCTTGCGGCAGCTTCAGATTCTCGTAGTAATCATGACGCTCGACCTCTTTAGCCTGGCGATCGATGTAACCGGAATACTTCAGCTGGATCTCGACCTGCTCACGTACAGCATCTTCGCTCACGCCGGGACCTGCTAAGTCCTGCCCTTCCACGCCCTTCAGGCTCATCAGGGTTTCATAGCTAACATTTGGACGACGGAGCAGGTCAGCGAGCGCATACTCACGCTCTATCCCTTTACCCAACACACGTTCAGCTTCAGCAGCAGCCAAAACGCGGGGGTTGACCCAGGTCGAACGCAGGCGCTCCAACTCCCGTGCCACCGCTTCGCGCTTGGTTTCAAACACCGCCCATTGCGCATCGCCAACGCAGCCAAGCTTGCGGCCGATCTCGGTCAGGCGCATATCGGCATTGTCTTCGCGCAAGCTGAGGCGATACTCAGCACGGCTGGTAAACATACGGTAAGGCTCCAGTACACCCTTGGTAATCAGATCATCGACCAGTACGCCAAGGTAAGCTTCGTCGCGACGTGGTGTCCAGGCATCACGCTCCTGCGTTTGCAGGGCGGCATTGATACCCGCCAACATACCTTGTGCCGCAGCCTCTTCGTAGCCGGTAGTACCATTGATTTGTCCGGCAAAGAACAAGCCCTGGATCACTTTGGTTTCCAGCGTCGATTTCAGTCCGCGCGGATCAAAGTAGTCATACTCAATTGCATACCCCGGGCGCAGGATGTGCGCATGCTCAAGGCCGCGCATCGATTGCACCAGTGCCAGCTGGATATCAAACGGCAAGCTGGTCGATATGCCGTTTGGATAGAATTCATTGGTCGTCAGGCCTTCCGGTTCGAGGAAGATCTGATGCGACTCCTTGCCGGCGAAGCGATGTATCTTGTCTTCGATAGATGGACAGTAACGTGGCCCCACCCCTTCGATCACGCCGGTGTACATAGGACTACGATCCAGTCCGCTACGGATCAGGTCATGGGTTTTTTCATTGGTATGCGTAATCCAGCAAGGCATTTGCTTGGGATGCATGGCAACCGAACCCATCGCCGAAAATACCGGGATAGGATCCAGATCGCCCGGTTGTTCCAGCATCACGGAGAAGTCGATAGATCGGCCATCGATCCGTGGTGGGGTACCGGTTTTCAAGCGACCTTGCGGCAGCTTCAATTCCTTCAGACGTGCAGATAGGGAGATCGCTGGCGGATCACCGGCACGGCCAGCGGCATAATTATTCAGGCCTACGTGTATCTTGCCGTCGAGGAAGGTGCCGGCAGTCAGTACCACTGCCCTGGCTTCGAACTTGATGCCGACCTGGGTTACCGCACCAACCACGCGATCACCTTCCACCAGCAAATCATCGACCGCTTGCTGGAACAGCCACAGGTTAGGCTGGTTTTCCAGGCGTGAACGTATCGCCTGCTTGTACAGGATCCGGTCGGCTTGCGCACGGGTAGCGCGGACAGCTGGCCCTTTGGACGAATTCAGGATGCGAAACTGGATACCCGCTTCATCAGTAGCAATTGCCATCGCACCACCCATCGCATCGACTTCCTTGACCAGATGGCCTTTGCCGATACCACCGATGGATGGATTGCAGGACATTTGCCCCAGGGTTTCTATGTTGTGCGTGAGCAAAAGCGTTGTTTGCCCCATGCGTGCAGAAGCCAGTGCGGCCTCCGTTCCGGCATGGCCGCCGCCAACTACGATGACATCAAATTTGGTAGGAAAGATCATGGTGCGCCTCGATGAGACCTTATGTAAGACCTTAGGTATTACATTAAGCAGAGGCGAGATTATAAAGTCTTTTTGCTTTAATTTCCCCGCAAGCCGAATTTAGCAGCAAATTAAGCCACGTTTTGTTTCACGTGAAACATAAATTTGCCCTGGTGCACACTGCCCTAACGAAGGAAGGCATCGTAAATACTTTTCAAAATCAGCGCGGAAACCACGATCAGGAATATCTTGCGTACGAAACCACTGCCATGTCGTATCGCCAGACGTATCCCCAACAAGGATCCCAGCACATTACATATCGCCATCACTGCTGCCAGCTTCCACAATAATTCCGAGCTATAACCAAACCAGAGGATGGCGGCAATATTGCAGGCGACATTGACCACCTTGGCCACCGCCGATGCACCCAGGAAGTCAAAGCCAAAGAAACGGACAAACAGGAAAACCAGGAAGCTACCCGTACCTGGGCCGAAGAATCCATCATAAAAGCCAATCCCGGCACCCACCAGGATAGCGATCCCCTTCTCTTTTCCACCTATATGCATAGGGGCATGGACGCTGCCGAAATCTTTCTTTCTATAGGTATAGATGGCAACTGCAACCAGGATGAAAGGCAGCAATTTACGCATGAACTCAGAAGGAATCTGCGTCACAGTAAAAGCACCGATGAAAGCAAAGGCAAAAGCAGCCATCGCGGCAGGTGCTGCCGTACTCCATTGCAGCTTCACTTTACGGGCAAATCCGACCGCCGCAGCACTGGTACCGCAGACACTGGCCAGCTTATTGGTACCCAACAAGGTACCCATGGAAGCATTGGGAAAAGCAGAAAATAAGGCTGGAATCTGGATCAAGCCACCACCACCGACGACCGCATCTATCATTCCGGCTACAAATGCGGCCGCAGCCAGAAACACATAATCAGTCATGCTTGATCCAAAGATTCATAAACTGTCGACCGAGTGGCGACAGCACCCACCATATATTTATGCGCCAGTTTTCCCTGTAGCGCGCATCAATTGCGCAGCTTTTTCCGCAATCATGATGGTAGTCGCACTGGTATCGCCGGCAATAATCACCGGCATGATGGAAGCATCCGCAACCCGCAATCCGGCCACTCCCCTCACCTTTAACTCACTATCCACCACTGCCCGATGATCACCAGTAGCTCCCATTTTGCAGCTGCCAACAGGGTTGCTGCCAGCAATGGCAAGCTGATGTAAGTCTGTTTCCTGATGGGATATCGGCTTGATTTCCTGCGGTGCATAAGGTTGCAAGGCTGGCGCAGCCACAATTTTACGCGTCAATTGAATGGCTGCAGCAGCTATATTGCGGTCTTCGTCTGTACTCAGGTAATTCATCCTTATCGCCGGAGCAGCAGAGATATCTGCACCCAGTATCCTCACCTGGCCGCGGGAAGTTGGCTTCAGGTTGCTGACATTGGCAGTAAAGGCAGGGAAAGCATCTGTCTCCGGCCCGACTTCTGCCTGCGACCAGGGCTGGACCTGATAGGACAAGTTTGGTCTGGCTTGCCCTGGATCTGAACGCACCATGGCACCCAGGGGTGAAGGTACTGTTGATACCAGGCCATTTTTCTTGAAGATATATTCGAGCCCCATCGCCGCCATACCCAGATAACCCCGACCCGAAGTATTCAATGATTTGGCGCCCGAGATTTTGTAGCGCATGCGTAAAGGCATATGATCCTGCACATTTTCACCGACGCCTGGCAAATCCTGCAGAACCCGGATTCCATGTTCCTGCAGCAAGTCCGCCGGACCTATACCCGAACGTTGCAATATTTGCGGACTACCGAATGTACCCGCGGTCAGGATTGTTTCACGTGAAACATCAGCGGTCCACTCCTTGCCACCACCAACAAACTCCACTCCGGTACATACCTTACCCTGATCGGTTTCTTCTATGATCAGGCGACGCACTTGTGATCCGGTCATGATTTCCAGATTGCCGCGCCGGGTGATTGTCCGGAGGAATGCTTTTGCTGTATTCCAGCGCAAACCATTCTTTTGATTGACGTCGAAATAGGCGCATCCTTCGCCACGATGGAAATCATCTATCTTTGGTATCCCGTTCTGGGCGGCTGCCTCGCGGAAAGCATCGAGTATCTTCCAGTGGGTCTTTTGCTTTTCGATATGCCAATCGCCCCCTACTCCATGCCAATTATCTGCCCCCTGTTCGTAATCTTCCGTAGCGCGGAATAGCGGCAATACCTGTTCCCAGCGCCAGCTCATATCACCGGTCAGGTCGGCCCAGTTATCGTAGTCTTGCGACTGCCCGCGCTGGTAAATCATGGAGTTAATACAGGAAGAACCGCCGAGGATTTTCCCCGTGGAATAAAGCAGGCTACGTCCGTTCAGGCCTGCTTCCGGCTGTGTGCGGTAACACCAGTCGGTGCGCGGGTTGCCTATCATCTGGCGAAAACCAACGGGTATGTGTACCCAGATATAGTCGTCCTTCGCCCCTGCTTCTATCAGTAATACCGACACGCCCTTATCCTGTGTCAGTCGGTTGGCCAATACGCAGCCGGCCGTGCCAGCTCCTACGATGATGTAATCGTACTTCCCTGCGGATTCTGCCATGGTCTCTATCGGTAAGGTTGATGTTGCGTTGGACTAACACCATCATCACCGACTGCACTTACAGTCGTCTGACAATGGATGATTCAGCTTGCTTAATTATTATTCATCATCAAACTCATCGTCCTACTGTCTCCTGGGGTGACACTTACTCATCAAGACTTCATTTTTATTTAGTGGTGGGCATCGCGAACTCTGCTCCCTTGACTATCGATTCTGGCCAGCGCTGCATGATGGATTTATAGCGGGTATAAAACTTCAGGCCTTCTTCGCCATAAGCATGGGTATCGCCAAACATCGATCGCTTCCAGCCACCGAATGAGTGCCAGGCCATAGGTACCGGAATAGGTACATTGATACCGACCATACCCACTTCGACCCGCCGGGAAAATTCACGTGCAGTATTCCCATCTGAGGTGAATAGCGACACACCATTGCCAAACTCATGCCGATTAATCAAATCCAGAGCAGCCGCAAAGTTAGGTACACGCACCACACAAAGTACCGGGCCAAATATCTCTTCTTGATAAATTGTCATCTCCGGTGTGACGTGATCAAACAGACAACCTCCCAGGAAGAATCCCTGTTCATGTCCAGCCACTTTCAAACCGCGACCATCTACCAGTAATTTGGCACCCGCTTTTACGCCTGCATCGATATAGCCTTCTATCTTCGCCTTATGCGCCGCACTGACAACTGGCCCCATTTCGGCATCGGCTTCCATGCCATTCTTTACCTTCAGGGATTTAACGCGAGGGATTAATGCAGCCACCAGTTTGTCCGCCACATCGCCGACTGTCACGGCAACCGAGATCGCCATACAGCGCTCGCCTGCCGAACCATAAGCCGCACCTATCAAAGCATCGACCGCTTGTTCGAGGTTGGCATCTGGCATTACGACCAAATGATTTTTAGCGCCGCCCAAGGCTTGTACACGCAGTGGATAACTACCACCTTTACGAGCAGCTCCGGACGCGTAGATATATTCGGCGATAGGTGTAGAACCAACAAAAGACACTGCCTTCACATCCGGGTGTTGCAACAAGCCATCTACCGCCAGCTTATCGCCCTGCAAGACGTTAAAAACGCCGTCAGGCAGGCCCGCTTGCTGTAGCAGCTCCGCTACCATCAATGAAGGTGAAGGATCGCGCTCAGACGGTTTAAGGATGAATGTATTACCTGTCGCCAGGGCAACCGGCGCCATCCACATCGGCACCATGAAAGGAAAGTTAAACGGTGTAATACCAGCAGTTACACCCAGAGGCTGGCGCAGATTCCAGTTATCTATGCCGCCACCGATATTGTCAGTGAACTGGGTTTTCAATAACTGCGGTACGCCACAGGCAAACTCGACAACTTCCAGACCACGCGTCACCTCACCCTTTGCGTCTGAAAACACCTTGCCATGTTCACGAGTGATAGCAGCAGCCAGGTCATCATGGTGCTTCTCGATCAAATCCTTGAACTTGAACAGTATGCGTGCACGTTTCAGCGGCGCGGTATCAGCCCATGCAGGTGCCGCTGCTTTTGCTGCTGCCACGACTGACTGCACGTCAGCATCACTAGCCAAAATCACTTGTGCACTGACTTTGCCAGTAGCCGGGTTGAAGACATCCTGTTGTCTGCCACCCTCGGTATCAACCAAGCGACCATGGATGTAATGCTTAATTTTGGCAGTCGTCGTCATCTGCTTTCCTCGAGAAGGTTTTATGAGCCTGCTTGTAATCTGTTCAAGATTAACATGGCAATAAGGGAAAAATGCTGTGCATAAAGCTCTGAAGAAACGGTGGATAGCTTGTGGATAATCCTGTGGAAAAAGAGGACGGCGTTTTTATCCCCGAACTATCCTAAGCGAGTACACCGTTTATGCAGGCTTTATCCAGATTCCAAGTCTTTGATTTTTATAAGGCTTTAGTGCTTATCCACAGAAAAGCACCTGTGTTAACTATTACTACTAAACATA
>NZ_JADOEL010000005.1 GCF_015645465.1 Herminiimonas contaminans | reverse complement strand
TCTGCTTGCTTAAGGATGGCAATAATCTGGCTTTCCGAAAAACGCGACTTCTTCATGTAAAACTTCCTCAATTTCGATTGGAGAAAATTCTACTTTCAAATTCACTTCTTTTCCGGGGGGATTACCGGGCCATCACCTTTTGGACGGCCGGCTTCTTCTATTTCAAATTTTTCTTTTACTTCCCAAGCCTTGGCTTCACGTTTCGTACTGAACGTACAGGATGCACGTTGTCCATCGACGAGAATGCGTGCGAGCCAGCGGTCTCCGCGTTTTTCGATGCTCATGCTGTCACCTCCATGATGAAGGTGCTAGCGCATGCGCCGGCAATTGCGAAGCGCGAATGGGAGTGGGGATGTCGGTGAGCCGACGGACTGACTAAGGTAGGTGTGGTTACGTGCTGCTTCATTTTCATTCTCCTGGTAGCAAACAAATGGATGTGTTTGTGGAGAAGTGAAGCGACTGGAAAATTTTCTTAAATGCCGAGGTGCGCAATAAGTGTTTAGATAATTTTAGATATGCGCAATGAAGCGCAGTGGAGTGTCATCTGAACCAACAATGAGTTACCACTAAAATTACCACTACCGTCGCACTTACACCTTATTTTCGGACATAAAAAAAGGACCTCCCGAAGGAAGTCCTTGATTTTGCTACTGTAATTCGTGGTAGGCCGTGCGGGATTCGAACCTGCGACCAACGGATTAAAAGTCCGGTTAAGCTGTTTATTCGCACAGTTATTTGGCGGGGCTGCATAGCAAAATCAATGACTTACGATAACGTGAATACTGTGAATAACAACAGTGTCATGCATCTGGTTGGCAGAAAAATGCACACACTTAGACGGCTATTTTTGTCGTGTTCCGATCTTGCTCACGGCTTCCTCTAACTGGTCAGTCAAAAGGTGGCTGTAGCGCTTAGTTGATACCATAGAAAGGTGGCCGAGGACGCTACCAACCACCACTAAAGGAACGCCGGAATTCAGCATTTCCGATGCCGCTCCGTGCCTCAGATCGTGAAAGCGTGTCTCAGGGTAACCGGCCAACGCTCGGGCGCGCTCCCACTCACCTGAAAATCTGTCGCCATCAATGGTAAATCTGATTCGCCTGGCCAGCACAGCAATTTTCCGATGAATTGGAACAATGCGCGGCTTGCCGTTCTTGGTCTGCTTCGCGTCAAGCACATAGCCTTTCTTCGTGGCTTTGGCGATCAGTATTTCCTCACGGCGCATGCCGGAATAGAAGGCGATCCGGATTGCGGCGCGAACCTGCCTATCTCGGCACTTCCTGGCAATGCGTAGCATTTCCTTGCGTTGAGGGTAGTGTGTGCGCTCATTGCTCACCGGCGGGATGGTCATGCGTCCGGTGTGGTCTTCTTCAATCAGTCCGACCTTATAGGCGTATTTGATCGCAGCGCGTATGTAGGCCAGAATATTGCGGATGGAGCCATCAGTCAGAGGGCGCTTGTTTAAACCGCTCCTGGCTTTGTTGGCTCGCAGGTACCCGACGAAGGATTTAGACCATTCGTGCAAATCAGTGGCATCCTGATCATCATATTCAGAGCGCCATTTTTCCAGTATCCGGACACGCTTTTCTCGATCCTTCCACTCAGCATTAACATCGGCCACGTGCTTGCGCACACACTCGCCAATGGTGACCACTGCCTTGCGGGTACCGGTGGCAATCGCATAAATCTCGGACTCCCACTTCCGTCCTAACGCGTCGGCCTCGGCTGCAGTAGTTCCAGCAGGGAGGAGCTTCGTTTGCCGAATGCGGCCGCTGCCCTCGATGATACGGTTGAACGTCCAGCGGTAACGCTTGCGGCCGGACTTTGTAATGGTTTCGATTGGCATGATTCTAGGTACTGATAAAGTGAATTGAGATCGTACACGTGTGTTTTCCGCGTGAGCTTAAACCGTTTGATGCGGTGGCAGTCTGGGTCGAGGCGGCACATGAGATGTTCGGGTATGCCGAGAATTTCCGCCGCCTTTTTTGTGCTGACCCGTTCCGGTAGCTTTTCAGTCTGTCCCATATTTACTCCTTTACTGCATCCTGATTCTCAGAGGTTTGGCTTGCTTGCAGGGCGGCATCGATGGCGGCTATGGCTTCGGTTGCCTTGTTGTTTGCAGCCGTGTTGTGCTGTTCTACCTGGTGATCACTGCCATCGCCGCAACCATATCCACGCTTGTTCAGCATCCCATGCAGCGCATCACGTGCCTGCTGCAGTAGCTTCGCATCAACAGCGTCCTGCGCGTCTACCGGGGCGGTGCGAGTGTTCCAAGCAGCCATAGCTCTCTGCTCAACAGTTGAGTTGTCTGCGTAGCCAGGCTTTGTGGTGTCACCAATCGCACTTTTAGCTACTCCGCAAGATTGGCATTCGTAGGTTACGCTAACCGCATAACCATAACGCTCATCAAGAGAGTTTCTAATATGCTTAGGATTGCCAGCGCAAAATGGGCAAGGCTTCAGCACTGTCTTGATGTCTGTCATGGTCTGTTGTCCTGTCCGCAGTGCGTGCAATTGCCAAGGTATTGCGCTCCGTCGCGCATAATGCGTCCGCAACCTTCACACTTGATAACGTCTACCTTTGGTTTTTTGGGTTTGATTAAGGTGATCCCGGTACCGACCAATGCCTCAGCGCGTCGTATGTACTGCATGTCAACGGCTGGTCGCGTCTTTGCGTCGATGTATGACTTAGGCCACGGAATGTCTGTTTCTCGCATCTGGTGGCGCGCCACTGCCTCGGCCTTGGTGTAGATATGAGCCTTGCTCACGTCTGACGTGTAACCCTTGCCATCCTTTGCCCAAAACAGAACGTCGTTGCCAACATAGCTGCGACTGTCTTGAAGGTAGTATTCGTCGCTCATGCCTTCACCCCATCGGCTTGCGGTTGCGCGGTAGGGGCGGCAGACTCGGAATCTATTGCATTATCAAGTTGATCTGCTGTTCGCGCGTTGCATACAGAGATTGGCACTTCATTTGCCACGCACCAAGTGCGCAGTTTCAGATAGCGCTCTGCATCACGCACTGCCGCCACATCAGCCGGTGCCGATGGTTTATCGATGGGCGCTAATTCACCGCATCCAACACAAGTAACAAAGCCCGTTTCGTTATCCGTTGCGAACATTCCGGCATGGGTGCACCCGTCCCCGGTTTGCTCAATTGGCTGCGCCGATGGTTGCGAGGCGAGCAGGGCGCGCACGATAGCGATCGCCTCTTGAGTCACGCCATTACCGTCAATTACTTCGCAGTCATCGAGGCGCAGTATTGCATCCTTGATCTGCTCATCCGTCAGCGCCTTGGCTTGTACTGGCTGATTGGTGGATACAGACACGTTCGGCTCATCGTCAATAAGCGCGCAAGTGCATGTTTCAGGGGTGCAAATACTTCCTACCTTGCAGCGCTGAGCGGCATTTTTCTTTTCCGTTGCGGCCTCCATAAAAGCCTCTGAAAAACGCACTGCCAGATCATTCAGCATTGGCGTGCCGTCCAAGCGCTTCCACCATTTCAATTGATCGATTTTGTACTTGGCAAGCACGCCTTCTGCGATTTTCATTGCTTCGATAAAATTCATGTTTATTCCTTGTTGTAAGCGGCGACAAACAATTGAATCCAGCGTTCAGGCATCCATTGCCCGTACTCATTACATGCAGTTGCAGCAGCTTTTGATATGCGATCCCAGTCGGTCAGCTTCACCGGCTCACTACTGGCGGCTACCGCCTGTTGAGGGGCGGCATCTTCGACGCGGCACAATGCAATCGCTTCGCTGGACTCATCTAGGAATACGTCGTCTGTCAGAGGCGCAAGTACTACACTGCGCACCAACTTATCGTTTGCGTCGTAGCGTTCGATCAGCCACGCCTCTGTTTTTGGGGTTGCTGGTACTGCCTGGTCGGTCTGTATGGTGGTCATGCGACCCTCGCAATTTGTTGTTCGTGTTTAAAGTTGGCCTCGATCAAGGCTCGGGCGGGTGGGGGTGAAACACTGTTCCCAATCATGCGCACCTGGGCATACCCTGGGAGCCGCTTTGTTTTCGCCTTCCCTTTTTTGTCCGTGTAGGTGTATTCCGGATCGAGAATGTAATCCGGTGGAAAGCCTTGAGCGTTTGCCAGCTCACGCGGAATCAGCATGCGTAAGCCGATGTCTACGACTTCCATCCATACACCATTGATCATTACCAGCTCAGGACGCTCTACACCTGCCAGGCTTGGGCAGTATTCCCAAAGAAACTCACGGACGGCTTGTCGACGCGCTTCTGTATTGCTCGATGCGGATAGCGTCGTGCGCACCTCTCCAACGTGTCCGCCGCCAGCGGTGAGCGTCCCCACTGGCTCCAACATCGATTGGCCGAACTGATGGTTTCGCAGCTTTACACAGTGCGAAGTAACCAACGCGTGTCGATTTTCAGTAACTATTGTGTTTATAGGCTTGCTTGCGCTCCATGCTGCGCCGGTACCGGCGCTTTGGTTATCGATACCTACCAGGTGCGCGCAAGTCACCGCAATACGGTCATGCGTGACTGCTGGCGGCATCGGGTCGTCCATTGAGCGGTTTTGGCTGCCGCCACTGTAGTACTGGACAAGCGACGCTGAAACCACACCAAGGCCGTGCGGCGCACCGGCTGGGCGGGCAGCACCGCCGCCGGACGTTGCCGTGGCCATAGGGACGCGCATATCGTGGCCTATGCTGCCGGTATTGAATTTGGTGATGTGGTCGGCTCTCAATACTCCATCAATTGATACAGGCGCTATAAATGGAGATTCCGCGTCTTTCACGTACCGCTCGAAGCCGCGGCCAATGCGCTGCAGTGTCTTTGGCTTTAGTGGGCGTTTGCGGTCGAACAGAATCGACGGACATTTGATTGACCAGTCGATGCAATCGGCTGCGGTTTTCCACGGCAGGAGCTTGCCGTTTTTGACTGCCAACGATTCCGGATCGCCGTGTGTAGGCTCAGGCCAGACAATAGGCAGCCCATCCCGACGCATAATCATAAACAGACGCTTCCGAATGGTAGGCGCGCCAAAATCACAGGCGCGTATGACCTTCCATTCGACCTTGTACCCAAGGCCGCGATACAAGCGATCGATAGGGAAATCGCCGCCCAATGTTTCATGAATCTCTGCTAAGTCGGGATGTTCTTTATCCAGGCCGGTAGAAAGTGCTTTTACAAATGCATTGAAGGTGCGGCCTTTCAGATTCTTGATAGGCTTACCCTTGGCATCCAGCGGACACCACCCTTGAAACTCCTCAACGTTCTCAAGGAAGATGCAGCGCGGCGCCTGAAATGCTGCCCATTTGAGCGTCACCCATGCCAGGCCTCGCAGCTTCTGGTTCAAGATGTTGTCACCCTTGGCGCGAGAAAAATGGGTGCAGGTCGGGGAAAACCACGCCAAGCCTATCGGCTGTTGATTGGTAACAAAGCCTGGATGAACCAGAAATACATCTTCTTGGTAGTGCCTGGTTGTGGGGTGGTTGGCCGCATGCATGCACAAGGCTTCGCCGTCGTGGTTTATCGCTATGTCGGGTTCACGTCCCAAAGCCATCAAAATTGCCTTACTGGCTCCGCCGCCGCCCGCGAAATTATCAACGATCATTTCATCGGGCAAGCCCAGGGGCAGGGTAAAGTTATCGCGCTTCATGCTGGCCTCAAATATCCGAGAGTGATTCGATTGGCTTTGGCAAAGGGAACCAGTTCGGCAATGCATCGAAGCTATCATTCAGTTTCATGATGCCGCCGAAACACTCGAGATCTCCAAGGCCGCCCAACACGAAAGTAAGTGGGCTGTCGTTATCGCGGGTAAAGAAGCGAATCGATTCCCCGAATGTCTTCCCAATCGCAAGCGCGTCATTGAGGTATCGCGGATTCACGGCGCCAGATATTCCCTCGCGGTAGCCGACTGTACTGGCCACTCGTTCAATGCGCGGGAAATCGCCCTCGATGATGGAGTTACCTGGCTGGATGAAAAGCGGTTGAGCAACATCACCCGAAATCATTGCGTTACCGTTCGACATGACGTCTAGGGTGTGCTTGGCGCTGGAAGTGTGTTTAAGTGCGTCCTTGCTGATCGACACGATTATTTCTTTCTCAGCGTAGCCGTTTGGGTCACGCACGACGATGTAGCGATGGCCGTTTGTGGCTACGATCATGACCGAGCCATCATCCAGCGGGCGTACGTTGATCCCATTCAGGTAGAAGCGAATGTCATTTTGTGCTGCGAACGGATGCACCAGCTTTACTGCAACGGCGCTAATCCGCACGATCATGTGCGTGTTTTCTTCAGCTTCCGGTAAGCCGTCGATCTTCATCTGGTCTGGTGCATTCATTTGCATTCCTCGTTAGTTTGTCTTTGAATTCGTCCCGGATTAGCGCCGCTATCGCAACGCTACGGCTCCGGGGAGGCCTCGGGAATCAGGAAACTTTTTTGTACGGATAGCGATCTTTGAACGGCTTGATGTACTTGCCGAAGAATGAGCCCTTCGATTCAGCCGCCAGGAAGTCGGCATAGCGTTCGGCTTCGAAATTCGCGTAGTGGTAAACGCTGCCGGCACCGGTCTTTGCCGGGAACTGGATCGCCAGGGTGCTGGTACCTGCGTCATATCCAATTGCGGCAATCTGCGACGACTCAACGGGCGTGACAGGAATTTCTTGATGTTTGGTTTCGGTATTCATGATGTCCTTGTTTATCGGGGTTGAATTAGGCTGCTACTGCAGCAAGGCTTTGATGTGCAGCGACCAGGTCGATATTGGCGATGCGTTTAATTGCTTCTGCTTTGGTCATGTTGAACATTTCGGCAATTGCGTCGATGATCTGCTGATCGCTTACACGATCTGCAATGTGGCCAACTGGCATAGCCTTGGCGCTGCGGGCGCCTGAAGGTTTGCTGATCACGGCTTCAGTAGCAGCCGCCGTAATTGAGTGTGCAGCCGTGGCTGCGCGCATTTCGGCTTGTGCTTTCGCGGTTGCTTTGGCTTCTTCTTCCACGCGGATTTTTTCACGCTCTGTAGCCTTGCGCTGTTCCTCGGCCGCGTCATGTGCGGCAATGCGCATCTTGACCAATGCCAGCAGGTCGTCTTTATCCTTCAGGACGATCTGCGCAACATCGGCGAACAGAAACTTGTGGTTTTCTCCCTCGGTCTGCAGGGTGGCGATGTTGATCTGGATTTTGTCGGCGATGGCATTGGCTTCGATTTTTACCCGTGCCAGTTCGGTGTCGACGGCATCGCGCAAGCTGGCGATAGTTTTCTTGCCTTTCATGGCACCGGCAAAATCTGCTGCGATAAATGGCATGTAATCCCAGCCAATACGCTTGTTGAGGCTGGTCACATGGTCTGCAAATTTGTCTTTGCCGCCTTGCAAGATGGCTGCCCGGACTTTCTCTTTCTGTGACTTGACGACCTTTTCCATCGCCAGGCGAGTGTCGCGCGCCAGATTGCGGTACATCTCGACCATTCGGCGCATCTCGTCAATGCTGGCAGTCTGTGCCAGCGCACTGTCCTCTGCTGCAGAAAGCGCATCCTCGGCCTTTTGCAAGGTCTTGACGGCGTTTTCTGCGTCAGCAAAGCCCTGGTCATCCGTAGGTTCTTTGTCGATGTTTTCGACGAAAGCCTGCAGCTTCTCGCCGAACAATGTCAGGTTGGACTTCAGCGCAATGGAGCCTTCCACATGGATGGTAAGGGCAGGGAGGCCAAGAGTAGGCGTTGCAACTGGCGCGAAAACGACTTCCGCTGGTACATAATCAGCCAGGTCAATTTCGAATTGCTTCCAGCCCGCTACGATGCGGTCAAACCATGCTTGATCAGGCAGAACTTCCATGCTGACAAAGCTATCTGCAGTTCCGTCCGACATGACGAACACGACTTTCTCGGCGCCGGTCACAAGCATGATCTGCTGACATTGCGGCATGTGTTCTTCCGGAAGCTCGCCGGCAGCCACCAATGCAGCGTGAGCAGTATTCCATTGCTTATGCTCGAAAGCGATTTCGTCGGACATGGTGAGGCCGTCACAAGATGCGGACAGCAGGCCGAGCGAGCAGGTCACCGGGTACAGGTCTTCGCCAATCATTGACTCAACCAGTGGGCGCGCCTGGGCTTCTACGACATGACCATGATCAAGAATGTTGGTTTGTACCCATTCGCTAAATTCTTTGGCGTTGCCGGTGTGTTTCATGTGCAGCAGTTCATTGCGCTTGACCTTCTTGGACAAGCCCAGCATTGCGGCCGCTTCGCTCGCACCGAAATGAGTTAGGCGGAATTCTTGCCACTCGGGTGAGCCTTGAACCAGGTTATGGGTAATTTTGTGTACGGATTTCAAATCGCTCTCCTTTGGAATTGGCGGATTAATCGTTTTCGTGCGACCAGGAATCGATGGTCAGCTTTTGTGCTTCTGTCAGCAGTTCTTTGGTTTGAATGGTGGCGACCAATTCGGCGACGGTTTTTTTCTTGTCGAGAATCGTTTTCCGCCAGCCTGGTGATTTGGCTTCGAAACTTTCATCGGTACAGGTAGGCAGGGTCTTTTTGTCAGTCGGCTTTTTGTCGCTACTTTCCTGCTCAGCCTTGTTTTCCATGACCGTTGCCCAGGTCGCTTCACCGTCACGTATGGCGCTGTACACACCACGAAGGCTGACCAGTTCTGCTGGTGAACAGGTGTCAAGCGAATGTCCGAGATAGGTGGTCAAATCTGTCGCCTTGACGCCGATTTCACCGAAGGCGTCAACGATGCGTTTGCGCTCGGCGGCTGGATCGGCGGCAGCGTCGTCCATGCGAATCTTTTTGATAATGTCGATGGCTTCGTCTTGAATATCGCCAGGGATGATGCGCAAGCCGAGTGTCCGCATGGCCTTGGAAATCAGTGCGCCGCGCTTGTTTAAAAGATCATCGTCATTCGCCGGGACGGTATAGACAGCCTTGTTGTAGCTGTTTTTACGCATCGATATGAAGCTGCCATCATCCATAGGCTTGCTGCGTTCTACGGTCTTCGACACGCGCACATCGGTAGAGTAAGTAATGTTCGATTCCAGATCAGTGACGGTCACGCGCTGAATTTCTTTTGTGTCATCTTCAAACAGCATGACTGGCTCGATCAGCACGTTTTTCATGTGGCGCAGGGCTGACTCGACGAAGCGAATCCCTAAGCCTTCTACGCCTTGCCCGATTGGCTTGATGTAGTAAACGCTCTTGTTATCGGCAAACGTTGGGCGCTTGCACTCGGTGAGTATGTCCAATCGCACCTGATCCCAATTGCGGGGCTGGCGCATTGCCATGACATAGCGCGCTTCGACCATTGCCTTGCCTTGAGCAGCGGCCATAGTGGATGCGGTTTCTTGCACCGCGAATTTGCTTTCGGAGCCGTTGAAGTCCTGACGTGTTGCTATTGCTGTGGATTCGCTCATTTTTTCCTCTTGCTTGGGATTGCCGCGCGTACTGCGCTACGGATTGCTGTTTTAAATGTGTCGCCGCTTTTCATGCGGTGACGTGTCCAGTAAAAAATTGCTTTCATGTCTGCCTGGTGATTGGGTGGTCAAGAATCCACTTCGACTCGGCGCGGCCACGTAGCAGCACGATGCTGCGAAGCCATGCCCGACGCGCGTGGCGCACACTTGCTGGGTTTGTATAATCGGCGCGGGGAAACAGAACGACGGCGCGCTTCAAAAGTTGAATGTTTGTAGTCATGATTACCTTTCGTTCTGTTCAGAAAGGACGCTGCGCTGCAGCGCCCGAGACCGGGAACCCGGAGCCAGTTACCCGAGCGACTTGGTGCAGCGGAAGCCGACGTCGTCGTACTCGTAGCCGGGCGAAACGTCGCTGAGAAGGAACGCGCCCACATTGACGTCTGAGTACCAGTAACCGCCCCGAATGAGCGCATAGCCGGACCAATCGCGTGAGCCGTCAGGGCGATAGCCCATACCCTTCTGTTCTGACGGGTAGGGGGCAGTAGTCAGGGAAATAGAATCGGCTTCGATGCGTTTGGCGATCAGGCCATCGGCGGCACCTTGCACGTCATCGAAAATCCACTGGAAGACATTGCCGTTGAAATCGCAGATAAGGGAACCGTTCGACAAAAGCAACCAACGGCGTTCTTCTTCATTGGTTGGTTCGTAATCACCAGGCTTGGCACCGCCGCCGAAACGGATACCTTGGCGCATCGATCCTTCTCCGACTTTGCCGCCTGTCCAGTTGGCCGCGACTTGCGATGCATTCCATGCGATGGCAAGCCATTGGGTTTCAGTAATCATTGAATAGCCAGCATCGGCGCATGCCTGTTTCGCATCGGCGAAATTGATACTTGTCCAAGGCTTGCCGGTTGCGCTGATGGATACCGCGCCGCCGTCACCTTTTGAGGCCACGTGTTGCGCAACTTGAAAAGCCGGAACAACTTGACCGCTTGGCAGGGTAGTTTCTGGAACGACCACAAAGCCCGGTTGCGCAGCGCCATTGCGGAGGTAATGCATCAGATCCGGCGAACCCTTCACAATCGCGGTGCCGTCCATAATCAGGCTTTGGCCTTGTGCGTTTTCGTACTTGGTAAGACCTTCCCACTCGCCGCCATGGAATAAGCCGTGCAAGATATTTGCGCCAGCGCGGACGGTGAAACTGCGTTCTTGATTGAGTTCGACGTTCATTGCATCTCCTGTTTGGTTAAATTCGATGACCGCTACCGGCGGTCAATCGGCCAGGTGACGTAACCGGCTTTCGAGTCGAGCGCCATGCACGCCTTCTCCGTCGTTTTGAAACTGTTCCTGTTCCGACAATTTGATTATCACGTATGTGTTTAAAGAAGTCAAACACATTTGTGATAATTATTTTGATCGTGATATTTAGTTTGAAATTTGGACGAAAAAAAACCGCCGAAGCGGTTGTATTTGCTAACTAAAGTTTATGGCTAATGCTGATGGTAGGTATTCTTAACGCGCTTTGAGCGCAGCAAATATGCTGTCCATAAAGATGCAACGATGCACGACCCGGCAATCGAGCCGATAGAGGCATGTATTTGATCGGTCACTCTCAAGTTTAAAAGCAGTGCGCCTGAAATCACATACGCAACATTAGCAATTGGGCCCACAAGCCAGTTTGCAATAATTGCGAATCGGACAGATTCTGACTTATGAATCTTCAGCAAACGGTATCCAGCAGCAAAGCTTACCGAGGCGCTTATCGCATAAATTATCCACGTTTCTTGTTTAAAGCTCGCCCATTTAGAATCAAGTAGCTGACCCGAATAGAGGCTCTCAACATCCTTGATCATGCCATACAAGCTACCGAATCCTAATAGCGGGCTTAGCACCATGAAAATGATAATTAATAACGTCAACCATCCGCCTACACCGCAAATATATTCATTGTTTTTCATGTGGGTCTTCCAAACGCCGTAACGGTATATTTAAGTTCGTTGTTTAATTTTTCGAGCTGGTACAGGATGCGCAACGTAATACATCCATACGATAGTTTCCGGCGGGGCCGAGATAATCTCATTGCTGTTATAGCTTCCGAGCCGAATTGCTCCGCGCTGCGAGAGCAATCTTTTTATCATTATTCTTCCGTCGCCCAGCTTCACAAGCACATCATCTTCCAATTCCGGAGCCGTATTAGGCTCTACCAAAGCAAATTCGCCCGGATTAAAGCGCGGGGACATTGACTCACCTTCAATCGGAACAATAAAAGCATTCGGATCTTGGGATGCAATCTCAGCATAACAATCTGAATCGCCGGCAGGATAATCCCCATCGCCCCAAGCTCGATCAGGCATTCCACCCATAGCACGGCCAACAACTGGCACCTGGCGAAACCGCGAGTGATTTACGTCGATAGCGTTGATAGGGCGATCAACCGCACCGCCGCCTGTGTTCGTTGGCTTGATTGGACCTACCCCATCTGATAGCCATAACGGATTTACGTCGAGAACTGCCGCTATAGCTGCGATTCTTCGAGCGGAATTGCGAATCCCGGCCTCAAGATTTCCAATGGTTGATTGAGAAACTTCGGCGGCCTTTGCCAATGACTCTTGCGACATGCTCTTTTCAGAGCGAGCCCAAGTTAAACGTTTTGCTAATGTATCCATATCACGAATGTAATAGAAAGTTTAATCACGTTGGTGTTGACTGATTCAAACACATACGTGATAATCAGATTTATGGATACCAAAAAGACCGTTGAAGAACTTCTCGCCACTGGGCTAACGCAAGCGCAATTGGCTGAGCTTGTCCCTTGTTCACAGTCTCTCATTGCTGCCTTTGTGGGTGGCAGCAGAGGAAAGCAGACATCGTTTGTGATTGTTGACCGACTTCAAAAGTTGCACGCAATACGGTGTGTCGAGCAAAGCCAAGCACCAGAAGTCGAAAAAGAAACTGTTTAATTTTTTGAGGGCATGAATTTTCATGCCCTTTAGTTTCCAGAAATCTCACTGGGAATGTCACTGGGAAGTCGATTGTATTTATTGATAACTATGAAAAATAAATCACCTTACGTCAGCAAAGCGCGCCGACAGTTTTCAATGCAGAAAGCCGCAGCCAAGTATCGCGGAGTTGCGTGGGACATGACATTCGAGGAGTGGCTTCAGATATGGGAGTCGTCAGGGAAGTATGAGTTACGCGGCAATCAAAAAGGTTGCTATTGCATGGCTAGAACAGGTGATACCGGCCCGTACAAAGTGGGAAACGTTTCTATCGTTAAACAGGAACAGAACCACAAAGATGCATTTTTGAACCTTCCCGGTAAATGCGGTGGATCGCCGAGAGCTGGTACGGGCAGAGGTTGGACGATTGGTCCAGTAAAGGCACGTCCGTACAGCGTTTATTACAAAAGCAAGTACCTCGGTTGCTTTGCAACCCAAGCCGAAGCCGAATCAACCTATAAGAATGCAGCAGCAATATGAATACTCAACGAATTAACTTGATGCCACGTCTTGAAGGTCCGGCAGTTGTTCCGGCCTCATTGATTAAGAAAATTAAGTCCTATCGGGACGTGTGCCGCCTGGCACTTGCAAACAGCCGCGTGAAGAACATGACGCGCGCCACGATTTGCGAACGAACAGGTATGCGGCCAAGTCACGCCAGTGACTATTTTTCAGATCGTGACCTTGATGAACGCGGGCATGAGATGCGCGACATGCCAGCCAAGTACATCCCCGCATTTGAAGAAGCTGTCGGCAATACCTTTGTCAGCCAGTGGATCGCTATGCAATCGCAATTGACCATTCTTGAAGCACAGATCGCAGAGCAAAAGGCAACAGCATGAAAAAAGGTAGTGGCCCAATCCGGGCAGAAGTGACATTTGCAGAATACAAAGCGGCGCGTATCGCCGGCACGTATGGCGAAGACAAAACGCAAGACGAAGTTTTGATGCTGATGTTTAAAGACCGTGGCATCAAATTGGATGACGAGGGCAAGCCAAAGCGCCCGGCAATCATCGAGACAGACAAAGCAAATGAAAAATTCGTATTGATTCAAGGGTAATTCATGACGACACACACAACCCCAAACGCAGAACAACGGTACCGCGCTGAATCGGCAAGAGCGCCGATGTCGCATATCCGGAAGCGCTGCGCTTGTGGTCGGGTGGTAACGGCGCGCCAGTTGGCGCAGTACAAATGCTGTGATCGTTGCTGGAGGAAAGTATGAAAACTCAAGTCGCGCAGTCTTCAATCGATTGCTTTCATGGCCGCGTACAGAATGACAGGGCGCGTCAACAGGCGTTAATCCTATCCGTGATGGAGCCAGGCCGCGCCTATACCGGCCAGCAGTTGGCCAAGTTGACCGGCTTGACCCCGAATGTCATCAGTGGCCGGGTGTTTGAGCTGCGTGAAGAAACAAAGCAGCTTGTCCGCCTCCTGGATCGGCAAGTCTGCCCGATTTCCCATGTTTCCGTCTTCGTACACGTGAAGCCAGTTGCAATGCCAGTTGAACAAATGGAGCTGCTGCAGTGAGCCAAGCACTCGTTATGCGGGATCGCAGCATCGCTTTGACCGATGCAGAGATAAACACCGCGCAGCGCGTGATGACCAACGGTTTGCGCGGCGTTGATGAAAAGAACCAGAAACGATGGATTCGCTTCTTGAAGACTGCTTTCAGCCTTGAATCCGGCGAGATTATCGAAGTCGGTACCCGCGCGCCGCGCAGTGGCCGCTTCCATCGCTATCACATGGCGTTAGAGCAGGCGATCTTTGAGGCTCAAGACAAATTCCAGCACTTTGACCAATTCCGCAACTGGATCAAGGTCGGTGCCGGGCATGTCGATTGGGTCGCGGGACCGAAGGGCGGCGTCGTGCCGCTGCCTAAGTCGATCAGCTACATGGAAATGGACGAGCCCGCAATGCGCGAGTTTCACGACGCGATGCTGGCTTTCTTACGTGGTCAGCATGCCGCCGTCTATTTGTGGAAACACCTTGGCGCTGATAAAGCCGCCGAGATGATGGAAACAGTACTGCATGGGTTTGACCGATGAGGCCGGTAATTATTGGTGATGCAAAGCTGTACTTTGGCGATTGCATGGACTTGTTCCCGCTAATCGCAGATGGCAGCGTAGATATGATCTTTGCCGACCTGCCTTATGGCACGACTGAATGCTCTTGGGACTTCGTTATTCCAATGGCCCCACTTTGGGAGCAATACAAACGCGTTCTAAAACCAAATGGCGCAGTACTGCTCACGGCTGCGCAACCATTCACTAGTTTGCTTGTTGCCAGTAATCTCGAATGGTACCGGTGCGAGTGGATTTGGGAAAAAGGAAATGCGACAGGTTTTCTGAACGCGAAGAAGCAACCGTTGCGTGCGCATGAAAGTATTCTTGCTTTCTATAAGAAACAACCAACCTATAACCCGCAAATCACTCACGGTCACAAGCGTGAAACAACGAAGCGACGTGCGGTCAATTCTGAATGCTACGGCAGGGCTTTCGGACTTGCTGAATATGATTCAACTAGTCGGTACCCGAGATCAGTTCAGTTTTTCTCGAGCGATAAGCAAAAGTCAAATCTGCACCCAACTCAAAAACCAGTCGCTCTGATGGAATACATGATTAGGACGTATTCCAATTCAGGTGATCTTGTTCTCGACAACACTATGGGAAGCTGCACCACGGGTGTCGCATGCGCAAATTCTGGTCGCAAATTCATCGGGTTTGAAAGCGATGTTTCTCATTTTGATACTGCTTGCAATCGATTGGCCGCTCCATATATTCCAATACCGCTGCTTCAAGCGTTCCCAGAACAGGTGGAGTTGATATGAAGCGCTCCGCACCAATGACGCGTACCGGATTCAAGCCGCGCGCAAATATCCTGCGCGTATCTGTTCGCAAAACCAGAAAGTGCAGTGTTTGCCCGAATCGCTATGTGCCGAAGTCGATGTCGCACGTTGCCTGCGGTGTCGAATGCGCCGCTGAGGTAGCAAAGCGGAAACGCGAAAAAATTGCGCGCCAGGTAGCGAAGGCTGAACGGGCAAGTATACGCGAGCGTAAAGCAGAGATTCGAACCATCCCTCAGTTGAAAGCGCGCGCTCAAATCGCATTCAATGCGTTCATCCGGGAGCGTGACAAGCACCTGCCGTGCATCTGCTGCGGGAAATGGGGTGGGGAATGGTCGCGCGGTGGCATATGGGATGCCGGCCACTATCGCAGCCGTGGCAGCGCAGATCACATGCGATTCGTGGAAAACAATGTGCACCGTCAGTTGAAGGACTGTAACCGCTATGGAGCAGGCCGGGCTGTAGATTTCCGTATCGGACTGATTAAACGCATCGGACTGGAAGCCGTTGAAGCGCTGGAATGCAACAACACCAGCATTAAGTGGACGCGAGAGATGTTGATCAAGATTGAAGCGACATACCGGCGCAAGTTGAAAGAATTGAAGGAATCAGGCCATGCGTGACTATGGAAAGATCAGTGCCAAGTTTTGGACGGGCAGCACTGGTAAATCACTGCGCAAAGACCCTGAAGCGCAGATCGTCGCCCTCTACCTGATGACCTGCACGATGTCCGAAATGACAGGCGTGTTCCAGATTCCGAAACTGTACATTGCGCACGAAACCGGGCTGGATATGGAAGGGGCTTGCAAGGGGCTTCAAAGCCTTATCGAGAAGAATTTCTGCATGTATGACGAGGAAAGCGAAACCGTTTTTGTCTACGAAATGGCCAAGTTCCAGATCGGTGAAGAATTGAAGGTAAATGACAACCAGGTCAAAGCAGTGAAAAAGGCGTTTTCCGCTATGACAGGCGAGTTCAAAGCAGCTTTTTTTGAGCGTTATTCAAGCGCTTTTCATCTGACCCTTGAAAGCCCCTTGCAAGCCCCTCCGAAGCCAAGAACAGGAACAAGAGCAGAAACAAGAGCAGGATCAGGAACAGATTCCGTACCTATCGGTACGGGCGGCGAACCGCCCAGCGACAAATCGCCGGAAGACATGGCAAAAACCGAGCTTTGGCGCGCAGGTAAATCGCTGCTTAGCGAGCAAGGTATGCCGAAAGATCAATGCGGCACCTTCGTTGGAAAGCTGTGCAAAGACTATGGCGACGAAATTGTCATCGAAGCAGTGCGCTCTGCCGTGGTCAAGCAACCTGCTGACGCTGCATCTTTCCTGAAAGCTGCTTGCATGGCGGCCAAGAAAGAAGGGGGCAAGAGCTTGATCCCGTGGCATGCAACAGACAAGGGCGTGGAAGACAAGGGATTGATACTTGATCCGCCGATCAAGCCATTGCCAGGCGAACCGTTCTTCGTTTTCAAGGCTCGCGTAGTGGCGGCGGTCGATAACGGTGGGAAAGCCCCGGCGCCGAGAATTAGCCAAGCGCCTGCAGTGGTCAAGGACGCCCCGCAAACGGTCAAGCCTGACCTGACCGATGCACTGGCATTGCTGAAGCGAGGTAGGCAAGTCGATGGGCAGACAGTATGAAGTGCCTGACATGTGCAAACCTCGATTTGCAGACTTTCAAAAAGCACAGCGCCACGGGATTCGGGAAGTGCAAGCATGAGGAAGTCGGCATGTTCGTGAACATCACGCGGGAGCGTACCTGCAAGCGGTTCACCCAGGCGGAAGGCAAGACCATTACGAGCCGGCAGGAGTGGGCGGACAAGGCATTCGGAAAGGGGGCATGACATGGCATTGCGGGGACAGTTCAAGCCACCGGTTGAGCCCATAGAAAAGGCATTCCGGCGCGCCATTGAGATGATCGAGGGCGTAGATGTGCCGGTTGCCATCTTCATGATCGCCGGGAAGATCGTGGTGACGAAAAGCACATCGGGGTCGTTTGAGGCCAAAACCCGCCTGCTGGCCAACAACCTGGTAGGCGTTTATGACTGGTATGTGGATCCGCGCGATGTACTGGATGACATCAAAGTGTTTTACCCAAAGGAATCTATGAACAAGGTGCATGCGTGACGTTGGCCAAGGTGGATAAGGCCGTGCAGCGCCATTTTTCGGAAGAAGCGGTTATGACGCGCTTGAAGGAGCGTGTCGGGTTTCAGTATCAATCCGCGCAGTTGGCTGCCTACTTCGGGATACCCACTGCGCGCATGACTGAAGTGTTGATCAAATTGGTAGGATTAAAGCTGATTCGGCGTGTCCGCTGCGGCGGCAATCCTACGATGTATTACGTACCGACCAGCGCGCAGCTGGCGGCAGAGGCTGCGCTTGCAGCAAGGGGTTTGTAATGGGTGACAAGGAATACAAAGTGCATGCGGTGAAGGACAAGTCCGGCGGCGTGACCTATGTGGAAATGAACGGAAAGCCGAAGCAGCGTGGCGGTCTGGTCGCCGCGCTCGGGTTGTTCTGCATCGGTGTGGTTATTGGTGCCTTGCTGGTGCTGACGTTGAAGGAGGTGCTATGAGCGAGCGCGAACCATACCCACCTGTGTGCCTTGGTATCCGGGTGGATGACTGCAAACACGATGAACTGAACATTATGTCCATGCTCTCTCAGGTTATGGAATATGCCACTCGCAGCCAACACTGCGATGAGCGCATCTCACCAGCAGGTCAAAAGCGGATTGCAGTGTGGTTTGCTGATCGCTATGGGAGTGCTGAATGAAGAAGGCCGCACCGAAGAAGCCTGTTGCAAAAAAGGCAGCAGCAAAGCCGGCTGCGAAGAAGGTGGCTGCCAAGCGCGCGCCTGTGAAGCGTGACCTGGACGACACTCCATTGACTCCGCTGCAGTTGCGCTTCGTTGCAGAGTACATCGTTACCCTGAATGCAACCGGTGCCTACAAGAAGGCAGGATTCACTCCAAAGAACGATAACGTCGCTGGGGTAGAGGCTTACCGCCTGTTAAGGAAGCCTAAGGTTGCCGCTGAGATACAAAAGGCAATGTATAAGCGGGCGGAGAAGGTCGGAATCTCGGCCGAAAAGGTTCTGCAGGAATTCTGGAACATCGCCACAGTTGACCGGAACGAACTGATCCAGCATCGCGTGGGCTGCTGCCGGCACTGCTATGGCTTTGACCATGACTATCAGCGCACTGATGCTGAATGGGCGCGCGACCAGAAGCTGGCAGAGAAGGACGGCGAGGATTTCAAGACGATGGGCGGTACCGGATTTGACCCGCGCAAGCCGCCGGTCGAAGACTGCCCTGAATGCTTTGGCGATGGTATCGGCCGTATCGTCATGGCCGACACTCGCAATTTGTCACCCGAAGCCAAGTCCGTGTTTGCGGGGCTGAAGCATGGCAAGCATGGCATCGAAATGGCATTCCACAGCAAAGACAACGCGCTGCTGATGGTTGGCCGCCACTTGAAGCTGTTCACCGATGTGCTGGAAGTCAAAGACACGACATCCATATCCGGGCGAATGAAGGCAGCCCGGGAGCGCGCGAGGGAGAAGAAATGACAACGCGTGAATGGTGGCGGCTTTATTACCGATATATACGAGTTGCTAAACGTGAAGCACTGAAGGCCACAAACGATGTGATGTTTTATGGGACAGGTTTCGTTTCAATTGATGCTGATGGAAGCGCGAAGCATATCCCACTTGAATCCATGCTGGTTCAGCCAAAGCCAGACCTGAAGAAGATACTTCATGAGTTATTTAAATGACGCCTGAAGAACAACTGAAGCAGGAACTGATTGAAGACATCGCTTCATTCACCCATGACCCGCTGGGTTATGTGCTGTATTCATTCGATTGGGGCGCCGGCGAGCTGGCCAAATTCCCCGATGGTCCCGACCAGTGGCAGCGCGATGTCCTCAACGAAATAGGCGACAAACTCAAAAGCGGGGCTATCTCTGGCGCATCTGAGGCAATCCAGATCGCTGTTGCGTCTGGCCACGGCATCGGTAAATCCGCGCTGATTTGCTGGCTCATCAAGTGGGGGCTGGATACATTCGAAGACACAAAGGGCGTCGTCACAGCCAATACAGACAACCAGTTACGCACAAAGACATGGGCAGAGCTGGCCAAGTGGCACCGGCTGTCTATCACCCGGGACTGGTTCAACTGTTCAGCCACGGCGCTGGCATCGGTCGACAAGGCGCATGAAAAGACCTGGCGCATCGATGCAATTCCATGGTCGGAAAACAATACGGAAGCGTTCGCCGGTCTGCACAACCAAGGCCGCCGCATCATCGTGGTGTTTGACGAAGCGTCCAAGATCGCTGATCCGATATGGGAAGTTACCGAAGGCGCGCTAACCGATAACGACACTGAAATCATTTGGGTGGCGTTCGGTAACCCGACGCAGAATACTGGCCGATTCCGTGAATGCTTCCGTAAATTCCGGCACCGTTGGAGCTGCAGGCAGATCGACTCGCGCACTGTCAAGATCACCAACAAGAAGCAGATGCAGCAATGGGTCGATGACTATGGCGAGGATTCCGACTTCGTCAAAGTCCGTGTTCGCGGCATGTTCCCGTCTGCCAGCGCCAAGCAATTCATATCCGTTGAAGATGTCGACGAGGCACAAAAGCGCCATCTGCGGGCAGATCAGTACGACTTTGCGCCAAAGATTCTCACGGTTGACCCTTCATGGAGTGGCGACGATCCGTTCGTCATCGGCTTGCGTCAGGGCTTGCGGTTCAGGGTTTTGCGGTCGATCCCGAAAAACGATAACGACATCCAGATGGCCAACCTGATTGCACAGCTGGAAGACGAGCATGAAGCGGACGCCGTTTTCATTGACGCGGGATATGGCACAGGCATCAAGTCTGCCGGTGACACGATGGGGCGCGCCTGGCAGCTTGTCTGGTTCGGCGAGAAGGCAACAGACCACGGCTTCCTGAACAAGCGTTCGGAAATGTGGGGCGGTATCAAGACATGGCTGAAGGCTGGCGGCGCGATTGAAGACGATGCAGAGCTGTATCAAGACCTGATCAGCCCTGAAACCGTGCCGCGTATGGACGGCAAGATACAACTGGAATCAAAGCCGGACATGAAGGCTCGCGGCCTGCCATCGCCGAACAAGGGCGACGCGCTGGCACTGTCTTTTGCCTATCCAGTCGGCAAACGGTATCGTGGCATTCCCGGCCTCAACAAGTCCGGACTCGCCACTGAATACGATCCATATGCAGGCTGATCGAAAAACATTCAAATCGTATTGACGACGCAAAAACTTTTCGCAAACACTCGCGCCAATTCCACATGGATGAGGCTGCGAGATGCGAATCAACGATTACAACCACGACGAAAACGCCTGCCGCATCGGTCTGACCCTTGCGGTTATTGCTGTGGGTTTGAACATCCTGAACCTGTATGTCATCAAGGCGCACCAGGCGATTGACCTGTTCGGCCTGAGCTGCGGTATCGCATCGCTCGTTTCCAGCTATTTGGCTGAGTCTTACCACCGCCATGCAAACACATTTCGCATTGTCCGCCTACGCGAGCGCTTGGTCTCGGCATGTCTGCTTGCTTGCGCGCTGTCCTATTCCGCGTGGATTTTCTCCGTATTTTTAACTTTCTAGGGGTTGACCATGTGCTTATCCAGTGCACCACCGCCGCCAGCCGCACCAACACCGCCGCCACCTGTCGTCACTGAGCAGGAGCAGGCAGTGGTTGATTCGCGTGACCGCGAGCGTAAGCGTCGCCAGGCAGTCGCTGGCCAATCATCCACCATGCTGACCGGCGCTGCAGGCGTTACTGACGCTGCGCCAATCGCTCAGAAACAACTGCTCGGGCAATAAGTGGAAGATACCAAGGTTGCCATTTACAACCGTCTAATCGGCTCGCTTCGATTGGAACGGGATAGCTACATTTCGCATTGGCGCGACCTGAACGAATACATCTTGCCGCGCTCTGCGCGCTTCTTCATCTCGCAAACAGGTCGAGGCGAAAAGCGCAACAAGAAGATCGTCAACAACACGGCGACATTGTCTTCACGCACCTTGTCATCGGGGATGATGGCCGGCGTTACGTCGCCCGCCCGCCCTTGGTTCAAGCTGTCGACTGGCAATCCCGATCTGGACGATATGGACGATGTCAAAGACTGGCTGGATCAGGTCGGCGTCCGGATGCGCGAAGTTTTCACACGATCCAATCTCTATAACGCATTGCCTATCGTGTATGCCGAGCTGGGCGTGTACGGTACCGCCGCCATGGCAGCGCTGGAAGATGATGAAACAATCATTCGGTTCCAGAATTTCCCAATTGGTTCGTACGCGATTGCCAATGATGAGCGCGGCAAGGTCGACACGATCATTCGGGAATGGCAAATGACGGCGCGCCAGCTTGTGCAGAAATTCGGCATTGAGAATTGTTCCGACCAAGTGCGGCGCATGTACCAGGCAAATGAGGGGGAACAGTGGATCGAAGTCGCCCATGTGGTTCGCCGAAATCCTAATTTCGATCCCGACAAGCTGCATTCCAAGCACAAGAAATTCCAGTCCTGCTACATGGAGCGTGGTGCCGTTGGGACAACCAATCCTAGCGACCCTGAAAAGTTCCTGCGCGAATCTGGCTTTGACGACTTCCCGGTCATGGTGCCTCGCTGGTCGGTGACCGGTGAAGACATCTATGGCAACTCGCCAGCTATGGACGCACTCGGCGACATCATGGCGCTGCAGCTTAAAGAAAAGCGCAAAGCCATGATGATCGACAAAGGGGCGAATCCACCAATGGCCGCGCCTTCAGCGTTGAAGAATCAACGCGCCTCATTACTGCCTGGTGATGTGACCTATGTCGACGTGAACCAAGGTTCGCAAGGATTTAAACCGGTTTATGAGCCTAACCCCACCTGGTTGAGCGCATTGACGGCTGACATCCAGAATGACGAGCAACGGATCAAGCGCGCATTCTTCGAAGACCTGTTCCTGATGTTGACCAACATGGAGCGGGCTCAGATCACCGCAACCGAGATTGCTGAACGTAAGGAAGAAAAGCTGCTTGTCCTCGGCCCGGTAATTGACCGACTCAACGATGAACTGCTTGACCCGCTGATCGACCGCACTTTCGCAATCATGGTTCAGCGTTCCCGCCCAGATTGGGATGCGGGATTGCCTGGCCTGATCCCTGTTCCGCCTGATTCGATGCGCGATGTCGAATTGAAGGTCGAATACACCTCTGTCATGGCGCAGGCATTGCGCATGGTCGGACTTGGTTCCATCGAGCGATTTGCCGGGTTCATGGGGAACATGGCCGCCGCAGATCCAAGCGTCCTGGACAAGTGGAACCGCGACGCAACTATCGATGAGTACGGCGGAATGATCGGCTTGACACCAAAGATTATCAATTCGGAAGAAGAAGTAGCCGCCATCCGTGCGCAGCGAGCTAAGCAGCAGCAGGCTGCCGAATCCATGCAATTGGCTGAGCAGGGCGCGAAAGCGGCGCAGACAATGGCCAGCGCCGATTTGAGCGGTGATAACGCTTTGGCTCGCGTAATTCAGAACATGCAAGGGGCAACAGCGTGACGGAAAAGACATTCAACGCATCCGACGAAAGCCAAGTCGCCGACCGTAAAAAGAAGGAACTGCGTGGGCGGGAACGTGAACTTGAAGACCTCCGTGTGGTGTTGTCGACCAAAGAAGGGCGACGGTTCTATTGGAAAACACTATGCGATTGCGGCGTGTTCAAGAGTTCGTTTACAGGAAACAGCACGACATTTTTCAATGAGGGAAAACGGGACATCGGCCTGAAGTTGCTGGCCGATCTTATGGAAGCAGATGCCAAAAAGTATCTGCTAATGACTGAAGAAGCAAAGGACTGAATCAATGACTGACAACACAACTACTACCGTGCCGGATAACACCACAAACGCGGCTGCAAGTGATGTTCAGGCTGATACGTCCTTTCTGACGACTCAGGTTACTGAGACTGATGAAGGGACGGATAAACCATCTGCTGAAACAAATGCGGATGCTGCCACAACTGACGCGACCAACAAGGACGAGTCCGAAACCGAGAAGCCTGAGGGCGAGACGGAAGAAGACGAAAAGCTGGAAGGCGCGCCAGAAAAGTATGAATTCGTTGCTCCTGAAGGCGTCACTCTCGACCCTGAAGCTGTCGCCGAATTTGAGCCTATCGCCCGTGAGATGAATCTTACAAATGATCAGGCACAGAAGCTGGTGGGACTGCAAGCATCGTTCGTACAAAAGCAGCATGAAGCATGGAACAAGCAGGTGAATACATGGGTCGGGGAAATCAAAACTGACAAGGAAATCGGCGGGACTGCGTTGAAACAAACTATCACGCACTCGCAGTCAGCACTTGCCAAGTTTGGCACCCCTGAACTCATGAAGGCGCTGGACAGCACAAAGATGGGAAACCATCCGGAGCTGGTTCGGGTGTTTGCTCGCATTGGTAAAGCAATGGCCGAGGACAACTTCGTTCCATCTGAAAAGCCATCAGGTGAAAGCGAATCGGCCGCAAATCGTATGTACGGCAAAAAATCTTAATTTAACTAGGAGTGTCACATGAAGAAACTGTTTAAAAACCACCATGTGCAAATGATCTTGTTTGCACTCGTCGCATTCGCCGTAGTATCTCTCGGCGGCATGCATCCAGCTGACGCGGCCATGATTGGCTTTGTGGGCTCAACCATCGGCAATACTGCGCCGACACTGATTGACCTGGCATCCCGCATGACCAAGGAAGGCAACATCGATGTCATTGTCGAAATGCTGGCTGAAACGAATGAAATCATCCAGGACATGCCATGGATTGAAGCCAATGACGGCACCACGCACAAGACTACGATCCGTTCAGGTCTGCCGAATACCGAGTGGCGTTTGTTGAACTATGGTGTGCAACCGTCGAAATCGACCACCGTACAGGTAAAAGACTCGACCGGTATGCTGGAAGCGTATGCGGAAGTGGATAAGGCGCTGGCCGATTTGAACAACAACGCGCCAGAATTCCGCTTGTCCGAAGACCGCGCGTTTATCGAATCGATGAATCAAAACTTTGCCGAGACTTTAATCTACGGCAACGTGGGCGCTACCCCTGAGCGCTTCCACGGCATCATCCCGCGTTACAGCCAAAAGTCTGCCGAGAACGGCGACAACATCATTGATGCCGGCGGTACCGGTTCGGACAATACCTCCATCATCTTGGTCGTGTGGGGCGCAAATACCATCCACGGTATCTACCCTAAAGGCTCTACTGCCGGCCTGAAACATCAGGATCTCGGTGAGCATACCTTGATCGACCAAAACGGCGGCAAGTATCAGGGATACCGCTCGCATTACAAATGGGATCCGGGTCTGACACTGCGCGATTGGCGCTATGTGGTTCGTATTGCAAACGTCGATGTTTCCGAACTGACCAAGAACGCTGCTGCCGGCGCAGATTTGGTTGACCTGATGGTGCAGGCAATTGAACTGATTCCGAATATTGGTTTGGGCAAACCGGTCTTTTATTGCAATCGCACTATTCGTTCCTTCTTGCGTCGTCAAATTACGAATAAGGAAAACGTGCACTTGTCCATGAGCGAAGTTGCGGGCAAGAAGGTCGTCCAGTTTGATGACATTCCTGTGCGCAAGGTAGACGCGATTCTGAACACCGAAGCGCGCGTCGTCTAACCAGGCTGCGACACACGAAGCCGCGAGCTGCGGCTTCAACCATTTCTCAAATATTTAGGAGTCTCACATGTATATCGATAAACACCTGCAGTTGTCGGCAAAACAAGCCGTCACTGCTGACGTAATTTCCGCAAATGTAATTGACCTCGGTGTGCCAGGCCGCAACCTCGGCGCGATTGGCAATCTCATGATTGCACTGTCCGTTGACGTGGCTGCCGATGCAACTACTGGCGATGAAACATACACCTTCACAGCCCGTACTTCGGCCGCAGCTGCAATGACTTCGCCTTCAGATGTGGGCAGCATCACCATTCCGGCAGCCTCGTTGAAGGCCGGCTCGTTGCATTTCTTGCCAATCGCCAAAACTGACCTGCGTTACCTCGGCCTGTTCTTCGACGTTGGCGGAACCACACCGAGCGTCACCGTCACGGCCTGGTTGACTACGGCGGATCACGTCGCAGATACCAAGGCTTATCCAGACGCACTGTAAGCGCGTCGTTTAACCAATTATCAGGAGAGCGACATGCAAGTCATTGCAACCAAAAAGGGATTCGACGGCGTCAAGACACGTGAAGTCGGCGAAGAATTCTCATACGAAGGCGAGCTGGGTTCGTGGATGCAGGAAACGAAGAAGGATGCGCCTGCCGGCGAGCAGAAGCAATCCGGTACTTCGGCTAAATCCACCGGCAGCTCCAAGAAGTAAATAGCATGGCGCGGGGCTAGAACCCTCGCGCCACACTCATCAGTCACGGACAAGGAAATGATATGGCAATGGTCAACATGAAGCTGACGCCAAAAGAAGCGAAAGATGAGTCTGGCTGCTGTGTGGCGCCGTCGGATGGTGAATCGCCTGCGTATCCCTACGGGCTTTCTTTGAGCTTGTCAGATGAAAGCCTGACAAAGCTGGGCATTAAGACGCCACCGGGCGTTGGTGAGAAGTTGACACTTGTCGCAACAGTTGAAGTGACAAGCACTTCCCAATATGAAAGCCAATCAGGTAAAGACGCGAATGTCAGCCTGCAAATCACCGACATGGAACTGACGGGCGACGGAACGCCGGCGGCCAAACGGATGTATGGAAGCGACTAATGGCCAGTTCAGAAGTCACCATATGCAATATGGCGCTGGGACGTGTTGCGATTTCTCGTTATATCGCAAGTCTTGATGAGCGTTCACAGCAGGCGAGCAATTGCAAGCTGTTCTATGAGCCCTGCCGCGACCTGGTTCTGACGGACTACGACTGGAACTTCGCAACCAAGCGACAGCAGTTATCCAACCTTGGAAATCCTCCAAAGAATTGGGCATTCAAATATGCCGTGCCGTCCGATTGCCTGAAGGCTCGCCACTTGACCGTGGTAGGCATGCGTGAGCCCGACGCAAAGCACCGTATCGAGTTCGAATTGTCGGTCGAGGGTGAGGCGAAGGTTTTGTACACAGACCAGTCGCTTGCTGAGTTGGTTTATACCCGTCGCGTAACCGACCCGAATTTGTTCTCGCCGCAATTTGCAAGTGCGGTTGCATGGAAACTTGCCGGTGAAATAGCGCTGCCTTTATCTGCATTGGCCTCTTTGGCGAAGACGGCCGTACAAATGTATCAATATGAAATTGCAATAGCCGGCACAACTTCAATGAATGAAGGGCAGGAAGGTCAAGAGCCGGAATCTGAATTCATCAGAGGGCGGGGCTAATGACAAGCATTATCCAGCCTTCGCTTACCGGCGGTGAGTTAGCGCCATCGTTATATGGTCGCGTCGACCTTGCGCGTTATGGCATCAGTCTTAAGACATGCCGCAATTTCATCGTGCAGCAGTATGGTGGCGTGACTAACCGTGCGGGCTATCGGTTTGTCGGCGAGGTCGAAGACTCAGACTTCTACACGCGCCTGGTGCCTTTTGAATTCTCGACACAGCAGACCTATATTCTTTCGTTCGGTCATCTGACGCTGCAATTTATCAAAGATGGCGGCTTCATTGAAAGTGAGCCAGGCACGATCTATACAGTGGCAACACCGTACGAGTCGAACGACTTGCGCGAACTGTCAGACCTTGCCCTGCTCAACTGGACACAATCCGCCGATGTATTAACGGTGGTACATCAGGAATTTCAACCGCGCCAGATTTCACGTACCGGGCATACGGCATGGACTGTGACAGGGTTTAAAAACACCAATGGGCCATTCCGTGATGTCAACGTCGACTTGGCCAAGACCGTCTATTCATCTGCTGCCACCGGCAACGTTACGCTAACAGCGACCACAGCATTGTTTAATGCTGATTTGGTCGGAACCGATTTCTATATTGAACAAAAAGATTACGGGACGCCTTGGGAAGCAGGCAAATCGGTCGGGGCAAATGATATTCGACGGTCGGATGGGAAATACTATCTTGCGGTCGCTGCCGGCACCACAGCATCACTACGACCTACGCACGACGCCGACGACTGGTCGGACGGCGGTGTGGTTTGGCGCTTCCTGCATCCCGGCTTTGGCGTCGCTCGCATAACTGGATTCACCGATGCGCAGCATGTAACGGCAACGGTTGTATCCCGTATTCCGGATGGTGCAGTTGGTGCCGCTGGCGCGACGTACAAGTGGGCTTTTTCGGCCTGGGGAGGCGATCAGGGCTTCCCGGGTGCAGTGGCATATTTCCAGAATCGTCAGGTTTTTGCCGGTACGCCAGCGCAGCCGCAGCGTAATTGGTTGTCGCGCATCGGGAATTATCCGGACTTCGGCACCAGTCAGCCGCTTGTGGATGACGATTCAATCACCTTCCCGATACCGGGGCGCCAGGTGAATGCCGTCCGGCACTTGCTGCCATTGGATAAGCTGGCAATCCTGACGTCTGGTTCGGAATGGATCGTAACTACTGGCCAGAGTGATGTAATTGCGCCGGCCACGGTTGCGGTGAAGCCACAAAGCTATCGAGGCGCATCCTGGATCCCGCCGCTTATCGTCGGCAATACAGCAATTTACGTGCAGGAAAAAGGTAAGACCATCCGCGAGATGGCGTTTGACTTTGCATCAGATAGTTACGGTGGCCAAGATTTGACGCAGCTGGCGTCCCATCTATTTGCGAAACACACAATTACTGAATGGTGCTTCCAGCAGGTGCCGCATCAGGTCGTTTGGTGTGTCCGGTCGGACGGGGTGCTGTTGGGCATGACCTATCTGAAAGAGCAGCAGGTAGTGGGCTGGCATCGCCACGACACCGACGGAAAATTCGAATCGATCGCATGCATTTCCGAGGGCGGCGAAGACGTTGTCTATGCTGTTATCAAGCGGACTATCAACGGAGTTCAAAAGCGCTACATCGAGCGTGCAAACACCCGCATGTTCAATTCGCCGCTGGATTACTTCTTCGTTGATTCCGGTCTGACCTATGACGGACGGAATGCGCAGAACACGACCATGACCATCACAGGCGGCACCACCTGGAAATACAGCGACGACATTTTTGTCGTTTCTGCTTCAGTTGATTCGTTCACTGCAGACAGCATAGACACTGAGATTCACTTTCCTGTCGGCACTCAAATTATCCGTTTGAAGGTCATTGAATTCACCGATGCAAAGCATGTGAAGGCGCAGGCCAATCGGGACATTCCAGAATCACTGCGCGACTTAGCCACGGTTACCTGGGGGCTGGCGCGCAAGCAATTCAGCGGGTTATCACATTTGGAGGGTAAGACATGCAGTGTCCTCGCCGATGGAAATGTGCATCCACAATTGACCGTGTCTGGCGGTTCAGTAGAGCTTCAATATGCCGGGGTTGTCGTGCATGTCGGCTTGCCCATCGAGGCCGAAGTAGAGACTTTGAGTTTGTCCGTACCAAGTCAAGAAACGCTTCTGGACAAGAAGAAACTGATCAACGCGGTAAGGATGGTGGTCGAGGATACGCGTGGTTTGATGTACGGAGAAGACGCTGACAGCTTGTGGGAGTTTATGCAGCGTGAAGAAGAAAACTATGACGAGCCGGTGAAAAGTGCAACCGGCATGTATGAGGGTTTGATGTCGACAAGCTGGTCGAAAGAGGGAACTGTTTTGATTCGTCAAAACGATCCGCTGCCGGCGACCATCTTGGCGATCATCCCTGATGTAACGGTAGGCGGCGTCTGATGAAATATTCAATTGAGCCAGCTACCTTGGCGCACGTGGCGGCGATGGCGCCGAACATTCGGCAGGCCGACAGAAACGAAGTGATGGCTTCCGCCGGCAGGGATGTAGAGCTGCTTTTGCCTGAGTGTGTTGAACGCGCTGAGATGGCGTGGGCTGGCCTGGTGGACGATGAAGTCGCCTGCATCTTTGGAGTGCAGGGCGCGTCCTTCATGTCTCTGACTGGCTACCCTTGGATGATCGGTACTGACTTGATCGAGCAACACGCAAAGCCATTTCTGCGTCGCAATCGCAAGATGGTGAGCGTCATGCTTGACCGATACCCTCACTTAGTAAATTACGTGGATGCGCGCAATGCCAAAGCCATCGAATGGCTGAACTGGCTTGGCTTCACGATCCACCCGCCGGAAAAGTATGGGGCTTATCGAATGATGTTTCACCCCTTTGAAATGGAGAAATAAAAATGTGCGCACCTCCCTTAGTTTTATTGGCGGTCGCTGCTGGTGGCTTGGCCATGAAGTCGTCCATGGATCAAGCAGATTACCAAGAGGCTGTCGGTAGGAACAATGCTCAATCGGCAGAATATGCCGCGAAGGACGCAATTGATCGTGGTGCCGTAGAAGAGCAGCAGCAACGCAACAAAACTCGAGCAGTTCTAGCACAGCAGAACGCCGCGTTAGCAGCAAATGGCATGGATGCATCATCCGGAACTGGCCTGCAATTGTTGTCCGACACGGCCGGTCTTGGAGAGTTTGATGCGATGACCATCCGCAGTAATGCATCGAAACAGGCATATGGCTTGAAATTGCAAGGCGCGAATGCGCTTGCAGATAGCAACGCTGCGGCAATCGGTAGCCGGAACAATGCTTTTTCAACATTGCTGACTACCGGCTCTAAGGCTTATTCCTCCTACAAGATTTCAACAATGGATGAGAAGAAGTAATGCGCGTTCCTACTTATACCTCACAAGTCGATGCTATCGCTGCGCCAGTAGTTCAGCAGACTGCTGCGCCTGCCGCCGCATTCGGAGGGCAGATAGCCGATGCGGTAGGTCGGTCTGTCGACATATACAAAGCGGCGCAAGACGATGCCGATAACTTGCGCGTCCAGGATGCCTACAATCAACTGCGCGAGAAGCAACTCGATTTGACGCTGTCACCGGAAAGCGGCTTTGCCAATGTCAAAGGCCGTGACGTGATGAAGCCACGCGACAATGGCATGTCCATGTCAGACGACTACCTTCAAAGGTTCGGGACTGTCGGAAGCGAAATTGAATCCGGACTGGTCAATGAGCGCCAAAAGGCGAAGTTTCGCCAGCGTTTAATTGATTCACAGCTTGAATTCAAGGCTGGATTGCAGCGCCATGAGAATCAACAAATCAGTGAGTACGGTAAGACCGTCACGAATGCCACTGTCACTCTTGAATCCGAAGCCGCGTTCCAGAATTGGCAGAACCCTGACCTTGTGAACAAATCTATTGCGACGGTTACTGATTCGTTGCGAGCTCAAGGTATGCGTGAAGGGCTTCCCGCCGATGCCATAACAGCAGCAGTGCAAGACAAAGTTTCAAAAATTCATAGCGGTGTGCTTGCGCTTTCAATTCAAGAGGGAAATCTTCGATATGCCGAAGATTACCTGAAGAAGAATAGCGCGAGTATGGAAGCTAACGACATCCTGAAATACAAAGGGGCTATTACAAAAGAAATCAAAACAAACGATGCGCTGCTGACTGCTGAAAAGATTATCGGCGAGAACGTACCGAAGATGGCGCCTACTGATTTTGATCGACTTGTTGGTCTAGTTGCTGGTCAAGAATCCGGAAATCGGGAACGGGATAGCAAAGGCAACCTCATAACCTCGCCCAAAGGCGCACAGGGCAAGATGCAGGTTATGCCAGGTACCAACCTTGATCCGGGCTACGGCGTAACGCCTGCAAAGGATGGCAGCGATGCCGAGCGCACCCGCGTAGGCAAGGATTATTTGAAGGCCATGCTGAAAGAGTACGGCGGTGACTTGAATAAAGCATTGGCTGCATACAACGCCGGTCCCGGGGCGCTTGATGCTGCGATCAAGAAAGCCGATAAGTCGGTTGCACTGAACAAGAATGACCCGGCAGTGCCGGTACGCTCCTGGATGGACTTCATGCCGAAGGAAACGCAAAAGTACGTGCCAGCGATTGCAAGCCAATACTCGGCCGGTACCGGTGTGCCTAAAGTAACCCTGGTCGAGCTGCAAAACCAGACCCGCGCGGCAATGGCCGGGAAAGATCCAGCTTACATAAAACTAGCAGTCGACGCTGTTACTCAGCGCTATGACGCGACTAGGAAGTCTGAAAAAGATGCCGCTGATGACCTGGTTGGCCAGGCCTATAAATTGCTCGACCAAAACGGCGGGAACTACAACGGGCTGCCGGCCGACATGCGAGCTGCGCTGCCCGGTGACAAGATAGATAACCTGCAAGCCTACGCAAACACGCGGGCGAAAGGGCAGGCTGTAGCGACCGATTGGGGCGTTTATTACGACCTGCGTCGCGACGATGATCTTTTGAAATCGGTGAATTTGTACGCACTCAAGGGCAAGCTGGGTGATGCCGAGTTCAAGCAGCTGGTGACCGAGCAGGAAAATATCCGAACCGGAAAATCGGAAAGCACAACAGCGACGCGAAGCGCGACACAGATTCTGAATTCATACCTTACTCAAGCCGGTATTGACCCAACACCAAAACCAAGCACTTCAGCGGACTCGGATGCCGCTCGGGTTGGTCGTGCCATGCGCGCGCAACAGGATGCCATCTCGCAGGCTGAATCGGTCAAAGGCGGCAAGCTCACCGCTGCCGAAGTTGAAAAGGTCACTGCAGGCATTTTTACCAATGTGACGATAAAAGGCACCTGGTTCGGCACCAATTCCACGCCGAAATTTAACGTGAAGTCGACCGACACCATTGTCGTTCCGGATGCAGATCGCGCCCAAATTGTGGCTGCGCTCACTGCAACGAAGCGACCAGTAACCGAAGCGATGATCCTTGATATGTATCGTCGCAAAAATAATCTTCAGGTGAATTGATGCCAAACGATAACCCATACCTGCCTTTAGTCCAGGCTGACACTCAACAAACTTTGCAAGGCGCATTTCAAGCGGCTGCTGATAAAAATCCAGATGTGGAAGCAAAGCTGCAACGGCTGGCGGCGAAAGCCGGTGTTCCGCTGGAAGCGGCACGGCTCGACCAGTCCAGCCTTGAGCGACAAGTTGCGCTGCAGGACATCGACTATAAGACTCTTGCGGAAAAGTATCCTTCGACATCTGCATTGCTTTCTGATCCAAATACGGCCGCACTTGCAAAGGATGATGTAAAAACTATCTCGGCGCTGGAAGACACGATGAATTTCGGGGCAAATTCGCTGCGCTCGTTTGCGTCTGGCCTTCCTACTTTTAACGAAGGGTTTTATGGTGTGCTGCAAGCCGGTGCCGACATAACTGCGTCAGCGATTTCGCCTCTCGTCGGCGAATCCCCTGACACGAACATGTTTGCTTATCTTTCCGGTTTGGCGTCCGGCCAGCGCAAGGTTTCCAAGGCCGTTGGCGATGCGTGGCGCGGCGACCAGGCTGGCATGGGCTTTATTCAAAAGTCGGCGCTATCGGGCTTCCAATCGCTTGGTACAAGCCTGCTGACAGCCCCGGCTGCGGTCTTATCTGGCAATCCAGCCCCGATGCTGTACGCGATGGCAGGGCAGACAGGTGGCCAGGCATATGGTGAGGCGCGAGACAAAGGGAAATCCGTAGGCACGTCGTTGAATTACGGAGCCTCACAAGCGGCTATTGAGTTTGCGACCGAACGCTTGCCGGCGGCCTTCCTGCTGCGTGACATCGGTTTGAAGTCGAGCGTGTTCAAGACTGCCATCAATCAAGTGATGACTGAGGTACCAGGCGAGCAGGTCGCAACGATTCTGCAAGACCTGAACGAATGGGCTGTCCTGAATCCAAATAAGCCGTTTGCGAATTACCTGCAAGAGCGGCCATCCGCTGCAGCACAGACACTGATCGCAACACTTGTGGCCAGCGGAGGCCAAGCGGCGATTGCAAAGTCAGCAGACCGCCTGGCCAATGGTTCGCGCGAGCAGCGTTCCGTCGACATCCTGACCGCTTTACGGGATGGCGTCGTGGAATCAAAGACATTTGAACGTGCGCCTGAACGGGTGCGCGACTTCATAGCAAAGCACACAGCAAACGGCGCGATGGAAAATATATTCATCCCGGCTGAACAGTTGAATCAATATTTTCAATCGGTCAATATTCCGCCAGAGTTGGCAGCGGCAGAGATGGGTGCAAAGAACTACGCCGAAGCATTGGCAACCGGTGGCGATGTTGTTATTCCGCTGGCGGACTTTATTACAAGTGCGGCCAAAACGCCCCATTTCGACGGCTTGATGCAGGACATCCGTTTCAACCAAGGCGAAATGACCGCCCGGGAAGCTGATCTGTACGCAAAGAACCAGCCGGAAGACATGCGCGACATCATCGAGTCACTGGCTACACCACAAACGGGGTCGCCAGCAATCGCAACGATGCAGCAGGATATTGTCGGTCAACTGATTGCCAGCGGGTTGGAGCGCAGTACAGCTGAGACTTATGCGAATTTGTACGCTCGCACGATGGGGAACCTTTCTGAACGTGGCGGGCTGGATCCGCTGGCACTGCATGAGCGCTACGGGCTGCAAGTAATTCGTCCAATGGCTGACATCCTCACGCGCTTGGGTGACTCCGACATTCAGATTGACCCGTTGCTTGATCGCCTGCGCGCCGGTGAAGTACCGACTGAGACTGACGTTAACGGGCAAGGGCTAATCGACTTCTTGCGCTCCATTGGTGGGATCAACGACGCCGGCGGCGAGCTGCGCCAGATGGAGGTCGATACTGACAAAGCGCCATTCATGCGTAACCTGGCGCAGATTACTGGCCGTGGTGTTGATGAGGCAGCAGCGCTGGCGCGAGAAGCCGGGTATCCGGTTGATGACATTCTGGACGCTATCCAGCAGGAGATTGGCGGGCAGCCCATCTATTCAAGCGCGAATGCTAACGACGATCTACAGGCACTGCGCCGCGACCTGAATAGCCTGGGTGAATACCTGCACAGCATTGGCGTGGATATTCACACCGCCACAAATACCGAGATTCGGGAAGCGATGGTCGCAGCCGTTGGGAATGTCTATGACCAGGGCGCAATAGCCACGGAGACTGCACCGTTTAAAAAATGGTTTGGCGATAGCAAGGTAGTCGATGCCGATGGCAAGCCGCTTATCGTTTACCACGGCAGCCCTGATGCCAGATTTGTAGATGAGGACGGTATTTTTGCGACGATGAAAGATCGAATGTTGAAATTCGGAAACACGCCGGAGTCCAAACGGGCGGCGGCTGATGAACGCGCATTTTTCTTTACATCATCGAAAAAAGTTGCTGAAACATATGCGGACGATAGTCGCGCTTGGGATTATCAAGTTGCCGTACCTGCAGTAATACCGACATACGTGTCAATCAAGAACCCTTTGGAAGTGGATGCCGCCGGAAAACATTGGAGAGAGGCGCAGGTAAGCATCAACAAGAATGATTTCGTTAAGCAAGCAAAAGCAGATGGGTACGATGGCGTTATTATCCGGAACGTTCGAGATAGCTATGACAGTCTTACTACTGGAAAAGACCCTGAGTCTGATGTGTTCGTTGCTTTCGAGTCGAATCAGATCAAATCTGCCACCAGCAACAATGGAGACTTTGACCCTGCTAATCCGTCCATTTTGCGTCAAGGTACCGATAAGAATCGGGGTTACATTCAGTTTGGCAAAGATCGTAAATTCAATATCGCACTGCTGGAAAACTCTGACCTGTCTACATTCCTGCATGAAACCGGTCACTTCTGGCTGGAAGTCATGGGCGACCTTGCAACTGACCCGACTGCATCGGAGCAATTGAAATCTGATTACGCCGGAATTTTGAAGTTTCTGGATGTTGAGTCACGCGAGCAAATCGGCATAGAGCAGCATGAACTGTTCGCACGAGCGAACGAAGCGTATTTGCGGGAGGGCAAAGCGCCGTCTGCCGAGCTGCGCGCAATGTTCCAGCGCTTTAAGGCGTGGCTCACAATGATTTACCGGTCACTGACTGACCTGAATGTCTCGCTATCGGACGAAGTGCGCGGTGTATTTGATCGCATCTATGCATCCGATGCCGAAATCGAAGCTGCCAAGCATGACCTCGACTTGTCGGCCTTGTTTGTAACTGCGCAAGAGGCGGGCATGACGAATGAGGAATTTGATGCCTACCGGGGTAGCATCGAGGCGGCAACCGCCCGGGCAAAGGAGGATCTACAAGCGAAGCTGATGCGCCAATTCGCCCGCGAAAAGCTGGCCTGGTGGAATGCTGAGCGCGATAAAGTAAAAGTCCAAATCAATGACGAGTTGGATGCATTACCTGAATACAAGGCATTCGATGCGCTCACCAAGGGCGAACTGCCAGACGGTACGCCTTTCAAACTTGATAAGTCAATATTGATCGAGCAGTTTGGCCGGGCATATATCAAGCGCTTGCCCCGTGGATATGGTGAAGGGCGCGGGGCGGTTTTCGCTACAACCGGTGAAGGCATGTACCCGGATGCGGCCGCCGAGCTGGTGGGCTTCACGTCTGGCGCCGAGCTGGTCGAGTCTTTGATAAACATGCGCCCACGCAAGGCGCTAGTTGAGGCTGAGGCGGATAAACGAATGGTCGACAAGCATGGCGACATGATGATCGACGGAACGCTTGCGGACGAGGCCATCGAATCGCTGCACAACGATGAGCAAGCAAATATCCTGCGGTTGGAATTGCAGGCGCTACGGAAAAAACAGATCGAGGTCGAGCCATTCGTAAAAGTTGAGCGCAACAAGGCAAAGTCTAATTCAGACTTCGAAGCGCGCGAACGTGCGTATGAACGCCGCTGGATGGAGGCCGAGAAGAACCTTGTTGTCGAAATGGAACGCGGCATCTCGAATGAACGTATTAGCGAGCTGAAAGCTGAAATTAAGCAGATCAAGGATGAGGCGCGCGAAGCCAAGCGCGCTGCCCGGGCTGCAACCGAAACACCGCCAGTCTCGGCATTCCGTAATGCTGCGCGCGGCCTGATAGGTCAGACCGCTGTCCGCGACATCAATCCTCATGCTTACCTTTTGGCAGAGCGCAAGGCCGGCAAGGCAGCATTCAAAGCGATGGCCGCTGGTGATGCTATGGAAGCTGCGATTCAGAAGCAGCGTGAGCTGCTGAATCACTATCTGTACAGGGAGGCAACTGCAGCACGGGAGGCCACAGACGAAATATATTCCTATGCCCGCAAATTCCTGAAGGGCAAAGCGCGCACCAAGTTCGGTAAAGCTGGGGCGACCTATCTGGAACAAATCGATGACCTGCTGGATCAGTACGAATTCGCCGATGTGTCGAAGACTGATATTGTCCGCCGTGAAAAGCTGCTGAATTTCATTTCTGAGAAACTTGAAAATGGCGAGTCGGTACAGATTCCTGATTCCGTCCTGCTGGACGCTGAGCGCCGAAACTACAAAACGCTGGCGTTCGACCAATTGCTTGCCGTTCGTGATGCCATCGCCAATATCGAACACCTGGTCAATCTGAAGACAAAACTGCTTACAGACAAAGCCAAGCGCGAGCTGGCGGATGTCGTGGCCGAGGGAGTCGAATCAATCGTCGATAACGCGAAGGGTGAGAAGCGCGCGCCAATTGGCACACGCACATGGCTGGATTCCGCCCGCGAGATGCGCGACGGCTACTTTGTTGCTCACCGCAAGCTGTCTTCATTGTTCGGCGAAATGGACGGCTTCAAGACCGAGGGTTTCATGTGGCGCACCTTCATGGCGCCAATCAATGAGGCAGGGAACCGTAAAGCGGTTTTGACTGAAGAAGCGACGCAGAAGTTGTCGGCACTGTATGACCTGCTCCGCAAGCCTGGTATCGGGAACAAGATCAAGGGATTGGGGCTGCTCTCAAAAGATTATTACCCGTCGCTGGGCATGAGCATGTCTAAGTCTGACATCCTTTCCCTGGCATTGAACTATGGGAACGATGGCAATCGCCAGCGTATCCGTGACGGCTACAACTGGACTGACCAGCAAGTGCTTGCCGCACTGGATAAATTGCAGCCGCACGAATGGCAGTTCGTAGAAGGCATGTGGAAATTGATAGATTCCTATTGGCCGGAAATATCAGCTCAGGACAAGCGCGTCAACGGGGTCGCTCCGGAGAAGGTTCAGGCGTCCGGCTTTGTGTTGCCAAGTGGCCGCCGCATCGAGGGCGGCTATTACCCCATTAAATACGATGAGCGCCACTCTGTGCGCTCCTACACCGATAGGGCGAAGGAAGAAGCCGACCGCATAATGCGCGGCGCTGTGGCGCGTCCTGGCGTCGATACGGGCTTCACTGAAGGACGTGCCGGGAAAATCATTAATCGCAAGATAAAGCTGGATTTGGGCGTCGGCCTGCAGCACATCGACACGGTATTGCAAACGCTCACACATCGCGAAGTGCTGATCGACCTTAACAAGATTCTCGGCTCATCAAAATTGAATGGTGCGATTCTCGACTATTACGGTATCGAGACTTACAAGGCGATTTCCGACGCGATAGTCGATGTTGCTGCCGGCGAGGTCGGAGCGCGCGACTCGGTAGAGCGGAGTATGTCGTGGTTGCGTAGCGGCGTGACCGTGGCGGCAATGGGCTGGAAGGTATCGACGGCACTGATGCAGCCTTTGGGCTTTACACAGTCAACCGTCAAGATCGGTGCCAAGTGGATGGGGCGCGGTATCTCGCGCTACATCGGCGACGCGCTGCATATGGAAAACGCCACGAAGTTTGTCTATGAGCGCTCTGACATGATGCGTCTGCGCACCAAGACTCAGAACCGTGAAATTGCTGAAATTCGCAACCAGATAAGTGCCGGCGGACTGAAGTCTGACATCGAATCCACCTATTTTTACATGATCGTAAAGATGCAAGCAGTTGTCGATATTCCCACATGGCTGGGGGCTTATGAGCGCTACATGAGCGAAACAAACAACGATGAGCCGCGAGCGATCGCACTTGCAGATCAGGCGGTAATTGACGCGCAAGGCGGCGGCCAGGTCAAGGATTTGGCCAGTGTGCAGCGTGGTGGGCCATTGAAAAAAATGTGGACTACCTTCTATTCATACTTCAGTTCGACATGGAACCTTACTGTCGAATCGGCCAAGCGTACCGACTTCCGCAAAGTTGACGATGTTGGACGTTTTGCCGTCGACATGATGCTGCTGTACACGATTCCGACTGTCCTTTCCGGCGCCCTGAAGGAAGCAATGGGAAAGGGCGATGATGACGATGACGAATGGTATGCATGGCTGGCCAAGGAACAATTGAGCTACATGACCGGTACCTTAATCGGTGTGCGGGAGTTGTCTGGCGCCATTCAGGGCATGTTTGGGTATAGCGGACCCGCCGGCGCGCGGTTCTTCGCCGAGGCATCAAAGTTGGTCAAGCAGGTCGGACAGGGTGAGGCGGACGCAGCCTTTATCAAAGCGGCGAACAACACGGCCGGGATACTGTTTCACTATCCTGCTGGGATGTTGCAAAACCTGGTGGATGGTTTTATTGCAATGAAAGAGGGTAAAACACAGAACCCTGCCGCGTTGGCATTCGGTGCGCCGCGTGAATAATTTCAATATGCAATTGATTTCTCCCGTTCTTTTCGCAAAAAATCGCGCACAAATGAATGGGGTGAAGCAATGACCGTACAGTCAACGAATAACAAGGTGTTTGCGCTAGGGGACGGGGTAACTCGGGAAATCCCCTATGGATTCCGCATTTACCGCGAATCTGACTTTGTTGTCATTCAAACCGACTTGCTTACCGGTATCGATTCCGCTCCATTGATTTTGCACACCGATTATGAGGTCACCGGTGCCGGCGGTTACAACGGCGGCAACATCGTTCTGACGAATCCTGCGCCGCTCAACACGCGGATTACTGGCATACGCCTTCTATCTACAACGCAGCTTACTGATTTGCGTAATCAAGGCAGCTATTTTGCGGAGATTCATGAAGACGTGTTCGACCGCCTGGCTATGGTCGGCCAACAACAGCAGGAACAAATTGACCGCTCGTTTAAGCTGCCCGTCAGCGTTAGCGATGTGTCAGCGGAATTGCCGCGCCCGGTACCCGGTCGCGGCTTAAAGTGGTCGGCTGATGGTACGAAGCTCATCAATAGCGATGTAGATCCGGATAGTCTTGCTAGTGCGGCTGCGGCAAGTGCGCAAGATGCTGCGAATAGCGCTTTCTCGGCGAATGTTTCATTGAATGCGGTTATCGAGGTGGTGAATGAGGTCGAAAATGCCCGACTTGATGCAGAGGCTTCAGCTAGTGAGGCGGAGGCGAGTGCGGCATCAATCAATCCTACGAATCTAGTGCACCGCACTGGCGGTGAATCCATCGCTGGCATCAAGACATTTACCGATTCGCCGATCGTCCCAACTCCAACAACTGCAAATCAAGCAACAAACAAATCTTATGTTGATGGACGAATCGGTCGGTTGATTGGCTTTCAAGTAATAACAGCAACTGGCACGTACACGAAAGCAACAAACAATCCAGCTTTTGTAGTGGTGGAGGTTCAAGGTGGTGGTGGTGGTGGAGGGGGTTCTGCTGCTACTTCGTCTGCTTCAGCCGGTGGTGGGGCTGGTGGTTATGGGATGAAAAAAATTCTTGCATCGGCTCTTGCTGCAAGTGAGACCGTAACTATTGGCAATGGCGGGACGGCTGGGGCCGTTGGTGGCACGGGTGGGAATGGTGGGGCGTCTTCATTTGGTTCTCATGTGACATGTTCCGGAGGCGGTGGTGGGGCTGGCAGCGCGTCTGTTGGCTCTCTTGTAGGCGGTGCAGGAGGGGTGTCAACTGGAGCGGATTTGAATTGTGTTGGTAATCCTGGAGGACGTTCCAATACTAATCAGAGTGTTTCAAACGGATACAACGCGTCTGGTGAAGGCGGTGCATCTCGTTTCGGTGGTGCAGGTTTTTCTGTTGCAAACGGATCGGATATGCGCGGTGGAAATGGTGCGGCTAACTCTGGTTCTGGTGGTGGTGGTAGTGCTACTAACGCGGCGGGACAACTTGGTTCAACTGGCGGCTCTGGAGTTGTCATCGTTTGGGAGTATGCGTAATGAAATATGCGCTGATATTTGAAGGGAGAATTGTCGACGTTGCAGCTCTCCCGTTTGACGTCCATGAATCAATGTCCTGGGTGCCTTGCCCGGACGACTGCACCATGTCCACCCATGAATATGTTGACGGTGTTGTGCGCGAAAAGGTGATTGAGCCAGAGCCTCCGGCAGTGCCGCAGGTTATCTCCCGCTTTCAAGGTATAGCGCAGTTGCATAAGGCCGGCTTGCTTGACCAGGTTAACGCGATCATGGCCGACCCAGCTACCGACCCGCTGACCGTTATCGCCTGGAACACTGTGCAGGAATTTCGCCGGCAGTCACCCATCATTCTTGCAATGGCACCATTGCTGGAATTGACGGATGAAGACCTTGATCAGCTTTTTACTCTGGCGGCTGGGATTGAAGGATGAGGCCGACAGAGAAAATAGGCGAGCGCCGTGCGACAGATCCTGTATTGAATGCCGTCAAAGGTCTGCAGCGCAGCTTTGACCAGCGACATACAGAGAGTGCAAACCATATGGAAATTTTAGAAGGCAAGGTCGACCGTGTCCTTGCTGGTTTCCCTGATGGCGATCCAGATGGTCATCGCCGGTTTCATGAATCCATGATTCGTAAAGCTGAAGCGCGGGAAAAATTCTGGAACGACATGCGCGCCAAGTTGATCGAACGCGGCGTGTGGGCGACTTTGTTGGCGCTTGGCGGAGCCGTGTTGTTTGCGACAAAGGAGTATTTGCACAAATGAACTTCGATGAAGCATTCGACCGTCTGATCGGACATGAGGCCGGTTTCAGCAAAGACCCAAAAGACCCGGGCAACTGGACTGGCGGCAAGCCGGGCGTTGGCGTTTTGAAGGGTACCAAGTTTGGGATTGCTGCAAACACCTATCCGGACATCGACATTGAAAATCTCACGCTAGCCACGGCCAAGGCGATTTACAAGCGCGACTGGTGGCTGAAGATCGGGGCTGACGAAATTGATGGGGCGATCATATTTCAGCTTTGGGACTTTGCTGTGAATGCCGGCATGGGGAATGCCAAACGTGCGTTGCAGCGCGCAGTAAGGGTGGCAGACGATGGGAAGATTGGCGCCATGACGATTGCAGCAGTAAAGGCGATGTCTGTGACTGATGTACTCATGCGTTTCAATGCGCAACGTTTACGCCACTACACATCATTGTCGACATGGCCAACATTCGGGAAGGGTTGGACAAACCGGGTAGCCGGAAACCTCGATTACGCAGCGGAGGATTCATGATCATGACCAAAGTCGGCGGACGGCGCTTTCTGCTCACGCTCGGATGCGGCATTGTTTGCACCTGGTTGATGTGGGAGGGGAAGATTACTGATGTCGTCTTCCGCGACATCATCATCGGTACGGTTGCAGCCTACATCGCTGGCAACACAGTGCAGAAAGTGAAGGAGCCGAAGGAATGAGCGTGACCGCCAAACTCGTCGCCGCGCTGGTATTCGTACTGGCGTTGGTCAGCTCCCACTGGTATGTCTATAACGCTGGCAACCGGAATGGATCCAATGCCGTCTTGGTCAAGCAACAGGAATCTGACCTGCAGGCGTGGAAAGACAGTGCCGCCGACATTGCAATCGAACTCGACCGCCAGCAAGCGGCTAACCTGAAGGTGTCCAATGACTATCAAAAAGAATTGCGCGATATTCGCGCTTATCAGCCTGCTGGCCGGTTGCGGCTCCCTGCCTCGACCTGTGACCAAATTGCCGGAAAAACCGAAACCACAGGTGCCAGCCGATCTGATGGTGCCACTTCCGGAACCATTGCACTTCCAGAAGACATTGAACGAAGACTTCGGGATCGTCGCAAAGAAGCAGACGGAGTGACAGCCATTTGTCGCGGCCTGCAGAACTGGGCTATCGAGAACGGGTTTTATCCGGCACCGGTGCCGCCGTCATAGCGTCCGCTGGATACGGCCGCAAGAAAGATCGCGCTATTTCCGGATTTCTGCATGACAGCCAATCATCCCAATCAGTAGCTGGCACAATCACGAGCGACCGCTTTTCCTCGCCTGGCTTGTGAAAGTGATTCATCAGCGGATGGTCATCGGCATTGATGGTCAGCTGCGTAAAGGAATGCACTGTTTCACCTTCAGGCGATTTTGATTCTCGCCAAAGGCCGGCCACCGCAAACGGTGACGCGTCGGCCATGCCTATTCCCCAGCGCACGTGCTTGCCGGTTTCCCAATTGGGCTCGTAGAACACTGTCATCGGCACCAGGCACAATTGACCCTCGCGCCAGGGCTTCGCGTAGCTGCGTCTTTCGCCAATCGTTTCCGCCCGCGCATTCATGGTGCTGAATTTCTTGCCGGTACCGTGTATCTGGTTCTGCGGCACCATGCCATACGAAGCGATGATTGTTTCCCGTTCGCCGCGATCATCAAATCGAATGATTGGCGCGTCATAGTCCTGCCATGTTTGATCCGGCCAGGTGGCGTCTGTTGGTGCCGGCGACCGGAATATCTCAGCTAATTCCTCGCGGCGGGAAGGCGTGTAGGTGACGCACATAGAACACTCTGTAGTTGTGGCTGACCGGCCATTTTGAAGCCTGTTCGCCGGGTTTGATATACTGTATTTTTGTACAGTAATTGGAGTGCATCATGAAAGATTGGACTTATATTGAATGCCACTATTTCGTCCGGACAATCGATCCAATAAGTAAGAAGTGGTACACGACGCGATGGCGCATGACCGAGCAAAACGCAAAGGAGCTGTACGCCGAAGGCGAGTATGAAATTTTGTGGGATACAAAAGTGGAGCGACTTCTTGGCGGCGATATGGAATCGATATGCTCAAGTTCGTTTTTGAAAAAACCGAAGCTGTGAATTTTTGCGTGGCAGAAAAATGCACACACCAATGAAAAAAGGCTCCCATTTCTGAGAGCCTTTTTTGATCTTCTACTACTGTATTCGTGGTAGGCCGTGCGGGATTCGAACCTGCGACCAACGGATTAAAAGTCCGCTGCTCTACCAGCTGAGCTAACGACCCGAAAGACAGCTATTATAGGAACGTTTATTACCCCTGTCAATCACATCTCTGCTTTTTCTCTAAGGTTTTTTCTATCCCGTGATTTGACACTGGCATAACCTGCACTTTCCCTCTGTATTCCCCTCTGTCTGTAGCCGCATGATGCCGGTCTTGCATTAGCGGGGTGGCACCTGCTACGGGCAAAAAAAATCGCCCGACTAGCGGGCGAGGGGGCAATCGTTAAAACATATTTACTGGCGACTATAAGCAGATCGTCCCCTGTATATATGAGTGCTGATTATTTAAAGTTTGCCAGGCGTTCTTTTGCGGTTTGCGCGGCCGGAGCATTCGGAAATTTTGCGACCAGGGATTCCAAGGTTTTCTTGGCTGCCGAACGGTCTTTCAATTCCACTTGCGAACTGGCGATGTTGAGCAATGCGTCAGCAGCTTTTGGATTGTCCGGATATTTTTTCAACAGTGCCTGCTGCGCAGCGATCGCATTTTTGTAGTCACGTTGCGCATAGTAGGCATTGCCTATCCAGTACTGGGCCGAAGGTGCGTATGCAGATTCAGGATAGCGCTGGATGAAGTCTGCAAACGAACTGCCTGACTTTTTGTAGTCGCCAGCCTTGAACAAGGCGAGGGCGTTGTCGTAAGCGTTCTGTTCTGATTGCCCGACCATTGCATCCTTGCCGTCCACTGCAACGACTTGCGGTTCCAGCTTGCGCAGGCGATTGTCGAGATCGACGTAGAAGTCTTTTTGTCTTTGCTGCAGGTTCTGCACTTCATTCGACAAGACTTCGATCTGGCCATTGAGGCGGGAAATTTCCTGCTTCAATGCGTCGTTCTGGTTGGAGAGCGTAAGCACTGCGGATGTTTCCGCTTTGCTTTGCTGGATACCGTCGACTTTGCTGCGCAGATCAATGATCGCTTTGCGAGCCTCATCGTCGCCGAACAGCGCAGCATGCGCTGACAGCGACGCACAAGAAAATGCGGCCATCAAGGCCGCAATAAGAGTCTTTTTAATCATTGGCTAGCAAAGATTAATAAACGATATCGGCACGGCGGTTTTCTGCCCATGCTGCTTCGTCGCTACCCAGTGCTTTTGGTTTTTCTTTGCCCAGGGAGACAGCTTCCATTTGCGATTCAGGTACGCCTAACAGGGACAAGGACTTACGTACTGCTTCTGCACGTTTTTGGCCGAGTGCCAGGTTGTACTCTGCGCCGCCGCGATCATCGGTGTTACCTTGGATGATGATTTTGCGACCCTGGTTGCTCTTCAGGTATTTAGCGTGGTTTTCAACGACTTGCTGGAATTCCGGTTTGACGATGTAGCTGTCGAAGTCAAAGTAGATGCTGCGTTTTGCCAGTACACCTTGTGGGTCGTTCAATGGATCGCTGGATGCATTGACGGTACCAACCGAGCGTGGATCAGCTGTTGCGCTTGAGCCAGTACGATCTTCTACTGGTGCTTTGTCGTCCAGTTTGGTTGACGAGCAAGCTGCCATCAGCAGTGCACTTGATAAGATAAAAACGGATGTTAAGGCGCGCATGTTATTCCCCTGTTTGTGTAAGTTAAGCGTTGGGTGTTAAAAATCGATATGGTGTGCATTATTTCATAAACGGGCCCCATGTGGGCTCACGTATATCGCCTGCCTGCGTGGTCAGGCGCTGTTTTACCTGACCATCAACCGAAACCACTGCCAGGGTGCCGCGACGGCCGGACTCGGTTGCATACATCAAATATTTACCGTTAGGCGAAAAGCTCGGTGATTCGTCTTTGACGGTATCCGACAAGCGTTGTTCCTGACCATTGGTCAAATCCAGCAGAAATAGTTGGAATTTGCCTTCGCGACGCGAAATATAGGCCAAATATTTGCCATCTGGCGAAATACGCGGGCTGATGTTGTAGCTGCCGCTGAAGGTGACGCGACGCGCTTCACCACCATTTGCGCCCATTTTGTAGATTTGCGGGCCGCCGCTGCGGTCACTGGTGAAGTAGATGCTTTGACCGTCAGCCGAGAATTGCGGCTCGGTGTCGATGCCGTTCGAGTTGCTCAGGCGGCGCAGGCCGGTACCGTCGGCGTTGACGACGAAGACCTGGGTCAGGCCGTCACGCGAGAGTGCGACTGCCAGGCGATTGCCGTCTGGTGCCCACGATGGTGCCGAGTTGCTACCCTTGAAGTTGGCGGCGACGGTACGTTTGCGGCTCACCAGATCCTGGATGTAGACGACAGGTTTTTTGTTTTCAAATGAAACATAGGCAACTTTGGTGCCGTCTGGCGACCATGAAGGCGAGATGATAGGTTCATTCGAGCGCAGTGCGACTTGAGTGCCTTCACCGTCGGAGTCAGCGATTTCGAGGCGGAATTCCTTGGCCGATTTGGTGACGTAAGCAATGCGGGTGGCGAACGCGCCCTTGATGCCGGTCAGTTTTTCATAGACGTCGTCAGCTACTTTGTGTGCCGAGACGCGCAGGAATTGTGGTTGCGAGGCCAGCGCCAGTGATGACAGCTGTGTACCTTTGACGGTGTCGAACAGACGATAACGCACTTCAAAGCGACCATCGGCCAGGCGCGATACGCTGCCGACTACGATCGCATCCGCGCCACGGGATTTCCAGTCGGCAAGGTTGAGCTGCGAGTTTTCGGTCAGGACGCCACCGGTATCGATGATTTTGAAGAAGCCGCTGCGTTGCAGGTCAGCCTTGATGATGGCGCTGATTTGCTGCGGAGCAAGCGTTTCGTCACCGAAGGCTGCAATCGCGACCGGAATCTGGTTGGCGCCGACACCTGCAATTTCCACCCGTAATTGTGCATGGGCGAGGGTGGTAATGAAGAGGGCAATTACCGCGAATGAGCGTAAGAAAGTCGTCTTTATCATGGCTTACTGATCTTTCGGTTTGTGAACGACGATAAAGCGGCTCGGAACGGTGCCGGATTTATCGGGTGGGAAAGGTTGCGAACGTTCGATCGCGCGTTTGACGGCTTCATCGAAACCGCCGACGCCTGATGACTTGCGCAGACGCGGTTCACCGCGCAGCGAGCCGTCAGGCAGCAGTTCGACATCGAATTCGACAGCAGGATTCCCGCTTAAGTTGTCAGGTACGATAAATGTCGTGTTTTGACGGATCTTGGCACGAATTTTATCGGCATAGCCACTATCCGCACGGCCGCTGCCTTGCGATTTGGCTGCTTCGCCGGTACCGCCACTGCCGACGGCACCAGTCAGGCGACGCATTTCGTCGGCACGTATCTTGTCGCGCACGGCGGCATCGGCTGCTTCCTGTTTGCGTTTTTTCTCAAGGTCAGCTTTTTGCTGTTGCTCGGCGGCTTTTTTATCGGCGGCCTGCTTATCCAGCTTTTGCTGTTTGTCCTGTTCAGCCTGTTGCTTGAGCTTTTTCTCTTTTTCTTCCTGCGCCAGTTTGTCCTTGCGCTCCTGCTCTTTGCGTTTCTTTTCGCGTTCGAGCGCGATGTCTACTTTCGGTGCAGGCGGTTCTATCGGCTCCGCTTTAGGCGTTTCCTTGATGATGGGCTTGGGTTCAGGTTTGGGTTGTGGCGTAGGCTCCGGTTCCGGCGGCAACGGTGCCGCTTCCTTTGCTTGCATGTCCCAGATCTCGGCTTGTACTGCGACCGGGGTTTCGCTTTGCCAGTCTATCCCTATCCAGAAAAACACCAGCAGCGCAGCATGCACCGCTGCCGCCAGCGTAATGGCGCGCCAGCGACCTGGTTCTTTCGGTACGGTGTACGGGGTGGTATCTGTCATAAAACTGCGGTTATAAAACTGGCTTCACTTGGTTGCCAGCCCAACTCGCTCTATCCCAAGTTTTTTGGCTTCCGAGATGGCTTGTATCACCTCGTCGTATTTGATGTTTTTATCGGCCGAAATCATGACTGGCAATTCCGGACGATCAGCGTGTATGGCTTGCAGTTTTTGCGCCAGTGCAGCGCGATTGGCGGCAGTCTCGGTTGCTGCCTTGCCGCTTTTGCTGCCCGCGATAGTCAGCGTGGCTGAGGTGTCCGGACGCAAGTCTATGCGTATGTATTCGGTCGGCGGCAAGGTCGATTTAGCTGCGTTCGGCAGATTGATGACGCCAGGATTGGTGAGCGGTGCCGCCACCATGAAGATCACCAGCAATACCAGCATGACGTCGATATACGGCACGACGTTGATTTCGGATTTGAACTTGCGGGAACGGCCGCCGCGCATGCTACCGGATGAGAATGACATCGCTGGCGTCCTTATCGGGTCTGGCGTTGCAGGATGTTCGAGAATTCTTCAACGAAGCTCTCGAAACGTATCGCCAGGCGATCGATATCGTGCGAGTAACGGTTGTAAGCAACCACGGCCGGGATCGCAGCGAACAGGCCGATTGCGGTTGCGATCAGTGCTTCGGCAATACCTGGTGCAACTGCAGCTAGGGTAGCTTGCTGTACGTTGGCCAGGCCACGGAACGCATTCATGATGCCCCATACAGTACCGAACAAACCGACGTAAGGTGACACCGAACCGACCGAGGCCAGGAAGGCGAGGTGAGATTCCAGTGCATCCATTTCACGCTGGTAAGCAGCACGCATGGCACGACGTGCACCGTCGAGGCGGGCATTGATGTGGAAAGCGTCGTTAGCACCCTTGGCTTTGTTGAATTCGCTCATGCCGGCTTCAAAGATGCGTTCCAGTGCTCCGGTCGAACCATTGTTTTTGCGACGGTTGGACGTGGCTTCGAGGTAGAGGGTGTTGAGGTCGCCACCGGACCAGAAGGCGCGTTCGAATTCTTCTGTTTGCAAACGCGCGTTTTTGATCGCGAACATTTTGCGGAAGATATAAGTCCAGCTCATGACCGACACGGCCAGCAAAAGCGCCATGACGAGTTGTACAAGAACCGAAGCGTTGGTGATGAGGTGGACGAAGGAAAGGTCTTGGGTGACGGTCATGGAAGTGTGATTTAGTCGAATTTGGTCAATTGTATGCGTATCTTGCTTGAGGCGGTGCGGTTTTGCCTTGCATTTGCCTTATGTATTTATGTCTGGAGCGCCTTGCGGGCAGATGTTTTACCGCTTAATCTGCCGCGCGTGGTTCCAGGGTTTTAATGCTATCCATTACCTGGCTGGGAATCTGGCTGGGTTTGAAGTTCTGTGTATCGACGCAACCGACTTTGATGCGTCCGGTCGCCAGCAATTCTTTATGCTCGCCGTTGATACGCCACGCTTCCTGTATGAACTGCACCGAAGCGCGGCCCATCCTTTCGACTACGACCGTTAATTTCAGTTCATTATCGAGTTTGGCTGGTGCGTGATAGTCCACTGCGGTGCTTTTGACGACGAACATGACGCCATGCGTTTCGGTCATCAATTGCTGGTTGATACCGGCGCTGCGCAGCCATTCGGTGCGCGCGCGCTCAAAGAATTTCAGGTAGTTGGCGTAGAAGACGACGCCACCGGCATCGGTATCTTCATAGTAGACGCGTACGGTCCACGTAAAATTTAACAACATCTTGGATATTTACCCTGGCTGGACAGTGCTGCAGCAGTGTCCTGTAGTGTGCTGATGAATACTGCAAATCAATGTTCGATTATCGATGATATTTAATCAGCATTACAAGCTTGTTACCTGAATTTACAGTTTTGGCTGCAGATAGCGCCTGCTTGCAGCCAAAATCCGGTGCTTTTAGGGGTCGCTTCAGGTATTGCGCTTGATGAACAGCGGTCCGAAACCCTGGCAAGTCGGCATCAATTCGATGTGGTTGATGTTGACGTGGGCGGGCAGGGTCGCGATCCAGTATGCAGTTTCGGCAATATCGGCCGGGCTCAGTGGCACCGTACCTTCATATACCTTGGCCGCAGCGGCATCATCTTTCAGCCTTACATTCGAGAATTCAGTGCCGCCAGCCAGACCCGGTGCGATATTCGACGCCCGGACGCCGGTTCCGACCAGGTCGGCACGCAGGTTGCGGGTGAATTGGTCGACGAAGGCTTTGCTGGCACCATAGACGTTGGCCCCCGGATAGGCATAAGCGCCAGCGCTGGAACTGATGTTGATGATGGTGCCGCGATTGCGCTTGAGCATTTCCGGCAGCAACAGGCGGGTGACGGTGACCAGACCCTTGCAGTTGGTCTCTATCATGGTTTCCCATTGTTCCAGCGAGGCGGATTGTGCCGGAGCGACGCCGAGCGCGAGACCGGCGTTATTGATCAGGACATCAATTTCTTGCCATTCCGGCGGCAGGCTGGCCAATGCTGCGGCGATGGATGCCTTGTCGGTGACGTCCATGGGAACGGTCAGTACCGACGCGCCGATTTCTGCGGCGAGCTCATCCAAGCGATCCTGGCGGCGCCCGGTAGCGATTACTTTGTGACCATGTTGTGCAAATTTGCGTGCCATTTCAGCGCCGAAGCCTGAAGTTGCACCTGTGACCAGAACGATCATGGGATTTCCTTTATGGAAAGAGTGCGTGCTTATGATGGGATAAGCAGTAGTACCGGATGCTGAATAAAACTGCGCATCCAGCCTTGCGGCCAGATGCGCATGGTTCTGCCTGGGGCTACCTTATTTGGCGGCTTGCGCGCGGTTAATCAGGAAGGTGGTCAGCAGGGGCACCGGACGTCCGGTTGAACCCTTGGCTGCGCCGCTTTTCCATGCGGTACCCGCGATGTCCAGATGCGCCCAGGTGTATTTCTTGGTGTAGCGCTCGAGGAAGCAGGCTGCGGTGACTGAGCCAGCTGCCGGGCCGCCGATATTCGCCATGTCGGCAAAATTCGACTTCAGTTGCTCCTGATAGCTGTCTTCGATAGGCAAGCGCCATGCGGTGTCGCCTGCAACTTTACCGGCTGTGAGCAATTCGTTGGCCAGCGCGTCGTGCGCATCGTCATTGCGGGTGAACAAGCCGGAGTTGTGATGACCGAGCGCGACGATACAGGCACCGGTCAGGGTTGCCACGTCGACTACAGCTGCCGGTTTGAAGCGTTCGACATAGGTCAGCGCGTCGCACAATACCAGGCGGCCTTCGGCATCCGTGTTCAGGATTTCGATGGTCTGGCCGGACATGGAGGTGACGATGTCACCTGGTTTGGTCGCGCTGCCGGACGGCATGTTTTCGCAGGTCGGGATGACGACGATGACGTTGAGCTTGAGTTTGAGCTCGGCAATCGCGCGCATGGTACCGAGCACGGAAGCCGCGCCACCCATGTCGTATTTCATTTCATCCATGGCTGCGCCCGGTTTCAGCGAGATGCCGCCGGAATCAAAGGTGATGCCTTTGCCGACCAGCACGACAGGCGCATCCTTGGCTTTGCCGCCGTTGTGCTTGAGGACGATGAATTTAGGTGGTTCGACGCTGCCGTTGGTGACGGACAGGAAGCTGCCCATTTTGAGTGCCTGCAATTGCTTGCGGTCCAGCACTTCGACGTCCAGCTTGAATTCTTTCGCCATTTTCTTGGCGGTATTGGCCAGGTAGGTCGGGGTGCAGACATTGGCCGGGAAGTTGCCCAGGTCCTTGGTCAGCTCCATACCGTTGGCCACGGCTACTGCCTGGGTAATCGCTTCCTTGGCGCTGTTGACTGCTGCCGACGGCACGGCAAAGGCGATTTTCTTGACGCCGTTGGGTGCCGGGTCTTTCTTGCTTTTCAGGCTGTCGAAACGGTAAGCCGCTTCGCGTGCGCTGAGGATGGTGCTGCGGATAGACCATGCGCTGTCGCGGCCGGTGACGGCGTCAAATGGCAGGGCAATGACAGCTTCGGTGCTGCCGAGGGTAGTAAATGCACGCACTACGGCCTGGGCCGCAGCGTTGAAATCCTTTTCAGACACCGCGTCCTGCTTGCCGAGGCCGACCAGCAATACGCGTTCAGCAACGCCGCCGTTCAGGCCGCGCAGCAGCAGGCTGGAGCCAGCCTTGCCGGTAATGTCGCCGGACTTGAGCGCAGCGCTGATTTCGCCCTTGCGATCCAGTGCCTGTGCTGCCGATGACAGTTTCTTATCTTCAAATACGGCAACTGCGATACAGCCCGTCTTGATAGCGCCGATAGTGCTTTTTGCGTCCAATGGTTTTATGCTAAAGTCCATGCGTTACTCTCCTTGTCGATTCACGATTATAGCCTCCCAATGATTTTTCAGCGCGCGCTCCGACGCGATTTGCTAAGTACCGCTGGCGCCGTCTTCACTACCCTTTTTACTATTACGATCACGGTCACCTTGATTCGTATTCTGGGGCAGGCTGCGGGTGGCAAGATCGCGTCCGCTGATGTGGTCGCGTTGCTCGGTTTTTCCGCACTCAATTACCTGCCCATCCTGTTGAACCTGACCGGCTTTGTCGCCGTGTTGCTGGTGGTAACGCGTAGTTACCAGGATTCCGAGATGGTGGTCTGGTTCGCGTCCGGCCTCAGCTTGGCCAAATGGATACGGCCGGTCCTGATGTTTGGCCTGCCTATCGTGACACTTACGGCAGTACTCAGCTTTTTCCTGACGCCCTGGTCCAATCAGCAAAGCGCTGTATATAAAGAGCGCTATGCGAACCGTGAAGATATCGCCCGCGTCTCGCCGGGTAAATTCCAGGAGTCTTCGTCGTCCGACCGCGTCTTCTTCGTTGAAGGTGTGTCCGGTGATTCGACCAAGGTGAAGAATATTTTCGTCAGCAGCATGCGCAACGGCAAGACCAGCGTGGTGGTGGCGAAAGAGGGCACGGTAGAGATAGATCCATCTGGCGATAAATTCCTCGTCATGCATCAGGGACGCCGCTATGACGGTGTGCCGACCCAATCCGATTTTGAGTTGATGGAGTTTGATCGTTACGGCGTGCTGGTTGCCAGCCAATCGAAAGCGCTGGTTGGCGATACCTCGGCGCGTGCGACTTCGACCCGTGAGCTCCTGAGCCAGCGGAATAACTTCAACGACGGCGAATTGTTATGGCGTATCTCGCTGCCTTTGATGGGCATCCTGCTGATGCTGCTGGCGATCCCGCTCGGCTTCGTCAATCCGCGTGGTGGCCGTTCGGCCAACTTGCTGATCGCGCTGTTCCTGTTTGTCTTCTATAGCAATATGCTGAGTTACGCACAGGCGACCGTGGTGCAAAACCGTTCGACCCTGTTGCTGGCCTGGTGGCCGGTGCATCTGGTGGCGCTGATCGTGCTCGCAGTTTTTTTTGCGTGGCGCCTGAAAGTGAATAGCCGTTATCACCCATTGGTGGCCTGGTCGGCGCTCAAGCGCACTTGCCTGGGACGGAAGGCGGCATGAAGATCCTGCAAAAATATTTTTCACTGGAAATCGGCCGTTCAGTCCTGTTCGTGCTGATCGCCTTCCTCGCCTTGTTTGCCTTCTTCGATATGGTCGGCGAGCTGAAGTCGGTCGGTCATGGCGGCTACAAGATCCAGCATGCTTTCCTGTACGTCGTGATGGAAATGCCAGGCTATGTGTATGAGCTGATGCCGATTGCTGCCCTGATCGGTACGATCTGGGCGCTGTCGCAATTCGCGGCACGGTCGGAATTCACCATCATGCGCGCATCCAGCATGTCGACTGCGATGGTGGGCATGATTCTGTTCAAGATCGGCGTGGTGTTCGCACTGATTACCTTTGTGTTCGGTGAATTTGTCGTGCCTATCACGTCGAATATGGCGGAGAAGATACGCGTCACCAGCCAGGGCGGTGCGCTGGCGCAGGAATTCCGTTCCGGCCTGTGGACCAAGGATGTGATTCGTACCAATGGCCAGGACGGTGAAGTCGTAGGCTCGCGTTTCGTCAACGTGCGTGAACTGAAGTCCGATGGCAAGCTGGTGAACCTGAAGATTTACGAGTTCAATCGCAATTTCCACCTGACCGCATTGATCACGGCAGGCTCGGCAGATTACGCCGGTGGCAATACCTGGACTTTGCATGACGGTACCGAAGCAGCATTCGGCGAAACCAAATTACAGGGTGCGGTCACCGCAACCGATATCACCACCGCGATTTCGACCAGCAAGTTTGCCAGCAAATCGCTGGTGTCCGAAATGACACCGGAGATCCTGTCGGTAGGCTTTACCGATCCGGCCACCATGTCCGCCATCGCACTGGTGAATTACACGCAATACCTGTCGGAAAACAATCGCGATACCGTGCGTTATGAAATCGCGTTGTGGAAGAAAATCGTTTATCCATTCGCCGTGTTCGTCATGATGGCGCTGGCCTTGCCGTTTGCTTATCTGCATTTCCGCTCCGGTGGCGTCAGCCTGAAGATTTTTACCGGCATCATGATAGGTGTCAGCTTCCAGTTGATTAACAGCCTGTTCTCGCATCTGGGTTTGCTCAATACCTGGCCGCCATTTGCGACGGCCATCCTGCCGAGTTTGTTATTCCTGACGGTGGCAGTGGGTGCCTTGCTGTGGGTTGAGCGTCACTGATGAAGACGCGTGCGCTGATCCTGTTTGCGCATGGTGCGCGCGATCCGCGCTGGGCCGAACCGTTCCAGCGCTTGCAGGCGCTGGTGCAGGCGCAATCGCCCGAGTCAGTGGTAAAGCTGGCTTTCCTGGAATTGATGACGCCGCGTTTACCTGAGCTGACTGCTGAGTTGGTACAGGCTGGCGTGACAGATGTGACGGTCGTCCCGGTCTTCCTTGGGCAGGGCGGTCATGTGCGGGCGGATTTGCCGCGCATCGTAGACGAATTGAAGCAACAACATCCTGCCGTCAGTTTCAAGATCGTTGAAGCAGTCGGGGAAAATGAACAGGTACTGAAGGCGATGGCCAGTTATTGCGTGGCCACGTTGGGTTGACTCTACTCAATCACGTGCGGCGAGCGCTGCACCTATCATCACCAGCACCGGTCCCTGCGTATCCAGCAAACCGCGTTCCAGTTCGCGCAAGTTCATGCGCACTATCTTTTGATTCGCCAGACTGCAGTTTTCCACGATGACGACGGGCAGGTCGGGGGATCGACCTTGTTCCAATAGTTTTTGTGCGGTGACCATGGCTTCACGGCCGCCCATGTACTGGATCAGCGTGTCGCAATCCGGCAGTGTGAGCTGGTCCGGTTGATTCGGTGCTGTGGCGGAAGTAAAAAAGGCAATGCTGCGTGCGATGCCGCGTTTGGTCAGCGGTAGCTGGGCCGCTGCGGCAGCAGCGAAAGCGGTGGTGATGCCCGGTATGATTTCGATTTCTATGCCGTGCGCTTCGAGCGCATGCAGTTCTTCATCGGCGCGTCCGAACAACATCGGATCGCCGCCTTTCAGGCGTACCACCAGTTTGTATTTGGCAGCGCAATCGACCAGCAGTTGATTGATCGCGAGTTGCGCGGTAGAGCGCTGGCCGCTGCGTTTGCCGACAGAGATTTTCTCTGCCTGCGGACACAGCTCCAGCATTTCTGGTGTGACCAGTGCGTCGTGCAGCACGACATCGGCTTGCGCCAGGATGCGCGCACCGCGTACGGTGATCAGATCGACGGCACCGGGCCCGGCACCGATCAGATAGACTTTGCCGTACGCTTTTTTCGTTTCAGTCATGCTGCAGTGTTTCTGGCTAGCGCCTCTTAAGCCAGACGGATCATGCCGGCAGCCACGGTTTGATGCGTGACTTCGTCAATCAGGATGAAGGAACCGGTGGAACGGATTTCATCATAGGCATCTGCGGCCAGTGGTTGCGCAACATTCAGCGTGACGCGTGCGATACCGTTGAGTTTGACTTCATCAGCAGGACGTTTTTCCTGGGTATTGATGTCGAGCAGGGTATCAATCTTGGTTACACGTGCAGCCACTTGACGGGTGGTGTGCTTGAGCCAGTATTTGCGACGGGTATCCAGCGCTTCTTCCGACAGCCAGCACAGGTCTGCAGTCACGGTCTTGAGCAATTCAGCCGGACGGTTTGCAGCGGACAACATGTCGCCACGCGAAATGTCGACATACTCTTCCAGCAGCAGGGTGATCGATTGACCGACCACTGCCTGTTCCAGCGAACCATCGAGGGTCTGGATATCTTTGACGGTGGCAGTCTGGCCGCTAGGCTGGATCACCAGCTTGTCACCCTTGCTGACTTTACCGGCTTCGATACGGCCCATATAACCACGGAAGTCATCGGCTTCATGGCCGTTGTGACGCGCGACCAGTTGTACCGGGAAGCGGAATGGTTCGTCGTGCGATTCATCGTAGACACTAAGCGATTCCAGCAATTCGATCAGGGTAGGACCCTGATACCACGGCATATTGCCTGCGCTTTCAACCACGTTGTCACCAGTGAGGGCGGACAGCGGGATAGGGCGGATGTCTTTCAGGCCCAGTGTTTTGGCGAATTCCGAGTAGGCTGCCACGATGCGGTCGTAGACGGTCTGGTCATAGTTGACCAGATCCATTTTGTTGACAGCCACAATGACGTGTTCGATTTGCAGCAAGTGTGCGATGGTCGAATGGCGTTTGGTCTGGATCAGCAATTTCACGCTGCCGTCGTCGCCCAGTTTGACCTTGGAGACGTCGATCAGGATGATGACGGCGTCTGCAGTCGACGCACCAGTCACCATGTTGCGGGTGTATTGCTCGTGGCCCGGGGTGTCGGCGATGATGAATTTGCGTTTAGGCGTAGCGAAGTAGCGATATGCTACGTCGATGGTGATACCTTGTTCACGTTCTGCTTCCAGGCCATCGGTCAGCAAGGACAAGTCGATGGTGTCGCCGACGGTGCGTTTGTGCTTGGCACGCGACATCGCATCCAGCTGATCAGCGAAGATGCCTTTGCTGTCGAACAGCAGGCGACCGATCAGTGTGCTTTTGCCGTCGTCGACGGAACCAGCGGTAATGAAGCGCAGCAGGCCGCGTTCAGCCGATGGGTTAGCGGCATTCTTGCCCGACAATTGATCTGCAACTACAGCGTTCATTAGAAATATCCTTCTTTTTTACGTTTTTCCATCGATGCTTCGGACGTCTGATCGTCCATGCGGGTCGCGCCGCGCTCGGTGATTTGGGTGACAGCTGTTTCTGCAATGATCGCTTCAACGCTATCGGCATCCGACGAGACCGGGCAGGTGCAGGAGATGTCGCCGACGGTACGGAAACGTACGGTCTGGGTTTCGACGGTTTCGCCTTCCTTGGCCGGGGTCAATGGTGTCAGTGGTACCAGCAAGCCATTGCGCGGAATTACTTCACGCTGATGCGCAAAGTAGATCGACGGCAGTTCGAGTTTTTCGCGGGCGATGTATTGCCAGACGTCGAGTTCGGTCCAGTTCGAGATCGGGAACACGCGCATGTTTTCGCCCGGGTGGACGCGGGTGTTGTACAGGTCCCAGAGTTCAGGACGTTGTGCCTTGGGATTCCATTGGCCGAATTCATCGCGGAAGGAAAAGATACGTTCCTTGGCGCGTGCTTTTTCTTCATCACGGCGGGCACCGCCTATGCAGGCGTCGAATTTGTGTTCAGCGATGGTTTCCAGCAAGGTCACAGCTTGTGCTGCATTGCGCGAGTCGGTCAAAGGATTGCGCAGGCGCACGGTGCCGCGTTTGATCGAGTCTTCGACCGAACCAACGATCAGGCGTTCGCCCAGTTCAGCCGCGCGCTTGTCGCGGAAGGAGATCACTTCGTCGAAGTTGTGACCGGTGTCGATGTGCACCAGCGGGAACGGGAATTTGCCAGGACGGAACGCTTTTTCCGCCAGGCGCAACATCACGACCGAGTCCTTGCCGCCGGAAAACAGCAATGCCGGGTTGGCGCATTCAGCTGCCACTTCACGCATGATGTGGATGGCTTCCGATTCCAGCCAGTCCAGGTGCTTGTTGCTGGCGCTATCGAGGAATAATTTGTCGACTACTGTGTTCATAGGATCTCAGGCGTTAGTTGCTACGGGTTTGATTCTGATCAGCTTGCCGTCTACGACGTGCAGGCCGCATTCCTTGGATTCCGGGTTTTCCCACCACCAGCGTCCGGCGCGTACGTCTTCGCCTGGCTGGATGGCACGGGTGCAGGGTTCGCAACCGATGGATGGATAACCTTTGTCGTGCAGCGGGTTGTATGGCACATGGTTGCTGCGTATGTAGTGCCAGACATCCTCTTCCGACCAATCCGCGAGCGGATTGAATTTGGTCATTGCATGCGCATCGTCCTGTTCCTGCACATCGAGTGCGGCGCGGGTGGTCGATTGCGCACGACGCTGGCCGGTCACCCACGAGTGCTTGCCTGCCAGCGCGCGGTTCAGAGGTTCCACCTTGCGGATACGGCAGCATTCTTTACGCATGTCGACGCTTTCATAGAAAGCGTTGAGGCCGTTTTGCTGGACGTACGCTTCCACCGCTTCCGGTTGCGGGCGATACAGCTCGACGTCGTAACCGTAGGTTTCCTTGATGCGGTCCAGCACGCTCAGCGTTTCTGCATGCAGGCGGCCGGTTTCCAGCGTAAAAATGCTGATAGGCAGTTTGTCGCGCAGGATCATGTCGGTCAGCACCATATCTTCCGCCGCCAAGCTGGAAGCGAAGACTGCAGGTGCGAATTGATCCGCTACGCGCTGCAGTATTTCCTTGGTGGCCGCTACCAGCGCGGCGAAATCTGCATCATTCATTTTGGTGCCGCAGCCTGACGATCTACACGACGGAACAAAGGTGTCTTTTTGTCCCACGATTGCTGATAGCTTTCGGAGAAGTCACTCAAGCCTTTCAATGCATCGTTGACGTCACGGTCAGCGCGCACTGCAAACGAGTTGAAGCCGACGCGCTGCATGTAGAACAATTGATCGCGCAATACATCGCCGACTGCACGCAGTTCGCCGGTGTAGTCGAAGCGCATGCGCAGGTTGTAAGCGATCGAGTAACCACGACCGTCACCAAATTTAGGGAAGTCGACTGCGATCATTTGCAGGGTGGCGGTGTCGTCTTTCAATGCTTCCGGACGTTCGTCGCTGGCGAGCCAGACGCCGACATCGTTGCGTGCTTTCAGGGTAGCAGCCTGTGCCTGCCAGACGGTCAGCGGGACGATGACTTTACCGGCTGGGACCACAACGGTTTCAGCAGTTTCACCTTCTGCCAGGCGCAGCAGGTTCCAGTCGTCGGTGCCGACTACGGCTTTGTCTTTGATGATGTTAAGCATATGCATCTTCTCCTGCGGCGTGCGCTACCTTGATCGGTGTTGCGTACACATGTTCCTTGAATGGCGTGACGCCGATACGGCGTGTGGTATCGATGAAGCGTTCATCTTCGATACGGTCGCGGACATAGACTTCGAGCAGGCGTTCGATCACGGTCGGCATTTGATGTGCCGAGAACGATGGGCCGATGATTTTGCCGATCGAGCTGGTATTGCCTTGTGCACCGCCGATAGATACCTGGTACCACTCAGCGCCGTCTTTATCGACACCCAGAATGCCGATGTTGCCGACGTGATGGTGACCGCAGGCATTGATACAGCCGGAGATGTTGAGTTCGATATCGCCGATGTCATGCTGGAAGTCGAGGCTGTCGAAACGCTCAGCTATCGCTTCCGCGATAGGAATCGATTTGGCATTGGCCAGCGAGCAAAAGTCGCCGCCAGGGCAGCAGATGATGTCGGTCAGCAAGCCGATGTTAGGTGTAGCGAGGCCGTGCGATTTAGCCGCTTCCCATACTGCGTAGAGATCGGCAATCTTGACGTCGGACAATACGACGTTTTGTTCATGCGTAACGCGCAGTTCGCCAAAGCTGTAGCGATCAGCCAGCTCCGCCATGAAGTCCAGTTGTTCGGCAGTTGCGTCGCCCGGCGGTACGCCGGTTTTCTTCAACGACAGCACGACTGCGGCATAGCCACTTACTTTGTGTGCCTTGACGTTGCGGCTGAGCCAGCTGTTGAAGGCTTTGTTTTCTGCCTTGTGCTGTTCAAACGCTGCATCTGTTGCTGGCAGGGTGTCGTAAGCAGGCATGGTGAAGAATGCGGAAACGCGTTGCAGCTCTTCTTCAGTCAGGGTGCCCGGACCGTCCTTGATGTCTTGCCATTCTGCTTCGACCTGGCGACGATATTCATCGATACCGATTGCTTTAACCAGGATCTTGATACGCGCTTTATAAATATTGTCGCGACGGCCGTATTGGTTGTAGACACGCAGGATTGCTTCCAGATAGGTCATGACGTGACGCCATGGCAGGAATTCGCAGATCACGCTGCCGAGGATAGGAGTACGGCCCATGCCACCGCCTACCATAACGCGGAAGCCGACTTCGCCTTGTTCGTTCTTGATCACGTGCAGGCCGATGTCATGCACGGCAGTTGCCGCACGGTCTTCGACTGCGCCATTGATGGCGATCTTGAATTTACGTGGCAGGTAAGCGAATTCCGGATGGAAGGTGCTCCATTCGCGGATGATTTCAGCATACGGACGCGGATCGACGATTTCGTCGGCGGCGACGCCAGCCAGTTCGTCCGAAGTGGTGTTGCGGATGCAGTTACCGGAAGTCTGGATCGCGTGCATCTCGACCGAAGCCAGTTCAGTCAGGATGTCTGGAGTCTGTTCCAGGTTGATCCAGTTGAACTGGATGTTTTGACGGGTCGTGAAGTGACCATAGCCGCGGTCGTACTTGCGGGCGATATGGCCGAACATGCGCATCTGCGCCGACGACAGCAGGCCGTACGGTACGGCGATGCGCAGCATGTAGGCGTGGCGTTGCAGGTAGAGGCCGTTTTGCAGGCGCAGGATACGGAATTCATCCTCTGCCAGTTCGTCGGACAAGCGACGACGGACTTGATCGCGGTATTGCGCGATGCGTTCTTTAACGATTTGATGGTCGTATTGATCGTAGCGATACATCTCAATTCCTTAGTAAACTAACTTGAAGGCAACGGTCGTCAGCGTGGTAGCCAACAGAACGCGCAATACTTTTTCCGGTATGGCTCGTGACGCCAGCGATCCGAGGGTGATGCCCGGCACGGAGCCCAGCAACAGCATGGCCAGTAATTCCCAATGGATCGATCCGAGCCACCAGTGGCCGAGCGCCGCAATTGCGGTCAAAGGCACTGCATAGGCTATGTCGGTACCGGCAATTTCGGCCGGTGTCAGGCGTGGATAAAGCAGAACCAGTATGGTGGCGCCGATTGCTCCTGCACCAATAGACGAGATTGTAACCAATGTACCGAGAATTGCACCCGAAACTATGGTCGCTATGACCAGTTTTTTGCCGTGGAATTGACGGTTGGGATGAGCGCTCATCCAGTTTTGCAGGCGGGTACGGAAAATCAGCGCGATCACGGTCAGCATGACGGAGCCGGCGATCGAGTAGCGTATGACCTGGCCGATTTCCTTGTCGAGGCCGCCGAGGTACTTCAATACGAGGGTAGTCAGCACCGCTGCAGGCAGTGCGCCCAGGCAGAGTTGCTTGACGATATCCCAGTGCACATTGCCCTTGTAACGGTGGGCAAAAGTGCCTGCGATCTTGGTGGTCGAAGCGAAGGCGAGGTCGGTCCCGACCGCTACCGTTGGCGAGACGCCAAACAGCAGGGTAAGGAGCGGTGTCATCAGGGAGCCGCCGCCGACACCGGTCAGACCGACCAGTAAACCGACAGCAAAACCTGAAACAATATAAGTAACCGACATAAGACCTCGCGCAAAGTAGGGCGAATAGTAATAAACTTGAGCCTTATTCCAAACTACTTACTAATTATTTGCTTATATGCTTTTTTGGCATAAGCAATAATGAAAAATGACTGGAACGCGCAAATGCGTGTATTCAGTTGAAAACATGAGGGGAAGACATGAATCTTCATCAACTTCGCTTCGTCCGGGAAGCGGTGCGGCAGAACTTTAATTTGACCGAGGCTGCCAAGGCACTGTTTACCTCTCAACCAGGTGTCTCCAAGGCAATTATTGAGTTGGAAGAAGAGCTGGGCGTCGATATTTTCTCGCGCCACGGCAAGCGTATCCGCGGCCTGACCGAGCCGGGACGGGCAGTTTTGAAGTCGGTTGAGCTGATCATGCAGGAAATTGACGGCCTCAAACGCATAGGCAATGAATTCGCCGCACATGACAGCGGCAGCTTTACGATCGCCACCACGCATACCCAGGCGCGCTATTCGCTGCCTAAGGTAGTACAGGCGTTTACACAGAAATTCCCCAAGGTGCGCTTGTCATTGCTGCAAGGCAACCCGAAGCAGGTCGCCGATATGGTGCTGATGGACCAGGCTGACCTGGCAATCGCCACCGAATCGATCGCCAGCATAGATGGCCTGATCTCCTTGCCGTGCTATCAATGGGAGCATCAGGTGGTGGTGCCGGTAGACCATCCCTTGCTCAAGTCCAAGTCGATCACGCTGGAAGAATTAACCGCTTACCCGCTGATTACATATGACAGCGCGTTTGCCGGACGCAACAAGATAGACCATGCGTTCAGTCTGCGTAACCTGAAGCCGGATGTGTTGCTGGAAGCGATCGATGCGGATGTGATTAAAACCTATGTCGAACTGGGCATGGGTATAGGCATCATCGCCGGTATGGCTTTCGATCCGGAGCGCGACAAGAACCTGCGTGCGATTCCGGCCGGACATTTGTTCGGTACCAATGTGTCACGCGTGGCGCTGAAGCAGGGCGCATACTTGCGCAGCTATGTATTTACGTTCATCGAGTTGCTGACGCCTACCCTCAACCGCAAGCTGGTCGAGCAGGTCTTGAACGGCGAAAAAGACATGTATGAACTTTGAATGAGTATTCACTATTTTGAACTGGAAGCAGAAGCAGCATGATTAAACCGGTAAACACCGATATGGCCGAGTACTACGCGGTCCGCGATAACTTCGATGAAGAGGATATCGAAAACCCGGACGGCGCAGATGCGCTGGACGACATCATGGACAATCTGCGCAACCTGATGACAGACCAGCATGTGCTGGAACTGGCGTGCGGCGATGGCTACTGGACCGATGAGCTGGCGGAATACGCGGCATCGGTGCTGGCAACCGACATCAATCCGGGTTTGCTGGAGCAAGCCAAAACCCGTGAGTTGCCGGAAGATATCGTGCAGTTTGCAGTTGCTGACGCGCTCGATCCCAAGGTTGAAGGTGAGTTCACTGCCTGCTTCGCCGGTTTCTGGTGGTCGCATGTGCGCCGCCAGGATCAGGTGGAAGTGATAGGTCGCATCCGCAAGATCATAGGTGCGGACGGCTTGCTGGTGCTGGTCGACAATTCGCAGGTCGATACCGAGAAAACCGTGATCGCGCGTACCGACCTGGAAGGCAATACCTACCAGATCCATGCGGCACCAAATGGTGAGCGTTACGAAGTCCTGAAGAATTACTACACCAGCAGCACCTTGCGCAAACGCCTGGGCCCTTTGCTGAAAGATATGCGTGTTCATTATTTTGAACATTACTGGATGCTGACCGCGCGTTTGCGCTAAGTCGCCTGTACCCTAAGCCGAGGAAAGTATGAGATCAACCAAAGCCACCGCCGCCGTTGAGCGACTGAAAGAACGTAGCGGGAATGAACACTATGCAATGGTGCGTACTTCTGAGGAGTTGTTTTATCTGGTCGATAACGCCGGTGATAAGCCGGTCATCGTCAGCGAACGTTTGCCGCTAGATGAATTCGTCATCTTCGTCAAAGCCTACGGTCCGCAGAAGCCGCGCCGCCAGACCAAGTCCGATATTGCTTTCGAAAAGCAACTGATCAAGCGCTGAATCTACAGTGCCCGCCGGACTGCGCGCATGACCGTAGAACAAACCGAACTGATAGATAGCGTCAGCCTGGATCAGGCGGGCGCAGTCTGCACTTTGGCTATCATCGACGACCTGGTTTGGGACGACCTGCATTTACAGCTGTTACAAACCAAGCTGAATACCTGTCTGCGCTATATAGAAAGTGGCGAAATTTTTGTCGCGTATCCGGCGTTGCAGGAACTGGTTGAGCAGGGGCTGGATTTTGCAATTGAGCTGCGCTGCATCTACGCACCCGGCAGCCACGCGAATTTGTTTCTCGAGAGTGCAGGAAATATCATCCGTGACGCAGGCTATATCCTGCGGGTAGGGCCACTCGGCTCTGACTATGCAGATGAGGCCTTGTAAGCCTGTAGTAAGGATTTGCAGCGATAAACGTCGGCATGTCAGTTGCATATGCGCTGCGTAAAAATCGTTATGAGGATACCGAATGAGGTATCCTTCCCCACCTAGGCGTAATATCCGTCGCCTTTGCCCTTAGCGATTCTGGTTTTGTGTTCTTTTTGGCATGCCTTGAGGCCGCAATCCCTGGAGCGTGATTTACTTTTTATAAGGATTGAATGATGAGACAACTATCCCGCGGCAGCAAATTACTCCTGTGCGCATTCGCAGCAGCAGCGAGTTTTTCTGCCAACGCCCTGGCCCAAAGCTGGCCAAATTCAACGGTAACGGTCGTGGTGCCTTGGCCACCAGGCGGTCCATCTGATATCGCAGCGCGTCCAGTCGCTAAACGTTTGACCGAAGACCTCGGCCATCCATTCGTGATCGATAACCGCGGCGGTGGCGGCGGCAACATCGGTAGTGCAGCAGTGGCACGTGCACCAGCAGACGGTAACACCCTGCTGATCACATCCAGCGCGCCTATCGTGATCAATCCTAGCCTGTACAAGAAAATGACCTTTGATCCGAGCAAGGATCTGGTACCTATCACCAACCTGCTGCGCGTGCCGCTGGTCCTGGTTGCCAACCCTGCCGTACCTGCCAACAATTTGAAAGAATTGATGGCATACATCAAGGCGCAAAAAGGTCAGTTCTCCTACGCTTCCGCTGGTTCGGGCACACCACAGCACATGACTGGTGAATTGTTCAAAAGCGTCACCAAACTGGAAATGACGCACGTTCCTTACAAAGGTTCGGCGCCAGCAATTTCCGATCTGTTGGGCGGTCACATTCCTGTGATGTTCGACAGTATGATCGCGATCATGCCGCACATTAAGAGTGGCAAGGTAAAAGCAATTGCAGTGTCCGGTGCACACCGTTCGCCACAATTGCCTGACGTACCTACTTTCGCTGAATCCGGCGTGCCGGCAGTGGTTTCCTACGCCTGGTACGGTTTCTTCGCGCCAGCAGGTACACCAAAAGCGATCGTGAACAAGATCAATGCTGAAACACAAAAAATCATGAAAGAGCCAGCATTCCAAAAAATCCTGGCAGATACCGGCTCTGACTATGTCGGCGACACCCCGGAAAACTTCGCTGCCTTCGTAAAAGAAGAGTCAGTGAAATGGGCGAAAGTCGTGAAAGAAAGCGGCGCGACCGTAGACTGATCATGACTTGCTATCCTGCATGGATAGCTAGCCAGTTAGCTCCCAAAGCCCTGTCCGAGACAGGGCTTTTTTTATTGTGTATTCAGTTTGCAGTGCTGATTTCGGTACACTACAGCTATCCCATTTTCATGAACCTCATCATGTCTGAAGCCATACGCCCGGCGACGCGCAACGATGCTGCGGCCATCTGCGAGATCTACAATCATTACGTGCTCAACACCGTCATCAGCTTTGAAACGGAAGCAGTGAGTGTGGATGAAATGCGGGCGCGCATAGACGACACGTTGCAGCAGTTTCCGTGGCTGGTGTACGAAGTTGACGGGCGCATACTCGGCTATGCCTACGCCAGCAAGTGGAAAGTCAGGAAGGCTTACCAGCATTCCGTCGAAGGCTCGGTCTATCTGTCGCAGGATAGTGGCGGACGCGGGGTTGGTACGCGCTTGTATCAGGCGCTGATCGGTGAACTGGCACAACTATCCGTACATGCAGTACTAGGCGGAATAGTCCTGCCGAATCCGGGCAGCGTGGCGCTGCATGAAAAACTGGGCTTTGTGAAAGTTGCGCACTTGCCGCAGATAGGGCGCAAGTTCGAGCAGTGGCTGGATGTCGGCTACTGGCAACTTATTCTGGACGAGAAAAACTGACCAGCTGCTGAGCTGCAACTGGTCGCTCGCGTTTTAATCCAGGGTTGCAATCACTGGTGTGTGATCTGAAGGTTGTTCCCATTTGCGCGGTACCTTGTCGATCACGCAGGCGGTGCAGCGTTTGGCCAGCGCGGGCGACAGCAGGATGTGATCGATACGCAAGCCACGGTTCAGGCGGAAGCCCATCTGGCGGTAATCCCACCAGCTATACAGTTTCTCCGGTTGCTCAAACATGCGGAAAGCATCGGTGAAGCCCATTTCCTGCATGCGTACAAACGCAGCGCGTTCCGGTTCCGAAACCAGTACCTGGCCTTGCCAAGCGACCGGATCGTGTACATCGCGGTCTTCCGGTGCGATGTTGTAGTCGCCGAGCAGTGCGACGTTTTCATGCTGCTTCAACTCCTGCGCCAGCAATGCATGCAAGCCTGCGAGCCAGCGCAATTTGTATTGATACTTGTCCGATTCCAGTGACTGACCATTCGGGATGTAGGCGCAGATGATGCGCACGCCTTGTATGGTGCCGATGATGATGCGCTGGTGTTCATCTTCAAACAGCGGATTGTTTTTGACTACATCTGTAATCGGATGGCGCGACAGGATGGCCACGCCGTTATAGGTTTTCTGACCGGTGTAGACGACGTGGTAACCGGCGGCCTCTATCTCCGCGACCGGAAATTTTTCATCGACAGTTTTGGTTTCCTGCAGGCAGAGCACATCCACCGGATTGTCGGTCAGCCATTGCAGGACTTGCGGCAGGCGGACTTTGAGGGAGTTGACGTTCCAGGTGGCGATTTTCATATGTGCAGCTATCCATTCGTGATGCGGGTGGGGCGTGCAGGCGGGGCAAAAGTTTGCACTTGTGCATGACGGCTGCGCGACAGATGCAGAATTGTATCAGTGCTACCGTGGTCGGCGTGACTGGCCGAATATTGTCATTTATTCATGCCATCTGCGCCGGCTGCCGCTTGCCGAAAACAGGCGCTTGTCGTAGAATCCTTGCACCATTTCGTCTCACGTGACTGGCGAATCCGGCTGATTTTCCTGCTGTTCTGGGTCAATTACGTCGTAAGGTGGGCTTACCCACCGTGAAGCGTGAGATTTCATTGCCGTGCGCCTGGGTAGCCCGAATGGAGAGTACGACTGAGGCTGCCTGCAAATTCCGGTTCCGGCCTCCTCATTCGATCCCAGGTAGTGTTGATTTAGCATGTTGTGATTCGTCACGGCCTGCGCGATTTAGCTTCCTGCCCATTTTTTGAACGATTGGAGTGATTCATGTTTTCAAAAGACCAGACCTTAGCAAAAACAGACGCAGAACTGTGGTCGGCCATCCAGAAGGAAAATACACGTCAGCAAGAACACATCGAGCTGATCGCATCCGAGAACTACACTTCGCCTGCGGTGATGGAAGCGCAAGGTACACAACTGACCAATAAATACGCCGAAGGTTATCCGGGCAAGCGTTACTACGGTGGTTGTGAATACGTCGATATCGTTGAGCAACTCGCGATCGACCGCCTGAAACAACTGTACGGCGCTGATGCTGCCAACGTACAACCGAACTCCGGCTCGCAAGCCAACCAGGGTGTGTTCCTGGCAGTCCTGAAACCAGGCGACACCATCATGGGCATGTCGCTGGCTGAAGGCGGTCACCTGACACACGGCATGGCATTGAACATGTCGGGCAAATGGTTCAACGTTATTTCCTACGGCCTGAACGACAAGGAAGAAATCGATTACGAAGCCATGGAACGCCTGGCACGTGAGCATAAGCCTAAGCTGATCATTGCCGGTGCTTCTGCTTATGCATTGCGTATCGACTTCGAACGCTTCGCCAAAATCGCCAAGGAAATCGGTGCTTACTTCATGGTCGACATGGCGCACTACGCCGGTCTGATCGCAGCAGGCGAGTACCCGAACCCGGTTCCTTATGCCGACTTCGTCACTTCGACCACGCACAAATCGTTGCGTGGTCCACGCGGCGGTTTCATCCTGATGAAGGCAGAGCACGAGAAGATCATCAACTCGGCCATCTTCCCAGGCTTGCAAGGTGGCCCGCTGATGCATGTCATCGCTGGTAAAGCGGTAGCGTTCAAGGAAGCATTGGCACCAGAATTCAAAACCTATCAGCAACAAGTCGTGAAAAATGCAGACGCGCTGGCGAAGGCATTGATCGCACGTGGCTTGCGCATTGTTTCGCATCGCACCGAATCGCATGTGATGCTGGTCGACCTGCGCGCGAAGAAGATCACCGGTAAGGATGCAGAAAGCCTGCTCGGTTCCGCGCACATCACCTGCAACAAGAACGCGATCCCTAACGATCCGGAAAAACCATTTGTCACTTCGGGTATTCGCCTCGGCAGCCCTGCGATGACGACCCGTGGTTTCAAGGAAGCGGAAGCGACCAAAGTAGGTAACCTGATCGCCGACGTGCTGGAAAATCCAAATGATGCGGCGACCATCGAACGCGTCAAAGCGGAAGTGAAAAAACTGACGGACGCTTTCCCGGTCTACGGTTGAGTTTGATTTAAAGTCTGTAGCATTACTAAAGCGTACTTCGGAAGAATGAAGCACGCTGCAGAATGGCCTTGTCGGGATGAGTGATCCAGGCAGGGCCATTTTGGGATGTAGACGGAAGCAGTCCCAGTATTTTCCCGGTAGTTATCGGTTAAGAATAATTAAATTCGATTGTTAAATTTTTGCTGATGTAACGATCCATAAGGCCAGGCACCGCGATGAAATGTCCTTTTTGCCAGCACGACGATACCCAAGTCCTCGACACCCGTGTCTCTGAGGAGGGCGACAGCATACGTCGTCGCCGCCGTTGTACCAGCTGTGATAAACGCTTCACTACCTACGAACGCATCGAATTGACGATGCCGGTCGTGGTCAAGAAAAATGGCAGTCGTACAGACTTCGATCCCAAGAAATTGCAGGGCAGTTTGCAACTGGCCTTGCGCAAGCGTCCTGTTTCGGCTGAAGCGGTCGATGCTGCCATCCATCGTATAGAACAAAAGTTGCTCTCCAGCGGCGCACGCGAAGTCGTTTCCGGCCAGATCGGTGAACTGGTCATGCGCGAATTGCAGCGCCTCGACAAAATCGCCTACATCCGCTTTGCATCTGTTTACAAGAGCTTTGAGGACGTGGCGGAGTTCCAGGATGCGATTGCGGAAATCGGTAAGCCTTCAGGGAAATAAGCGCGATGCAGTTTGCTTACACCATCATCTACGTGCCGGACGTAGCGGCGTCGCTGGACTTTTTTGAGCGAGCGTTCGGTTTTAACCGTAAATTCCTGCACGAGTCCGGTACCTATGGCGAACTGGAAACCGGTGCCACCACCCTGGCCTTTGCCGCGCATGAACTGGCGGATAAGAATTACAGCGGCGGACACATCGCTGCCCATACTTCACCGAAACCGCTCGGCATGGAGATCGCCTTCACCACGGACGACGTGGCGGCAGCACATGCCCGAGCCCTGGCTGCCGGTGCGACTGAATTATTCGCACCGATAGCCAAACCGTGGGGCCAGGTGGTTTCTTATGTGCGCTGCCCGGATGGTGCGCTGGTAGAACTCTGCACACCTATCGCGGCCTGATTGCTTATGTCAGATGCTCGCGTCGAACAACTGCTGAACGATATCAATCTGGTCAACCCGGAGCGCCATGAGTTGGTAATGGCAGCGCGGCGCGTCATTTATAAGGGAGTGAAGCAGGCGACGGAGCGTGTGATGTATGGCGGCTTCATGTTTGCCGCACCGAACGACTTCTGCGGCGTATTTGTCTACGCTGAACACATCTCCATCGAATTTGGCCGTGGCTGCGACTTGCAGGATGAGTGGCAGGTGCTGGAAGGCAAAGGCAAGCTACGTCGTCATATCAAGATCCATAGCCTGGATGAAATCAAAAGCAAGCATCTGGCGGATTATGTCAGGCAGGCGTTTGCAAACGCTAATGGCTGAGCACTAGTCCTGCTTACCCGCCACATTTTTTCATGTCTTTTTCTGCACTCGCTTTACTGATCACCGCTGGCTTTATTCATGCCGGCTGGAATATCGTAGCCAAGCGTGCGGGCGGTGATGCGCGTTTCGCCTTATTCACCAGTCTCTTCCTTGCCCTGGTCTGGACGCCGCTCGGTTTGTGGCTGGCGTGGGATGTGGTGCCGGGCTGGGGCTGGAAAGAATGGGCCATCATCCTGGTCAGCGGTATCCTGCACGTCATTTACTACGTCGTCCTATTGCGTGGTTATCGCAAGGCTGACTTAACGGTTGTTTATCCACTGGCACGTGGCTCCGGACCTTTGCTGTCATCAATGGCGGCGCTGTTATTCCTCGGTGAACAAATATCGGCGCTAGGTGTGGGCGGGATAGCAGGCGTCGTACTGGGCGTGTTCCTGATTGCCGGTGGCCCTAAGCTCTTCCTCGCCGCCAAGGATGCGGAACAGCGCAGGCGCGTGCACATTGGCATCTTCTACGGTTTGCTAACGGGTGCTTTCATCGCCTGTTACACGGTAGTGGATGGTTATGCGGTCAAGTTCATGCTGATGTCGCCTATCCTGATCGATTACATCGGCAACTTCATACGCATCGCGGTGCTGGCTCCGACTTACTTCCATGATCGCGCCACTGCGGCACAGTTGTGGCAGAAACAGTGGAAGTACGCGTTGATCGTCGGTGCGATCAGTCCCATTTCCTATGTGCTGGTGCTGTATGCTGTGAAGCTGGCTCCTTTGTCACATGTGGCTCCGGCACGTGAAGTGTCGATGCTGTTTGCCGCCATCATCGGTGGCCATTTGCTGAAAGAGGGTGATCGTACTGAACGCCTCATAGGTGCCCTCTTTATTGCGTTGGGTGTGATTGCGCTGGCGATAGCCTAGTCCTTGCTATCTTTCTTCAGCGATAATTTCCATACATAAATCTTCCCTGTCCTTTCGGGAGAATTCCGCGCGTCGCTAATCGTCATTTCCCATGTTGATGGGATGCGATTCGAGCTGCAACTTCACAAAATGTCTGTTCATTTTCGGCATGTTGTTTGTGTCACGGAGAACAGAAATGACGACTTCTGCGGCAGATGGCTTTTCACTGATCGAAGTATTGATCTCGATACTCGTGCTGACGGTTGGTGTAATCGGTGCTGCCAGCATGCAGCTCACCGCCTTGCAAACATCCCGCTGGTCTGCTTTTCAAACGACAGCCTTACACCTTGCTCTTGAGATGGCTGACCACATACGTAGCCATAGTCAGCATGTGCAATCGCGCGGTGTGAGCAATCCTTATCTGGCTATCGATTATCAGATTCCTTACCATCAGCCGGCGATCAATTGCTATGGAAGGGACGCCAATTGCAATGCAGAGGAGCTCGCGGAGTTTGAGATAGCGCTCTGGTTAAGGCGTGTCAGCAAAGAGCTGCCCACTGCACGCGTGCGGGTTTGCCGCGATACGCAACCATGGGATGCGAGCAGGCAGCGATATACATGGCGCTGCACCGAAAGCAGTGGCGCGCATTCCTATCCACTCATCTATATCAAGATAGGCTGGCCTGACCGGAGCGCAACAGACGTGGATTTTCCTCCCGTGCTGGTACTGCCTGTTGCGGCTCACTAGCCATGAAAGCGTTCTCCCACCAGCGTGGCATAAGCATCACGGAGCTGATGGTTGCCATGACTATCGGTTTATTCATCACATTGCTTGCGACTGGATTATTGGCGTCAAATCAGGCTGCGTATCTGGCGCAGGATCAACATGTACAAGTGCAGGAAACAGGGCGTTACGCGATGGAGATGCTGGCGCGTGCGATACGACAGGCCGGATACAAAAACCTGGCTGCCGCCAGCAGCAACGCAGATATTCATCCGCATGTGATCGGTATGGATGCGAGCAGCCTCAAGCGAACGACGGCAGGTATGGATGCTGCGGCTGCGTCTACGGTCGTAAATGGCAGCGACGTGCTGGCCTTGTCTTATTCCGGTGATGAGGCAATGTTTAATTGCGCCGGGTTGGCAGTGATACCTGGCGGCAAGGATGAAGAGGCCTGGAGCATGTTCTTTGTGGCACGGGACAGGGCGGGTGAGCCTGAGCTGCGTTGCAAATATCGCTCGAGGCGCGGCTGGAATGCGGATGCGATTGCGCGTGGCATAGAGTCGTTCCAGGTTTTGTATGGCATCGATGTGGATGGCAATGGCGTCGCGGATCGCTATCTCAATGCGAGCGACATCGTAGCCTTGGATGATGCAATGACCCTGAATGGAGAGAATGCGATAGCACGTCTGGCGGACAGGCAAAGCCGGACACACTGGAAGAAGGTGCGCGCTGTCAAAGTTTCGATATTGGTCAGGAGCGCGCATGCAGCGCGTGACGGAGATGCGCAAACGACGCATCACTTATTTGACACCTCCTATCAGAACGCGGGTGACATCGGAGTAATGATAGCCGAGCAGGATATGCCGCTTACCGAGCGCAAGCGGATACGCAAGGTATTTACGCAAACCATACAGTTGCGCAATGCCGGCGCGTCAAATGGTATCTAGGCGGCCCATGTGGCAAAGCAAATTCTCACAGGCCGGTGCGACATTGCTCACTGTGCTGGTGATGCTGTTGCTGATACTCATGTTGGGACTCGCAGCAGCGCGGATAGCCTTGCAGGGTGAGAAGGCAGCACGTAATGACAGGGACAGGCATATCGCTTTCCAGGCCGCAGAAGCTGGCTTGCTGGATGCAGAGATCGACATCGCACATTCTTTCGATGCCGCAATATCCCGTAGCCATATTTTTACTCAACACAGTGAGTCGGGCTTTCCCTTGTTACATGAGGAGGGCTGTAACAGGGGACTAGGCAATGCCCACCTGGGTTTGTGTCGCCCGGCTCCAGATGGCAGCGCAGCTGCGAGGGAAGGCATCAATTTTTTTGACGATACGGCCGACGGCGCCCATACGGTGCCTTATGGCCGCTTTACCGGGAATCAGTTTCTGGCCGGTATCGCTGCTTTGCCTGCAAGGGAGCCACGCTATGTCGTTGAATTGATGGTGGATCACAAGGTAAGTCAATTGACTGGCAAGCCTGCGTACTTTTACCGAATCACTGCCATAGGGTACGGCGCAAGTGTCGGCACGCAGGTGGTATTGCAAAGCGTTTACCGGAAGCGGCAGGCAGAGGCTTTAACTAAGGAGCAGCCATCCGTTGCTACCGGACGTCTGAGCTGGCGCGAGATTATTAACTGGCATGAACTGCATGCTGCAGGAAATTAAAACCGGAGGTGGAGATGCGTTGGCATAACGGGTTTACGCTGATAGAGGTATTGATCGCCTTGTTCATTATGGTGCTGCTCGCGGGTTGGGCTGTGCAGTCTTACCAACATGCTGTGGTGAAAGGCAAGCGGACGGAAGGCCGTGCTGCGCTGATGACGGTGATGCAGCAACAGGAACGCTATTACTCCGTGCATACGAGCTACAGGGCTTTCTCTTCGCACACGAATGATGAACATGTACACGGCATGAAATGGTTTTCAGGTGCAAGCAGTACCAGCAGCTCCTATGAAATCAGCGCGCAGCCATGCGGCGATGATGGCGTTCGACATTGCATACGCCTGATTGCACGCCCCGGGACCGAGCGCGTCAATTCTTCCTATCGCGATCCGCTATGCGGTACCTTGAGCCTGAATAGTCGCGGCGAAAAGACGGCAGATGCAGAAGGTTGCTGGTAAGGCTATGAGAGGCCGCGCGTATCACAGCGGATATTCGATAGTTGAACTGCTGGTGGCACTGGCGATAGTAAGCATCGTCCTGGCGAGCGGGGTGCCGGTATTTCAAAAGATCATACAAGCCCAGCGGCTGGCCACGGCATCGAATGCCTTGTTTATGGCTGTCAATCTGGCACGTTCTGAGGCCATTCATCGCGGGCGCCGGGTCGATCTGGTGCCGCTGGACGGCATGCAATGGCAGCGCGGATGGTTGGTGTTTATCGATGAAAACAATAATCAGCGACCGGACAGCCACGAAACCGTGTTGCACACCCATGCCGTGAAAGTAGCCGATTTGCAGATCACGCCACGCTTTAGTGATTCAAAAGTACAATATGTCGCATACAGCGGTACTGGCCGTAGCCATAGCAACGCTGGCAGGCAGGTCGCGCAGTCCGGGCACTGGCTGCTGGAGCTGGGACCATACAAGCGCAAGGTCGTGATCAATTTCCTGGGACGACCGCGCATATGTGACCCGCTGAAAGACAAGATCAGTTGCTGACAGGCGTATAGCGATATAGCGCACTGCAGCCGATATAACGACATCAACAGTAAAGATACACGTGGAAATTCATAGCGACGTACAAGGCATACGCCTGGCACTGGAACTGGCCGCCAAAGGCATGTTCACCACCACGCCCAATCCGCGCGTGGGTTGCGTCATCGTCAAGGAAAACAAAGTCATAGGCAGCGGCTATACGCAGCCGGTCGGTCATGCGCATGCCGAAGTGCAGGCGCTGAATGATGCGGCAGATCGCGGCTTTGATGTCAGCGGCTCTACTGTCTATGTCACGCTGGAACCATGCAGCCATCACGGCCGCACACCACCATGCGCCGATGCATTGATACGCGCGCGGGTCGGGCGGGTAGTGGCTGCCATCGCCGATCCAAATCCGCTGGTTGCAGGGCAGGGGCTGGCGCGGCTGGAAGCGGCGGGCATACAAGTAACGTGCGGCGTGCTGGAAGAAGAAGCACGCGAGATGAATATCGGCTTCCTGTCGCGCATGCAGCGCGGCAAGCCATGGGTACGCATGAAGAGCGCGGCCAGTCTGGACGGCATGACGGCACTGCATAACGGGATTAGCCAATGGATCACCGGTGACGAAGCGCGCGCCGATGGCCACTACTGGCGTGCGCGTGCCTGCGCCATCCTGACCGGTATCGGTACCGTGATGGAAGATGATCCGCAATTGAATGTGCGCGCCATCGACACCCCACGCCAGCCACAACGCATCGTGATCGATAGCCAGTTGCAGATCAGCCAGCACGCGCGTGTCTTGAGTGGTGGCGGCTCCCTGATCGTGGCTGCACAATCCAATCCGGAAAAAGAAAAGCCCTTGCGTGACCTCGGTCATGAAGTCATCGTGCTGCCGAACGCCAGCGGCAAGGTGGATCTGGCTGCGCTGATGCAGGAATTGGGACGACGCCAGATCAATGAATTGCATGTGGAAGCAGGCTTTAAATTAAATGGCTCACTGATACGTGAAGGCTGTGTCGATGAGTTGCTGGTGTATCTGGCACCGACGCTGCTGGGCGACGCGCAGCGCATGTTCAACCTGCCGCCGCTGGAATCGCTGGAGCATAAGAAAAACTTAACTTTCCATGAGGTCAAGCAGATCGGTGCCGATTTGCGTATCCTTGCTCGTTTCATCTAACTAATTTTCACGCCATCATGTTTACTGGAATCGTCGCTGCCATCGGCAAAATCACCCACATCACCCCGCTCGGCGATGCCGATGCCGGACACCGCCTGACCGTCGATGCCGGCGGCCTGCCGCTGGCTGACGTCGCGCTCGGCGATTCAATCACGCTCAACGGTGCGTGCATGACAGTGGTGGCTAAAACCGACAAACAGTTTGACGTCGACGTCTCGCGCGAAAGCTTGAATTGCACGGCAGGGCTGGATGCAATCGGCGAAGTGAACCTGGAAAAAGCAGTAACCCTGTCCGAGCGCCTCGGCGGTCACCTGGTTTCCGGCCACGTTGACGGACTGGGTACGGTCAGCAAGTTTGAGCCAGTCGGCGAGTCTTGGCTGCTGGCAGTCGACGCTCCCAAGGAACTGGGCAAGTTCATCGCGGTTAAAGGTTCTATCGTTATCAACGGTGTATCACTGACGGTGAATACCGTGGCCGATAGTGCAGCCGCATGTACTTTCTCGGTCAACCTGATTCCGCATACGGTACAGGTCACGACGCTCAAGCATCTTAAGGTAGGCAGCAAGGTCAATCTCGAGATTGATTTGATCGCGCGTTATGTTGAGCGCATGTTGTCGCAATCTAAATAAGTCACTGCATAAATTGCATCCATTTGGCCATGCTATTTCCAGCCTCGCTGGAATAGCTGGCTTGCCAGTAATTATCCTTTTTACGCTTTACTTCCCTCCATCGTACTGAATGCACTTTAGGGCATTTAGCTACACCCCAAAGTACGATTGCCTGCCTTACCTGCATAGCAGAGCATGAATCCCCGTGCCCGGGCTTTTCATGGGCTTCATGTATGTGCACCAGGATATCGGAAGGTAAATCGCATGCAAGCCCACTTTGCTTTGCCATTCCGTACGCTTACAGCTGTTATTCTCGGCTTGCTGCTCGCTTTTGCCGGTGCTCCGCAAGGACATGCGAACGACAAGCCGATACAGTTTTTTGATCCGGAAGACGGCAAGCTGGACCTGAGCGATTTTCTGCTTAACCACAAAGGTGCGCTGGTCGTGCCGACCATCATTACGGAACCGGCGATAGGCTATGGCCTGGGTGTGGGCATGGCTTTTTTTTCACAGTCAATTTCTGAAGCTGCCGCTGAAGCAAAGAATAGCGGCAAGGGTATGGCACCACCGAATATCACCGTGTTAGGTGGCGCAAAAACTGACAACGGAACCTGGGGCGCTGGCCTCGCGCATTTTCATACCTGGGACGCCGATCGTTATCGTTATCTTGGTGCCATCGCCAAGATGCATGCCAACCTCGACTACTATGGCCAGTCGAGTCGGCCCCGCGGCTATGAACTCGACGGTGTGTTTTTCATGCAGCAATTGCTGACGCGCGTGGGGGACTCCCATTGGTATGTCGGTCCGCGCTATGTCTACTTCGATTCGAATACGCGCTTTACCGGCGAAGTCGCGAATGAACTCAATCTCCCGGGCAGGGACCTGAAGATCGGTAAGCTGGGGCTGGTGGTTGATTACGATACACGCGACAACATGTTCTATCCGAGTCGCGGTACCTACGCTGAGTTTGAAGCGCAATTTGCTCGTGGTGCTTTCGGTGGCAAGCAGGATTTCAATCAATACAATGCGCGTGGCTATACCTGGCTGCCGCTTTCCGAGAAATGGATACTGGGCCTGCGTGCGGATGGACGTTTTTCCAGCGGCGATATTCCGTTCTATGCGCAACCTTATGTCGATCTGCGCGGGGTATCCAAAGGACGCTATCAGGATCAAAACGCCATAGTTACGGAGCTCGAGTTACGCTGGGATGTCACACCACGCTGGTCGGTATTGGGATTTACAGGTGCGGGCAAGGCTTATGGCAAATGGAATGACTTCTCGAGTGCATCAACCGCTACCAGTGTAGGCGCAGGCTTCCGCTATTTGATCGCGCGCAAGCTGGGACTTTCACTGGGTATCGATGTGGCGCGCGGCAAGGACGACAATGCGTTTTATATACAGATAGGAAGCGCCTGGCGTTGAGCTCAACGCGCTGCTCTACCAGTCCATGCGCATACCTATTTTGGCATCCCATGCATAGGCGGCCTTGTCGAAGGTTTGTTGATAACCGATGTTGCCGTAGAGGTAGGTGCGCTTGCTGCGCTTGGATGTCATGCCCGCCTTGATTTCCCACCAGCTGCCGCCCATGTCGGCACGAAACGGCAAATAGCCGCTGGCAGTCGATATCGATGTGACCGGATTGCCCCTGAATTCACGCCACACACTAAAGCGTACGCCGCCACCGGTGGCTTCTTCCTTGCCCTTGGTATCTTTGGCGATGCGCACACCCAGGCGCCCTTGCAGCGAATCCATATTGCTGAATTGCAGGGTAGAGCCAGCGTCTATCGCATCGTCCAGATGTAATGATTGATACACCAGTTGTCCTTGCGGTTCGACGATCCAGTCCTTTTCCATGCGTATCGGTTTGCCTATCTCTCCTGATACCGCCCAGCCCAGGCCATTTGTTTTCATGTCAGGCAGGCCGCGTTGTGAGCTGGCCTTGACGTCGTATTTGGTCACTTGCCCGATCAGATCTACATAAGCATCTTCTGCACTCATGTGTGTCCAGTAGCCGCCTATGCTGTAGCCGGTGAAGCGATTGTTGCCGGCCTGGGTTTGGTCATAGTGGATGACATTGGTTTTGGCGTAGCCTATCGCACCATAAATACCTGCCTGGTCCCTATGGCCATCTTCACGCGGCTTGCGATACAGATCGGTACCTACCTGTATGCCCTGGAAGCTGTAGTCGTAGCTGGGGCCATAGCCGTAGATGCCGCGCACGTCACCGTTGCGTGAACCGCGCATGCCGAGCAGGCGTCCCCACACATTGCGATCCTTTTTGTCGGCATCACCTGCAGCCAGGCCTGTTTGCGGGGACGGGCCTTCGCTGCGTCCTATGCGTTCATCCAGGGTATCGAGCAAGGTACTGCTGTATAGCAGCGCGCTAGGTGCGATCGCAGTGTAGACCGAGATTTCCGGACGGATGTATGGTGCAGGGCAGGGGGCACCCGGCATCGCACAGTCATTCTGCCGGGTGCGTAAATACCAGCCATCAGGATCACTGCCATCGAGTGCGCCGCGATGCAGTTCATATTCATACGGACCTGCCACCGCGGCGCGTCCCAGATGAAAAGCGCTGGTCGCCGTGGTACCACCAGCCAGGTTCTTGATTACCTGTATCCCGTTGCCGGTGGTGACTGCGCCGGGTCCGGTATTGTTGATAAGCAGGCTGGAGGTGCCGGATGCAGTACCACCGTTGATTACCAGTAAATCGGAAGGTGAGCCATCTGTAGCGAGGTAGGTGTTGAGGCCCAGCGAACCACCCTGGCCTATGTAGTTGTTAGTCGTCAGGGTGCGGTATGCACCGGCATACGGTGTGAAAGCAACCGTACCTGCATTCGTCAACGCCTGTGTAATCAGGGAGTTCGCGGTGACGTTCCAGCTCGCATTGTTGACGGTCACATTGGTGGCACCCAAGGAGGCACCGGTCCATGTTGTACCGGAAAGCAGTGTGAGGTCGGCGGTCGGTGCACCGGCAGCGGGTGCGGCGTATACGGCGCAGGGGCCGCCTACGAGTGGACCGGCGCTCTCTTCGAAGCAGTCACCTATACGTGTGCCCAGGTTGACTGCCACGCCGCTGACCCGTACATCGCCCGTTAGCACGCTATTGCCAGACGCCGTCAATTGCGCTTGTGCGCCGTTCGCCACATACAGCAGGTTGGCCGGACTGCTGACGCGCGCGCCATCGCCTATCGTCGCCACTAATAAGCCACCATAAGCTTCAATTGCATCACCCGAGGCACTGCTAAGTTCGCCGCCCGACATGTTGAAACGATTGGTATTGGCAGCTGAGTTATTGCTCGATACCAGGCCGCTGGTACTCGCGCCCGTTGCCCGCACTATTGAATTGTTCAGTGTGATGGACGCTTCGCCGGCAAAGGATTCGATGATCATGGCACCACCACCACCGGAACTTTGTATTTGCGTATTGTTGGCTGTAATTTGCGCTACATTGGCACCGGCTGCATTGGTCGTCGCTTTCAAACCATAGGAGGCATTACCTGTGGTCGTGATGGCATTGTTATCCAGTGTGACGGTGGCCGAGCCGGATGCAGTGGCGTTGGCCCATACGCCGTAACCGTTGCTAGGACTGACTTCTATTGTGGTGCCGCTACTGTAGATCGTACCGCCGCTGGTCGCCAGGCCGGCACGTGTGCTTGTCGCAGTCGATGTAAAACCGGTATACATCGCACCTGAAGCAGTCACGAGGTAGCCTGAGGATGAGGTGTACCAGCCCGCATTTTGGGACTGGCTGATGCGTATCAGATTGGTGCCGGTCAAACTAAGATTGCTACCTGCATTCACCATGACACCAAGTGTGGCATTGGCTCCCTGTATCGTCAGATTCTGTGCGCCAAGACTAGCACCACGTGTGACCACAACACCGGTACTGCCATTACCGGCACCGGCTCCGTTCAGATTGATCGTTATGCCGCTGCCCAGTGTGCTGCTCGTGTTATCAACCATCATGCCAACCGCGCCTATGCCTTGCATATTGATGACAGAGCCGGAGCGTAATCCAACCTGCCCACCATTGAGCATATAAATGCCGGTTGATCTTGCTCCGCCTGTGATGGTCGCGGCCGACGTCACATCCAGCAGGCTGCCACTGGCGGACGCGCCGAGTACGATGGAACTGGTGCCTGTGGTAGCTATATTGGTCGTGCCATGCAAGCGGATGCTGCTGCCGCTTTCTGCGACTGCACCGTAACCGGATGATGCACCGGTATTGTTGATGCTTACATTCGTCGCATCTATCTGGCCACCACTTAATCCGATCAAACCGCTGCCGGTACCGATAGTGCCGATGTTCACACCGCCATTGAGCGTGATGTTGCTGCCAGCGCCGCTCGCCAGTACCGCATGGCCGCCTGCAGACTGCAGCACCAGTTGTCCGCTTGATTGGATGTTGCCGCCTGTCGAGTTGAGGCCAATGCCGCTTCCGCCCGTGGTGATGTTGATCTGTCCCGGTGTCGGCCCGGCGGTGCTATCGAGTAGCAGCGTACCGCCGCTGTTGACGTTGATGGCGTTGGCCGCTGGCACTGTGATGTTGGTATTGCCGACCACAGTAGTAGTGGTGCCCGCAGCTACCGATGTTGTGGTCGTGACATTACCGGGACCTATGGTGATTTGTGCCTGGCTTTCATCTACCAGAAACAGGAGAAGTACGGCGGCACATGTCGGCGTACTTCTGCGGCATCGGGCTATGGCTGCGCTCATCTTTTTTTTCATGAGAAATCCTGACTAGATTCAGCGTGGTGGCTGTTTTTCTCAAATCATCCGGAGGTACAACTGAATGGCTATGGCGCGGGCATTCAAGGTGTCGTTTGAAGCTTGGTGCAAGCACGCAGAAATGGCACTTGTCTCTTGGTGATGGCGGGATTGTCCTTTAGGGCAAAAAACACGCTTAAGTCCCCGCGTATGAAGCGGGCTAAATTTCACGGAAAATTAACATTCGTAATTATTCCGGAGTGTCTGCCTGACCCCTGCACATTCGAAACAATTTGTTCCCCTTGTAACGTAACGGCGGAACACCATTTCCTCGCTCGCCGTGCCTGACGCATCAGCCGAATCCGAGTGGCGCTCCTAAGTTTCTATTTTTAAAGGATATTTTTCTTCCTGGTGGCGGGTGCTCAGTCGCGGATATGGAATTTTTAGCTGGCATGCAATGTGCAATTCATTACATGCCGCATCGTGCCTGAGGTGCCAAATGAGCCCAGGCGCAAACCGCGGCTTGAAAAAGTACAGCAGATTCAGACGGTCGAATGTTTAACCGATTGAAGAGAACTGTTCAACGAGGGGAAGAAATGGGATTTATTTCCAAATTGCGCGCTGCATGGGGCAGCAGCCAGTCCGCGAGCATGAGCAAACGCAATGTCGTTTTGCAGGAGCGCTGGCTGCACATCGCCCAGCCTGCTTTTTACGGTCGGGCTTACTGTTCCCCGAATATGCGTTGGCTGGTCGGCTGCAAGGGAGCGGATAACAATGATAGTGGCAGCGGCCAGGTCATATTGGTGAGCTATGTGGAAGACCTGGTAATGCACGAATTAAATTCCTTCGCCCATCCCAGGGGAGCGGCGGTTTCCAATGTCGGAATTTATATTGTGGCCAGTGCGGGAGACGGTTCGGAACTGGAGGGGGAGATAAGTGCGATTGACCAGAGCGGCAATCAGTTCTACCGCAAACCTTATCATGCGAATGTTTTCAATATCGGTATCTCGGACTGCGGACGATATGCGGCCGTACAAACGGCGAATGCCTTGAATGCGGATGCAGACCTGTTTGAAGTCATCGATATTAAACACGGCAGTCTGGTATTTTCGCGCCAGCCCGTGACCGGATGGCCGGACGATTATATTTTTGATGTGGATGAGCAAGGCGAATTGCAGGCGGTCGGCGTCGGACACAAATCCCTGGGAAAATTCTTTTATGCGCGCGATGGTGAGTTCCGCGATCAACAGCTGTTTCAGGATGCGCGGTTGCGGATAGGGCACTATGTCGCGAAGATATCCGCTGCGCGCGAGCTGCTGCAAAATACACCGACGCCGGATAACGCCATTCTTGCCTTGTATGCCGCAGACGAAGCGTTGCAAGAAGGTGCAGAGGACCGGGCGGATTGGGGCGGATTGGCGCATCGCATACGCGGGCAATCATATGAATTGCTGGGACAGTTTTCGGAGGCGAATGAGGCATTTGAGCAGGCATTGCGCCTGAATCCGAAACTGGATACCCAGCCCACTTTGCGCAAAAAGCAGAGCAGCGACAAGCTGGTTTAAGTGCGTGCGCAGTTCTTCGCAATCGGCAAGGTAATGATGAAGGTTGCACCACCCTTTGCTTCATTGATGACTTCGATCCGGCCGCAATGAACGTCAACGATGGTCTGCACGATGGCGAGCCCCATACCCATGCCTTCCGCCTTGGTGGTGTAAAAGGATTCAAAAATATTCGGCATGATGTTGGTCGGAATGCCGGGGCCCTGGTCGGTCACGATCAGGCATATGTGGCTGGCATTGCTTTGCTCGGTTTTGATCGAGAGTGTGCGCTCTGCAGGAGGGACGGCTTCCATGGCTTCCATCGCATTGGAGGCGAGGTTGATTAACACTTGTTGCAAATGGGTGCTGTCGCCCATGATCTGCGGCAAGTCGGGTGCCAGCTCTATGACCAGCGTGACATGATGTTTGATAGCCAGGTTGCCGAGCAGGCTGCGGGAAGTATTGATTACTTCATTCAATGAAACCGGCTTGGATTCCAGCGAGCGCTTGCTTAACAGCACGCGCAGTTTTTGGATAATCTGACTGGCGCGCAAATTGTCATCGCGGATGTCGGTCAGGATGGCGCGTAGTTCGTGATCCGGGTATGACTGCTGGTTGAGCATCATGGTTGCGGCATCGGCATTGGCCATGATCGCGCCCAGCGGCTGGTTGATTTCATGCACGATGGAGGCGGTGAGTTCACCGACACTTCCCAGTCGTGCAACGTGGGCGAGGGCGGTGCGCTGGCGATTCGCCTCTTCATCGGCTTTTAATCGCTTCCGGCGTTGCCATTGATAACCGAATACCAGCAGAAGAATGACAGCCGTCATCAACACAAAGGCTATGATCTGCGGCGCATTGCGTTCCCAAAATGTGGGGATATGGAAAGGACGGTCGCAGTCAGCGGGGATGTCTTTGAAATTCAAGCCCCAGCGCTGGATCTGGCGATCGTCGATGACACAACGGGTTTTCTGGCTGATCTGCGTGTACGGTCCGCCATGCGGATTATTTAATAGCTGCAGCGCGAGCAATCCCGCTTCACGTCCATGTTCACTCAGATTCATGACGTGACCACCGACGACGCCATTACCGATATAGCTGCTACGCATGCCATATACAGGAACGCTGGCCTGTGTCGAAATGCTGCGCAGGATTTCGTCGCTGGAGTAACGCACGCCGTCCCTGTCCCCGGCGATGGTCATGGCCAGCAAGACAGTATCTGCAGGTAAGGATGAGACCAGCTTCAACATATCCGGCAAAGGTTTCTGTCCGACGGTCTCGACTTTTAAGTCGGGGCGCCTGGCCGTAGCAATTGCATTGAGTTTTGTGTGGAGCGTCTGAACCTCGTCATTGTGTGACGATTGGACTAATTGAATGATGCGCTTAATGTCGGGTTGCAGCTGCAGTATTAATGCAAGGTTGGCTGCGTAGTCATGATCGACGAAGACGCCGCTGATGTGAGCCGAGTTGGGGCGCCAGTAAATGGCCGGACTGGATATCGAGTAATACATGGCCGGCGTGCCTGGCCAGATAGTTGCGCCGTTACGTTCGATAAAATTCAGCGCGCGTTCGCCACGGGCAACGATCAAATCGATACTGCGGTCATGGTATTTTTTTGCAATCAGCTCAATTGCATCAAGTTCCAGGTCACTGGGCGGGTCGGTATGCTTGACCAGGTACTCTGAGAGTATTTCGACTTTCTGTGAGGACTCGGAGAATACCTCGTACATCGCATGATCTATCAGTTGCGCATTGGGTGACAGCACTTCTGCAGGATTGATCACCAATATTGTTTTGACGTGATGCGCGCTTGCCGCGCAGGAGCAAGCCTGCAAAGCAATGAAGGCCATACATATCCGCAAGCGCTTGCTCGTCAGTATGCGATTCCATTGTGTATGCGTGTACCAGATTTAATGCGTCGCTGTGCCTGTCACGAAAACCGCGCTGAATTAAACGAGGTTTGGTATACCGAGTCGGATTCGATGTGCAGTTTTTCGATGACATGGACCAATTCGGCCAGCGTTTTGACTTCCATTTTTTCCATTACTTTGGCGCGATGTGCTTTCACAGTGCGTTCGGCTACGTCGAGCTTGGCACTGATCTGCTTGTTCAGCGCACCTCGGGTCACCATGGCCAGCACTTCTTTCTCGCGTGGGGTCAATGTTGCATAGCGTGCTTCCAGTTCGCACAGTTCTTGGCTTTTCTGTCGCTTGCACGCGGCGTCTTTGAGTGTCTTGTCCAGTGTGCTGAGCAGGGCAGCGCTATCCAGCGGCTTGCAGAAGAAATCTACTGCACCCGCTTTCATCGCCCGTATGGAATCGACCACGGTCGCTTCACCGGTGACAAAGATGATGGGGAGTGGATGTGCATCGGCCGCCAGCATCTCCTGCAGGTCGAGCCCGCTAGGGCCAGGCATATGGATATCAAGGATGATGCAGCCGGATTCGTTGCCTATGCCGGATAAGAGCATGTCACCAACCGAGCCGTAGTCGAGTACGCGATAACCGGTGGTCTGGAGCAAGCGCTGCAATGCGCGTCGGAAGGATGGATCGTCATCGACGATGCGGATGACTGCAGGTTCAGCTTGGTTCTGTAGTTCTATTACGTTCATGCGACATCTCCCAAAAGTCGACGCGACAAAATACGTGGAACAAAACGCTACTGATTTAACAAATTATGACTTTATTCCTTTATTTTCCTTGCGGCAACTTTTCCTTTGCTTTCATTTAACTATCGAAAGTCTAAGAGAGGGGATAGCATCATGCGCCTGATCCTATAGGCAAGAATATTGACCTAAAGGGCAGAGGGTACTGCACTAAAGTGCATGTTATTTTTGTTATTTCTTGCTGGAATGTTAAATGTGAAGCGCTCACTCCGCAAGCAAAATTGTTATCAATTGTCATCTTTTTTTAAAGATGATTGCCGGCGAGTGAGCACAACGATATTTACTTGGTCTTGGCGATGCTGCCAGGTGGGAAGCCGGCAAACATTTTGTTCAGTGAGGCGTCCAGCAGGGTGGTGGCTTGGTCTGGTTTGTCCGGGATGGTTGCTTCTGCCGTGCCACGCCAGATGGCTTTCTTGCTCGCTGTATCGAACAGATCGACGACCAGCGTGCCAGTCTGATAAGTATCGACTACCGTGGTTGCACTACCCATGCCCGGTGCAGGCATCGCACGCCAGCCCCAGCCAGCATACGGGCCGGAATCATAGAAAGTGCTGATCGATTGTTTTTGCGCGGTTGCGACATGCGCTACGACGGTGACTTCACCTGCATCACTTTTGCGCCAGCCAGCAGCCTGTAGTTGCTCGTCAACACCATTCATGATGCGTTGCTGAAACAAAGGATTGCTGACTTGTGGTCGGGCCAGCCAGGTATAGCTGCGGTATTTCGCGAAGTTGACGGCAGGATCGCTGTCGACGTTGACAGTAGGGCTGCTGGCACATGCCCCCAATAATGTAGTCAGGGCCAGCAGCATGATGGCGCGCAGTTTCATGTGTTTCTCCTTTTTAGAGTAGATCAGTCTGCTTCAGGCAATCCCTTACCTTCATGGCCAGCGACTGGCCGGTAAAAGGTTTGGGTAAGTACAGCTTTCCTACACCCTGGACGCGCAAGCGTATTTTTTCATCGTCCTGGGCTGTAATAAAAATGATGGGGATATCCTTGCCTGTGCTCCGTATCTGTTCGAGCAATTCAAAGCCCGACATGCCCGGCAGATAGAGATCGAGCACCAGGCAATCGATGTCTTCGCCCGGTGCTGACTCCAGATAGCCTTCCGCAGATGCGTAACCTATGGGTTTCCAGCCGCACGCAGTGAGCATGCGCAGGATGGCGGCGCGCAGGCCGTTGTCGTCCTCCACCACCGCGATATTCCATGGTGTGTAAGCAAGACTCATGGGTCAGCCTCCAAACGAAATTGCGATCCGAGTATTCATATCAGTGACACGCGCCTTAGTGATCGTTGCCATTCGTTTGTAGGTGATCGTTTGTTTGATGTCCTGCCTCACGCCGTCGGAAATACAGCCAGCATCCGGCTTCGTGTGATGAAAGCGTGAAGCACCAGGGCTTTTTTTAATATTGGCGATTGAGGCAGGTGTCTATGCACGTTGGTGCATATGGCACTGCAAAATTTTTTTGTATTGATGGATCTGCACCAAGGGGCATGTATCCGGTCACCAAGATACAAGTGCAAACAAAACACGTTTTATCCATGCTGTGTGCACATCGCCACCTTCATGGAGAGCAAACATGTTGCGCAAATACCTGATGATTGCCGGTTCCCTGACTGTCCTGCTGCCTTGCGCAGTACATGCAACGGAAGGCACGATGGGGCGGCCTATCACGGCGCAACAGATTTCCTCGAATGCCGGCATCGTGCCGCCGGAACCGGGGTGGGCGATTTCAGTCCAGAGTATTTACTTTGATGGTGATATAGGTGCATCCAAACAAGTGCCGGTCGCGGGTGAAGTCGCAGCGGGTATCAATAGCAAGGCTTCTTATACGATAGCGAACGTCACCCGCATCTGGGATACCGGCCCAGGCAACTGGAACTTTGCATCTGCCATCGGCATACCCTTGCAATACGTCAAAGTCAGGACCTCCTTGCAGGCGGGTTCCATGGCCAGCGGCAGTTCCGACTCCACGACCGGTATCGCTGACATCCTGGTCACACCTATCATCGCGGGTTTTCATTTCAGTAAAACCGAACATATGTCGCTGTCCTTGCCCATCTACGCGCCGAGTGCAAGTTATGACTCCAAGAAACTGGCCAATGACGGACAAAATACCTGGACCTTCATGCCCAGCATTGCTTACACCCGTTTAGGTACGGACGGCAGCGAGTTCACCACCATGGGCATGCTGCAGTTTTATACCAAGAATAAGGACACCAATTATCGCAATGCGCCCTTGCTGATATCGGAAGCCTTGTGGACGGCACGCGTCGCCAAGGACACCAACCTGGGTGTGGTGGGCGGCCTGATTTATCAATTGGGTGACGACAAGGGACCTACTGCTGATCGTTTGAATGGTTTCCGCGGTCATGCCGTTGGTCTCGGACCTATCATGAACTGGAGCGGCAAGATCGGTGGTCATCCTGGTTCTTTCAGTGCACGTGCGGTGTGGGATGTAGAGACCAAGAACCGGCCCAAGGGTTATTCCATCGGTGTCAGCCTGAATATGCTCTTCATGTAATCACCGTCCCATGATCGCACCTAGGCCGACGACACGATCAGCGCTGCTCTTCATGGCGCTGTCCGTCGTTGCGATCAGTGCAGGCGTATGCCATGCACAGAGCGATGCGCTGAGCGCAACGCATGAAATGACGGTGAATGTGAATGAGGCTGGAAAATTTTCTGAAGAAAAGAAAGGCGAACAAGGCGGCGCCCCGGAAAAGAAAACCAACTTTGTCGTCCTGCCGATTCCGCAATCCAATCCGGCCCTGGGATCGGGCCTGACCCTGGTCGGTCTGGCCCTGTACAACCCGAATGCGAGTGAACGCCCATGGGTGAGCGGCGTCGCCGTCATGAAGGCAGGTTCCAGTACGATGGTCGGTCTGGTGCAGTCGGCGACCTTTATGCAAAATCGTTTGCGGGTGACAGCGGGCATAGGGCATGCAGATCTGGATCTGAAGTTTTACGGCATAGGGACTGCGGCGGGTGAGCGAGGTGTCTCGATTCCATTGAATCAGGTCGGTACCGGCGGTATGGTGCAGGCGCTGTATCAAGTGGGTGATCACTGGTTCCTGGGTTTGCGTTACCAGAATGTCCATCTCAAGAGTGCGATGGATTTATCGCAATTGCCGGGCATAGGCGCAGTGATACCCGAGGCCGATCTCAGGCGCACCACCGCTTCACTGGGACCTGCCGTCGAATACGATACGCGCGACGATAGTTTCTATCCGACCACTGGTACCTATGCCAAAGCCAATCTCAATTTCTTCACTTCCGCTTTCGGCAGTGATGTCAGCTTCCGTCAATTCTCCGCATCATGGAATCGCTATTGGCCCTACAGCGCCGGGACTATCATCGCCGCGCGCGTAGCGACTTGCGTGGTGGGCGGGAATGTCCCGTTCAGCGATCTGTGCATGTATGGCCGTAGCAATGATTTGCGCGGCTACACCACCGGTCAGTATCGCGATAAAGCCATGCTGGCCGCGCAGGCTGAAGTGCGCTGGAGCCTGGCGCATCGTTGGGGCGCAGTGGCCTTTGGCGGTATCGGCACTATTGGTCCTTCGTTTGCTGAATTGCCGCAACAAAAAATGTTGCCGTCACTGGGTGCCGGTTTGCGCTGGCAAGCCAGCAAGGACTACAAGGTCAATGTCAGCCTGGATGTTGCCTTCACCAAAGATGATCGCGCAGTCTATTTATATGTCGGCGAAGCATTTTGATCGGTATGCATCAAAGGGCATGTCCATTCGCACCATAGATCAATTTTATTCAGCGTGATGAGTCTGCATGATCAATGCTCATCCCGTATTTCAAGTAGTCCCGGATTCTTACACCACACAGGAGAAACGCCATGCTTATCCAAGCTACCAGCCTCACATTACTCGCCCTGGCTTTATCAATTAACCCGGCCCATGCACAGGATGTCAAAGCACCTGCGGCTGCACCCGCCGGTGGTGAAGTACTGGTCGTCGGACGCGGCAAGGGCGTGGTCGCTGCTGCTGGCAAACGTGTGGTGCGCGGCACGATTACAAATGTGAACGCAGAACGCCGCGAATTTACCGTCAAGCGCAGCACTGGTGAAGAAGTGGTGGTGCCGACTGGCCCTGAGGTAAAGAATTTCAATCAAATCAAGGTTGGTGACCAGGTCGTATTGCGCGAAGCGGAATCGGTGGTCCTGAGTTTGCAGAAAGCAACGGCCGGCAAGGAATTGCGTCAGCGTTCGGTCGCGGAAACGATGTATGTCGCACAACCAGGTGACAAGCCTGGTATCGCCGCCACGCGTGAAACACATGTGGTCGCAGACGTCATCGCGGTGAATAAAAAAGAAGGTAGCGTTACGCTCAAGGGCACGAGCCGGACCCGTGTCTTCTATCTGGATGACAAGACCGCACTGGACAATATCAAGAAAGGTGACCAGGTCGAGGCTGTGGTGAAAGAAGGCGAGTCGCTTTCGATAGAAACACCGCGTGCACCTTAAGCCATCAGCGAGTGACTTCAGGTAGCGCAGTCTGCCTGAAGTTGCCTGGCCGGATGCACCAAAGGGCAATGGCTTTGCTCACTAATGAACGATTTTTTTCTTTTTCCCCCTGGGTAATGATGAGCAGCATAAGTGCAAGGCTGTAACGCACATCCGATCCGCCTGAAAAATTGATGAGAGACGCATATGTTGAGCATCAGCGCAGGAGTAAAGCAGGGCGAGGCTGAGCACCGGCTGATGTCGGCGATGAAGATCGTGCTTGCGATGCGGATGGATGACAGCGGACATCAACAACAGCTGTCAGCGCAGCCAGGCTCGGGTCAGCACCCGGGTTCGGGCGGGAGTGCTGAATCGGACGTGCGTGTTGGCAGGCCATTCAGTGGCGGTCCCTTATACAAGATCCAGGGTGTGGTCGGCCTGTTGCAAGACGGTAAGCCGAATGTGGGGCGACGCGCTTTGCTGGCGATGGCCTTGTGCTGGTTGCCGCTGGCATTCCTGAGCGCGCTGCCCGGATATGACAACAGCAGCTTCTGGCCGGATTTTGGCACCCATGCACGTTACCTGATCGTCGTGCCCTTGCTCATCCTGGCCGAACGCATCTGCATACCACGCATAGGTGCACTGGCATCGCATTTCCTTGAATCGGGCATCGTCGCGGAGCAGGAGCGTCCGGCCTTCCTGGGCATACTGGCATCTACCCAGCGCCTGCTCAACTTGCTGTGGGTAGAGATAGCGGTCGTGGTCCTGGCCTACCTCGCCATCGCAACAATGTATGAAGCGCGACCTTTTGCAGGGATTCCGGCCTGGCTCATTGTCAGTACGCCTGTGGGCAAAGTGCTTTCTCCTGCCGGTTGGTGGGGCTTGCTGGTCAGCTTGCCGCTCATGCTGTGCTTGCTGCTGAGCTGGGTATGGCGGTTATGCCTGTGGGGGCGTTTCCTGTACCTGGTGTCCAGGCTGGAGTTGCGTTTGACTCCGGCGCATCCGGATGGCGCGGCCGGGCTTGGTTTTATCGGTTATTCATCACAGGCGTTTGCAGTACTGGCCATCGCGCTGGGTGCGCTGGTCGCCGGTGCCATTGCCAATAGCATTTATGCCGGGGCATCACTGACGTCCTATCACTATCTGATTCTCTTTTTTGTCCTGGGCGTCGTCCTGTTTTTCAATTTCCCCTTGCTGGTATTCCTCGGTCAGATGCTGCGGGCCTGGCGTCGCGGCACGCTGGAATACGGTGGCCTGGCCGATCGCTTCGGTCTTGAGTTTGAGCGTAAATGGTTGCGCGATCCGCAGATGGCCAGGGAATCCATGATGGACCGCCCGGATTTCTCATCGGCCACCGATTTATATCAAGTGGTCGATCGCGTGTATGCGATGTGGCTGCTTCCTGTACATCCCAAGAGTGTGCTGCTGTTGGCAGTGTCTGCCTTCCTGCCGTTTATTCCGGTCGCGCTGATGGCACTGCCGTTTGACGCCATCGTCGACAAACTCACAGGCCTGCTGTTTTAGCGCGGCTCCCCACATGGATAGCAAAGGATAGAAATGGAAAAGGACGAAGCGGGTAGCAATGTGGTCGAAGATGAGCGCGGCTGGTTTGCGCGTCTGCATGATCGCTTCCTCGGCGTTAAACGTCACGAAGGACGGTTTGATGTCCAGCCCACAGCGGAGAGTCATTTCTCATGGTTGCGCACGCGCATGAGCCTGGAGCGCACCCTGATGTCGTGGGTGCGCACATCGACTGCGCTGATCGGCTTCGGTTTCACCATTGTGCAGTTCTTTCACAGCAATCTCATCAGTACCAGTGCGGTGCCATTCCGTCATCCGGAGATGCCGCGTTATATGGGTCTGGCCCTGATCGCAGCAGGAGTGCTCGCGCTGCTGGTGGCTTTGTGGCAGTACCGCGCTTTTGCCAATTACTTGTGGAGCCATGATTTCGCCTCAGTGGCGGGACCTGCGCGCGCACCTGTGGAGACGCCGATTTTTGCGGTCGCCATCTGCCTTTTACTGATTGGCTGCTATGCATTCCTGGCAGTGCTGATACGTGCGATTTGAAAGTAGTGTGCAGTAGACGTTCGAAGGTTTTGGTCCGGCTTGGATGCTTAAGGCTGCAGGTCGTTATTTTAACTATCGTAAAGGAATGGACATGGCAAAGAAGAGCGGTGGTAAACAAAATATCCTCGTCATCTGGGGTGACGATATCGGCATCTCGAACCTGAGCTGTTATTCCAAAGGCTTGATGGGGTACCAGACCCCGAACATCGATCGCCTTGCGAAGGAAGGCATGATGTTCACCGATTCCTATGGTGAACAAAGTTGTACTGCCGGGCGTTCTTCCTTCATTACGGGGCAAAGCGTGTATCGCACTGGCCTGTCCAAGGTTGGTATTCCGGGTGCGGCGATAGGTCTGAGTGATAAGACCGTCACCATCGCGGCCTTGCTGAAAAACCAGGGCTACGCTACTGGCCAGTTCGGCAAGAATCACCTTGGCGACCTGAATCATATGCTGCCTACCAATCATGGCTTCGATGAATTCTTCGGCAATCTGTACCACTTGAATGCAGAAGAAGAACCCGAGATGTATGACTACTATCCGGAAAAGGACTTTCCGAATTTGCGCAAAACCGTTGGCCCACGCGGGGTCATCCACAGCTGGGCTACCGACAAGGATGACGCGACCGAGCAGCCACGTTGGGGCAAGGTCGGCAAGCAAAAAATCACCGATACCGGTCCGCTGACCACCGAGCGTATGGAAACCTGTGACGATGAATTCGTCGCCGCGGCCAAGGATTTCATCAAGCGTCAACACGACGACGATAAGCCTTTCTTTGTGTGGCTCAATACCACACACATGCATATGTTCACGCATACGAAGAAGTCCAGTCTCGGACAGGCTGGTCGCTGGCAGTCGCCGTATCACGACACCATGATCGATCACGATAAAAATGTTGGTGAGATGCTCGACTACCTGGATGAACTGGGTATCACGGAAGATACCTTCGTCATGTATTCAACCGATAACGGTCCGCATATGAATTCCTGGCCGGATGGTGGCATGACGCCATTCCGCAGCGAAAAAAATTCCAACTGGGAAGGCGCTTTCCGTGTCCCTCTGATCGTGCGCTGGCCTGGCAAGATCGAAGCCGGCAAGGTTTCCAACGAAATCGTCCAGCATCATGACTGGTTACCTACCTTCCTCGATATTGCCGGTGAGCCGGATATCGTCGAGAAAGTAAAGAAAGGTGTGACCGCAGGCGGGCGCAAATACAAAAATCATCTGGATGGCATGAATTTGCTGCCTTACCTGACCGGCAAGGAGAAGGAAAGCCCACGTAAGCTGTTTGTCTACTTCAGTGATGATGGCGATGTGCTGGGCATACGCTATGACCACTGGAAGATCGTGTTCATGGAACAGCGTTGCAAGGGGACCATGCAGATCTGGGCCGAACCGTTCACACCTTTACGCTTGCCCAAGCTGTTCAATCTGCGTACCGACCCGTATGAACGGGCGGATATTACTTCCAATAGTTATTACGAGTGGTTCCTGTATCACGCTTATATCCTGTACGGTGCTTACGCGATTGCGGATAAATTCGCTGCCACCTTCAAGGATTTTCCGCCGATACAAAAGCCGAACTCCTTCACCATCGATGATGCACTGGAAAAAATGGCGAGTGCTACAGCCGGCGGTTAAGGCGGGGCAGGGCATAGCACTCCGGCTCGGAGTGCTATGCCCATTAATGGATATGTACCTGCCTGGGTGGGTGCGTCGGGAGCATTGCTAGCGCGAAGGAGCGGTCATGAGTCAGACAGTAGCAGTGGCTGGATTGAATCGTTTGCATATGATTAGCAAGGATGTGGCATGAACGCCGTACCGCAAGTGCCGGTACAGAGCAGTTCCTGGCTCACGCGCTGTTTGCCGATACTGTCATGGGCACCGCATTATCAAGGCAAATGGCTGGGCGCCGATGTGCTTGCAGGTGTAACGGTAGCGGCTTTTTGCATACCGGAGAGCATGGCGTATGCCGGCCTGGCGGGATTGCCGCCACAGGCCGGTTTGTATGCCAGCTTGCTGGCGGTATTTGCCTACGTCTTGTTTGGTACTTCCAGGCAGGCGGCGATAGGCCCGACCTCTGCTTTGGCGATACTGGTTGCTACCGGACTGGCCGGTGTGGTCAGCCATGATGTTGCGCGTTATGGCGAGATGGCTGCACTACTGGCTATCCTGGTGGGTTTGATTGCAATCGTGGCGCGCGTGTTGCGACTCGGCTTTCTCGTTAATTTCATTTCCGAATCGGTACTGACCGGATTCTCTGCGGGCGCGGCTATTTATATAGGGACGACGCAACTGGGCAAGTTGTTTGGCATAGAGGGCGCGACCGGTGAGTTCACTGATCGCATCTACTTTATCGTCACGCATCTGGGTGAGACCAATCTCTACGCGCTTACCCTCGGCCTATTCGGCATTGTCTTCCTGTTGCTGACCGAGAAGCTGGCACCCAAGGTGCCGTGGGCGCTGGTGTTGGTCGCGCTCTCTATCTTGCTGATGATGTACACCACGCTGAATGCGGCAGGGATCAAGATCACCGGCCAGATCCCGAGCGGCTTGCCACCTATGAAGCTGCCCTCATTCTCCTTGGCTGATGTACAGGCTTTGTTGCCGACCGCGTTTGCGGTGTTCCTGCTGTCCTATGTCGAAGGTATGGGCGTGGTGCGCACTTTTGCCGCCAAACACAAGTATCCGGTCGATGCCAACCAGGAATTGCTGGCGGTAGGTGCGGCGAATGTTTTGTGTGGCCTGGGTGCGGCGCAACCTGTGGGTTGCAGCATGTCACGCTCTGCAGTCAATGACGAATCAGGTGCGAAGACGCCGTTGGCTGGCGCCATCTGCGGCATCCTGCTTGGCGTAATCGTCTTGTTCTTTACCGGCGTATTTACGAATCTGCCGGAACCGGTACTGGCAGCGGTCGTGATTATCGCGGTCAAGGGATTGATCGATATTCCGGCGCTGCTGCGTTTGTATCGCGTCAGCCCTAAAGAGTTCTGGATTGCCCTGGCGGCGATGCTGGGTGTACTGGTGTTCGGCATGCTGGAAGGTGTGATGATAGGTACGGTGCTGTCTCTGCTGATGCTGGTCTGGCGCGCCAGCAATCCGAGCACGGTGCTGCTGGGACGCATCCCGGGCAGCGAGCTCTATAGCGACCTGGCGCGTCATCCGGAAAACGAAACCGTACCGGGCGTGATGGTTTTTCGTGCGAATGCCGGTTTGTTCTACGCCAATGTTTCCAAGATTAAGGACGACTTGCTGGACGCCATAGAGCGGCAGACTGCGCCGGTCAAGCTGGTGGTGTTTGACCTTTCCTCTTCGCCTTACTCGGATATCGCCGCTGCGGAAATGCTGCTCGACCTGCAGGGTGAGTTGCAGGAGCGCGGCATCACGCTGAAGTTATCCAACCTCACTGGTGAAGTGCGGGATCTGTTGCGGCGTGATGGCCTGGATCTGAAGTTTGATATCGGGCCGCGTGCCGGGGTGGAATCCATCGTGCGTGAATGGAGTGCCAATGGTGGCAAGCCGGTCACCGGACGTCTGAGTAATCTGCCGCAAGGCTGATGGTATGACTCAATTTTTTTGGGGGAAGTAATGACGGAATTCACCGACATACTGACACGTATCTGGACCGACCTGATGTCACGCCCCAGCGGGCCGATGGCGTTCCGCTTCATGCTGCAGCCGACGATGGGCATCATTATCGCTTTGCTGGATGGCATTAAGGATGCACGTACCGGTCGTTCACCATACTTCTGGACCCTGGTACACCGCCCGGAAGCACGTGTCGGCCGCATCAAGGAAGGGCTGAAGGCGACCAGCCGCATCATTTTGCTATCGCTGGGCATGGAAGCGATCTACCAATACAAAGTACTGCATACCTTCTACGTAGCCGAAGCGCTGATCATTACTTTCTGCCTTGCGGTACTGCCTTACCTCTTGTTGCGCGGGCCATTCGCACGCATTGCACGCTACTGGATCGCCAAAAAAAATAACCAGCAATAAGGTCTAACCATTAGTTCAATTTCAACCAGGGGATAGCACATGCATATGGATACGCAGCTGCAAGCATTCGCCGATACGGCCAAGCATACGTCCACACCAGACTTGCGGAATATGGCGTGGATCCCGGGCGGGAAATTCCTGATGGGGTCCAACGATCACTACCCGGAAGAGGCGCCGGCACACAAGGTCGTGGTCGATAGCTTCTGGATGGACAAGTATGTGGTGACGAATAGCGACTTCAAACGCTTCGTGGACGAGACCGCTTACGTCACGATGGTCGAGCGTGAAGTGAATCCGGCTGACTATCCCGGCGCCTTGCCGGAATTGCTGGTGCCGTCATCCGTGGTATTTCAAAAAACTGCGACGCGTGTGGTGCTGGATGATCCGCATCAGTGGTGGAAGTATGTGGCCGGTGCCGACTGGAAGCATCCACGTGGCCCGCAATCTTCGCTGCAAGGTTTGTGGAAGCATCCGGTCGTGCATATCGGTTACGACGATGCGCTGGCGTATGCCGAGTGGGCCGGTAAATCATTGCCGACCGAAGCCGAGTGGGAGTTCGCTGCACGCGGCGGCCTTGATGGTGCCGAGTATGTGTGGGGTGATGAGTTCATGCCCGGCGGACGTTATATGACGAATCACTGGCAGGGTGATTTCCCGCATCAGAATGCCTTGCTGGATCGTTATGAGTGGACTTCGCCGGTCGGCGCTTTTCCTGCGAATGGCTATGGCTTGTATGACATGGCGGGCAATGTGTGGGAGTGGACGGTCGACTGGTACCAGGAGCACAACAAAATCCAGCACGCCTGCTGCACCATCAACAATCCACGTGGCGGTGAGCCGGACGGCAGCTTTGATCAGCGTCTGAAGAATGTACAGATTCCGCGCAAGGTCATGAAGGGCGGTTCACACCTGTGTGCACCTAATTATTGTCGTCGTTATCGGCCCGCAGCAAGGATGGCACAACCGATAGATACCGCGACCTGTCATCTGGGTTTCCGTTGCATCGTCCGCGCCAGTGCTGCGCCAGGGAGTGCCACATGAAAAATGATTCCGGATACGCATTGCTGCAGCGTGCTTTCCTGCAAGGACTGCTAGCCCTTTCGTTGCTGGCGGCATGGCCTGCCAGCTGGGCGGCTGATGCCCTGCCTTCCTGGCGCGACGGCCCGGCCAAGCAAGCCATCATCAAGTTCGTCACCTCGGTGACGGATACCAATGCCAAAACCTATGTCAGACCGGATGACCGTATAGCCGTGTTTGATAACGACGGCACTTTGTGGAGTGAGCAGCCGTTTTACTTCCAGATTTATTTCATGGCAGACCAGGTGCGCGCGGCTGCGCCCAAGCATCCGGAATGGCAGGAACTGCCTGAGTTCAAGGCACTGATGGCGCGTGACATGCCTGCCCTCATGAAGATAGGTCCCAAGCCGGTACTGGAGTTACTGGCGCAAGCCAACTCGGGCATGACGACCGACGAGTACGACAAGGCGATAGATGACTGGCTGTTTTTTTCGCGGCATCCGCGTTTCAACCGGCCGTATACCGACCTGGTGTATCAGCCTATGAAGGAATTGCTGCGCTATCTCGAAATGAACTTCTTTAAGAATTTCATCGTGTCCGGCGGTGGCATCGAGTTCATGCGGGTGTGGAGCAAGAAGGCCTATGGCATTCCGCCGGAACGGGTGATAGGCAGCATCGGTGAAGTCAAGTTTGAAGAGAAGGATGGCAAGCCGGTACTGACCAAATTGCCCAAGCTGGGTTTCCTGGATGACGGTCCCGGCAAGCCGGTCGGCATTTATCGCAACATCGGTCGTCAGCCTATCTTTGCCTTTGGTAACTCGGATGGCGATTTACAGATGTTGCAGTGGACTGCTGCCGGGAAGGGGCCGCGCTTCATGGGATTGGTGCATCACACTGATGACAAGCGTGAATGGGCGTATGACCGCACATCGCATATCGGCAAGCTGGACAAGGCACTGGATGAAGCACAGGCCAAAGGCTGGGTCGTCGTCGATATGAAGAAGGAGTGGGCCAAGGTCTATGCATTTGACTAGGCCGGACAGGTACATCAGGGCAAATGATGCGTCACCAAGATCCAATGTTGCGAATCGGATCATTTGCCCACAATGAGACGGCGCAGTTTTGTTCGGAATGCTGACATGGTGAGGAGTGGTCATGAATGCTGCAGGCTATCGCTTTGGTTTGATGTTGCTGGTTCTGGCGTGCTGCGTTACCGGTGGTGCTCACCGCACGGTATTTGCGGCGGATACCAAGACGTATGAACGTACCGGTGCGATCGGCAAGGAGTCATCCTGGCCGCTGGCCATCACCTCCGCTTCTACCAAATTGACGGTATACCAGCCGCAGCTGGATGCGTGGGATGGTTTTCACCTGACTGCACGCATGGCAGTGCGCGCCAGTACCGGCAGTAAAGCAGCGCAGGTGACTTACGGCATCGTCACGATGCAGGCCCAGACGCTGACGGATAAGGGAACGCGGGTCGTCACTATCAATAACGCGGTGATTGTGAAGAGCGATTTCAGTTCCGCCACTGCTGCGCAAACACAAGCCTGGACCAAGGCTATAGAACAGGACTTCGCCGGCAAGTCACACACGATAGCGCTGGATCGTTTGCAACAGCAGCTGGCGATCAATGCGGCACAGAAAAATGACGGCAACGTACCGCTGCGCAATATACCGCCGGAGTTCATCTTCTCCAGTGTCCCGGCCATCCTGATCTATGTAGATGGCAAGCCGGTCTATCGGACGCTACCAGGTTTGCCGTTTGAGCGGATTATCAATACCCGTCCTTTGGTACTGCGTGACAGCACCAGTACGTATTACCTGAAAATATTCGATGGCTGGATGACCGCGCCTGCGCTCACCGGCCCATGGCGTTTGTTGCATGCGACATCCGCGTATCTGGATGAAGCCTACAAACAAACTTCAAATGCATACCTGATCGATGCCCTGAGTGGACAGTCGGCACCGGACAAGCCGGGGCCGTCGCTGAAAAGCATAGTGCCGAATGTGCTGGTGGCGACCAGGCCGACTGAGTTGATCGTCACCGATGGCGCTCCCAGGTATACCGCGATCAGCGGCACCAATCTGTCGTATGTGAGCAATACCACTGGCCATGTCTTGCGCCATGCGCCGGATAATAAAACCTATGTCCTTGTATCGGGGCGCTGGTTTCGCGCTTCCGGAGAACTGGGACCATGGGAGTTTGTCGCGGCCAATGACCTGCCTGCCGATTTCGCCCGTATTCCGGATGACAGTCCCGTGGAGAACATTAAAGCCTCGGTCGCCGGTACTGCGCAGGCAGCCGATGCTGTGATCGCGGCGACGGTGCCGCAGACAGCGGCAGTCAATATCGTCGGCACGCAACTGGCACAGCCGCAGTTCGATGGCGCGCCGCTTTTCAAAACCATAGAGGGCACCACGCTGGAGTATGTGGCGAACTCGGCAACGCCGATAGTGCGGGTTGCAGGTTCGGGTGTTTATGCGGTGCAGGATGGCGTCTGGTTCCGGGCTTCGTCGGTGAGCGGCCCGTGGTCGGTGGCGACCATGGTACCGCTGGTGATTTACAGCATCCCGCCCAGTTCACCTTTGTATTACCTGACTTACGTCAAGATCTATGCGGTCAGCGGTAACACGGTGTATGTCGGGTATACGCCGGGTTATCAAGGCGCATATATCGATCCGTTGACAGGTGTGGTGGTGTACGGCACCGGTTATGCGTACGAGCCATGGGTCAGCAGTTATTGGTATGGTGATCCGGTGACTTATGGTTATGCCGCCTCAATAGCCTATACGCCGTGGACAGGCTGGGCTTACGGTTTTGGCTTTGGCTGGTTCTGGGGTGCGGCGACGGTTGCATATGGCTGGGGCTGGGGCCCTTATCCGTATTGGGGACCATGGGCTTATCCAGCCTGGGGTCGTGCCTGGGGCGCTGCGGGGGGCTCGGTCGCCTGGGGCCCGGGTGGCTGGGCCGGATACAGCGGCAATATTTACCAGCAGTGGGGCAACCGTGCCAGCGTGTCGCGTGAGTATGGTGGCTTCGATGCGTGGACCGGCAATGAGTGGGCAGGTCGTGTCGGCGCTTCCTACAATTCGCGTACCGGCATTGCCTCGGCCGGACAGCGCGGTGCGATTGGCAATGTTTACAGCGGTAACTATGCGGCTGGTGCACGCGGTGTCGCTACCGGACCGCAGGGCAATGTGGTGGTCGGTGCACGCGGTACGGCTGGCAATGCTTATAGCGGCAATGAAGTGCACGGTAATCGCGGCGCGTATTACGACAAGAGCACCGGACAGTGGACTACCTTTGGCGGTGCCAGTGGACAGGATGGTGGCCACGTTGCCCATGTCGGTGATGACGTATACGCAGGCAAGGACGGCAAGGTCTATCGCAATACCGGTGACGGCTGGCAGCAGCATACGAGCAATGGCTGGCAATCGGTCCCTGGCAGCAACCAGGGACAGGCGACCCGTGATGCCAGCGGTGGTCTGGGTGCGTCACACAACATGCAGCCATCCGCGACAAATATGCAGCAGGCCCATCCGGAAGAACTGGAACGCGAGCGCAATGCGCGCATGGCGGGTGGACAGCAGACCCATCAACTACGTCAATCTTCGATGGGCATGCACAGGGGCGGCTTCCGTCGTCGCTAGCGCTGGCACAACTTTTTTCCGGGCAGGACAGGACGGGCAGCCATTGCACCAAAGGGCACATGGTTCTGCCTGTATGCCCGATATTCTCCGGCTTTCATTTTGACTATGGTGAGCAATGCAGCGGATTCCTCAGGAAATGCCGTGCCAGTTTTCATGACAGGCCACGCTCAAGCTATTTGCAGCGCCGCAATGGACGATGGCGCATGAGAGCAGTGGCATGCCGAAGTTTCAGGTATTCATGGGCCTGAACTTGCAGTTCACTTTGTAGACAGTCGTCATTTGAACCACAGGGCCGAGTTGATTCGGGTAATGCACGCAAGGATTTGACAAGGAGGAGTAATGAGTAAGCTCATACCCGGATTGCTACGCGCACTGGCGCTGGTCTTATGTTTGCATCCCGTGCTGGCAGCGGCACAGGCCGCACCGCCACCGCTATCGAAAGAACAGCTGGATCAACTGGTCGCCCCGGTGGCTTTGTATCCTGACACCCTGTTGTCGCAAGTGCTGATGGCGGCGACTTATCCGGCTGATGTGGCCGATGCGGCCAAATGGTCGGCCGCCCATGCAAATATGAAAGGTGACGATGCGGTCAAGGCAGTAGACGCGCAGCAGTGGGATCCCAGCGTCAAGGCACTGGTGGGCTTTCCTCAGGTATTGCAGATGATGGGGCAGAAACCTGACTGGGTACAAAAACTGGGTGATGCCTTCCTCGCTTCATCGAAAGATGTGCTGGACTCGGCGCAGCGCTTGCGCGCACGTGCGCAAAAAGCCGGTAACCTGAAATCAAATGAACAGCAAAAAGTGGTGGTCGATACCTCGCAAACCACGCAGGTGATCCAGATCCAGCCAGCCAATCCGCAAGTCGTCTATGTCCCTGCGTATAACCCGACTGTGGTGTACGGCACCTGGCCTTATCCATCATATCCACCGTATTACATGCCACCACCTCCGGCCTACTATCCGGGTGCAGCGCTGGCTTCCGGTATTGCTTTCGGCGTGGGTGTCGGTATTACCGCTGCCTTGTGGAGCGATTGTGACTGGCATCACGGCGACGTCAACATCAATGTCAACAAGTACAACAATGTGAACGTCAATCACAAGATCAATGCGAATCAGACCACCTTCCAGCACAACGGTGCGAACCGGCGCGGTGTGCCGTATCGCGACGCGGCCAGCCAGCAACGTTACGGCAAGAGTATTCCTGGTGCGGCTGATCGCCAGGACTTTCGCGGTCATGATCAGGCACGTGATGCACAACGCAAGCAGGCGCAGGGCACATTGCAACAACGTGGCATGGACCCGGCTGCAGAACGCAATCGCTTGCGCAGCGATCCGCAGGCCCGTGATCGCGCGCAGAATGCAGCGCGTGACAATAACCGTAACCAGCTGGGTGGCGCGACCCGCAATCAACCGGCACGCGGCGATAACGCACTGCGCGGAGCAGGGAATGGCCAGCAGATGCGGCAACAGGCTGATCGTGGCAATGCCAGCCGTCAGTCCATGGCGCAGCACACTAACGCAGCACCCGCGCGCGCCGGTGGTGGTCGTGCCGCAGGCGGTGGCGGCGGTGGTCTCGGACGTCATCACTAGGAGCAAGTGACATGAACAACAAACTAAACCCTTCCTCCTTCTTCTTCGCTAGCGGCTTGCGCCAGGTGCGCATGTTCTTGCTGGCATTGCTGGCCATACTGACGACGTCTGCCGTCTGGGCGCAGCAAAATTTTCCGTCTGCCGATGATGCGGCAAATGCATTTGTCGACGCACTGAGCAAGCAGGATGCAGAACAACTGAACAAGGTGCTGGGCAAGGACTGGAAAACCCTGATCCCGACGCATGACGTCGCACAGCAGGACGTACAGGACTTCCTGAATGCATGGAAGCAGGGACATCGCATCGTCAGTCAGACCCCGGAGCGTGCCATCGTGGAAGTCGGTACACAGGGCTGGACTTTGCCTATGCCGGTGGTGAAACGTGCGACGGGTTGGCAATTCGATATACAGGCCGGTTCGGAAGAAGTGCGCACCCGTCGTATCGGACGTAATGAGCTGAACACCATGCAAACCATGCTGGCCTACTACGATGCACAGAAAGAATATGCGAGTGTCGACCGGAGCAAGGATGGCGTGCTGCAGTATGCGCAGCAATTCAAAAGCAGCCCGGGCAAGCATGATGGCTTGTACTGGCCAGCCTCGGATACTGAAGCGGCAAGTCCGTTTGGCTCTTTAATTGCCGACCTGAAACCGGGTGAGGGTTACCACGGTTATCACTACCGCATCCTGACCGCGCAAGGCGAGAATGCGCCGGGCGGTGCATACAGCTACGTCATCAAGGGACGCATGGTGAGCGGCTTTGCACTGGTGGCCTGGCCCATCAACTACGGACAGACCGGCATCAAGAGTTTCATCATCAGCCACGACGGCAAGGTATATGAAAAAGACCTGGGCCCGAATACATCCGTCCTCGTCAAACGCATCAAGATTTTTGATCCGGACAAGAGCTGGCAAAAAGTGGCATTGCCGGAACCGGTTTCCCATACGGCCAGCAATGCGAATAATCCTGTTCGGTGACGCGGATCGGATATGCGTCGGCTACCGGGCTGGCTTTGTGCGACAGCGCTATCAGCCTTGTGCATCTGCGCTTACGGCAAGGAAGTACTTGAGCGTCCGCGCATAGGCCTGGCATTGTCGGGTGGCGGCGCGCGTGGTGCCGCGCATGTCGGTGTGCTGAAAGTATTGGAAGAGTTACGTGTGCCGGTCGATTGCGTGGTCGGCACCAGCATGGGTTCCATCGTCGGTGGCGGTTTTGCGATAGGCATAGCGCCGAAGGAAATGGAGCGCATCATTTCGACGACTAACTGGAATGAAGTCTTCACCGATCATCCGCCGCGCAATGAAATCCCGATGCGACGCAAGGATGATGATTACAAAAACCTCTTCGCGCCGGAATTTGGCGTACGCGGCACACAAATCCTCGCACCCAAGGGAGTGATTGCAGGTATCTCCATCGAAAGCTTTTTGCGCGACTTCACCGCTGCTGGTACGCAGAACAGCGATTTTCAAAAACTCCCGATTCCCTATCGCGCGATTGCGGCCGACCTTGAAACCGGCAAGCCAGTGATACTGGAGCGCGGTAGTTTGCCCGCTGCGATGCGTGCCAGCATGTCGTTACCGGGCGTAGTGCCGCCCGTAGAAAGCAACGGTCGTTTACTAGTCGATGGCGGCATCGCTAACAACCTGCCTATCGACGTCGCGCGCGAATTGTGTGGTGACGTCATCATCGCCGTCAACATCGGTACGCCACCGTTGAAACGCAAAGAGATAGGTTCCATCATCTCCATCGTCGGCCAGCTGGTCAATTTGCTCGGCAATGATTCCGTCGAGCGCCAGCTCGCCACGCTGGGCGAGAAAGACATCCTCATCAAACCGGAACTGGGTGATATCTCGGCCGCCAGCTTTGATCGTGCCAGTGAAGCGATCATAATCGGCGAGCAGGCAGCACGCGCGATGAGTGCTTCCTTGCAGCGCTATAGCCTGACGCCGGATGCATATGCGCGCTTGCGCAAAACCCAGGCTGCCAAACCGGCCAGCTTGCGCGTGATTGATGAGATTCGCTTTGAGGGTTTGCAGAAGACCAATGCAGCGGTCCTGCGCAACCTGATCAATACCCGCACTGGTGAGCCATTATCCGAACAAAAGATAGGCGAAGACCTGCGGCGCATATACGGCCGTGGTGATTTTGAAGGCGTGAACTATCACATCGATGATGAAGAAGGTCGTCGTGTATTGGTCATAGATGCCCATGAAAAATCATGGGGGCCGGATTACCTGCGCTTTGGCGTCTCCCTGCAAACCGACTTCCGGGGTGAAAACGATTTCAATGCAGGCGTCAGTTACAAGCGCACCTGGCTGAGCAACCTCGGAGCAGAGTGGAGCGTGGATGCACAGGTCGGTCGCGATACTTTTATCTCCAGCGAGTTCTATCAACCATTTGACGAAGCGGAGCGCTTCTTTATCGCACCCTACGGCAAGATCAGCCAAAACACCCGACCCGTGTTCCTCGGGGAAGACCAGGTGGCGCGCTATCTGACGCAGCAGTTCCGGCTCGGTGCTGATCTCGGTATCTCTATGGGGCCGTGGGGTGATGTGCGTGTGGGGCCGGTGTACAGACGGATTAACGCTGAGGTCAACACGGGGTCACCTATCCTGCCCGACTTTAAATCCGATGGTGGTGGAGTACGTGCGCGCTTCTTCCTGGATCAGCTGGATCGTCCATTCCTTCCGCGCGAAGGTTACTCCATGGTCATGACGGCAGAGCGCTGGTTCGATAAGGAGGCGTATAACAAGCTGGAAGGACGGGCTACTTACGTCAAAAGTTTTGGCCAACACACCTTCAGCATGACCGCTTCAGGTGGCTCCAATCTTGGTACCGAGATTCCATACTTTGACTCTTACCGCCTGGGTGGTCCTTTCAGATTGTCGTCATACCGGATAGATCAGTTCGCCGGTAGCAACTACGCGCTGGGTCGCCTGATGTACTACAACCGCATCTTCAATCTGCCATCGCCGTTGGGTAACGGTGTCTACCTGGGCGGATCACTGGAAGTCGGGCGCGTTGCATCCATACTGGACAAACGCGACGGACAGGGCACGCTGAAATCGGCATCGGTATTTTTTGCGGCGGATACCTTCCTTGGACCAGGCTTCCTGGGCTTTGCCGGTGGTGGGGGCGAGACTTCCATTTATTTGATGTTTGGGGTGCCGTATTGATGAAAGAAGTATCAGGACTGCCTAAAAAAGTGAACTGGTGTTAAAACGCCATCCTGATTCCAAACGTAGCGGTAAAGGTGTAGCTATCGCCGAAGTTCTTCAGGCTGGTATTAAGCATACCTTGCCCGTAGACCATGTACTTGCCGTCAGCCCAGCTATACGAAGTACCTGCACCTATCCCGCCCCACAAGCGCTCATTGCGATTGGCGAAACCAACGCCTGCAACGTCGACCCGTGTGCCATCCAGGAACTCGTTGTACAGGTTGGCAATGGCGTAATGCCGCTGATGCCTGGCTTTGCCGCTGCCGTCCAGCGATGCACTTTCATGCGCTATCGATAGTCCCAGTCGTCCCAGCAGGCTCGCCCCTTTGTCGAGCGTGACTTGGGTGCCGAAGGCATCCTTGAAACTATCGAACTTGACCTTCGAGTAAATCAGCTGTGCCTGCGGTGTCAGCGTCCAGCCGGATTCCTGCTTGAGGTCCAGGCCGAGCTCGCTTGATATTGCATAGCCGCTGCCATTGTTGCCATTGACGAGAGCGGCACCGGTCAATTTTGAGTTCAGGTCGCTGTCGTAGATGTTGAACTGCAATTGGTTGTCGACATACAAGCCGTTGTTGCCAAACCAGCTCAGGGTCGCACCCACTCCGTAAGCGTTGGTATTGATTTTGCCGGCTCCGAAAGGAGACGAAGTTGCGGTGCGGCCGTTGATGTATTGCGCAAACAAACCGCCTATCAGTTGACCGGAAGTGGCATCTTCGTGCAGCAGGGTGTCGACACCTGCCTGCAGTTTGTAGATATTGCTGTCGTAGTGGGCCTGGCTATCCGAGATGGCCGGCTTGATGCTGTGATGACGGCCTTCCATACGGCCCCAGGCACCGGTACGCACTGCGTCGTTGTTTCCCGCGTTGATGCCGCTGGCATCGGTCCACACCCGGTTGCCCAGCCGTTGTTGCAATGTTGCGAGGGTATTGAGTTCCAGCAGGACTTGTGGATAGGCTTCATAGCTGGGGACCCCGGCCTGGTATAGCGCTACTTCCTTTTGTTCTATCAATTGCGAGCGTAGATACCAGTCACCATCATTCGGGCTATTGATACCGTTCTTGTGCAGAGTGTACGCATACGCACCACCGACCACGGCTTGCTGGCCCTGGATGACATAGTCGCCATTGAGGGAGAAATTGGCGTTGGAAACGCCAAGGACATCAATGATCTTGATGCCGTTGATGGTCTGTGCGCCGCTGCCACCGGCGTTTTTGATCCGGATATTCCCCGTCCCTGTAGTGTTGCCTTCGACCAGCAGCTTGTCTGTCAGCGAGTTGTCGTCGCCTAGTATGGTATTGAGCTGGATAGTGCCGTTGCTTGAGTCGAAGTTATTCTTTACCGTCAGGGTCATGGGGCTGAAATTGCCGCTATTGGTGTAGACCACAGAGGAGCCACTCAGCGATAAACTGCTCAGTGTTGAATCGCCACTCATATTCCACATCGACTTATTCTTCAACGTCATGTCGGAAGTGTTGCCGCTACCCAGTCTGGCTGCCCCGTTCAGTACCGAATTATTAGCAGTCAACTTAAGGATAGCCACATTGCCAGCGGCGCCGTCGACTTCGATGACATTGGTTTTTCCACTGACGGTCGAGTTTGTCAGCGACACTTCCAGTGTGCTTGCATCTGCCGCTGTACTGCCCACGACCCGTATGCCGGCAGCTTGCTTCGATGTGATCGTACTGTTGGTGATGGTTGCCTTGTTGGCTCCGCCAACTTGGTAGGTGCTTGCGATCAGGCCGCTTGCATTCGCGCCGTAGGTGGTGATATTGGTGCTGTCAAGTTGCAATTCGGCAGCGCTACGCATGTAAGCACCATAGGCATTGTCTCCCCTGGTCGTAATATTGATCCCGCTTGCTTCGATACGGGCGGCTACAGGTGTTGCGCCAGTCGGTCCACCTACTCCTACCACAAACAAGCCGTGAGCCTGCGAGCCTGCGGTCGTGATTGATCCGCCGTCCAGGATGACTTTGCCACCTAATTGTGCCACCGCTCCCATGCTGGAGTCGCCCAGGGTTTGTACATACACCTGGCTTGCCGTGATCCTGCCCTGGCTCAAGGCTGTCAGGCCGTAAGCATTTGCAGATTCGGTCACGATGGAGCCACCATTCATTGTTAACACTGAAGAACCGGCTGTGCCGCTGGAGGAATTGATGTCATTGATGCCGTCGACCCAAACACCATCTCCACCCGTACCCGTCGTATGAATACTGACATTTTCAAGGTGCATTTTTCCGACATTGATTTCTGCACCACGCGCATTGAGACCTGATGTTTTGATACGGGTGCCGTTTGCGGTCAGGCTAATCGAATTGGTATCTGAATTAATGACATATAAACCAGCGGAGCGTTCTCCCATGGTGGTAACGGAACCACCAGTCAGTTCAACGCTGCCTTTTGTGTTTACTTCCACGCCGTGCTTGAACCACGTACCCGTACCGGTTGCAGTGATGGCGACGTCTTTTCCTATGAATTTACCGCCAGTAAGAGCATATACACCTTTCTTTCCTGTGATGGCGCCGCCGGTCGCGCGAATCAGTCCGTTATCGACAACTCTTGCACCGATGGAGTCGGTTCCGGTCACTTCTACGTTTGCATTGTTAACAATGATCTCTGAGTCAGTCCCTGCTGCACTTAGTCCCATTGTGGTGCTTCCGGTACCACGGATAGTGGCGCCATCCGTAAGCAAAATTTTCCCGCCGGTTTCTGCATTCACAGGGTTGGCACTTGGTCCTCCGGTTTTGATGGTCACCGGACCCGTACTTTGGATCGTGCCGCCTTTCTCTGCAAACAGGCCATAGCCGGACATGTAAGAAAGTATGCCGGTATCGATGGTGCCGCTGACTGATTCCGTGCTGCCATTCGCATGCACTTGCTGAGCCATCGATCGCTCCGCGTTAAGAAGTAAAAGAGTAATGGCTACACTTTTGCTTAATCCTACTGAGATGGCGATCGATTTCTTTTTCATTTTTAAACCTCTTGAGTAATGACTATCTGGCAGGCATCAGAACTAGAAGGTCATCCTGATTCCGAAGTTGGCGGTGAAGGTATGGCTATCCCCGAATTACTGCCATCGGCGCTGCAGCCAGCCGTGCTTACAGTCAGTTTGTTGAAAGTGAGGGTCGCCCTTCAGTTGATAAGCATCGAGGCGAGTGTTTGATGCACTGAAGGGAGTGCTAGGACGGATTGTCGAAGTTGCGCAGAAAAACGTATTTGACGTTCGTTCGAAATCGGCACTTTCGTCCGCCAACTTTCTAAACAATCGTTAACGGATGAGCTTTAATGAAAAACCAGGGAGTACAAGTTTTTTATAGCAATAGCTGTAAGCAAGATATGCATCTGTATGGTGAGAAATAAATGCATATTTCCATGTGGAAATTAAAAAAGTGATGAAGACGATCCGCGTTACGTATCAGACGATGGCTTTGCATGCGTTGAATTGATAACGATTGTTACCTGTATTTACAGCGAGAAAATTGCTGATAAGATAGAAACGCAAGACAAGATAAAAGCGAATATTTTTGCGAAAAATCACCCTAGATAGTCGGGCGGCAGAATGGGCCAATTATTTTCAACTGAAAATACGCAACTCCCTTCTTCGTCGTCCATACCTTTGCCCGACGAATCCCCTGATATCCTTTCCTCCACCAAGAAAATAATTCGCCCGCAATTCCTGCTCAGGGAAACACCGATGGTGTTCGACGCGAGCCGCGAAATCATACGTGCCAGCGATGGATTGGGTTGGTCGAATATGGCTGCCGTGCTGGCGCGTACGGATCCCTTCGAAGAAGTTGTTCCGCCCATCTCTTCCCTGTTCATCGCAGTGCCCCAGCAAAAAATTAAAATCGTGCTGGAAAAAGACGGCAAGACTTTCCAGGGGGAGATGGCGGCCAATAGCCACAATATTATTGCGCCGGGCAATGGCTATGCCGTGCAAGGTTTCGACTTGATTAACGCTTTTTATGTCTACATCAAGAATGAGATATTGCGCGAGCTGGCAGATGAAATTTACGGTCGGCGACTGGATGAAATCGATTTGCTCGCGCCGACTGAAACCGCCGATCCGAGCCTGACTTACCTGCTGGATACTTGCAAGCATATGCTGAGTGAGCCTGCCGGTACCAACCTGAGTAGCGACTATCTGGCGCAGGCGATTGTGGCTTGTGTCTTTTCACGGCATTCGCAATTACGGGATGTGCCTCGCAGCGCGGATAGCAGGGTTCCACTCTCCCAGGCACAGATGCAGCGCGTCAATGATTATTTGCAAGCCAATCTGGATGGCAGTTTCCAGGTCGCCGACCTGGCCGCCGTCATTGGCCTGAGCAGGACCATATTTTTTGAGCGCTTTACCGTGACGACCAAGGCAACGCCCAATCAGTATTTGCAGGTACTACGGATCAATCGGGCCAAGCAACTGCTACGTGATGGGAAGTTATCGCTGGTGGACATAGCGTTTGCTTGCGGCTATGCCGATCAGTCGCACCTTGCGCGCTTTTTCAAACGCTTTGTCGGGGTGGCGCCGGGCCGCTACCGCAAGGATACGCACTGAGTTGCGGAGCTGGCCGGCGGTATTGCTGCCGACCTGAGTTCACATCTTGTCGCAGAAGGAAAAATGCGTTCCGGAAGAAATCAATCTTTCGGAACGCATGCATAACATCCAATAATGACCGTCTTACTTTGCCGCCGGATCCGGCGCGTAGAGCAGGTATTCCTTCTTGTCTGCAACGCCTATCCAGTCTTCCGCATCCGCCGGAACCGTTCCTTTCTGTGTAATGGCCGGCCAGCTTAGCGCAAGGCTCGCATTCAACTCCACGAATACGAGTTCCCTTTCCGTTGCATCACCCCTGGCCTTGATGGCCTGGGTCGGACACACCATTTCACACAGTCCGCAGTTGACGCAGGTATCCGGATTGATCACGACGAAGTTTGCGCCGGCATGGAAGGCATAGGTCGGACAGACCTCTATGCAATCCATGAATTTGCAGCGTATGCAGGCTTCGGTAACGATGTAGGCCATGTGCAGACTCTAGTGGAGGTCAGAATCCGGCATCAACATCGAAGAAGACGTTAGGCTTGCGGTAGACGGCGAGGATGATGCAACCTTCATCCGAACGCGTTTCATGCAAGGAGCCAGGTTTGCGCCAGGTATATTCACCGGCCCGGGCAATGCCGTCGTGGTCATAGAAGGAGCCCTCGACTACATAGGTTTGTTCTATTTCCGGGTGACGGTGGAAGGGCAGGATGGTGCCTGGTTCCCATTTCAACAGGCAGGTCAATTCACCTTTGGACGGGTCTTCGTACAAGACCTTGATCTGTATGCCTTTGTGTTTGGTCGGTTTCCATTCCAGTTCTGCCGGTTTGACGTAGGTCGATCCATTGATGGTTGGTTCCAGCTTGCCCTTTAAGCGGGTTTCTGTGACTGTGCTCATTTCCTTCTCCTTTAAAAAACGCGGGCATCCCGCAAAAAATTCTTACAACGATTCGTGACGTGTTTCGCGTGCTGCAATGGCGGCAACGAGGGTGACGGCGGCCAGCAGGATCAACATGATGGAGACCCCGGTCGTGCCACCGAAGTAAGCCATCAGGCCGGTGGCGATGATCGGTGAGAGTCCGCCGCCGACCGCCGCTGCCACCTGGAAGCCGAGCGTGGCGCCGCTATAGCGCACGTTGGCGCCAAACAGTTCCGGGAAGTAGGTGGCTTCCGGTGCAAACATGAAACCGTGGCCTAGGCTGAGCGCGACGATCATCACACCGATAATGATGGCGCTGTCCTTGGTCTCGAGCAGGGTGAAGAGCGGGAAGGCCAGTGCCACCGTGAAGAGTGCACCCCAGATATACATCGGTCGTCGCCCGACCTTGTCCGATAGCAGGCCAAACAATGGAATCGTGATCACTTCCACCAATGCCGCATAAAGGATGCCGTCGAGGATGAGCGACTTGGGTAATTGCAGATTGTTGGTCGCATGTACCACGATGAACACGGTCAGGATGTAGACCCAGGAAACCTCGGAGATCTTCAGGCCGATGGCGGTCAGGAAGGCGCGTGGGTTTTTGAGGATGGCATCGAGTACCGGTTGTTTGGATAGCTCGTTCTTGGCTTTCATTTGCAAAAAGATCGGTGACTCTTCCACCTTGCTGCGGATCACATAGCCGACCACCACCAGCACGACGCTCAGCAGGAAGGGAATGCGCCAGCCCCAGGACAGGAAGTCGGCTTCCGGCAATTTCGATACGATGGCAAAGACGCCGGTAGCGAGCACCAGGCCCAAGGGAAAACCAACCTGCACCAGGCTGCCATAGAAGCCGCGCCGATGTTTCGGTGCGTGTTCCAGTACCATCAGCGCCGCGCCGCCCCATTCGCCGCCAAGTCCGACGCCCTGGATAAAGCGCAGAATGATCAGCAGGACAGGAGCCCAGATGCCGATGTGTTCATAGGTGGGCAGGCAGCCGATGAGGACGGTGCCTATCCCCATGATGAACATGGTCAGCAATAACATCGACTTGCGCCCGACGCGATCACCGAAGTGGCCGAAGATAGCGCCACCCAATGGTCGTGCGAAGAAGCCGACCGCGTAGGTGCCCAGGGCCGCCAGCGTACCGATGACCGGTGATACATTGGGAAAAAACAGTTTGTTGAATACCAGTGCTGCCGCCATGCCGTAAATCAGGAAGTCATACCATTCGATGATGGTGCCGATGGAACTCGCTGCCGCAATCGTTCCGATTTTTGATTTCTTCACTCCTTTGCTGGCGACGCTGACGTCGCCGCTTGTCGATATTTCCATTCCTTGTCTCCTTCGTGTGTTTTTGTGGAGTGGTTAGATATCGGACTTGGTTTCCCGGCGAAAGAAGCGAGGTTCTTAATATGAAACTATTTCTCTGCGCAATCTCGACTTGGGCAACAAATACGTATCAATATTCCACTTCTTTCCATATCAACTTATCCGTTGATGAAACAAAATATATGATAAGGTATACAAATAGTAAACTTAAACTTTAAAAGTTTCACCAAAAGGAGACGGAAATGAAATTCGGAATATTTGTATATCCAGATGTAGAACCTGTTGATTTGGCAACTTTTGGTGTGTTGTCGATGGCCCGTCGGGCCTACCCCGATATCCAGATCCATACGATTGCGCCGACCAGCGGCGAAGTGTTGCTGGCCAACGGTTTACGGGTGATAGCAGAGTACGGCGTTGATGATGCACCGGCGTTCGATGTAATCGTGGTGACAGGTGGCGCAGGGTGGAAAGAGCAGGTGAAAAATCCGGCGACGCTGGCATTTTTGAAAGCGAGGTCGCGGGATACGATAATGACCTCGGTTTGCACCGGTGGTATGATACTCGCAGCCGCAGGAGTTCTTAATGGGAAACAAGCGACGACAAAATGTGAAGTCATCCCACCGGAAATATCTCCGTTGTCCCTGATGAAGGAACAGTACAAGGATATTGCGACTGTCCATAGCAGCGTGGTGGATCAGCAGACGGTGGTGACCGGTGGTGGCGTGACACTTTGCATAGACGTGATGTTGCACCTGTTGAAAACACGCATCAGTCCCGAGGTAGCAAATGAAACCGCGCGCATCATTGAGTACAGTCGTGCGTGGCAGGCAAATAAAGCTGCATTACCCCCTATAGAATCGTAAATATGGCAGAAGCAATTACTACTGATTTACCTCCCGAACTGTCTGATATCGAACTTCGCCTTGGTCGCCGGGTTTCTGAATTACGTACTGCGCGCGGTTATACGCAGGACAGGCTGGCCAGCGAGACGGGGTTCACCAAAGGTTATCTTTCGAAGATAGAAAATTCGAAGATCATTCCGCCGATAGGTACGCTGATCAAGATCGCGCAAGCCTTGCACACTGATCTTGCCGAGCTGCTCGGAACGGAAACCGCCGAGCGCAGCGATGCCATTTGCATCGTGCGTTCATGGGAGCGTGAATCGGTAGTACATGGCGAAGAAGCCTTCGGCTATGACTATGTGGCCCTCGCCAACAAGCGTCGTCATAAGCACATGGAACCCTTCATCATGGTGTTCCCGAATGAGATGGCGCATGAAATGCGCTTCGATCACGAAGGCGAGGAATTCCTCTTTGTGACCGATGGCAAAGTAGAGTTCAGCTTCATGATCGACGGCCGTGAACAGCAGTGGATATTGTCGGCCGGCGACAGCCTTTACTTCGACTCCAACATCCCGCATCGCGGCCGCAGCATCAAAGGCGAATCGAAAGCCCTAGTCGTCATCTTCCGCCCGCCGGATCAAGCGGATGACGCGCAGAAGCGGCCGCCACATACCATCTTTGGCAGCTGACACCCTATAAGTTTTGGTGATCCGAATTTTGCTTCAATGCGAATACTTGCCTTAATCCAAAACCCGTAGCGATTTGCGTTGCGGGTCTATTTCCACTGCCGCGCCATTCGGGATAGTCGCAGTCACATCGACATCAAAACCAGCCAGCATGGTCAGGCCGCCAAAGGCCGCACCTTGTACCAGGATGGGATTGACGGTATTGAAGACGATGGCCAGCGGCATTTTATTGCGCGAGGCCATTTCATGCAGCATCCAGGCACTGGCGACGCCGCCTTTGGCGGTGTCCAGCACCAGGATCTTGCCGACATACGACAGACCAGCCAGCTTGTGTGCCGGACGCGAGAAGGTGCCGTTGATACGGTCCAGGTCATAGCGTGCCGAGAAGCCATCATTGGCGACCAGCGTCGCACCGCTTACTTTTTCACCGATCGCGTGACGCGCGATGAGTTCTATCATTTCAATTTCCCGGTTACTGCTGCGTCTATGCAGCGTTGCATCGAGGCGAGCATAGGCACATAGCCATAGCCGCCGAGGATGTTGACCAGCTTGGCGCTATTCGTCGCGAGACGTTTCCAGCCGTTGGCATCGGCCATTTCACGCGCGTACGACTGGTAGAAACACATGCCGGACAGGACTTGTCCACCCGCTGCTTCGATGCGTGCGGTGAAGCCCATGCGATCTGCATCCGGTTTCACTTGCGGGCTGGTCACGGCCAGCATCGGCTTGATGAATTGCTTGCCGTCGCACAGCTTGGCGATCTCACGCAATTCGTACAGGCTGAGCTGCGGTGCGGAGAATACGACGACGTCGATTTCATCTGTCACTGCATAAGCAGTTTGCAGCGCTTTAACTTCAGCTTCACCGACGCGATGTGCGACCGGCAGCTTGTCGCCGCCCACATCTTCGATGCGGTAGGCTTCCGGCGTGATGCCGACCAGATGGTAGAGCGCACTGGAGCCGAAGCTGGCCATGGCCGCGCCAAAGTGTTTGAGCTGATCCGAAGTCGGCGCACCTTCCAGTCCTTCGACGACAGGTACCGTCCAATAGTTGGCCGACAAACGTCCGATCACACCGCCGAGCGCGCCCCAGTCGTTCAGGGTTTGCGGTGTCCAGTCCACGCGTATGCGCAGTGTTGCCTGGCGTTGACTATCCAGATGGAAGCCATAGCGTGGCGTGCGACCGGTCAGGCCAGCGGCGAGGGCAGACGGGCCGCCTTCGAAGTTGGAGCGTGCACCGCATACCGAGTTGGAATAAATGACCACGCCGGTATCGCCAAAGGCGACGTGTTCACCGCGTGTCGGTGCGGCGATGGTCTGGTAGTTGATGCAGGTATCCGTCATCGAGACGCCGAGTCTGACGAAAGCATCGATCGCGCGTTGTTCCAGGTCCAGCATCCAGCCATCCTGTTTGAGCACCGACGACTTGGCGAAGTCGGTACCGCGTGGATCGGTGATGGTCGGTATCCGTACCTGGCGTTGACCTTCGGTGATCTCACCCAGCTGCTCCAGCCAGATCACACCGGCCTGACCGAGACTTTCGGTATCGGCCATGATGTGCGCCTGGCTGACCGGAACGAAGTCTTCTGCGCCAAAGAAATCGCCGACAGCGATCTGGTGCTGCAAGGCTAGTTGCGGGACTCGTCCTTGCTCACCGGCGAGGATGGATTTTTCTTCTTCATTCAGCTTCATTAAATACTTTCTTTACTAAACAAATCAGTCGATCTGCGCGCCAGACTCGTGTACTGCTTTGCCCCATTTTTCCAGTTCATTGCGACCGAACCTGGCATATGGGCCAGGCGGGATGGAGACAGGTGTTACACCGAGACTGGTCAGGCGATCACGGAAGGACGCAGACGCGACGATCTCGGCGATGTTTTTACTGAGCTGGCTGGCAATCGCTGCTGGCAGATTGGCTGGTGCATAAATCGCCCACCAAGCTTCCGCTTCAAATTGCTTGTAGCCGGATTCCGCCACGGTAGGCACTTGTGGCAATACAGGTGAACGTTGTGCGCCGCTGATCGCGAGTACGCGCAGCTTGCCCGACTGGATATGCGGCAATACCGATTGCACCGGATCGAACATGACTTCGATTTGCTGACCCAGCAAGTCTGTCACTGCCGGTGCGCTGCCACGATAAGGGATGTGCGCGAATTTGATACCCGCTGCGGTCGAGAACATTTCACCGGTCAGATGGCCGGGTGTGCCGTTACCAGCCGAGCCGAAGCTGATGCTGGCTGGTTTCTTCTTCGCTGCGGCGACCAGGTCAGCCAGTGTTTGGTATGGCGATTTTGCATTGACGACGATCGCGACCGGCGCTGCCGCGACTACACCTAGTGGTGTGAAATCGACTGCAGGATCGTAAGGCAGTTTTTTATACAGAGCGGCATTGATGGCTTGCGTGCCGACAGTACCGACCAGCAGGGTGTAACCATCTGCCGGAGACTTCGCTACCGAGTCCGCTGCGATCGCACCACCGGCACCGCCCTTGTTTTCGATGACGACGGTTTGCTTCAGCTGTGCCGACAAGTCATGCGCCAGAGGACGTGCAACGATATCGGTAGGGCCGCCAGCCGGGAACGGCACGACCAGTTTGATCAGGCGATCCGGATAAGCATCGGCAGGTGCGGCCAGTGCCGTGGAGCCAACGACCAGTGCGCTGATGCCAGCGATGAGGTGCAAGAAGAAACGCTGGTGTTTAACAAGCGGGGTGGAGAGTCTGGAGCTAAGAGTCATGAGCATATCCTGTGATTGATAGTTAACAGGCAGCTATTTGTCGACATGCAGATTGTGTCCGTCATGTCATCCACACAAGACGGAGGATTTTCCATCGGCGACCTGGTGCAAGGTGCCGGATAAAAACTGATCAGAACCCGACTACGGAGAGTGAGGCAGATAGCGTTAGCATGGAGCAAGCAAGGTGTCTTCTGGTGGAGCTGCCATACCTTGATTCATCATTTGCTTGGAAGCTAATGAGCGATGAACAGATAAGGAAGCGCAATGATTACACTTGCCCGTCATATGCAAAACGAATCTTTTTGCATGTCGATATTTGGAAAATAAATACACGGCGGCAAACAACACGCTCATGTCTATCAAACGACAGAAGTCGTTACCGGATGCATAAGCTTATTGAAAAGAGTTCGTTGTAAAGCAAGGTGTGCGCCTGTAATCTGGCAACATTGTTTAACGGGATTGCGTCAGTGATGTCGTGAACATGTGCATGACCATACCGGAGCCGGCGGTTCGAAAATATACCGGTACCAATTCTAAAAAATGATTGCCTTAATCATTTTTTTAAAAATTATCCGTATTCCCTGCATCCAATTTTTTTATCTCGTCCTGCCTTGCAAGCGAACTGAATACGGTAGCGGTTCTCGCCATGACTCTTGCCGTAAGCGGTATTCGTTAGCATACGCATGCAAGAAAATGAAACGCGACGGTTTGGCCGGCAGTAATTGCGCACTTTTTACTCCTGCGAGTAAATGGTAAGGCCGATATAGTCAGCGCGGTATTTACCCGGCGATACGCCGACAAAGCGTTTGAAAAAACGGGACAGATGCGACTGGTCGGCATAGCCGCAGGCAAAGGCGACATCGACCAGTGATAATTTGCGGTCGTGTAGTAATTGCTTGGCGCGATTAACCCTGAGTATTTGCAGATACTGGTTAGGCGTGTACTTCATCGTATGTACAAAGCGCTCAAAGAAAACAGTCCTGCTCAAGCCAATGCTGGCCGCCAGGTCGGCGATTTGGAAAGTGCCGTGCAGATGGGCTTGCAGGTAATCGTTAACCCGTTTCATCTGTCCCTGCGACAGCGGCACCCTGCTATCCATGACCCGTGGTACATCGCGCAACTGCGTATGTTTCGTATAGAACTGGGCCACTATCGCCTGTGCAATATAGTCGCTGCGAAAACTGCTGTCATGTGATTCATTCAACATGTGGCGGCAACTGTGGAGCAGGGATTGCAAGCCTTTATCCGTTTCCTGCAAAGGCGAAAACATATCGACGTCATCCAGCCGTTTGCCAAAAATCTCATCCGCTACATTCACCAAAATCTCATTCTTGATGAATAGATAGAAGAAGGTGCCTGGCCGCTGCAATTCAACCGTGTAGCTCACGCCGGGGGCAATAATGCCGTGGCTATCGGCCGGCATTTCAGCCTGGTGTATCCGGCCTTCGGTTTCGATGGCCAGGGGCATATTTTCGAGCGGGACGGCAAAAAACAGCGAAGAATTGGCAGGGACGAAATCTTCCAAGGGTTGACTGCGCGTGAGCGCCGCCACCATATTGTTCCACCCGAGGCCATCGCTGCCCTGGATGAGTTCGCGTTTTTTTTCAAAGACTAATGTTGTTTCGTTGAGGATAAATTCAGAGTGTGCCGATGATAATGGCCTGAGATCGCGAGCTGTATCTTCCGTGATAACGGAAGTGGGAAGGGGGAGTGGCGTAGTATGGTTTTCGCTTGAAAATACTTGTTTCATGTTGCGCCTCGACGATCAAGAAATATTCTTGCTACAGACTTGTCGGCACATGGTCTTGCTTGCTGATTTATACAATCCAAAAATAGAAATAAATGGAGTTGTTGAAATTCATCTTATCAGGGTTTTTTCGCTTGTAAACACCGCTTGATATGCGTAGGCCAATTTTTTGTGCACAAAACAAATCCGGATATATGCGTGCCTGTCATACCGGCATGGCTAGCTATTGCTAGAACAGGATCCGGAGTCCGACGGTCGCACCCAGCGAGGTGCTTTCGCCAAAATTATTCAGGCTGGTGTTGACGCTGCCCTGGCCGTAGACCATGTATTTGCCATCTGCCCAGCTGTACGAAGCACCGAGGCCCAGGCCGCCCCACAAGCGTGTATTGCGATTGATGAAGCTGAGGTCAGATACATGGACCTGCGTGCCATCCTTGAATTCGTTATAGAGGTTGACGATGGCGTAAGTATGTTGACGGTTCGCCTTGCCGCTGCCGCCGTGCCATATCTTTTCATTTTCCAGCGACAGGCCCAGGCGTGCGCGCAGGCTGCTGCCCTGGTCCAGCGATACGCGTGCGCCGAAGCCATCGGTGAAGTCATCAAATTTCACCGTGCTATAACTGAGTTGCGCCTGTGGTGTCAGCGTCCAGCCGGGTTCTATCCGAATACGTTGGCCGGCTTCGATCGACGCCGTATAGGCCCGGCCATCATTGCCTTTGGCCAGGCTGATGCCTGCGGTCGGGGAGCTGATGTCGCTATTGTAAAAATTGGCCTGTACTTGTCCGTCGGCATAGAAGCCATTATTGCCATACCAGGTCAGGCTGGCACCGACACCGTAGCCGACGGTATTGATGCGGCCATTGCCGGCGGGCGAAGATACGGCGCTGCGGCCGTTCGCATATTGTGCCGAGAGGCCGGCGATCAATTTGCCACTTGCTGCTTCTTCATAGAGCAAGCCGTCTATGCCGCCCTGGATCCGGTAGATGTCCGTGTTGTAGCTGGCTTCGGAGGTCGAGCGCGCAGGATTGATGTTATCGCGCCGACCTTCGATATTGGTCCACATCCCGGTACCGGCCTTGTCGCTGCCATAGCGAGTCGCCGCAGCGCTTGCATCAGGCTCTGCCCACATGCGATTGCCGACGCGTTGCTGCAAGCTGGGCAGGCTGCTCAGCGCCAGCAAGGTGTGCGGATAGCTTTCATACGTTGGTATGCCGGCCTGATAGCGTGAGTGCAAATACCAGCCGCCATCGGCTGGAATGCCGACACCGTTCTGTTGCAGGGTATATGCATATGGGCCGACCACCATCGCCGCCAGGTTGTCGATGCGGTAGTGGCCCTTGAGCTGGAATGTGCCATTGGAAGCGCCGGCGACATCGATGATCTTGATGCCGGTACCGGTAAGGGCACCAACCCCGCCGATATTATTGATGACGACCGTCGTTGTGCCGGTTGTATCACCTTGTATATTCAATTTATCGGTGGCGCTGTCGTCGCCACCCAGTGCCGTGTTGAGTACGATGCTGCCACCGTTGCCGCTGTAATTGCCGCTAACGGTCAAGACATTGTTCAAACCGCTGCTGGCGATATTGACGCGGCCACCATTATCCAGGCTCAGCAGCGTTTGCTGGAAGCCACGGGTGTCGAGGGTGCCACCGGCTGTTATCGTGTAATCCGAATTGGCACTGAAGCGATTCGCTGCGCCAGCCGCCAGCGTGCCGCCCGAGACCGTGGTGCGGCCAAAATAGTCATTCGCACCGGTCAGGATGGTCGTACCGGCTAACTGATGCACTTCGCCGATCATGGTGTTGTCGAGAGAGATGATGTCGGGAGAAAAGATGTAATCATCGTTGAGGTGATTGAAGACGATTCGGCCAGCGCCGAAGCCAAAGTAGATAAGCGGCGTGTCCAGTGTGCCGGCAGCTTCAGCGGCTGCGCCCGTTGCACCGCCGATCGCAAGTGTGCCGTTTGCATTGCCAAAACTCCCGATACTTACAACGGGTGTGCTGACGACGCCGCCATAGGCTATACGTAGTAAAGCTTCTCCATCGTAGCCGATAGAGATACCCCCGTCATTTTCCCAGCGTGAGCCTGTACCTGTGACATGTACCTTGCCTGGCGCAGTAATGCCAAAACTTATGTAAGCGAGACTGTCGCGCAGAATACCGCCATCCTTTATATGTAATTCACCTTCGCCGGTAAAGCCTACGATGGTCATATTGCCGCTATTGAATTTGCCGCCGGCTCCTATCGTCACTCTGCTGGTGCTTGCCGGGCCACCTATCTGGAGATTGGCTGCGTTGACGATACCGCCCGCATTGACATTGAGTTCACCGCTACCGACGGAACCGACAACCAGGGTATCTCCGACATTCCACGGCGATGCCAGCGTGCCCGGCACGTTGACGACTTCGTCATTCTCTATGTAGACCTGCGCCATGGCTGGCGCAGCGCCCAAAGACAGCAGCATGGCGAGGGCGCTTTGGCTTGACCAGACCAGGCAATGCCGACGTGGAGTGGTAATTGAACATTCGTACAAATTTGGCGAAAAGGCTTTCATGGCTAATCCAATTCCATAGTTTTGATCCGGCTGGGTGAGCCGGTATGCAAGGCGACGCAAAACTTTTTGGGGAATGCGCGCCGCCAAAAACATTTATTGCCGCAATGCAATAGGAATGTTCTTGTCTTGTAAGGATTATCTGTAAATAGCTGTTTCCGATATTTAACTATCGTTCATATTTTGGATAATCGTCCTTAAATTTTTATTTTCGGAAAAATTGTCTTTGGAGTAAGGATGCGAATGCGCTGTCTATGTGCATGGCGCGTATTTGGCTGCATCTTCATAGGCAGTTTGCATGTCCGTGAACAGGTGTTTTTATTTTTTAATATCGTTCAGGGCGCTTCTCTTTTGAACCTTGGCCCTTGAGTTTGCTTCCTCCTGGGAGGATGGCTGATTGTCAAAGTAGTCCTCCAGCACTTCTGCCGGCGACGCTATCCGATGCACTTCCCGTTCATACAGATTTCCGGACGATCATTCTCGATCTGGATGATCGTCAAATATTTCCTGAACGCCATCTTGGACAATGGTCCACGCTGACGCTCAAGCCGAGGCATAGGGAGATGCAGAAACCACCAACATAAAACCACCCGCAGAGGTGGTCTTCATGACTTGGTGCGATGCATCAAATGGTATTTCTGTAATCAGGAATTCAGGAAGGATGCAATGAAATTCACCTTGTCCGGTGTACGTCCATCTTCGATGGTGCGGCCTAGTCATGCCCATCGTTTTCTTCATTCACAACACATAAAAATCAAGCTGCGCAATCTGCCTGAAGGTCGGGCATCGTCTTCTTGCGGATGGTGATTTGCTTCACGTCATTGAATGTACTTTTTGTATTCCGGCAAAAACATGATGGATGAAACAGAAAACGGCAATTTGAGTAGTGACTATATCGCCTGGACTATCGTGGCGAATGTCTTGGCGAAGCAGATGAATATGGCAGGCCCGTCCGCTGCGTATAACGGCCAGGCACCATTGTCGGAAGCGCAGATGAAGCGGATACACGACTATTTTTTTGGTCGTTTGCATGGCGGCTTCCAGATCGCGGAGCTGGCCGCCACCCTAGGCATGAGCAGGACCAGTTTCTTCAAGCGCTTTGGCCGAACGGCCAGGGTCACGCCGAATCAATATCTGCAAATATTACGGGTCGAAAAAGCGAAAATCCTCTTGCGGAACGAGAATCTCACCCTGATAGAAATTGCCTTTGCCTGCGGCTATGCCGACCAGTCGCACCTGGCGCGCTTCTTCAAACGTTATGTGCGGATGTCGCCGGGACGTTACAGGAGCAAGATGCGCGAAGAAGATGTCGCTTAGTTAATGAGATATGCCCATCGCTATGGGTGTGCACGACGATGGTGTGGTGCATCCGATATGCGGCCTGCAGCATACCGGCGCTGCAGAATTTGGATAGAATAGGGGCTTCGTAGTGGTACTCACCCTGGTAAAGCTAAATCGTGGATATCCCCGTCAAGAAATACTTCGCCTTCGCCGTCTTGGTCATGTTTGCATTCGTGACCAACGTTGGCTTATGGAGCGATGATCATTTCAATTGGCTGACCCACGAACTCGAACACAGCGTCAATGTAGTGCCTGATACTGCCACTGCCGATTTTGTATTGCTGCACCAGACCGAGTTGGCGGATGGCACTGACGCAAGCAATTCCATCGCGGTCGAACATGAATTGCTGCATGCGGCGAGTCACCTGCAGCTTTTCCTCGGTATCAGTACGCAGCTCGCCTTCCTGCCGGCAGAGAAATCCGCCGGCGCCTGTTTTCATCTGGTCCAGTCTCCTTGCACAACTGCTGACGCGCCTTTCCGTCCTCCCCGTTTTTCCCCTGTCCTGAGCTAGTAATCCGTCCGTCGTTGCGGACGCGTGTTACCTGGCCTCAATCTCAAAACAATGCAGTGCATCCTGGCCGGACTTCATCCGGTTGTATTGGAGGACGCTGCATGCGCAGCATTTGCAGCACGGCATACGTATAGCTGAAAAAATATAAAGAGATTCAGATGGAAAATTTGCATCCTATTCACGGGCTTGATGGGAGTGGCTTGTCGTCGTACAAACTGACAGTAGTGGTGCCGCTTTTTAATGAAGAAAGCGTATTGCCCTTGTTCCATGCGCGACTGGAAAGTGTGTTGGAAAGTATCCAGCATGACTGGGAAATCATCTATGTAGATGACGGCAGCACCGATCAATCACCCCTTATCCTGCAGCAAATAAAGGCTGCCAATGCACGCGTTGGCGTGGCCCGTTTTACGCGGAATTTCGGCAAGGAAGAAGCGATGAGTGCGGGCCTGAGCCTGGCAAGCGGCGACGCCGTCATCATCATAGACGCAGACTTGCAAGACCCGCCCGAGCTGATACCGGCGATGCTGGATGCCTGGCTGGCCGGTGCCGACATCGTCAATATGCGCCGGTTGCAGCGCAGCGGTGAGTCGTGGTTCAAGAAGGCGACCGCACATGCTTTTTATCGCGTCATCAACCGCCTGAGTGAAGTACCGGTGCCGGAAGATGTCGGCGATTTCCGTTTGCTCAGCCGGCGCGCGGTTGATGCGCTGAATTTGCTCGAAGAAAGAAACCGCTTCATGAAGGGTTTGTTCGCATGGATAGGTTATCGCAATGTGACGCTGGACTATAACCGCGATGCGCGGGTGGCGGGCAAGAGCAAATGGCAGTACTGGCGACTCTGGAATTTTGCACTGGAGGGGATTACCGGCTTTTCGGTTGCGCCGCTGAAGATTGCTACTTATCTCGGTTTGGCTTGTGCCGGCATTACTTTTATTTACGCGGCTTACTTCTTCCTTAAAACCTTGTTGGTCGGCGAATCAGTAAAGGGTTTTCCCACCCTCATCGTGACTGTGATGATCCTCGGTGGCCTGCAGTTAATGGCGATAGGGATTATCGGTGAGTACCTGGGGCGGCTGTTTGTTGAAAGCAAACGGCGGCCGCTTTACCTGCTGGAGGAGTATGACGCGCCGAGGGCATCGGAAGACCTGCATGCGTACCGCGAGCAGCGGAAGTGATGCGGATGTGCGCAGGATGGTACTGCGGACGGAAAAATAAAAAGGGGGCAGATGCACTTCCGGATCTGCCCCTGCTATGCAATATGCCATCTGGCGCCAGCTTAGCCGCTGTACAACTCTCTGTCGATACGCTTGCTTTCGCCGCTGCGTTTGCTTTGTTCCAGCTCTTTTTTGATTTGCTCGCGTGTCTTGGTGCTTTTTTCTTGCGGCAGGACCGGATAGTCACTATCACGAACCGACATCAGCCCTTTTTCATACGCTTCTTGCAGTTCGCGTTTTACTTCGGCACGTGTTTTAGCCGGGCCGTAGGACTGGAGTACCGGATAGTTGGATTCCTCGGCCTGTGCGATTTGCGCGCTGCTTGCATGACTGGCATTTGCAGCAGGGATAAAGGCGATGCCGGCAACGATAGAGAGTGCAGTCGCTGCGATGATTTTTGTATTGAGGTGTTTCATTTTATTTCTCCAGATAAAAGGTTGTGGTCATGAATCTCTGCGCTATGTTGCTTGTACTCCTTGCGGTTCAACGTATCGATGACTGCAGTGTAGGAAGGCAGTGCGCACACAGACATGACGACAGCTTTACAAATTTGTAATCCATCCGCGGTTTGCTATCAGCGAGAATCCGGATTCATACAAGACGGGAAGTGGTGCATGAAAATACTTTTGGTTGAAGATGAAATCAAATCGGGCGAGTACCTGCGCAAGGGGTTGCGTGAAGCAGGTTTTGTGGTTGATTGGGCGCGGGATGGTGCAGATGGTTTACACCTTGCGCTGCAGGATAGCTATGACCTGGTCATTCTTGATGTGATGTTGCCGGTATTCGATGGCTGGCATTTGCTGCGCGAGCTGCGCAAGACACGTGACACGCCTGTGCTCTTCCTCACCGCGCGCGACGAAGTCGAAGATCGGGTCAAAGGGCTGGAATTGGGCGCAGACGATTATCTGGTCAAGCCTTTCTCGTTTATGGAACTGACAGCCCGGGTACGCACTTTGTTAAGGCGCGGCCCGGTACGCGAATCAGGCCTGATCGAGATAGCTGATATGCAGATCGACGTATTGAAGCGCCGGGTGATGCGGAACGGTGAACGGATAGACTTGACGGTCAAGGAGTTTGCGCTATTGCACCTGTTGGCACAGCGTCGCGGCGAAGTGCTGTCGCGCTCGGTCATCGCTTCGCAGGTGTGGGATATGAACTTCGATAGCGATACCAATGTGGTGGATGTCGCGGTACGCCGCTTGCGCGCCAAACTGGATGATGCGTATGCGCACAAGCTGATACAGACAGTGCGCGGTATCGGTTATGTGCTGGAGGCGGGAGAATGAAGCTGATCCGGCATATGTCCCTGACGACCAGGATAGGTTTGTTGTTCTTCCTGGTCGCCATCTTCACTTTTATTGCCGTGGGTACGTATTTGTATCGCTCCTTGTTCAATCAGCTGGAGTATCGCGATGATCAGGAATTGATAGGGAAGATTACGCTGATGCGCCATCTGGTCGAAGAGTCGGGAAGCAGCGCGGCGATACGCGCCAACCCGCATGCCTTTCTGGATGCCGCCGCCCATCATGACCGCCTGATCGTCATGCTGAAGGAAATGAATGGAGAGACCATCCTGCATACGAATGCTGACCAGGGGCATTTGCCTGTGATTTCGGTATTGCCTGCCGATATGGCGGTCACGCAAAAGGCCATCACTTTGCTGTGGACTTCCCATGGTTTGGCCGCGCGCGCAATTGCAACCAAAAGCAGATTGATGAACGGTGAGCAAATACTCATCGTGGTGGCACGTACGGCGTCGGATCGCATGGAGTTACTGAAGGCTTACCGGATGGAAGTGTGGATAGCGGCGTTGGCCGGAACCCTGCTGGTGGCAATTTCTGGCTACTTTCTGGTGCGGCGTGGCTTGCGTCCGCTACGTATGATTGCGGCGCAAGCCCGATCCGTCACTGCGCATAAATTGGATAAGCGGCTTGATATTGCTTCGGCTCCTCAAGAGCTGCATGACCTGGTGCAAGCGTTTAATGCGATGCTGGATAGACTGGATAGTAGCTTTCAACGGCTCAGTCAGTTTTCCGCCGACCTCGCACATGATTTGCGTACGCCTATCAACAACCTGATGGTGCAGACGCAGGTGGCGCTGGTGCAGGCGAGGAGCGTGGAGGATTACCAGACGCTGCTGATCTCCAATGTGGAGGAGTATGAGCGGCTGGCGCGCATGGTAGAAAGCATGTTGTTCCTGGCGCGCGCCGAACATACGCATGTAGTGGTGAATAAAAGCGTGGTTTCACTGGCGGAAGAGTTGCAGCGTATCGCTGATTACTTTGAAGGCCTGGCGGAAGAAGCGGGGGTACGGATAGCAGTCCACGCGCAAGGCAAGGTCTATGCAGATGCCATCCTGCTGCGACGCGCACTCGGTAATCTGGTGGCGAACGCGATCCGTTATACCCCGCGCGGAGAAGTTATTTCACTGCATGGTGAGACCAGGACAGACGGTGCCACGATACGTATCGTCAATCCTGGCCCCGGGATTGCGACAGAACACATCCCACATCTGTTTGATCGCTTTTACCGTGCTGATGCAGCACGGTCCAACACAGCGAGTTCGGCTGGATTGGGTCTGGCGATAGTGCAATCCATCATGACCCTGCATGGTGGTAAAGTCGCGGTGCGCAGTGAAAAAGATGGTCTGACGGTGTTTGCACTGATATTCCCTGCCAAATAAAAAGCCCCGTCGTAACGGGGCTGTTTGCTCGATCAGTAACGCTGGCTTACACCGCTTCTGCGCTGTGGATCTCGGCGATTTGCTCGGCCGAGTACCCCAGTTCTGCCAGTACTTCATCAGTGTGCTCACCCAGCAGCGGCGAACCTGTGATTTCCACGGTGGCACCGGACATCTTGATCGGGCTGCCGACGGTCAGGTATTTACCGCGGACTTTGTGCTCGACTTCGACGATGGACTTGCTACGACGCAGCGATTCGTCATACGCAATTTCTTTCATCGACAAGACCGGGCCGCAAGGGATGTCGAATTTGCGCAGGATTTCAATTGCTTCGAACTTGGTTTTATCTGCCAGCCAGGTTTCGATGTAGCCAAAGATATCGAAGATCTTGTCTTGACGTGCTTTGGCGGTCGCATACGCAGGATCGTTGACCCATTCAGGTTTGCCAATCGCGCGTGCAGTTGCTTCCCATGCCGTGCCCTGGATGGTGAAGTAGATGTAAGCGTTCGGATCTTGTTCCCAGCCTTTGCATTTCAGGATCCAGCCTGGCTGACCGCCGCCGCCGGCGTTACCACCGCGTGGTACGACGTCGGTGAAAGTGCCGTGCGGGTACTGTGGATATTCTTCCAGTACACCGGTGCGTTCCAGGCGCTGCTGGTCGCGCAGTTTGACGCGGCACAGGTTCAATACGGCATCCTGCATCGAGACGGCAACCTTTTGCCCGAGACCGGTCAGGTGACGATGCTGGAGTGCAGCGAGGATACCGATGGTCAGATGCATGCCGGTGTTGCTGTCGCCGAGTGCCGCGCCGCTGATGGTCGGTGGGCCGTCCCAGAAACCGGTAGTGGTTGCCGCACCACCTGCTGCCTGTGCCACGTTATCGTAGACCTTCAAGTCTTCATAGAAGTGACCATCGCTGAAACCTTTGACCGATGCCAGAATCAGGCGCGGGTTCAGGCTCTGGATGTGCTCCCAGGTGAAGCCCATGCGATCCAACGCGCCTGGTGCGAAGTTCTCGATCATGATGTCCGAGGTACGGATCAGTTTTTCCAGCACTTCCTTGCCCGCTGCTTTCTTGGTGTCCAGTGTGAGTGAACGTTTGTTGCTGTTCAACATGGTGAAGTACAGGGCATCGGCATCTGGAATGTCGCGCAGGGAAGTGCGCGTTGCATCGCCGGAACCTGGACGTTCTACCTTGATGACGTCGGCACCGAACCACGCCAATTGCTGGGCACAGGAAGGACCGGCCTGGACGTGGGTAAAGTCGATAATCTTGATGCCGTCTAATGGCTTACTCATGATATGCATTCCTTTTAATCGTTTGCTTGGCTGGATTGGCATTTTCGGTAGCTAGTCTTGAAAGCGCCTGTTCCAGATAAAAATCACCACTTGAACAAGACGTCTGCGGAGCAGCTGCAAGGCGCTTATCGGATGGTTCGAAAACGATTCTGCACAGTATGGAAAGGCATTGCCACGCCTATTTTTGGCTTGTCCGTAGAAGGTGGAAGCGCGTCATGACATGAGCGCAGATGTGGCTGAAAATGATCTATGTATAAAAAATGGCCATGTGGGTAAATGGCTGAAAAACGACATTTGACGAAATTTCGCCGGGCGCTATTCCTTAGCGGCGAAGCGCCGCCGATACTCGGCCGGGCCTATCGAAATCCGCCGCATAAACGCTTTACGCATCGCATCCAGGCTGCTGAAGCCACAGCGTTGCGCTATGCGTTTCAGTGGCTGCTTTTGTTCTTCTATGAGGCGACGTGCGTGGTCCAGCCTGGCAGCTTCGACGAAGGAGGCGGGCGTGCTGCCGCTTTCCGCTTTAAAGATGCGGGAGAAACTGCGCTCACTCATGCGTGCACGTTCGGCCAGTGCAGGCACTGACAAATCAGCGCGTAAATTGGCGAGTACATACGCTTGTATGTGGCCGATCGCCGAACCTTCCGTTTGTTGTGCTGCGAGGTGGGTACTGTATTGCGATTGACCGCCTGGCCGTTTGACGAACATCACCATCTCGCGCGCGACCCTGAGCGCCAGTTCACGGCCGTAATCCTCTTCCACCATCGCTAATGCCAGATCCATGCCGGCAGTGACACCAGCTGAGGTGTAGAGCTGACCGTCGCGCAGGTAGATGCAATCCGGATCGACTTCGGTGTGTGGGAACATGGCGGCGAGTTTTTCTGCGCTGTTCCAATGCGTGGTGATGCGTTTGCCTTCGAGCAGGCCTGCCATCCCGAGTATCAATGCACCGGTGCAAACCGAACCCATGCGTCGCACATTCTTCGCACGTTTGCGCAGCCACGCATCGCGTGTGCTGTTCTCTGTGATGACGTCGGTATCCGGACTGCCCGCCACCAGTAGCGTATCGATGTTGCCTCTGTATGTTTGCAGTGTGGCGTCGGGTGTGACCTGCAAGCCGGACGAAGATTTGAACGGGCCGGATTCGGTACCTATGATGTGTACACGATAGGCGGAGGCGTCATTGAGTTGGCGCGCCGCTTCCATGAACACATCGGCAGGACCGGCGATGTCGAGTAATTGCACGCCCGGAAAGGCGAGGATGGCGACCTGGATAGTCATAGGCTAGGAAGTAAACCAATTTGGCGGAAAACGACGTAAATATACAGTTTCCGCCAATTCTTTAACAGTTCAAAATAAACGGCATACCGGATGACATGGTCATCGCGACTACCGGGCTGGTCGCGTGTATGGCCATAGAGCATCCCTATTAAATCCCGGCAGCGCATGCAGATACGCAAACATGCTGTTGCCCGGCACAGGCTATCTTGCATGGAAGCCTGGCCTGGATTTCTCCATTTGAACTGAATTAAAGGAAGTACTATGAGTAAAGCGCTTGCAGGTCTCCGCATTCTTGATATGACCCACGTACAAGCCGGTCCTTCGGCTTCACAGTTGTTGGCATGGATGGGTGCGGACGTCATCAAACTTGAACCACCACAAGGCGACATCACACGCGGTCAGTTGCGTGACATTCCTGGTGTCGACAGTCTTTACTTTGGTACGCTGAATTGCAATAAGCGTTCTCTTACCGTGAACATGAAAACGGATGAGGGCAAGGCCATCTTCGCTGACCTCCTGACCAAGTGCGATGTGCTGATGGAAAACTTCGGCCCTGGTGTGCTGGACCGTTTTGGCTTTACCTGGGAGCGGGTGCACGCGATCAATCCTATGATCATCATGGCGTCTATCAAAGGCTTTGGTTCGACCGGTCCGTATGCCGATTTCAAAGCGTATGAAAACGTCGCGCAAGCCATGGGTGGCGCGATGGCGACCACCGGTTTCAGCGATGGGCCGCCGTGCGTGTCAGGCGCACAGGTCGGTGATTCCGGTACCGGCCTGCATTTTGTCATCGGCATCCTGGCTGCGCTGCATCACCGCGTGCAGTACGGCGAAGGACAGTACGTCGAAGTAGCGATGATGGATAGCGTACTGAATCTGATCCGTATGAAAATGCGCGATCACGAGCGTCTGCAAAGCGGACCCTTGCCCGAGTACTCGGTACCGACCGAAGGATTGTTTTCAGTGCCGCGTGGCGGTAATGATTCCGGCGGCGGCCAGTTGGGCAATGTCTTGTGGTGCGCGCGCGGTGGTGCCGAGGAATATCTGTACGTCGTGGTGCAGGAAGCCGTATGGCCTGCGCTGGCGAAGCTGGTGGGCGGCGAGCATTTGCTGGAAGATCCGCGCTTTGCCACTATCGATGGTCGTCGCGCCAATCAGCAGGCGATGTGGGCAATATTGAATGGCTTCGCCGCGCAATACACCAAGAGTGAACTGATGGCAGTGCTGAATGAAATCGATGTGCCTTGCGGCCCGGTGCTGTCTACTTCCGAGCTGGCAGAGAATGAACATTTGCATGCACGCGAAATGTATATCGAAGTCGATCATGCAAAGCGTGGCAAGTACTGGACGGTAGGGATGCCGATCAAGTTGTCGGCATCGCCCGCGGTTGTGACACCAGCGCCATTGCTGGGTGAGCATACGGATGAGATCCTGCAACAAGTGCTGGGTTATGACGCCTCTCGTATTGCGCAGCTGCGCATGGCCAAGGCGGTCTAGCGCGATAAATCAAAGTGTAAATAAAAAAGGCCGGGTCTTATGGACCCGGCCTTTTAGTTTGAAGTCAGCAAGACTTCAGTGCTGATTCAGTGTTGATTAACGCTCGCCAAATGGACGACGTGTCGCGCCTGCATCACCGGTACGTGGACCTTTGCCGTAGCTGTTGCCGTCTTTACGCGGTGCGTTAGGCTTGCTGAAGGTGCGTTGACCTGGTTTGGAGTTGCGGTTGTCGCCTGGTTTCCAGCCACCTGGTTTGTGGTTAGGACGCGAGGTCGACGCGCTGCGTTTTGGTTCAAAACCTTCGATGACTTCGACCGGGATCAATTGCTTGATGAAACGTTCGATACGTTTAACGTTCATGCTTTCTGCGTGGTTCACCAGCGATACTGCGATACCGTTACGACCGGCACGACCGGTACGACCGATACGGTGCACGTAGTCTTCCGGGAATTTTGGCAAATCGTAGTTGACGACGTGGGTGATGCCAGGAACGTCGATACCACGTGCAGCAACGTCAGTCGCTACCAATACGCGGATCTGGCCACGACGCAAGCCGTCCAGGGTGCGGTTACGCGCGCCCTGGTGCATGTCGCCGTGCAATGCAGCAGCAGCGAAACCAGCGATGTTCAGACGATCAGCGATGGTGTCTGCATCACGTTTGGTAGCGGTGAAGACCACAGCCTGATCCAGGGTTTCGTCGCGCAGCAGGTGGTCCAGCATGCGATTCTTGTGCGACAGGTCGTCAACGAAGTGGATGCATTGCTTGATGTTTTCGTGCTTGGTAGCGGAGCTGGCGATCTGGATGATCAATGGATCTTTGGTGATGCGTTTCGCCATGTTGCCGACCATACCGTCGAGGGTCGCCGAGAACAGCATGGTTTGACGGCCTTCCGGTGTTGCTGCGACGATTTTTTCGATGTCGTCGATAAAGCCCATGTCCAGCATACGATCTGCTTCATCCAGTACCAGGATTTGCAGTTGCGAGAAGTCGATCTTGCCCGATTCCATGTGGTCGATCAGACGACCAGGGGTTGCCACCAGAATTTCAGGATTACGCGACAACAATTGCATTTGTTTCGGGTAAGGCATACCACCCAGGATGGATACAGCCTTGACGCGTTTCATGAACGCGCCGTATTTGTCAGTCGATGTAGTAACTTGCAGTGCGAGTTCGCGGGTTGGGGTCAACACCAGCATTTTCGGTTGTGCAGGTTTGAAACGAGGGCGATCGCCACGTGAACGGGCCGATTGCGCTTCTTGGTTAGGAGTTCTGCCGGTTTGCGGCTGGTCGCCTTCGGAGGCGAATTTGTGCAGGGCAGGCAACATGAATGCTGCAGTCTTGCCGGAGCCTGTTTGCGACGAAACCATCATATCGCGGCCTTCAATTGCTGCAGGGATCGCCTGAGCTTGCACACCAGTTGGGGCTGTGTAGCCGGATTCGGTCAGTGCTTTGATGATGGACGCGTGGAGGCCTAGTGATTCAAAAGTCATTATTTTTCTTTCGTGTATATCAGCGCGACAGCGCGCATCGTGGATTGTGTCCACGATGAATGTCTGCGAGTGCGCAAAAAATGCAACGCTAACCAACGAAACAACTAAGAAAGCTCAGAGAGATTTCGGCACAAAAGCTTTGCGCCGGGACGGTGTTTAAGATTCAACACCAGAAGGCGGGAGGGCTTTATCGTTAATGCTAACGGGTTCGCGATGCTGCAAAGTGCGATGTCTGTACAAAGCACAGCGCGCATTATAGTACGGAATGCCCCTGCTGTCGAGTCATGTACTCGGATCGGCGGGCAGACACCGGAAGTGCTGCCTTGCCATCACTTGTGTCTCTGCCAATAAAAAACGCGGCAAAACCTCTGCCGCGTCCTTCATTTACACAGGGGAGGAATGAATTATTCCAGGCCGCCCATGCCGCCAACCACGTGCGAGAAGCCGCCGTCGACGTAAGTGATTTCACCTGTAATCCCGCCCGACAGGTCGGACAGGAGGAAGGCTGCGGTGTTGCCGACGTCTTCAATCGTGACGTTGCGACGCAGTGGTGCGTGATCCTTGACGAAGTTGAGGATCTTGCTGAAGTCCTTAATGCCGCTGGCTGCCAGCGTTTTGATCGGACCAGCCGAGATGCCGTTGACGCGTACGCCTTTCGGGCCCAGCGATTCAGCCATGTAACGAACGCTGGCTTCCAGCGACGCCTTGGCCAGGCCCATGGTGTTGTAGTTAGGCAGTGCGCGCATCGAACCGAGGTAGGTCAGGGTCAGCAATGCTGCGTTCGGGCGCAGCAAAGGCAGAGCTGCTTTAGCCATGGCTGGGAAGCTGTAAGCCGAAATATCGTGCGCAATTTTGAAGCCTTCACGCGAGATGCCGTCGAGGAAGTCACCGGCAATTGCTTCGCGTGGCGCAAAACCGATCGCGTGTACCAGGCCGTCGAGGTGATCCCAGGATTTGCCGAGGTCGGCAAACAAAGCGGTGATTTGCTCGTCGCTGCCGACGTCGCAATCGAATACCAGCGAGCTGTCGAATTCTTTGGCGAATTCGGTGATACGGTCCTTGAAGCGTTCACCGACATAGGTAAATGCGAGTTCAGCGCCTTCGCGCTTGCAGGCGGCAGCGATGCCGTATGCGATGGAGCGGTTCGATAACAAACCGGTGATGAGAATTTTTTTGCCTTGCAAAAATGCCATGAACGACTCCAGTGTCTTCTTAATTAGGTACGCGGGAATAAGCGCGGAATGGGCAAGATTGTAGGGGCTAGCAGGCGCAACGGCAACTTTTGTCTTGATTCTTTGCTTTTTCGGGCTTGGGCCGGGCTACATCGGCAGTGTCAGAGGGCGGCTGTTTCTGTAGAATAGCCAGAACGTCAATATTGGCTATCAGCATGTAATCAGCATCAATATCTGCATCAGCATCCATATGCGCAGGTATTTGTGTAATGAATTCCAGTGACAGGTGTATGGCTAAATTACTTCCTTCTTTTCTGCTGATCAGTTGCCTTTCCTTGCCTGGCTCCGCTGCCTTTGCCGCGCATGCATTCTCCCTCTACGACACGCCCAAATATCCGCCCGGCTTCACGCATTTTGATTTTGTGAATCCGGATGCGCCCAAGGGTGGCGAGTTATTCCTGGCCAATCCGGATCGTCGCACCAGCTTTGATAAATTCAATCCTTTCTCGATGAAAGGGGTGTCGGCAGCGGGTTTGACCACGCTGATGTTTGAAAGCCTGACCACCAACTCCAGCGGCAGTGAAGCGATTACCGATGAAGTCGCGACCATGTATGGTTTGCTGGCCGAGGATATGGAGCTGGCACCGGACCGCATGGCGATGACCTTCCGCCTGAATCCCAAGGCACGTTTCAATAATGGCGATCCGGTGCTGGCAGCAGACGTCAAACATTCCTTCGATACGCTGGTGGCCAAAGGCGCACCGCAGGTTAAATCCCTGCTTGAGAACGTGAAGCAATGCGTGGTGCTGAATGAGCGCACCGTGCGCTTCGACTTCAAGACGCTGAATCGTGAAATGCCATTGATCGTTGGCAGCGTGCCGGTGTTTTCGCGCAAATGGGCGGCGGGTACCGACTTCGACAAGATACAACTGACTGCGCCCATCACGACCGGTCCGTATCTGATCGACCGTTACGATACCGGTCGCTCCATCAGCTACAAGCTGAACCCGAATTACTGGGGCAAGGACATCCCGACGCGCAAAGGCATGTACAACTTCAATCGCATCAACTATCGCTTCTATAACGATAACGTGGCGAGACTGGAAGCCTTCAAGGCAGGCGAGTTCGACCTGGTGGTCGAGAATAGTGCCAAGAACTGGGCGCGCAGCTATATCGGCCCAAAATTCAATAACGGCAGCATCATCAAGCGCGAGCTGGCACATTCCAACGGCGCCGGCATGCAGGGTTTCCTGATGAATCTGCGCCGTCCGCAATTTCAGGATGTGCGGGTGCGCCAGGCGCTGGGGCTGGCACTCGACTATGAATGGATGAATCGCCAGCTCTTCTTCGGTTCCTATAAACGCATTTACTCTTTCTTCAATAACAGTCCGATGGCCGCAACCGGCCTGCCTTCGGCCGAAGAGCTGGTGTATCTGGAACCACTGCGTAAGAAACTGGATCCGGCCGTATTTGGTGCTGCACCGATCCCGCCTGACACCAATCCTCCCGGCTCGTTGCGTGCCAATTTGCTGAAAGCCGTAGAACTATTCCGTCAGGCTGGCTGGGAATACCGCGACGGCGCTTTGCGCAATGCCAAGGGCGAAGTGTTTGCATTTGAAATCATGGATGACCAGTCCGCGATGACACGTGTGATCGCTGTCTATGTACGCAACCTGCAAAAGCTGGGCATACAGGTGACGCAACGCACGGCTGACTATGCTTTGCTGCAAAAGCGCATGGAAGAGTTTGATTATGATATGACCAGCATCCGCTTCCCGGATGTCAGCACGCCGGGGAATGAAATGTTCGATATGTTTGGCTCCAAGGCAGCGGATGAAAAAGGCTCGAGTAATTTCTGGGGCCTGAAAGATCCGGCCGTCGATCGCCTGGTTGAAGGGCTGGTGGCCGCGGACAGCCGCTCCCAGCTGCAAGGGGCGGCACGCGCACTGGATAGGGTGCTGCTGAATAAATACATCGTGATCCCGCACTGGTATTCATCGACGCACAGGATCGCTTACTGGAATCGTTTTGGCATGCCGGGCAAGCTGCCGCTGTACTACCAGCCAGATCCGTATGTGATTTCAACCTGGTGGCAGGACAAAGCTAAATGAGGATGCCGCGATGAATCTGTGGTCTTACATAATCAAGCGCGTATTGCTGATGCTGCCCACTTTGCTGGGCGTGATCGCGATTACTTTTGCCGTGATCCAGTTCGTCCCCGGCGGACCGGTTGAGCAGGCACTGGTCGAACTGAAGGGACAGTTTGGTGCCGGAGGTGAAGCGGGCGGTGGTGGCGGTGGTGCGCAGTATCGCGGACGGCAGGGTATAGATGCGGAACGCGTGGCTGAGATCAAGGCGCTGTACGGTTTCGACAAACCGCCGATAGAACGCTTCTGGCAAATGCTGAAGGGCTTTGCCACCTTCGACCTCGGACAGAGCTTCTATCATCACAAGGATGTGTGGGAACTGGTGGTATCCAAATTGCCGGTATCGATCACGCTAGGGATGTGGACCTTCTTCCTGACCTATTTCATTTCGCTGCCGCTGGGCATCGCCAAAGCGGTGCGCGAAGGCAGTCGCTTTGATTCACTCACTACCATGGTGGTGCTGGTCGGTTATTCGATCCCGGGTTTTATCCTCGGCGTGTTCCTGCTGGTGATGTTTGGCGGTGGCAGCTTTGTACAGTGGTTCCCCTTGCGCGGGCTGACCTCGGATAACTGGGAACAGCTGTCGCTGATCGGCAAGGTGCTTGATTACCTGTGGCACATCGCCTTGCCGGTAACGGCATCGGTCGCAGGTTCGTTTGCGGTGATGACCATGCTGACCAAGAACACCTTCCTCGAAGAAATCCGCAAACAGTATGTGCTGACTGCGCGTGCCAAAGGCCTGAGCGAAAACAAGGTGCTGTACAAGCATGTCTTCCGCAATGCGCTGATTCCCCTGGTGACCGGTTTTCCGGCGGCCTTCATCGGTGCATTCTTCACCGGCAGCTTGCTGATCGAAACCCTGTTCTCGCTCGATGGCCTCGGTTTGCTGTCGTATGAATCGGTGATACGACGCGATTATCCGGTAGTGATGGGGACGCTGTATCTCTTCACATTGATAGGGCTGGTGGTCAAGTTGCTGGGCGACCTTTGCTATGTCTGGGCTGATCCGCGCCTGCAGTTTGAAAGCCTGAACTCATGAACGAACTTGCTACCGCAGCACCGGTTTCACCGGGACGCCGGGTCTGGCTGCGCTTTAAAAAGAATCGTCGTGGCTACTGGAGCCTGATTATATTCAGTGTGCTGGTGCTCATCAGTTTACTGGCCGAAGTGCTGTCGAACGACAAACCACTGGTGGCGAAGTACAACGGCGAGCTGGTATTCCCGATACTGAAGACCTATTCGGAAAAGAAATTCGGCGGTGATTTTGAGTCGCCAGCAGATTATCTCGATCCGTTTATCCGCGAGCAGTTCGAGAAAGATGGCAACTGGGCGATCTATCCATTGAACCGCTATCGCTATGACACCCTGAATTACTTTGCGACCTCGCCGAATCCGGCACCACCTTCTGCCGAGAACTGGCTGGGTACCGATGATCGCGGGCGTGATGTAGTGGCCCGCTTGTTGTACGGTTTCCGTGTCTCTGTGTTGTTCGGCCTGGCGCTGACGTTCACTGGAGTGTTGCTGGGCTTGGTTACAGGTGCGATCCAGGGCTACTTCGCGGGCAAGACGGATTTGTTCTTCCAGCGCTTCATGGAAATCTGGGGCGCGATGCCTGAGCTGTATCTGCTGATCATCTTCGCTTCCATTTTCCAACCCAGCATAGGTTTGCTGCTGATCCTGTTGTCACTGTTTGGATGGATGGGTTTGTCGGATTATGTGCGTGCCGACTTCCTGCGTAACCGCAACCTGGAATATGTACAGGCGGCACGTGCACTCGGTTTGTCGAATGGCCAAATCATCTGGCGTCACGTCTTGCCGAACAGCCTGACGCCGGTCGTGACCTTTTTACCGTTCCGCATGAGCGGTGCGATCCTGGCTTTGACCAGCCTGGACTTCCTTGGACTCGGCGTACCAGCAACGACTGCCAGCCTCGGTGAATTGCTGGCACAGGGTAAAAACAATCTGGATGCGTGGTGGATCGCCTTGTCTACCTTTGTGGTGCTGACCATGATGCTGCTCTTGCTGACGAACATAGGCGATGCCTTGCGTAACTCGCTGGATGTGCGGAGGAAAGCATGAGCCTGCTCGATATACAAAACCTGCAGGTGTCCTTCGATACCAGCAAGGTGGTCAACGAAGTCAGCTTCAGCATTGCTGCCGGTGAAAAATTTGCGCTGGTCGGTGAGTCCGGTTCTGGCAAAACGGTGACCGCACTGTCCTTGTTGCGCCTGAATCAGGATGCGACTTACGGCGGCAAGATATTGTTTGAAGGTCAGGACATCCTGCAAAAGACCGAAGCAGCGATGCGCTCGGTGCGCGGTAATGACATCGCGATGATCTTCCAGGAGCCGATGACGGCACTGAATCCCTTGTTCACGATAGGCAATCAGATCGCGGAAGTGCTGATGTTGCATGAAGGCGTCAGTGCGAAAACGGCCGCCTTGCGTACCGTTGAATTGCTGGACAAGACCGGCATCCCTGAGCCGCAACGACGCGCCTTGTCTTATCCGCATGAATTGTCTGGCGGCCAGCGTCAGCGCGCGATGATAGCGATGGCATTGGCGTGCAAGCCCAAGCTGCTGATTGCCGATGAACCGACCACCGCACTCGACGTCACGATACAGGTGCAAATCGTTGAGCTGCTGAATCAGTTGCAGCGCGAAGAGAATATGGCCGTGCTGATGATTACGCATGACCTGAACCTGGTGCGCCACTTTGCAGATCGCGTCGGCGTGATGGAAAAAGGGCGCTTGCTGGAAGTGGCGACGACACAGCAATTATTCAGCGCACCGCGCGAGGCCTATACCAAGAAACTGCTGGCCAGCCAGCCGCATCAATTGGTGAATGTGGTGAGTGCGGCGGCGACGCCCTTGCTGCAGGCCGAGCAGGTCAGCTGTACCTTCGATATAAAAAAAGGCTGGTTCAAGAAACTGCCTTTTGTCGCCGTCGATCAGGTCGACGTGCAGGTCAGGCCGGGCGAGACGCTGGGCATAGTCGGTGAATCCGGTTCCGGTAAATCAACGCTGGGTCTGGCTTTGCTGCGCCTGTCGAGTGCGCATGTAAAAGGTGAAATCAGTTTTGCAGGGCAGTCGATTACCAGCAAGAGTCGCGACGCCTTGCGTCCTTTACGTGCGCGCATGCAGATCGTGTTCCAGGATCCGTTTGCTTCGCTGTCACCGCGTCGTACGGTCGAGCAGATAGTCGGTGAAGGACTGGCTTTGCATCAGCCGCAGCTCGGGCCGCATGGCATACGCAAAGCGGTGGCAGATGGTTTGCAGGAAGTGGGTTTATCTGCGGAAATGATGACGCGTTACCCGCACGAATTCTCCGGCGGACAGCGGCAGCGGATTGCGATTGCGCGTGCGCTGGTGCTGAAGCCTGATTTGATTTTGCTGGATGAGCCTACTTCTTCACTGGACGTCTCGGTGCAGCATCAGGTCTTGTTGCTGTTGGCCGATCTGCAGAAGAAATACGGCATGGCTTATATCTTCATCAGCCACGACCTGGCCGTGATACGCGCCATGGCGCATCGTGTGATGGTGATGAAAGACGGCAAGGTAGTGGAGCAGGGCCTGACGCAAACTGTGTTGTCCAAACCAACTGAAGCTTATACCCAGCGCCTGCTGGCTGCTTCGGTCTATGCCCGTCCTGATGAGGTGGTGGTGTAAGCGTCGATGACGACGCTTACTTGAGCTTGTTTACTTCAGATTGATTTTGCCGCTGGCGGATGCAACGTTGATTTTGGCTGGTGCCTTGTTACCAGATTTGTTGGAAGCGACTGTGGTTTTGGCTTTGCTCGATTTGGCAGGGCTACGGCTAGCCTGCTTGGTGGATTTCGCTACAGCCTTGCTCGGTGCTGCTTTGGATTTGTTGTTGCTTGCGACGGCTGCTTTGTACGGTACGTGCAATTCCAGTTTCTGACCGCTGGCCAGTTTGTCGTGGCTCAGGTTGTTCCATGACTTGATTTGCGCGATCGTGACCTTGTAGCGGCTTGCCAGCGTATTGATGGTGTCCTTTTTCTTGACGGTCACATTGATGCGCTTGGTATCCGGTACGTCCGGTGCCATCGCCAACGTCGCATTGTCGGCGACTTCCTGGGTAATGTCTTTTTGTGCAGTTTCGTCAGTGCGTGGTACCAGCACGGTCGAGCCAGCCTTCAACACCATCTTCGGCGGAATATTGTTCACCTCGCGTATGACTTGCGGCGTGGTGTGGAATTTCGCGGCGATGGTTTCTATGCGTTCACGTGCGCCGGTCACCTTGTGCGCGGTCCATGACGACAGTGCATGGCTCCATTTCGCCAGGTTAGCCTTGAACTTCTCGGCATTGCTTTGCGGCAGCAGGATTTGCGTGTTGCTGCTACCGGTAATCACAGGGCGGTTGAATTGCGGATTCAGTGCCTTGAATTCATCCATGGGCAACTCAGCCAGTTGCGCCGCCAGCTTGACGTCGATGTCGCGGGTTTTGGCGATGCTGACGAAGTAAGGCTGATTATCGACCTTCAGCAGGGTAATGCCGTAGGCGTCTGGTGTAGCGATGATGTTCTTGACCGCTTGCAGCTTCGGTACATAGTTACGGGTTTCTGCTGGCATGTAGGCCGACAGGCTGTTGAAGTCGGTGCCTACGCCTGCTGCTTCTGCTTTCTTGATGGCGCGCTGAACCGAGCCTTCGCCCCAGTTGTACGCCGCCAGCGCCAGTTGCCAGTCGCCGAACATGCCATACAGTTTTTGCAGGTAAGTCAGCGCAGCATCAGTCGAGGCCAGCACGCTGCGACGCTCATCCTTGAACATATTCTGTTTTAGGTTGAAGTCGCGACCAGTCGATGGAATGAATTGCCACATGCCTGCCGCTTTGGCGGTCGAATAGGCTTGCGGGTTGAATGCGGATTCGATGAACGGCAGCAGTGCCAGTTCTGTCGGCATGCCGCGTTTTTCCAGTTCTTCAACCACGTGGTACAGATACAGCGAAGCACGTTTGGTGGTGCGGCCGATGTAATCAGGGCGCGAGCTGTACCAGATGGTCTGGTTGATCACCAACTGGTTGTCGGTCAGGTCAGGTATGCCAAAGCCCTTGCGGATACGCCCCCAGACGTCATCTTCACCGGTGACGACAAATTCACTGAGGGGATCGTTGGCGAGGGAGGGATTGTCTTGCAGGGCTGCGTCTTTTACCCAGTTGTAGGGCGGTAGCGAGAGATCGCTGGCGTGGGAGAGGCCGGCGAAGCTTAGCAGGACGGCGGCGGTGATGGTTTTGTAGGGCACTTTAAAATCGGATGTAGGCATGGGATCTCGCAAAATTACCGACCCATGAGCAGCCGGTTGAAAAGGATAATGGCCGAGTGTAAGTAATGCGCATTTTGCTAGTCAAGACAATTTACACAACAGCTAGTGTTTATCGCCCGTTTTTACACTAAAGGCAGATATCAAAAAGATAATATTTCTCTCGAAAAACCGGCGTTTGCCGGTCTTTGCTTGCTCATGGGGAATTATTCGGGGTGTTGATAAGAAAATACTGAAATTGCTGGCAGCCTGCTAGAAGTTATTTTTCCACTCGCGCAGGGCGGCGAAGACGGTGACCGGATCGCCATTTTGGGCTTTGCCATTGGCTACCATGTGCTGCGCTATCGCCGGGACACGCGCACGCAGGAAGGGATTGGTCGATTTCTCCAGGCCGATATTCGACGGTACGGTCGGGATATTTTGCTTGCGTTTGGCCTGTTCCGCCTCGAAGCGGGCTGCCAGTGCGGTATTGGCTGGTTCTGCCGCCAGCGCAAAGCGCAGGTTGGAGATGGTGTATTCGTGTGCGCAGTAGACTTTGGTGTCATCCGGCAGCGCGGCTAGCTTGTCGAGCGAAGCCAGCATTTGCGTCGGCGTGCCTTCAAAGATGCGGCCGCAACCACCTGCGAACAGTGTGTCTCCGCAGAACAGCCAGCCTTGCTCTGGCGCGACGTAAGCAATGTGGCCCAGCGTGTGGCCGGGTACATGCAGGACCGACAATTTCAGGCCGAGTTCAGGAATGGTGACGCTATCGCCTTCATCCAGTGGCTGTGTGACGTTGGCGATAGGGTCTTTGCGCGGTGCATAGACCGGGACTTTGAAATGCTGCAACAAAGTAGATACACCGCCGACATGGTCACTATGGTGATGAGTCAGTAGAATAGCGACCAGAGAAAGTTTATGCGCTTCCAGCGCGGCAAGTATCGGTTGGGCATCGCCCGGATCAACCACGGCAGCATGGACGCCATCGTGGATAATCCACAGGTAATTGTCGTTAAAAGCGGGAACAGTCAGTACACTCAACATACGCATGGAAACATCTTCTACAGAAAAGTCCATTATATCCCTCGGCCCCTGGCTTGAGACAGCGACCGGCAACTATGTGCGGGATTGGGAACACGCGCGTCTGGATGAGTTGACTGTAGACATCTTTGGTTTCAACGCCACTCAGATCGGTTTGCCGCAAATCCAGGCCTTGCGTGCCAACCGCATGCCGCACACCTGGTTGACCGACACCGGCTTTCCGGCCAAGGGGCATGACAACGAAGCGAAGCCGCTGGTGGTGGTGCAGGATTTTGAAGAATTGCCGTATGCATCGGCCAGCATAGACCTGGTCATCCTGCCGCATGCCTTGGAGTTCGCGAAGGAGCCGCATCAGGTGCTGCGTGAAGTTGAACGTGTGCTGATCCCGGAAGGGCAGGTCATCATTTGCGGCTTTAATCCGTATAGCTTCTGGGGTGCACGCCAAATCATCGGACGTCTGAGCGAATCCTACTTTCTGCCGCAACAAGGTGAATTCATCAGCCTGCCACGCGTGAAGGATTGGCTGAAGTTATTGAATATGGAAGTCAGTGGCGGTTACTTCGGTTGCTATGCGCCGCCGTGTGAAACGCAGAAGTGGCTGGATCGCTTTAACTTCCTGGAAAACATAGGTGAGCGCTGGTGGCCTTACCTCGGTGCGGTCTACGTGGTGCAGGCAGTCAAGCGCGTGCGTGGCATGCACCTGATAGGCCCGGCCTGGAAAACACAAAAAGCCACTGCGCCGCAAGGCGTACCGGCGACCAACAAAATACATAAGTCACACAAGTAGCAGAGAGAAAAGAAAGTAGCATGGACAAGATAGATATATATAGCGATGGCGCATGCAAGGGCAATCCTGGCCGTGGCGGCTGGGGCGCATTGCTGGTAATGGGCGAGCATGAGAAAGAAATATTCGGCGGCGAACTCAACACCACCAACAACCGTATGGAACTGAAAGCAGTGATCGAGGCGCTCAACTTGTTGACGCGTCCGTGCGAAGTGGTGGTGCATACCGATAGCCAGTACGTACAAAAAGGCATTAGCGAATGGATACACGGCTGGAAAGCGCGCGGCTGGAAAACCGCGTCCAAGGAACCGGTCAAGAATGTAGACCTGTGGCAGGAGCTGGATGCAGCGCAGGCGCGTCATAAAATCGAATGGCGCTGGGTGCGCGGACATAACGGCCATGCCGGTAATGAACGCGCCGATGCGCTGGCCAATCGCGGCGTTGAAGTCGCTGCCTGAGTGCAGCAATTATTTTTATACTTTTGAATACTGATTAAGCATGCGACAAATTGTTCTCGATACCGAAACGACAGGGCTGAACCCACGCTCGGGTGATCGCATCATTGAAATCGGTTGCGTTGAGCTGGTAAACCGACGACTGACCGGAAATAACTTTCATCACTACATCAATCCGGAGCGCGACTCGGAAGAGGGCGCGCTGGCAGTGCACGGATTGACCACAGAATTCCTTAGCGACAAACCGAAGTTTGCGGAAATCGCCGACGAGTTCCGCGACTACATCGCCGGTGCGGACGTCATCATCCACAACGCACCGTTCGATATCGGCTTCCTCGATGCCGAGTTGAAGCGTGTTAACACGCCGACTTTCAAGGAGCATGTAGGCGAAGTCATCGATACGCTGGTGCAGGCCAAGGAAATGCACCCGGGCAAACGTAACTCGCTGGATGCACTGTGCGATCGTTACGGCATCTCGAATGCACACCGCGCATTGCACGGCGCGTTGCTCGATGCGGAATTGCTGGCAGAAGTCTATCTGGCGATGACACGTGGTCAGAACAGCCTCAGCATGGATTTGGGTGGCGGTGACGTCGATAGTGATGGTGTGGTGCTGGAAGCGGTAGCGATAGCACCGGTGCAGTTGCAACTGGCCAGCGAGGAAGAGCTCGCCGCACACGCAGTGCTGGTAGAAGGTCTGGACAAGCAAGTGAAAGGGCAATCCATCTGGCGCAAGCTGGAGTCGGAGTCTCCGGAATCCTGAGCAACTGCTGTTTTATGAGATAATTTGCCGACTCCGGGAGGTTAGCTCAGGGGTAGAGCGATCGCCTCACACGCGATAGGTCACAAGTTCGAAACTTGTACTTCCCACCAAAGTTTCTCCTATGAGAATTCGATATTCTCATCTTTTCAGGGATAGTTCAGGGATAGTTGCATTGCAAGACTGCTAACTTTTAGCTGAATTCACTACTCCTATTTGCGCCTCGATCTTGTCCATCTCGCGGTCATCATCTTGATCCGCAATCCAGTCTGCATAATCCCGATAGAACACTTCAAGGCTATGGCCTAGCTGAGCCGCCATGTAGGCCGGTCTAGCGCCTGACATTAAGCCTATGGTCGCATAGGTCGCCCGCGTGTTGTATGGCTTCCTGTAGCGTATTCCTAGGAACTTTAGTGTCGGCTTCCAGTTTGGTTCGCTTAGGTTCTGCTCTTTCGCCCACGGCTTATTCGTAGCAGGGTTATGGAATACACGGCCTGAATCGCTTAAAAACGTCCATGCCTTTTGACGCTTCAATGCCTCAAACGCTCGATTAGTCAGCTTTACCGTTCGCTCGCTCGATGTCTTTGTTTCCTGCATCTTGCCTCTAACAAACGACTGCTTGACGACGACGACGCGCTTATTCATGTCGATGTTCGCCCATTCCAGCCCTAGGCCTTCTCCGGTACGCAATCCACTGAAAAACATAAACTCGTAGAAGTTGGCAACCTGCTCATGGCGCTTTTCGTGCAGGCTGGCAATGATTCGATTCGCCTCTACGATGCTGAAAGGGTCAGGCTTTTTGCGCTGCCATTGCGCGCTTTCAATCGTGATGCATGGATTCTTCGGGATAAGTCCATCGGCAACAGCCAGGTTAAACACGGCGCGCAGCATGTAGAGCATGTTGTTGCGAGTCCGGTTGCTGCTCCATGTGCCGGTCTTTAGTGCGGCAGTAATGTCTGAATGCGTAATGCGCTCGATACGCTTTTTGCCGATAGCCGGTTTCCAGAAGTTTTCCTTCATGCGGCGATACTCGGAGAGCGTCGAATCCTTTAATTCTAGCTGCGCAAACCATTTGTCCATGAATTCGCCAACGGTTCCGGCTTGATTAGCCTTGGCGCGTGGCGAGTTTGGGAAATAATCGGCATACGAGAATAGGCCATTGCTGACCTTATCGCGCACCTCAGCGGCGATTCTTATGGCGTGCTTGATGTTCGGCGGGGTAGGCGCAAGCGGCTCGTTATTAAAGCAGAGCGTTTCCCTGCGCTGCTTTCCTTCAAATGAAAAGACGATCCGAATGCTGGTTTCCCGAACATCAACGCCGCTTACTGATTTCCCATTGCCCATTCGTTATATGCCGGTAAGTTCATTACAATGTGACCGTCTGGAGCCTTGCGGTAATGGACGCCTTCTATCCATTTACCTTTGTGAATCTTTGTCTCCACGGCGCGCTTAGTGTAGCCGGTCAACTGGCAGAAGACCGGAATCAGCACCCATTCGACGTTTATCCTGGCGTTCATTTATCCTCCTTGGCCTTGCCGATTTCAGCTACATCCTTCCGCAGCCTAGCTATCTCCGCTTCTTGTTGTTCGATGTGGTCGAGCAATGACAGGATGGCGGATGGATTGCACGACTCGACGTATGCTGCATTTGCGCGCACCTCTGCATTCAACTCATGATGCATTCGACCAAGCTTAAATATCGCCTGCATACCACTGCGCACTCGGAATGTTATTTGCGATCCACTTTCGTAGAATTTCCATTCATCCGAGTTAGTAGCAGCCTCAGCCAATCTACGCAGTTCTTTAACACCAATCATTGTTTATCCTGACTTTTTCATTATTGAAAACTTAAGAGTCGTAATGTCATACCCGCGAGCTTCTAATTCTTTAACCAGATTCGTCCCCGACTCGGGTAATGCAACATGGTAGAAGAAGTGAAACAATACGTGTGAATCACGCTTTGTTGCTCCGCCAGCGCCCCAGCAGATCATTAAATCAGGATCGTCGTGGCGCTCCTTGCCGTAGGCGATCTTCAATTCACCCGGCTTGGCTACTGGTGCGCGCCATCTCTTACGAGTGCTCACTTATCCACCTCTTGCGCTGGTTGGTCGGGTTGCGTCTCGAACATATCGATCGTGTTTTCATCTGGCAACGGTGGGATCGGCGTGCCGACTGCAACGAATGCCGTGCAACATGGCTGGCCGTCTTTGCCGTATTGCCATTCTTTCGGATAGTCTTTGTCGCCTACGCTATAGGCCATCGTCATCAGCACGATCTGGCAGGTTTCGGATTCGTCGCACAAATCCCAATCCTTTTCACCGTTCAGATGCTTGTCACGTGCGCATTGCTCACACCACACTGATCTAAAAATGTCGCCCTCGGTGCCGTTGCTTGGCTGATATGGTTCGCCTGCGCTGTCCTTGCACATGTCCGCAAAGTCAGCTGGATAAATTCCTTGTGCGTTCATGACTGGCTCCCCGCATCACTAGCCTGCAATTCGCTTACAACTTCGCCGCTGTCCACGTAGTACCAATCGGCATCGGTCAAATTGTTGATCAGCATGTTCTCGAATGCGCCTGATGGCATCTGTGTGCGTACGCGCTTTGTTTTGGCGGACGGCCCGCGCCACGTAGGCTCGACACCAGCCAGCTTTGCTGCCGCTAGATTGTGGTGCCCATCCAGTAGCACGCGGTAGGCTTTGCCGCGCAGTTCGACATCCATGGTGCGTACAACGAACACTTGGAACCTGCTTGCCTTGCGCTCGACAATGGCATGATCGAGATGACGCTGGCTGCTAATAAGCGGTGCGCTCATTGATCACCACCTTTCTGCTCACTAGCCTGCACTGGCGATTGTTGTGATTGCAGGGCGTATAGCGGCGTCCATGCAAGGCGTCCATGTGGCTTTTCGCTTGGCGGATGCTCCGGCTCACATACTCGATCAGCCCACGGTACAGCCAGCAAATATAAATCGCGTGTGAATGAACCGTGCATTGTGATCGCATAGCCTTCAGACCAAGCCAGTACGCGCGCCATCGTGAATATGCGCGCATAGTCTGGGTCAACGATTCCGTATGGCAATCCCGCCTGCATCGCCACTGCTGGTGCTGTCTGTGCGATGGATTCTAGCGGTAGGACATCGACTTCCGTATGCTGCGCGGCGTACTCGCTATCTTCAAATGAGCAAATCTGTTGCAGCGGCTTACTTGAATCATGGTGAGCGTATTTAGCTACCAAACCGCAACCGTGCGTTTCCAGAACAATCCACTTTTCATCGCTGCCGATGTAGCTGAAGGTAGTCCCGAGCGGCAACGTATGGAAATAACGTCGCGGAGCTGGCAACTCACCAGATTGCACTGCTGGTGCGGGGAATGGCTGCGGGGTGGCGTACTTAAGCATCGCGTCAATGGCTGCATCTGCAAGCTCTGCAACACGCTCTCCATCCTCAGAGACAAGAAGAAAATCATCCCGCCTCATCGTTCCATAGCTCCATGCTGACCAGACACGCATGCAATCGTATGCATCGCCCAAAACGTCAGCTATAGCATCACGGACAGCTTCAATCTGCGCGTCACTAACTTGCGCAGCCTGTGGCGCTGGCTGGGTGGATGCGAGAGCGGCTTGCCATGCATCCCAAGAATTTTGCACGCTCATATGCTTGTATCTGCCGTAAATCTCACATGTCGCAAGATAATCGCTATTCCCGCCAATTGAGCGAATCCATCGCTCAAACTTAGCGCGCTCATCCGCACCTGATTGATCTGCTATTGCCTGCATCTGCTCAGGCGATACGTATACGCGCTCGCCGTCTTGGTGGTTGTTGGTCATGCCGCCCTCAAATATCTGCAAGAGTTTCAGCCGGCCCCGGTACAGGGAACCAATTCGGCAATGCTTCAAAGCTGTCACGCATCTTCATGATCCCGCCGAAACATTCCAGATCGCCCAGCCCACCAAGAACGAACGTCAATGGGCTATCGTTATCGCGCGTGAAGAAGCGGATCGATTCGCCGAATGTCTTGCCGATTGAAAGGGCGTCGTTAAGGTAGGAGGGATTGACCGCGCCAGATATTCCTTCGCGATAGCCGATGGTGCTGGCAACGCGTTCGATGCGTGGATACGAACCTTCGATAATTGAATTGCCAGGCTGAATAAACAAGGGCTGTGCAACATCGCCGGAAATCATTGCATTGCCGTTCGATAAAATATCGAGCGTGTGCTTAGCGTTGGCCGAGTGTTTCAGCGCGTCTTTGCTTAGGCCGACAACAACTTCCTTCTCGGCATACCCGTTTGGATCGCGCACGACAATGTAGCGATGCCCGTTTGTGGCGACGATCATCACGGAGCCGTCATCCAGCGGACGAATGTTTATACCGTTGAGATAGAAGCGTATGTCGTTTTGCGCTGCGAACGGATAAACCAGCTTCACTGCGACAGCGCTGATGCGGACAATCATGTGCGTGTTTTCTTCGGCTTCGGGCAAGCCTTCAATTACTGCCTGGTCGGGTGCGTTCATTTCATTTTCCTTGTCAACATTCACATTAAATAAGTCCCGGCTTTATCCCGCTATCGCAAGATGTACGGACCCGGGCGCCCTCGGAAATCAAAACGGCGGTTTATCGTCCATGCCGCGAGATGCGGGCTTTGACGCTGGTGCCGGTGCTGCGTCGGACTTTGCCTCTTTGGGCTCAATCGACAGGCTGATGAATTCACCTTTAGCGCCGGTTTTCATCCAGGCAGATAGCCAGAACTCTTTCCCGCCCACATTGATGCTGCCCTTGTAGTCAGGGTGCTTGTCGCCTTGCTTGCGGTCATTGATAAACATGGCGCCGCGATTTGTGTTGTCGTATTCAGCCATGTGGTTCTCAGTAGTTAATGGTTACGGATGGGATCTGATTCTTCGCGATCATTGTGATGACCAGCTTTGCGTCGTCTTCGGTGATGCCGCCGGCTACCAGCGCCGCAACGGCCGCACGATTGATCTTGCCCAGATGTGCTTTGTTGGCTTCACGTTTAGCCTGGGCGTCTGCCTCTGCTTTGGCAGCGGCGGCCACGCGCTCTTGCTCGGCTCTCACCGCACGTTGTTTGTCTGCTTCTGCGCGTTCAATTGCCGCCAAACGGTCGCGCTCAGCGGACTGCTCGGCCTCGACACGGCGACGTTCGGCGTTCTCGGCGGCGAGTTTTAATTCAAGTTCGCGGCGGGCAGCGGCTTCCTGCTCACGCTGCGCCTTGTCGCGCTCATCCTGAATGGCGCGTTCTGCTGCTGCTTTTTCTTCTGCCGCCTTGGCTTCAGCGCGTGCAATTGCTGCTTGTTCGGCTTCGCGTCGGATCGCTTCTTCGCGATCTTTCAGCGCACGCGCTTCGGATTCGGCGCGCAGCTTGGCCAGTTCGGCGGCTTCCGCTTCGCGCTTCGCTCCTTCATAGATAAGCCGTTCCAGCGTCGCAACAACAGCATCCTTTGCCTTGGCCGCCTCCAGCTCGAACTCAGCAAATGACTCGTTCACGATTATTTCCTTAGCGAGAAGCAATCGGTCGCGCAGTTGTGCGGTAGTGGCCACGTTGCAATCATCATCCAGCGTTGATGCCAGGGCGTGGATCATGCTGATGCGGCTTTTCAATGCCTCAACGCGATCTGTTTCAAGTTGCTCGATCCGGTCAATCTCAGCCTGGTGAACGGCAATCATGGCTTCAATGCGCGCAGAAATATCCTTGGCTTCGCTATCAACAGCGCGGCCTTTAATAAGGAATTCTTCCTTTTGCTCTTTACGGACACGCTCCAGCGCACCCTTGGTCAGGCGCAGCGTATTGATATGGCTACGGGCTTCCTTGTTGCCTTTTTTGTCGGCGTAATTGAAAACCAATTTCGCATTGTTTTCTTCGAGTTCGGCAAGCTGGGCATAAAAAGGGCTATATGCAGCGATTGCGGACGTTGGAGCGTCCAAGAGTTCGGTTGTCATGCTGCTTCCTTCATGCGGAAAATGGTTTCGTTTTTATCGACTACGCGAGAAAAGGCCAAAAGCTGCTCCACCATGTCATCGATAAATTCTTCGTTTCGCTCGACGCGCTTTGTGAATAACTGCTTCCCCACGCTTTCAAGCTGCGGCGCGTACATCACGAAGTCGCAATATTTGCGGCCGGTGATCCACAATCCACCTTGAATCTGGTGCATGTAGGCGGACAAGTCCTGATCGCGCCACATTTCCAGCACGCCTATGGCGGATGCGAGGCACTTAATCTCAATCAGGCCGTCGCCGTTCAATTCGCCGTCTGTGCTGTAGCCGAATAGGCGGTCATCAGTGAGAACGACGCCGGACTCGCTGGCCAGATTGCCGGTGCGCGATTCGTATTCCATGCGCGCCTTTGGCTCCAATTCCGTACCGCGTCGCATCTGCCACGAGTTGAATACTTCGTCGCAGGGCAGGCCGCTGATGCGCTCCAGCGCAACCTGTGCGGCATAGAGCTCTGACTTGGCGGTTGGCTTGCCATTGGCGGTGGTTTCTACGGCATCACGGAATTTGCTGGCGGTAATCACGCCACAACGGGCCTTGTGCCATTCCTCAGTGCCTTGCTCGCAATTTATGAAAATCATGGGTTACTCCGGTGTATAGGTTGCGTCGAAATCGGCCATTGCTTTGGGCTCGGGCTTTTTGAAATCAGTACCGCGCGCGGCGACTGCGGCCTTGAACTCGTCGTACGCAGTCATATCGCCGGTCGGCTTGATTTCTGCCAGCCCGTCAGTCCAGACCTTTTGCAGCGCGTCGGCATCCGGCGCGGCTCTGGCTGCATTCACCCATTTGGAGCGCAGGGCAGGGTCGCTAACCGGCGCGCCGGTCGATTCATGTGCCCGCAACTCTTCCGGCAGGTCTTCAATGTCCTGAGTGAAAATGTCGGATGCTGCAGTGACGTTGAGCGTCATCGCGATCATGGCGCGTTTGCAGGCCATCTTCAGGATGGTGTTCGCCAGGTCAGCGGCTTCTGTGCGAATCTGTGTTTTCTTATCGATGCCACCCTGGCGACCTTTGGCGAACTTGATGCGGCGCATTGTTTCCGGAGTCAGATCGAACTCTTCAGCACAAAGCGCGCCGCGCCACTTATATTTTTCTTCGGCGGATGAACATTCGCCGGCACCTTCGCCAAGCGCCATGCCGGTAGGTTGATGGCGACCAACGCAAATCACACGGAATCTAGCGACAAGTGCATCGCTCAAATCCTCTATGCGGTACTCCTGCGCAATACGGAACGTCACACACAATTGCTCTGCGCCCGGCTTGTACAGCGTCGGCTTCGGTGTGCCTGGGATAGTCCCGTAGTGGGTATCCTTTTGCATGACCGCCTTCATTACTTGCTGCACCAGGTTCACGCGATCGCGAATCTCGGAAACAGAAAAGCGGTTCACTTCATTTGCAACCAGGCCGGCGCTTTCTCGGCGAGGCATTTCAATAACGTCATTCATTTGATTTCCCCCAAAGCCAACATCTCATTGGCCTGCTTGTTTAAGTTGTGCCATTGCTCTGCGCGCTGGCGGTTGATGGCTTCGCTCTTCGCTGCTGCCATGATTTCGGCGGTATATGCCGCGTTTTCCTGCTCTGCCTGCATGTCGGACGTGCCGACAAGTCCGTAAGCAATAAGCAAGCCGACAATGGCGCTTGCAATCAGAATGCGTTCAATGATCTTGTTCATCGGATCTCCATTTATTTTTGGTGCCGCTACATTTCCCGACCGGCGGCCCCGGTAGCAGGGCTTTGAACATGTCCCCCATGTGCCTGTGAGCGTTCAGGCTCGCTTGTTGGCTGTCGGGCTACCTTCGTCTTTACAGATGAACCTGCATCTGTCGGCTAAGCCTGTGCAGGTATTCCGGGATCGGGTACTAGCCGTCCAACTACGGTCATGCAACAGCTAAATCTCTGGCACTGGCCTTATCGTCGCCAGTGCGGGTAGGTGTTACTCGACCTCGGCAAGACGCTTCATGTCTTCGAGCGCTTCGTCGTTGTCGCAATAAAAGTTGGGTACTTTTTCGAGCGTCGGATCACTTGCCAAGTAGATCAATGCAGCAGCAGCAGGCGTACCCATTGCATATTCGAGGGCTGCGCCTCCGGCACCGGCCAGCGCAATAACCCATCCGGCGCGGCAATGAGTTGTACCGCATGGGTGATGCCATTGGCCCATGTCGAGCGCGCAAGGTTGTGACGCGGCTTCGTACACGGCTTTGTGTATGTCAGAAATTTTGACCGGACACTCGCGCAGGTCGGCATCGCGCAGGTTGGCACCGCGCAGGTCGGCATCGCGCAGGTCGGCATCGCGCAGGTTGGCACCGCTCAGGTCGGCATCGCTCAGGTCGGCACCGCGCAGGTTGGCACCGCTCAGGTCGGCACCGCTCAGGTCGGCACCGCGCAGGTTGGCACCGCTCAGGTCGGCATCGCGCAGGTCGGCACCGCTCAGGTCGGCACCGCGCAGGTCGGCATCGCTCAGGTCGGCACCGCGCAGGTTGGCACCGCGCAGGTCGGCATCGCTCAGGTCGGCATCGTCTGCTAGCGCAGCCTTTACCGTTGCAAGCATGGTGTTGCTTTCGATGTCGTGCTCGAAAATCACTCGGCCTGACCAGCGTTGAATAATTTGAAGTTTCACTTGTTCTCTCCTGTGTTTAATAGTTATTAGTGCGCTTGCAATTCAACTTCACGGTCGTGCTTTTCAGTCGCCAGTTGATCTATGATTTCTTCCCGGCTAATCGCGGCGACATACTCGAACCAGTAGTCGTATGCAATCAGCTTCATTGCCGCTGCCGCTGCGACATGCTCACCATTCATCAGCAACGCATGAGCCTTGTTCAATTGCTCGTAAGTTGCTTCGTTGATGGCTTCCCAAAAATTGCTACGTTCGAGCGGTGCATATTTAAGGTCGGTATTGAGAACATGTTTTGCATGCTCACGAAGGCGCGCATCTTCTTGCTCGGTCAGGCCTTCAAATGTGATATTCATGCGATCACCGCAAAGAGAAAGAGGCACGCGAGGATGCCGAGGATCATTGCTTCGGCCAGGGCGATTGCGCGGCGCTCCGAGATCAGCGGCGCTTTAGTTGGGATGCGGTTGTGTCCGGTCATTTCGTTCTCCTTAAGCAGCGAAAGGAAGGAATTCGACAGGCTCACGATCAGCCACAAGGTTTGCAGCTACCTGGCTAAACCAGTGAGTGCCGCGCTCGGCTTTGCTGTAGCGACGACCAGTAAAACGATTCACCAGGCCGACGATCATTCCTGCGACGTGTTGAACATTTGATTTATTAAGCTTGGTCATTTCGTTCTCCTGCTGTTTGCTTGTTCGATGAACTAAGAATAATCCCGATAATGGGATATGTCAACCCAAAAACGGGATAAAAAGTAAAATAAATCCCATGCTCGAATAAACGGGCGTAAAAAAACCCGCAAATGCGGGCTTATTTAGGGGAATTTATGAAGGAATTACGGGACAAACTCGACCGCGCACGGGCCTCGATACCCGGTAGGCTGACTGGACGGGCAGGATGGGCAGGCAAAGTAGTAGTCGCCGGTTTTTCCATCGGGCTTTTGGTTGAGGAGCGACTTGCGCCCATCTTGGTAACAGTTTGTACAAATGTAATGAGGCGGCTCGCCGTTGCTATGCGATTCTTGAAGCGCGTAGGTGATAATTCCAGGTTGTGGGGAGTGCAGCTTGTAGCGCACTTTCTCGTTATCCCATGTTTTCATGCGCACGATCTCCTCTTTGAGATCGCGTACTTTCTCAATAAGCGCCGATTGCGCCGCGTTGGCCTCTAGTAGCGAGTATTGAGCATCGAGGAGGGCCGATTGAATGCCGGCAACCTTGGTAGCCACTTCCGACGTATTTCTGATGTCGAGCAGCGTTTTTGCAATGTCTCCTGCCGCCTTGAGACTGCCAAGCGCCCCGCCGATAAGTGCAATATCCATTTCTCTCCCTCTTATAGTTGATTTGCATATCGTAACATTGAGGAAAGTAAAAAAACCGCCGAAGCGGTTGGGGAGGAGGGGGGGGTGAATAGTGGGGGGGCATAAAAGCAAAGGGCCGTCATTTCTGACGACCCTGGTATAGACACCATACTGGATTGCAATCTCCGATGTATAGCGGCCTCCGAGGAGGACTTGAGCCGCGATGCTTACGCAGAGCGCGAGACAGGACTACTGTAATCTATTCTAAGTGTTGCGTCAAACGCGACAGTCCCATACCAACCAAAACGCATTTTTGAACTCGCATAAGTTCGTCTTGGCTGAGCACTCGGACATCGTAGTCGCGCTTGCCATTTGTTTTCCCTGGTGTCGGCAGAAAAAGACGTGAAAGTGCCATTGTGTACACCATATCGCCCTTAACCCACTGAAGAGGGGAGTTGTACGGCTCTGGTAAAGGCGGATCCATGATCAGCGTGCAGTGATAATCCTTTTTTAAATTCGGAGCAGTGGTACTCAATGGGACTACACAACATAGTTGGGGGCGGATTCTGATAAAAGGAGAGAGAACGATCGCCAATCTACGTTTAGTCATTTCTGGCTCGTTAAGCCCTGAGAAGTCGCAAATAACGATTGTTCCCTGTTGCGGATGTATCTGAATTGCCATAGTTATTTTAGTTTTGAATTCATCGGAGTTTTAGCCTTCCGCCACTCCCAAGGCGGCACAGGAGCAACGTCAGCCCATAAACCACGCTTGGCCTGCTCCGCTTCATTCTGGGCGGCTGGCAAGCTACGATCTTTGTTGTATTTCAAATATACCCAGGCCATGCCGGCGGTGACTTGCGCCTTGTTGACCTGTGCGCCATCGCAATAGACGAGCGCTACGACGCGCTTATACCGGTCAATACTCTGCGTCATATATTCCGCATTCTTACCCCAACACATAGCAGACAGTGATTCCTTAGACCGTTGTCCGAAAGGCTGCTTCTTTTCCGGTGCGTCGATATTGGCAAGCCGGATCTTGAGCGGCTTTTGATCGACCAGTAAGGTGAGGGTGTCGCCGTCAGCTATGCCGATGACCCGGTGGGCACTAACTTGTATCGGCAACATCAAAAGCGCAATGAGCGCGCATCTCATTTGAATTTTCTACTGCAGACATAGTTGAACACAAGCTCACCCATGGACTCTGGTACAACTTCAGCAAAACTTGACGGTGTAAGTGGGTATTTGGCGGAATGCAACGTTTCCCCTTCGCCCAATAATCCGGCGTAGCTTATTCTTTGTGCCATAGCCGTTGATCGCTCAGCGCAGTTGTAATGACCCAGCACCTTTGATGATCGCGAAGCTGGCGTTGCGCCACTGGATGGGCGGCCTTCTGGGTCAATATCTGACCACATTACCCATGCCTTCCTATTAGATTTCATTGTTACGATTGACGATACATCAACATACGCATAACTTGAATCGCTTACCCCTGCAAGTTTCCAGTCAGCAGCCTGAGCGCTAGACGCGAGAAAGCCAATTGTTGCAACAAACAAAGTAGTAATTTTCATTATGTATTTTTGGTGGTTATGGATTGGGTCGTGCCTTAACGGCTGGTCATACTACAGCCTGAAAAATGTTGGCGCATCTCATAAACTAGGTAGTAATTGTTGCTTTTGAAAATTCTATAAATTAACACACGCAAATTCAACTTCCTTTTATACTGGATGCCCAAACAGTGTTCCTGCGTTCCCCAAAACTCCGAAGAGAGTCGAACCACGAAAGGCGACTGTTGTTTATTCAGACATTAGGAGCGTCCATGTTTAAGCAACAACAGCAAGAGTTAAATTCGCTATTCGATACAGTCTTTGACGATGATGACCGTCTGTACATTATTGCCGTCACTCGCAAAATAGCTGCGCGCCAGACAGTACGAAAGCTACCCGGTTTGAGGCTTATTACTGGAGGAGTTGACGTTGGACTTGAGCGCTCTGGCCTCCGCCTCCTCGCAAGCGTCTAGTATTCGGTGTCGGCCTTTAGTATCGGCATTACTAAAGGCCGCGACAATGCGAATTAACTCAGCGGCATCAACCGCGCCAAGCGACGATACATCTATCGGCTTCAGTTTTGTCTTAGAAGTTTTTTGATCAGCCGCTGGCAATAGTTGCGGTGGGTTTTCCACATCAAACGAAGGAACCAGAAGCTGCCACGGTTGCATCTTCAGGCCAGCGGCTACTTCGCCCAATGTATCAAGGCGGGCCATTGATCGGCAATGCCACGCTCTATCGATTGTGCTTTTTGGTACGCGTAACTCTGTTTCAGCTTTCGCAGCGCTTGTAATACCTCGCGCCTCGAAAATCTTCCCCAGATTCTCAGCAAGTAATTTTTCTATAGCTAATCCCATATACGGGACTATGCCGGAAAAATAAACCCGTTTGTGGGTTGACATATCCCGACTATGGGATAAACTCACGGGTATGGACACAAACGACCTCACTTTTGTAAAAAACGCGCTCGAAGCGATTCGCCCAACTGATTGGGACGTAGTTGCTGAAAAATCGGGCGTACCTCTCGGAACACTACGCAAAGTCGCTTACGGCGAAGTCACAGACCCTCGCTTCTGGACTGTTAAGAAGCTTGCTGACTATTTCCGCTCCGAATCTGCAGACCAGCCGGTTATCGAGGGCAAACCGATTGACGGCGCAACAGTACGCAAGCCCCGCAAAGCAGTAGCTGCATAAGGCAAACCACTGGCCGAAGAGCCTTTTGCCTGATTTGCGAGAGAGAAGTTAATAACCATGAACACAGATTAATTGATCGGGAGAAGAGAGTCATGCGCAACGAATCGCACAAGTCGTTAATAGGAATCCTTCGTGAGCATGTCATCGCTTGGCGCAAGGCTGAGGGCTGGAGCCGTGAGACGGTTGTCCAGCACATCGTTGAGAGTGACAAGGGAGCATCCGGCATCGTGTTCAATCCACAGACTAGCGATACGTTTGAGCGCATGAAGGTCAATGCAGATCGCGTATTCCGCTGGCTGGATGACGAAAGCAAGGATACGAATCTTTGCCCGCCAAACTTTATCCCTTCGATCCTGAAGGCCATGCCTGTAGAGCGCCGTCTGGCTTGCTGCGCAGAGGTCATGGTCAGCATCGGCCTGGGCGCCTGCCTGCTGTCCGATGGCGAAGAGGGCGATCTCTCTATCAATGACGTATTTGAAGTGCAGCGCGACGACCTGGACGCACTGCAAGCAGTAACCGCCGCAATCCAATCCCCAACGCTTGAAAACCTCGAAATCGCAGACCGCAAATTAGCCCGGGCACAAAAGCGTAAAGAACGCCTGCAAAAAATCATCGCGTTTGCCCGTAAAGCTGGCGGCGTACTTGGTCGTTTTATTCATCCTAAGAAGGAGTTGGTATGAGCCTCCCATCCAAAGGAACACGTGGCCGCGTACTGCTTGATTACCTCGCCACCGTTGAGTCGCAAGATATTGGTGGCGTCATAGCTGCGCTTTCGGAAAGCCTCACGAAAAACTCCATACGCAATGCGATTGCAGAAATGTACCTTCGCGGCCATGTCGATAATCTGTCGATTGAACAAGAAGGCGAGCCACGCCGCTCAGCAATTACAGATGAGGTCGCACTCACTCAAGCCACTCGCTACGAGCTGGAAGATGCTGAAGACGAAGTAGCGATCAAAGCAAATGCTGCTGCACTCGTCCCGCCGCGCCAAGTAAATGTACTCAACACACCTCCGCTGAACCCAAGCCGATTTCTCAAGACCACTGGTACGCGCCCTGACTCTGATTGGTCGCAATTTCCATCTCGCCAACTGTAAGGAGCCTCCATGAAGACTCACGCCGCCGACACAAGTATTGCCTGCTATCACGGGATCGTCCAGGACAAGAAGGGCGCACAACATGCGCTGATCCTTGCTGCGATGTCGGCCGGCGTGACGTATTCCATGCAAGAACTGGCAGCGCGTACTGGCTTGCAAACATCGACTCTTAGCGCTCGTTTGTTTGAGTTGCGCGAGTCTGGCAGCGTTGAGCATGCACAGAAGCGTCGTTGCTCGATCAGTGGCGTGACGATTGAACCGCATCGTTTGGCTGCTGTGCAAGGGGCGCTGTTTCAATGAGTGCACTTGTTATCAACAGTGATTCGTCATTGCAAACAGTGCTTGGAACATTGCGCGAGATGTACGCGCAGCATCGCTTTGTCCGCATTGATGCCAAGACAGGCAAAGCTCGCAGCCTGGATCAAAACGCCATCAGCCACGCATGGTACGAGCAACTTGCCCGCGAACTGCGCGAAGACGACGCGCTCGGCTGGAAGTGTTATTGCAAGCTGCATTTTGGCGTGCCGATCCTGCGCACTGAAGACAACGAATTCCGCGAAATCTACGATAACTCGATCAAGGGTATGACCTACGAACGCAAGTTGATCGCCATGAAGTATCTGCCAGTCACTTCCAATATGACCAAGCCGCAACTGTCGAAGTATCTGGAAGCGATGCAGGCAGCTTTCGTGCCGCTTGGCGTGATGTTGGAGTTTCCGCAGCAATGATCCGCTCCCAATTCGGAAAAGCAAAGCCAAAGCTGCGCAAGTGCCGTATATGCCCAACACGCTTTGAATCGCGCTCAATGGCACACGTGGTATGCAGCCCACCTTGCACACTTGAATTAGCAGAACGAAAGCGCCTGAAGGCGGCCGCCAAGCGTGAGCAGGAAGAACGGGCGGCACACAGAGTTAGGAAGCAAGCAGCAAAGAAGCACGGCGAATGGGAAGGTGATTTACAGAAGCTGGTGAACAAGTGGGTTCGGGTAGTACGTGATGTCAACGAGCCTTGCATCTCATGCGGTACGACAAAGACAGTTCAGTGGGAAGCGGGACATTACATAGCAGTAGGCGCAAACAACACCCTTCGCTTCGTATTGGACAACATCCACAAGCAGTGCCACAGATGCAACGTCCAGCTCAGTAGCAACGCAATCATGTATCGGGTGGCCTTAGTAAAGAAAATCGGCGTGGAGCGTGTGGAGTGGCTAGAAGGACCACACGCAACAAACAAGATAAGCATTCCAGAATTACAAGCAGAGATCGCCCGCTACAAGGGCTTGATTAAGTTGGCAGATAAAGAGGTGGCGTGATGGCGCGCATTCGTTCGATAAAACCTGAGTTACCGCAATCCGAAAGCATGGGCAATATTTCCCGTGATGCGCGGCTGACTTTTATTCTCTTATGGACGCTCTCAGACGATGAAGGTCGGCTTCGCGGAAATTCGCGAATGCTCGCGAGCCTTCTTTTTCCATACGATGACGACGTTCCAAGCCTCATTGATGGCTGGATGAATGAGCTTGAAAACGAAGGCTGTGTAACGCGCTACAAGATCGATGGTCAGAGCTTCGTGCAGATACGTAACTGGTTGATTCATCAGAAGATTGACAAGCCGAGCAAGTCAAAAATACCTGCATTCGTTGATTCCTCGATAGTCCTCTCGAATCCTCTCGAAGTGTCGTCGGAGGAAGGGATCAAGGATCAAGGAAAGGATCAGGAAGGGAAGGGAACGCCGCCAGCGGCTGCGCCCAAGTCTTCCAGAAAATCCCCGAACACTCCTTTGCCTGACGGCTTTTGCATTTCGGAATCTGTTCGCAAATGGGCGGCAGCGAATTCGATTCAAAACCTTGATCGCCATTTCACATCGTTCGTCACCAAGGTGCAAGCCAAGGGTTACGTCTATGCCGATTGGGATGCGGCATTGCGTAACGCAATCTCGGACGATTGGGCAAAGCTGGGAGCCACTGCCAGCAAATCAGCAGTGACCGACCTTGCTGCGATCAACGCCCGCAACAACGCAGAAGCAAAACGACTTCTTGGCATCTGCGACGACGAATCGAAAGTTATCAATGCATAGCCGCGACTACGACGAATTCTCCGCATTGCTGGACGCAGCCTATGACCTGATCGGCGTCGGTCAGAACAAAACCATCAGCAGCGGCGCAAAAGCCTTGTTTTTCAAGTCGATGGGCCAGTACAGCATCGAGCAATTCCGCATGGCCTTGAACGGTCACTGCATGGACAAGCAACGCGGTCGTTTCACGCCAAAGCCAGCCGACATCATCGAGCAGATCGATGGCGCAACAGATGGGGACGGACGCCCGTCCGACGACGAAGCATGGGCAATTGCGCTAACCAGCCAAGACGAAGCCGACACAGTCGTATGGACGCAAGAAACAGCCGAAGCATTCGGAATCTGCCAACCAGTGATGGCAACTGGCGACAAAGTAGGCGCAAGGATGGCCTTTAAAGACGCCTACAACCGACTTGTTACGGCTTCGCGTCAATCGGGTAGCCCAGCGAAATGGAATGCCTCCTTGGGCTGGGATATGGATCGCAGAGCAAAGGTGATCGAGAAGGCTGCAACGGCTGGATTGTTGCCGGCACCGATGGCCACAGCGCTACTCGGAAATAGCGTTATCGGCGGAACGATAACGGAATGCCCTGAAGGCTTAAAGCGCGTCAAGGAAGAAATGGCAAATCTGATCGAGAAGCGCCAGGAAGAATCAGCCAGCTACGAACGAGCAAGACAAGCTGAGCGCGATGCAGAACTAGCCCGCAAGAATGAATTGGCTGAGCAGGCTAGATCGTTGGTGCGCGCATGACCTACCTACTCAACCCTCGCATATTCCTGATCGTAACCACGGTGCTATTCATCCTTGGCGCTATTGCTTACGGATGGAAACGCAACTGGCCGATGGCGGGATACCACGCATGCGCGGCTGGCTTGCAGATATGTGTGATGTGCGGAAGTAAGTAGAGCGGATTGAGTTTGATAAGCGTAACAACTGAGGTTTAACCACGAAGGAGAAATGAGATGTCTGAATCAAGCCGTGAAATGCCAAAGTATCAATGCCACAAACAAGTCTATGCGCTGAAGATTGAAAAGATTGAGCAATCGCCAGCAGACTTCGAATGTGAAGGTGGCTCGTACCACATCACACCAGCGGACGCTGGTTATGGCGCGTTCCCTGTGCCAGCCGCATTCGTTGATAAGCATAAGCCGGAAGCCGGTGGCTATTACGTGGTGTATGACGATGGCTACAAATCGTATTCGCCAGCATCAGCATTTGAATCTGGCTACGCGCCGATTTAAAACGGAGGGTGAAATGAATGACGAATATCAAGAAAATTTGATGCAAAAATGGCTATCTCAAATGACCGAGGAGCAGCAAGCAGAGTTCTTGCATCGAGTGAAGATGGTTCTGGATAGGGAAAAGAAGCACCCGCAAGACGTGCTTACGCAGACATTTCACCACTGATTTAGTCAATCAAACTGATGAAAGAGAGGGAGGGGGAATGAAGAATTGGATATTTGATCAATTTGGGCTATCGCGCTACCAGTGGTGCAGAAAATGGTACGGCGGCAGATGGGAGCTTTGGCATATCGGAATCTGCAATGCGGACATCTGGCTACGAATTCCAATGAACTATTCAACCGACTATCGCCAGCCATGTTCAGTCGGCCCGCGTATCGCGCAAGAAGTTTGGTCGGTCGAGTAATCAACCAAGGAGAAGAAGATGGGCGGAATCGGAGATGCAATAGGAGAAGCGCTGGTGAAGATCGCCATATTGTTGGTGATAGCTACTGCCTCAATTACCACTTTGCTGATTTATGGCGTGCCGTGGGCGTGGAGCTACATCAAGCCATGGCTGCACTCGGTAACAGGCTAGACCATGTACGCCTGCCTATGGTTTGGCGCAATCCTAATCATTGCTATTAGCGTGATTGTTTGGTGTGGGAAGAGATAAACGGAATTTCAAGGGAATAGGCATGATGAGAGACATAGACGAAACCACCAAAGCCGACGCACTGCTGATGGAGCATTACTACTGGCAGAAGTCATACCGCGAGAAGCTCGGCTATGGCACGGCGGCTCCCGAGTGTCGTCAGTCTCGATCAAGTCGCCAGTGGGATAGTACGGCTGAGATTGTGGATGAGGCAGTCACTCACTTGGAAATGGAAGCTGTCGATTGGTGCATGGATTCTGTAACCCCTGAATGCCGCCAAGCGATAGGCAAAGAGATGCGCAACAGGGAAGCCAAGGCGCAAGTCTGGCGCTCACCTGGTCCAGTGAGTTATCCTGAGGCTGTGGCGATGATTAAGCCGTTGATGAGGAAGAAAGATTTGCTATGAAGAACGAGATAAAGAATTGCGATCCTTTGTGGGGAGACAGCACATTCAAGAGGACGCAGCAGATTCGTGATTCAGCCTGTGAGCGGGATAGAGCAAAACTCGCTGCTCGGATGGGGCTTGACCAAGACGCAGAAGAAAATGTTGTATCCACGCAAAAAGAACTTGTAAACGGCGAAACAAAGGAGTAGTCTTCTAATTGTGTCACCTTGCACGCCTAAAGAAAAGTAAGGCGACACACGAAACACAATATTCAAAGCCTCGACTCTTCGGACTCGGGGCTTTTTTTCGTTCTCCTCCCTCACGTCTAACCACGTGTTCAGCCCGCCAGCTTGATTGCTCGGCGGGCTATTTTATTTCGTAACCGCAGTTCCTTAGATAGGGCTACCCCTAAAGAGGCCAGTAATGAAACTTTCTAAAGTGGAAGCTTTTAGACCAGACCATGGCTAAGGGCGCTAAAACAGGTGGCAGACAGCCAGGAACGCCCAACAAGGCGACCAAAGAGTTTCGCGATACCGTTAGTAGTCTATTGAGTGACAACGCTGAGAACGTCGCATTGTGGCTTGAGCAAGTTGCTAATGGGGTAGGCGATGCAAAGCCTGATCCAGGCAAAGCACTCGACTTGATGGCTAAGCTTGCTGAGTTCGCTGCGCCTAAGCTTGGCCGTGTCGAACACACAGGCAGGGATGGCGGTGATTTAGTCGTTGAGATAATTCGCTTTGGCGAAAATTCAGCTTCCTAACGGATGGCGACCACGCGGGTATCAAATCCCTGCATGGACGTATCTGGAAAGAGGTGGGAAGCATGCCGAATTAATCTGGCATCGTCGCAGCGGTAAAGATGAAGTTGCTTTGCATCGTACAGCTTGCGCTGCTTTTGAGCGTGTTGCCGGTTACTGGCACATGCTCCCTGAGTATTCGCAGGCGCGCAAAGCTATTTGGGATGCGGTTAATCCTCACACTGGCAAGAAGCGGATTGATGAGGCCTTCCCGAAAGAGCTGAGAAGCGCGACTCGTAATCAAGAAATGATGATCGAGTTCAAGAATGGCTCGAACTGGCAGGTTGTTGGATCGGATAACTTTAATAGTCTGGTTGGCACAACGCCTGCTGGGTTGGTCTATTCAGAATGGGCGCTTGCGAACCCATCTGCTCGAGCTTATCTCCGTCCGATCTTGGCAGAGAACAATGGCTGGCAGATGTTTATCACCACGCCACGCGGCAAGAATCACGCATATAAGACATACAACGCCGGTTTAGCCGACTCGAAGACGTTCACGCAACGCCTTTCGGTGCTGGACACTGGTGTGTTTTCACCAGAAGCATTGATTGCCGAGAAAGCCGCTTACATAGCGGAATGGGGCATCGATCAAGGCACTGCGCTGTTTGAGCAAGAGTACATGTGCTCATTCGAGGCTGCAGTGCTTGGTGCGTATTACGGCGCTGAGTTTCAATTACTCGAAGCTCGCAACGGCGTTACATTTGTTCCTCATGACCCGAATTTCCCCGTGCACACAGCATGGGATCTTGGCTATTCAGACGATACTGGCATCTGGTGGTATCAAGTAATCGCAGGTGAAGTGCGCATCCTTGAGTACTACGGGATAAACGGCAAGGATATGCAGCACTACATTGAGCAGATTTTCGGCAAGGAAATCCTCAATGATGAGTGGAAGATTCGCCGCAATGTGCCTATTGAATACGGAGCAATAAAGCCTGAGATTGCGCATCGCTGCGCATATAACTACGGTTTGTTTTGGTTCCCACACGACGCAAGAGCAAAAACACTCGCATCAAATGGCCGCTCGATTCAAGAGGTGGCCTGGAATGCGTTTGGCATGGCAAAGGTTCGCATCGTCCCGAGCATGAGTTTGCAGGATGGCATCCAAGCCGTCCGCGCCATGCTGTCGCGAGCGTACTTTGACAAAGAACTGGCCGGTGATGCAGTTGAGCTCGTCAAGCTGTATCAGCGCGAGTGGGACGACGATAAGAAGATGTTCCGAGACACGCCGCGACACGACTTCACATCACATGCTGCAGATAGCTTGCGAATGCTTGCGATTGCATGGGCCGAAGAACACAAATCACTAGCGCCGCCACCGACCAGGTGGCCGCAAGACCGAACAATCTCAGAAATGATAGCGCGGCAAACACGCCGCAGGGTAGAAGGGGAATAATCATGGCAACAGGCGATATGTACATTAACGGGCAGCGTTTCGCGCCCACGGGTGAGCTCTACGTTACCGACAGCGGGGCGCAAACCGGCATCACCGCTGTAGTTGGCGCATCTGGCAACGTGGCCGCAGCGTCAGCGGTCGCAACCTTGGCGGGGGCGGCGGGTAAAACCACCTACATCACGGGCTTTGAGGTGACGGGCTCGGGTGCAACTGCCGCCGCTGTCGTGCTGGTTACTGTTACCGGGCTTATTGGTGGTGCGACCGCTACGTATGTCCTGGCTGTAGTCGCTGGTGCGACCTTGGGAAATACCCCGCTGATTGTTCAATTCCCAAAACCAATACCAGCGAGTGCCGCAAATACTGCAATCGTCGTTACCGTGCCGACTCTGGGCGCAGGCAATACCAATAGCGCTGTTGTGGCGCATGGTTATCAGCTGTAATGACCGACTCGAACGCCAATAGCCTGGAGAAGCCCAGCGATCTAGGCAAATCGCCAGAGGCTATTAAGCGCCGCTGGACGCTGGAACTGAAGTTGGCCGACAAGCGCGAGTCTGACTGGCGCAAGAAAGCAACTGACATATATAAGCAGTACACGCCGCTTAGCCCTACCGCAAACTCGTTCAATATCCTTTGGACGAATACCGAGACATTGCGTCAGTCGGTCTATAACTCATTGCCGCAGCCAGATGTGCGTCGTCGTTACTCGGATGAGGATGAATTAGGCAAAGCAGTCGGCGAGGTAATGACCCGCGCGCTTGAGTTCTCGCAAGATACATACGACGAAGACGCAGTATTGAAGGGCGATGTCCTGGCAATGTTGCTGGCTGGCCGAGCTGTGTCGCGTGTTCGCTATATCCCTGATATTCGCCAAGTTGGCGAGAAAGAAGCGCCGGCAGAAGGCATCGAAGCAGAAGAAGGCGAAGCAGATCAATATGAAGAAATCGCATGGGAACAGGCTCTGTGTGAGCGCGTTCAATGGGACGACTTCCGCATCCTTGGTGCAGCTAAAACATGGGATGAAGTCTGCGCTATTGCATTCAAGCACCGCTTTACACGTGAAGACTGCGTTGAAAAGTTTGGCGAAGACATCGGCAACAAGATAACGATGGATGCCGCTGATGACGAGGATGTCAAGCAGTCAGATACGACTGCTGACTTGTTCAAGACGGCCGAGATTTGGGAAATATGGAACAAGGATGACAAGGAAGTCGTCTGGATCTGCAAGACCTATGCAACGCCTTGTAAAGTTCAAGACGACCCGATGCAGTTCTCTGGCTTCTTCCCTGTTCCGCGCCCACTGTACGCCATTGAGAACGACCAGACATTAATACCGGCAGCGCTGTACACGCAGTACGAGCAGCAAGCCAAAGAATTGAACCGCATCAGCATTCGTATCAACAATCTGATGGACGCGCTAAAGGTGCGCGGCATCTACGATTCGACGCTTACAGAACTGTCGGAGTTGATGAAGGCTGGCGACAATGAGTTAGTGCCTGCTCAGAACGTAGCTGCTATTGCTGAGCGCAGCGGGCTCGATAAGGCCATCTACATGATGCCTATCGATACCATTGCTTCGGTCATCAAGTATTTGTACGAGCAGCGCGACCAGACAAAACAAGTTATCTACGAGATCACCGGCATTGCAGACATCATGCGCGGTGCTACTGACGCCAGAGAAACCAAAGGCGCGCAAGAGATCAAAACGCAATGGGGTACTCAACGACTCCAGCGCATGCAGAAGGAAGTCCAGCGCTACATCCGCGATCTGATCCGGTTGAAGGCTGAGGTAATCGCCGAGAAGTTCCAAGTGGAAACGCTTGAAAAGATGACGCTGGTTAAGTTGCCGCGTCAAGCTGATCTCGACCAGCAAAAAGCTCAATTGCAGCAGATGGCGCAGCAATATCAGATGCAGGCACAGCAGGCGCAACAAGCTGGTCAACAGCCTCCGCCTCCGCCGCCTGGACTCGAAAAGCTGCAACAGCCAATGCCTATTTCATGGGAAGCCGTGGAGCAGGCAATGCGCGACGATGCTACTCGCACGTACCGTGTTGACATCGAGACAGACAGCACCTTATCTGCAACGCAAGATAGCGACATGGAAGGCTTGCAGCAAGTATTGACTGGGCTGGCATCGCTGATGCAAGCGTATGGCCCAGCAGTTCAGCAAGGCGCAATGGACATAGGCATGCTCAAAGAGTTGATGCTTGTCGTATGTCGTCGCGCCAAGATGGGTACGGCTGTCGAAGACGTTATTTCCAAGATGAAGCAGCCACCACCGCCTCCTAACCCTGAAGCAGGCAAGTTGCAGGCTCAGCAGCAAATCGAACAGATGAAGAATCAATCGATGATGCAGATTGAGCAGATGCGTGCGCAGATGGCAGATCAGCAAGCACAACGCGAGCTGGCATTGGATCAGCAACGTGCTCAGATCGACGCGCAAGTTGAGCAAGCTAAGCAGGAATCGCAAGCTCAGCAAAACGCACATCAGAACATGCTTGAGCAGCAGCGCGCAGAGGCTGAAGCGCAATTGGCGGCGGCACTCGAATCGCAGAAGCAAGAAAGCCAACTGATGATCGAGTCAATGAAGATTGACTTCCAACGCTGGAAAGCTGAACTGGATGCGGCAGTCAAGATTGAGTCAGCAAACATCAGCAGCAAAGCCAAGCTTGAGAATGCAGCCACGGAAACATCGACCGCTGAAATTACTCGCGAGGTGAACTGATGCCTGTCTACGAGTCCGTGTGCCTGAAATGTGGCAAGTATCACGACTACATCCGCTCGGTATCGCAATGCCTGGATACGCCGGAATGCTGCGGGCAAAAGACTGATAAGCGCATTCTGTCCAAGCCAATGGCGCGCATGGACATGCAACCGTGGGATGCCTACGAATCGCCAGCTACTGGTCGTGTAATCACGTCCTATGCAGAACGTCGCGCAGACATGGCGGCTTCAGGCTGTCGTGATTGGGAAGGCATGGATTCAGAGAAGCACAACGCAGCGCGGCAGAAGCAATATCAGGAAGAAGCAGAAGACAAGCAACTAGATGGAGTTGTCCGCCAAGCGTGGGCCAATTTATCACCGGCTAAGAAGGCGCAAGCCTTGGCCGAAGCGTCGTAACTCGGCTTAACAGCCACAACCCAACAAAGCACCTTATCGGTGCTTTTTTTACGTCTGGAGCTTTATAAATGGCTATCGAAAACCAAGGTGCTACCACCGAAGTTGAAGAGCAAGTAACCGAACAACCGCAGTCGATGGATGACTCGATCCGCGAAACACTGCGCGATATTGAGTCACGAAACAATCCGCCAGAAGTGCCAGAAGGAACGATCCCCGAAGAGCCGGAAGCTGCAGCACAGCGCATCCGTGACGCTCAAGGAAAGTTTGCAAAGCCTGCGGCAGAAGAAGCCGCGACAACCGAAGCGCCGGCAGCAGCAGTTGAAGTCCCAACAGTGCCGAAAGAGTTGCAATCGCTCGGCTTGCGCAAGGAAGAGGCAGAAGCATTTGCCGCGGCTCCCAAAGTATTGCAGGACGCCTTTGTTCGTCGCGCTGACGAGATGTTTAAGGGTGTCGAGCAATACAAGGCTGCGGCTCAGTACGCACAAACGATGGAGAAGGTCATCACTCCATACGCCGCGACATTGCAATCACTAGGTCTGACGCCTGACCGCGCGGTAAGTGAATTGATGGCGACTGACAACCTGCTTCGCCACGGTTCGCAACAAGACAAGCAAGCCAAGTTTGTGCAGTTGGCCCAGCACTACGGCATCGACCTCGGTAGCGCACAGCAGTACCAGCAAGCACAGCCGCAAATTGATCCGATGTACGCAGCGCTGCAGCAGCAAGTGCAGCAACTGACAAACAAATTTCAATCACAAGAATCATCGGTTCAGCAGCAAGCAGAGGAATCGCTCAACAGCGAGATAACTGCATTTGCGGCTGACCCAAACCATAGTCATTTCGAGACAGTCAAGCCACACATGATCGCGCTTCTACAGGCGGGTCAGGCCAAGGACTTACCGGATGCCTATGAGCAAGCCGTCTACGCCAATCCAACCACTCGCGCATCGATGCTCCAACAGCAATTGAATGCACAGCGGGAAGAGGCAACGAAGAAGGCACAAGCGGCCAAGGCAGCGGCAAGCGTGAATACGCGAATCCGTCCGTCAATGCCCGTTTCCGAGCCCATAGGTTCTATGGACGACACCATCCGAGCGACTTTGCGACGTTTGCAAGGCGCTTAAATCTAATCAAGGAGCATCACAATGGCATCTCCCGGCCAAGGTTACGCTGCGGGTAATTTCGGCGTGTTTTCGGAATTGGTAACAACCACTTTCCGCAATCACTCCAAAGAAGTCGCAGATAACGTAACAAAACACAATGCGCTCTATCGCAAAATGTCTGACAGCGGCAAAGTCCGTCTGGAAGATGGCGGTCTGAGCATCGTTCAACCTCTTGAATACGCCAACAACAGCACTTATCAGCGCTATTCCGGCTATGACGTTCTGAATATCGCAGCGGTAGACGTTCTGTCTGCGGCTGAATATCCGTGGCGTCAGGTCGCAGTCAACCTGGCTGTGTCCGGCCTGGAAATGCGTACCAACAGTGGCGAGAACCGCATCATCAATTTCGTTAAGTCGAAAGTGAAAAATGCTCAACACTCGTTCGCTAATGGCCTGTCCACCGATCTGTACTCAGATGGCACAGCCGCCAACCAAATCAACGGCTTGCAAGCGCTGATCGCTGATACTGGTACTGGTACTGTTGGTGGTATCAACAGCTCGACGTATGGCTTCTGGCAAAACGTCGTTCAATCCGCCGCTGCTCCATTGCAAGGCGGCGCTGGTATCACAGTATCTGCAACCACCATCGAATCACTGATGCTGCCATTGTGGATCAAGCTGACTCGCGGCATGGATATGCCAAACCTGATCGTCATGTCGGATGACTACTTCACGTTCTACGAGCAATCGCAGACTTCGTTGAAGCGTTATGCGCCGGAAGATTCGGGCAAGGGCGGCATGTTGTCGATGAAATACAAGAACGCAGATGTGTTCTTCGATTCGTCGGGCGGTATCCCATCGGCGCACGCATATTTCCTCAACACCAACTACATTGATTTGGTCGTCCACAAAGACGCTAACATCACTATGTTGGATGACGTTGAGTCGATCAATCAAGATGCTCTGGTGAAAACCATCATCTGGCAAGGCAACTTGGCGTTGAGCAATCGCTCACTCCAAGGAGTTATGAAGGCGTAGTTAGTGTTAGCTTAATCGTTGATTTTAAAGTAAAATTAGCTCTTTTAAATAGGGGCTGAAATGAAAGATTTGGAACGATTTTTAGCTAAGGTGGAGAGGGTGGAAAGTGGGTGCCATGAGTGGCAATCCACGATTCACAGAGATGGGTATGGGAAATTCTGGTTCAACGGCAAGCAGGTTCAAGCACACCGCGTGTCTTACATCCTGCAAGTTGGCGAAATAGGAGAAAGACTCCATGTCTTGCACAGATGTGACAACCGCAAATGTGTAAACCCAGCCCATCTTTATTTGGGGACTCCCAAGCAAAACACGCAGGACAAGATCGATCGATGCGGATGGCATGGAAATATGCGATTCCCCTTCGATGTGGTTGAGCGCGCTAGAGAGTTGTACAAAACCGGAATGACTCAGCAAAAAATAGCTGACGAACTAGGTATCCATCAAACGCAGGTGTCCAGATACATCAACGGCAAGCAACGCCTTCACAAATAACCTTTAAAGGAAATATCATGTTTGCAGCTATCTCCCCAACCCTCGGCACTCAACCTTTCAATGATTGGTTTGTGCCGGATACTACCCAACGCCAACCGCTCGGCATGCAAGTCACCGCAGTCGATCTGTTTTGGGGTGCGGGTAAGTTCATGTACGTCGGCTCTAATGCGGCGATTCTCAAAGGCTCAGTGGTTATGTGGGATGAAACCTTTACGGCTTCGCTTCTGCCATCCACCGTTACTCAAGGCTTCTGCTTCGGCATTGCAATGGCTCCAATCCCTTCCGGCTCGTTCGGCTGGGTTCAACTCGAAGGCCGCGCTGTCTACAAGACAAACGCGACCGTCGCAGCTGATGGCGTCCTGGCAATTGCCGCGGCCGGCATCTTGGGTGCTACCGCTACAGGTAAGCAAGTCATCGGTATCCGTAACCGCATTGCGGCAACCGGCACGAAGACTTTCACTGCTCAAACCTTCAACGGTTCCAATAAATTGTTCTGCCCAGCCGGTTATGACGGCGCGTTCTTGGGTATGGCATTGACAGGTACTGGTGTGGGCGCGAGCGCGGTTGTTGCAGCACTTGATCCAGATGGCAAAACCATCTATGCAGGTACGGAAATCGGTACGGCTACGGGTGCGAACTCGACGGCCACCGCTCAAATCACTTTGACAGGAACCTACACAGGTTACGGCTCAGGCGTGATTAACAACCCATCTTGCATGCAAATCGTAACATAAGACAAAGCATCGTCAACTAAGCGCCCTCTTCGGAGGGCGTTTTTCATTGTGGTCACACGACTGCAATGCAAAGCGCTACCGCTTACTACCAGGAGATTAAAAAATGGCCCACGCCGACCCGATGTCACGCATTCCCTACTTTATGTTTCAAGACCGCGAACATGGAATTGATCACGAAGCCACCGAGAAACTTGGCTACGACGTTCCAAAAATGGTCACTTTCATCCTGATTGCACCGCATGGTCATCGCGGCGATCCGATGGAGTTCATTGCTGATGAATTCATTGAGCGAAAAAAGCGTGAAGCGAACGAAGGCCGGTACGACTCGTCTTGGGTATCTGGTTTCAAAGAAGGTCTTGCAGCGCATCGTGAAGGCAAGGAATTGCCACGCAGTGGGACGCCATTGATCAATTGGGAGCGTACTACCAAAGCGCGCCGCGAAACATTGGCTAAACGATTCCCAACAGTTGAAGACTTGGCCGCAGTACCTGATTCATCGCTGGGCGACATTGGCCTAGATGGCCGTGTGCTGCGTGATCTGGCAAAGGGTGACATTCAAGCGAAGAAGGACTTGTCGCCGGTCGTCAAAGAATTGGCCGAAGAAAAAGAGAAAACACGCCGCCTCGAAGAGCAGATGGAAACCATCATGAAGCGCCTCGATGCAGCAGAAGCAAATACGCCTAAGCGTAAGCGCGAAACAGAAGCAGCGTAACCAGGAACCGATATGGCATTGAACTGCTTGCAGATTATCCAGACAGTTTGCCGCCGTATCGGCATCCTTGCGCCTAATGCAGCCGTAGGATCGACTGACCCACAGATCATTCAACTTCTGACGATCTCGGAAGAAGAAGGCCAGGATCAGGCTGACCGCTATTCATGGCAGGCGCTACAGACTGAAGCAACATTTACTACGGTAGCAACACAGGTTCAGGGTGCGCTCTCAACGATTGCGCCGAACTGTGACTACATCGTCAATAACACGATCTGGAATCGCACATTGCGGCGTCCAGTGTATGGGCCAAAGTCGGAACAGGATTGGCAGCAATCGGTTGCGATGGCAATCAATGGGCCATTTAATGCATACCGGATTATTGGCGACAGCATCAATTTCTACCCAAATCCGGTAGCCGGCCAGACATGCGCATTTGAATATGTTTCAAGGGATTGGGTCGCTACATCAACTGCAACCACATCATCGATCTGGACAAATGATCTTGACACACCAAAGATCAGCGATCAATTAATGATCCTCGGAACGATATGGCGCTGGAAGGCTGCTAAGGGGCTGGACTACGCCGAAGACTTCTCAAAATACGAGCGCCGCATGGCTGATGCAATGGGACGCGACGGTAGCAAGCCAGTATTGAGCCTGTCAGGTCAATCGATGTACGAAATCCAGCCTGTTGTCATGGTCCCTCGGGGTAGTTGGTAATGCGTAAGCCGCAGCGCAGATTAACGCGCTCGCAGATTTCGCGCACCTTGTCCGTGCCGTCTCCTGTCTCCGGATGGAACGCGCGGGATTCATTGGCCGAGATGGCCCCGACAGATGCGGTAAGTCTGGATAACTTTTTCTGCTCACCGTTCGACGTAATGGTGCGCTACGGCTTTAGCGAATGGGCTACTGGCATACCGGGTACTGTCAATACAGTCGTTTCATATTCTCCACCTGTTGGCGGTACTAAGATGTTCGCTGCATCTGGTAAGGATATTTACGAAACAACGAATCCAGGAGCAGTAGGCGCAGCGGTAGTAACCGGCATGACTTCGGACAAGTTCCAGCATGTCAATTTTGGCACTGCTGGGGGCAATTTTCTGTACATGGTCAACGGCACGGATGCACCGCAGCTTTACAACGGCACGACATGGCAGGCTGTAACCGCAGTCAGTGCGCCGGTCTCGATCACTGGCGTCACAACATCGAACCTCGTTCACGTCGCAGCTTTCCAGTCTAGGCTATGGTTTGTTGAAAAAAATACGACAAAGGTTTGGTATCTGCCGGCACTGTCAGTAGGCGGCGCGGCTTTATCAATTGACCTTGGCGCATGGTTCAGTCGTGGCGGTTACGTCATGGCGATGGGCAACTGGTCGCTTGATGCTGGTTACGGCATGGACGATTACGCAGTTTTCGTATCGTCAGAGGGGCAGGTTGCTGTATTTAAAGGCACAGATCCGGCAAGCGCTTCTACCTGGGGATTGATCGGCATCTATGACGTTGGTTCGCCGATTGGTCGCCGCTGCATGATGAAGTACGCAGGCGATTTAACGCTGATTTGCAAAGATGGTCTTGCGCCGCTATCCAAGTCGCTGATGTCATCTCGGGTCAACTCTAAAGAGATGTTGACCGATAAAATCCAGCACGTAGTCTCAGATTACACAACACTGTACGCGTCAAATTTCGGCTGGGAAACAGCAATTTTCCCGCAAGAGAACATGCTGTTGCTCAATGTTCCAACAAGCCCTACCACAGCCTATCAGTTGGTGATGAATACGATTACGGGTGCATGGTCGCGGTTTATTGGATGGAATGCTGCGTGCTTTGAATTGCATGACGATGAACTGTTTTTCGGAACATCTGGTGCGGTTTGCAAGGCATGGGACACCCAAGCTGATAACGGTGTCAATATCGACTTCGAGGCGCAGCAGAGTTTCAATTACTTCGGTGCTCGCAGCCAACTGAAGCAGGTCAAGATGCTGCGCCCTTTGATTTCAACAGATGGCGCTTTGTCTGTGCTTCTAGGGGTGAATACCGACTTCGACACAACGCCGCCTACCGGAATTCCATCATTTACGCCAACCGTTGGTTCGGCTTGGGACATTTCGGTATGGGATGGCGTCGACACATGGGGCGGCGATCTGTCGATCAAGAAGGATTGGCAGACCGCTTTTGGCCTTGGTTATTGCATATCTGCACACATTAAAGGTTCAGCTCGAAACTCCAAGCTGCGCTGGGCTGCGACAGATTACCTGGTTGACGATGGTGGGGTGATCTGATGATCGACATCAAGCAAAGACAGGAATATTTTGACTTTGTAAATGCCGGTTTGAATGTCAAGTTTGACCCTAATCAATCAGTCTGCATCGCGAGTCTTGATGACTTTGGCCGAATCATGGGTGTAGTCGTCTTTTCCGGGTTCACAGAATACAACTGCGAGTTAAGCGTTTTTAGTAATACACCAAAATTTATCACGCGCAATCTGCTGAAAGTCATCTTTCACTATGCGTTCATCACGGCCAATAAGCGACGCGTCACCGCAATCGTTGAAGACGGCAACAACAAGGCTCTGGACATTGATCGGCGTGTAGGATTTGTGCACGAAAGTGTTGCAAAGAACTGGTACGGCGATGTGGACGGAATCGTTTTAAGAATGCTGCGAGAGGATTGCAAATGGGTATGAAACATATAGAAGAGCCGATCTACTGGTCGCCGCTGAAGAAAGGCCGTGGATGGATTTGCTTTAAGTCATCGCCTGCGCCACCTCCAGCACCTGACTATGCTGGCGCTGCACAACAAACAGCAGCCGGAAATCTTGATGCCGCGCGTGCCGCCGCTGCAGCAAATCGCGTCAATCAAGTAACGCCATACGGTAACTTGACTTACTCTCGCGACCCAAATGGAGCGACTCCTGATGATGGATGGACGGCAACGCAAACTCTATCGCCTGTCCAGCAGCAGCTTTTAGACCAGCAGAATAAAACCAGCCTCGGATTGTCGGGACTGACAGATCGCGGCCTTGGGTTCGTCAATGACGCTCTTTCAAATGCGATCACTAAAGACAGTCTGCCAGCTGATATGGTCAATGCAGGACAGACCGGACAAGATGCGTTAATGGCGCGATTCCAGCCACAAATCGATCAAAGTCGTAAAGCACTGGAAACACAACTTGCGAATCAAGGTATCGGAGTTGGGTCTGAGGCTTACGACAACGCGATGCGCACGCAAAGCCAAAGCGAGAACGACCTGAAATCACAGGCTGCGCTTAACGGTATCAATGTTGGCCAAAATGCACAAAATCAGCAATTGCAATTATTGACTGCGCTACAGAATCAGCCTTTAAATATTTTGAATGCCGTTCGCTCTGGATCGCAAGTCACTAACCCAACATTCAGCAGTGTTCCGACTCAAGCTACAACCAGCGGCGCCGATATGAGCGGCGCAACCGCTGCGCAAGGAAATTACGCACAGGGACTTTATAACTCTGGCGTTGCAAGTGCAAATAGCGCAAATAGCTCATTAATGAGTACGGCGGGTACATTGGGCGCTGCTGGATTAGCCGCCTATCTCGCTCCCGCTACGATGATGTTCTAATGTTTTCAAATACCGTGATTGCCGCTATAGAGAGCGTAAAAAAAGAGTCAAAAGCACTGGATTTTGCTAACCGAGATGTGGTGTTAGCAAATTTGGTTTTTGCACATCAAGTAATCACCGCAAGTGAGGATTTGCTAAAAGAGGCGGTTAATGCTTCTGATGGTGATTTAAAAGAATACTTTGTTGCGCACCTTGACGAAGAGAAAAATCACCAGGTATGGCTTGCGGATGATTTAGCCACCGCCGGGATAAATGTGGCGGATATGCCACTTATCCGAAAAGCTGCAGAAATGGCTGGATCGCAGTATTACATGATTAAGCATGTTAGCCCATTGGCTCTGCTTGGATATATGGCTGTGCTAGAGGGGTTCCCAACATCACTGGAGTCAGTAGCTAAGTTGGAGGAACTGCACGGCGTGGGACTCATACGCACGTTGCGTTACCACGCAGAGCATGATCTAGAACATCGCAAAGATCTGTTCTCTATCATCGATAAATATCCAGACGATCTTATTTTGCAGAACGCAATACAAACGGCGCTCTATATGAACGAATTCACCAGTGAGTTAAATCAGGAATAGACATGGCAAATCCTTTTACCTCAGCGAAAGCACCCCAAACGTTGGCGGCATTACCGCCTGATTTGGCCGTAGAGCAGGCGAAGCTATTGCGCCAACAACAAATGGCTGATTTGTTGCGTAAGCAGGCTATGGCGCCCGATGGTGGTACGGAGATGGTCAGCGGCTGGGCGGTTAAAAAAAGCCCGCTTGAAGGCGTAAATAAGATCGCTCAGGCACTGGCTGGCGGCTATATGCAAAATCAGGCAGACGCAAAACAAACCGATATTGCGCAAAAATCCACGCAGCAGTTGGTAGATGGCCTGCAAAAATATCAAAGCCTGTTGCAAGGTACGCCTGCGCAGAACACGCCGATAGTCGATGATGAGTACGGCCCACAGACAATCACCAATCCTGCGGTTCCAGGCAATAAACAAGCCGCGCTTGCGCAATTGCTGTCTTCAGGCCATCCAATGCTGCAGCAAATGGGTGTTGCTCAACTGACGGCCAAACCAGAATCGGCATTCAGCAAGGTTGATCCTAAAGACTTCACGCAAGAATCGGTTGCCAAGTTCGCGGCGACGCAGAATTACGCTGACCTTGTGCCAGCTCGCAAGATGGAAGTTGCGCCTAGTGGCGTCGCATTCAATCCGTACAGCGTCAAGGAAGGTACGACGTTCCAAGATCCGAACAAGCCGTTCAATGTCGGCGCTGATGGCATTGTTCCGAACCTTCCTTATCAAGATTACGAGATTCGCAAGGGTAAAGCTGGCGCAACCAATGTCAATGTAAAAACTGACGTGAAGATGGGTGAAAGCCTAGGCGCTCAAGTTGGCCCGATGATGAAGGACTCGACGGCGATTGCTGAAGGTGCAGTGAAACAGGTTGATGCCGCACAACGCATTGTGAAGGCAGTAGACACGAACAAGCTATTCACTGGCCCTGGTTCGACAACCAAGCTTGCTGTTTCTCAGATTGCTGACGGTCTAGGAATTACAGGCGCAGACGAGAAGGAAAAAATCGCAAATACACGCTCGGCAATTCGCGGTATGGCTGAGCTGACATTGCAAGGTCGTCAGCAAATGAAGGGGCAGGGCGCTATCACCGAGAGCGAAGGCGCTTTGGCTGAAAAAGCCATGTCAGGCAATATTGATGATTTGACAGGTGCTGAAATCAAGCAATTGGCGAAAGCCTCGGAACGCTCCGCGCGCTTCAATTATGGCGAGCATCAACGCAAGCTGAAAGTTATGGAGTCAAATCCAAGTCTGCAGGGTATCGCGCCGTTCTATCAAGGCCCATCAATGCCAGCGGAGATCGTAGCTCCTCCACCATCCACCTCTGCGTCAAACAATGGATTCAGCATTAAAAGGCTCCCATAATGGCTAAATTTGAGATCACTGCGCCGGATGGAAGTAAGCATGAAATCACTGCGCCAGACAACGCGACTGAACAAGACATCATGGCTTATGCGCAGTCGCAGTTTTCCGCGCCGAAGCAAGAGGCAACCACTCGCCAGAAAGTACAGGCCAGCATTCCTGGCGCAATCGTTCAAGGCATGCGCGATCCAATTGATGCCGCTGCTCAAATGCTCCCCCATGGACTGCGCGGCCTCACGTCTCTCGGTGGCTTGGCCCCTAACCGTGTCAGCGAATTTTTTGACAGCGAGGCAAAGCGGGTTGATTCCATGAACGCCGAGGGTGAACGCGACTATCAGTCTGCGCGCACTGCGGTTGGCAAAGAAGGTTTCGACGGTGGCCGGCTAGTAGGCAATGTTCTCAGTCCAGCCAATGTTGCCATATCTGCGCGCGCGCCTATCGCGGCAACTACGACATTGGGCCGGATAGGTTATGGCGCAGGCGTAGGTGCAACTGGTGGATTACTGACGCCTGTAAATGACCTGAAAGAAGGCCAATCATTCTTTGGAACCAAGGCTGCGCAGGCCGGTATGGGTGCGGCAACAGGTGCAGTTCTGACCCCTATCATGGGCAAAGTAGGCGATGTCATTGCACGAAAGTTTAATTCTCTCCAAGCTGCATCGAATCCAGAAATAGGCGCGCGAGCATCTTTAAAAACCGATGAGCTTATTAAAGAAGCTTTGGAGGAAGTAGGCCAAAAATTCTCTGATATTCCAGAGCAGCAGATGAATGTGCTGCGCGGTCAAGTGGTTGATGCGATGAAGCAAGGCAAAAAACTTGACCCTGCTGCGATGCTACGCCAACAAGATTTTAACGATCTCAACATACCGGCAACAGGCGGTCAGATAAGTCGTGACGCTACTCAGTTCGCGCGCGAGCGTAATCTGCGCGGCGTGGCTGGCGTCGGTGAGCCGTTGATGAATCGGTTTGAAGTGCAGAATCAGAAGCTGCAGAGCAAGGTAGGCTCGTTCGGTGGAAATTCCAGCGGCGAACAGTTTCAGGCTGGTCAGCAGTTGGCCGAAGCGCTTAAACGCACTGATGACCAATTGCGCGGCAAGGTTGGCGATCTGTACAAAGAAGCGCGCGCATCGTCCGGCAAAGATTTAAACGTGCCATTGACCGGTCTTGCTCAAGACTACGCAGAAACAGTGCGCAACTTTGGCGACAAAATACCAAGTGGCGTGCGTAACCGCATGGAAGAACTCGGCCTTTTGTCCGGCCAACAGAAGAAGGTTTTTTCAGTAGAAGACGCGGAGAGCGTACTGAAAACAATCAATGACAATGTAAGCAACGATCCTGCAACTAATAAGGCACTCGATTCGCTGCGCAATTCCGTCAAGAATGCCGTTTTAAGTGCCGATGATCAAGGCGGCGTATTCGCCAAGGCGCGTCAAGCTGCTGCAGAACGGTTTGCATTGCAAGACGCTGTACCAGCATTAAAAGCGGCGTCCACTGGATCGACAGCGCCGGATGACTTTGTGAAGCGCTTCGTTGTAAGTGGCAAGACAAAAGATGTTCAAGGCTTGGCTAAGCTTCTGCAAGAGAACGATCCAGCAGCATTTACGGAAGCAAAGAATCAAGTAGGCGCGACATTGCAGCGAGCAGCCTTTGGCGAGAATACGGCCGGCGACAAGATATTTTCGCCTGAGCGTTACGCAAAAGCCTTGCGCGAACTTGGCACAGAGAAATTGAAGGCATTTTACTCGCCAAAAGAAGTGGCTGAACTGCAGCAAGTCGGAAGGGTTGGCTCGTACATCAACAGCACGCCAACTGCAGCGCCTGTCAATACATCGAATACTGCTGGTGCCGTGATGAACTTAATGGGAAATATACCTGGCATGCCTTACGGTACAGCTCTAGTCAAGACGCTTAAAAACGCGGTCGATAATCAGCGTGTCGTCAAAAGTGGGCTTGCCGCGCAAGCGCCTGTAGGTAAGGCGGATCTTACGCCCGAGCAGATAGCAATGATGGTAAAGCTTCTCACCGTTGGTGGGGCCACCTCGGGCCAAGCGGCGGCGACTCCGTTGCGCTAAGACATGGAATAAATAGCCGTACAGCAGCACCCCTAATGGAGTGGCGATATACCTAAGCCATTCGTAATTATCCATATCACCTCATAACCCGCCTAGTGCGGGTTTTTTCATTTCAGAACAAGGAAAAAACATGCCACGTAATGGATCGGGCGTATATACCCTGCCTGCTGGTAATCCCGTTATCACAGGGACAGTTATCAGCAGCACCACGCAGAATAATACCATGTCGGACGTAGCGGCAGAATTGACCAATTCTATCGCTGCTGATGGTCAGAAAGTCCCTACGGCGAACCTTCCAATGGGTGGCTTCCGGCATACCGGCGTCCTGAATGCTAATGCTCGCGATCAGTATGCGGCAGTTGGGCAAGTTCAGGATAGCGCGTTTATGTGGTGCGGCACCGCTGCCGGCACTGCGAACGCGCTGACTTTCTCGCCAATGCCAGCAATCACAGCGTATGCGGCTGGACAAGTATTTAGATTTCAGGCGGGCGCAGCAGCAAATACTAGCGCAACCACTATCGCAGTATCGGGACTTGCTGCAATCGATTTGGAAGTGAACGGCGCGGCGTGTGTCGGCGGTGAAATCCTTGCTAACAAGTGGTATGAAATCCTGCTGACATCGGCCACGAATGCGCAGCTGATCGGCAGTTATATACACACTACAGGCAACGAAACAAAATCCGGGATTCTTACATTAACGAACTCGCCCGTAGTTCCCACTCCGACGGAAGCAAATCAAGCCGCGAATAAATCCTATGTTGATTCGGCGTCAGCGTTGCGCGGCCATATCTCAGGCTTGATGCTTTCTACGGCCGGTAGCTCGGCTACCATGAGCATATCCGCAGGGCAGGCGACTGATTCTGGTGGCGTCGCCCTCATGAAGTTGCTATCGGCAATCAGCAAAACCACTTCTGCTTGGGCAGTCGGTAGCGGGAATGGCGGCCTGGATGCTGGCACGATTGCAAACAATACTTGGTATCACTTCTATGAAATCATGCGTGCCGATACAGGTGTTGTGGATGTGAATTTCTCACTGTCAGGTAGTGCGCCCACGCTTCCGGCTAATTATACGAATTTCCGACGTATCGGCTCTGGGAAGACAAACGGCTCCGGTCAATGGAATCGCTTTACCCAAAATGGCGACGTTTTCGAGTGGGCAGATCCTGTTCAGGATGTATCCGTTGTCAATCAAGGCGCAACCTCTGTTACTTACGCACTGTCGGTTCCTCCCGCTGTGGTCACACGGGCCAACATTTTGGCGTACGCGCAAACATCCGGCGGGTCATCAAATGTGTACATTCGCCCACTAACAGCAACTGATGCTGTAGCTTCGACTGCTACAAACGTAAATTTGCGTGATCCAACAACCGGAAATGGCGTTACCGGAGAGCTTACGATAACTACAAACACATCTTCTCAGATTGCGGTGCGAGCTAGCGGCGCAGTTTCAGATTTTAAAATAAATACGAAGGGCTGGATTGATCGTCGCGGGAGGGATGCGTAATGCCTTACATACAGCGTGACAGCGCCGGGTTGATTGTTGGGCGGTATGCAGTCAAGCAGTTTGGGTATGCCGAAGAGTTCATTTATGATGACGCACCTGAACTGCAGCCAACGCAGGAGCAAATAATCACAGAGAAAATCAAGGTGATGGATGACTTGATTAAAGCCCGTTTGAATGCCAAAGCTGTTGAGATGCGATTTGACAGCATCGCCAGCGCCATCGCTGCAGCCAGCTTGCCGGCGGGCGAATACCGCCAAGAGGATGGCGCAGCGCTGCATCTGTGGTCAGCACGCACATGGCAAAAGGCCGAACAGATCCGCGATGCATTCCTTTCTGGCGAACGTCCGGAGCCATCATGGGAAGAGGTTGAGGCTGAATTGCCTAGCTACCCGATTATTTAAAACTCAAACATAAACACAAGGCACCTTCGGGTGTTTTTTTCATTTAAGGAGCAGGACCATGTCAGACACGTTGAATGCATCAGCCGCAGCTGGTAGTGCTCTTATAAAAATATTTGGTATCCCGGTACTTACTGGCTCGCTTGCAGCAGCGTTGGGCTTCATGTTTATGTGGCCAAAAACAAAGAAGGAAGCATTTTCAAGATTTGCATGCTCAATTTTTTCGTCTGCGACGGCAGGGCCGCTGGCTGTTGTCTGGTTGCGGTCGTATAAGCCAGATCTGTTTGATTCGGCAAAAGCGATCGCCGTCATGGCCGGCACGGAAGAAGCTGTTGGATTCCTATTTATCGCAGCGCCCATTATGGTCGCCGCTGGCTTGCCGGCGTGGTGGATTATCGGGGCATTCGTCAAGTGGTTCGATAATCGCCGCGATAAGGACATTGGCCAGATGGGTGGTGACGTCATCGATCTGATCAAGCGCGGGAAGGAGTTGATATGAGCGACAACATAACCAGGCTATTACGCGGCGACGAAGGCGAAGTTTTGTACGCCTATAACGATCATTTGGGATTCGCCACGATTGGCATTGGGCGACTGATCGATAAACGAAAAGGCGGCGGTATCACTCCGGAAGAATCAGCCTATTTGCTAGCTAACGACATCATGCGTAAAAGCATGGATCTGGATGCCCGCTTACCTTGGTGGAAAACACTCAGTGATGCGCGCCGTGGCGTACTGCTTGCGATGGCGTTCCAGATGGGTATCGATGGCTTGCTCGGCTTCAAGAACACGCTTGAGGCCGTCCGCACCGGTCAATATGACAGGGCGGCAGACGGAATGCTGCAAAGCATGTGGGCGAAACAAACACCGGAACGCGCAAAGCGGATGTCTGAGCAAATGCGCACAGATCAATGGAAGTTCAAGGAGGGTACGTAAATGTCGATCGCTGGATTGGGTGGCCGCCGCTTTATGCTTACTTTGGGCTGCGGTATCGCGTGCACGGTACTGGTATGGAACGGGAAAATATCTGATCAGGTATTTGCAACTGTAATTATTGCTACGGTCGCCGCATACATCACTGGCAACACATTCCAGAAAGTGAAGGGCGCAAATGAGCCTGCTCAATCCTAAATTCTGGTTTGCGATCGTACTTTGGACAGTTGCGATCGGCGGCGGCTTCTACCTGTATGGCAATGCTGCTGGAAAGAATTCGGTGCTCGTCGGCACGCTGACGGCGACCAACAAGGCGCTGACCGATCGCATAAAAGAAAACACGATCGTAGCCGATCGACTGAACAATGAAGCCAAGAAAGCGAGTGAAGACCATGCAAAAGAACTTGAAGCTGTTAAGCGTACTGCCAATGCTAATGCTGGTAAGCGCGTGCCAATCGATCCCGGTTTCTGCCGACCTACCAGAAAAGCCGAAAGCGCCGAGACCGGAAGTGATGGACAAGACACTGCCGCCGCCACTTTTCTTCCAGAATTCTTTACAAGCGAGCTTCGACAAGCTGCTGCCAAAGCCGACGAAATAACGGCTGATATGCGCACGTTGGTTCGGCGCACAAATGAGGCGGGATGCTTTCAGTAAATCTCAGGGATAGTTTCAGGGATAAACGGGCGGTTTTGGGAGTATTTGAGCGTATAGCTAGCGTGTAAGCCGTTGATTCTTATACGCTGGCATACTCGCAAGTACGCAATTTACCCCATTAAACAAGTTCGAAACTTGTACTTCCCACCAGATTCCATAAAAAAAGCCTGACGATTATTCGTCGGGCTTTTTTGTTTTACGCGTTGCGCTTACTTCTTAAGCGCAGAAATCCAGCGGCAAACGGCGTGGGAAGTGCTGTCCTTTACCCGATCGATCCGCATCCCGCAATGTACGCCAGGTGTAAGCCAGGGCATTCTCTACAGCCAGCACCGGTGCTTCACCCAAAGCCAGGCGACCAGCCAGTGTACTGGCCAATGTGCAGCCCGAGCCATGATAGTTACCGGGCAGGCGATCACAGGTAAAGGTATGTGAGCTGCCGTCACGGGAATACAAGCGGTTATGTACTTCCTGCTCATCACCGTGACCGCCAGTGATCAACAGATGCTGGCAGAAGGGTAGCAGCTTGGCCGCGCATTCATCCGCCGTACCGTCAGGCAATTCGGCCAGTATGCGTGCTTCCGGCAGGTTTGGTGTAACGACAGTTGCCAGTGGCAACAGACGTTCGCGCATTGCATAACCGACTTCATCCTTGCCCAGTGCACCGCCGCCACCCGCACGCAAGACCGGATCACACACTACCGGTACATTCGGCAGGCGTTGCAGGATGCTGGCAACGGTGTCCACCATTTCAACCGAACCCAGCATGCCGAGCTTGATACCGGCGATAGGCAAGTCGGTAATCACGGCTTCGGCTTGCGCCAGTACCCAGGCGGAATCCAGTACCCGGAAATCGGAAACGTCGACCGAGTTTTGTACGGTCAGTGCGGTGACGGTAGGCGCAGCGTGGCAGCCTTGCGCCATCAGTGCTTCGATATCTGCCTGCAGACCGGCACCACCACTAGGATCGTGGCCGGAAAGACAAAGGACGACAGGGCGGGAACTGGAAGTATTCATAGTGCTGATTAACTCTTTAAACATGGTGCTTACACAAGCAAATTCCACCGGGAATGACGCAAGGATAAGCAACCTGAAAAAACGGTTCACTCAAGGTTGGAACCGGACTAGCTCGCCAGACGCGTTGCGCCCGCCATTATAGCCGCGACTGCAGCAGAAGGGCCGAATAGGGAAGCCCGATCCGGAAACAGCGCCGTGGCAGGATCAGGGGAAGAGATTTTGCTTGCGTATCATGTCGGCAATATTGTCTGCCGGTAGCGGCCAGGCCACGTAGTAGCCCTGTACCTCGTCGCAGGACAGGGTTTGCAGGATATGCAGTTGTTCCAGCGTTTCCACGCCTTCTGCCACCACGCGCATGCCGAGCGCCTTGGCCATGGAGACGATGGCGGTGAAGAAGATTTCGCCATCTTTGCCACGCCCCAGTTGCGAGGTGAAGGCTTGGTCTATTTTGAGGATGTCCATGTCCAGTCTTTGCAACAGCGACAGCGAGGAGTAGCCGCTGCCGAAGTCATCGACGTGTACCTTGATGCCCATTTCATTGATGGCTGTCAGTTCATCAAAGATGTCGCCGATGTTGCGCATCATCGCTGATTCAGTCAGTTCGATTTCCAGCAGCGAGGCCGGAACGCCATATTTGGCGAGGCTGGCCGCCAGCGATTTCTTGACCTTGCCTTCATTGAATTGATGCGGCGAGACATTGACCGATACCGGCACTGCATCCACGCCCAGCCTGAGCCAGGTCGCCAGTTGTGCGCAGACTTTGTCCACGACCAGTTCACCTATAGGATTGATGAGGCCGGTTTCTTCTGCCAGGCTGATGAAGTCGTTCGGCATGACCAGACCGCGGGTCGGATGCTGCCAGCGTATCAGCGCTTCTATGCCCAGTAATTTACCGGTCTGGGTTTGTACGCGTGGCTGGTAGTAGATGATGAACTGGTCATCACGGATCGCCTGTTGCAATTCCTGTTCGGTGTTGATCCGCATCTTGATGTCTTCATACAAGGTGTGATCGTAGAAACGGAATTGGCCCTTGCTGCCTGTTTTGGCAGCATACATGGCGATGTCGGCATTCTTGACCAGGGTTTCCACATCCTGTCCATCACGCGGGAAGATGCTGATGCCGATGGAGCCGCCGATTTTGTTTTTTTGTGAACCGGTATCACGTGAGAAGTCGAAAGGTTCGCGCAAGACCTGGTTGATGCGAAAAGCGATATGCGCGGCTTCTTCTTCGCTATGGATGGCTTCCAGGATCACGGTGAATTCATCGCCGCCTATGCGTATGACCTTGTCAGTCGGGCGCAGCACCGAGCGCAGTCGCTTGGCGACCGTGCACAGCAATTGATCGCCTGCCGAATGGCCGAGCGTGTCATTAATGTTTTTGAAGTCGTCGAGATCGATGAAGAGGATCGCCAGCATGGTGCCTTGTGCCTTGGCTTTCTCAAGGGCTTTCGGCAGATAGCCCATGAACCAGTGGCGATTCGGCAGCGCGGTCAGGCCGTCTTCCGTTGCCATGCGCGACATTTCACGTTCGTGGCGCTTGGGTTCGCTGATGTCGCGCAAGGTGACCGCCAGGCCGTTTTCGGAGCGGACGAATTTCCGCTTCAGCCACTCGGCATCCACCGGACTGTCTGGCGGGACTTCATAGTCGTCTTCAAAGAAACCGGTTTCCATCGCGATGCGATAAGCACGCATTACATTGTCAAAGTATTCGCCGGAGTAAAAGTCCGAGACGCGGACGCCGGTGAATTTGTCCTTGCTCATGTTGTAGAAGGACGCCCCTTTTTCATTGCAATCCACGACCTGGAAGTCGGTGATGTATTCGTTGCGGTCGCGGGTCGGCAGCAGGATGTAGAAACCTTCATTGCCGCCTTCGGTTGCAATGCGATAGGTTTCGCGGATCGCATCGGCTTGCTGTTTGCGCCACGCCAGTCGTATCGACATCCACATCGCAGCGCTGGCAAACAGGAGCAGCAGGGCACTGCCGACGATAGCAATCTTGCGATACATGGCAAGATTGTTTTCATAGGGCAGCAGGATGTCTTCCTTGCTCAGGCCGACCATCACATAGAAGGGATAGCCCTTGATCTTTTGCGTCGCGATGAAGTGGGTGTCTATGTCGGAATACTGACGGGCATTGCCGACGACGTTGGGTGCCGTGTACTCAGCGCGCGGCGGGAAGGAAACCAGCGAGAGCGCATCATCTTTGCGGCCGCGCATTTGCGCGACACGCTCGACGCCGTCATTGCCGATAAAGGCCAGCACGCCATCATGTCCGAGGATAGGATCGTCGGAGAACAGCGTGAAGAATTCCGGTGCCAGGCCCAGTACCAGCACGCCAGCGAAGGTACCGTCTGCATTTTCGAGACGACGTGTGACCTGGACGATTCTTTCCTTGCTGAGGCGTCCTATGGTCGGCGTGCTGATACGCAGTTCGGTGGACGCGTTCTGTGCGTGGAATTTGAAATACTCGCGGTCAGCGACCGTGAACATTTGGGTGACCGGGATGCTGGTGGTGAGTGGGTGACCATCCACGTCATAAATGGCGATGGATGAGAATTGCGGCACATTCAGCAAGCCTTTGCCTATCATCTCTTCAAAGCCGAGATAGCCCTTGGATTGCTCCCAGCCGTATTTGATTTGCTGCGCCAGTTGATCGAGCTGCTCTATGCTCCTAGTCAGGTACTGTGCATAGGCCTTGGAGATGGAGACAGCCTGTTTGGCTGCATTCTCTTGCAGGATGCGTTTGTCGTTTTCCAGCTTGGAATAAACCACGCCCCACAGCAGGGCGATCAGCAATAGGGCCGACAGCGGCCACAGGATCACAAGGCGCAGATGCCTTTGGATAAAGCTGATTTTAGGTGAACTATCGCGCGGGTAATCACCTTGGTTTTTCGCATGCATAAGAATAGTCAACCGAGCATAGGTTATGTTCTGTGATGGAAACTAGACGAGGTAAGCGAGCGATAGCGGAAGAATGCGACTCTACGCTTGCTCATGGAACTGACGAATGTGCAGTCCGGGAGGTCGAAGAACGGTTCTTGCGTTTCTGTTTTGCGTTGTCAGCGAGCTTGTCTATAAAAATATTCTCTAAATATCGATCAGTTTCTTTACATAAATCGGCTACCGGCGGGCTTGCTGCCGTGGTGAATATTTGGGCTGTTTCCGCACTTTTTACGGTACGCATGCAGGAAAGCGACCAAGTGTAGCCATTAGGAAATATTGCTGTTATCCCATAGATATGGGAGAAAAGGGCGGCCTGACACCTTAATTAACAAATGCGAGTGATTTGCTTTTCCACATGAATGTTGCCTATAGGGAAAACTGGTAAAAGGATCTGGCGTCCGCCTATGGCCAGATATTTATTTAATTTTAAATTTAACAATTACGTTGGGAAAATCTCGGATAGTCTTGATTAATTGGTATCTAAATTGACATTTCGACTAGCAGGCAGCGGGTGGGCAAAGGCGCGCCGAACCGCATCTGCTTTGCTTTTGGGTGTTAACAAACGGATCCGGACAGGGCCTGAGCACGCGGCATGTACAGACCTGCTTAGGATGACTTTTCTTGAACGCCGGGCAGGTTTGCCTGCATCTGCATCTTGCTGTCAGGCTATGGGACGCGTACCATGAAGCCATAAAACAATGACATTTTTTATGGAGACATCAATGTCAGTTCACTTGATTGAAGCAGTCCGTTTTAATGAGGCAGGCGACAGGGTAGAAATGGTGAAAATGGGCCGTGGCCACCGTAAAGGTGACGGCTCACCGGGTTGGGAGGCAGTAACAGCGGAGCATGACGTCAGCCTCGTAGTTGACGCGCTGCACTTTGGTGACGAAGTGGCGACCGCCTTCCGCGTAGGAAATGAAATGGTGCTGGGCCCGCGCGTCCACATCGTGATCCATGAACATGGCATAGAAGACATCGATACGATAGACCACGATGTCCCGGGCCGCACATTGGCAGATTTGCCGCGATTTTAAGCTGCCGCCAGGTGGTGGTCGTGACTTATATATTTGAGATTGGAAGCAGTAATGGGTGGTGATTTAACGACGGATGAGTTCGACGCGCTGGGGCAGATAGTTGCCGGTATCAAGCACGGAGAACGGCCATCCGCTTGTGTAGCAAGAAATACCAAGCGCCTGCTCGGTCTCAAATATATCGAATACGCAAAAAATGGTCAGTTGGCCTTGACTGAAAAGGGCAAGCAAACCTTATTCATCAAGAGCTGTATCAATGGCTTGCGCGCCATTGCGACTGATCCCGCAACAGTATTGAAGTCCGATGTGCAAACCTTTCTGGGCAAGAAAGGGCATATCGCAGAGAAAGATGGTGGTTACGAAATTACGGAAAAAGGCCGGGAATGCCTGGCCGATATAGATGCCCGCAGTAAATAATCTATTTTTTCCTGCCTGCTAATCGCTACTGTATCGCCTGCATATTGCAGCGCGATGCACGCTTGTAAACATAATCGTATAATCGCCTCTGATTGCTGCCTTGCCATCTCCATGGCATGGCGGTGATATTTCCAATTTAATCTGTACGTATCAAGACACTGCCCCGGCATGTTGCTACGTCATACAGTGTCGCATTAGGTCGAAGTAATCGTTTTTCTTTTTAAATAAGGGGGAGCGTTACATGAAATCTGTTTGCTTACCTGGATTAAGTCCTCCGTCGCGTTCTGTGGATGGGAGGGCAAATATTGTCTGCGCAGTACCGGCAGCCATTCTTCACAGGCGCTATGAACATAGCGCCGCGTTTCTTGTCTACAGCATACTTATTGCCGCCGCACGAGCGTGTGCGGTCCCATCAGAAATTTTTCAGATAGGGCTTAAGCGATGAACGATCGAAACAACCATCTTGTTACACCAGCTGCATTAGTGGCTGACTCTTTCAGTAATGCGCAAATAGAAGCGGCACTGCGCATCCTGAAGCATCTGTTACACAACTTCCCCGGTGCGACTGCATTCCGTGTGTTGGGCGAAAAGCTCGACCAGATAGAAATTGCGACACCCAAGTTCACGCTGCTGTTGCGTGATCCGACTGTGCTGCGCAAACTGGTATTCGGGCGTAGTCCCTTGCCGTTGGCGGATGCTTACATCAACGGCTTGATCGATATCGATGGCGATCTCTATGCCGCTTTGGGTCTCAAGCAGTATTTCGCTTCGTTTGACTTCTCGCTTGCAACGCGCTGGGCACTCCTGCGCGATGCCTGGCGTTTGCCATCGAAGCCAAGGAATCTGCCGACTACGCCGTTTGGTTCTGGTGAATTCGCGCACAAGCATTCCCGCAGCAGCGACCAGGCTGCGATCTCCTTCCACTACGACGTGTCCAACTCCTTCTACAAGCTATGGCTGGACAAGCAGATGGTGTATTCATGTGCTTACTTCCACTCGCTGGAAGATACGCTGGAACAAGCGCAGGAAAACAAGCTCGATCACATCTGTCGCAAGCTGCGACTTAAACCGGGTGAGCGTTTCCTCGACGTCGGTTGCGGCTGGGGTGCGATGGTGTGCTGGGCCGCCAGTCACTATGGCGTCAAGGCGCATGGCATCACCCTCAGCGAGAAGCAGTACGAATACGCGCAAGCGCGCATACAAGCGGAAGGACTGGGACATCTGGTGACGGTAGAGCTGCGCGACTATCGTGACCTCGAAGGTGAATCCGTCTACGACAAAATTTCCAGTATCGGCATGTTTGAACATGTGGGCCTGGCCAATCTGCCGGTCTACAATGCCACCATCAAACGCGTGCTGCGTCCGGGTGGGCTCTTTCTCAATCACGGTATTACGCATGATGAAGAGGGCTGGCAACGCACGATAGATACCGAATTCATCAACCGTTATGTGTTCCCGGATGGTGAGCTGGATACCGTCAGCAACATCCAGCGCCGGATGGAGCAGACTGGTTTTGAAATCCATGATGTCGAAGCCTTGCGTCCGCACTACGCGCTGACGCTGCGACAATGGGTAAGCCGACTGGAAGATCACCGCGAAGAAGCATTGCAATACGTTGGTGAGTCAGCCTACCGCGTCTGGCGTCTGTACATGGCGGCATGTGCACTGGAGTTTGAGTATGGCGGCACCGGTATCTATCAGATACTTGCTTCCAAACCAGGTGGCGCTGAAGCAGCAGTGCCGCTGACACGCAACGACATCTACGCTGCTTCCTGATCTGAACTGTTCAGGCCGCACCCTTGCTACTAATGTAAGGGTGCGGCTTTTTTATTGCTGCGTATGTGTTGGCGACAGCAATTCGCACAATACTTGATCGATATCAAATACCCGAAATGGCAGAGGCGTAACGTAGAACCGTTCCCATCCAACCAAGAAGGTAATCATGAAGAAATCGGTATTGGCCATCGCCCTGTGTTCGTTGGCAGCCCTCAGTTCGCAAGCATTTGCCCAGCAATCGCAAGAAGGTTCGTGGCTGGTCCGTGTGCGCGCCGTCAATCTGGATCCGGCCAACAAGTCTGATCCGATAGGCGGCGTGGGCGCATCGGACCGCCTCACTATCAATTCCAAAGTCATACCGGAACTCGACATCAGCTACTTCTTCACGCCGAACTGGGCGACTGAGCTGGTGTTGACCTATCCGCAAAAACAAAAGGTATCTCTGGACGGTGCGCAGATCGGTACCTTCAAACACCTGCCGCCTACCTTGACGCTGCAGTACCACTTCACACCTGAGAAGACCATTAGCCCATATGTCGGTGCTGGTATTAACTACACGCGCATCTCCAGCGTTAATTTGCTGAATGGTGCAGCAACGCTGGAAAAAAGCAGTGTCGGCCTGGCCTTGCAAGCAGGTGTTGATTTCAAAATCGATAGAAACTGGTCGATTAACCTGGATGTGAAAAAAGTGCAGATCCGTAGTGATGTGAATACTGCTGCTGGTCAGCTAAGTGCGGTCAAGGTTGATCCGTGGCTGATAGGTGTCGGTGTGGGTTATCGCTTCTAAGCTTTAGAGCCAGCCGCTTAGTGCAAGCGGCAAGCCGGATAATAAAAATGGCTTACGCATGTGGCGTAGGCCATTTTGCATATTCCAGCTCACCTCCTTATAGCCTCAATTTTTCCACCGCAGAGCGGGAGGAATTTCCTCGCATAAATCATTTGTCGGCTTTCGATATGGCTGGAACGCCATATATATGGGATGGTTTTATGGCAACAAATCTCTTATAAGTGACGGAACAAAAATCACGAGAGATCTGGCTATGAAAACGCTTTACGAGGTGTTGGGAGTGAGCAGGCAGGCGACGCAGCCTGAAATCGAGCAAGCGTATAAAGTCACTCTGGCTGCGCTGGCGATAGAGCCCGCTACCCTGACCGTCGAAGAGCGCGACATCCGCGAGAAAGTCATTCGTGAGGCTTACGCCATCTTGTCTTCATCGCATCGACGCTCCGCCTACGATGAAAAATTAAGGCACAAGTCACGGCCGACCGAACCAGTAATATCAAGTCCCCCATTGCCGTGGAAAAAGATAGTTGCGACGCTGGTGCTGGTCGTCGGCTGTCTGTATGTCTACCAGGTGCAGGCGGATAAAGCTGAAGCTGAGTTGGCCGCACTGGAAGCGAAGAGGGCTGAGGCGGAAGCGGATCGTGCTGAGCAACTTGCGCTGGCGGAACAGGCACGACTGGAACGTCAGAAGCTGCAGGAAAAACGGGCGATACAGGTGAAACAGGATCAGGAGATCGCGCAAGTCAGACGTGATGAACGCATAAGACAGGAGCGCATCCAGAAGATGGATGCGCAAGCCACGCAAGAGAAAGCTTCTGCAACGCGTTGACTAGTCAGTACCAATGGTTCTTAAGCGGTGGCAAGTGCCTGCGATAATTTCTCTGACAGTGGCTGGCGTACTTCACTGACCGCCTGTGCGACTGCCTCAGGACCAAAGACCAAACCTTGCAATGGATAGAAGTGGGTATCGTTGATACCTATCGAAGCTAGTGCATAGCGCAGGTAAGGCGTGAGGAAGTCAGCCTGCTTCGCCCGTTCTCCGGCAAAGAAACCACCCGAACTGACCAATACCAATGTGGGCCGGTCTTTCATCAGTCCGACTTTGCCTTGTGGCGTCGCGGCGAAGCTGCGATGGATGCGGATCACATGATCCAGCCATAGCTTTAGCGTGGCCGGTATCGTGAAGTTGTGCATAGGAGTGACGATGAAGAGCACATCGTGTTGCTCCAGCTCGGCGATGAGTTGCTCTGACCACTGCAATTCGCTGGCGTCATGCGCAGCGTTAGACGTAATCGCGAGTGCATAGTCGCGTGCTATGGCGGGGAGCGGTGTTTGCACCAGGTCGCGTTCAGTGATGTGGGCATCACTGATGCCGGATGCTGCCAGTGTTTCTTTCGCCAGGCGATAACCGTGGCTGGCATCGCTGTGCGGGCCGCAGTTTAATAACAAAATACGTGTCATGGGATTCCTGTAAAACGATTTTGAGTAAAGTTGAAAGCGATCTTACAGTGCTTCCACGAAATGCATGCCGCGCGCCAGCAGCCCTTGCCGGAAGTAAAAGCGTTGTGCCAAGGCCATATGCAAGCCGGTATCCAGCACAAAGTGTTTGCAGCCCAGTAATGCAGCTTGCTGACGTGCTGATTGCAGCAAGAGCTCACCTATGCCGGAACGGTGCAATGTGCTGGTAACGACCAGATCGTCGACGTAGACGAAGCGGCTGTAGATCGTGCTTTCCAGTGAGCGATAGCCTGCCAGTCCGACGATGCTGCCCTTGCGCCAGGCTGCCAGCAAGCGATAGCCTTGTTCATATTGGCGCTTGATCTGTGCCATATAGCTTGCGCTATCTGTCAGATGCGGCCGCAGTTCCTGCATGACCTGGAACGACGCCGCCAGATCAGCGTTGTTTTCTATATGCCTGATATCCACTTCGGATTGCATGTCTTGCTCCAGATTATTTTGCTGACTGCGACTTGCTGAGCCAGGCCGAGAATCCTGTTGTCGCAATGCGTGCTGCGCCTGTCGGTGTCAGCGATTGATCATTGATTTGTGCGCCGTAGTAGGCCGCTTTCGGATCGACAACCACGACACGTTGGTCGCCCAGTGCATCCAGATAGCGTTTCATCAATTCGGCAAGGCCGACTTTTTCCGGGCCTGCTGCGTCGAAGCTGCTGTTGATAGGCTGTTCCAGTGCCGTGTCAGTAACGACTGCTGCAATGTCGTCGGACGAGATAGGTTGCACATGTGCGGGCGACAGGCGGATTTCGTTACCGACGGTACCGAATTGTGCGATACCACTCAGGAATTCAAAGAACTGGGTAGAGCGCACGATGGTGTAAGGCACTTTGGATTGCTTGATGAGGTTTTCCTGTGCCATCTTGGCGCGGAAGTAACCGCTTTCCAGCATGCGATCGGTACCAACCACGGACAAGGCGATGTGGTGTTTGACGCCAGCTTTTTCTTCCGCTGCCAGCAAGTTGCGACCAGCAGTTTCAAAGAAGTCGAGCACGGCCTGGTCTTCAAACGAAGGCGAGTTGCTCAAATCGATCACGACTTGCGCACCTTTGACTGCATCATCCAGACCTTCACCGGTCAGGATATTGATGCCATTGCTCGGTGAGCCGACCAGTACGTCATAACCAAGCTGGCGCAGATTGTTGACGACTTTGGAGCCGATGAGGCCGCTACCGCCGATAACCAGGATTTTCATATCAATCTTTCTGTGTCTGCCCGCCGCGAGTGCGGGACTGGGTGTGTTTGCAGGGTTTATTCCGGATTAGCTAGGCATCTTGCGGAATGCGACGGAGAAGCGATTCCAGCTGTTAATGGATGTAATCAACAAGGTCAGTTCTACCAGTTCTGCATCGGTGAAGTGCGGGCGTACCGCTTCCCATACGGCATCCGGCACGTGGCTTTGTGCGACCAGTGTCAGCGATTCTGTCCATTCCAGTGCGGCACGTTCTTTGTCGCTGAAGAACGGTGCTTCGCGCCAGGCTGCGACGGTCGCCAGGCGGCGTTCTGTTTCGCCGGCCTTGCGTGCATCGGTCACGTGCATGTCGAGGCAAAAGGCACAGCCATTGATTTGGGAGGCGCGCAGGCGCACCAGTTCTTTGAGGAGGATGTCCAGCGTGCCTTTGGCAATCTGGTTTTCTACACCCATCATGACGCGGATGGCATCTTTATCGGCAGTGAGGAAGTCGAGACGAGTTTGCATGTGTAACTCCTGGTTCAGGTTGATTTAATTAAAAATGGCGTTTCCTTGATGTGTAGTATGCGAATATCATGGCCGTGTTAGAAGGGCCAAGAAATGCAAAAAGGACTAGTCCATGAAAAATCCCAAACCTGAGCTCGACCTGAGCATAGATCGTACGCTGGAACTGCCCATGTATATGCAGATTTGCCAGCGTTTCAAGACGGCAATCGAGCAAGGGCACTTGCATGCAGGCGATCGCGTACCGGCAGTGCGGGCGCTGGCCACCGAGCTGAATCTGGCGCGCGGCACAGTGGAGATGGCCTATCGCATCCTGACCGACGAAGGTTACCTGCAGGTGAGGGGCGCTGCCGGAACTGTGGTGTCTCCATCCTTGCCGCAACCTGCAGTGGTCAAGCCACCGACAGCTATTCCCGGGCAAACCATCTCCGCCTTTCTCGATCACGATGGTAAAGCTCCCAAGCCATTGCAGCTGGGTCTGCCTGCGCTGGACGCTTTTCCGCGCAAGGTCTGGAATCGTCTGGTCGGTCATCGATTGCGTGGCAGCGAACCGGCAAGGCTCGGTTATCCCGATCCCGCTGGTTACGATCGTTTACGCGAGCGCATAGCCACTTATCTGGGCGTGTCGCGCGGCGTGACTTGCTTGCCCGAACAGGTCTTTATCACGACTGGTTTGCGCAATACGCTGGAGCTGACGCTGAGTAGTCTTTCCACTGCCGGTGATGAATTCTGGTTTGAAGATCCGGGCTATATCCTGGCGCGTCCCTTTCTGCAGAATGCGGCAGTCAAGGTCGTACCGGTACCGGTTGATGCAAATGGCTTGATCGTCGACGAAGGCAAGCGCCTCAGTCCTTACGCGAAGTTCGCAATGGTGACACCATCGCATCAGAGTCCCCTGGGTGTGACCTTGTCGCTGGAGCGGCGCATGGCTTTGCTTGATTGGGCCAGCAAAGCCGGAAGCTGGATCATCGAAGATGACTACGATAGTGAGTTTCGCTATCAGGGCAGGCCCTTGCCCGCATTAAAAAGCCTGGACCGAAATGATCGCGTTATTTATAGCGGTACCTTTAGCAAGGTGATGTTTCCTGGACTGCGTCTGGCCTATGTGGTTGCACCTGTCAGCGCAGTACCACGTTTCCAGGCGGTCTCTTACAATCTGAACGCGGGTTGCCCGTATTTATTCCAGGCCAGTGTGGCCGACTTTATTGCGGAAGGTCACTTCTCGCGTCACCTGAAAAAGATGCGTACGCTATATGCCGAACGTCGGCTGGTGACGCAGCAGGTATTCCAGCAGGTGCTGGGCGAGCGCATACGCATAGACTTGCGTCCCGGCGGTTTGCATATGCTGGCGCAACTGGGTGAGCATGAAAACGATATCTTGCTCGCAGACCAGGCACGTGCAGCAGGTCTCGCGTTGCATCCTTTGTCACGCTGGTACGTCAACGTGAAGCCGCAGCAGGGTTTGTTACTGGGCTTTGCCAATGTCGTGGATGAGAAGGATGCGCGGCGTATCGCGCTGAAGTTGAAGGGCGCCCTGGATATCAAATAGCTGTCGCGCGTGGTGTCCGCTCGCAAAACAACACTGTCGCGATAGGAATTGCGTAGCGCAAGTCGCTTGAGTTAATATGAGAATAGTTCTCATTAACATCAATCTGCGCTGAATCTCCCTTCATGTCTTCCTTCGAACCAGCTTTGCAGCAGCAAATGCATACGCTATACAGCAACCATCATGGTTGGTTGCATGGCTGGTTGCGCAAGAAGCTGGGCTGCGCACATCAGGCAGAAGATCTGGCGCATGACACTTTTTTACGTCTGATTGTCCGGCCGCGCCAGTTGGATAGCGCATACGATCCGCGTGCCTATCTGACCAAGATTGCACAGGGCCTGGTGGTCGATCTCTGGCGACGTCAGGAAATCGAACGGGCATGGCTGGCCACATTGGCTGCGCATCCTGAGTCCGTTGTGCCATCGGCCGAACATCAGGCCATCATCATAGAAACACTGATCGAAGTCGATCGCCTGCTCGCGCAATTACCGGAAAAACCGCGTCGCGCGTTGCTGCTCGCGCATCTGCACGATATGACTTATGCCGAGATCGCCGATGTGCTTGAGGTATCCGAGCGCATGGTCAAAAAATACATGGCGCAAGCCATGTTGCATTGTTTGCTGCACGGCGCAGCATTCAAAGAAGCGTTGGCTTGAGCATGACCATGAATGTTGCAGGAGCCGCTGCCATTAATCAGGAATTCGAATTCGCCACGCTGGAGCAGGCGGCCGAATGGTTTGCCGTGCTGCGTTCCGGTGCTGTCAGTGACGAAGAACGACAACAGTGGCATGCATGGCTGGACCTGCGTGAAGAGCATCGCCTGGCCTGGCAAAGGGTGGAGGCGATCAGCAATGGATTGGCGCTGCCCAAAGCGGCACCGGAAGCGGCCAATGCGGCATTGAGTGCGGCGGTGCTGCAACGCCGACGTAGCCTGAAGATGCTGTCCCTGTTCGCGGTGACCGGCCTGGTCGGATGGGGCGTCAGCCGCAACAGCGCGGTACAAACCGTATTGGCCGATTTGAATGCTGATTACCGTAGTGCGGTCGGGGAGATGCGTAACCTGACTTTGGCTGATGGTAGCGAGATCTGGCTCAATACGAATAGTTCGCTGGACCAGGATTTTGATGCGCAAATCCGACGCATCAAGCTGCGCAAGGGCGAGGTCTTGATTGCCACCCATCCGGACACCCAATCACCAGCACGGCCTTTCATCGTCTATAGCGCCGAAGGCAGTTTGCGTGCCTTGGGCACGCGCTTCAATGTTCGCCAGCTGGATGGTAAAACCCGACTCAGTGTGTTGGAGGGCAGGGTGGAAGTCGCACCACTGGATGCACCGGGCGTACGCCGGATCATAGAAAGCGGTCAGCAAGTCGATTTCAATCGTAGCGAAGTGCTGGCTGTAGCTACGGCAGATCCGACGCAACAGGCATGGAGCCAGGGTTTGCTGGTGGCTGACAATATGCCGCTGGCTAGCTTCATCGAAGAGCTGGCGCGCTATCGTCCCGGCTATCTGGCTTGCGATCCTGCCGTCGCCGATTTGCGCGTAGTCGGTGGCTTCCCCCTCAATCAGCCGGATCAGGCACTCGCCATGCTGGAAGCGTCTTTACCGGTCCGGGTGTATCAAACCTTGCCGTGGTGGGTCACGGTACGTGCCGGCGAATAAAGTCTGTTTAAATAATTTCAAAAAATCAGTTCCCCTTTTCTGATCTCGTACGGAAAGCAGAGTGAAGGCCTGCTGCCTGCCCTTACTTTTTCCGAAAGATCAGATCATGAAACATGATGTCCCCAGCCGCATTGTCGCAGCCCGCGTAGAATTCAAGTTGACGCCGGTGGCACTGGCAATGCATGCGCTGTTTGCAGGTGCACTCATCCTGAGTGTGTTGCCGACCAGTTCATTCGCGGCCGAGCCGCCTGCAGCCAAAGCCGCCACCTATAACTTCAATGTTCCGGCCGGTCCGCTGAGCAGTGCGATTGCGCGTTTTTCGGCACAGTCGGGCACCTATGTTTCCGTCAATGGTGCGCTGACCGACGGCAAGAATAGCCAGGGCGTGCAGGGTAATTTATCGGTGCCGGAAGCCATCACACGGCTGCTGGCGGGTAGCGGGCTGGAAGCCTTGATGCAAACCAATGGCAGCTATGTACTGCGCATGGCACCGATAGCCGATTCAACGCTGCCGGCAGTGACAGTCACCAGCGATGTCGTCCTGCCCGGCGAATTACCGAAACCTTTCGCCGGTGGCCAAGTGGCCAAGGGTAGCCGTGTCGGCATCCTGGGTAATGTGGATATCTTCGATACGCCATTTAGCACGCAAAGCTACACAGAAGAATTCGTGCAGGACCAGCAGTCGCGACGCGTCGCTGACATTATTTCGGTTGATCCTTCGGTACGCAGTGCGATGGCTGAGTATGGCGATAGTGAAACCTATCTTATTCGCGGCTTTCCGGTATTCGTGAACCAGGTTGGTGTGAATGGCTTGTACGGGATGACAGAGAGTCGCCGTATTACGCCAGAGTTTTATGAACGCATTGATGTGCTGAAAGGGCCGGCCGCGATGCTGAACGGCATTAGTCCGTTTGGCGTGGTCGGCGGCAATATCAACCTGACCAGCAAGCGTGCCGACGACAAGCCTTTGACACGTGTTACCGGCAGCTATATTTCAGACAGCCAGTTTGGCTTGCATCTGGATCTGGGGCGTCGCTTCGGTGAAGACAATGCCTGGGGTGTACGCGTGAACTTGCTGAAACGGGATGGCGATACACCGATAGACCGGCAAGACGACCATATGAAAAACGGCGCACTGGCGCTGGATTATCGTGGCAGGCAATTGAAAGCGAGCCTCGATGTGGCCAATCAGGATCGCCTGACGAATGGTTACTCCGCCAACATCACTTATGATTCCGGATTTGCATTACCCAAGCCACCGCAAGTTGATAAAAACTACGTAGACAATTGGGAATACATTAAAACCAAGGCGAAGTACTGGATGGCGCATGCCGAATACGAATTCAGTCCCGCTGTCACTGCCTATGCCAATTACGGCAAGTCGGAGGGGAATGAAGAGTATTACTACGCTGGCTCGCAAGGTCGCAAGTTCATCAATAGTGCCGGTGACTTTACTGCGCGTGCAGGTGGATTCCGCGGATCATACGAAGTTGATACCTATGACGTAGGTTTGCGCGGCAGGTTTATGCTCGGCAGTGTCTCCAATAGCTATGCGCTTTCATACAGCGGCTTTAGCCGAAAGGCATATGGCGCGACAGTGAATGCAACTGCGCAATACACCGGCAATGTCTATAACATTCCGAATCGCCAGCCGCCGGTCGTGAACTATGGGGCCATCCCGCAAAATGGTGATTTGCAATTAAGCAGTATCGGCCTGGTCAATACCTTTGGTTTTATGAACGACAATGTATTGCTGACACTGGGCTTGCGTAAGCAAGACCTGTATAGCGGTATTTTTACAGCCGGCATCAAAACCAGGGCATATGACGAAAGCAAAATCACACCTGCAGCAGCCTTGCTGGTGAAGCTTGGTAGCTATTCATTTTATGGCAATTACAGTGAAGGCCTGGCGCAAGGCGCAACCGCACCTGCGACCGTGACCGGCAACCCCAATGCGCTGTTGCCGCCGGCTGTTACCAAGCAGGTGGAGGGCGGTGTCAAATACAACGCTGGAACCTTTGGTGTTACAGCAGCGGTGTTCCAGATATCGCAACCGAATACCTTTACCAACTCGAGTGGTTTCTTTGTCGCGGATGGCGAACAGCGCAACAGGGGTCTTGAGTTGTCTACCTTCGGCCAGCCCTTGCGTGGTGTACGTTTGCTCGGTGGTATTACTTTGATTGATGCAGTACAAACCAAAACGGCAAATGGCATCAATAACGGCAAAGACGCAATCGGTGTACCGAAGGTAAACGTGGTGCTGAATGGAGAATACGATGTGGAAGCGCTGCAGGGTTTCACGCTTACCGGTCGCATTAATGCATTCAGCGGTGCGCAGGCGAATGCCGGTAATACGCAAAGCATCCCCGGCTGGCAGACGCTGGATGTCGGCGCACGATATGTCACGCAAGTGGCAGGCAAGGCCGTTACCTTCCGTGGCAATGTGATCAATTTGACTGACAAGAATTATTGGAATTCAGTATCGCGTGGCTTCATTACACTTGGCGCACCGCGTACCTTATTGTTGTCAGCTTCGGTAGATTTCTGACCGCTGCAGGAAACTCGCAGTGTGGCTTGATACTTTTCAGTGCGGATAGCGGCGGTAGCGGATCTTTTCTGTAAGATGGAACCCTGGTCGGCTTGTGCCGGCCTTGGCCCGAATCAAGGAAGACTTCGTTGTAATGACTGCCCGCATCGATACCTTTGTAGCACCACCCTGTGTAGATGAGATAGAAATCATCTACCAGGATGAGGCTATCTTGCTGATCAATAAGCCCAGCGGCTTGCTGACACTGTCGGGGAAGAATCCGTTGAACCTGGATTCAGTACATTACCGTCTGGTACAGCAATTCCCCGGTGCGTTGATGATACACAGGCTGGATCTGGGCACTTCCGGTTTGCTGGTAGTCGCGCTGAACAAAATCGCTGCCGCTCACATCAACCGCCAGTTCCAGTTACGCACTGTCAACAAAACCTATCAGGCCGTATTAGCCGGACACATGACGGACGATAGTGGCGACATCGAATTACCCATCGCCAAAGACCCGATCAATTTCCCGAAGCTAAAGGTGTGCTTGGCCACCGGCAAACCGGCTAGCACGCATTTCGAAGTGCTGGACAGGAATGTTGACACGACGCGGGTCTTGTACACACCACATACAGGGCGTACACATCAATTGCGTATCCACAGCGCGGGAGTAGGGCATCCGATACTCGGATGTGATTTATACGGGACGCTTGAGAGTGAGCGTATGGCGAATCGGTTGTTATTACATGCGATGACGCTGGAGTTTGATCATCCGCTTAGCGGAGAACGGATGCGCGGTGTCAGCGCATGCCCGTTTTAAGCCCTTTGTTGTAGCGGGCTTGCTATATCGTAAATCTCGGCAAACTCGGTGGCAGGTAATGGTCGTGAAAACAGATAACCCTGTCCTTCAGCACAGCCTATAGCGAACAAGGCCGAACGCTGTTCTTCCGTCTCTATGCCTTCGGCTATGGTTTCGAGTTTGAACGCATCAGCCATATCGAGTACCGCAGCGATCACGGTTTTATCCTGTGGCGAAGCGATCATGCCCTGCACGAATGAACGATCAATTTTGATGCGACTCAATGGATATCGCTTGAGCAAACTCAGTGATGCATAGCCGGTACCAAAATCATCGAAGGCAACGCCCACACCTTTATCACGCAAGAGCTGTAGCGACTTGAGTACCAGATCATCATGATCAAGTACGATGTCTTCGGTGATTTCCAGCTCTAGCGCTTCTGGCGGAAGGCCATGCCTGTCCAGTGCAGAGATCACCCGGCTGGCCAAATCATCCATGCGGAACTGTGCGCCAAACAAATTAACGCCCATACGGAAATGACTGACACCATAACGCATCCACTCAGCTGCCTGCGCGCAGGCTTCATCCAGCACCCAGGTACCGACCGTCGCCGCCAACGGACCGCTTTGTAATGCGGGCAGGAAAGCGGCAGGTGACAGCAGGCCACGTTCCGGGTGACGCCAGCGCAGCAGCGCCTCGGCGCCAGCCAGCGAGTTATCAGACAGACGGATCTGCGGCTGGTAAAACAATACGAACTCGCCCTGATGCAGGGCGCGCTGCAATTCCAATCCGTATAAATGACGCGCGACAGCTTCCATGCGTAGCAGATTCACATACATGAAAGTTTGTGCACCACCGAGACGCTTGGCGCGGAACAAGGCCAGGTCGGCATTGCTGATTAACTCCAGCGCTTCTTCCGCATGCTCAGGAGCAGTGGCGAAACCGCAGCTGGCTGTGACGCGTATCGTGTGATCATCGATACGCAGCGGTGTGCCGATCTGATCGATGATGGTTTGCGCCATGCACTGCACCCAGGTAGGATCGCTGGTGTCCGGCAGCAATACGGCGAACTCATCACATCCTATCCGTGCTGCCAATCCGGTTTTGCCGATGACAGACTCCAGCCTGCGCGCGACTTCACACAGGATGGCGTCACCTACCGCGTGACCCAGCGTGTCATTCAAATCCTTGAAGCCATCGAGATCTATCATCAAAACCGACGTTGGTGTACCAAGTGCCAGCAAGCGCTCCACTTCGCGATACAGGCAGGCACGATTGGCAAGGGCGGTGAGAGGATCGGTATTGGCAAGGCGGTACAGCTCTGCTTCTTCGCGTTTCTTTGCCGAGATATCCTGCAGGTGCGCATTGAAAACCAACTGACCGCGCTCTTGCCAGCAAAAGAGCGACAAGCCTAACTGGAACTCCGTGCCATCTTTGCGCAAGCCATAAATCGTTTCGGGTATCGGCAAGCCGTCAAAGGTACCTTTGAGGACGGCCTCATGCACCAGTTCCTGAAACAGAGGGCGGGCACATTCAGGCATGAGCACATCGGCCAACATGCCATTGCCTTCCTCCAGCGCGTAACCATGCAAAGCTGCTGCAGCCTGGTTCCAGTTGACGATCTTGCGATGCTCATCAAACCAGACCACTGCGGTCGGCGAGTTGCGTGCGAATTCTTCAAACGAAGGACGTGCTTTTTCCAGCGACAATTCTATTCGTCGCAATTCAAGACGATCAACTGTCATCTTCGCCAGCTCACGCAAGCGTTCGCAGTCTTCATCTGTAAACTCGCGCGGCTGACCATCAATCACGCATAAAGCGCCGAGTGCGTAGCCATCAGGTGATAGTAAAGGTACGCCAGCGTAAAAGCGCAGATTGGCAGCGCCGGTAACGAGTGGGTTATCACTAAAGCGATCATCCAGATGTGAGTCAGGGATGACCATCACATCGTTTTCCAGGATGGCGTGCGCGCAGAAGGAAACATCCCGGCACATATCAACTTCACCAACGCCGGTACTTGCCGCAAAAAATACGTGATCGTTGCCTATCATATTGACGGCAGCGACTGGCATGCCGAACATGCGTGCGGCGATCTGTACTACCGGATCAAGGGAAGGGAGCGGGCGGTCGGTACTCAAACCATAAGCAGCCAACGCCTGCAGGCGTTGAATTTCATCCGGCGGAATGGGAGGACATTTCATAGGAAATTTCCGTTCAAAGGCGCTGACAGATGCAAATTTTTTTCTAATATAACGTCTTTTGAAACATGCACAAAGGAAAGTGTTGACGTTCGGCACCATGCAATACCAAGTGCTTACACTTTCTTTGTTATTCCACTATTAACGTCTGATAACGCGCGATTTTTATCCCATGAATATGGGAATTTGGATGAGGATGTGCAGGATTTTGAGTGGAAACAGTATGAATGAAGCTGAGGTCTCTCAAAATAGAACTTCTATTCTGAGAGACCTGGCGTCATGAAAATACGTGCTGTCGAAGAGTCGAGATTGTGATTTTAGATTGCTGCAGCAATCGCCTTGCCGACATCAGTCGTATTGCCACTGCCACCCAGATCCGGTGTATTCGGACCTTGCACCAGCACCGTTTCTATCGCCTTCATGATGGCATCGTGCGCTGCCTTGTAATTCGCATCGCCATTGCCAAGGAAGTCGAGCATCATCGCTCCGGACCAGATCATGCCGATAGGGTTGGCTATGTTCTTGCCGTAGATGTCGGGTGCTGATCCATGTACCGGTTCAAACAACGACGGGAACTTGCGCTCAGGATTCAGATTGGCTGATGGTGCAATGCCGATAGTTCCAGTGCAGGCCGGCCCCAGATCGGACAGGATATCGCCAAACAGATTCGACGCGACCACGACATCGAAGCGCTCCGGTGAAAGTACGAAACGCGCGCACAAAATATCGATGTGATATTTGTCCCAGCGTACATCTGCATAGGATGGTGCCATTGCTTCGACGCGACTATCCCAATAAGGCATGCTGATAGAAATGCCGTTCGACTTGGTGGCTGAAGTTAAATGTTTCTTCGGTCGGCTTCGTGCCAGTTCAAATGCGTACTTCAGGATGCGATCAGTACCACGACGCGAGAAGATCGCATTCTGCGATACGAACTCGTGCTCGGTGCCCTCAAAACTCTTGCCGCCTACAGCTGAATACTCGCCTTCAGTATTTTCCCGCACTACGTAGAAATCGATGTCACCTGGTTTACGATTCGCCAGCGGGCAAGGCACGCCAGGCATCAGGCGTACCGGACGTAAATTCACATACTGATCAAAGTCACGGCGGAACTTGATGAGGGAGCCCCACAAGGAAATATGATCTGGAACCAGCGCAGGCATGCCAGCAGCACCAAAGTAAATCGCCTCAAATCCTTCCAGCTGTTGACGCCAGTCATCCGGCATCATCTGCCCATGCTTAAGGTAGTACTCGCAGTTAGCCCATTCCATCGTCGTGAATTCAAGTGCGATATTGAATTTGCGCGCCGCTGCCTGCAGCACGCGCAAACCTTCCGGCATCACTTCATTACCTATGCCGTCGCCGGCGATGACTGCGATCTTATGAGCTTGCATCAGACAACCTTTCACGTGGGAGAAGGACAGATCGATTGATCTTACCGAAACCAGATGAATATACAAGCGGCTGATTGAGGGGTAAAAGCAGCCTCCCTCATGGCTAAACTGCCAGCGATTTATTCCTTTTACGCAGCGAGATGATCTGAGCCGTCACACCGATGATCAGGATGATGAACAGAGCGCTTAAAGCTCCGAGCAGAAGCGGGGACTTTGGATCAGTTACGAATGGATGACCGTCAGGTACGCGACGCAAGGTTTCACTGACGCTGGGCACCATCAACAGGAACACGGTCAGGCTCAGGCATATGGTTTCGATGTAAATCGCAGCACGTCCAGCAAAGCGGATAAAAGCGATTCCATAACCCGTCACCAGCAGCAGGATAGTGGCAACAGCGATGCCGTAGCTCACGGGCTGGTGCGCCACCAGAAAGACGGTAACGGCACCTATCAGCATCGAAATGAAGTAGGCGATGCCAGCTCCTGTGCGAGGCGTGATCCGGCCATAGCGTAGCAACATATACAGCGCGAGGGGAATGGCGGGCAAGCTGCCCAGTGTGTGTAACCAGCCTAAAGGTGATATTCCAAACATGATGATTCCTTTCGTATGTTGATCAAATGATGCGGCTGTTAAAACTGAAAACTCCCTACTAGTTGGTAGGTAAATGGGCGAAATAAAATCGCTGCAACATAAAACCGGCTTCAGACTGCCAGCAAACGTTGCAACGATGGTTGTGTAATGACTCCGAAAATCTTCGCGTCCTGGTAGGCACGCGCTGACAGCATGGCGCCATGAACCGTGGCCATAAATACTTCCGCCTCGTCCTTTGCTGACGTGGTCAGTCGTATGCTGCCATTCGCTACGCCACGCTCCAGCACCAGGCTCAACCAATCCGACAGAGTACGGAAATGGGCGCTCACTTCATGCGCGACTTCTTCCGGCAGAACTGGTAACTGCGTTGCAAGCAATGCACATACGCAGAATGGGGCGCTGCCATCAGCGATGCAGGATTCCCAGTACTGGATATAGGCACGCAGCTGTTCAACCGGCTCCGGCACGTTACGCTCCAGTTCGGCCATACCCAGTTGGACCTCCCATCGGTAATTAACGACGAGCGTCCGCACCAGATTGGATTTGGTCGGGAAGTGGTGATGTATGGTCGCGTTGCGTACCCCAACTACCTTGGAAATATCGGCATAGCTAAAGCCGTTATAGCCCCCGGCAACGATCAGCGACCGGGCGCAGCTAATGATTTCTTCGGATGTGTTGTTCGCTTTCATTTCAAGCACTCTACATACTAGTAGGTAAGTTGTCAAGCGAGGCGATATTTGGGGTGTTATTGCCAGGTAGTGGCTGGTGTTTGCCGATGGGTGAGGGAGTTGCAGCGGCTTGCTTTTCCTTGGGAGCGCGCAAGCCGTGTATGAAGTTGCACGCTGTAAATGTGTGTGAATTTACAGGTGTGTACGTTGACTATGCTTTTGGGAAAAGGACGGTTGGTTTGGGCTGGAATTCCTTGTACACCTCACGATAGCACTCACGAATGAACTGCATGTCTGTATCGCCGAGAGCTTGCAGATCGTAGCCGAATGGCTTTTGTACCAGCTCAACTCCGTAGTCCGGGTTGCTGCCTGGGTACTGTGGGTCTGTGGCGAGGGCGTTAATTTTATCGGTGAATTCTTGAGGCGTGATTTCCATGAGGGCTTTCGTTTGGTTTGCCGGAAAGATGATTGCGACTGCAAAGGGAAGGAGTCTACATCATGGTGATTTGATGTGCGTTGACTTGGAATGATATGAAACTCTTTGATACTCGAATTGAATTCGGTGAGAAAGGAAAATATTGGGTGACGTCTAATATGCAAGGCGCATTTGAAAAATGAAAAGACTTGGCTGAATACTGTGTCCTGAATGTTGTGCTGGCAAAAGTAGTTTGCAAATTATGCCTAAGATGTGGTTGCGAGTAGCTCGCAGCTTGTTGCTGATTCATATCGCAGTATTTTTCAGCGGGGGGCAGATTCTAATCCCAAGAGAAATTGCCCCTTCTATATCTAATAGTTGTTACACGCTCCAGTGATGAGACGATCTTGTAATTATTTTGTTCGTTTTTTTGCCGCAAAAGTGCGAGTCCGGAGCCTTTTTTTCGTAAGTGACAACGGCTCTGGTTGCAGCCATGCGTCTGGGATCAATGCTCTCATGAACCGCCCCGGGTTTCGTGGAGGCTGGTTGGTTTAAGTTAAGTCTGCACGGTAGGATGTTCGCTTGTTTGCCGGTAGTAGTTTCTTTCCGCTTCGGCAGGAGGAATATACCCGATTGGCGCGAGC
>NZ_JADOEL010000004.1 GCF_015645465.1 Herminiimonas contaminans | reverse complement strand
TACGCACCGCGGTGTTCCTGCACCATCCGTACTGCGCGCTCGCGCACCTCGGGGGAAAACTTGTTTGCTTTCTTCATGGCTCCATTCTCTCAGATAAAGAAGCCTCCACAATTTCCGGGGCGGTTCAAAGGTGTAGATACCGACGCTCATAATCATTATCGCCAATACGGCTGATAACATCGTCGTACTCAATTTAGAACCTATCCATGCTCCAACAAATCCAGTAAACATCGCGCCTATGCAGAGCGGCCATACCAACATCCAATTGATGCTGCCCTTTTTATGAAAATAGAACGCGCCGACAATTCCGGTAAAAATGAATGTAAACAAGGATGTCGCGGTGCCTTGATGGATAGTTACTCCAGCGACAAGCGTTAATGCTGTTGGCATAAAGAATCCGCCGACACCAACGGCGCCCACCAATATCCCGATAGTGATCGAGATTAAAACAAGACTGCTATAAGTCAACATCAAGAATCCGCGTGTCGTTAATTTAGCTTCGCATTATAACTCGTTATGACGAGTTAAGATATGCTAATCATCTGTTGTCTCGCTATTACTCCCGTCAGGTTGATTATCGGTCGGCGATTACCTTAAATAAGGTGCAGACAACTGCGTAATTGATTGTTCTAAAGATATTCACGAAAATTTTTTAGCTTGCATTCTGTATTTATTTTGACTGATCTGTCTGAATAAAAGATCAAGCTACCAACCCAGGAATCTCCTCGCACCAAAAGCGCGAGCATGCATGGATTTCGTGCGCATCACTCTATTTTGGTGCGCCCTGCGGATCCTATTTATTTCTTTTTCTTCTCCCAAAAAAATCGGCACTTCAACTGATGTACTTACTAAAGCATGAATCAAGGCGGAGCCCTTTTTTCGTGATTTGTATCCAATTTTTCGATATGGCATGCGACTTGCTCTAACTCGTCATAACGTGTTGCCAAACTTCAATTAAGAGAAACAAATATGAATACTGATGAATCTTCTTTGACAATCGAAAGACCTGATAAATGTGCATCGACTGCTCACTCACATTCCTTTAATGACGATGACGATCAAATGCCGTTCGCTGCAAAGGGACATATTGTCATCGACAACATGCGCGTCGAATTCGAAAGCGGAAACACCAAAACGATTGCTGTAGATGGAGTTTCACTCGACGTACAGCCTGGAGAGTTCGTGTCCATTATTGGCCCATCTGGCTGCGGCAAATCAACAGTATTGAATGTTATCGCTGGATTTACCCAGGCTTCCTCTGGAAAGGTAGAAGTTGACGGAAAACAGGTTCATGAGCCTGGGATTGAACGAGGCGTAGTTTTCCAGCAGTACTCATTGTTTCCTTGGATGAGCGTTCGAAAAAACGTGGAGTTTGGACTGAAGACACAGGGAATGCCTGCATCAAAACGTACAACCGTTGCTCGAACCTTTCTTGGCTTAGCTGGACTTCTGGCTTTTGAAAATCACTTTCCTGACCAACTCTCAGGTGGGATGAAACAGCGTGTGGGGATTGTGAGAGCGCTAGTAACAAGCCCGCAAATTTTGTTGATGGATGAGCCGTTCGGTGCTCTCGATGCGCAAACGCGGGTTGTAATGCAGGAAATCCTGACCAACATGTGGCAGCGTCAGCGGATATCAGTTCTGTTCATTACTCACGATATAGAAGAGGCAATCTTCCTTTCCGATCGTGTGTACGTAATGACCGCTCGCCCAGGGCGTATCAAGGCTGAACTGAAAATTCCTTTACCCCGTCCACGAACAGCAGCGATGAGTGCCTCGCCGGAATTCCTCGAAATTCGCCAGCAACTGCAGAATCTCATTCGCGAAGAAAGCATCAAAGCAATGGGTACCGAAATCGCGACTGGCGGTATGGAGGGCTTATCTATCCAGATAGGCCCCAACGGACCGCAAGGAAAAATGTGAATACTCGTTTAATTAACCATGAAGGAACACTTATGAAAACCAGCTTAACTCGTCCTTTAATTTGTATCGCGGCGCTTACCCTTTTTTCCGTATCAGCGTTTTCTAGTGCGGAGGAAATGCAGAAGGTCAAACTCGCTCAAAATCTTTCGCCTATTTCTGGTGTGACGATCATTGCAAAGAACAAGAATTTTTTTGAAAAGGCTGGGCTCGATGTACAAGTCGTAAATTTTACTTCCGGCAAACAGGCTCTTGAAGCGACGCTGGGTGGTGGTACCGATATCGCCACTACTGCGGAAGCTCCGGTCACTGCAGCCGCTATGGCAAAGCAGCCTATTGCATTTATCGCTCGCATGGAATATTCAGACCTCAAGACCTTAGCAAGCGTATCCAGTGGCATCCGGACTCTTAGCGATATAAAGGGGAAGCGTATCGGCATGACGGTTGGTACAGGAGGGGAGGTCTACACGATGGCATTGTTGGAGCGCGCAGGCCTCACTAAAAAGGACGTCTCCATCGTCAGTCTTCGTCCACAAGACATGGCAGCTGGTATCTCAGCCAACGGCATCGATATGATGAACACATGGGAACCCTACATTTCTACGGCGAAAAAGGCACTCGGTACACAAGTAAGACAACTTGAAACTAAGGGCGTCTACGCCGAGACCTTCAATATCGTCACAACGCAAACATATCTCAAATCGAACCGCGAATTGATGACTAAGTTTGTTAAGGCAATGATAGATGCAGAAAAATGGATGAAAGACAATCCAGAAGAGGCCATCACCATAGTAGCTAAAACGGTGGGCATGAACCGTGACGATCTTGCGCCAATCTGGAGCGAATATAACTTCAAAGTGGTTCTGGACGACATGACTGTTTCTGTGTTGAAAGCGCATGCTGCATGGCGACTCGAATCAGGCAATGCGCCTACAGGTGCCGTCATGCCCGACTTTTCAAAAGTGATTTTTCCGGACCTATTGAAGGGTGTGGCAGCAGACCGCGTCACCATCAAATCTTACTAAGGACGTTCATATGAAGAGCAGAGCTCGAATGTGGGAAATGATAGCCAGATGGAGTTCACTCCCACTTCTGGTTCTGATCTGGGAAATTGTTGTTCGTAACGGCATGGTCAATCCGATATTGTTTCCTCCACCCACGGTGGTTGCAGCAGCATTTCTCGACTATGCCTCTTCCGGCATGTTGATGACAGATCTGGGATGGAGTGTTTCACGCGTGGTGATTGGCTATCTTGCCGGAGCAATTCTGGCGATTCTGATCGGCCTTCTGACTGGAGGAAATCGCTTTGCTGCAGCTTTTTTCTCTCCCGTTTTTCAGATGCTTCGGCCTATCCCGCCAATTGCGTTCGTGCCGATTGTGATCGTATGGTTCGGGTTGAGCGAACTCGGCAAATGGTTTTTGGTGTTCTGGGGAGTGTTCTTTACCGTTTGGCTGTCGGTGCATTTGGGCGTACAACGCGTCAACGACACCCTGATCCGTGCAGCAAGATGTCTAGGCGCATCAAAGCGCATGATGCTATTTGAAGTCATGCTGCCAGGCGCACTGCCTTATATTTTCATGGGCCTCAGAACAGCTATCAGTGTGTCGTTCTATACGCTGGTGGCTGCAGAGTTAGCCGGCGCGTTTGCGGGTATCGCCTATCGGCTTGAGGTTACACAACAGAATATGCAGATCGGTCACATGATCGCAGGACTGATCGTACTAGGCCTGATCTCAACGGTAGCGGACAAACTGTTTGGTATGTTTTCAAACAAGGTCATTCACTGGAATACCTAAAATCCAATTCATCAAGGTAATGGATAAAAGAGGAAAAATGGACATCAAAAAATTGAGTTTCAATCTCGATCAACTTCGCGATGGTTATACGAATGATCAGTTCTCGCCGGAAGACGTTGTAGAAGAAGCATATCGACGCATCAGGACAAGGGGCGAGGATTTTTCATGGAGCGAACTGCTCAGTGAACAAGCCGTGAAAGAACAGGCACGACTTTTAGCAAACAGATACGCAGGAAAAGCTCTTCCACCACTTTATGGAATTCCATTTTCAGTGAAGGATAATATTGATGTGGCAGGCATGCGGACCACATGCGGCTGTGAGGGAATCGACCGTTTACCGGAAATATCTGCAAGCAGTGTTCAAAAAGCGCTAGACGCCGGTGCACTGCTAATCGGCAAGAATACGTTAGACCAGTTTGCTACCGGCTTGAACGGTACAAGGACAATGGGAGAGCATTGCAGAAATGTTTTTAATCCTGAATACGTTTCTGGTGGCTCAAGTTCCGGTTCGGGCGTCGCCGTCGCCGCAGGAGTAGTTTGCTTTTCACTCGGAACCGATACAGGAGGCTCCGGAAGAATTCCCGCTGCAATGAACAATATTGTTGGTGTTAAACCGACGTTAGGGTTGGTAAGCAGTAGCGGGTTGGTCATCAACAACCATTACTTCGATTGCGTTCCTGTATTTGCGCGTACGGTAGCGGATGGTTATTACATACTAGACGCTATTCGAGGATACGACGCCACCGACACATTCAGTCGCGAAGATGCAAATGACATTGCTCTCGGCTGCAGCGATATAGATACTTTTGTATTCGGTGTTCCCGCAGCAGAGCACCTGAAATTTTTTGGCGATGAGCAAGCCCAGGCAGCGTACGGTCAAGCAATTGAGGCCCTAAAGACTATCGGTGGCACTGCTGTCGAGTTCGATTTTTCGATTTTCATTGAAGCCGGACGACTACCATTTGACAGCGGCCTGCTTGCCGAGCGTGCAGCAAGTTATGGCGATGTCGTCACCAACCGGCCTGAAACCGTACACCCAGCGGTATCGGCGATGATCGCCAAGGGATTAAGCTATTCCGGCGTCGACACGATCAAGGCCATCTACAAAATGACGGCGTTGCGTAGAAAAGCAAAAGAACTGCTTTCCACTATGGATATCGTGGTCACACCGACTACTGGCCGCGCTTACAAATGCAACGAAGTGAAAGAAAATCCAATCGAGATCAATAACAACATTGGCTACTACACTTACCCTATTAGTCCACTCGACCTTTGCGCACTGGCGCTGCCGACTTCAATCAGGCCAGACGGCCTTCCATTTGGCATTTCTCTAGTAGCTATTGCTGGAGAGGACGGAAAATTAAGATCAATAGGTACAAAGCTTCAGGACCTTCTAGCTATTCCAACTGGTATCGAGGCGAAGTCAACGGGATGAAGTCAGGAGCATGAGTCAAAGGCGTTTATCAAAAAACTAATGTCCGCTTTTGGCGGCGGTTTCAACCGGTGGATGCAACAGATTGATAAAACCGTTGAGTCGGCGTTTCATAGTTTAAAGTTTTTCTTGGTCGTTCATTAAGTCGTCTGGCAACAGCATTCAATGGAGTCTGCGAGTAGCCCGAGATCTCCATTCCTTTCGGGAAGTATTGACGTAGCAGGCCGTTGGTATTTTCGTTCGAGCCGCGCTGCCATTGTGGGGCTTTGTTTACTGGCCCATTCAATCCTTCTCAAGTCTGCGTAATTCCGCTTTGAGCGCAATTTGCGATCCGATCATAAGGATATCGTCGCCGTCGCGCCAGTCGCCGCAAAAGGCCTCATTGAAAGTAATGCCAGCATTAAAAATATCCTTTGCCAAGTCTTCTATTCCCTCACGTTCAAACTGTCGCCCATCTTCCAAGGCAGCACGAAAACCAGTTCCCGTTAATCTTATCGTCGCTTTCATTGCTTCCTTTGTGCAGCCTGCCCGTCATCAATTTTAATTTCGTAGTACAAAAAATTCCACTGAACTCCAAGTTCAGGCGCGCAGATGCCTAATTGCATGAATCCTGCCACTGAATTGCATTTAAAACTGCCGCTCAGTTGCATCCAAAGCTGCCACCGATTTTCATTCAAACCTGCCACTCAATATTTAGTTTAAATATTCATAGCGTTGGCATGATGTTGGCTCTAGTCTCGCTCTCCTCTGTATGTCTGCAATCGGCGGCGGTTTCAACCGGTCGAAGCAGGAAACATAGCAGTTGCCCGTAGTCTTTTACAGCTGGGCGGCTCTTCCTACGCAGCGCAGAAATCATCGAAAGATAAACCCAGATGATTTTGAAATTAATTGTGCGACTGAAATTTAATTAGGTCGCACCATTTAAATTAAATGGTGCGAGCCATTTTTTATTACATCGCACTATTAAATTAATATGCTCGCACTATTTAAGGCATTGCATTTTTCGGATCATTAGATCGGTCGCTCTCCTGCTCATACATGGCTTTAGACTCCAGTTCGATATCCCAGATAGCACTGCTTAGTCTCAGGTGCGTTTCCGGATCAGAACAGGCTGGAGAATGCTCTAAAAGTACCTTGATGACGTTTTCAGGGGTCTGACCGTGTTGTCCAATTGCCTCATGTGCCACGCGCACCTCTATTTCTATCCAGTCAACCTTGCTTGCGTCACCATTGGCGACTCTCATTGCTGCTGCCGCTTTCATACCGAACGTGTGCGCCGCACCACTACCTCCCCGCAATAACTGTTGAATGTTCAGCACGCGCTTGGTCGTTTCTGCCTCGAAGCTCTTGGCCATTGACGCGACTGCTGCCTTCTGGCGTGCCAATTCCGTCTGCCTAGCCTTCTCCGCGTCCTTCTGGTACTGGCGTACTTGTGCGACCTTGACCTCCTCCATAGTGAACAACTGAGCAACCGCCTGCAACTTGCGCGTGGTTGTCTCCTGCTTTGTAAACCTAGCCGCGTAGCGGTTGTTGGCCACCTTCAACTCGTTCACCTGAACCTTGAGTGCTTCTGCCTCCTTAGCCTGCGCCTGATACTGGCTGGCCATGGCTACTGCCACATCGCGCTGGGCTTTCATTTCCTCCCTCCGCTGCTCTGTCAGCTTGACGGCTACAGCCTTCTCTCGCAGCCATGTGTCGTAATCATTCTGCCAGAACGCTCTTACTTCTTTACTGGCGAACAAACTCGGCTTCACCGGCTCTTCGCGCAGTTTCTGGTGGACGGTTTTAACCACGGGCAACGGCTCAAACGCAGCATTGGCTCTGGCGTAGTAGTGTTGAATCGATGTGTGTCGAGCTTTACTGCCTTCTATGCCACGCTGCAAGCCGTGAGCCAGACCGACCTTCAGCGCAAAATCAGTTTGCATTTGGTTAAGCGCCTTAGCTCCGCCTAAGAACGCTCGGCAATTCAGCTTACTGCCCTCGACAAGCGGCACTACGTAAGCATACAAATGGGGCGTAGTTTCGTCTCTGTGTATGCCGACATAGACAACATTCTCCTCGCCATGCTTGGCTTTAAGCCACTTGAGCGCATCGTCGAAGTAGGCGTCTTGCGCTTCCGGGCTTTTACCGTTCATAACATCGGGGCTGCCGGTGATCAAATATTCAATGGCAAGCACGGCATTGCTGCGTACCTTGGCAGGCAATCTCGAGTTGAATCGCTCCAACGCCTGGGCGACGTTAGTCGCGCCGATGTGCGTGTTTTTGTGCTTGCGATTAGGGTCAGCATTTGGCGTGTCTTGCTCGCGGAAAGCGTGTTTCAGTGATCGCCTCACCGCATGGCCTGATTTCAGCTTTTGGGTACGCAGGATGGCATATCCCATGGTTAGCTTGCATCCGTGGTAAGGCCCACATCGTATGTGGACTTACTACACAATTTCTTCGAAATTGTCCCGCTGCTGGCAGGGTAAGCCACTCCGGGGAGGTAAAAATTTAAGGTCAACGGCACCACCGAAGATTTGCTTTCACTTTTATTTCGGTTCATTTTCATCCTTTTTTTATTGTTGCTAATCGCAATTGACTGCCCTAAGTGACCTACGGGCCCGTCATTTCAGTATGGCTTTGCTATGCTCTCAGGCCTGCGCACCGTGACCGTTTTTACAGCCATAGCCGTCGCTACCTTACAGAGCGTTTTTAAAACATTAAAACACCACCCGCCTGCTTTCAAAAACAGGCTGCCCGCAGCCCTGCAGAGCAGGGTGAGCCCGCTCTACCGACCTCAGTTCTGTTTTTGTGTACATACGTTTGTGTACCTTTTGTTTTTATATTGATAAAGCCAATTCAATTCAGTTATCCACAGGTCGCCTTGAGTAAATAAAGGGTAAGAAGAAGGTAAAGGGCATCGATGTATCGGCAAATCCTTTATTCATGCGGCTTTCAGTGATGGGGGAGCGACGCTATGCCACTAAACCGCGAGGCTATGCCACTAATCTGCGACGCTATGCCACTTCAGGCGCGACGCTATGCCACTACTCATATTTGAATAGTTAGCTGTTCCTCACCCTTTGTGTTTTGCCCTATCCGCGCATTTTTTATCAGTTCAAGTCGCACTAATTCGGCTGCTGCTTTTTCCAGTGCCTTTTTAAAATCACGATCACGTCCTCCGTACTGCATTTGTTGTCTAAGTTTGTCGAGTGGGAAGCGCTGAATTGGATTTGAGGAGGTTGCCACCAATCGTTGGAGCGTTTTGGCCATTTCTTGACCCCTGCCAATAAGCATTCGCTTGCTCCAGTCGATCAGGCTGTATTCACGATTGCCGAACATCTGCTCCCAGCGGGGGTCTAGTATGTAGCTGTACTTATCTGTTTTGTCGTCGTACTCAAGGTCCTTGATAAGGTTGAAGGTCAACGTATTACCGATTGTGTATCGCTGCGATCCGTTCGTGTATTTAGCTTCTAGAACCAACATCGCGGCTCGGAGTCGCAGTATGCTTTGTTGAAGCCATGCGTACTGAGTGCTGCCTATGAGTCCAGTTTTTATTTTGCGGAGTATCTCTTTTCGCTTGAGCACGACCACGGTGCCAAATGGCCGTGCTTGCGCAAAAAATATCAGAGCCATCATTAAATCGCCGTCGGCTTCATCCAATTGCTCGCCTGTATATGTAAGGACGCAATCCTTTCGGGTGACCATCACCACCCTATTGTGAAACGTACGAGCACGCCGTGCGATAGGGGCAATTAGGCTGGACCTGTTCAAATGGTTCGGCATCGCGCCAATATCAAAGCCAGGCAAAAATATTTGTTTCGGCTCTAATGCTCTTTTGGCTTCGCTTGCTTCAATCGCTGCATCATTTCGGTCTTGAGCAATGCGCAGCGCCACGCGTGTTGAGGGATGCAACTCTTTTTTAGTTGAAGGTGCAGACATACCGGACATCTGCTTAGTTTTTTGTTCGGGTAAAAACGAGCGCAGCATTTCGCACTTGTTCAGCCTTGGTCGGTCGCCCACGTTTACGTGGTTTTTCTGGAATGGTTGCGTCTATTCCGGATTGGATGAAGGCAAGAACATCTTCTTCAAGCCACAACAAGCGTCTTCCGCCGGGCAATTTAAACCACTTGGGCAGCAGGTGACCTAGCGTTTCGCTGTTGCCTGTGTAGTGCCGAATCGAAGTCGGAGCCAGTTTAAGTATGGGGGATAGATCTTCGACACTAAGAACGCGCGGAACTGAAGATGGAGAATTTGATCGTTTGGCCGCAGAGGCCTTGGGATAGGAAGTATTTTGACTCATATAGACACCTAAGCGTAAGCCGCCGATCTCATCGATTGGCGGAAACGAGTAGTGCCTACTGTTAGTAGCTAAGCTGGTGATCACGATTCACCTTCGCTTAGTACTTCAAGGAGTTTGCTAATCAGGCTTCAGCAGAACACAGCTTCTCGCTTGGCTGTATCGCTTACGTCCCCTCCCGAACGCTATTTCGGGTGTCGTTTGCATTTTGTCTTTATTGCAAACCCTTATCACTTTGTTTGGGTTCGCTCAATCGTCATGATCGCGTTTGTTTACGAAGGGAGTCCATGACGATGGCAATTAACTCCGCTTCCATTTTTATTACCTACAAGTAACAGCATATAAAAAAAGCCACTTAGCGTCAAGTGGCTTTTTGGGACAATCATGGGACAGTGGGACAGTAGATTTATTACCAATCACTACTAATCCCTATTAATAGGAATCAAGCTAAATTATTGAAAAATAAAGCTATTTCCTATTTTATTTGGTGGGCCTCCCGTGAGTCGAACACGGCACCAACGGATTATGAGTCCGCTGCTCTAACCAAGCATGAGCTAGAGGCCCGACAACTTGATGAGAGCTTAATTACCTTCCAGGAAGCTCTTCAATTTATCTGACCGCGATGGGTGACGCAGTTTGCGCAACGCCTTTGCTTCTATTTGGCGAATACGCTCACGTGTAACGTCGAATTGCTTACCCACTTCTTCCAGCGTGTGATCGGTCGACATTTCGATACCAAAACGCATACGCAGGACTTTGGCTTCACGTGGTGTCAGGGAATCGAGTACGTCCTTGACTACACCGCGCATCGAAGCGTGCAACGCTGCATCGGCCGGAGCCAATGTGTTGTTGTCTTCGATGAAGTCGCCCAGATGCGAATCGTCGTCGTCGCCTATCGGTGTTTCCATCGAAATAGGCTCTTTCGCGATCTTCATGATCTTGCGGATTTTGTCTTCCGGCATTTCCATCTTGATCGCCAGTGTTGCCGGATCCGGTTCTGCACCGGTTTCCTGCAAAATCTGACGCGAGATGCGATTCATCTTGTTGATCGTTTCGATCATGTGCACCGGAATACGGATGGTGCGAGCCTGATCGGCGATCGAACGAGTGATGGCCTGACGGATCCACCAGGTTGCATAAGTCGAGAATTTGAAGCCGCGACGATATTCGAACTTGTCGACTGCCTTCATCAAACCGATATTGCCTTCCTGGATCAGATCCAGGAATTGCAAACCGCGGTTAGTATACTTTTTCGCAATGGAAATGACCAGACGTAAGTTAGCTTCTGTCATTTCACGTTTTGCTTTGCGTGCCTTCATTTCACCGGCAGCCATCTTTTTGTTGATGGCGCGCAGGTCAGGCAACGGCAAGACTACACGTGCTTGCAGGTCGATCAGTTTTTGCTGCAGTTCTTTGACGGTCGGTACGTTACGTGCCAACACGACGCTGTATGCATGCTTACCGTTTACTTCGCCATCTACCCAGTCCAGATTGGTTTCATTGCCTGGGAAGACTTTGATGAAGTGGCCGCGCGGCATGCCGCAACGATTCACTGCAACGTCGAGAATTTGTTTTTCGATGTGACGGACTTCATCAACCTGACCACGCAAGGTGTCGCACAGTTTCTCGACAACTTTGGCGGTGAAGCGAATGCTGAGCAGTTCATTCGAGATGACTTCCTGCGCCTTGACGTAAGGCTTGGAGTTGTAGCCCTCTTTCTCGAACGCTTTGCGCATCTTGTCGAATTGCTGGGCAATGGTCGAGAATTTGGCGAGCGAGTCACGCTTGAGTTGCTCCAGCTGTTCGCTCGAGAAACCGGCAGCACCACCAGATGCGGACGCGGTTTCTTCTTCTTCCTCTTCTTCGTCCTCGTCCTCTTCTTCGTCTTCTTCGTCATCCGAAGCAGCGGCAGGAGCAGGCGCGGCAACTACTGGCTCAACCGCATCCAGGTCGACCAGGCCGTCGACGATTTCGTCGATCTTGGCTTCGTCTTTGGAGATGCGCTCAGCAGCAGCGATAATTTCTGCAATCGTGGTCGGGCATGCGGAGATCGCCTGGATCATGTCACGCAGGCCGTCTTCGATACGTTTTGCGATGTCGATCTCGCCTTCGCGGGTCAGCAGTTCTACCGAACCCATTTCGCGCATGTACATACGCACAGGATCGGTGGTACGGCCGAAATCGGAATCGACGGTCGAGAGCGCTGCTTCAGCAGCAGCTTCGGCTTCATCATCGCTGGCAACGGTGGCTACGTTGTCGGACAGGAGCAGTGTTTCTGCGTCCGGTGCCTGTTCGTAGACCGCGATACCCATGTCATTGAAGGTACCGATGATGCCTTCGATCGCTTCCGGATCGATGATGTTTTCTGGCAGGTGATCGTTGATTTCTGCGTAGGTCAGGAAGCCGCGCTCTTTACCGAACTTGATCAGCGTCTTGAGTTTCTGGCGACGCGCTTCGAGTTCTTCTTCGCTGGCTTCTGTATCGGACGAGAATGCGTCTTTCAACAATGCTTTTTCTTTGGCCTTGCGATCTTTGGCTTTCGCTTTGTCGACGGCTTTCATTTCTGCGCGTTCGACCGCATTCAATGCTGCGATTTCATCGTTCTCAGGCTGGAATTCTTTTGGTTTGCGGCCACGACGTCCAGGTACTTTCACCGACGGCAGGATGTAGCCGGAGGTATCGATCGCAGCGAGGGTAGCGGCGTCGGTAGTCTGGCTGACGGTCGCCGTGATCATGACGTTAACGCCAGGACGCGACTCGACTTTTGGCTCGACTTTTGCTGACTTACTAGCAGACTTCACTTCAGATTTCTTATTTGTCACAGGGGCTTTCGATTGCACTGATACCGGCTTTGCAGCTACTTTGGATGAAACTTTGGCTGCAGGCGTTTTCGCCGCCGCTTTGGTTTTGGCAGCCACGGCTTTAGCCTGGCCAGCCGACTTTGCGGCAACTACTTTCTTTTCAACAGTTTTACTTGTCTTCACCGCTGCAGCCGATTTGGCTTTGCTCGCGGTGAGCGTTTGGGTTTTCGCGGGTTTCTTCATTGCATTCGCCATTGGATCGACTACCAAGGTTATGCTCTTGAAGCGCGGTTAAGCTTGCGCTCGACGAGCTGATTTGCGCATTCAACTCCGGCTTACGCCCGCGCAAGTTTATTGATTTTCTTTCCGATTACTTTATTACCACCATGTCTAAGAGCTTGAATCGAAAGCCTTTAATTATAACATAAGAGGGAACACTTCCCCTCCCCGGGAGAGCAAAATTAGCCTCTTTGCATCATTTCCGCCTGCGCCTGACGTCGCAATTGCTCTTGTTGCATGGTCAATTCGCGGAAGCGCGCCTGCGCTGCTTCTCCGGCCAGTCCGCCTGCTACCAATTGCTGCAATTCATCGCGCAAGGCCTGCATTTTGATCTGCCTGATCGCACCTGCCAGCTCCAACCGGGCCAGCGCCACATCGGACTCCGGTTCAGCGGCAATTTCTGCAATCAGCGGCTCCAGATCCGAACCGCTGGAACGCAGCATTTCCGCCAGGATCGCAAAGTTCGCCTGCGCACCCATGTCGCGCGCCATGGTGACCAGTTGCATCAGCATTTCTTCACCGTCAGGTGCCAGACGCACCGCGGCATCGATAGCCGCCTGATCCATTTCACCAGCCAGCATCGGGTGCGCAACCAGCAAACGTATGATCTGACGCTCCAGCCCTTGCGGCGCAGCGCGCTTGGTACGCGGCGGCGGCGCCCGCACATGGGAAATTGGCTGCGACAGCTCAAATAACGCTTCGATTTCAGCTGGCGTACTTTCCGTGATCTGCGCCAGGCTGCGTACTATCTGCAAACGCAATGACGACGGCGGCAATGCCTGCAACAAGGGCTTCGCATCGAACTGCGCACGGGCGCGGCCTTCCGGCGTACCAAGGTCGTTGTCACCGACTGCTTCTTTCAGCAAGAACTGCGACAAAGGCATCGCATCCTGCACCTGTTTTTCAAATGCTTCTGTACCGAGTTCACGGATGTAACTATCCGGATCATGCTCACTCGGCAGGAACAGGAATTTGATGACTTTGTTGTCACCCGCATGCGGCAGGCTGGCTTCCAGCGCACGACGTGCAGCACGACGCCCTGCCTTGTCACCATCAAAACTAAAAATGACCTGGTCGGTCTGGCGCAATAGCTTTTGCACATGGATAGGCGTACATGCCGTACCCAAAGTCGCTACGGCCTGCGGGAAACCCATCTGCGCCAGCGCAACCACGTCCATATAACCTTCGGTCACCAGCACATATCCAGCTTCGCGGATAGCCTGGCGTGCCTCGAACAAACCATAGAGTTCGCTACCCTTTTGAAATAAGGGCGTCTCGGGCGAATTCAAGTATTTAGGCTCGCCACCGTCCAATACGCGACCACCAAAACCGATGACCTGCCCCTTGGTATTGCGGATCGGGAACATGATGCGATCACGGAAACGGTCATAGCGTTTGTGATGCGAGCCGTCTTCCTCCACCCGGTCGATGACGAGGCCGGATTCGACCAGCGCCTCGACTTCATAATCAGGAAAGACCGAACGCAAACCATCCCAGCCCTCCGGCGCATAGCCCATGCCGTAACGAGCCGCGATTTCACCAGTCAGGCCACGCCCTTTGAGGTAGTTTTTTGCCCCTTCGGCATGACGCAATTGCTGGCGATAGTAGTCACAGGCACGTGACATCGCTTCCGACAAGGCCAGGCTTTTCGCCTGATGCTCGGCACGCTGCGCCGGTGGCAAACGATCCTCTGCTTCCGGCACGATCATGCCGACGTTTTGCGCCAGATCCTTGACCGCTTCGACAAAGCCCATGCCCGAATATTCGATCAGGAAGCCGATCGCCGTACCATGCGCACCGCAACCAAAGCAGTGATAAAACTGCTTGGTCGGACTGACGGTAAAACTGGGGGATTTTTCGTTGTGGAACGGGCATAAGCCCATGAAGTTCGCGCCGCCTTTTTTCAGCTGCACGTAACGACCCACCACGTCGACGATGTCGACGCGGTTGAGGAGATCCTGGATAAACGACTGTGGTATCACGCCGGCAGCAGTATGCTGAAGACGATCAGGCTTTGGTCAGAGCAGCTTTTACCAAGCCGGACACTGCTGTCATGTCGGCACGGCCAGCGAGTTTCGCTTTGAGGATAGCCATGACTTTGCCCATGTCTTGCGGACCAGCAGCGCCGGACGCAGCGACCGCAGCGGCAACTTCGCCCTGCACTTCAGCATCCGACAATGCGCTAGGCATGTAAGTAGTCAGCACAGTCAGCTCGGCTTGTTCGATATCAACCAGATCCTGACGACCGCCAGCCTGGAATTGCGAAATCGAATCCTTGCGTTGCTTGATCATTTTTTCAATGATGGCTTGCACTTGCGCGTCATCGAGCTCGATACGCTCATCGACTTCTTTTTGCTTGATAGCAGCGGTAATCAGGCGAATCGTGCCCAGCTTGCCCGCCTCTTTGGCGCGCATCGCCGCTTTCATATCTTCTGTGATCTGTTCTTTCAGGCTCATACGCACTCCGATATCTGATTAATCAAGCGATCATTAAAAACGCCAAAACCCGCTGCGGACCAACACCGGAGCGGGTTTGCGACTAATTCTGAGTACCGCACGCTCACAAGGGCGCGCAGCCATTGGAATTAGTACAGTTTCTTAGGCAATTGCTGGCTGCGGATACGCTTGTAGTGGCGTTTCACAGCTGCAGCGAGCTTGCGCTTGCGTTCAGCAGTTGGCTTCTCGTAAAACTCGCGCGCGCGCAAATCGGTCAGCAAACCAGTTTTTTCAATGGTGCGCTTGAAGCGACGCATAGCGACTTCGAACGGCTCGTTTTCTTTAAGGCGGATAGTGGTCATGTAAATGTAAACCAATGTTGGGTAGTGAGTCGAAGATTATAGCAGCCTTGTTCCACAAAGGGAAGGCTCTTTATTCAAGCCCAAGCAGATACGGGGCCAAAACGCCACACATGCAGCGCCAGGCCCCGTGCAGACTGGGCTTAGTGGCCGTACAGCTTGAGGCTGAGCTCGGCATCCCAGTAGGCGGCTTCCAGCTTGTGCCCTTCCGGATCCCGCACAAAGCAGCCGTAATACGGATCGCCGTACAGCGGACGTGGGCCCGGCGCACCGTCGTCAGTGGCGCCAGCCGCCAGCGCCGCATCATAAAACGCATGCACCTGCTCCTTGCTGGTGGCGATAAAGCCCATATGGAAGCCATTGCCGATTTCCGCCGGTTTGCCGTTATGCGGCGTCTGCACCCAGAATTCGGGATACTGACGACCGTAAGCGACCGCACCCGGGTGCTCCATGATGACCTTGATATCCAGCGCCGCCAGCACGACGTCATAGAAAGCCTTAGCCTTCTCGTATTGGTTGGTACCTATCGAAACATGGGAAATGATGCTGGGATTCTCGTTGCTCATGGGGTCGCTCCGTTATTTATGAGTATGTAAACAGCCGATAGCATAGCTTGCACTACTGACACTAGATGTCAGTAGTCTTTACCCAGTTTAAACAGCTTGCCCCGCTGCAACACCTGATGCCCAGGCCCACTGGAAGTTGTAGCCGCCCAGCCAGCCGGTCACGTCAACCGATTCGCCTATGAAGTGCAAACCCGGCACCTTGTTCACCATCATGCTTTGCTGCGACAGTTCACGTGTATCGACGCCACCCAGTGTCACTTCAGCCTTGCGGTAGCCTTCCGAGCCATTCGGGATGATGCTCCACTGGTTAAGCGACGCCCCCAGGCTGCGCAATTGCTTGTCCTGCATGTCCGCCACACGTGCATCCGCCTTGAAGCCGTTGACCTTGAGCCATTCATCCGCCAGACGCGATGGTAGCCACTGCGCCAATTGATTGCCGAGGTTTTTCTTGCTGCTGGACTTGCCTGCTATCAATGCTTCGGCAATATCAGTCTCCGGCACCAGGTTGATAGTCAGTGGCGTACCGGGTTGCCAGAAGCTGGAAATCTGCAGGATGGCCGGGCCGGACAGGCCACGATGCGTGAAGAGCAAGTCTTCCTTGAAGTAACCGCGCGTTTTCTTCGCACCGGTTTCGACTTCTACCGGCAAGGCTATGCCGGACAAGGGCACAAAAGGTTGCCAGGCGTTAGCATCGAAGGTCAGCGGCACCAGGCCGGGACGCGGCTCGACCATTTTCAGGTCGAATTGTTGAGCGATGCGATAGGCGAAATCAGTCGCGCCTATTTTCGGGATAGACAAACCGCCGGTCGCGATGACCAGGCTATTGGCGAGGATCTCGCCGGTATTCGTTTCTATCCTGAACTGCTCACCGCTTTTACTGATAGCACCCACTGTGCACGGCATACGCCATGACACATTGCCGAGTGCACATTCGGCTTTCAGCATGCTGATGATGTCTTCTGCCGAGTTATCGCAGAACAGCTGGCCTTTATGCTTCTCGTGGTAGGCAATGCGATAGCGCTTCATCAGCGCGAGGAAGTCTTGCGGCGTGTAGCGCGACAAGGCGCTTTTGCAAAAATGCGGATTTTGCGAAAGGAAGTTTTGCGGCGTCGCGTCTATATTGGTGAAGTTACAGCGGCCGCCGCCGGAGATACGGATTTTTTCTGCGAGTTTGGCTGCGTGATCGATCAGCACTACGCTTTTGCCGCGCTGGCCGGCAACTGATGCGCACATCATGCCCGCTGCGCCTGCGCCGATTACGGCAACATCAAACTGTTTAGTCATGGCTTACTACAAATGGAAATAAGCCGTGATTGTAAGCGCAGCCGGCTTCAGCCAGCCGCTTGTTTTGCATACTATGCTGTCAGTTGTGCAAGAACTGCGTCACGCAAGGTCTGCGTGGATGCTGATGTCGTCTCCTGCACGGCGCAACGCACGACGTCGCCAATCACGATAATCGCGGGGCTGCCTATGCCCGATTCAGCCAGTGCCTGCGGCAAGGCCGACAAGGTCGTGATCAATTGCGCCTGCGCCATGCCGGTTGCTGACTGAATGACGGCTACCGGTGTCGCGCCCGACTTGCCGCCAGCCAGCAGCGCCGCCTGGATTTCAGCACAGCGCGCGATACCCATATAAATCACCAGCGTCAGGTTCAGCTTGGCCAGTGTCGTCCAGTCAGGATTCGATTCGGCATTCTTGCCGTGACCGGTAATGAAAATCGCGCCCTGACTCCAGTCGCGATGCGTGAGGGGCACGCCTATCGAAGCAGGTGCAGCGAGTCCGCTGCTGATGCCATTGACGACTTCAACTTCTATACCGGCTGCCTGCAGGTGATCGCGCTCTTCGCCACCGCGCCCAAAGATAAACGGATCGCCGCCTTTCAGGCGCACCACGCACTGCCCTGCTTGCGCTTCGGACAACATCAGGCGTTCTATGAATTCTTGTGGGGTTTGCTGGCAGCCGCCGCGTTTACCGACGTTGACGACGCGCGCGGTAGACGGTGCATATTGCAATACTTCCGGATTGACCAGATCGTCGATCAGGATCACGTCTGCACGGGCGATTGCTTTGACAGCCTTGAGGGTCAGCAAGTCCGGATCGCCGGGACCTGCACCGACCAGATAGACCTTAGCTGCTTGCTGTTTTTGCTGCTCCATCTTGTACACCTTGTTTGCTTTTTAGGTTCTTAGCTACAAGCAAACACTGTTCCACCTGCTCCGAAATGGACACCGGTATCGGCTGCTCACCGCGCAGCGCGGCTTCTATCCATCTGGCCGTCGTAACGGCATCGCGCTCGGCTGGTAAAGGTGGCATATCGTCTACCGGCTCCTGCCTTTGCACCAGGACAGTGCATACACCGTCGTGCATCCAGCTAATTTGTTGTGCACGCTTGGCATTGGCGACCGTTTCCCCCTCCGTACCGCGCATCAGGAAGGCCTCACCGCGCTCGGATGGTGCAGCCGTGGTGAAGTAGCTTGTCAGCATGGTCAGGTATTCAGGATGCGTGTACGAAGTCAGGCGCAAGGCCGGACCGGCAAACGGCTGCATGATTTTGACCAGGGTATGGGTCGAGTTACGCACGCCGAGGATGCGTCGCATCGCCAGCAAACGCTCAAGGCGCGGCGCCAGGTCGGCGATCGGCATCAGTACCGGCGCGCGCAGCGCAAATTGCTCTGCCGCTTGCGCTGCGGTATGCGATAGCGGGTAACCCATCTCATGCAGGATTTCTGCAGTGGTCACGCGTCCGGGATCGGTGGTTACGCCGTGGATGAATACCGGCGCACCGGCACGTGCCAGCAGCAAAGCCATCAAGGGCAACAGATTAGGCATCTGGCGCGCGCCGTTATAGCTCGGAATGACGATAGGTGCGTATTCGCCTGCAGGTGCAGACAAAGGTTCGAACGACGCTTCCGCCGCATCGATGAAACCGGCGATCTCATCCACCGATTCGCCCTTGATGCGCATCGCCAACATGATGCCGCCCATCTCGAGGTCAGACACACGACCGTCCAGCATCGCGGCATATAGTTGATAAGCATCGTCGCGCGACAAACTGCGCGCACCTTTGACGCCACGGCCGATTTCCTTGATGAAACGAGCAGTGGCGAAAGGTTCAGTATGGGAAGGATTTTGCATGCTGCAGAGGGTACACCGAAGCCCGCTTCTCCGAAAGGGTGGAAGCGGGCCCGGCCATTTTAAAAATTACAAGGAATAGCTCACGCTGCCTTGGCTGGCATGATCTGGCTGGATATGATTTTTTTTAGTTCCGGCACGCATGACCCGCAGTTGGTACCGCACTTCAGGCCCTGCTGCAAAACAGCCAGCTTCGCATCCGCATCACCATGCATACCGACCAGGCTATCGTTGATTTCCGTTTCAGATACATTGAAACAGTTGCAAACAATACGGCCACGCGACTTGAAGTTTTGCGGCGGTTTGTTCGAAGGCATCAGCAACAAACGACCTAGTGCAGCAACCGACTGTTCGCTCTCCAGATATTCCTTGAGCCAGCCTTCAGCCGAGATATCGCCTGCCAGCGCCACCGCCTGCAATTTACCATCACCGACCAGGATGCGGCGTGAATTGCCGCGCTTGGTATCGTCATAACGCAGCACCTGGGTACCGGTGATGTTGAATTTGCTTTCGATCTCCGCTGTCAGTGCCGGGTCAGCAGCATAGTCATCTGCTGCACGGAACAGCACACCAACTTTATCGCGTCCGAACAAGGTGCACGAAGCATAGGCAAACTTGCGCATCGCAGGGCGTAACGCCGACTGCAAATCCAGCAACTTCGCTTCATCTACCCAGCCAAACACGATAAAGCGCCACGGAAATTCCGCTTTCAGGATCTTGACCGCAGCATGCTTGAGTTCAGGTTGCTTGGAGCTGCAATCGAAAGCCGGTGTCGTCAGTGCATTCACACCGTAGCTACCATCGCCGTCGCGACCGCGACCGGAGACATACTCTTCGCCCCAGTGCATGCCGATGAAGGCTTGCCCGGCGCGCATATCATCACCGACTGCCACTGGAAAGATTTGTGAACCGCGCTTGCTGGTGACATGCACCAGGTCACCGACATTGAGCAAGCGACGCTCCATATCGACTTTGGACAAGACAATAGACGGTTCCGATGCATGCGAAAACAATTGCGCCACCGTACCGGTGCGGCTCATGCCATGCCACTGATCGCGCAAACGACCTGTGGTCAGGTGGAAAGGATAACGCGCGTCAACCTGTTCCGCCAGCGGCTGGTACTGCGTATTCACAAACTTTGCACGGCCGTTGGCAGTCGGGAAGATGCCGTCTTCATACAGACGCTTCTTGCCGCTGCTCGCACCTTCCGGAAATGGCCATTGTTGTGGCCCCTGCTCTTCCAGCAGCTTGAAGCTCAAGCCGGTGATGTCGAGGTCACGACCACGTGTCGACTCGCGATGTTCATTCCAGATTTCTTCGGTGTTCGCAAACGGAAAGAGCGACGCTGTTTTACCGAGCACACCTTCCAGCTTGCGTGCAAATTCAATTGCGATTTCCCAGTCGTGTTTGCTTTCACCCAGCTTGGGCAGTACCGATTTGAAGCGCGTGATGCGGCGTTCAGAATTAGTGACCGTGCCCTCTTTCTCGCTCCAGGTCGAAGCTGGCAGCAATACGTCAGCGTAATCGCAGCTGGCCGTAGTCTTATAGGCTTCCTGCACGATCACCAATTCTGCGTTGCGCAAGGCTTCCCGTATCATCGCCTGCTCCGGCATGGATTGCGCCGGATTGGTACAGACGATCCAGATAATTTTAATCTCGCCGGTGCGCACCGCTTCGAACATTTCTACCGCGCTCTTACCTGGCGTCGCTGGCACATCAGGCACGCCCCACAGCTTGGCGATCTCGGCGCGATGTTCAGGATTCGCCAGATCACGATGCGCCGACAGCATGGTGGACAGGCCACCGACTTCACGACCACCCATCGCATTCGGTTGACCAGTCAGTGACAGCGGGCCAGCACCCGGCTTGCCGATTTGATGTGTGGCCAGGTGCAGGTTGATCAGTGCTGCATTCTTCGCAGTGCCGGACGACGATTGATTCAGGCCCTGGCAATACATGGACAAGGATGCTTGCGACTTGCCAAACATGCGCGCCGCCTGCATCAATTCTTCTTCCTTGATGCCGCAAATTTCCGCGACAAATTTCGGCGTGTAGTCACGCACCGTTTGCTTGAGCTCGGCAAAGCCTTCGGTGTGCTCAGCGATGTAATCGAGATCCACCAGGTCTTCCCACAGGCAGATGTACAGCATGCCGTTAAACAACGCCACATCAGTACCCGGCAAGATAGGCAGAAACAGGTCCGCTTCACGTGCGGTATCCGTCCGGCGCGGATCGGCAACAATGACCTTCAGTAAAGGATTGGCTTTGCGTGCATCTTCTATCCGGCGATAAATGATCGGATGCGCATACGCCGTGTTGGAGCCGACGATAAAGATGACTTGTGCATGATCGATATCTTCGTAGCATGGCGGTGGGGCATCCGCACCCAGGGTTTGCTTGTAACCGGCAACCGCGCTCGACATGCACAGGCGGGAATTGGTATCGACATTATTGGTACCGATCAAACCCTTGGCCAGTTTGTTAAAGACGTAGTAATCCTCGGTCAACAACTGCCCCGAAAGGTAAAAGCCTACGCTATCGGGACCGTGGTCACGTATGGTCGCAGCGAATTTATTGACGATGAAATCCATCGTGGTTGCCCACGATGTACGTTCACGTTCATCGCTGCGCGCCAGGCGCATTTCCGGATACAGCGCGCGCGATTGCTGTTGCAGGTTGGGGCGCGCCGTCAGATGCAGCGTGCTGCCCTTGGTGCACAGACGACCAAAGTTGGCCGGATGATCCGGGTCACCGCGTACTCCGATGACTTTCTCTCCATCGCTTTCTATCAAGACACCACAGCCCACCCCGCAATAACAGCAGGTGGCTTTGGTTTCTGTCGATAGCAAAGCGCTCGCAGAAGGTTCAAGCCGGGCAGTAGAAAGCAAGGATGCATTCATGCAGTAGCAGCCTCGCTGACAGGTGCATTCAATTCGACGACATCCAGATAGACCTCACCACTCTCGATCTTGACGGAGAAGGTTTGAGTGCAGCCTTCATCCGGTGCTGCGGCGCAACCGTCGTTCATGCCTATGCTCCAGTTATGCAACGGGCAGGCGACACGTTCGCCGAATACGATACCTTGCGACAAGGGGCCACCCTTGTGCGGACAACGGTCGAGTAAAGCAAAGACTTTGTCTTCGCTGTTACGGAAAATGGCGACATTCGGTTTATCCACGCGATTGACGACGCGGGAACCGAGTACAGGAATGTCGCTTACCTTGCAGATGACTTTCCATTGATTAGACATATGTGGCCTTGATAAAAATTGTGATGAGTTGTTATAAACAAATGTGCTGTGTACTTGCCGGATGTCCGCGCTTAGTGCACTGACATCCGCCTGATCAGATCGACAATGGTTCGAACTGACGCGTATCGACCATCGCTTTTTCCGGTTCATGCCATGGATCGGACTCACCTTCCAGCGAGAACAGCAGGCGCTGATACAGCGCTTTGCGGTTGGCTTCGTCTTCCAGTACTTTTTGCTTTGCATGATCCAGGCCTACACGTGCCAGGTAATGCACGGTTCGTTCCAGGTACCAGCCTTCTTCGCGATACAGTTGCAGGAAGGCGCCGGCGTACTCCAGTACTTCTTCATGCGTTTTAAGTTTGACGAAGAATTCAGCCACTTCGGTTTTGATGCCGCCGTTACCGCCGACATAGATTTCCCAGCCCGAATCAACACCGATCACGCCCACGTCCTTGATACCGGCTTCGGCACAATTACGCGGACAGCCCGAGACTGCCAGCTTGACCTTATGCGGTGCATACATGCGTGCCAGTTGATGTTCGAGTTGCTGCCCCATTTTGGTTGAATCCTGGGTACCGAAACGGCACCATTCGGAACCCACGCAGGTTTTTACGGTGCGCAAACCCTTGGCGTAACCGAGGCCGGATGGCATGCCGAGGTCTTGCCAGACCGCGCGCAAATCTTCTTTCTTCACACCCAGCAAATCGATACGTTGTCCGCCTGTGACCTTGACGGTAGGAATCTTGAATTTATCGACCACGTCAGCGATGCGGCGCAGCTCCGACGAGTTGGTTTCGCCGCCCCACATGCGCGGGATGACGGAGAAAGTGCCATCTTTTTGGATATTCGCGTGTGCACGTTCGTTGATGAAGCGTGATTGCGGATCATCCTTCGCTTCCCCCGGCCAGGTCGAGATCAGGTAGTAGTTAATGCCAGGACGGCAGCTGGAGCAGCCGTTCGGCGTACGCCAGTTCATATGCGCCATCACGCCGGCAACCGTTAACAACTTCTCGGCCTTGATCGCATCACGCACTTCCTGATGTGTATGGTCAGTACATCCGCACATCGGCTTGGCTTTGTTCGATGCCGAGTAATCACCACCGGCAGTAGCCATGATGATTTGCTCAACCAGACCGGTACAGGAACCGCAGGAGGCGGAAGCCTTGGTGTGTTTGCGCACGTCTTCGATCGTAAACAAACCTTTTTCCTTGATCGCTTTGACGATGGTGCCTTTGCACACGCCGTTACAGCCGCATACTTCAGCGGTATCCGGCATCGCTGCCGCCTTGCTGAAACCTTCGTGACCAACGTCGCCGGGACGACCAGTGTTGGCTTCGCCAAACATCAGGGTGTCGCGGATCTCGCTGATGTCTTTACCTTCGCGCAGCAGGTTGAAGTACCAGCTGCCGTCGACCGTATCGCCATACAGGCAGGCACCGATCAGCTTGTCGTCTTTCAACACCAGCTTTTTATAGACACCGCCGATAGGATCGGACAGCAGGATTTCTTCCGTCCCTTCACCACCAAGGAATTCACCAGCCGAGAACAAATCAATGCCAGTTACTTTCAGCTTGGTCGAAGTGACCGAACCCTGGTAACGACCGATACCGAAGTTCGCCAGGTGATTCGCGCACACCTTGGCCATTTCAAACAAAGGCGCAACCAGGCCATACGCCGTACCACGATGGTTCACGCATTCACCGACTGCGTACACGCGCGGGTCATAGGTTTGCATGGTGTCGTTGACGACGATGCCGCGATTGCAATGCAGGCCGGCGGATTCAGCCAGCGCAGTGTTCGGACGGATACCGACCGCCATCACAAGCAGTTGTGTCGGGATTTCGGTGCCGTCGGTGAAACGCAAGGCTTGCACGCGACCGTTCGCGTCGCTGATGATTTCTTGCGAATTCTTACCCAGCAAGAAATTCAAGCCTCGGTCTTCCAGAGATTTTTGCAGCATCTTGCCTGCCGCTTCGTCGAGCTGACGTTCCATCAAGGTGGTCGGCAAATGCACGACAGTTACTTCCATACCGCGCAGCTTCAGGCCGTTCGCTGCTTCCAGTCCCAGCAAGCCGCCACCGATAACGACCGCCTGCTTGTGTACCTTGGCCGCTTCTATCATCGCGTTGGTATCTTGTATGTCGCGATAGGAGATCACGCCTTCCAGATCCTTGCCTGGTATCGGCAGCATGAAAGGATTCGAGCCGGTTGCCATCAGCAAGCGGTCATACGGTGCGACGGTACCGTCGTCGGCTATCACCACACGTTTGACGCGGTCGATCTCGACGATCTTTTTCCCCAGGTGCAGGGTGATGTCATTCTCCGCATACCAGTCGACATCGTTGAGCATGATGTCCTTGATGGTTTGCTCACCCGCCAGTACGGGCGACAGCAGAATACGGTTGTAGTTGGCGTACGCTTCCGCGCCAAATACCGTGATGTCATATAAGTCAGGAGCGATCTTGCGCAGTTCTTCCAAAGTACGCACGCCTGCCATACCGTTACCAACCATGACCAATTTCATTTTTTTCATCGCTGCATCCCACAGATTTGTTGTTCGCAAATTTAAATAAGCAAAACAAATGCCAGTTTTACTTTTAGTGCACTTTCGGTAAGGGACTACTGTTTCCGCACCATTTAAAGTTGCATTTCGCACTCAACAAGTGCGGCAGCCGGTTTATTTGGTGCAGCCGCCCATATTCGTCAACACGTGAAAAGTGCGCGCCCATTCGTGGATCACGCCCGCACTAAAGTGGCATGGCCTTTGCATATTTAGACGCAACCCTGTCTAACTCTGCGAGCTCTCATGCAAAAAACGTCATTCTGGAAAGCTGGTCACACACCGACCCTGCTTGCTTCCTTCTTTTACTTCGACCTGAGTTTTATGGTCTGGGTCATTCTCGGGCCGCTGGCCGTTCAAATCTCCGGCGACCTCGGACTGACTGCGGCGCAAAAAGGTTTAATGGTGGCAACGCCGCTATTGGCTGGCGCCTTGCTGCGTATCGTGATGGGTGTATTAGTCGATCACCTGAAACCCAAGAAGGCGGGCATCATCGGCCAGGTCATCGTCATGAGCGGTTTGTTGTGGGCGTGGCTGGGTGACCTCAGCAGCTATCACACCATGCTGACCTTCGGTGTCATCCTCGGTTTCGCCGGTGCTGCTTTTGCCGTTGCCCTGCCACTGGCTTCGCGCTGGTATCCGCCGGAACATCAAGGCACGGCGCTCGGGATTGCCGGTGCCGGTAATTCAGGTACCGCTTTCGCCGCGCTGTTTGCGCCGACGCTGGCTATCCTGTTCGGCTGGCAAAACGTATTCGGGCTGTGCCTGATTCCACTCAGCATCGCATTCTTGGTCTATCTGGTCTTTACCAAAGATGCTCCGTCCGCCCCGCCACCTAAATCACTGGTCGAATACCTGCACGTGCTCAAGGACAAGGATGCCTGGTGGTTTATGTTCTTCTATAGCGTGACCTTCGGTGGTTTCTCCGGCCTGGCTTCGTCGCTGACGATTTACTTCAATGGTCAATATGGTTTATCGCCGGTGACCGCAGGCTATTTCACCGCCGCCTGCGTGTTTGCCGGTTCCGCCGTGCGTCCTTTGGGTGGCCGCCTGGCTGACCGCATCGGCGGCATCAAGACTTTGTCGATGATGTATATGCTGGCAGCCAGCTTCATGCTGATCGCCAGCTTCGGCCTGTCGTCGGCGATGGCAGCGGTCGCGATCTTTGTATTGGCGATGCTGGCACTCGGCGTCGGCAATGGCGCAGTATTCCAGTTGGTACCACAGCGCTTCCGCAAGGAAATCGGCGTCATGACCGGACTGGTCGGCATGGCCGGTGGTATCGGCGGCTTCTATCTGGCCTCCAGCCTCGGTTACTCCAAACAATTGACGGGCAGCTACCAGGGTGGTCTGATCGTCTTCGCCGCACTGGCCATTGTTGCCTTGCTCGGTTTGTCGGCAGTGAAAAATCGCTGGCGCACAACCTGGGGCAGCGCTGCCATGACCAATGCAAAAATCTGAAGCAGCCATGCCCATCATGCTTTTACACTCGCTGCCATGCCGCTGACACTCACCGCCGCTTACTCGACCCGCGCCGGTCTGCGTCCGCACAATGAGGATTTTGTCGGCATGGTCATGCCGGACGAACCCGAATTGTCGAGCAAGGGCATGATCGCGGCGATCGCTGATGGTGTATCGGGCAATGAAGGCGGACGCGAAGCATCGGAGTACACCATACGTGGCTTGCTCAGTGACTACTATGCGACGTCCGATACCTGGCCGGTGACGCAATCACTGGATCGCGTCCTCAAGGCCATCAATAGCTGGGTACAGCACCAGGGTTCGATACGTGCCGAGCTGGCAGGGATGGCAACCACGCTGACCACGCTGGTGTTGCGTGGCAATTTTTATTACTTCGCACACGTCGGTGATACACGTCTGTATCTGTTACGTGATGGTGTGCTGACTCGCCTGACTGCCGATCACGTGTGGGATCGCCCGGAAATGCAGCACGTGCTGACACGTGCAATCGGACTGGACTCGCAACTGGCGATTGATCATGGCATGGGTGAGTTGCATGAAGGCGATGCCTTCCTGCTGGCCACCGATGGTGTGTGGGCTTCGGTATCGGAATACGATCTGAAAGAGCAGTTGTTGCAGCTGGTCGGCAAGCAACAGGAAACAGAAGCCATCACACATACGCTGATCGACAAGGCGCTGGCAGCCGGTGCGCAAGATAATGTCAGCGCGCTGGTGGTACGGGTCGATGCGTTGCCGGAAACGAATCTGCGCGATGCGCTATCCGGCTCGCAGCATTTCCCGGTACCTCCCAAGCTCAAGGTCGGGCAGCAAATAGACGGCTATACGGTCGAGGAACAGATACACGCATCCAACACCACCCTGCTCTACCGCGTCTCCGAACCGCGCGCGGCGAATCAGACGCCGCGCTATCTAGTGCTGAAGACCTTGCATCCTGATCGCGCGCAGGATGTGCATGAACGTTCGGCATTTGCACATGAAGAATGGCTGACCAAACGCGTCGTCGCACGCTTCTTCCCGCAAATCATTACGCCGGAAAACAAGACCTACCTGTATTACCTCACCACCTGGCATGACGGTAATACGCTGCAACAGCATCTGGATGCCGGTGAACATTTCACGATACCGGATGTCATTGCGCACGGCACCAAGCTGGTCCGTGCGATAGGTGCGCTGCACAGGCGCAGCATCATTCATCGCGATATCAAGCCAGGCAATATCCATCTGGGCAAGGATGGCGAGTTGCGCATACTCGATCTGGGCGTCGCGCAATCCGGGCTGGAAGCAGAAGATGAAGTGCGCGCACCGCGTGCCGGTACGCCGTCCTTCCTCGCACCTGAGCAGTTCAATAATGCGCCAGCCTCACAACAAACCGATTTGTACTCAACTGGTGTGACGCTGTATTTATTGCTGACACGGCATTTCCCATACGGAGAAATCGAACCGTTCCAGACACCGCGCTTTGGCGAAGCCATACCACCCAGCCGTTACCGGCCAGATTTACCGCTATGGCTGGAGAATGTTTTACTGAAAGCAGTCGCACGCGATCCGGCAGATCGTTTCGAAACTGCAGAAGAATTTCTGCTGGCACTGGAACGTGGCGCGAGTCGGCCGCTGCCTGCGATTACCCCCAAGCCGCTGGCAGAACGTGATCCTGCTTCCCTGTGGCGTGCAGTGGCGGCCATCTCCATCGTGTTGAATCTCTTGTTGCTGTACTTGCTGGTGATACGTTAACGCAGAGCTACAAAACTGACTTTGCGGATCCATGGTTCCGCAAAGCCAGTCCGATCAAGCCGCTTCCTTGGACGGATGCGACTGACGGTGATACAGGAACTCCAGCACCGCTGTCCGGTATTGCGAGTACAAAGGATCCTGCGCCAACGCCACCCGCTCTCGTGGACGCGCCAGTTTCACTTCCAGGATTTCGCCTATGGTGGCGGACGGACCATTGGTCAGCATGACGATCTTGTCGGACAAGAGTACGGCTTCATCGACATCATGCGTCACCATCACCACGGTGGACCCGGTTGCTGCGACTATCTTCAGCAACTCATCCTGCAAGTGTGCACGCGTCAATGCATCCAGCGCACCGAATGGTTCATCCATCAACAATACCTTGGGCTCCATCGACAAGGCACGCGCGATGCCGACACGTTGCTTCATGCCACCGGAGATTTCATTCGGCCGTTTTTGCTCTGCATGTGTCAGGCCAACCAGCGCCAGCGCAACCTTGGTACGTTCACGCAATTTGCTTTTTGCTTCGGTGCTGCCGAATACGCGCTCTACTGCCAGGTACACATTCTCATAGCAGGTCAGCCACGGTAGCAGCGAATGATTCTGAAACACCACTGCGCGCTCCGGCGACGGCCCGGCTATTTCGCGATTGGCACACAGCAGCATGCCGTTGGTCGCATGCGTCAGGCCTGCGATTAGATTGAGCAGTGTTGACTTGCCACAACCGGAGTGCCCGATCAGGGTGATGAACTCACCTTTCGCTACCGTCAGATTGATATCGCTCAGCGCATTGAACACACCCTTCTTGGTATGAAAGGACATTTCCGCATGCTGTATATCGATGAACTTGCTATGTATGTTATCCATGATGGTGCTTTCCTATACGTTGAGATCGCTTGCAGCCAGCGTCAATTTTTCACATCTTCGTAGCTAAAGAATTTGGCAATAGCAACCAGCACCTGTTCCAGCACCAGGCCGACTATGCCTATGACCACAATGGCGATGATGATGTGTGCCACGTTCAGGTTGTTCCACTCATCCCATACCCAGAAACCGATACCGACGCCACCAGTCAGCATTTCGGCCGCGACGATGACCAGCCACGCGGTACCGATCGCCAGGCGTACGCCTGTCAACATATAAGGCAGTACCGATGGAAACAGAATCTTGGTGATGATCTTCCACTCGGACAGGTTCAACACCTTGGCTACGTTCATATAGTCTTGCGGCACGCGCTGTACACCGACTGCAGTGTTGATAATCATCGGCCAGATCGAGCAGATAAAGATGGACCAGATCGCAGCCGGATCCGCTGCCTTGAATACCAGCAGGCCGATAGGCAGCCATGCCAGCGGCGACACCGGTTTCAGCAAGCTGATGATGGGATTGAACATGCCCGACAGGAAAGAGAAACGGCCTATCATGAAGCCCAGTGGAATACCGACCAATGCAGCCAGACCGAAACCGACACCTACCCGTTTCAGCGATGCCAGGATATTCCAGCCTATGCCCTGATCATTCGGGCCATTGCTGTAGAACGGATCGGAGAACAGCTCTATCGCCGACTTCAGCGTCAGTGATGGAGATGGAATACCGCTGTTTTTCACGGCGATGATTTCCCATACCAGCACCAGGAAAATCAGGCCGAGTACAGGTGGCACCACGGCCAGGAAGAAAGGCCGCAAAGATAATTTGCCTCCCTTCACTTTGGGCTTGGTGGCAACGCTGGCCGATGCTGCCGTATTTTGCATGACTTGCTCCGCTTTTCCGTTATCGGCTGACGCACTGACAGGCGCGTTTTCTACTGCAGGCATAATTGCACTCATGATGTTTCCTTAGGCTTTGATCTTGAATGATTCCGCATAAGCTTTTGGATTCTTGCCATCCCACACCACGCCGTCGATCAGCTTGGACGAGCGCATAGGGCTCTTAGGCACAGGTACATTGGCCAGCGCTGCAGCTTCCTTGTACAGGTCGATGCGGTTGACCGATTTGGCGGTACCCAGGTAATCCGGTTCACCCTTGGCCAGACCCCAGCGTTTGTGCTGCGTCATGAACCACATGCCATCCGACAGGTAAGGGAAATTCGCCTGGCCGTCGTTGTAGAACTTCATGTAGTTAGGGTCATCCCAGGTTTTACCGAGGCCATTTTGGTAACGACCGAGGATGCGCTGGTTGATGACATCAACTGAAGTATTCACATAGGATTTGGCGGCGATAACTTCGGCCATTTTGTTTTTGTTCGATAACGAAGAATCGATCCAGCGACCGGCTTCCAGCACTGCTGCGGTCAGCGCGCGTGCTGTATTCGGATGCTTCGCGACCCACTCGGAAGTAGTGCCCAGTACTTTTTCCGGATGATCTTTCCAGATGTCTTGTGTCGTCGCAGCGGTAATGCCGATGCCGTCAACGATCGCACGGTGATTCCACGGTTCGCCAACGCAGTAGCCATCCATATTGCCGACGCGCATATTCGCCACCATTTGCGGTGGCGGTACGGTAATGACTTTGGCGTCTTTCATCGGATTGATGCCGTAGGTCGCCAGCCAGTAGTACAACCACATCGCATGAGTGCCGGTCGGGAAAGTTTGCGCGAAGGTGTATTCGCGCTTTTCCATTTGCATCAGCTTGGCCAGACCCGGACCGTCTATCGCACCGCTATCAGCCAGCTTCTTCGACAGGGTGATAGCCTGACCGTTATTGTTCAGGCCCATCAGCACCGCCATGTCTTTCTTCGCACCGCCTATGCCTTCATGCACGCCATACACCAGGCCATACAAGACATGCGCTGCATCCAGCTCGCCGTTGACCAGTTTGTCGCGCACACCGGCCCAGGAAGACTCTTTAGTCGGCACGATCTTGATGCCGTATTTTTTATCGAAGCCCATGACGGAAGCCATGACGACCGAAGCGCAATCGGTCAGCGGAATGAAACCGACTTTGACTTCTTCTTTTTCCGGCTTGTCCGAACCTGCAGCCCACACACCCTGGGTTGCCAGACCGCTGAAGGCTGATACTGAAATAGCTGTGCCTGCTTTCAAGACTGTGCGCCGTGTCATATTGAATTTCCTGTCGTTCATGGTCATGGTTTTCCTCTAGGTCTTCAGCAATAAAAAAAGGACGCCCGGTCAGCAAGAGCAGCGCTCTTGCGACACGGACGTCCTTGTCCCAAACCATACCGGCCATCATTGGTCAGCACAGTTTTTAATTCTTAACACCGTCGTTGGTGTTAGCTACAGTTCAGCAATATGCATGCCAGCGTTTATCGCCGGTTTAGCCAAACACACGACGCACTTAAACGAGATTTCCCGCTCTTTTTTCGTGCAACGGCATTTATTTAGTGCAATGACAGGTGCAAACATCAGCCCAGCAAATCGGCGACATCCAATATGCGCTGCGCCAGCTCAGACAGCTTCAGGTTCTTGTCCATCGCCATGCGACGCAGCTTGGAATACGCTTCATCTTCGGAAATACGATGGCGCTCCATCAGCAAACCCTTGGCGCGTTCTATGGTCTTGCGCTCGGCCAGCTTGAGTTTGGTATCAGATAGTTCAGTACGCAGCTTTTGCTCGGCATTGAAGCGCGCCAGCGCCACATCCAGCACCGGCTTGATGCGTTCGGACTGCAGGCCAGCCACCACATAAGCGGAAACCCCGGCTGCCATCGCCGCTTCCATGCTGGAGGTCGCATGATCTTCAGTAAACAATACGATGGGACGCCGCGCATCGCGGGTCGCCATCACCACGTGTTCCAGCACGTCGCGCGAGTCGGATTCGGCATCGATGATGATCATGTCGGGCTGCAATTGCGCGACCCGATCCGGCAAATGCATATCAGCCGGAAAAACCGCAATGATGTTGTAACCGGCCTCCAGCAAACCTATGCGCAAGGCACGGGAGCGCTCAGCCTGCATCCAGGCGTTTTCATCCTGCTCACCTTCTGGCGGCATGACGGTATTGACGACGATGATGCGCAAAGTACGCACGTCGGAACGCAAATCAGGGCGAAAATCGGGTGGTGTAGTTTCAATCATCACAACATTCCAAAAGCAAGTCCTGCGGTCGGTGAGCAGAATACGCTACAATCCACGCAAGAATCACACCACATGTTGCATCTGATTGGCAACTTTACTCCCCATGCTTGTTCTTGGTATCGAATCCTCCTGTGATGAAACGGGTCTGGCGTTGTATGACACACAACGCGGCTTGCTGGCGCACGCTCTTTATTCACAGGTGAAAATGCATGAGGAATACGGTGGTGTAGTGCCAGAACTGGCGTCCCGCGACCATATCCGTCGTGCGATTCCATTGCTGGAGCAAGTATTTAAAGATAGCGGCGTCCAGCATGATGCGGTCGATGCGATAGCCTACACCCAGGGCCCAGGCCTGGCGGGTGCCTTGCTGGTAGGCGCATCCGTTGCCTGCGGCCTCGGCCTGGCGCTGGATAAACCAGTCCTCGGCATTCATCACCTGGAAGGACATTTGCTGTCGCCTTTGCTGGCTAGCGAACCGCCTGAGTTTCCCTTCATCGCTTTGCTGGTATCCGGCGGCCATACGCAATTGATGCGGGTCGACGGCGTCGGCCAGTACACCATGCTGGGTGAAACGCTGGATGATGCGGCGGGTGAAGCCTTCGACAAATCTGCCAAGTTACTGGGTCTCGGCTATCCGGGCGGTCCGGCGATTTCACGCATGGCTGAGTTCGGTGATCCGACTGCTTACAAGCTGCCGCGCCCTATGCTGCACTCAAAGAATCTGGATTTCAGCTTTTCCGGTCTGAAGACCGCAGTGCTGACAGTCGTCAAGAATCAAACCACGAATATCTGCGAGCAGGACAAAGCCAATATCGCACGTGCCTTTGTTGATGCCATCGTTGAAGTACTGACCGCCAAATGCGTGACCGCACTGAAGCACACCGGCCTCAAGCGCTTGGTGATCGCCGGTGGCGTCGGTGCGAATCAACAATTGCGCGCATCGTTGAATGCGGCAGCTGCCAAGAAGCACTTCAAGGTGTTTTATCCGGAACTGGAATTTTGCACTGACAATGGTGCGATGATTGCATTCGCCGGAGCGATGCGTCTACAACTGAATCCTGATGCAGCCAAGCGCGATTACGCTTTCAATGTGAAGCCACGCTGGCCGCTGGATAGCATACGTGAGATCTGAAGCTAAGCCTTACAGGATAGCTTCCGTCTCGCCGCACACTCACTTCTTCTTGCTGCCCAGGCGGCTTTCTTTTCCTGCCAACAGGTTACCAATGTTTTTGCTGTGTCTGTAGACCAACAGGATGCTCATCGCCAGCACTGCCAGCAAAATCACATCCGGGCCAAACATCAAACCGTAGTAGAACGGTGCAAAGATGCTGGCGATCAAAGCGGCCAGTGACGAATAGCGGAATGCATAGGCGATCACCAGCCAGGTAATCAGCGTCGCCAGGCCCAGCCAGCCGTTCAATGCCAGCAATACGCCGAGCGCAGTCGCCACACCTTTACCGCCGACAAAGCGGAAGAAGATAGGCCACAGGTGACCGAGGAAAACAGCGATCGCGACCAGCGCCACGCCATTCTCATGCACACCATAGGCTGGCCCGAAATGCTTGACCAGCCAGACTGCGACAAAACCTTTGGCACCATCACCGAGCAGGGTCAGGATCGCGGCTTTCTTGTTCCCGCTGCGCAGGACATTGGTCGCGCCAGGATTCTTCGAACCGTAGCTGCGCGGATCAGCCAAACGGAAACATTTGCTGACCACCACTGCAAAAGAAATCGAACCGATCAGATACGCTCCGATCGCAAATAAAACTGTATTCATACCAACCTTTTTAGTATTTCTGCGCCGCCTGCATGGCGGCAACCACTATTCTTCGAGCGCACACTGCACCGGCTTGGCCGCCAGCCTATCTGTCAACACCTGCGGTGCGATACCAATCAGGTAACCGCGCCGACCACCATTGATATAAATCTGTTCCAGCGCAAGGATACTCTGCTCTACGTAGACCGGCATCTGTTTCCGTGTGCCGAAAGGCGACGTGCCGCCAATCAGGAAGCCGGAATGACGGTTCGCCACTTCCGGCTTGCACGGTTCCACTGACTTGCAGCCGATCTGGCGCGCCAGGTTCTTGGTCGAGACCTTGCGGTCGCCGTGCATCAGCACGATCAATGGCTTGGCTGCCTCATCCTGCATCACCAGCGTTTTTACTACATGGTGCTCATCGACACCCAGTTTTTGCGCCGAAACCGTGGTTCCGCCATGTTCTTCATAATCGTAGGGGTGTTCGGAAAAACCTATCCCGTTACGACGCAACCATTGGGTCGCTGGCGTTTCGGAAATATGCTCTTTTTTGGCCATGCGTGTTACGCTCATCTATAAAATTTGGAGCACATTATGCAACAAGAACTCCGCTTTGCCACCTTCAATGTCTGCAATCTGGCATTGCCGGGCACGAAATACTATGAAGACCAGATCCCGTATTCTGCCGAAGAATACGATGCCAAGATCACCTGGATAGCGCAGCAGCTGGACCGGCTGGATGCCGACGTGATCGGCCTGCAGGAGATTTTTTCCCAGCAGGCGCTGAGCGACGTGCTGGCAAAAACCCAAAAATATCGCCATGCGCAACAGCTGGGCTTTGATCCCGATCCCGACGCCGACCACCTGACGCCCAGCGTGGCCATGATTACACGCCTGCCGGTACTGGCCGGTGCGACGGTTTTTCGTGACTTACCGCACCAGTTGGCAATCACGCTGCCTGGCGTCGCCCACCCGGTCACGCATTTCACCCGCCCTATCCTGCACGCCCAGATAGAGGCCGCGCCCGGGCTGGCGGTCGATGTTTTCGTCTGTCACCTGAAGTCGAAGCTGCCAGATTACCGCAATGACCTGGATGATGAATTGCCGGACCAGACTGGCATCGCCATGCTGCGCTCGCTGATACGGCGGGGCACCGATGCGTTGGGCTTGCGGCATTTGCTGTCGGATATCAAACAGGTGCAGCGCAAACCCATCGTCGTCATGGGTGACTTCAACGATGTTGCCGATGCGATCCCGACCCAGATGGTGATGGGCCTGGGCAAATATCCATTGAACGGGGTCGATGACCGCCTGTTTGAAAGCTACCGTATCCAGTCACGCCGTGATGTGTTGCGTGATGTCGGCTATACGCATATCCACGACAACAGCTACGAGACGATAGATCACATCCTGGTATCGGAAGAATTCAATCCTGGTTCGCCATCGGCGCTAGGTGAGGTCGTCGAAGTGATGTACCTGAATGACCATATGGTTTTCAGGCAGGCTTATGCTTCGGATCATGGTTTGGTACTGGCGCGCATACTGCTGCATGAGCAGACAGTGGAACCGGCATCCGACGACTAAGGACGCAGACGCGGCAGAAGAACTGGTCGATTATCTGTCTGCAGCAGGCAGGTCGCTGCTCACTTGCTCAGCATCGTTGTTGTCATCATCACCTTCCGCAGCAACGCTGTCGTCAGGGGCATTGCCCTTTTCCAGCTTGCGCTTGAGCTTTTCTTCTTTCTTTCTCTTCTTTTCCAACTCTTTTTGACGCTTTTCGTACTGGAAGTTAGGTTTAGCCAAGTGGTCGCTCTTTGAGTGGATGTTCTGTTGAAGGTGGGTAGTCAGCGGCGCACTTTCTGCATACACGCCCTGCTATGGGACGAATGCTAGCATGCCACCGTCCTTTACGTGTCATATCGGCAGGCGGACACAGACATTACCCGATGGAAAGTTCGTCGAACGTCAGCCTATGACGGGCAAGAGCACGCAATGCCCATGCTTTATGACGCAAACATAATTCCCCCCAATTTTAGCCGCGCGGATGGTGCATCTGATGCAAACGCTTCAAACGTTCGCGGGCGACATGGGTGTAGATTTGCGTGGTGGAAATATCCGAGTGACCCAGCAAAAGCTGCACCACGCGCAAATCCGCGCCGTGATTCAGCAAATGGGTGGCAAAGGCATGGCGCAAGGTATGCGGTGACAGCGGTGCGTTGATATCCGCTACCAGCGCATGCTTCTTGATCAGGGTCCAGAACATCTGGCGCGTCATCGCCCCGCCCCGTGCCGTCACAAACAGCGCGTCGTCTATCTGCCCGTCCAGGATCACGCTACGCGCTTCCTTCAGGTAGCGCTCTATCCACGCCCGCGCTTCTTCACCAAACGGAATCAAACGCGTTTTACCGCCTTTGCCGGTGACGCGCAGCACACCTTCATTCATGCCGACCTCAACCGACTTCAGCAATACCAGCTCGGTCACACGCAAACCGCTGGCGTACATCAGTTCCAGCATGGTGCGATCACGCAAACCCAAGGGCGTATTGATATCAGGTGCTGCCAGCAAGGCTTCGACCTGCGCTTCCGACAAAGTCTTGGGCATGCGCGGTGGCTGCTTGGCCGAGCGCAGGTGCAGACAGGGATCGTCCTTGATTTTGTTCTGCCGCAGGGCTAACTGATAAAAGCGCTTGAGCACGGCCAGGCGACGGTTCGATGAAGTTGCCTTGGTGGTGGCGTGCTTGGCGTAGAAATAGCCATTCAGGTCTTCGGCATGTGCCTCCAGCAAAGGCTTGCCGCGCTCCTGTTGCAGCCAGACCGCAAACAGGCGCAAATCACGGCGATAGGCTTCCAGTGAATTTTTGGCGAGGCCATCCTCCAGCCACAAGGTATCGCAGAACTCGTCTATCTCGCCCTGACTGCGCAAAGCTTCTTTGCTCATCGATACCCTTCGACCTTCTCATGCGCCAGCAACCAGCGCTTCACGCCGACATGGAAGCTGGTCTCATCATCGTAATGCGAGAAACCACCGAGGCCATTCGCCGCCGTCACGCGATGGCAGGGTATGACCAGTGGATACCAGTTGGCACCGCAAGCCTGTCCCACCGCACGTGGCGCAGATTTCACCCGGCGCGCTATGTCACCGTAGGTCAGTACTTCGCCGCGCGGGATTTCAGCAATCGCTTTCCACACCTTGTTCTGGAAGGCCGTACCTATCGGCGCCAAGGGCAAATCGAAACGAAAATCCGCATCGTGCAGATAGCGGTCGACCTGCACCGCGGCACGCTCCGATACCGCATCGACTGCGGCCTTCTCATGGAAGCTGGCAGGCAGATACACCAGCTCGCGTACATGCCCGTCTTCGACACGGATGCCGATGGCACCGAAGGACGCTTCAACGATAGCGGTGAATAGGGACTGGGCTGCGTTCTGTTGCATGGCGACGGATGGGATAAAAACTCAAGAGCCTAAGCATAAAACAAAAAAGGCGCATCTCGCGATGCGCCCTCAAATACCTCTACTGTACCCTTGCCGCGTATAGCATCAGCTATCGCCGCTTTTATTGATACAGGTCTCCCCTACTATCCGGCATCGATGCCGTGTGTGTATCTGTCTCCTGCTATATATCCTGACTATCCTGTACTGCCTACTGAGCTGGTGCCGGCCGAGCCTTGCACCAAAGTGGGGTGATTATAGGAAGCTATCCCACAGAAATCAAGCACTCATCTGAAACGGATCATAGCCGAGGAAAACTGCAAATGGTATGTTTTTTAACAACGTTTTCCGCAACATCCGCAATAATATTTTTGACAGAATTTCGCTACTTATTGTAGGCATCTGGCTGACATGCACCTGCCTCCAGCCAAATAAAAAGGGCGCATCTGACGATGCGCCCTGAATTTTTCTCTGCATTACCGGCTATGAATAACTGACCTCAATAGCTTCGTGTAACACAGGTCTCCTCGACTCACCGGCCTGCTGCCTGTGACAGGCAGTGGCCGTGTTATTAGTCTTCCTTGAATGCTTCTTCGCGTTTCTTGCGCAATGCAGGCATCAACACCACTGCCATCGCCAATACGGCAACTGCCAGCATGGTGGCGCTGATCGGACGCTGGATAAACACCATCGGATCGCTGCGCGACAGCAGCAATGCACGACGCAGGTATTCTTCCATCATCGGTCCGATAATGAAGCCCAGCAGCATAGGTGCAGGTTCTGCATCCAGCTTGGCGCAGATATAACCAAACAGGCCAAACAGGGCCATCAGGTAAATATCAAAGTCGCTGTTGTTCAAGCTGAAGACACCGATCGCGCAGAACAGCAGAATCGCCGGGAACAGATGGTGGTAAGGCACGGTAATCATGCGTACCCACAAACCGATCATCGGCAGGTTCAGCACGATGAGGAAGAAGTTACCGATCCACATCGAAGCAATCAGACCCCAGAACAGGGTTGGTTGCTCGGTCATCACTGCAGGACCTGGCTGGATACCCTGAATGATCATCGCACCTATCATCAGCGCCATCACCGGATTCGACGGGATACCCAAAGTCAGCATAGGAATGAACGAAGTCTGCGCACCGGCGTTGTTGGCCGATTCAGGAGCTGCCACACCTTCGATTGCACCCTTGCCGAATTCTGCCGAGTTCTTCGATACTTTTTTCTCGATCGAATACGCCGCAAACGATGCCAGCATCGCGCCGCCGCCTGGCAGGATACCCAGCGCCGAGCCGAGTGCCGTACCACGCAGGACAGGAGCGATGATGCGTTTGAAGTCATCCTTGGTCAGCATCAGGCCGGAAACCTTCTTCATCAGCAGCGAACGGGTTTCTTCATGTTCGAGGTTGCGGATAATTTCACCGATACCGAACATACCCATCGCCACGATGACGAAGTTGATACCGTCGGCCAGCTCAGGCAAGTCGAAGGTATAACGCGCCGCACCCGAGTTAACGTCGGAACCGACCAGGCCCAACAACAGACCCAGGATCACCATACCGATCGCATTGAGCAGCGAACCGCTGGCCAGAACGACGGAAGCAACCAGACCCAGCACCATCAGCGAGAAGTATTCGGCAGGACCGAATTTCAATGCGAGGTCAGCCAGTGGCGGTGCAAACAATGCCAGCAGGATGGTTGCCACAGTACCGGCAAAGAAGGAGCCGATAGCCGCAGTAGCCAGCGCCTTACCCGCTCGCCCGTTACGCGCCATCTGGTAACCATCGATCGCGGTCACCACCGAGGATGACTCCCCGGGCAGGTTGACCAGAATCGCGGTAGTGGAGCCGCCGTACTGGGCGCCGTAGTAAATACCGGCCAGCATGATCAGAGCGGAAATCGGAGGCAAAGCAAAAGTCGCCGGCAACAGCATCGCGATCGTGGCCACAGGGCCCAGACCTGGCAACACGCCGACGGCAGTACCGAGGAATACCCCGGCCAGACAGTACGCCAGATTCTGCAAGGACATTGCCGTGTCAAAACCTAGCGCCAAATTAGCAAATAATTCCATGTGAGTACCCTTTTAACCGCCGAACCATGGGCCAATAATCGCAATCGGCAAGCCGAGCAATTGGACGAAAACCACTACCGAGAAAACGGCAGCACCTGTGGCCAGCAAGATCGCCGGTACCCATTTGAATTTTGAACTGGCGTATGCGCTGAACATGATGATCGCAAATACAGCAACCACCAGACCCGCACCACGTACCAGAAAACCGAACAGCAGAACGCCGGTCAGGATCAGAATCGTTTCTTTGACGGCAAACTTCCCGATCGGCTCGCCGTCACGGAAGAATGAACGCACCATGGCAGCCAGACCGATCAGGGACAGCAGGCCACCGAGGATGGTAGGGAAATAAGCAGGACCCATTTTGCCGGCCGTACCCATCGTGTAATCGCGGCCGATGATGACGGCGGCCAGACCGATACAGATAAAAATAACCCCAGTCCAAAAGTCCTTGGGATGTCGAATGAATGATAACAAGTTGCTCCCCTTCTCTAAAAACCAGATGGCTCAACGTTGAATAACAAACATCAAACGTCGAACAAAAAACTTTCTGTACTGCCGTGTCCCGGTGGGTGCGATTTTACCGGGCCACTTACTGAAATGACGAGATACACCTGCGCGTATCTCGTCATTTTTAAATTTACTGCATGGAGTGATCAGTCAGCGTAGACGCCGGCTTTCTTGATAATTGGTGCCCACTTGGCGATTTCCGCTTTCAGGTGTGCACGCAGTGCTTCTGGTGTTGCGCGGTTTTCTGCAACCGGCTCGGTACCCAGATCAGCAAAACGTTGCTTGACGGTCGGATCTTTCAAAGCGACTTGCAAAGCGTGTTCCAGTTTGTCGATGATAGGTTTTGGTGTGCTCTTAGGAGCATACAGACCATGCCACACGGCAACTTCAAAGCCTGGCAAGCCAGCTTCGTTCATGGTTGGCAGGTTAGGCAACGAAGGTACGCGTGTTTTGGTGGTGACAGCGTAAGCCTTGATTTTGCCGCCTTTGATCTGGCTGGTGGTGTTGGTGGTTTGATCGCACATGAAATCAACCTGACCGCCGAGCAAATCGTTCATTGCAGGACCGGTACCTTTGTAAGGCACAGTAGTCAGTTCGGTGTCGATAGCTGTCATGAACAACATACCGCACAGATGGGAAGCCGAACCAACGCCGGCATTGGCGTAAGTTACTTTGGATTTGTTGGCTTTAACGTAGGCCAGCAATTCTTTCAGGTCTTTTGCAGGGAAGTCGCCACGTGCGATGAAAGTCATAGGCACGTCGGTGATCAGGCCGATAGGCTCGAAATCATCGATCGCGTTGTAGCTCAGTTTGCGATACAGCGAAGGTGCTGTCGATTGACCGATGTGGTGCAGGAACAGGGTATAGCCGTCAGGTGCGGATTTCGCAACGCGTGCTGCACCGATGGTGCCGCCAGCGCCGCCGACGTTTTCAACCAGTACGGTTTGTTTCAGTGTGTTGCCCATCGATTGCGCAACCAGACGCGCCACTGTATCGGTCGGACCACCCGCAGCAAACGGCACGATCATGGTGATCGGCTTGGTTGGGTAAGGTGTTTGGGCATAGGCAAATGCGCTTGCGAACATAGCCAGGCCAGCAACCGATTTCAGAAATTTATGTTTCATGTGACGTGTCTCCTGATTTAATAATTATTGGAAAAACTACAACCGGACTAATCAAGGCCAGCTGTTTGTTCATCCTAACAAAATCGCAAATAAAGCGATACGAGGATATTGATGCACCTAATATGAAGCGAAGAAACGGTTTGAATAGTTCAGGACAATATGCACCCAAATTAATCCAAGGGGGCTGATCATACTTACCGAACCTTTCACCAAACTTGCGAGGTCAAGACTAAACGATTTTGTAGACCACCGGCAAGAAAGATTCGTGGCAATTTACACCTGTAATGGTACATATCACTGATATACCTGCGCGGTGAAACAAGAATTCACATTATCGATACATTTCCGCCGGCACAACATGAAAAATAATCATATTAAATGCCTTAACTAATATCGCTTATGTATTACTGATACGTGTTTAACGTGGATTATTGCGGCGCTGGTCAGCATCGCGTGTGACGCCATAAACGATGGCTTTGCCGATCCGGCCTTCCAGCAGTTTATGTACCGGCAGCATTGCCTGCCGCCAGGCTTCGGTTTCCTGTTCGGTCAGTGTATAAACCTTGACCTTCTTTAATTTCTTGATCGCCTGCAGTGCTGCGGCGTTTTCTTCTTCCGCCAGATTATTGCCATACACCGTCGCTTCGCGCATCGCGAGATCTATCGTATTGCGCAAATCGGAAGGCAGGCCATCCCAGAACTTCTTGTTCACCACCACCGCACTACCAAGATAGCCGTGATTGGAAATCGTCACATTGCTCTGTACCTCGTACCATTTTCTTGCGTAAAAGTTAACAGGTGAGGTTTCTGCACCGTCAACCACACCACCTTGCAAGGCCGGGTAGACTTCATATGCATCCAGTATCAATGGAATCGCACCGAGTGACTCCATCTGCCATGACAGTACTTTGGAAGAGTGGATACGCATCGCCAGTCCGGAGAAATCAGACGGTACGCGCAGGCGCTTATTGCCGGACATGATCTTGAAACCGTTATTCCAGTAGGCGAGGCCGACCATGCCTTTGGAATCCAGCTTGCGCAGCAGGGTCTTGCCGATCGGGCCTTCGGTCACACGCGTTACTGATTCCTTGTCAGTAAAGGCGAACGGCAAATCAAATACTTCGAAATCCTGCACCCCGAACTGGGCCAGCTTGGCCAGTGACGGCGCCAGCATCTGCACTGCACCCAATTGCAGCGCTTCCAGTTCATCGGTTTCTTTATAGAGCAGGTTATTTGGATAGACATCGACCCGGATACGGCGCTGGCTATTACGCTCCACTAATTCCTTGAAACGCAGCGCAGCCTTGCCTTTCGGGCTGTCGGCCGGAGAAACGTGACTGAATTTAATTACAGTGGTCGTTTGCGCGGATACAATTACGCTGGTCAGCGATAATGCCAAACCGAGCATAAACAGATGCAGTTTTGTTGCTAATTTCATCGCACGACCAGGAAATCTCAATTTCGGGTTGATACTATGCGCAGTCACTGTAGGCGTCACAACTGTGGTTAACCACATCCTGCGCCTCGATAAATGAGCTCTGCGCGCTCTCGCAATACACCAGCATTTTTTAATTTGAATGTAATGCTGTAAGAACCACAAAAAATCGGCACCAACTATACCAGCGCAATATGTTCTATTTAATCAGCGCTTTTTATGTAAATAGTATGGTCGGTTTTTTATTTAGTTATTTATGATACCAAATCAAACCCGCTCACCAAGCTTCGGTTTTCCAAGTCGCAAACAGGCGTGGCGCTGGCTTGCTCCATTATTCCTGGCGCTGCTGTTCCTGACTACGCTGATCTGGCTGCCGCTGCATGAGAAGCAGCAGGAAGCCGCCGAACGCCAGGAACAACTGATCGCTGACTCCCTGTGGGTCGAGCAAACCATACGCTTCCAGCTGCAACGCAACGAAGAAAGCCTGGGCCTGATGGGTTCCGAGATTGTATCCGGCTATCTGGTCGGCAAGCGTCTGCTGGACCGGATGGAAGGGCTGATCCGCAACAATCACGAAATCCATCGCATCATCCAGCTCGATGCAGATGGCAAGTTGCTGACCTCGACCGATGAAACGCTGATCAGCCTGAATGAGCTGTCGGCACCTTCGAAGCGCGCGTACGAACGCGCACGCACGACCCGCACCCCACTCTACAGCCAGCCAGCCACCGATATCAGTGGTCCGGTGATGATCGACTATCACGTGCCGCTTTTTGTTGGTAACAAATATATCGGCAGCATCATCGCCAGCTATCTCGCCTCCAGCATCCTGGACGATATGGTGCCGTGGTGGTTTGCCCAGGACAACGAGATTGCCCTGACTGATATTAACGACGTCATCATCCACAAACGTGCATCCGGCGGTGCCGGTCGCGGTGTTTATACACACCGACGCGCACTCAACCTGGCCGGTCTCTCGCTCAAACTCAGCACCAACAGTATCAAGAGCGCGCCCAAGCTGCTGCCTAGTTTGCTGGTCGATACCGTCATCCTGCTCTCGCTGGGTCTGGCCTGGAGCTTGATCGCACTGTGGCGCGATATTAATCGACGGCTGGCCGCGGAAACCGCGTTGCGCGAACAGATCGCCTTCCGTACCGCGATGGAAAATTCACTGATCACCGGTCTGCGCGCGCGCGACCTGGAGGGGCGCGTAACTTATGTGAATCCGGCGTTCTCGCAAATGGTCGGCATGCCCGCCGAAGAAATCGTCGGCCACCTGCCGCCCATGCCTTACTGGGCTCCGGAAGCCCGCACTGAATATCAGCGTCACTTCTCACAAGTCGCGGCAGGCACAGCCAACCCGCAAGGCTTTGAAACCATCTTCCAGCATTCGGACGGACGCCGGATACCGGTACTGATTTTTGAATCACCGCTGGTCGATAACACCGGCGCGCAAACCGGCTGGATGGGTTCCATCCTCGATATCTCAGATCGCAAACGGGTCGAAGACCTGAACCGCCAGCAGGAAGAAAAACTGCAAGCCAGCGCACGCCTGGCCACTATGGGTGAGATTGCCTCTACCCTCGCGCATGAGCTGAACCAGCCGCTGGCAGCAATCTCGAGCTACACCACCGGTGCGCTGAATATGCTGGAACGAGACAAATCGAAGGAAGCCGACGTCAATATCGATATGCTGACGCACGCACTGGAAAAAGCACAGGCGCAAGCGCAACGCGCCGGGCAAATCATACGCAGCGTGCACACCTTCGTGAAGAAACGCGAGCCTATGCGTACTGCGGTCACTATCGAAGAGTTAATCGATAACGTCGCACCACTGGTCGAACTGCAGGCGCAAAAATACTTCGTCTTCATCAAGATCGATATTCCGGACAACCTGCCGTCCGTGCTGGCCGATCACGTCTTGCTGGAGCAAGTGCTGCTCAACCTGACCCGTAACGCGATCGAATCCATGCAAAACATCGCGCCGGAAAAACGCGTGCTGCGTATAGCCGCAGCCGTCGATGATGCGATCCCGCCGAACGTGGTGGTCTCGATCAGCGACCAGGGTCACGGTATCCCGCCGGAAGTTGCGGAACGCCTGTATTCTCCGTTCTTCTCGACCAAGGCGGACGGTATGGGTATGGGCTTGAGTATTTGTCGTACTGCAATAGAATTCCACGGTGGCACACTCACGCATACGGACAATCCGGGCGGTGGCACCATCTTCCGTTTTTCACTTCCGACATTGCAAAATCGCTTGATCGAAACGACAATGCGTGCAAACCGGAGATAAAAAACATCCTTTTGATATATTTTTGATACTTATATCAGCGATGTAACAGCTGATATCACTCAGATACAACGCAACACCCGGCAGACCGACAGGATATTTAATGCTGCACATTATTGACGATGAAGAAGTAATCCGCGACTCGCTGATGTGGCTGGCCAAGTCGCGCGGCATCCCGGCCGCCGCCTATGACAGCGGCAAGGCTTTCCTCGCCACACTGGATAACATGACCCGCGCCACCAGCCCGCAAGGACAATGCATCCTGCTGGATGTGCGTATGCCGGAAGTCAGCGGCGTCGCCTTGTTTGACTTGCTGACCACACGCGGCCTGACACAGACGTTCCCGGTTATTTTCCTGACCGGTCACGGTGACGTGCCGATGGCGGTCGACACTTTGAAGCGCGGTGCTTTCGATTTCTTTGAAAAGCCATTCAATGACAACAAGCTGATGGATCGTATCCAGGAAGCACTCGCCTCCTCCGAACATGCGTCAGCCAGCGTTGCCATCCACACCCGTCTGGCAGCATTGTCGGGTCGTGAACGCGAAGTGCTGGACCTGATCCTCGAAGGCAAGATGAATAAAGTCATTGCCGACAAACTGGGCATCAGCATGCGTACGGTCGAAGTACACCGCGCTCACATCTTCGACAAGATGAATGTAAAGACCGCGGTCGAACTGGCACGCCTCTTAAAGTAAAATCACACCATACCGGGGCGCGCATCGTACCCCGGTAACCCTGACGTTTTCCTGAACTGTTACTCCACTCCGGCGCCCGGCGCTGATCGTCATGCATATCGTCAATATCCTGCTGCCCGACTTCATGCTGATCCTGTTCGGCGCAGTTCTGTTCCGCGTGACCAAATGGCACGCCGAATTCTGGATAGGGATGGAGAAACTGATTTACTACGTGCTGTTCCCGGCACTGCTGTTCTACTCCTGCGCACGTTCTCCGATCAACTTCGCCGCTACCGGCCAGTTCCTGCAAGTCGCGATCGCCGCCTGCGTCACCGGCATCGTCTTTGGCTGGCTGGCCAAACCGCTGTTCAAATCCGAACCCATGGTGTTCGAATCCGGTGTGCAAACGGCATTCCGCTTCAATTCCTATATCGCACTGGCAATCGCCAGCCGTCTCGGCGGCGCCGAAGGTACTTCGCTGATGGGCCTGGTAATCGGCTTTGCGGTCCCCTTGTGCAATATGGCGGCGGTCCACGCGCTGGTGAAGAATAAGGGTGGGCTGATATTCGAATTGCTGAAGAACCCGCTGCTGATGGCCACCGTGGGCGGCGTCGCCTTCAACCTGCTCGGCTTCCATGTGCCGGAACTGGCGGGCGCTTTCCTGTCACGTCTCGGCAATGCATCGATCGCACTGGGCCTGATTATGGTCGGTGCCGGTCTGCGCCTGACCGGTTTGCATGCATCCAAAGGCATCGCCGCTTACTTCATCATCGTCAAATTGCTGATCGTGCCGCTAGTCACCTACGGTCTCGGCCTCTGGCTGGGCCTGTCAACCGCGCATTTGCAAATGGTGGTGATGTTTGCCGCACTGCCGACTGCATCCAGCGCCTATGTACTGGCGGTACGCATGGGGGGCAATGGCCCGTTTGTGGCTTTCCTGATTTCTGCCGGCACCCTGATTTCGATGGCGACACTGCCGCTATGGCTGGCACTGTTACAGTAAGCAGGAATTTTTCTGCATCGCAGGTGTTACAACACTATCGCGGCTCCCGGCGCAGGAATAAAATACGCTCGCCTGAAAAAAGATTGAACTCAGGACACATATTTGCATCGTAGCTGCAGGTTAAAGTACTGGCACGAGGTGCATCATCCAGCACCCAAACTCAGGGATACCCTTATTCAATGCAAAATTTCACTGCCCATCTGCATGAAGAAGCCGGCACCCTCGCACTGGGCGCATCGCTCGCGCGTGCGCTGCAACCGGGCCTGACCATCTATCTGCACGGCGATCTGGGTGCGGGCAAAACCGCGCTGACACGTGCGATGCTGCACGCGCTGGGCCATACCGGCCATGTGAAAAGCCCGACTTACACATTGGCCGAACCCTACACGGTCACTATCGGCGACGCAGCAGTCAACGTCATCCACTTCGACCTGTACCGGATGGCCAGCGCCGAAGAATTCCTCGATGCTGGTTTCCGCGAGTACTTCAATCACAAAACGATCTGCATTATCGAATGGCCGGAAAAGGCTGAAACGGTATTGCCGCCTCCCGATATCAGCATTTCGCTCGCAGTTGCGGGCGAAGGGCGTGATGTAGAATTGCATGCGTTGTCCGACCAAGGTGTTGAATGTCTGAACCGACTGAAATTCGCTCCAAACCTGTGAAAGCAAAAGTGCGTCGCACAGTCCTCAAGGCTGGCGGCACTCTGCTGATCTCGCTGTTTTCGCCGCTCCCGGCATTTGCTTCCCAAATCCTCGCCGTCCGCGTCTGGCCGTCCGAGGACTACACCCGCGTCACGCTGGAAAACGACGCCAATCTGAAAACCAATCACTTCATCATCAAGGATCCTGAGCGGCTGGTGGTGGACGTCGAAGGCATCGATCTGAATCCGACGCTGAAAAGCCTGATCGCGAAAATACAGCCTAACGATCCCTATATCAAACAGGTACGCGTCGGCCAGAACCGTCCGGGCGTGGTGCGCCTGGTATTCGACCTGAAGGAAGAAGTGAATCCACAGGTGTTTACGCTGGCACCGGTAGACAAGTATCAGCACCGCCTAGTGTTCGATCTGTATCCGGTCAATCCGCCTGATCCGATCGCTGCGCTGATAGAAAAAGGCCAATGGTCGCTCGACAAACCGGATGAGCCGACCATGCCGCCACCGGTAGCCGAAGTCAAACCACCGTTTGCCGAACCCAAACCTGATCGTCCGCCGCAAGTCAGCCGCATGCTGACGATCGCGCTCGATCCCGGTCATGGTGGCGAAGATCCGGGCGCGGTCGGCCGTGGCGGCAGCTATGAAAAACACATCGTGCTGTCGATCGCCAAGCGCCTCAAGGCCAAACTGGAACAGCACCCGAATATGCGTGTCATGCTGACGCGTGACGGCGACTACTTCGTGCCGCTGCATGTGCGCGTACAAAAAGCGCGCAAGGTACAAGCTGACTTGTTTGTTTCGATCCATGCGGACGCCTTCGTGCAACCGACAGCAAATGGCTCGTCGGTTTTCGCCCTGTCGGAAAAAGGTGCAAGCTCGACCGCTGCGCGCTGGCTCGCGAACAAGGAAAATGCTGCCGATTTGATAGGCGGTACGAATATCAAGAACCACGACAAGCAACTCGCCAGTGTCTTGCTCGACCTCTCCACGACGGCGCAGATCAATGACAGCCTGCGCCTCGGCAAAGCGGTCCTGAACGAAATCGGCGGCGTCAATCGCCTGCACAAGAATGCAGTGGAGCAGGCAGGTTTTGCGGTATTGAAAGCGCCGGATATCCCGAGCATCCTGATCGAAACGGCCTTCATCTCCAACCCGGAAGAAGAAGCCAAGCTGAACGACAATGCTTATCAGGATCGGATGGCAGATGCGGTGGCACAAGGTATCAGGAAATACTTTGCGAAAAATCCACCGCTGGCGAAAAGCCGGATGATGTAAAGGAAGTACGATGAAAAAAGGCGCTTGGGTAAAACCAAGCGCCTTTTTTGTTTTATTTACTTCTGAAACGTTGCAAGACTTTCCACAAGGCGCCGAGTGCTACCGGCACCGCGGCAGCGCCAACGCCAATCAGCACGATGGTATTCAGATGATCACGAATGATAGGAATATTACCGAACAGGTAACCACCAACCACCAGCAAACCTACCCACAGCACCGCACCGATACAGTTAAATAACTGAAAGCGGAAGAAAGTCATTTCCGACACCCCGGCAATAAACGGCGCAAAGGTACGCGCAATCGGGATGAAACGCGCCAGGATCAGCGTCTTGCCGCCATGCTTTTCATAGAAAGCATGGGTTTTGCGCAAGGCATCGCGGTCCAGCCAGCGATAATCGTGGGTGAACACCTTCTCGCCTATCGCATGCCCTATCCAGTAATTCACGGTATTGCCCAGGATTGCCGCCGTCATCAGCAAAGCCAGCAGCAGCCACAAATTCATGCTGCCTGACGCACAAAATGCACCCGCTATAAAGAGCAGGGTATCGCCAGGCAAAAAGGGGAAGACAACCAGACCGGTTTCGCTAAAGATAATCGCGAACAGCACGACATAAATCAGCATGCCGTATTGCGCGATAAAAGTGCCTAAATACTTGTCGACATGCAAAATCATGTCGAAGAACTGCATGAAATCCATAATTTTCCTCGGTAGCGGCAGAATGATACACCAGCGGCACTGCCGACAGGCACCGTAGAAAGACTGCGGACAGCGCCGACAGTTCACTGCACCGTGCAGCCGGGCAATCAGAAGTTATAATCTCCCCATGTACGCTACCACCCAACCTCTCCGGCCGATACAGCCCCTCTCCGATCAACTCATTTCGCAAATCGCCGCCGGTGAGGTAGTCGAACGCCCGTCCGCCGTCGTCAAGGAATTGCTGGAAAACGCACTGGATGCCGGTGCCACCACCATCAACATCCGGCTGGAACAAGGTGGTGTAAAACGCATCGCGATTACCGACAACGGACGCGGCATTGCCCCGGAACAATTACCACTGGCGCTGGCGCGTCACGCAACGTCCAAAATCAATTCGCTGAACGAACTGGAAAACGTCGCCACGCTGGGCTTCCGTGGAGAAGCACTGGCATCGATCGCATCCGTCTCGCAACTCACGCTCACTTCGCGCACTGCAGATGCGCAGCACGCGTGGGAAATCTGCGGCGTGCAAGGCAGCGATCAAAAAAACACTGTCGCGCCATCGTCCGGCTCCCAGGGCACTACTGTCGATGTGCAGGATCTGTACTTCAATACGCCCGCGCGACGGAAGTTTCTGAAAACAGAACAAACCGAATTCGGCCATTGCGCAGAAGTCGTGCGCCGCATCGCACTGTCGCGCCCTGATGTCGCGTTCTCGCTGACACACAATGGCAAGACCGTCGATCACTGGTCGGTGAACGACATCGCCAAACGCAGCGCACACATACTCGGCAGCGAATTCTCCGGTGCCCGCCTGCCACTGGAAGAAACTGCCGGGCCTTTGCACCTGCATGGCTTTATCGGCTTGCCGACTGCCTCCAAGGCGCGCGGTGACGCGCAATATTTCTACGTCAACGGCCGTTTCGTACGCGACAAATTGCTGACGCACGCAGTGCGCTCTGCCTATCAGGACGTGCTGCACGGCGACCGCTATCCGTCATATGTCATCAGCCTGGACCTCGATCCGGCCCTGGTCGACGTCAACGTACATCCATCAAAAATTGAAGTACGTTTCCGTGACAGCCGCGCCGTCCATCAATTCGTATTCCACGCGGTCAGCCGTGCACTGGCGCAAACATCGGCGACAGCCTTCGGTGCCGTACCATCGCCGACGCCTGCACCGTCCGGCGCACTGCCATGGCTGCGCGATGCACAGCAAACCACCTTTGCACCGCAATTCCAGCAGCAATATGGCGTCGCGCAAACGACGGCGAATTACGGTGCATTGTTTAATACGGATACGGCTGTTTCCGACAACAGCAACGGCAGCGCACCATCCCTGCCCGTCTTCAATGGCGCTGCAGCGCAAACCATGTCGGATGAAGAATTCCCGCTCGGCTTTGCACTGGCGCAGTTGCACGGCATCTTCATCCTCGCGCAAAACACCAAAGGTCTCGCGCTGATCGACATGCATGCGGCACATGAACGCATACTCTACGAACAACTGAAAAACGCATTGGATGACAATGCGATGCAGGTGCAGCCACTGCTTATCCCTATCACCTTCTATGCGGATGACGTCGAAGTCGGCACTGCGGAAGACAGCAAGGAAACCCTGCAATCGCTGGGCTTTGATATCGCCGTCATGTCACCGACCACGCTCGCAATACGCGCAGTACCAACCCTGCTGCGGAACGCTGATGCGCAATCGCTGGCGCGCGACGTCTTGCGTGATGTACGCGAATACGGCGGCTCGCGCGTGCTGGTGGAAAGGCGCAATGAATTACTTGGTACCCTGGCCTGCCATACTGCAGTGCGCGCCAACCGCATGCTGACCGTGCCGGAAATGAATGCGCTGCTGCGCCAGATGGAAGCCACCGAACGCGCCGACCAATGCAATCACGGGCGTCCGACCTGGGTGCAACTGGGCTTGTCCGATCTCGACAAACTCTTCGAGCGCGGGCGTTAAGATGTCGGCTAAACCACTGGTCGTCTCCATCATGGGACCGACCGCATCCGGCAAAACTGCCGCCGCACTGGCTATCGCGGAACGCATCCCGGCAGAAATCATCTCCGTCGACTCCGCACTCGTTTATCGCGAGATGGACATAGGCACGGCCAAACCCACCCCAGAAGAACTAGCGCAAGTACCGCACCACCTGATCGACATCCTCGATCCACTGGAATCGTACTCCGTCATGCAATTCCGCCAGGATGCGATACGCCTCGCCGCAGAAATCCATGCACGCGGCAAGCTGCCCCTGCTGGTCGGCGGCACCATGCTCTACTTCAAAGGTTTGAAAGACGGACTGGACGCATTGCCACAAGCGGATGCTGCACTACGCGCAGAGCTGGATGCAGAAGCGGCAGCAATCGGCTCGCCGGCGATGCACGCCAAACTGGCCGCGCTTGACCCCGTCACTGCCGAGCGCCTGAAACCAAACGACTCGCAACGCATACAGCGCGCACTGGAAATCATTGCCCTCACCGGTCAGCCTATGTCGGCCTTGCTGGCGCAGGCACCGAAAACGGAACTGCCGTTTACGCTGTTGCCGATCGCACTGGAACCATCGGATCGCAGCGTGCTGCATACCCGCATCGCCACGCGCTTCGACGCCATGCTGAAAGGCGGCGCGCTGCTGGATGAAGTCAAAGCACTGCGCGCACGGGGCGACCTGCATCTGGGCCTGCCGTCCATGCGCTGCGTAGGCTATCGCCAGAGCTGGGAATATCTGGATGGCGCTTACGGCCTGGCAGAATTGCGCGAGCGCGGCATCGCTGCCACCCGTCAACTGGCGAAACGCCAGCTCACCTGGCTGCGCTCCATGGACGACCGGTACGTCATCGATTGCCTCGCGCCCAATGCGGCTAGCAGCATCCTGCAACAAATAGAAACGGCGCAAAATCAAGGCTGATTGCAAATTCCACAATATTTTTATCGAATATTCAGCAAGTAATGGAATTTGGATATTGACAGGGAATGCCAAAAACGCGATAATTTTCGGCTATCTGGTGATATAGCTCAGTTGGTTAGAGCACAGCACTCATAATGCTGGGGTCGGTGGTTCAAGTCCACCTATCACCACCAAGAACATGTTTCGGGAGCAATCCTGAACTTTACAAAAACCCGCTTTCAGCCTCGGCCGAAGCGGGTTTTTTGTTGCTTGCGAATGTTGATTCGTCTTACTTCGTCTGCACTTGCGGTTTGCGCATATACGTTTCCAGCAATTCAAATATCGCCATACCCAGCACCATCGCCGTCACGAAGATAACCGTTTTACTATGGCCGATGACGAGCGAGGCTAAGGCCGGGCCCGGACAATAACCAGCCAGCCCCCAGCCGACACCAAATGCCAGGCCACCGAATACCAGCCGCTTGTCTATCTGCTTCGCTTGCGGCAAACGCAAAGGCTCACCCAGTAAAGTCTTGCTACGTTTCGCAGCTGCGCTAAAAGCGATCAGGCCAACGCAGATCGCACCACCCATCACAAAAGCCAGCGACGGATCCCACTTCCCGCCCAGATCAAGAAAACCGATGACCTTGGCCGGATTAGCCATGCCGGAAATAATCAAACCTATCCCGAAGATCAGGCCAGCCAGTAATGCCATAAAGATTTGCATGACGATGCTCCTAGGCGATCAGGTGACGCACGATGTACACGGTCAGGAATCCTGCCGCCATGAAAGCCAACGTTGCAACCAGCGAACGCAGCGACAGGCGCGATAAACCGCATACACCATGACCGCTGGTACAACCCGCACCGTAGCGCGTCCCCAGCCCGACCAGCAAACCTGCGATTACCAGCGTCACATTACTGGCTTCTATCGTCACCTCCGGCAAAGGGCGAAACAGGGCAAACACCAAAGGCGAGATCATCAGGCCCAGCAAGAACGCAATGCGCCACAGCACGTCGCCTTTCACTGGTCGCAACAAGCCGCCGAGTATGCCGCTGATACCAGCGATCTTGCCGTTGAAGAGTATAAACAGGGCCGCCGCCAGTCCGATCAGCAAGCCGCCAGCCAGCGCATGCCACGGCGTGAAATGCATCCAGTCTATCGTCATGATTTTTTCCTCTTCGCAGGTGCGCAGTACTGTTGGTACAAGACTTCAATCACGGCCATCGCTTCTTTGCTGGCCATGCTGTAATAGATTTGCTTGCCTTCGCGCCGCGTATGCACCAGTTGCTCTTCACGCAGTACAGTCAACTGCTGTGACAAAGTCGGCTGCCGTATTTCAGTCGCCTCTTCCAGTTCGCTGACGCAGTACTCGCCCTCGGCCAACTGGCACATTAATAACAATCTATCCCGGTTGGATAAAGTCTTGAGCAAGCCGCAGGCTTTAGCCGCGGCTTGCTGCAAGGCATCCAGATCCACACTTTCCGTTGCACTCATACACACTCTTTTAAGCATCGAACAATATGCAATATTTTAATATATATTTATATATATTATTAAGGAAAAATAAAGCAGCCCGGATATACAGGCTGCTTACGCTCATAGACTTGATCAATTACGGTGGCACGCATTCTTGTACTCCGCGTTTCACTACCTTGCCCGCCTTCTTCGCTGCCGCTATTTTTTTGGCGGAAGCATCAAACGCATTATCCAGATACCCACCATAGACACCTGCAATATCGCCACCGATGATGGGCGGTGCCAGCATGCAGCCGCTGGCATCGACGAAGATCACCGTAGGTGCTGCGATCACCTTGTATTTCTGCGCGATGCTGCGCGGGCTGGCGCTGCCGCGATCAAAATTCTGCACGCTTTGTGCACTCGCCATATCAACTTCACGGATGATGGGTCGATCCTTAACTTTGCTATCCCTTAGCAATGGATGCAAATAGTTATTCCGCACCACATGACAGAACGGACAGCCCGGCAAGGAGAAAAAGAGTATGACAGGCTTGCCTTCACGCTCGGCCTGCGCGCCGTCACGCGCCAGGTCGCTCACCATGGGAATCGCGGCCGCCTTATTGTCTGCAAGAGCAGGCACACTGAACACCAGGCACAGCAAACAAAGAAGCAATGATTTCATACGCTACTCAATCCTGCTGCGCGAATTTGGCAATGTCGTCGAAGTCTTCGTCAAAGATTTCACCAACATCAACCCGCCGCAGCATGCCGCGCTTGTCGAATACATAGTTAATCGGCAAACCCTGGCGTTTGCCTAACACGCGTTCGAGAGCGACAAAGTCCGTAGTGACAGGATGCGTGAGCTGGTACTTGCGTACCCACTGCTGCGCTTTCTCTTTCTGCTGAGGATCTTTGGTTTCGATGTTGACGCCAATGACGATCAACTTGTCCGTATTCTTGCTATACAGCTTTTGCAATTTCGGTGCCTCGTTTGCACAGAACGGGCAATAGGACGCGAAGTAACTGATGACGATGACCTTGCCGCGCAAGCTGGCCGGATTGATGGTCTTGCCGTCCAGCGTCGTCAGTGTCGGCAATACCGGCGTGTCGCCTGGCCGCACATCGGCTGCGCACACCGATCCGGACACGGCCACGCATGCCAAAAATAGCAAACGAGATACGGCGAGGGACAGGCGCTTCATCATGCTACTCACCTAAGGAAGCAGGCTACGCGCAATGGCGCGCAGCGAATTTCAATACTTGGGGAAATACAATTTGCTCTTGTCCAGCTTATAACTCCACGGCAGCCCGGCATTCTTCCAGCCATTCACTGCGCGCTGACCTGCCTGCGGCCCGCTCTTTGCCAGGTCACCTTCAAAACCGTCAACGACCGAATACACCTTGGTGTAACCAAGATCGGTCAGCAAGTTGGCCGCACGCGAGCTGCGGTCACCGGAACGACAGATCAGGATCACGGTATCGTTTTTACCGAGTCCTGCTGCGGTCATACGTCGCGCCAGTTCCGGCCCGAAGTCGCTATTCACGTCCAGCTTGAAACGTCCATTCTTGTCATCCCACGGCGCGTCATCCGGATGCTCTACATAAGGTATGCTGGCATCGACTATGGTCGGCATGCCAACGTAGGTGATTTCACCACGCGTACGCACGTCAACAAAATAAGCCTTGTCAGCCAGCTTTTGCTTAAGTGCGTAAGCTTCCTTTGCATCCAGATACAGCCCTGCCTTGGTCTGCTTGATATCCGGCACTTGCGTCGCATCGTAAGCCCAGGCAAACACACAAGTCACACCCAGTATCAAACCAGCAATCAACTTTTTCATCTTGAATCAACCTCAAGCAATTTAATTCGCGATCCCCGGATTGCCATCCATGCCGACGATACGCGGTGTATTCAGTTTGCGTGGTGTGACGACCTTGTTGGTACGCAACCACTGCGCCACCACATCCCACACCGGTTCGCCGGACGCACCTTCTGCGACTGGCGCCCAACCCGCAACCTTGTAGGTCTTGCTGGCGTCGATCAGCTTGCCGTCCAGACGCATGTCCTGGATGCGTGCACCCATTTTTTCTTTCGGCGCTATCGTGTAGCTCATGCCACCGACGCGCACCATGTCACCGCCTTGCTGGTAGTAAGGATCAGGATTGAACAGGTTGTCAGCCACGTCTTCCAATATGGTTTTGATGGTTGCACCGCTCATGTCGGTCAGTGTGCTATACGAGTAAGTCGTCGCGGTCTGGTCCATCAGGTGCTCCATCAGGATAGGACTGTCCGGCAACAGCGAAGTGCCCCAGCGGAAGCCGGGAGAGAACGCGATGTCCGCACCTTTGACATCCATCAGCGCATCAACGATGAGCTGATCGAAGGTGCCGTTGAAATTGCCGCGACGGTACAAAGTACCTTCCGTCATCGCCAGACGTTCGTTCAGCTTGGATTCATACGGTGCACGTATCTTGGTGATCAATGCATCCATCTCCTTGTCCGCCGGCAGGAAGTTGGAGAACGCCGGCAACAAGCGGTATTTATAGCCTTGTACTTTTCCGCCGCGCACATCGAAGTCGAGTACTCCAAGGAATTTGCTATTACTACCGGCGTTGGTGACCAGTGTCTTACCACCCGGATTGCTGACGATGACCGGCGCTGGCATACCATCGTGCGTATGGCCGCCCATGATGGCGTCTATGCCGCGTACCCGCGACGCCATTTTCAGATCGACGTCCATACCATTGTGCGAGAGCACGACTACAACTTTCGCACCTTTGCTACGCGCTTCGTCGACCATCTTTTGCATATTCTCTTCCTGGATACCGAAGCTCCATTCCGGCACCAGATAGCGTGGGTTGGCGATAGGTGTGTACGGGAAAGCCTGGCCGATGACGGCGATTTGCACGCCATTCATTTCCTTCAGCACATATGGCGGGAATACCGGGTCACCGAAGTCGGTGGTCTTGATGTTTTGCGCAACGAAATCGACTTTGCCTTTGAAGTCTTTCTCAACAATTTCCTTCACGCGTTTGTCGCCCAGCGTCATTTCCCAGTGCGCGGTCATCACATCCACGCCCAATGCCAGGCACGCGTCGACCATGTCCTGGCCATTAGTCCACAACGCAGTCGCCGAGCCTTGCCAGGTATCGCCGCCATCCAGCAGCAATGCGCCAGGACGGCTGGCTTTCATACGTTTGACCAGTGTAGACAAATGCGCGAAGCCGCCGACCTTGCCGTAGGTTTGTGCTGCTTTTTCAAAATTCAGATAGCTGAAGGCATAGGCTTCCGGCGTATTCGGTTTGACGCCGACTTCCTTGAGTAATTTTTCGCCGACCAGATGTGGCATGCGTCCTACCGCGTCGCCTATGCCCAGATTGACATTCGGTTCGCGGAAGTAGATAGGTTTCAATTGCGCATGGCAATCGGTGAAGTGCAGGAAATGGACATTGCCGAAACGCGGCACGTCATACAGTTTGCTGGCGGAGGGTGCAGCCAGCGCGCCTTTGGAATCCAGCAACATACCGCCTGCAGCTGCGATACCCATGACCTGAATGAACTCACGACGATTCAAACCCATTTTTTCCTCTGATTATTCGGTAGACGACCTCGCCATGCCTGCACGTGCAAGCGATGCGATAAGGTGACAGCAATCAAAGCGCAGCATGTGACACTGCGCCTTGATTGCCCGGTTGCTTACTTGTTGACGGGCGAAGCCGGATCCAGCAACAAGGCCATGACATCCTTGATTTGCTTCTCTTGCAGGATGCCGTTATGACCGAAGCGTGGCATGTTGGAGCAAGCAGTGAAGGCCTGGGCGTTGTAGATTTTGGCCCAGGTGTACTTCAGCATGTCTTCGCTCTGGCCACGTATCTTCCCGTACTGATAGAGGGAAGGACCGATATTGCCGAATGAAATTTCTGCCTTGCCGATCTGGTGACAGGCGTAACAGTTGCCACCATTGACACTACCGACCGCATCCGACGATTGCATGCCGCGACCGTTCTGGGCAATCTTCTCGCCTTCTTTCCAGTCACCCAGGTACTTGCCGTCAGCCGGATACTTCACCAGCTTCAGTTGCGAAGCTTCCAGCGCTGCGGCCTTGTCCTTCGGCACATCGGTTGGATATTCACTACACAGTTGCTGCGCCTCATCCTGGTTCAGCAAACGCTCCATGGTGGCCGGACCTTTGGATTTAAAGTCGGCTTTCAGCATGGCTATCGTCTCTTTGCCATAGTCCGTATCTGCCGCCACCGTCGCACAACCGGCTATGGTGACGACGGACGCTATCATGATACCTATTCTTTTTTTCATATCGCCTCCCTATCGTTTCAGCGCGGGGCCGTTATAGACACCACCATCTGCACTCTTGGCCAGGAACATCGTCACGGCAGTGATGACGTCAGAGCCGTACAGCGGTTCCGGGAAGCGTTGCTGACGGAAGCAATCGTTGAGGCGATGCTGCATGGTGCGCACTTCGCCTTGCGATACGCGATAAGCAGGCCAGGTGCCATACGCAGCCTGGGCATTGCTCTTGTTCAGCAAGTTGGGGAGGTCCTGCAAACGGATGCGTTGATTGTCAACGGCGTGACAAGTCGCGCAGGCAAAGTCATGCGAACCGGCGCGATAGAAGAAAATCTTCTTGCCGATTTCATAGGCCCGCTTTTCTTCCGGATGCGCAGTCGACACCGACATCTTCATGCCGCGCGATTCGGACGTGATGTAGGCCACCATCGGTTCAATATCGGACGGTTTCCCGGCTGAACCGAATGGCACCTTCACCGCCTGTTCACGCGTCAAGCCCTGCAGGTTCATACGGCAATAGATCAGCCGCTGCTCCAGGTCCATGACCTTATTGACGTCCTTGAAGTAACGCGGCAATTCAGCATAAGCGCCTTTTACCACGCCAGCGCCCTTGCCCAGATCGCATTGTTCCAGGCTGACATTTTTCGGACCGGCTTTGGTGCGCCATAGTTCTTCACCGCGCATTTCCCATAACTCAGCGGGATTACCGTCAGCCAGCAGCTGGCGATACTTGGCAATCTCATCTGTAGTCGATTGCGCCATTACAGATGCAGTTGCGCTGATCGCGACCGCTGCAAATAGATACAAGCTTCTCTGTCTCATTACGCCCTCCTCAAATTTAAGTGGATGCGGTCTGATGCCACATTCGTATCACTTGGGTACTTCTGCTCCCGTTTGCTTAATTAGCTTCAGGAAACTGCTGCTTCATCGGTACGGCTGTCCCCCGTGTTATCGGTCCAGCTGATGGTGATCTTGTCACCTTTGGCACCGCCCTTGAACTTGAACGACAAGAACGGATCTTTTGAAATCGACGTACCCATCAACATATCGAGCACAACCTTGTCATTGCATTTTGCGGTCAGTGTCTGGATGAAGTGCGCCGGTACGGCTTTGGCGGAAGCATCTTTGCGCTGGCCGGTTTCCATATCGTGACGCATCAGGACTTTGACTTCTACGACGTCGCCAGTTGCATTGGCGCGTATGCGCATCGGATTTCCCATGATATTTCCCTCAAAAATTGGTGTGGATAACTAGCAGGCGTAATTAACCGCCGCAACCGCCGAGAGTGACCTTGATCTCTTTACTGGCGATCAGCCACTTACCATTTGCCTTGACCAGTGCATGCACGTTCGAGGTACCGCCCATCTTGACGCGGGTACTAACGTTGGCTTCCGTGCCGGCTGGCAGGGTCATGGTGGCGGACAGTGGTGTCGGGTTTTTCTCCACCAGGATGGCCATGAATTCCGTGTTCGGCACATTGCTCGATACCGAGACTGGAACGACTGCACCGTTTTCTGCGATATCAGGACCGTTGACTGCGATATCGGTGCTGATTGCCGCTTTGTCCGCACCCAGTGCAGCCAATGCTTCCTGCAGCGATTTAGCATCGAAGCCGCTGGATTTCCAATCAGCAGCAAGTACGTCCGTAGGCTTCAATATGCCGGCTGAAATAGCCAATCCGAGTACCGTTGCTATGCGCAACGCGTCACGTCGTTTCTGATTCATTAGATTCTCCTCTTGAAAAATTGATGCCATCGCGAGATGGCACGCCTGCCACTTACTTCACTTGCGCCAGTGCTTTGGTCAAACGATCCTTGTTCATGACAAAGCTCTTCGAGAGTTTGTCGGCTTCAGCTTTTGCTGCATCCAGGTTGCCCGCTTTACCGACCTGAATCACACCAGCCATGCCCATGGTTTTATGTGGATCACAAACATAAACATACACGCCCTCTTGCGTCAGCGACACAACAATTTCTTCATCCATCTTGCCTTTCCATTCCTTGGCACCGGCAGGTACCAGGACGGATGCGCTGTTGTGCGCTGCATCAGTTTTGATGAATTTAACGGTGTCGCCTTTTTCAGCTTTCAGGAAGGTAGGCTCGAATGACATCATGCCGTCTTTGCCGTTATTTACCATCTTCACCTGATGCTCGGCAGCCGACACGCTCAATGAAAATAATGCCAGGGTCACAGCGCTTACCAGTTTGTACATTTACATCTCCTCGTTTTAGTTTTGATTAATACACCTACTTACTACACATCCTGCCAACCATCTTTTCCTGCAGTTTTTTGTTGCTACATTTACTTGGCTCCGCCCAGTATCCAGCCCACCAGGGTCTTGATGTCTTCATCCTTGACATGGGCCTGGGCTGGCATGGGGATAGGGCCCCATGCACCGGTGCTGCCGTTCTTAATCTTGGTGGTCAGCGCGGCCGATGCAGCTGCATCGCCTTTGTATTTGGCCGCGATCTCATTGAAGCCCGGGCCTATCAATTTGCTGCTGACACCGTGACAGGCTACGCACGCATATTGCTTGGCCAAGGCCAGGCCATCTGCCTTGGCAGACGCTGCTGGCTTGGCCGGTGCTGCCATCGCCAGTTTTTGATCAGCTGTGATCGCAGAGATCGGTTTGGTCGACGCAGGCTTGGTAGTATCTACGCCGCGCACTTCACCGAAGGTACGGTTTTGCAGCTGGATATTGCCATGTGCATTGCGTGATGGTTCCGGCAAGGTGGAACGCAAATCCGTACTGACTTTGCAATCCTTCATGCAGGCCACGCTTTTCACATCAGGCTTGCCTTTGATATCCCACATACCATGGTTGCGTGTCATGCCATTCCGGTTCGGCATCAGCTGCTGCACTTCGGCGATGTTCTTGTCTGACAGCGTGAAATCGTCGGGCAGGATTTCAGCCATGTTCAGGATGTATGCTGTCACCGCGTAGACTTCTTCCGTCGTCAGCGACTTCGGCGCAGTCCATGGCATCGCGCGATTGATGTAGTCCCACAAAGTCGACACCGTCGGCACTTTCATGATGGTGGTGCGTTGCGGTTGCTTGTTGTTGGACAATGCAGCGACATGACCAGTCTTGATGTCTTCCTTGGTAGTGCCGCCGACGATAGGCGTAAACACTTCATTCGATTCACCGAAGGTGCCGTGACAGGAAGCGCACTTGCCTTCCCACACCGCCATGCCTTTGGCGACCGTACCGGAACCGGGCGGCAGGCCTTTGAAGTCTGGACGCACATCGATGTCCCAGGCTGCAATTTCCTTCGCAGTCGCAGGACGACCAATATTTGTATAGGCAGCCTGTGCCAGCGCCATCGTGCTACTCGTCGCCAGCAACAGGGCGACGACAGTTTTAGTAAACCTGTACATTCGACACCTCTCCTGATTCCGAGACTTTCCACGATTGGATTGCGTTGTTGTGATAGATGGAGCGCGTACCGCGCACGGCACGCAGTTCGTTGATCTTCGGTTGTACATAACCGGTTTCATCTATCGCACGTGATTGCAATACGACTGGTGAGCCATCCCAAACCCAGTTGATATTAAAACGTGTCAGGCACTTGGTATTGACCGGGCCTTCCAGTCTCGCGGTGCGCCAGTTGCGTCCGCCATCGACGGAGACGTCGACGCGCTTGATCTTGCCGCGCCCCGACCATGCAAGACCGGTAATGTTGTAGAAGCCTTTATCCAGCAGCATTTGGCCTGCCGACGGTGTGGTGATCACCGATTTGCATTCCTGTATCGAGGTGTACTGACGGTACATGCCGTCCGGCATGGAGTCGATGTAGTGGATCGCCTCATCCTTGGTGCCGTATTCCTTGTCACCGACTTCGATGCGACGCAACCACTTGACCCAGGACACGCCCTGCACGCCAGGGACTACCAGGCGCAGCGGATAACCGTTTTCCGGACGCAGCATTTCGCCGTTCATGCCCCATGCGACGATGACATCGTCGAGTGCTCTATCCATGCTGATAGTACGTGTCATGCTTGATCCATCCGCACCTTCGGCGAGGATGAATTTGCCGTTCTTTTTGTCGTAGCCGCAATCTTCCAGCAGCACCGAGAGCGGTACGCCTGTGAATTCGCAGCAGCTCAACATGCCATGCGAGTATTGCACGGTAGGCACCGCGACATTGCCCCACTCCATCGCTGTATTCGCACCGCACTCGATGAAGTGCATGCGCGATACCGAAGGCAGGCGCATCAAGTCATCCATCGTGTAGACCTTGGGATTCTTGACCAGGCCATTGATCATGAAGCGATGCTTGCTCGGATCGATGTCGTGCCATCCCTGATGATGCCGCTCGAAATGCAGACCACTCGGCGTGATGATGCCAAACAGGCCTTGCAGCGGCGCGAATGAAACCGATGCCGCAGATACGCGTGTCAATCCCGGCGACTCGCGACGCAGGAGATTGGTTTCATATTTGGAAGGAACCCCGTAACCATTAGTCGCGACGGCCTGGCCGAGCGTGGTGGAATGTTCGGGGAGATTCAATATATTCGGGTCGCCATCACCGCTCACGCCGCCCTGTGCAAACGTGACACCGCTTGCCATGGCCGCACTCGCTGCGAGAAAACTTTTACGCAGGAAGCCCCTGCGCTCTTCACTCAAGCCATTTGCTGTAATTTCCTGGGCCACTACCGGGTCCAGGAAATTTTCAGGCGCGCGCAGCAAGCGGCCTGCCTTAATTGCATCCTTAGTCATCCGTTGTCTCCTACGGCAATTTTGTTTAATTATGTGCCTATATAACTATATGCGCATATACGGATAATATGCACCGTTTTTTTATTTTTTATTTTTATCTGCTGGCGACGCGTCGCTTAGGCGCCACGACTGGCAGTTGCACTACCGGCGATGGCATGCCTATTTGCGCCGCTACACGTCCGCATACTGCTTTGCACAAATCTACTGTCTTTTCATCATCGACACGGTAGTAAACCTGCGTGCCTTCCTTGCGACGCGCAAGGATTTTTGCGCGGTACAGCATGTTGATCTGGCGCGAAACATTCGCCTGTGTCGACTCGACTTCATTGACGATATCACCTACCGAGCGCTCACCGTTACAGACCGCGTAGAGGATTTTCAGGCGCGTGGGTTCACACAGCAAAGAAAAGTAATTCGCTACTTCTTCGAAGAGCTCACTCATGTCTTCTTTGTTGAAATTTTTATCCACAACACACGTCCACTAATTTGGTTAATTTATCTGTACACCCTAATCCATAAACAGGATCAGGTACTACGGTTTGATGTAAGCGTAGCCTTCTTGTATCTGCAGGCGCGCTACTTCTGCCACGCCTGACGGAACGATCTTGGCTTCCGGTATGACTTGTTTCTTGTCTATCTTGCGCGTTTCCAGCGTGTTATTACAAATGCGGAATTCCACATGATCGCGATCCGTCAATTCCTGCACGGCGATGTCATACGGATTACCGTTTTTATTCTTCGCGCCTTCCAGCAGGAAGTCTATGCCTGCACCATGCGCGACCACCACAATCTTGGCTTTCGGGCTGGCGTTCAGGTGATTACGGATGTTATTCAATGCCTGGGTCGCAATTGCACTATCGGTGATGTGATACACCACTTTCTCTTCACGGTCAGCCGCATTGGCAACCGCCGTACCGAGCACTGCGCAGAACAGCAGCAGGAATGTTGTACGTATCAGTTTCATCATCATCTCCTTTTATATACTGCTTAGGCCGGTAGCAGACTAACGCTTTTCCAGGCTTTCTTTTTCCATCAATATGTAGGTGCCATACGCATTTAAACGATTCGCCTGTTCAAATGCAGGATACTTCGCAAACCTGGCCCAGTCTACTTTTGCATAGGCTTCTTCAAACGGCACCATATCGGCGACCGCCTCACCCATTTTCTGACGCAGGAAGATCAGGTAATCACGCGTCAACTGCATGTCCTGCATGGGTTGCGTAGACATTTTGCCATGACCAGGCACCACCAGCGCAGGCTTCATTTCCAGCATGCGGTCCAGTGCTTCCAGCCACACCTTGCTATTCGCTTCGCCGACAAAAGGTATGCGTCCGGTAAAGAACAGGTCGCCGGCAAACAGGACTTTGTCTTCCTCCACATACAACATGATGTCTTCGGCCGAATGCGCTCCGCTGGAATCGATGATGCGGAAATGCATGCCACCCATTTCAAACGGCATGACCTTGCCATCCTTGAAATCCAGCCAGCGATCAGCCGGTATCAATTGTGTTTTTTCATTGACCCATGGTGCGAGGTCGGTACGGCGTTGCTTTAGTCGCTCCTGCGTCAGGTCGGAATTGAGCGCAGCACGACCGTTTTCATGCGCCCATACTTCGGCGCCTTGCGCCTTGAATGCCTGCAAGCCATAGAAATGATCTGCATGGTAGTGACTGATAATGACACGCTTGACCGGCAGCGGCGTAATGCGCTTGATGGCCTTGAGCATCGCATTGCCCAGCACCGGCGTCGCCAGTGCATCAAATACAACAACACCATCCTTGGTAACGACAAAGCCAGCGTTCGACATGAAGCCTTTGTTGGCGACACTGGCCATGCCAGCCGTACCCTGGAAGTAGTACACATGTGGGGAAATCTTGATAGGCCGCAGCGTGATGTCATCTGCCGCAACCGCTGTACGCACACCGAATAGCGCCAACGCAAGCAACAGCAAGCCGCACATCCTGTGGTAAGCCAACATATCGTCTCCTCGGTGTTGTCTGGTCAGCATGGTACTGCCTGGCAATCAAACTTAATTATATAGTTATATACGCAAATACTACCAAAGCAAATCCGGTTCGCATAGCGTTGTTCAGAATTCGCCCAACGCCCCGCGCTCCATCATTTTCCACATGGTGTCGCGCACTTGCATGACAGATTTGCGTAGTTCGGGCGGCAACTTGCGCCCCATTTTGATCAACATATCCATATTCAGCGCATAGATCCACAAACCGTCATCCTTCTCGACCACGGTCAGGCGGCACGGCATATAGGCCGCCATATGCGGACTGAAGTCGACCATTTGGCGCGCTATCATGGGACTACAGTAGGAATATACCTTGAGGAATTTCTCTGGCTTGCCGCTACGCAGCGACAGCTCTTTGGACAAATGGAATTCGCCGACGGATTTGATATTGTCTTCCGCAGCAACACTGGTAAACGCCTGCTCCACTTCGGCTATCGTCACGCCATCCTTGACCTTGCGTTCCCAGGTCGTGGCGGCGGCGATATCACCGTCCGCATCCACCCAGCGGCTCCAGACGTTCATCGCTTCCGCACCTGCGCCATCTTCCGTGTTGTTGATGGCGCGCAGGGTGCCGCACGCAGTCAGGCTGGCGAGGATGGCGCAGAGCGGCAGGAGCTTGATCCAGTAATTTATTTTCATTACAACTATATGACTAAAGGTAGGCGCTGACCCGCTGCAAATCGGCTATGCGAATTTCGCATTTCGGTTCAGCAGCCGTACTATACCGCGCCCTGCCGCCAGACCCTATCAGGAAATACAACAGTCTTACTGACTAAGTCCGCGCGCGTCTATCTCCCATATGCATTCAACCACATCACGCCGATAGCCTACGTATTGCTGATACAAGTTGGCGGTCGGATCACAATGTCCGGGTATGAGATAGACCCTGCTGCCGAGATAATCCTGTGTATCACCGGCGGCAATTTGCAGGATGCCATGTTCGTCATTCGCTGCCTTGTATTGCAAATGGCCGCCATGATCGCCAGGTCGCAGCACTGGCAAACCAGAATCCACCGCGACGCCCTTGAGTCCTACATCACATACCGCCAGCCCGGGTTTGGCCGTACTCATGACAGTACTCGCGATGTATAAGCTATGCGCCGGTTTCCAGCCACCCAGCCAATCCTTGGAACCGTAATCGCCGTCCATGAATACGTATGAGCCGGGCTGGATTTCAGTGTACACACCGCTGCTCACATCAAATTCCGCAGTACCGGTACCACCGCCGGTGATGACCTCGCACTGGATACCGCGCGCGGCCAGGAATTGTACATACTGCGCGGTCGCATGGGCAGCGTTTGCAGCGGCTTCCTTGCGCTGCTCCCATGTAGACAGATGTTGTATGCCACCGTGATACGCCTGCAATCCGCCAAAGCGCAGACCCGCATAGAGCGCGATCCGGTCAACCAGCGCCGCCAGTGCATCATTGCCTTTTACACCGCAACGTCCCTGACCAATATCCACTTCCGGTAAAACGGTGATCACCACACCGGCCTGTGTCGCTGCCCGCCCCAACGCATCTACCTGCGCCGGATGATCTACACATACGCTGAGCCGGACATAGTTGGCCAGCTCCACTGCCATCGCTACCTTGTCAGCACCGACGAATTCATTGCTGATATGGATGCTCAGCACGCCTTTCGCCACAAACGGATAAGCCTCGCTCATCTTTTGGCAGCACACGCCGACTGCTCCCAGCTCCAGCTGGCGCAAGGCGATTGCGGTCGATTTATGCGCCTTCGCATGCGGTCGCAGCGCCACGCCGTGGCGGCGCGCCAGTTCAGCCATGCGCTGGGTATTCGCATCAAAAGCATCCAGATCAAGTACCAGTGCGGGCGTACTGACCAGGGAAATCGAATCCCCGATACGGGCAAAGGGTGGCGGCTTTAAGGCTGATACGTCTTTCATTAGATGCTCCTGGCTAGATAAATGAATACAAAACAATTACTTAATAGCAATATTTCTGACCAGCGCAGCGCAAGCTGGTACTCAAAATGCCATTCCAGACGCCTGAACGCAATTTTTCTAAAAAAATTTGCTCATCTCGCATCCAGTAATTGACATTTTTTCTCAAATGTATATTGTATTCAATATTCTAAATGCATAGATCGCAAATTTGCGATCCTGTGTTTTCAGGACATGCAGTAGGGCCGAAATGAGAAAAGCGCGTCAGACGCAAGGCATTACGGCTGAAAACGAATTCAGATGCGGGCATCGTTGTGCGCTACTGATGCAGTAGATCGTCAAATAAGGGCTTCAACCCAATTACAGGAGACAACATCATGCAGAAAAACTTCTTACGCCAGCCGATGAAAGTCGGTTTCTTCGTCACCACCATGTGCTGTGCACTCAGCGCTTCCGCATGGGAACCGACCAAGCCAGTGGAACTGGTGGTTCCGTTTAGCGCCGGTGGCGCATCCGACCAGATGGCACGCTCTATCCAGGGCATCATCACCAAGCACAATCTGATGAAGCAACCCATCATCGTGCAAAACAAGGCAGGAGCCAGCGGTGCAGAAGGCTTGCTGGATCTGAAAGCCGCGAAAGGCGATCCCAACAAAATCATCGTTGCTTCATCCTCCATCTACACCACCCCACTCGCTACCAATCTGCCATTCAACTGGCGCGACCTGACACCGATCGCGATGATTGCGCAAGATGCATTCGTACTCTGGACCAATAGCCAGGCTGGCTACAAGACACCGATGGCTTACATCGATGATGTGAAGAAAAAACCAGAAACCTTCAAGATGGGCGGTACCAGCTCCAAGCGCGAAGATCACATGATTACCATGATGATCGAAAAGCAAACCGGCGCGAAATTCCTCTACATCCCATATAAAGGCGGCGGTGAAGCAGCCACGCAGCTGTCCGGCAATCACATCAATTCCGACACAAACAACCCATCCGAATCCGTGTCTCAATGGCGTGCCGGTGAACACACTGCACTCTGCGTGTTCTCCGACAAGCGCATAGGCTATACCGCCAAAGTCACCACGACTATGGCCTGGTCCGACATCCCTACCTGCAAGGAACAAGGTCTGAATGTCAGCTATGAAATGCTGCGCATTTTCATGATGCCAGGCGGCGTCAAACCGGAACAAACCCAGTTCTACGTAGACCTGTTCCAGAAAGTCATCGCCACACCTGAGTGGAAAGCGTATCTGGAAAAGAATGCGCTGAAACCTGAATTCGTGACTGGCGACAAGCTGAATGCATTCCTGCAAAAGGATGAGCAGCTGCATCGCGAAATCATGAAGGACGCAGGCTTCCTCCTCACCAAGTAATTCACCGTCATCACCCTGGCTCAATGACCAACAGCACCCTGTTGCCGTCATTGGGCCACATCACGGACTAACGAATATGAATCCATCAGAAACTTCCGCAGACGAAGAGAGGGAGCACTCTCGCGCTGTGATTACCATCCGTAACGCCGAAATCCTGGTTGCCATTACCCTCGGCGTTGTATCCCTGATTACCATCTGGAGTAACTATCAATTGGGCGCAGGCTGGAGCTCCTACGGCCCCGATGCTGGTTACTTCCCACTACGACTGGGCGTCGTCATCCTGCTGGCCAGCATCGTCGTACTGGTTCACGCCATACGCGACAACGACCAGACTGCCTTCCTTGAAATTGCACAGGCGCGCCTGGTCGCAGTCATCTTGTTGCCATTGATTGTGTTTGTTTTCGCAATTGCCTATCTCGGCATTTATGTTGCGTCTGTCATCTTCATCGCAGCCTTCATGCTCTTCCTCGGCAAGTTCCCTTGGTGGAAAGCCGCCAGTGTCTCCATCATCATGATGCTGGTGTTCTTTTTTGTTTTCGAAATCCAGTTCAAGGTGCCACTGCCCAAGGGTCCGATTGAAAACTGGCTAGGCTTCTGAGGAAAAAACATGGAAGAACTTAACGCACTCATGACGGGCTTCGGCCACGTCCTCAGCTGGCACAATATTGCGCTGATGTTCATCGGCATCCTGCTTGGTATCGTGGTCGGCGTACTCCCTGGCCTGGGCGGTCCGAATGGCGTCGCCATCCTGCTGCCGCTGACCTTCTCGATGAACCCGACCTCCGCGATCATCCTGCTCTCCTGTATTTATTGGGGCGCATTATTCGGCGGCGCCATCACCTCCATCCTGTTCAATATACCGGGGGAGGCGTGGTCAGTGGCCACTACCTTCGACGGTTACCCACTGGCGCAACAGGGCAAGGCCGGACAAGCGTTGACATCTGCGTTCACCGGTTCCTGCATAGGTGCATTGTTCGGTGTGATCGTCATCACCTTCCTCGCACCAGTGGTTGCGAAGTTCGCCTTGCGTTTCGGTCCACCGGAATTCTTCGCGGTCTACTTCCTGACCTTCTGCAGTTTCATCGGCATGGGCAAGGAACCAAAAGCGAAGATCATCATTTCGATGTGCGTCGGCTTCATGCTGGCGGCAGTCGGCATGGATACGGTCTCCGGCCAGTTGCGCATGACTTACGACATTCCTGACCTGCTGCGTGGCTTCGACTTCCTGGTCGCTGTGATTGGTTTATTTGGCGTCAGCGAAATCCTGATCACGATGGAAGAAGGCCTGGCCTTCAAGGGCAAGAAAGCAGCCATCGACCTGAAGATCGTGTTCAAGACCTGGGCACAGATGCCTCGCTACTGGATGACCCTCTTGCGCTCGTCGGTCATCGGTTGCTGGCTGGGTATTACGCCAGGCGGCGCGGTTGCCGCATCCTTCATGGGCTACGGTATGGCGAAGAAGCTGTCGCGTGATTCGGCATCCTTCGGCAAGGGCAATATGGAAGGCGTACTGGCACCGGAAACTGCAGCGCATGCAGCGGGTACCAGCGCACTCCTGCCTATGCTGGCACTCGGCATCCCTGGCTCCGCGACCGCCGCAGTTCTGCTCGGCGGCCTGATGATCTGGGGCTTGCAACCAGGTCCTATGCTATTCGTTGAACAGAAGGACTTTGTCTGGAGCCTGATCGCCAGTATGTACCTCGGTAACATCGTTGGCCTGCTGGTCGTGCTGAGCACAGTGCCGGTATTCGCAGCCATCCTGCGCATTCCGTTCTCCATCATTGCACCATCCATCATGGTGATCTGTGCAATCGGTGCTTATACCGTGCACGGCGCAGAGTTCGATATCTGGCTGATGGTGGTGTTCGGTGTGATCGGCTACATCTTCAAGAAGCTGCAGTACCCATTGGCACCGCTGGTGCTGGCGCTGGTACTCGGCGATCGTGCAGAAGATGCATTCCGTCAAACCATGGTGGGTTCCAAAGGCGCGCTCGGCGTGTTCTGGGGCAGCGGCCTGGTCGGCACGGTGATGACGCTGGCTGTGATTGCACTGGTCTGGCCTATCATCAGCAGTTTGATCAGCAACTTCCGTCAGGCCAGCCAAAAGCCAGCCTGATAGATGTGCAGTGGATGGGTATCATCCCATCCAAAACAAAAAGCCTGGAGATTACTCTCCAGGCTTTTTTCTTTTGTAGCTATCAGTTAAATACAGCGCTGATATCTTTGCATACGCTAATGAACCTCTTAATTACGCTGCCTTGCCATTCGCTGCACGCAGGTCAGCCATGACAGAATCACGCTTGTCGAGCAAATGCTGGCGCAAGATACCAGCCAGACGTTTGCCGTCGCGTGCTTCCAGCGCCTGTATCATTTCATCATGCTCATGGATCGCGCGGTCCCACTTCTCTTCTTTAAAGTTGGATTTAAAGCGCAGGGCCAGCAAGCGACGATTCACCGACAAATAGATCTGGCGCAGCATCGAATTGCGCGCTGCTTCATTGATCTTGTTATGGATGGTCTGGTTACGGCTGTAATAACCCGGCAAATCATTTTGCGAGCGACATACCAGCATGGCCTGGTGCAAGATTTTGATGTCCGCGATCTCGGCGGGCGAGATACGCTCCGCGGCCAGCTCACCCGACAAGGCTTCCAGGCCACTCATCATTTCAAACGCTTCCCAGATCTCGGTGTCATTCATCTTAGAGACGAAAGCACCGCGATTCGGCACGATATCTATCAAGCCTTCAGACGCAAGCACCTTCATCGCTTCACGCAAAGGCGTGCGCGAGATACCAAGGCGTTCGCATACTTCACGCTCGTTCAGCTTCATGCCTGGCGTCAGCACGCCTTCAATGATCAGCCGCTGCAAATGCTCGACCACTGCATCGTGCAAACGCTGACGTTCCATTCTTGGCAAGTCAGGGCTACTCATCTTTGCATCACCATCCATCAATGTATTTTGCATACGAAGTCCAAATTAATTTAACTCTATTTTAATCTAATTGTGTCTCTGGTGACGCAGCGCGCCATATAGCCAGGCAATAAAAACGATATATCCGGAAACTCTAGCTAAAGCCAATGCCATAAAAGGCTGGCGCGCCACCGGCAAAGTGATTCCGCATAGCCATTCCGGCAACATAAATCTCACCTTCAGCAAATTCGTCACGTTTAGCTGCAAAAGGCTTTACTAATCAAAAACCCTCTGCTAAAGTATTTTGTATGCAATATTCAATTGACGCGTAGTTTCCTTAGGAGAATGAAATGTTGAAGTTAGACTTCCACCCAGCGGGCCGCCATTTCTTGCAAATTCCAGGTCCTAGTCCTGTGCCAGACCGCATTCTGCGTGCGATGAGCCTGCCTACCATCGACCACCGCGGCCCTGAATTCGGCGCGCTGGGATTGCAAGTTCTGTCCGGCATTCAAAAGATTTTCAAAACCACCCAGCCTGTCGTGATCTACCCTGCTTCCGGTACCGGCGCATGGGAAGCAGCACTGACCAATACCCTCAGCCCTGGCGACACCGTACTGATGTATGAAACCGGTCACTTCGCTACGTTGTGGAAAAAAATGGCAGAGGCCCTCGGCCTCAAACCTGAATTCATCGGCCTGCCAGGTATCGAAGGCTGGCGTCGCGGCGTACAGGCAGATGCAATCGAAGCACGCCTGCGTGCCGATACCAGCCACACCATCAAGGCAGTCTGCGTCGTGCATAACGAAACCTCGACCGGCGTGACTTCGAATATCGCTGCAGTACGCAAAGCTATCGATGCCGCCAAGCACCCTGCACTGCTGCTGGTAGACACCATCTCCGGCCTCGCTGCCGCTGACTATCGCCACGATGAATGGGGCGTCGACGTTACTGTCTCCGGCTCGCAAAAAGGTTTGATGCTGCCACCTGGCATCAGCTTCAATGCCGTCTCGAAAAAAGCTATTGAAGCCAGCAAAACCGCCAAACTGCCACGCGCATTCTGGGGCTGGACTGAAATCATCGAGATGAACAAAACCGGCTACTGGCCATACACACCAAACACCAACCTGCTGTACGGCCTGAACGAAGCACTCGACATGATTCTGGAAGAAGGCCTGGACAATGTCTTTGCGCGCCACGATCGTCTGTCTGCAGCGTGCCGCCTGGCAGTCAACACCTGGGGCCTGGAAGTGCAATGCGCAGACCCGACCGTGTACTCGCCTATCCTGACCGGCGTGATGACACCGGAAGGCTTCGACGCTGATGCGATCCGCAAAACCATCTACGAGCGCTTCAATATGTCGCTGGGTACCGGCCTCGGCAAGATGAAAGGACGCATGTTCCGCATCGGCCATCTGGGTGAGGCAAATGATCTGAGCTTGATGGCGACACTGGCTGGCTGTGAAATGGGTCTGAAGATCGCAGGCGTCAAACTCGCAGGCAGCGGTGTAGTCGCGGCAATGGAGTACCTGGCTGAACAGAAAATTCCGCCGCTGAAAATCGCAGCGTGATTTAAAACGGTTCAAAACCACGACTGACTTTCATGCTTGCACAACAGCACATCGTTAGCAGGCTGCAATACGGATACAGATTTACCCGCTCGGGTAGATCTGTATCACCTCCTTTCGCCACCGAACTCTCCGCTGGCAGGTTTTACAGATGTAAGCACAGCAACAAAGTGCAGCACCACCAGAATACTTATCTGCTCCAGAAAAGGACAACCCGAACATGCTCGTCAAGCCTATCCACTTCGTTCCTGTAAGCGGCAGTAGTCCTAATCCGCTGGCCAGCCGTTTGCGCAAGGAATTGCGAGGCGACGTATTGTTCAGCAAGGCGGATCGCGGGCGTTACGCGACCGACGCCTCCATCTATCAAATCATGCCGATAGGCGTGGTGGTGCCGCGCGATCAGGATGACCTGCTGCTTGCCCTCGACATCGCACGTTCAGAAAAAACACCTATCCTCGCGCGTGGCGGCGGCACCAGCCAGTGCGGCCAGACCGTAGGCGAAGCGCTGGTCATCGATAACAGCAAATGGCTGAACAATGTCATCGACTTTGATCCGATAGCACGCACCGTCACCGTCGAGCCCGGCATCGTGCTCGATCATTTGAATGCATGGCTCAAACCGCATAACTTGTGGTTCCCGGTCGATGTCTCCACCGCCGCACAGTGCACGATAGGCGGCATGGCCGGCAATAACTCCTGCGGCTCGCGCTCGATTGAATACGGCAATATGGTGCACAACGTACTGGCCATCGATGCGGTACTCGCCGATGGCACGCAAGGCCGTTTCGAAACACTGGAAAAGATGGCCAGCAACGCACGCCTGCAGGAAATTACGCAGGGCCTGCGCGGCATCGCCCTGCGCGAACAAAGTGAAATCGTAGAACGCGTACCTAAAGTACTGCGTCGCGTCGGTGGCTACAACATCGACTTGTTCGATTGCCAGAATCCACGCGCTTATACTGATGATGGCAGCGCCAACCTGGCACACATCCTGGTCGGCTCCGAAGGCACGCTGGCATATAGTCGCCAACTGAAACTCAAGCTGGTGCCGCTGCCTAAGCACAAGGTACTCGGCGTTATCAATTTCCCGACCTTTTATCAGGCGATGGATTCGGCGCAGCACATCGTCAAGCTGCTGCCGACTGCAGTCGAGCTGGTCGACAGCACCATGATCAAGCTGTCGCTGAATAATTCAGCCTTCCGTCCGGTGATAGAAAAAGCACTGGTCGGTACGCCGGAAGCCATCCTGCTGGTGGAATTTTCAGGTGATGACAAGGCGGCGTTAGTAGAGCGCCTGTCGGCCCTGTCCGACCTGATGAGTGATCTCAGCCTGCCGGGTTCGGTGGTGGATATGGTCGATGCCGGTGAACAAAAATCATTGTGGGATGTACGCAAGGCCGGACTCAACATCATGATGAGCATGAAGGGTGACGGCAAGCCGGTTTCCTTCATCGAAGATTGCGCAGTGCCGCTGGTGCATCTGGCTGAATACACGAGTCGCCTGACCGAAGTCTTCCACAAATACCATACCGAAGGCACGTGGTATGCACATGCCAGCGTCGGCACCTTGCACGTGCGCCCTATCCTCGACATGCGTCGCAACGGTGCGGCCGATATGCGCCAGATCGCGGAAGAAGCCTCCGCCCTGGTGCGCGAATACAAAGGTGCCTATTCCGGCGAGCATGGCGACGGCTTGTGCCGCGGTGAATGGGTGTCCTGGCAATATGGGCCTAAGATCAACCAGGCTTTCAGCGAAATCAAGGACTTGTTCGATCCGGAAAATCGCTTCAATCCGGACAAGATCGTACGGCCGCCGAAGATGGATGAGAAAAGTAATTTCCGCTTTGCGCCCGGCTATCGCGAATTGCCGCTCAAGACACAAATGGATTGGTCCGCCTGGGACGTCACACGCGATCCTGCCACTGGTGTCGAAACCGCACCTGGCACTGGCGATGACCGCACCGGCGGTTTGGCCAAGGCGGTGGAGATGTGCAACAACAATGGTCACTGCCGTAAATTCGATGCAGACACCATGTGCCCCAGCTATCGCATCACCAAGGATGAACGCCACGTCACACGTGGTCGTGCCAATACCTTGCGTCTCGCGATCTCGGGACAGCTGGGTGACGACGGACTGGCCAGTGCCGAGGTGAAAGAAGTGCTCGACCTGTGCGTTTCGTGCAAAGGCTGCAAACGCGATTGCCCGACCGGCGTCGACATGGCCAAGATCAAGATAGAAGCACGCGCGGCATGGGCCAGCCGTCATGGCAGCACGCTGCGGGAAAAAATGGTGGCCTTCATGCCGCGCTACGCGCCTTATGTCAGCCGCATCGGCGGCTTGCTGGCGTTCGGCGACAAACTGCCGTTCATCTCCGGCTGGTTGAAGAAGGGCCTGGGGCTGGCACCACAGCGCGCCTTCCCGCGCTTCCGTACTTCCTTCCTGTCGCAACTAGGCACCCCTAAAAAGAACGCAAGTAGTAACAAGGAAGTGCTGCTGTTTGTCGATACCTTCAACAATTACATGGAACCGGAAAATGCACGCGCGGCACAAGCAGTATTGGAAGCGGCAGGCTACACCGTGCATTTCAATGTGAAAGAAGGTGAACGTCCACTGTGCTGCGGCCGTACGTATCTGTCCGCAGGCCTGGTCGATGAAGCGAAGCAGGAAGCACGACGCACCCTCGATGCACTGATGCCGTATATCAATCGCGGCGTCGCCGTCGTCGGCCTGGAACCATCCTGCCTGCTATCGCTGCGCGATGAATTCCTCAGCTATGGCTATGGCGAAGAAGCGAAGAAACTGGCGAGCATGGCGTGGCTGTTTGAAGAATTCCTCGTCAATGAAAAAGCGGCAGGACGCCTGCAACTGGACCTGAAACCGCTGGCCGTCAGCAAGGCCATGGTGCATGGTCACTGTCATCAGAAAGCTTTCAATGCGGTGCGTCCAGTACAAACCGTATTGCAATGGATACCGCAGCTGGATGTCGCGCTGATCGAATCATCCTGTTGCGGTATGGCGGGCAGCTTCGGCTATGAAGCCGAGCATTACGAAGCTTCGCAAGCCATGGGGGAGCTCAAGCTATTTCCGGCGATCCGCGCAGCAGAGGAAAACACCTTATTCGTCGCCGACGGCACCAGCTGCCGCCACCAAATTGCCGACGGGACACAGGAAAATGCCATACACGTCGCCCGCGTGCTGGCAGACTCCCTGAGCGCGCAGTAAACCTCTATACAGCCGTCAACAAAAGGCCTGTCCGGTTTCCGGGCAGGCCTTTTTTCATATCAGGCTGACAAGAGCCCGGAACCAATCCGTCTCTTGCAACTCCGACAAATACAAGCACACGCGATATACCGCCTCCGGATTACTTAATTCAGGGCTTTTGACATGGATCAAGCAAGCGCTTCACTGTCATCCTAGAATCAGAACAAGCAGCGTCCCCTACCCAGCGAAGGAGTACATCATGTTCAAAAAAATCCTCATCCCTACCGACGGCTCGCCACTTTCGGATAAAGCAGTCGATGCCGCCATCGAGTTTGCGCAAAAGATGGGCAGCGAATTGCTGGTGCTCTCGGTCGCCGAACCTTATGTATATATGGGCCTGATGGAAGGTGCCGGGGTATTCCCGACCGATCCGGTGATGTATGACGACAAGGTCAAGGAACTGGCGCAAAAGCACCTGGACAAAGTCGAAGCCGCCACCCGCAACAAAGGCGTTACTTGCAAAACCGTAGTTGCTGTCGGCCTCAGTCCATATGAAGAAATCGTACGCGTTGCAGAAGAGCAAAAATGTGATGCCATCTTCATGGCCTCGCATGGTCGCAAAGGTCTGAACAAACTCTTTATCGGTAGCGAAACGCAAAAAGTGCTCGCCCATACCAGCCTGCCGGTATTGGTTCTACGCTAAAGCACCGCCCCTCCGGGGCGACACTCGTCGCCCCTGCTGTTTCCGGTCGCGACCAGCGACCCGGCTGCTTTTGTCCCCGTGGTATCATTGCGCTTCGAAAAAATGCGCAGAAAACGTGCTTGTACAGCACAGGATGCAAGCGTATCCACCTCTGCCAGCCAGATCGCATCTCACCTTTTTCACCCTGATCGTCGTCATCTAGCCCTGAACGGAATTAGCCATGCGGATACAAACTTTCCTGCTCAGCTGCGCCCTTGCCCTTGTGACACTAAAGGCACAGGCATTTGACCGCCCGTTTCCGGATACCGTGAAACGTGGCGTGATGACACCTGCGAACTATCCAGCCATCATCATCGATGAAAAGACACGTACCTTGTCAGCCGGTGCCCGCATCTGGAACCAGGACAATATGATAGAGATGCCATCCGCCTTGCGCGGCACTGATTTCGCAGTGAATTACACGGAAAGCGATACCGGCGACATCGATCGCATCTGGATACTCACCGCTGACGAAGCGAAGAAAACATTGCCGCTGCTGCCAGTCAAGCCGACACCAGTCCAACCATTGCCAGCACCAGTAAGCACGACCAAATAAGTAAACGTTAGATAAGCCACACCATGCAGAAGAAGATATACATCAAGACTTTCGGTTGCCAGATGAACGAGTACGACTCGGACAAAATGGTCGACGTCCTCAATGCCTCCGAAGGTTTGATCAAAACCGACACACCGGAAGATGCCGATGTGATCCTGCTCAATACCTGTTCAGTACGGGAAAAAGCGCAAGAGAAAGTATTCTCTGATCTCGGCCGTCTGCGTGAGCTGAAGGTCAACAAACCCGACCTCGTGATCGGCGTCGGTGGTTGCGTCGCGTCACAGGAAGGCGATGTCATCGTCAAACGTGCGCCGTATGTCGATCTGGTGTTCGGCCCGCAAACCCTGCATCGCCTGCCGGAGATGCTGAAACAGCGCCGTTCCACCGGCCGCTCGCAAGTCGATATCAGCTTCCCGGAAATCGAAAAGTTTGATCACATGCCACCCGCCAAGGTGGAAGGCGCAACGGCTTTCGTTTCCATCATGGAAGGTTGCAGCAAATATTGCAGCTACTGCGTCGTGCCTTATACCCGCGGTGAAGAAGTCTCGCGCCGCTTCGACGATGTGCTGGCTGAAGTCGCCGGACTCGAAGCACAAGGCGTGAAAGAAATCACCCTGCTCGGACAAAACGTCAACGCCTATCGCGGCGAAATGGCGGATGGCGAGATCGCCGACTTCGCACTGCTGATCGAATACATCGCCGAGCTGGAAGGCATAGAACGGATACGCTACGTTACCAGCCATCCGAAAGAATTCACGCAACGCCTGATCGATACCTACGCCAAAGTACCCAAGCTGGTGAACCACCTCTATCTGCCGGCGCAACATGGCTCGGACCGCATACTGGCGGCCATGAAACGTGGCTACACGTCGCTCGAATACAAATCCATATTGCGTCGCTTGCGTGAAGTGCGTCCGAACATTTCTATCTCGTCTGACTTCATCGTTGGCTTCCCCGGCGAAACCGATGCCGACTTTGAAGCAATGATGAAACTGATCACCGACATCGGTTACGACAATAGCTTCAGTTTCATCTTCAGCCCGCGTCCGGGCACGCCTGCGGCCAACCTGGAAGATGACACACCACACGAAGTCAAACTCCAGCGCCTGCAACGCCTGCAAGCAGTGATTGATCAGAATACACGTCGCTACAGCGGTGAAATGGTCGGTACCGTACAGCGCATCCTGGTGGAAGGCCCGTCGAAGAAAGACGACAACGAACTGCAAGGTCGTACCGAAAATAACCGGGTCGTCAACTTTGCCGCGGGTGAACATGGTGCACGCCTGATCGGCCAGATGGTTGATGTCAATATCGTGCAGTCCTTCGCCTATACATTGCGTGGCGAAATCATCGTGAAGCAGTAAATCCGCTGCCTACACATTTATCGTGCAAGCCCCTAAATAAGCTAGCCATCCAAAATTGAAAACAAAAACTGCCGTCCAACCTCTGTATTTCGTCCCCGAACCGCTGGATAACAAGCGCCTCGCGCATCTGTGCGGCCCTATGGATGAAAACCTGCGGCAAATTTCCGCTGCACTCGATGTCACCATCTTCCGCCGTGGCGAGAAATTCATCGTCAGTGGCAGCAACGGTGCGCGTGCGCTGGAAATCCTGGAACAGTTTTATGAAGTGGCCGATAAAATCGTGCCGCTGGAAGAAGTACAACTGGCATTGGTAGAACAACGTGCGGCACTGGCAGAGCCGGAACTGGTATTGCCGCTTGCAAAAAGCAAACCGTCGAAGAAGAAAGTCGTCGAATCAGTCACCGACGCACCTGTCTTGAAAACACGCCGTCATGATTTGCGCGGCCGTACGCCGCATCAGATCCAGTACATCAAAGCCATCATGGAACACGACATCACCTTCGGTGTCGGTCCGGCCGGTACCGGTAAAACCTATCTCGCAGTCGCCTGCGCCGTCGATGCGCTGGAACGTGATGCAGTCAAACGCATCGTGCTGACCCGCCCTGCAGTGGAAGCAGGCGAACGACTCGGCTTCCTGCCGGGCGACCTGTCGCAAAAGATCGACCCGTATCTGCGTCCGCTGTACGACGCGCTGTACGACTTGCTCGGCTTCGACCGCACGCAAAAAATGTTCGAGAAGCAGGCAATCGAAATTGCACCACTTGCCTATATGCGTGGCCGCACCCTGAACCACGCATTCGTGATCCTGGATGAAGCGCAAAACACTACGCCGGAACAAATGAAGATGTTCCTGACGCGTATAGGTTTCGGCAGCAAGGCCGTCGTTACCGGCGACATCACGCAAATCGATTTGCAACACAATCAAAAAAGCGGTTTGGTAGAAGCCGTAGACGTACTGAAAGATGTACGCGGCCTCGCCTTCACCCGCTTCTCCAGCGCCGACGTGGTGCGCCATCCACTGGTAGCCCGCATAGTCGACGCCTATGATGAAGCAAACCAGCTGACCAAACCCGTTGCCAAGAAAACCGTAGCCACCAAAACCGCGACCAAACATGCTGCAAAAAAATAAGCTTTCCCTGTCCGTGCAATACCCGGACAAACGCCTGCAAGACACCATCACCCGTCCCAAATTACGCAGCTGGGTCAAGGCTGCCTTGCTGGCACCGGCGCAGATCACGCTGCGCTTCGTCGATGCCGAAGAAGGCAAGGTCTTGAACCGCAATTACCGCGGCAAGGATTACGCCACCAATGTCCTGACCTTCGCCTATACCGAAGACGAAGACGCTGAAACCACGCAGGCTGACATCATTCTCTGTACCGACGTATTGCAACTGGAAGCGGCGGAGCAGGAAAAAAGCCTGGAAGAACATGCGGCGCATCTGGTGGTGCACGGCGTGCTGCATGCACAAGGTTACGACCACGAATCGGACGAAGAAGCAGAAGAAATGGAAGCGCTGGAAATCGAGATCCTGGCTGAGCTGGGTTACCGCAATCCCTACATCAACCTTTGATTTCATTGCTCTTGCGCGTAGGCAAGCACTTGCTTTCACGCGCTTTCCGCTCCATTTTTGGTGGTGCGCGGCATTTGTTGTATCCTAATATCTATCGCAACTACCCCCGCAACGGCTTTTCGCCATATGCAAGACATTCCCACTAGCGGCAAATCCGGCGATGCCAAACCGCATCGATCGCTGATTGAACGCCTGACCGCACTGATCGCCCCCGAACCCGAAAGTCGCTCCGAGTTACTGACCATCTTGCACGATGCGCATGAGCGCAACCTGATCGATGCAGATGCCCTCGCAATGATAGAAGGCGTGTTTCAAGTGTCGGAATTGTCGGCCCGCGACATCATGGTGCCGCGCGCGCAGATGGATGTAGTTGATATCACCAAACCAATAGAAGAATGGCTGCCCATGGTGCTGAGCACCGCCCACTCGCGCTTCCCGGCAGTGGACGGCGAACGCGACAAGGTGGTCGGCATCCTGATGGCCAAGGATTTGTTGCGCTACTACGCGGACGAAGCCTTTGATATACGCCGTATGCTGCGCACCGCAGTGTTCATCCCTGAATCCAAGCGCCTGAATGTTTTGTTGAGTGATTTCCGCGCCAAGCACAATCACATGGCGATCGTGGTCGACGAATACGGCGGTGTCGCCGGCCTGATCACGATTGAAGACGTACTCGAACAAATCGTCGGCGATATCGAAGATGAATACGATTTCGACGATGACGAAGACAATATATTGCCTATCAAGGCAGGCGAACATGGCCCGCGCTGGCGCGTCAAGGCATTGACCGAAATCGCACAGTTCAATGAAGAACTCGGTACCTTCCTGGCCAATCCCGATGTCGACACCATAGGCGGCTACATCGCCGACCATCTGGCACGCATGCCGCATAAGGGTGAAGTGGTGGACATCGATGGCTTGCGCTTTGAAATCCTGCGTGCCGATGCACGTCATATCCATGTCGTGCTGGTGGAAAAATTACCACCTGCTCCTAGCGAGGATGCTCTTGATAGCTAATCTGGTACCACCTCGCATCCGCATCCTGCTGCAGCGCCAACGCGTGTGCCGCAATTGACTTCCTTCCGCTTCAGCCCGACCCAGGCCGCCATCGCCGCATTGTTTGCAGGTGCTTGCAATGTGTTCGCCTTCGCGCCTTACGGCTATTGGCCAATACAAATCCTGGCACTGGCGCTGCTGTTTCACCTGTTGCAGCAAGCCGCTTCCGTCAAAGCGGGCGTACTGCTGGGCTGGCTGTATGGCTTCGGCTGGTCTGTAGTCTGCGTCTACTGGCTGTACATCAGCATGCATCAATATGGCGGCATGCCAGCACCGCTGGCGGCACTGGCCGTGGCCTTGCTGGCACTCTTGCTCGGTGCATTCCCGGCCCTGGCAACCGGTCTGGCAACCTGCTTCCGGCGTGATCGCACAGTCCCTGCGTGGATTACGCTACTGCTGGTACTGCCAGCCTTGTGGATGTTTTCTGAATGGCTGCGCGGCTGGGTGTTTACCGGCTTTCCGTGGGCGATTTCCGGCTATGCGCACACGGCTAGTCCGCTGACTGGCTATGCACCGTTGATAGGCGTGTATGGACTGGGCTGGCTGGTGGCCGTACTGGCAGCATGCCTGGTACTGCTGCCGGGCAAAAAAAGCGCGGGCGTCCTCTTGCTCGCTATCCTGGCACTCGGCCTGGGACTGAAATCGTTGAGCTGGGCTACACCAAACGGCCAACCTATCTCGGTGCGCCTGCTGCAAGGCAATGTACCGCAAGAGATCAAGTTCGACGCCGAACAACTCAATGCCACGCTAACGCTGTACGAAGATTTAATCCGCGCCGCCCCGGCCGACCTGATTGCTACGCCGGAAACCGCGCTGCCTTTACTGGCGCATCAGTTGCCGGTCGATTACCTGCCACGCCTGGCCGAATTCGCCACCGCTTCGAACAGCCACCTGGCGATAGGCATACCCATCAGCGACGGCCCGCAGCAATACGCCAATAGCGTCATCGGCATCGCGCCTACACCGGCAAATCGCGCCACACCCAAGCTGTATCGCTACGACAAACATCATCTGGTGCCATTCGGCGAATTTATTCCGTTCGGTTTCCGTTGGTTTGTCGACATGATGAATATCCCGCTCGGCGATTTCAGCCGTGGTGATGCCTTGCAAGCACCGTTTTCCGTCAAGGACCAATGGGTGCTGCCGAATATTTGCTATGAAGATTTGTTTGGTGAAGAGATCGCCGGTCAATTGCGCGCCAGCAATGCTGCCGGTAATCCGGTCGCAAGCTTGCTGCTGAATGTCTCGAACATCGCGTGGTTTGGCGATTCCATCGCCCTGCCGCAACACTTGCAAATATCGCAAATGCGGGCACTGGAGACCGGCCGCCCCATGCTGCGCTCCACCAATACCGGTGTTACTGCCATCATTGCCCCCGACGGCAAAGTACTGGCGCAGCTCAAACCGTACGAGCGCAATGTACTGACTGCCTCGGTTCAGGGCTACCGTGGCATTACCCCCTATGTCGCAGTCGGCAACGCTTTCATCGTCCTGCTGGCGCTGGCCTTGCTGTTGGCCGCCTGGTATCTTGCGCGCAGAACCCCTAGTAGCCGCTAAAACCCGGTAAAATCTAGGGTTTTGGCAACACTGCCCTCGCCCGCCCCGGGTGATGCAAAAATTCAAACAAAATGCTCACATTTCAACAAATTATTCTGACGCTCCAGAAGTACTGGGACGCCCAAGGCTGCGCACTGCTACAACCATACGATATGGAAGTCGGCGCCGGTACTTCACACACCGCGACTTTCCTGCGTGCAATCGGACCGGAACCATGGCGCGCTGCCTATGTGCAGCCTTCGCGCCGCCCGAAAGACGGCCGTTACGGGGAAAACCCGAACCGCCTGCAGCACTACTACCAATACCAGGTTGTATTGAAACCGGCACCGGACAACATCCTCGAACTCTATCTGGGTTCGCTCGAAGCACTCGGCTTTGACCTGAAAAGCAACGATATCCGCTTTGTCGAAGACGACTGGGAAAACCCGACGCTGGGTGCCTGGGGCCTAGGCTGGGAAGTCTGGCTGAACGGCATGGAAGTCACACAATTCACTTACTTCCAGCAAGTCGGTGGCATCAACTGCAAACCGATTACAGGTGAAATCACCTACGGCCTGGAACGTCTCGCCATGTATCTGCAAGGTGTCGACAATGTGTACGACTTGCGCTGGACTGACAAGCTGTCTTACGGCGATGTCTACAAGCAAAATGAAATCGAGCAATCGACCTACAACTTCGAACACAGCGATGCCGACTTCCTGTTCACCGCTTTCGGTGCGCATGAAAAGCAAGCGCTCAACCTGATCGATAACAAACTGGCGTTGCCAGCGTATGAGCAAGTCCTGAAAGCAGCGCATACCTTCAACCTGCTGGATGCACGCGGTGCCATTTCGGTGACGGAACGTGCTGCCTATATCGGCCGCATCCGCAACCTCGCACGCAGCGTTGCACGCAGCTACCTGGACAGCCGCGCACGCCTCGGCTTCCCTATGGCAAAACCAGAACATGCCGCCGAAGTGCTGGCCCAGATTGAGAAGGAAGCGGCATAAGTATGAGCACCCAAAATTTACTCCTCGAACTCTTTGTCGAAGAACTGCCACCTAAGGCACTGAAGAAAATCGGTGCAGCGTTTGCAGAAACCCTGCAAGCCTCGTTACAAGCACAAGGCTTGCTGTCTGCTGATAGCGTATTGACCGCGTTTGCTTCGCCACGTCGTCTCGGCGTGCACCTGACCAAGGTGCTGGAACAAGCCGACGACAAAGCCGTCATGCAAAAACTGATGCCAGCTGCAGTCGGCCTCGGCGCAGACGGCAAAGCCACACCTGCCCTGCTGAAAAAACTGGCAGCACTCGGCGCGGATGAATCCGCAGTCGCAGGCCTGAAACGCGAATCCGATGGCAAAGCCGACGTGCTGTATTTCAACAGCACCATCACCGGCGTCATGCTGAGTGATGGCTTGCAAAAAGCATTGGAAGAAACCCTGGGCAAACTGCCTATCCCGAAAGTCATGGCTTACCAATTGGCCGATGGCTGGGAAACCGTGAACTTCGTGCGCCCTGCACATGGCCTGGTTGCGATGTATGGCGCAGATGTCCTGCCGATCTCAGCACTCGGTCTGCGCGCGGGCTGCACCACGCATGGTCACCGCTTCGAAGCAGGCATAGACCCGGTCTATATCCGTAATGCCGATAGCTATGCGGCGCAAATCGCCACCGAAGGTGCGGTCATCGCCAGCTTCGCCGAACGTCGCGCAGAAATCGTGCGTCAGCTCGCAGTCGCTGCAGCCGAAGCAGGCAGCAATCTGACTCCGATTGAAGATGAAGCCTTGCTGGATGAAGTCACCGGTCTGGTGGAACGTCCGAATGTACTGATCGGTCAGTTTGAAGAAGCCTTCCTCGAAGTACCGCAGGAATGCCTGATCCTGACCATGAAGGCAAACCAGAAGTACTTCCCGCTGCTCGATAGCAAAGGCAATCTGAGTAATAAATTCCTGATCGTTTCCAACATCCGTCCGGCCGATGCCAGCACCGTCATCGGTGGTAACGAACGCGTGGTACGTCCACGCCTGGCCGATGCAAAATTTTTCTTCGACCAGGATCGCAAGAAGACACTGGCGTCACGTGTCGCTGGCCTGGATAAAGTCGTTTATCACAACAAGCTGGGTACCCAAGGCGAACGTATCGCCCGCGTGCGTGCCATCGCGCAGGCAATCGCTGGCAAGCTCGGTGTCGATGCCCAACAGGCAGACACCGCCGCGCAATTGGCCAAGGCCGATTTGCTGACCGATATGGTCGGTGAGTTCCCCGAACTGCAAGGCATCATGGGCCGCTACTACGCGCAGCATGACGGCCTGCCTGCAACCGTTGCTGACGCGATAGAAGATCATTACAAACCACGCTTCGCCGGTGATGAATTGCCGCGCAATCCGGTCGGCATCGTGGTCGCACTGGCAGACAAACTGGAAACCCTGGTCGGCCTGTTCAGCATAGGACAGGTACCTACCGGTGATAAGGATCCGTTTGCCTTGCGCCGTCATGCACTCGGCATCATCCGTATGCTGATCGAAAGCAAGCTGGACATCGGTATCAATGACCTGATCGCCGCCGCCGAAAAACCATTCAATGGCTTAAGTGCAGAACATCGCGGTGCCCTGCTGACTTTCATTTTTGATCGCCTCGCGAATGCCTTACGCGAACAAGGTTACAGCGCACAGGAAATTGATGCAGTACTGGCACTGCAACCGCAACGCCTGGCCGATGTCGCTGACCGCCTCGCAGCGGTACGCGCGTTTGCTGCATTGCCGGAAGCTGCCAGCCTGGCCGCAGCGAATAAACGCGTAGGCAATATCTTGAAGAAGGTAGAAGGTACGGTTGCTGCGCAAGTCGATACAGCTTTGCTGAAAGAGCCAGCCGAAGTGGCGCTCAACCAGACGCTGACTACGGTCAAACCGCAAGCAGAGGCTGCATTTGCGCGCGGTGACTATACTGCCTCGCTGCAGGCACTGGCTGCCCTGAGAAATCCGGTCGATGCCTTCTTCGATGGCGTGATGGTAAATGCAGAAGATGTCGCCCTGCGCAATAATCGCCAGGGCTTGCTCGCAACCCTGCATCAGGCGATGAACCAGGTTGCAGATATTTCCAAACTGGCTGCCTGATTGAAACTACATGCCCGCTCCGCTGAAGTGCTGCATCGTATTGGAGGTGCGGCATGCCAGCTACATTGAAAGGTGATCCGATGAAACTGGTTATCCTCGATCGTGATGGCGTCATCAATCAGGACTCGGACACCTTTATCAAAACACCGGATGAATGGATACCCATACCCGGTTCACTGGAAGCGATCGCGCGCCTGAATCAGGCTGACTATCGCGTAGTGGTGGCGACCAATCAATCCGGCATCGCACGCGGCATGTTCAACATCATGGCGCTGAATGCAATCCATCAAAAGATGCATGCCGCCGCACAATCGGTCGGTGCTGAAATCGATGCAGTGTTCTTTTGCCCGCATGCTCAGGATGACCACTGCGATTGTCGCAAACCCAAACCTGGCATGCTGCACACCATCGCCAAACGTTACGACGTCAGCCTGAAAGGCTTGCCGCTCATCGGCGACTCCTTGCGCGACTTGCAGGCCGGCTTTGTGGTGGGGTGCGCACCGTATCTGGTGCTGACCGGCAAAGGTGAAAAGACCCGTGAAAAAGGCGGCTTGCCGCCCGGCACCACCAACTATCCTAACCTTGCCGCAGTGGTCGATCATTTGCTGAAAGCGCCTGCGCTTACTTACGCCGTTTAAACTATTGCCGTTATAAAAATCTGGAGACTTAATGTCACGCGCTATTTTGTTTTTGCGTTCCCTGTTGTTTGCACTGATCATGCTGGTAGCAACGCTGATCTGGGCCCCAGTCTGCTTCCTGGCTGCGCCGCTGTCGTATAACCAGCGCTATTACATTACTTCGCGCTGGAATGTGTTCATCATCTGGCTGGCTAAAGTACTGTGCGGTATCCGCTATGAAATCAAAGGCATGGAAAACCTGCCGGACCAGCCTGTGATCCTGCTGTCCAAACACCAATCCGCATGGGAAACAATTTTCCTGCTGTGCAAGATGCCACGTCCGCTGGTCTTCGTCTTCAAAAAGGAATTGCTCTACGTGCCTTTCTTCGGCTGGGCACTTGGCTTGCTGCGCATGATTCCTATTGACCGCAATAACGGCAAGGATGCATTCGCCCAGGTAGTAGTGCAAGGCCGCAAACGCCTGGCCGACGGTCAATGGATCATCATGTTTCCGGAGGGCACACGCATTCCGGTCGGCGAACGCGGTCGCTACAAAGGTGGGGGCGCGCGTCTGGCAGTCGAAACCAATACCGTGGTCGTGCCTATCGCACTTAATCCAGGCCATTGCTGGGCCAAGAACTCCTTCATCAAGAAACCTGGCCATGTGACCGTTTCCATCGGCAAGCCTATGTCGCCGGAAGGATTAACTGCTGTCGATTTAATGCAGCAAGTCGAAAATTGGATAGAATCTGAAATGCGGGTGATTTCACCTGCAGACTACCCTGCAACATCCAAAACTGAATCTACCCAATAACGGCCCGACTATCCTTGAAGCTGCTACGTCAATCATCGCCGGATCCACAACAGCTTGCGCTGCAACTTGATTTTTTTTCGTCCGATTTTTCATCGCAACCGAAAGTAGATCATCCTGCACCTGAGCGCACGCCTGGATCGCTGCTGCCCAGCCTGCCGCTGTCGAATGGCGATGCAAACGCTCCGGTACCTCATGGCAAGCGCCGCGTACATGTCGGCGAGCACATCCTGGATTACACGCTGGTGCGTTCCAAGCGGCGCTCTATCGGCTTCATGATCGACGATGATGGCTTGCGTATTACGGCACCTAAGTGGGTGACGCTGACCGAGATTGAAAATGCGATTTGCGAAAAGCAGCGCTGGATTTTTACCAAGCTAAACGAACGGCGCGAACATTCGGCACGTCGTTTGCAACCGCAAATGGAATGGCGCGACGGCGCGACCCTGCCCTACCTCGGGCACGATATAACCTTGCGCATACTCGGCACCCAGGCCGCAGGTATCGTCTATAACGCCGATACCAAAGAGCTGACTGTATGCCTGCCGGGCGATGCGGCTGAACGCCAATTAAAAGACCGGGTACAAGGCTGGCTGCAACTGGAAGCCAAACGCATTTTTGCCGAACGCCTGCCGGTCTACGCAGAAAAACTGAACGTCAGCTATCAATCCTTTGCGCTGTCATCGGCGATGACGCAATGGGGATCGTGTACTGCAGATGGAAAGATACGCCTGAACTGGCGCTTGATACATTTCGCGTTGCCACTGATCGATTACGTGATTGCGCATGAGTTGTCGCACCTGCGTGAAATGAATCACAGCCCGCGCTTCTGGGCGACGGTGCAATCGGTATTCCCTGAATTTGTCGCGGCGAAAAAAGCCTTGCGCGACCACGCTCCCGAGACGTTGCCTATCTTTTGATAGTTGGCTCAAGCGCTTGCCTGCTTGAGCCATATCAGCATCAGAACTTGTCTGTGCTTTCCCATTCCTTGCGTTCTATCAGTTCGACTTTATAGCCGTCCGGATCTGCTACAAACGCAATCACGGTAGTACCGCCCTTCACCGGACCCGCTTCGCGTGTCACGTTACCGCCACCTGCTTTGACATCCGCGCAGGCTTTATACGCATCAGGCACGGCAATCGCGATATGACCGTAAGCCGTACCCATCTCGTATTCATGCTGGCCGTGGTTATAGGTCAGCTCCAGCTCTGCGTGCTCTGGATTGCTGCCGTAGCCGAGATAAGCCAGCGTATATTTGTATTCTGTGTTTTCCACCTGACGCAGCAATTTCATGCCGAGCAGTTTGGTGTAAAAATCGATAGAACGTTGCAGGTCGCCGACGCGCAACATAGTGTGCAGAATGCGCATGTAGTTCCTCTTGGAATGTAAAAGTTGAAGTGTCGATTTTATGCCGATCTGGCATTTCTTGCCGACGACAACGCAGTTTGCAGGCGTTGTTACAGCCGATTCGCCAGTGCGACGTATTGCTCCAGCGGTATGATTTCCGGACGGGCCTGTGGATCGACACTGGCTTCCAGCAAATCACTTTCAGTAAACATCCCGGACAAGCAATTGCGTATGACTTTGCGGCGTTGCGAAAAAGCCTTCAGAACGACCTGCTCCAGTTTGGCCTGATCACAAGGCAAAGGGTTAGGTAACGGAATCATGCGCACGATCGCAGAGTCGACGCGTGGTGGTGGATCAAATGCAGTCGGTGGCACCACAAACATCAGTTCCATGTGGTAACGCCATTGCAGCATGACCGACAAGCGGCCATAAGTTTTGCTGCCCGGTTCGGCCACCATGCGTTCGACCACTTCTTTTTGCAGCATGAAGTGCTGGTCCTGCACATGCGGTGCCATTTCAGCCAGATGGAATAGCAAGGGACTGGAAATGTTGTACGGCAGATTGCCGACCACGCGCAACTTGCTACCCGCAGGTACCGGAATGCAGGAAAAATCAAACTGCAAGGCATCAGCAGAATGAATGATCAGGCGTTTTGAATCGAAATTTTTCTTTAAGCGTTCAACCAGATCACGATCCAGTTCGACCACATGCATCTGCTCCACGCCTTCCAGCAGCAAGCGTGTCATCGCGGCCAGTCCGGGACCGATTTCCACCATCGTATCCTTGGGCTGCGGATCGATTACGCGGATGATGTTGTACAGCACGGTGTCATCGGTCAGGAAGTTCTGACCAAAGCGCTTGCGGGGAATATGTTTCATGAATTAAACGCTTCTGGCCAAAACGGAGTGGCCGGTTATTTCTTCTATAAGGGCGAGCTACGCGTGGCAGCCGCCATCTGCGCAGCTATGCGCATGGCTTCCAGCATACTGCCATGGTCAGCATGCCCCAGTCCGGCAGCGGCCAGATCCAGTGCAGTACCGTGATCTACCGACGTACGTATCAGCGGCAAACCCAAAGTGATGTTCACACCCAGGCCGAAGCTGGCATATTTCAACACAGGCAAACCCTGATCGTGATACATCGCGAGTACGCAATCAGCATCTTCCAGGTACTTTTGCTGGAACAAAGTATCGGCCGGGTATGGGCCGCGCACATCAAAACCGCGTGCCTGAGCAGCCTGCAATACCGGGGTAATTACTTCGATTTCTTCACGTCCGAGGTAGCCACCTTCACCGGCATGCGGATTCAATCCGGTCACCAGTATCCGTGGCTGCGCGATACCAAATTTGTTTTGCAGGTCGGCGTGCAGGATATCAAGGATACCCGTCAGGCTGTCGGTGGTAATCGCTGTGGCGACATCCTTTAAAGCCAGATGTGTGGTTGCCAGCGCTACGCGCAAAGGCTGCGGTGTGGCATTCGTGGCCAGCATCATGACCACTTGTGGTGTCGCTGTTTTCTCGGCCAGATATTCGGTATGACCAGTGAATGGCACACCTGCATCATTGATAGTGCTCTTTTGCAGCGGCGCGGTGACGATGGCATCAAACCATCCCTGTTGCGCACCGTCTATTGCAATGTCCAGCGTTTGCAAGACGTAACGACCATTCTGCGCATCCAGCTTGCCCGGCACCACATGCGCAGCAAGTGGACAATCAATCACGGCGATCTGGTCACGCGGAAAATCCGGTATGCCGCTGTTGCGTACTGCCTGCAGCGAGAGCGCAGACAAGCGGATCGCAGGATTGATGGCAGCAGCCGTCATCGCCAGGAAGGCAGCGTCGCCTATGAGTATGCTTTTTACATCGGCACGCAATTCCCATGCAGCCCGGATCGAAATCTCAGGGCCTATCCCGGCAGGCTCGCCACTTGTAATGGCGATAGTTGGTCGCTTACTCACAAGCTACCCACGGCATGGAAACAGCGAAATTGACATTATTGTTGATCATCCAGACGATATTCAACATAGGCACGATCACGCACCTGACGCAACCAGTCTTGTGTTGCTTCTTCAACCTTTTGCTCACGTATGGCCTGACGTGCAATCATGCGTTGACGTTCTTGCGATACGTCGTCGCTCTTGCGCTCCGTCACCAAAATCAAATGATAACCAAACGGTGATTCGATCGGTTCACTGACCTGACCGATAGGCAAGGCATCCATCGCGCGCTCGAATTCAGGCACGGTATCACCCGGATAAATCCAGCCCAGGTCACCGCCCTTAGCTGCGGAAAAATCATTCGAATACAGTTTAGCCAATTCTTCGAAGGTTGCAGCCTTGTTATCCAGGCGTTGCTTCAGTTCCAGCAGTTTGCGGCGCGCTTCGGCAGCGGACACAACCTGATTCACTTTGATCAGGATATGGCTGGCGTGCGTTTGCTTTACTGCCGCTACCGCAGGCGCCGCAGCACCAGCTGCACCACCATCTTGCGCACGCAATACGCTTTGTGTGCGACGACCCAGCAACTTCAGGATATGAAAACCATTACCGCTTTTTACGATAGGCGCAATCTGCCCATCCTGCAAGTTAGCCGTTGCATCAACGAATAACTGCGGCAAACGATCTGCACTACGCCAGCCCAACTCACCACCGGTCAAACCATCGGTACCATCGGAGTAGACGGTAGCAAGTTTGGTGAAGTCAGCACCGGCATTCAGTTGCGCCACGACTTCATCGGCACGACGCTTGCTGTCTGCCAATTGCTGCTGCGTTGCATTCTCAGGCACGCGGATCAGGATTTGCGCGATATGCAATTCCTGTGGTGCTGTGGCAGCTGGCGCATTATGTGCAGCCATGTAGGCATCGATTTCTACATCCGATACCTGAACGCGGTTATCAACTTCACGTTCGCGCAGACGCTGGATCGCCATCTCATCACGAATTTCATTGCGAAATTTCGAATACACCAAGCCATCTTCTTCCAGGCGCTTGCGGAACTCAGGCATGCTCAATTTATTTTGCTCGGCGATACGGCTCATCGCACGGTCCAGCATGGTGTCATCTATCTTGATGCCGGTTTCTTTGGCCTGCTGCAATTGCGCGCGTTCGACGATCATGCGCTCCAGCAATTGGCGTTGCAATTGTTCGCGCGGAGGCAAGTTACCGCCCTGACTTTGCAGCCTTGCTTCGATCATCTTGTAACGCTCAAGGAAATCGTAACGTGTGATGACTTCGTTATTCACTACCACGATGATGGCGTCAGCCAGCCGCGGCTGCACTGCTGGAGCCTGGCCTTGTGCCTGCACATGGGCCATCACGCCGCAAGTCAAACCCAACAAAGTCAGCGCATGCTTCGCATGTTGCAACGATTTTTGAATAGTAAACATAGGACGGATATGACTCATGATTTAACTTAGTATTTCGCTTAATAGCTGCTACGGTTGGGAGTAGTTCCCAATTCCTGATAGCCAGGAATGCTGGTACGCAACGCTTGCATTGGATCGGAACCCAACCTGGTCAAACCACTCAACTCAAGCTGGAAAAAGAGGGTCGATGTCGACCTGCCAGTAGCCGTCGGAATACGCTGTGCGACAACACGGAAAATCCAGCAATCAGCTTTGTATTCAAGACCCATCAAACCTTCGGACAAACCACGCGCAGGTGGCGCTGTCAACGGAGCGAAACCAGGACGATTGGCATAGTCGTTAGGCAAGGAATAATTCAGACGGCCCACGCCATACCAACGATCTGCTATCGGCCATTGTCCCGATACGTCAATCTGACGCAAGGCATTCGGTACGTCGACGCGATAAGTCAGGTTCAACACCTTCTTCGGTTCAGGCCGCCAGCTCAAACCGGCATTGCCACGGATAACCGAATTCTGATTCGCGCTGTATTGCACATTACCTTCGGTCCGCAGCGCATTCGAAATCTGCAGCGTGCCGGATGCCAGCCAGTCCGGCTTGCTTTTACCCGTCGTTGGCGTTCCCAGTGTGACAAGTTGCTCAGAAAAATAAACCCTTTGAGCCAGCGCAACACGCAAACGTTCCGTCCCGCTTTCCTCGATGTAACGTGAGACCATCGCAGCGGTCAACTGGTTCGAATCGCTGATCCGGTCATTCCCGATAAAGCGGTTTTCGCTGAAAATTTGCGCAAAGCTCAAATCAGCTACTGCGCTGTCAAAGATAGGGAACTGGCTTTGATCACGGTAAGGCGTTTTGACGTAGAACAAACGTGGTTCCAGTGTTTGCGTCATGGCTGAGCCAAAGAAGTTCGCATCACGCTCAAACACCAGTCCACTGTCCAGCGAGAAAGTAGGCAAGGCACGGTTATATGTGGCACTAGCATTATTGTTACCCGGATCCTGCACACTATAGGTCGCCGCATTCAGCGAAACCTTGGGCGTAATAAAGTAGCTGGGACGGACTATAGGATACGAAATACTAGGATTGACGACATAGCGCTCACCACGCACCATAGTCGGATGCCAGAAGCGGGTCGCCTCCAGATTCGCGTTCCAGTCGAAACCATTCACGTCCTGACGAGCTGCAGTCAAAGTAAATTGCGGCAACCGGTCGTAAGGCCGGGTAATCGGTGCGGCCGGATCTTGCAAGACCTGATAATTCGATGCACGCGCAGTAGCACTCCAGAATGTACTAGCGTAAGTAAAGTTCAGGTCACGCAACAACAAACGCTGGGTACTGATAGACAAATTCCGTGAAAAATCACTGGGGTAATTGTCATCCGACGCCGCATTGATGTTCCAGTTCATCGTCGTTTCTGGACTGAACTTTTGCGCATGTACCGATGCAATAGACCAGCGATTGGTCTTGGTTTGCGTATCGTTAGGCAGGAACTCCGCTTTGGTTTCACCGGCGTACGTGCTGTCCATATAGCGTGCATCTGCGCCCAGCATCATGCCGCGACGAGCGATATACCGGGGCGTCAATGTCAGATCGCGATTCGGTGCGATATTGAAATAGTAAGGCACTGAAACTTCGAAACCACCTGTACTGGTCGTACCCTGCGTAGGCGCGAGGAAACCTGATTTACGCGCAGCAGACAAAGGGAAGGACATCGACAGTGCGCCTATGATGGGCACACCCTTAAAGTAAATAATCGGTGCTTCAGCATTACCGACTTCGCGCCCGGTATCCAGCTTCAGAGTACTGGCTTTCAGATACCAGTCAGGATTTGGACCTTCGCAAGTACTGTAAGTACCATCGGTAATCAGCGCCCTATCCTCGGATTCAAAATCAATACGCTCCGCCTTGCCCTGCCCATTGCTTTCCAGCATATGGTAGGTCGGATTGGTGACATAGCCGACACCCGAATCCATCTTGAGTCGCATCTTGTCGCCGGTATAACGGTCGCCAAAACGCGTCATTCGTATATTGCCGTTTAACTCGACTTCATCTTCAGCCGCCCAGTAAGTCGCATGATCCGAATTGACCGTGGTTTCGCCACGGATAATTTCGACATCCCGCTCCAGCACCAATTCCCGATCCGGGCGTCCGGTCATTTGCTCCGAGCTGATCCGCGTTTCATCCTTGCGATCTTCCGCCTTGGCAGCTTGGGGATTGGTCTGGGCGACAACCAAGGACGGCGCAGAAGCCGCTGCTATCACTGCGGCCACAGTTGTGAACAAACGTTGAGGACGGCGTAAAGGGAAAGGCCAGGTCATGAAAATATAGTTTTGAGTACCATCGCTGGCGATTTTTCGAATTTAATCCCTTATTATATGGGAACTCACCGCCCATCAACCGGATTACCTAGGCTTGCTTCATGTCTTTATATACAACACCCGCCTCCGCTGACGACCTGCGTCTGCCGGAACTGAACAAATGGCTCGCCTCTTTACCTGCTCCTGCTCTAAAACTGGACTCCCTGCGCCCGGCTTCCTCCGATGCAAGTTTTCGCCGCTATTTCCGTATAGACGGGGCAGATGGCGCCACTTTTATCGTGATGGACGCCCCGCCGCCGCAGGAAGATGTGCGTCCATTTATCCAGGTAGCGGGGATTTTCGGCGAAACCGGCGTTTCGGTGCCCGCCATTCTGGCACAGGATATCGAACAAGGTTTCCTGCTGCTGAGTGACCTAGGTTCTACCACTTATCTGCAATTATTGACTCCAGACAATGCTCATAAGCTGTATATCGATGCGATAGACGCGCTGGTACACCTGCAAATCCATAGTAAACCAGCCGTTTTACCCGAGTATGACCGCACCCTCCTGCTGCGCGAATTGATGCTGTTCCCGGAATGGTATGTCGGCAAGCATCTCGGTCTGACCATGACAGAAAAGCAAACTGCCACGCTGAACCAGGTCTTTGAACTGCTGCTGGCAAATAACCTGGCACAAGCCCAGGTTTATGTGCACCGGGATTACCACTCGCGCAACCTGATGGTGCTGACACAAGGCAATCCCGGCATCCTCGATTTCCAGGATGCGGTATTCGGCCCTATCACCTACGACCTTGCCTCCTTGCTGCGCGATGCCTATATCCAGTGGGATGAAGAAATCGTGCTGGACTGGGCCATCCGTTACTGGGAACGTGCCAAACACGCGGGCTTGCCAGTCAATCCTGATATCGATGGCTTCTACCGTGATTTTGAATTCATGGGCCTGCAACGCCACCTCAAAATACTCGGCATCTTCGCCCGCCTGTATCACCGCGACGGCAAGGACGCTTACCTGAAAGACTTGCCGCTGGTGATGGAATACACCCGCAAGGTCGCCTACCGCTACAAGGAACTGGCACCGCTGGTGAAATTGCTGGATGAGTTGGAAGACAAGGCACCGCAGGTCGGCTATACCTTCTGAGCCAGGCACTGAATTTTCAAGCAACACGCTCTCCCAGCCTGCCGCCAAACATGGCCATGCAGGCTGCTTCCAGAACCTATTAGCGAAATGCGAACACCATGAAAGCGATGATATTCGCAGCCGGGCGCGGCGAAAGAATGCGCCCACTTACAGACACTTGCCCCAAGCCATTGCTGACGGTACGCGGACGTCCGCTCATCGTCTGGCACATCCTGAACCTGGTCCGAGCCGGCATCACGGACATCGTGATCAATCACGCACATCTGGGCAATCTGATAGAAGAAACTCTAGGCAACGGCGAAAAATTCGGGGCAAAAATCAGCTACTCGGCTGAAGAGACTGCACTGGAAACCGCAGGAGGCATAGCCAAGGCACGTCATCTGCTGGGTGATGAACCTTTTGTCGCCCTTGCAGCCGACATCTACTGCCCCCATTTCAATTTTGAACAAGTAAAAAACGTACTGGAAGACAGCGATGTCTGGGGCAACCCCTACCCGGTTGATCAACGCGATGTAGCATGGCTGTATCTGGTGAAAAACCCTGCGCACCATCCACAAGGTGATTTTGCGCTGCACAGCTTTTCAGTGGCCAACGAAGGAGAAGCAAAGCTGACCTTCTCCGGCATAGGTGTGTATCGCCCTTCGATGTTTGATTCGATCACATCCGGTGAATCGGCCAAGCTGGTAACGCTACTGCGCGAATATGCGGCGCGTGGGCAGATCGGTGGAGAACTGTATCGCGGCGACTGGACCGATGTTGGCACAGCCGAACGACTGGCAGAACTGAATGCACCTTTGACAGGACACTACAAATGAAACCTTATAGCGACAGACGCGCAGCACTGATTGCACAAATGCAGGCCAAAGGTGGCGGTGTCGCCATCATTCCAACTGCACCGGAAGTCATGCGCAATCGCGATGCCGACTATCCGTATCGCCACGATAGTTACTTCTACTATTTGTCCGGCTTCACGGAACCGGAAGCTGTCATCGTGCTGGTCGCTGGCGCCAAAAATCAAACGATATTGTTCTGTCGCGAAAAGAATATGGAACGCGAAATCTGGGATGGCTTCCGCTACGGTCCCGATGTCGCGCGCACCACCTTCGGTTTTGATGCTGCTTATCCGATAGAAGCGCTGGATACCGAACTACCGAAGCTGATGGCAAATGCACCCGCGCTGTTCTACGCACTCGGCAGCGACAACAAACTCGATACACAAGTACAAGGCTGGCTGCAAAGTGTCCGTGGACAAGCACGTGCAGGCGTCACGCCACCTAACGCTGCATACGACATCCATGTCCTGCTCGATGAAATGCGCCTGATCAAGGATGCAAATGAAATCGACATCATGCAGCGCTCAGCCGATATCGCTGCCGCTGCACATCGACGCGCAATGCGCATCGCACGCCCTGGCTTGCGCGAATACCACCTGGAAGCGGAAATCCTGCATGAGTTCCGCAACAACGGCTCGCAATTCCCGGCCTACGGTTCCATCGTCGCCACCGGAGCCAATGCCTGCGTACTGCACTACCGCGCCAGCGATGCAGAGTTGAAGGACGGCGATCTGGTCCTGATCGATGCTGGTTGCGAACTGGATAGCTACGCATCCGACATCACACGCACCTTCCCGGCCAACGGAAAATTCTCCGGCCCACAAAAAGAGTTATATGAAATTGTGCTGGCATCGCAAGATGCTGCGTTTGCAGAAACACGTCCGGGCAAACGCTTTATGGATGGCCACGACGCAGCAGTTAAAGTGCTGGCGCAAGGCATGCTCGATACCGGCCTGCTCGACCGCAACAAGGTCGGCTCACTCGATGATGTGATTGCGAGCCGTGCCTATAGCCAGTTCTATATGCATCGCACCGGCCATTGGCTGGGCATGGATGTGCATGATGTCGGGGAGTACCGCGATGCAGCACCGAATGGCGCAGACAAACCATGGCGTACTCTGCAGCCAGGCATGGTGCTGACCGTGGAGCCAGGTATTTATGTGCGTCCTGCAGAAGGTGTACCGGAAAAATACTGGAACATAGGCATACGCATAGAAGACGATGCACTGGTCACTGCGAGCGGCTCACACATCCTGAGTGCTGCCGCACCCAAATCCGTGGCCGATATTGAAGCGCTGATGAAAGACTGATCCGATCTACATGCAGACTGATTTCGACATTGCCATTTGCGGTGCCGGTCCGGTAGGGCTGGCGCTCGCTGCATTGCTGGTCCGGCATGGCAAGCAAGCCGACAGGATTGCACTGATAGATGCAAAAAGCGTAGAACAAAGCGCACAAGATCCGCGCTCTATCGCTCTCTCTTATGGCAGCCAGCAGTTGCTGGAAAAGATAGGCGCCTGGCCGATCGCCGCCACCGCCATCCATCAAATCCATGTCTCGCGGCGCGCGCATTTTGGCCGCACGCTCATAGACAGAAGTGCATACGCGTTACCTGCACTCGGACACGTCACCCGCTATGGCGCCATCGTCTCCGCTCTGAATGCGCGTGTAGCAGACACCGATGTCAATATGCTGCGTCCCCGTACCGTCAGCGGCGTCTCGACCAGCAGCACCATGGTGACACTCGACTTCACGGACCAATCATCATGCTCCGCGCAACTGGTAGTGCAAGCCGAAGGCGGCATCTATAACGAACAAACCAAAAAAACCTTGCATCGCGACTATGAGCAAACGGCTATCGTGGCACATGTCCACGTCGACGCTGCTATCGCACATCGTGCCTACGAACGTTTCACCGATGAAGGCCCGCTGGCCCTGCTGCCGCAGGAAGATGGCTATGCATTGGTATGGTGTGTACGACCGAAGACTGCTGAGCGTTTGCTCGCCTTGCCAGACACAACATTCCTGCAGGAACTGGGTCATGCCTTCGGCACACGCTTGGGCAATTTCACCGCCTGCAGCAAACGCAATGCCTTCCCCCTGGGTCTGAATGCCAAGCCAGATACCTCGGAACGCCTGATCGCCATTGGCAATGCAGCGCAGACTCTGCATCCGGTCGCAGGTCAGGGATTAAACCTGGGATTACGCGACGCAGCGGTATTGGCGCAACTATTAGGTACGCATGCGATACCAGACGCCTTGCAAAAGTTTGCAGAAAAACGTCGTACGGATCGTAATACCACTATCCATCTGACGGATCTCATGGCACGGGTGTTTGCCGACAATGCGCGCGGCATCGTATCGCAAACCCTGCTCGGCATCTCGCTGGGCGTCGTCGATGCACTGCAACCTGCGAAAAAATTTCTCGCTGAACAAATGATGTTCGGACGTCGCCCATAAAGCTACGAAACCAAGTCCTGAACCGGACGGTGTCATCATCCTGCAATCAGCATGCATGACAATAAAACGAAGCTCAGTGACAGATGTTGCCAATTACTACACGTCGTGGCAGGGTCACGCCTGGGATTGGGCATACTATTTGCATAGTTTTAGCCATCATATCCCCTTGCGCCCCTATCCAAAATGCGAGTCGAATTGCAAAAAGTGCGATCTCTCCTTAAAATGCTGGAAATGCGTCATATTTATGTGCTTTTGCTCCTGGTCTCTTTGCCACTCCAATGGGTGTGGGCAAATTCGGTCGCTTGTCGTACCGAGGGACAGGCGACTCCGGCGTATTCCAGCACCAGCGCCAAGCCGCAAATGGCGCAAGCGCTGCACAAGCTCAGTGCTGAGCAAGTCGAAGCACTGACACACGCGAAGCAAGACACCCAACTTTCTCCCTCCATCTTTATCGACGAACCATCCATCGAAAGCGAAATGGCGCGTTGGGAATTTGAAGTAGAGGGCGAGTTCGGCTCTGCAGCGCAAATGCTCGCACCTGACTGGGGCGATGCGGCGGACAATCTGTCCTGCCGTCCACCCAGCCATAACCAAAACTCTGTCGCGCAAGTACCTGATCCGTATGAAGCGGATCTCCCCTTGCCGCTGTCTTTAGATTGCCTGGTACTGGGCGACACATTGTTTGTCGCAACTCAGCACCCACCTCTCCCGGCGCCCGTCTTCCGCGCTGACCGTCCGCCTACCCTGGCGGCGTAAACAATTCATTTTTCCGGGACGGCCCGTGGCCGTCCGCATGTCGTGCGGCTTTTCGTCCGCGGCATGTACTCGTTCTAACTAAAACCATGAAACCTATCACACTACTTATTACGTCAGTGTGGCTGGCCGGCATGTGGTCGCCTGCGATCGCCGCCCCGCCATATACACTGGATCAATTACTAGCCCTGGCCATGCAGGGCAACAAAGGCGTGCAAGCCGCGGCAGCTGGTGTCGAAGCTGCGCGTGCCGGCGTCACCACTGCCAGCGCATTTCCGAATCCCGAGGTCGAATACACCAGCGGCCGCGTCTCGGCACGCGTACCTGGCGCCGCCACCGGCAACGGACAGACCATCTCCGTTACGCAACGTCTCGATCTGCCTAGCCAGCGCTTCCTGCGTCAGGAAGTAGCACGCAAAACAGTCAGCGCCACCATCGCCGGACAGGATGTGTACTCCGCCGAACTGGTCGCCAAAGTCAAACTTGGCTACTACGAGACCCTGCGCCGCCAGGCCGAATTCGAAGCAGCACAGGAAGATCTGGCTGTAACCCAGCAGCTATATGACCGCGCGCAAGTCCGGGTCGATGTCGGTGAAGCACCGCGCTATGAAGCCATCCGGGTCTCCACCGAACTGTTAAACGCACAGAAAAACAGCCACAGCTCGCTGTTACGCGCCAACCAGGCCAAGTCTTCGTTGCGCCAGCACGTAGGCGACATCTTGCCGAGCACCTTTGCCATCACCGGTGCCATGGGCAATGTGCCGCACCTGGCTCCGCTTAACACTCTGCGTCAAACCATGCTCAGCAACAATCCGGAACTGGCGCAGTACCGACTGGAACTGCAGCGCGCATCAACGGCTGTTGACTATCAGCGCTCGCTGCGTTTGCCATCGGTCGCCTTAAAAGCAGTATCAAACCGTGATCCGGAAGTACGTGACACGCAATTTGGCGTAGTCATGAGCATACCGCTGTGGGATCAGAATCGCGGCCCTATCAATGAAGCGAGCGCCAGCGCCATGCGCGTGCGTTACCTGCTGGAAGCACGCGAATTTGAACTGACCCAACAACTCGATTCCGCTTATCAGCAATCGCAGATCGCGGCATCACAAGTGGAAGCACTGGAGTCCGGCATCGTACGCCAGGCCGAAAGTGCTTTACGCATAGCGGAAGCCGCTTACCGTTACGGTGAACGCGGCATCATCGATTACCTCGATGCACAACGCGCACTACGCACCGCACGCAATGACCTCATTGCGGCCCAATTTGATCTGCATGTAGCCGCCATTGAAATCGAGCGACTCTTAGCCACTTCTTCTACAGGTAACAAACCATGATGCCCCGTCTCTCTTCCAGCGCTGCACTGATCGCGCTCTGCCTCACCCTCGCTGCTTGTGGTGACAAAAGCAAACCTCAAGCCGATGACCCGGCGAAGAAAGTTGATCCGAATGTCGTGATCGCACCTGACGCATTGCGTGAACGCGTCAAGATCGGCACCGTCGGTCTCGCACCTTTCAGCGATGTACTGCGTGTACCTGGCCTGATAGATTTTGATCGTCAACGCGTGGCTCGCATAGGTGCGCCGGTTACAGGCCGCCTCACCGACATCACCGTCAATCTGGGACAAAGTGTTAAGCCAGGCGACGTACTCGCGCGTCTGCACAGCACTGAACTCGGTAGCGCGCAACTCGCTTACCTGAAAGCGCGCGCGCAAGCTGAACTGCAACAAAACAATCAGACACGTGCACGCCAGTTGTTCGCGGCTGACGTTATCGGTAAAGCCGAGCTGCAACGACGTGAAAACGAATCAGCAGTCGCTGCTGCCGAAGCACGCGCCGCAGCTGAACAGCTCAAGGTACTCGGCATGTCATCCGCAGCCATCAAACGCATGGCAGAAAGCGGTGACATCAGTTCGTTCGCGCCGGTCACCTCCACCATGCAAGGCTCGGTAGTGGAACAGAAAGTCTCACCTGGCCAGGTGGTACAACCAGCTGATGCCCTCTTCACCGTCGCTGACCTCTCACATGTCTGGGCCATCGCGGAAGTTCCGGAGCAACAAGCTGACATGGTTGCGGTCGGACAAACCGTAGACATCGAAGTCCCCGCACTGGGCAATCTCAAGATTTCCGGCAAGCTGATTTACGTTGGACAAATCGTCGATCCTGCGACACGCACAGTGCAAGTACGTACCGCCATAGACAACAAGGATGGCCGTCTGAAACCAGCCATGCTGGCGACCATGCTGATCGCAAGCCGCCCTACCGAACAACTGGTGATTCCGGCTGCTGCTGTGGTGCGCTTCGAGAACGAAGACCTGGTCTATGTTGAAATCCAGCCTGGCCACTTCCGTGCCACCAAGATAAAAATCGGACAGTCCAACAACGGCACTCTGGTAGTGGCGTCCGGACTGAAAACGGGTGATCGCATTGCGGTAGATGGCGCGTTCCACCTCAACAATCAGCGTACCGGTATCGCACAGGAGTAATGCCATGTTAGAGAAGATAGTTCGCTCCGCCCTGGCGCAGCGGCTGATCATTGTCGTCCTGGCAGCCATCGCCCTGATAGTCGGGCTGGATGCAATGCGCAAGTTATCAGTCGACGCCTTCCCTGACGTCACCAACGTACAGGTACAAATCGCCACCGATGCAACCGGTCGTTCCCCCGAAGAGGTCGAACGTTTCGTCACGGTGCCCATTGAAATCGCCATGACCGGTTTGCCCGGCATGGAAGAGATGCGCTCCCTTAACAAACCAGGTCTCTCGTTGATCACATTGGTGTTTACAGATGCCACCGATGTGTACTTCGCGCGGCAACTGGTGATGGAACGCCTGATCGAAATCGGTGCACGCATGCCGACTGGTGTCACACCGGTGCTGGGACCAGTTTCTACCGGTCTGGGTGAGGTGTATCAATACACTCTAGATAGACCGGATGACGGCGATCGTGAACTGACACAAAAGGAATTGACCGAAAGACGTATCGTGCAGGACTGGATGGTACGACCTTTGTTGCGTTCTATCCCGCAAGTAGCCGAGATCAACTCGCAAGGTGGTTACGTCAAGCAATACCAGGTTCTGGTCAATCCAGATCGCATGAGTCACTACGGTATCTCGCTCAAGCAAGTCTATGAAGGCTTGGCGCGCAACAATGCCAACTCGGGCGGCGGTATCTTGCCACACTACGCCGAGCAATACCTCATCCGCGGCGTCGGTCTGATCGAGAATCTGGAAGATATCCGCAACATCGTCCTGAGTGAATCCAACGGCACGCCAGTCTACATCCGTGACGTCGCACAGGTCACCCTGGGTCACGATGTGCGTTACGGCGCACTGGTGAAAAATGGTGTGACTGAATCAGTCGGCGGTATCGTGATGATGATGCGCGGCGGTAACGCCAAAGAAGTAGTGTCACGCATCAAGGATCGCGTTGCCGAAATCAACAAGGCCGGTATGTTGCCGGATGGCTTGCAGATCGTGCCCTACTACGATCGCAGCGAACTGGTAGATGCAGCCTTGTGGACCGTCGCCAAGGTCTTGCTGGAAGGTGTGGCTCTGGTGGTCGTCATCCTGCTGGTCTTCCTTGGTGATATACGATCGTCGGTGATTGTGGTTGCGACGCTGATACTCACGCCGCTGCTGACCTTCTTCGTCATGAACCAGTTCGGCATATCAGCCAACCTAATGTCACTAGGCGGCCTGGCGGTGGCGATCGGGCTCATGGTCGACGGCTCAGTGGTGGTGGTGGAAAATGCCTTCGGACATTTGGGGCGACCCAATAAGTATGGCAAGCGTAAAGTCCACATCATCCTGAAAGCCGTCACCGAAGTCGCCACACCTGTCGTGTTCGGTATCGGCATCATCATCCTGGTGTTCCTGCCGCTGATGACGCTGCAAGGCATGGAAGGAAAAATGTTTGCGCCGCTTGCATTCACCATCGCGATCGCGCTGGCCATTTCCCTGCTGTTGTCGCTGACACTGACACCAGTGTTGTCCTCTTACATGCTCAAGGGTGGCGCAGAACACGACACGCGTCTGGTTGGCTTCCTGAAAAAGCACTACCTGCGCATGCTCGACTGGGTATTGGCCAATGCCAAGAAAACCGTCATGCTTTCCGTGCTGGCGTTCGTCGCAGCAGTCGGTATGTTGCCACTGCTGGGTACCGCCTTCATTCCGGAAATGAAGGAAGGCTCACTGGTACCAGGTATCAATCGCGTGCCTAACATCTCGCTGGAAGAATCCATCGCACTGGAGAAACAGGCGATGGCTATCATCATGAAAGTGCCTGGCGTAAAGTCAGCGATTTCGGGTGTAGGTCGCGGTGAAAGCCCGGCCGATCCGCAAGCGCAGAATGAATCGACACCGATCGTCAGCCTGAAACCACAGGATGACTGGCCTGATGGCTGGACCCAGGACACCATTGCTAGCGAAATCAAAAAACGTCTGGAAGTGATTCCTAGCGCCCAGATCATCATGGCTCAACCGATCTCGGATCGTGTGGATGAAATGGTGACGGGTGTACGTTCTGACGTTGCGGTCAAGGTATTCGGTGAAGACCTGGACCGCCTGCTGGAGAAGGCCCACCAAATTGCAAAAGTAGCGGAAACCGTCACAGGTGCACGCGACATTCGTGTCGATCGCGTCAGTGGCCAGCAATACCTGTCTATCAATATTGATAGGCAAGCGATTGCACGTTACGGCCTGAACGTCTCCGACGTGCATGATGTGATCGAAGTCGCGATCGCTGGTAAAACAGCGACTGATATCTACGAAGGCGAACGTCGCTTCTCGGCGGCCGTCCGCTTGCCACAAAGCTTCCGTGGCGATGTGCAGGCGATCAAGCAAATCATGCTGACCACACCGAACGGCGCACGCGTACCGCTGGATAGCCTGGCCAAAATCGAAGTCCGTGATGGCCCGGCGCAAGTCAGCCGCGAAGGCGGTAAGCGTCGTGTCGTGGTGGCAATCAATGTGGCGGATCGTGATTTGGGTGGCTTCGTCGCAGAACTGCAGCAAGTCGTGCAAAGCAAGATTCAGCTGCCATCTGGCTACTATCTCGAATGGGGCGGTCAGTTCCAGAACATGGAACGCGCACTGGGTCACCTTGCAGTCATCGTACCGGCGACTGTAGCGGCGATTTTCTTCCTGTTGTTCCTGCTGTTTAAATCGGTACGTTACGCAACCCTCATCATCACCGTACTGCCCTTCGCATCGATAGGCGGCATCATCGGCCTCTTCGTTACCGGTGAATATCTGTCGGTACCGGCATCGGTAGGCTTCATCGCGTTGTGGGGTATTGCTGTGCTGAACGGGGTGGTAATGGTTTCCTATATCAGGAAGCTACGCACCGAAGGCCTGAGCATTGCAGACGCCGTGGTACAAGGTGCGACCATGCGTTTCCGTCCGGTCATGATGACCGCCACGGTAGCGATGCTGGGCCTGGTGCCCTTCTTGTTCGCGACCGGCCCTGGCTCGGAAGTACAGCGCCCATTGGCCGTAGTAGTAATCGGTGGCTTGATTACCTGTACCGCGCTGACCTTGCTGGTACTGCCTACCCTCTATCGCTGGTTCGATGAAGAGGAAGGCGAAGCCTGATCCGCAATCGTGAGCCAGGTGTCACCCATCGTGGTGACGCCTGGCATTCCATACTGAACACAGGAGTCAGATTATGAAAGAAATCAAAGCCATCATCCGTCCGGTACGCCTGGACGATGTGCGCGAAGCATTGGGACAAGTAACAGGCTTTCCAGGCATGACCATCACCCAAGTAGACGGTTGCAGTTCTCCGGCACGCCATCAGCCGCAAAGTCATAAGGAAGAATTACTCGACTATTCGCCCAAAGTGCGTATCGACATCGTGATTGATGACGAGTACGCACTCGCCGTGTACGACACCATCAAGCGCGTAGCGTCTACCAAACATGTTGGCGATGGCATCGTGTGGATGAATACGATAGATAACTTCGACTACATCTGGAAACCAGAAGACTGAGCCGAAATAGAAGACATGAAAACAAAAAAGCCCGCATATGCGGGCTTTTTTCTATGTGATCAACCTACGCTAATCAGGCACCTACTTCGGCGCGCTGGAATTCTGCCCAGTTCACTGTTGGCGCTTTTTTCGCACCGCCATCTGTCATGGTTTCAAAGCAACGTGCTTTGGTAGTCTGGATAGCATCGATCAGGAAATCTGCATCGTAGACCTTCAGCAAATGTGATTGATGCGAGTGCATATAGTCCTTGATGCGATCTCGTTCGCACGACATGCGTTGCAGTGCATGGAATGTTTCATCATCCCAGTGCCAGCTCAAGCCGAGCTCATAGAAAGCTGCATTGTAAGCAGCAAGATGGCATTTAACTGCATCACCAATCGGGCATTGTTCGAGTGCGGAACTAATCATTGCGCTTCTCCTTCTGTATCTGCATGTCACTGCGGAACTTAGTCTGCCGACCTTTTCGCAGACTTCGAACGTATCGTAAGCGCTAAAAATGATTACGTATAGTTAAAGTATTTAATAACAATCATTACTTAATGATTATGGTTATGAGCGTGAAAATCCTGCTTTCCAGGCTTTCTTGACAGCCGTCATAGGCAAATTCCGGCCAGACAGGATATGGTTACGCCTTGGCCAAATATGGCCTGGTCTGCAATCCGCAGCGCTCAGTCGCAATCATGCTCGCAGGCATACAACAGCAATATCTCGGGAATGATCGCGTCATGAAAGTCATCGTATTGGGTTCGGGCATCATAGGGACCGCTACTGCCTGGTTCCTGAACAAGGCAGGCCATGAAGTCACCGTAATCGAGCGTCAACCCGGAGCCGCCCAGGAAACCAGTTTTGCCAACGGCTGCCAGATCTCTGTCTCGCACGCGACGCCGTGGGCGAATAAAGGCGCGCCACTGACCATACTCAAGGCACTGGGAAAAGAGGACGCGCCCCTGCTCTATCGCTTCCGCGCTGAATGGCTGCAATGGAAATGGGGCATGAATTTCCTGCGCGAATGCACACCGCAACGCACCGTGCATAACATCCATCAGATCGTTGCGATCGCCGAGTACAGCCGACAAACTTTGCAGGCGGTACGCGCCGAAATCGACATCGATTACGACTGCCTGACACGCGGCATCCTGCACTTCTATACCGCACAAAAAGACTTCGACGAATCCCTGGCATCAGCCGCTGTCATGCGCGACCTGGGCTGTCCGCGCGAACCGCTGACGGTCGAGCAAGCAGTACAACTGGAGCCGGCACTGGCACACATACGCAAACAGATAGTCGGTGCAGACTTCACCGAAACCGATGAATCAGGCGACATCTATAAATTCACCACGGGCCTGGCGCGCAAGGCACAAGAGCGTGGTGTCCGCTTCCAGTTCAACACCACAGTGACACGCCTGATCACCGAAGGCACGGGCGCTACTGCCCGCATCACTGGCGTAGAAGTCATCAATCCGGAAGGACGCCATATGACGCTGCATGCGGATGCGTTCGTAATGGCGATGGGCAGTTTCTCGGTACCTATGCTGCAGCCGCTGGGTATCAATCTGATGATCTATCCGGGCAAAGGATACTCGGCGACCTATCCAATCATCAACCCAGAATTGGCACCTACAGTCTCACTCATAGATGACGGCTACAAACTGGTGTTGTCGCGCCTCGGGGATAAATTGCGTGTAGCAGGAACCTGTGAATTCAACGGTTACTCACGCGAGTTGAATGCCACCCGCTGTGATGCAATTACGCGCCGCACACGCGAACTCTTTCCGGAAGCTTGTGACTATACAAACCCGGCTTACTGGGCAGGTTTGCGTCCGTTGACGCCGTCGAATGTGCCATACATAGGCAAGACCAAATTCAGTAATTTATTCCTGAATACCGGACATGGTTCGCTTGGATGGACTATGGGCTGCGGTTCCGGACGGGCGATTGCCGACATCATTTCAGGCGTGCAGCCTGAAGTAAATTTTGCTTTTACAGGCATGCCGATGCGACATCCTGTTGTGCAGACATCGCTGTCTAATCGTGCTGCTTAAGCAAAGCAAAAACTAGCTAGAAAATAGCAATATTCAGGCGTTTTCCGCCACTTCCAGGTCATCAAACACGATACGGTCTGCACCACTCAGCAAGAGGAAATGTTTGCCGCTGCAACGCGCGAGCAAGGACATATGCAGCCGCTCGGCCACCATATGTCCCATCTGGGTGGCACCGGAACGGGACAGCAAAAAGGGGATGCCCATTTGCGCGCCCTTCATCACCATCTCCGAGGTCAGACGCCCGGTGGTATAGAAAATCTTGTCGGCACCGGACATACCGTCCAGCCACATCTTTCCTGCAATCGCATCGACCGCATTATGGCGCCCGACATCTTCTACAAAATGAATTAACTCACCATCCGCGGCAAACAATGCGCAGCTATGAACCGAGCCGGCTTGCTTGTACACGGAACGATGCACACGTATGGTTTCTATAATTTTGTACAAGGTGCTTTGTTTCAGGCGCGCATCGGCAGGCAGGGAAATGCCATCCACCTCATCCATCAGTCCGCCGAATACCGTGCCTTCACCACTACCCGTCGTCACAGTATGCGTGGCGGTACGCTCTTCGATATTGTCTATGCCGTTGCGCGTAACCACTGCGGCCGCATCCACATCCCAATCAACCTGCACGGACAGGATGTCTTCTATGTTCTTGATAAAGCGTTGGTTACGCAAATAGCCCAGCGTCAATGCTTCCGGTGCACCGCCCAAAGTCATCAGGGTCACCAGCTCACGCTTATCGACATAGATAGTCAACGGCTGTTCCGCAGGAATGGCTATCGTGGAGGCGCGACCGCGCTCATCCATGACTTCCACCTCATGGGTCAGCTTGCGAGTGGCATTGGATAAAAGCGGACGAGCGTTCATAAAAAGTAAGCGTGATGCAACTGCATAAACAAGGTGACCAGATATGACAACTAATCACTGGCTATAGGATGAAAATCAATAGTGCACATTATCTCATCAGTCAGCGTTAGCGTATGCATAAACCCAGGCTGGCTCGCCGCAGCAGGCAGAACGCAGTGCGGGTATCATGAGCGCTTGTCATTCTGACTCCCTCCATGAACTATCCTGCCGATCACGATATCGCATGAGTACTCTCGTATTGGTCCTGGTGCTATGCGCCGCGCTATTACACGCCTCCTGGAATGCCTTATTGAAGAGCAGTGCTGACCCACTGGCCTCGCTAGCTGTCATGACCATAGGCGCAGGCCTGGGCGCCCTGCCGCTGATTATCTATCTGCCCCTGCCCTTGGCCGCCAGCTGGCCTTATATCGCCATGTCGGCGGTGCTGCATACCGGCTACAACCTGTTCCTGATACGTGCGTATCGCATCGGTGACTTCAGTCAGTCCTATCCGATCGCACGCGGCTCATCGCCTTTGCTGGTGACACTGGGTGCGGCCCTTTTCGTAGGCGAACAGATGAGCCTGATGACCTTGCTGGGCGTGATATTGATTTCAGTCGGCATCATCAGCCTCGCCCATGTCAAAAATCGCAGCAACCTGGCCGGGCCAATCGCCGCATTCACTACCGGTGCATTTATCGCTGCCTACACGATTACCGATGGCATGGGCGCGCGCGCAGCTGGCGACGCCTTGTCCTATTGCGGCTGGCTGTTTGTCCTCGACAGCATACCGCTGCTGCTGATCTATCTTTATCGTCACCGACGCCTGCCTGTCACCATGACGACCGGGCAAGTCTGGACCGCGCTGGGCGGGGGCACCATGTCCCTGCTGGCCTACGGCATCGTGATCTGGGCCGTCACCCTCGCCCCTATGGGTACGGTCTCCGCGTTGCGCGAAACCTCGGTCTTGTTCGCGGCCTTGATAGGCTGGTTATTCCTCGGCGAGAAATTAAGCGTACGACGCATAGGGTCTTGCCTGCTGATTACCATAGGTGCCATCGTACTCAGCCTGCATCTGTAAATTTTCTGCATCGTCACAATACGCGCAGCCAAATAAAAACCGGCACTTGCTGCAAGAGCAAGTGCCGGTTTTTTGTTACGCCTACCGTAGTCGGCGTATCAGTCTTAGTTGGTTGCCAGACTATTCGTCAGATTAACCAAAGCCTGACCGCCACCGTAGCTGGTTTGAACCGGAGCAGTACCACCCAGGGTAATGCGGATTGCGCAGTACTTGAACTCTGGAATCTTACCGAACGGATCCAGCGCAGCATTCGTCAGACGGTTAATCGCCGCTTCGTAGTAGCAGAACGGTACGAATACCGCGCCACGTGGCGAACCATCATCAGCACGTGCGTACAGGGAAACTTCACCGCGACGCGATTGCAGCGTGATGATGTCGCCTGGCTTGCCGCCCATAGCAGCCAGATCCAGTGGGTGGATCAGCGCAATAGGATCTGGTTCGATCGAATCCAGCACGGTCGCACGGCGGGTCATACTACCGGTATGCCAGTGTTCCAGTTGGCGACCTGTGATCAGGACCATCGGGTACTCTGGATCCGGACGCTCAGCCGCAGGAATGATATCTGCAGGGACAAAGCGTGCACGACCGGATTCACGTGGGAAGCTGTCAACGAACACAACTGGCTCACCTGGATCGCCTTCTTTTTCGCATGGATAGGTCACGGAGTCTTCACGCTCCAGACGTTCCCATGTGATACCAGCGATGCTAGGCATGGTGTGGCGCATTTCGTCGAATACTTCCGACACATGCTTGTACTGCCAATCCAGACCGAGGCGATTTGCCATTTGCTGGATGATCCACAGATCCTGCTTGGCTTCACCCGGTGGGTTCAATGCCTGACGGCCCATTTGCACAGTACGATCAGTGTTGGTGAAGGTACCTGTTTTTTCCGGGAATGCGCTTGCTGGCAAGATAACGTCGGCCAGGTAAGCGGTTTCGGTCAGGAAGATATCCTGTACGACCAGATGATCCAAAGTAGCCAACGCTTCACGTGCATGGTTAGCATCCGGATCGGACATCGCAGGGTTTTCGCCCTGGACATACAAGCCGCGGATTTTGCCATCGGTGATCGCGTGCATGATCTCAACCACGGTCAGACCTGGTTCCGGATCCAGCAAGTCTTCCGACATATTCCATGCTTTAGCGAAGTTGGCACGGATCTTCGGATCGCTCACGCTTTGGTAATCCGGATACACCATAGGGATCAGACCAGCATCGGAAGCACCTTGCACGTTGTTTTGACCGCGCAATGGGTGCAGACCTGTACCTGGACGACCGATTTGACCAGTCATCAATGCCAGAGCGATCAGGCAGCGTGCATTGTCGGTACCGTGGATATGTTGCGATACGCCCATGCCCCACAGGATGATCGATGCTTTGGAAGTTGCGTACAGACGAGCAACATAACGCAGCGTTTCTGCATCGATACCGCAGATAGGCGCCATCAATTCAGGTGTGTAACCTTCAACGTTTTTACGCAGTTCTTCGTAACCGATGGTACGGCTTTCGATAAACTCTTTGTCGACCAGACCTTCAGTCACGATGACGTTCATCATCGCGTTCAGCATAGCAACGTCGGTATCCGCCTTGAATTGCATGAAGCGGTGAGCGATACGCGACATTTCGGTACGACGTGGATCGCAAACGATCAGTTTGCTGCCGTTGGTGACAGCATTTTTGATCCAGGTTGCAGCAACCGGATGGTTCACGGTCGGGTTAGCACCGATGATGATGATAACTTCTGCTTTGGTCACGTCCATCACAGGGTTCGATACTGCGCCCGAACCGATACCCTCGAGCAAAGCGACAACCGACGATGCGTGGCACAAGCGTGTGCAGTGATCGACGTTGTTGCTGCCGAAACCGGTACGTACCAATTTCTGGAACAGGTAAGCTTCTTCGTTGCTGCCTTTAGCCGAACCGAAACCAGCCAGCGATTTCTTGCCGTGTGTGTCGCGGATTTTTGCGAAAGTACCGCCGGCAGCTTCCAGCGCTTCTTCCCATGTCGCTTCACGGAACACTTCCATCACACGGTCCGGATCCATGATGAAGTCACCGGTTTTCGGTGCATCAGCGCGACGGATCAACGGTTTGGTCAGACGGTGTGGATGGTTTGCATAATCGAAACCGTAACGACCTTTAACGCACAGACGTTCACGGTTGGCGGGACCATCGCGACCTTCTACGTAGAGGATCTTGTTGTCTTTGATGTTGTAAGTCAGTTGGCAACCGACGCCGCAGTATGGGCAGACGGAGTCAACTTGCTTGTCAGGGACGTTCAATGCTACGTCACGAGCTGGCATCAGCGCGCCGGTAGGACATGCTTGTACGCACTCGCCGCAAGCTACGCAGGTCGATGCACCCATAGGGTCATCCATGTCGAATACGATCTTCGCGTGATCACCACGGAATGCCAGGCCGATAACGTCGTTTTCTTGCTCATCACGGCAAGCACGTACGCAACGTGTACATTGGATACATGCGTCGAGGTTAACCGCAATCGCAGGGTGCGAGTAGTCATAGGCAACTTTTTCACGTGCTGTGAAACGTGGTTTGCCTACGCCCATTTTCTCTGCCCAGTCGTCCACTTCATTGTGGCGCGTATAGTCAGCTTCCGGCATATCGGACTGCAACAGTTCCAATACCAGTTTCTGCGATTTCACTGCACGTTCGCTTTCGGTATTTACTTTCATACCGTTGGTCGGGTTACGGCAGCAGGATGGTGCTAGTACGCGTTCGCCGTTGATTTCAACGACGCATGCGCGGCAGTTACCTGCAGTGTCCATACCTTCTTTAAAGCAGAGGTGCGGGATTTCTATGCCTTCGCGCTTGGCGACGGTCAGGATCGTGTCGGTTGCACGGCCGGTAACTTCACGACCATTCAATTCAAACGTAACTGTAGGCACTTCGAGCTGTGCCAATTCGCTTCGGGTAATTGCGTTCATTATCTTTTCACCTTAATCCGGGGCTACCTGCTTAAGCCAACTCATGCGGGAAGTACTTGACGACACAGTCGATAGGGTTAGGCGCAGCCTGACCCAAACCACAGATCGACGAATCGCGCATTACCTGCGACAAATCTTCCAGCAGACCGACATCCCACTTCGGTTTTTTGATCAAATCTGCAGCCTTCGCAGTACCGACGCGGCACGGTGTGCATTGACCACATGACTCATGCTTGAAGAAGTCCATCATGTTGCGTGCTGCCTGAACCGCTGTATCTTTATCCGACAAAACGATGACCGCAGCGGAACCGATAAAGCAGCCGTATGGTTGCAAGGTATCGAAATCGAGAGGGATCGTGTTCATCGAAGCTGGCAAGATACCGCCCGATGCCCCGCCTGGAAGGTAACCGTAGAAGGTTTGACCATCCAGCATGCCGCCGCAGTACTCGTCGATCAACTCTTGAATCGAGATACCGGCAGGAGCCAGTTTGACGCCAGGATTTTTAACGCGACCGGAGACCGAGTACGAACGCAAGCCTTTGCGACCGTTACGGCCGTGCGATGTGAACCACTCACCGCCTTTTTCCAGGATGTCACGTACCCAGTACAGGGTTTCAAAGTTGTGTTCCAGCGTTGGACGGCCAAACAAACCGACTTGCGCCACATATGGTGGACGCAGGCGTGGCATACCGCGCTTGCCTTCGATCGATTCGATCATCGCGGATTCTTCACCGCAGATGTAGGCGCCAGCACCGCGACGCAGGAAAATTTCCGGCATGTTGGCGATAGGCGGATTTGCTTTCAGTTTCTCCAGTTCCGCTTCCAGCATGGTGCGGCAACCGTGATATTCGTCACGCAGGTAGATATAGATGGTCTGGATATCAACCGCCCATGCGGCGATCAACATGCCTTCGAGGAAACGATGCGGATCTTTTTCCAGATAAACGCGATCCTTGAATGTACCTGGTTCGCCTTCATCAATATTGACTGCCATCAAACGTGGGCCTTTTTCGCCACGTACGATGCGCCATTTGCGACCGGATGGGAAACCTGCACCACCCAGACCACGCAGGCCGGAATCTTCCATGGTTTTGATGACGGACTCAACATCGCGCTCACCAGAAACACATTTTTTCAGCAGCGCGTAGCCACCTTCACTTTGATATGCATTGAAGTCAGTAATCGTGCCTTCAGCTTGCACGATTTCTTTCTTCTCAACTGCTGTTTGTACCGCTTCGCAAGTTGCATTGATGATAGGATTTTGACCAACCACTGCAACCGGAGCTTGTTCGCAACGACCGACGCAAGGTGCTGCAATGACGCGCACTTCCTTGCCCAGAATTTTAGGCAATTTAGCCAGCAGATCTTTCGCACCAGCCATTTCACATGACAAGCCGTCGCATACACGTACGGTCAATGCCTGCGGCGCAATGCCACCTTCTTTAACGATATCGAAGTGGTGGTAGAAACTCGCCACTTCATATACTTCGGTTTGTGCCAGACGCATTTCTTGCGCCAAAGCAGCCAGATGGCTGGAAGCCAGATGACCGAATTTATCCTGGATTTTGTGCAGATGTTCAATCAGCAGATCTGCCTGACGCGACTCATCGCCCAACAGTTCACGTACTTCAGCCAGTGCAGCAGGATCAACCCGACGACCTTTAGGCGCCTGGCGCTTGCGCTCCTTCGTATTGACTACTTCTTGCACTGCAATGGGAATGACTTTGTGGTTCATGATTGTTCCTAATCAGCTTGTAAACCCCGACAGTTATCAGGGCCATCTCATTGTGTCGCTCTTGCTTTACTACGCTTTCCTGCACTGCGAAGTCCGTCTTTCTACTTCAGACCGCTCAACTCTCGCCAACTTTATTGCTTTTATAAATTCGTTCCGACATCAGGGCATTACCCTTTTTAGCGCTTCATATGCTTATGTTTGCATAGCATTCTGCGCCTCAGACGCCATATATATGCTTTTTTTAGCATATGCAAGCACTTTTCGGACGGGCGTATCTTATCGGCGCGCCCTAGCCCCTACATTGACCAAGGTCAATTTTCCACATGATTTATAGTACATATGGCACCGCCGCCAGCAAAAACGATAGGAAAATCCCGCTTCTTCCTTTATTTCCACCGTAAAAGGAATCATTCTCATTTGGGAGGGCGTTTTTTTAGCCACTTTCTATATGCTAGCGCAAAAAACAGGCGCGCGCTCCACAGCAGGCTTTTATCGGCTGAAATAAACATATATTAAGCTGTCGGGTTTGCTTGCGACGTCAGCTGAACTCTCTGCACACACATCGAAAGTCGCGCCATTCCCTAACACCAATAAAAAAAGCCCCTCCCGTTAGGGAGAGGCTTCTTTGCAGCGAGAGCCTGGTTACAGGCCGCTAACTGGTGTAATTACGAAATGACTTTTTCTGCACGCAAAGCTGCGATGTCTTCCGCACTGTAACCGAGCTGACCCAGAACTTCTTCTGTGTGCTCACCCAGCAATGGCGAACGTGTCACATCTGTAGGGCTGTCCGACAGTTTGATCGGGTTACCGACTGTCAGGTACTTGCCGCGTACTGGATGATCCACTTCAACGATGGTACCGGTTTCACGCAGCGATGGCTCTTCAGCAATTTCTTTCATCGACAAGATCGGGCCGCAAGGGATGTCGAACTTGTTGAGGATGTCCATAGCTTCGAACTTGGTCATGGTCTTGGTCCACTCTTCGACCGTTGCGAAGATGTTTTTCAAGTGTGGCAAGCGCGATGCTGGCGTTGCGTACTCTGGATCTGTCAGCCACTCTTCCTTACCGATCACTTTGCAGATCGGCGCCCATACTGCACCTTGAGCGATGAAGTAGATGTAGGCGTTAGGATCCGTTTCCCAACCTTTACATTTCAGGATAGAACCTGGTTGACCGCCACCCGATGCATTACCTGCACGTGGTACGGAGTCGCCAAATGGTACGTCCGGATATTGTGGGTACTCTTTCATGACGCCAGTGCGTTCCAGACGTTGTTGATCGCGCAGCTTGACGCGGCACAGGTTCAACACGGCATCTTGCATAGGAGCCAGAACTTTTTGACCACGGCCACTTGCGTGACGTTGCAACAGCGCAGCCAGGATACCCAGCGCCAGATGCAAGCCGGTACCGCTGTCGCCGATTTGTGCGCCGGTTACCATTGGTGGGCCGTCATCGAAACCGGTGGTGGAGGCCGAACCGCCTGCGCATTGCGCAACGTTTTCGTACACTTTGCAGTGCTCGTATGGGCCAGGACCAAAACCTTTAACCGATGCAACGATCATGCGTGGGTTGAGTTCATTGATGCGTTCCCAGGTGAAGCCCATGCGATCCAGCGCGCCTGGTGCGAAGTTCTCTACCAGTACGTCACATTCCTTGATCAATGTTTCCAGAACTGCTTTCCCTTTCGGGTTTTTGGTATCCAGAGTGATCGAACGCTTGTTGTGGTTCAACATGGTGAAGTAGAGACTGTCTGCCTCAGGGATGTCACGCAGTTGACCGCGTGTTGCATCGCCTTCACCTGCACGCTCAACCTTGATAACATCCGCGCCAAACCATGCCAGCAACTGGGTACATGTCGGGCCTGATTGCACGTGTGTGAAATCAAGAATGCGATAGCCGCTTAATGCCTTACTCATCAACTACTCCTATCTTTTGCAATAAAACGCGAGCAAGTCATGCCGACTCGCGCAGTACCTAGCCAATAAAAAATTATTTATATATCGTCAGAGTCATCGTAGCCGGGGCATACACATTCAGGATCTACCCGGATAGAGATGACTGCGGATATACGTGTTTCTGCACTGCCTCAGGGGCACGCTGTAACGCGCCTGCAGTGCATGATGGATCGAGGACTTGCTCGCCACCACTTGATAACACGCAACTTCCTTTTCCCGGATTACGTGGACGAACCGCTTGTGCCGATATCGTCACGACATCACCACCATCACCGATGTAGATAGTGTCTTTGCCGGGGAATTCATTCATTACATACGCTACGCATATGGATGCATCGGGGAGCGGCCGGAACAGCCGCTTCAACCTCTCCGACTACCCCGCTGTTACTACCAGCAGGGCTACGATCCATACTCTGCGCTTTGCTTGCAGCGCAATCCGCAAGGATAGCATCCGGACCAGCAAGCAGTCCAAACTGACAGCACGTTTTCCTTACCGGACCATTTCTGTACGCGGGCTCAGGCACCAGCCACGCCTTATTCTGAATCAACATGCCCTCTGGCGATTCCGGCAATTTCTTACGCGTGCCGCCTTTCTGCGTAAGGCATCTTTGAAAGTCTTTTGCTATAGGCTTTTAGAGATACCCTGCCAACTCCGCATTAGCTATAGCTAATACAAGTGGCCGTATCATATCGACCTGCTCGCGCTTCCATCATTGACCCCGGTCAATTTTCACAGCATGATATTCGCCCCATCGATGCTTCTCTGCCCACCCCGTTTTTTGCGGCCATTTCATCCGTTGCCACACCTCATTTCCGGCATTTTTTAGTCAACTTATCAACGCACGGCAAGACGAGATTTTTGCCAGGTAGTCGTGAGCAAATAGACAATCATTCACAAGCAATTCTTGCAACGCAACATGGCTTAAGGACAGCAAAGACGAAAAAAAACGGCGCCCGAATCGGGCGCCGTTCTTACTGACTAAAACGAGTTTAAGAAATTCTTAAACTGCTTTAGCAGCGTGCAATGCAGCGATCTGCTCTTTGGTGTAACCCAGTTGAGCCAGAACTTCATCGGTGTGCTCACCCAGAGTTGGCGAACCAACGATTTCTGGTTTCATATCGGAGAATTTGATTGGGCTACCAACGGTGAGGTATTTTTCACCACGGTCTTTGTGCTCAACTTCAACGATCGAACCGCTTTCGCGCAACGATTTGTCTGCAGCCAATTCTTTCATCGACAGAACTGGTGCGCATGGGATGTCGTACTTACGCAGAATGTCGACAGCTTCAAATTTGGTTTTGTCTTTGAGCCATTCTTCGATAGTTGCGAAGATGTCGAAAATCTTGTCTTGACGAGCTTCTGCAGTGTTGTATGCAGGATCTTCAATCCACTCTTCTTTACCCAATGCTTTACAGATAGGCGCCCAAGCGTGACCTTGGATGGTGAAGTAGATGTATGCGTTAGGATCGGTTTCCCAACCTTTACATTTCAGAACCCAACCTGGTTGACCGCCACCGCCAGCGTTACCGCCGCGTGGTACTACGTCAGTGAATTTGCCGTGTGGGTATTGTGGGTACTCTTCCAGGTAACCGATTTTGTCCAGACGTTGTTGATCGCGCAGTTTAACGCGGCACAGGTTCAGAACAGCATCTTGCATCGATACCGCAACTTTTTGACCTTTACCGGTTTTTTGACGACCCATCAGAGCTGTCAAGATACCGATTGCCAGGTGCATACCGGTGTTGGAGTCACCCAAAGCAGCTGCCGAAACAGTTGGTGGGCCGTCCCAGAAACCAGTGGTCGAAGCAGCGCCGCCAGCACATTGAGCAACGTTTTCGTAGACTTTCAAGTCTTCGTAGTGGTGACCATCGCTGAAGCCTTTAACCGATGCCATGATCATGCCTGGGTTCAATTCTTGAACGCGTGCCCAAGAGAAGCCCATACGATCCAAAGCGCCAGGACCAAAGTTCTCAACCATAACGTCGGATTCTTTGATCAGCTTTTCCAAAACTTCTTTACCTTCTTGAGTTTTGGTATCCAGTGTCAGCGAACGCTTGTTGCTGTTCAGCATTGTGAAGTACAGAGCGTCTTTACCTGGGATGTCGCGCAATTGCGAACGGGTAACGTCGCCCGAACCTGGACGCTCTACTTTGATAACGTCAGCACCGAACCAAGCCAACAGCTGTGTACATGCAGGACCAGCTTGTACGTGGGTGAAATCGATGATCTTAACGCCTGCTAATGGTAATGTTTGACTCATGATTGGTAGATTTCCTTATCAATCGTTTAACTTGATTCCTGAAATTTGAATACTTCAGGAAGTGAAAAACCACTCAGAGAGCTCTGAGTGGAATCGCGCCATTTACATGGCTTTAATCCAATACTACTTGGAGTTCTTTAACGTTCTAGTCTAGTGCGGTGGCACAAGCAGTGTCAAGTGCATGGCACGGTCGCCCTACTCTGACCGTGCCACACAAAGCCATGACTTGCGCCTTGGCTCTATCCCAGTATTACTTCTTTTTACCGATCGTGCTGACGATGTTCAGGTTACCGATACGGCCGGATTCAACACCAGCTGCTGGATCGATGATCGCGTCGATGATGGTTGGCTTGCCCGATTTCAGGGAAGCTTCCAGTGCTTTTGCCAACGCTTCTGGAGTTTCAGCACGAACACCTTCACCGCCCAGAGCGATACTGAATTGGTCGTACTTGGTTTTCGGATTGAAAATCATGCACGATACTTGGTGTTCTGGGTTCGCTTCGTCACCGCGGTAGATACCGCCGTTGTTCATGATGATGACGGTTACTGGCAGGTTGTAACGTGTGATTGTTTCGTATTCCATTGCGCTGAAACCGAATGCGCTGTCGCCGCAAATTGCAACGACTGGTTTGCCGGTTTCTACTGCAGCTGCAACAGCCGAACCCATACCGATACCCATTACGCCCCATGTACCTGTATCTACACGTTTGCGTGGCAGGTATTGGTCGATGACCATACGTGCGTTGTCGAGGGTGTTTGCACCTTCGTTAACCAGGGTGATGTCTGGGTAGTTTTTCAACACGTCACGGATTGCGCCGAGCGAGTTGAAGTAGTTCATGACTGGAGTAGCTGTGGTCAGTTTGGTAGCCAGTTTAGCTTTGGTGCCGTTAGCACGTTCAGCAATAGCGCTCATCCATTCTGTTGGCTTAGCAGCACCTTTCAGGCCAGCGCGCAATGCGTTGACGCAAGACTCGATGTCACCGATCAATGGTGCAGCGATAGGTACGTTGCTGTCGATTTCGTTAGCTTGGATATCGATTTGTACGAATTTCTTCGCGCCGCCCCATGTTTTGCCTTTGCCGTGTGCCAGCAACCAGTTCAGACGTGCACCGATCAGGATAACAACGTCGGACTCTTGCAAGACCATCGAACGAGCAGCAGCTGCGCATTGTGGGTGAGTATCGGATACCAGACCTTTTGCCATCGACATAGGTGTGAATGGGATACCGGTTTCTTCGATCAGTGCTTTGATGTCTGCGTCGCATTGAGCGTAAGCAGCACCTTTGCCGAGCAAGATCAATGGCTTTTTAGCGCCTTTGATCAGGTCAACAGCGCGCGAAACAGCCGATGGTGCTGGCAGTTGTGCTGGAGCTGGATCAACTGGAACGAACAACGATTTTTGGCCTTCTTCAGCGCTCATGGTGGTGCTGAACAGACGTGCTGGGATGTCCAGATATACGCCGCCTGGACGACCCGACAATGCGGTACGGATTGCGCGAACAACTGCAACGCCGATGTCTTCAGTACGGTTGATACGGAACGAAGCTTTGCAATGTGGACGAGCGATGTTCAACTGATCCATTTCTTCGTAGTCGCCTTGTTGCAGGTCGACGATTTCACGTTCCGAAGAACCGGAAATCAGAATCATTGGGAAGCAGTTGGTGGTCGCGTTAGCCAGTGCGGTCAAACCGTTCAGGAAGCCAGGTGCGGAAACAGTCACGCAAACGCCTGGTTTTTTGGTCAAGTAGCCGGCTACCGAAGCTGCGTAACCTGCATTTTGCTCGTTACGGAAGCTGAAGAACTTGTTACCACGGGCTTGCCACATACGACCGATTTCGGTAACTGGGATGCCGAGCAGACCATAGATGTTGGTGATGCCGTTCATTTCCAGCGCTTCCATCAGCAGATGGAAGCCGTCTGTCAGCTCTACGCCTTCTGCTACTTCTTGAATGTCGTTTTTCATAATGAAATGTTCTCTTCGTTAATTTCAATAAAGGTTGAGCAGTCTTGCTCAATACCGTGGTTGCCGTGCTCTTGCTGCGGCTGTTGCTACACTTGTAAGGCACCTCTAAAAACCAGACCGGTTGGTTTTTAGAGATACCCTTCAGTCAACGCTTTTATGCATAGACCATCCAAGTGGGCGTATCATATCGATCTGCCTGCGCTTCGATCATTGACCCCGGTCAATTTTCATCGCATGATATCGACCCCGCCCACCCTTCTGTCTTTTATATCTATATATCTTGTAAATGCCGACCGTAGATAACCACCCAGAACGAAATGTCATTCGCGTTCAGCTCAAGCAAAATCTTGTCTTAAAAGACATGACTGAGAGCGAATGGGCGGAGCTGGAACCGCATTTGCTCGTCGTAGATTGCCCTAAAGGCGACTTCCTGCTGCATCAGGGCGTACATGAAATGGAGCAATATTTCATTCTTGACGGTATCCTGAAGCGCGTAGTTACTAATCAGCAAGCAAAGGAAATGATTTTGCGTTTTGCTGATGAACGTAGCATGGAGACTAGTTATGCGGCGTGGCGACTGAAAACCCCGACTCCTTACAGCATTATCTGTGTGACAAAAGCGCGTGTAGTGAAGTTGCCTTTACTGCAATGGATCGCTTTCATCGACAAGCATGAGCACATCAAGCAAGCCTTCGAGCATGACGTCATGCACCTGATGAGCGAGATCATGGCTCACACCATCACCTTGCACTTGCTCGACGCTCCTGGCCGCGTACAACGCTTCGTACGCAAGCATCCGGAACTGTTTGACCGTATTCCGAAGAAAGAGTTGGCGTCTTACCTGAATCTTTCGCCTGAAACACTGAGCCGACTGAAGCATCAAGGCAAAATCTGACCTCATCTTGCAATGAGGCCAGAGCTGCAGTCACTCTATACTAGAAAACCGTAAAATCAATACTTACCGGAAGAATAGAGTTTAGAGTTGGCCATCAAGCGCAACTGGTTATCAACACTCTTCACTCCTGACACCCCGGCAGCAACTTTCTCCGCCGCAACGTGTTCATCTGCATGCAGCACGATGCCACTTAGCACCACACGTCCCGCATCTGCTTCTATCGTCACCCTGACATCGCTGGTTGTCGGCGAACTGCGCAATGCAGCACGAACATGCGCTTCCAGCGTCATGTTTTGCAGCGCTGTCTGCGATGCCTTGGTTTCCTTGAATTCAGGACGCCCAGCCAGATTCAAAATCTGCGCAACGCAACTATCGATAGACAAGCGATCCGTATTCAACACCAGGTCATACAGCACAGGATCACCCCAGGTAACGCCGAATTGTTGATGCATGCGCGCAGCATGGGCAGCATCGCTACGACGAATTTCTGCTTCGGCAAAGTCAGCATCATCCGTTTCCAGATGCCCCATCAGCCACTCAACACGATTTTTCATTGAGCGCGTAATCCGCACCGTCACCACATGCGGTACCGAACGCAACAGGCAGGTCGCACCCCAACCGCGCAACACTACATTCCCTTTGTTGGCCAGCTCGAACACTTCTTCCGCGGTATAGATCGCCATGCCCTCGTCATCCGCCGTCAGGCGATCGACAAAGCCGGCTTTACCTTCGCGCAAGCGACGTATCACGCTCTTGCTCATGTCCAATTTCTCGGCCAGATGCTCTATCACCTCATGTCGCATCACCGTCAGGTTTTGTGTCTGAGCAAGATGCATGGCGACATCTTTGGCGAGGGAACCCATCTCTTGCGTCATTGCGATTACTGGCATAGCTATCTCCTTGGTTATGGAATACATGCACGGCAAATCAATCAACACTACCTTTAAGTCCGACTACCCTGCTCTGCGGGTAACCATACCACCAAAATTCGAGCCCAAAAACACCGATGCCCCACGCGGCTATTCACCGCGTGGGGCATTCAAGATCAGATCAGTACTGTAGCCTGATCATACGACATCCCGTTGTGCAGGACATCGGATCAAAAACATGAGCAGGTTTATCAATCTACTGGACGCTCATCAGCAAACTCGTCAACTTTTGGTGGACGAACTTTTGCGATCAGACGCGAGATCAGTGGCCAGAACAACATGATCAATGCCAGGCCAGTGATGCTACCAACCAGCGGGTTGGAGAACATGACCGATACGTCGCCTTGCGATGTCAACATCGCTTGACGGAACGAATCTTCTGCCTTGTCGCCCAGAACCAATGCCAGAACCAGCGGTGCCAGTGGGTAGTCGAGTTTCTTGAACAGATAACCAACCACACCAAACACAACCATCAGCCAGATATCGAACATCGCGTTGTGAACGGTGTAAGCACCGATCGCACAGATCACGATAATCACTGGTGCAATGATCGAGAATGGAATACGCAGGATCGAAGCAAACAGTGGCACTGTGGTCAACACAACCAGCAGACCAACCAGGTTACCCAGATACATACTGGCGATCAGGCCCCAAACGAAGTCTTTTTGCTCAACGAAGAGCAATGGACCAGGTTGCAGACCCCAGATCAGCAAGCCGCCGAGCAAGACCGCTGCTGTTGGCGAACCTGGGATACCCAGTGCCAGCATAGGCAGCAATGCAGCTGTACCTGCAGCATGCGCTGCGGTTTCAGGAGCGACCACACCTTCGAGCTCACCGGTACCGAACTTGGAACCGTTTTTCGACATCTTCTTGGCCAGACCATAAGCCATGAACGATGCTGGAGTTGCGCCGCCTGGTGTAACACCCATCCAGATACCAACCAGCGAGCTGCGTACCGAAGTAACCCAGTATGCCGGCAGTTTTTTCCATGTTTGGAAAACGACTTTTGGATCGATCTTCGCAGATTTACCGGAGAACGCCAGACCTTCTTCCATCGACAACAGGATCTCACCAATACCGAACAAACCGATAACAGCGATCAGGAAGTCGAAGCCACGCATGAACTCTTCGAAACCGAAGGTCAGACGCAATTGGCCAGTCACAGTATCCATGCCGACCGAAGCCAACGCGAAACCGAGAGCCATCGAAGCCAGGATCTTGAACGGCGAACCTTTACCCATACCAACGAAGCTACAGAAGGTCAGCAGGTACACCGAGAAGAATTCCGGAGGACCGAAACGCAACGCGAACTTAGCAACCAGTGGCGCCATGAAGGTGATCATGACAACCGCAACGAACGCACCGATAAACGATGATGTGAACGCGCCGGTCAGTGCTTCACCAGCATTGCCTTTTTGTGCCATCGGATAACCGTCGAAGGTCGTCGCGACTGACCACGGCTCCCCGGGAATATTGAACAGGACGGATGTAATAGCACCGCCGAACAATGCACCCCAGTAGATACAGGACAACATGATAATTGCAGATGTCGGAGACATCGAGAACGTAAGCGGCAGCAGAATCGCTACGCCGTTTGCGCCACCCAGACCAGGCAACACGCCAATCAAAACCCCCAATACAATGCCGATGACCATCAGCAAGAAATTCATGGGGGTCATAATGACCGCGAACCCGTGAAATAATGAATTGATTTCTTCCATTTTACTTATAACTCCTTGAATTCCAATCTAACTCGTTAGCTAGCACATCGATATGATCGACACGCACAGGCTCTAGTAACCGAGGAAGCTCAAAAGATCTATGGACCCTTTGTACAGGGGCACTTTGAACCACACTTCAAACATCAGGAAGAAGACTGTGTTGACGCCTACTGCAGCGATAACCGCTTTGATAGGTGAGAACTTGCCGAGCAAGATCATGAACAGTGCGATGTAGACAGCGGACGAAACGTAGATACCAAAGACCTGGATCGCACCAACATAAATGATTGCTGGGATCAGGACTTGCAGTACGCGCTTCAGTTGCTCGCCATCGACAAATACTTCTGTGTTTTTTTCTTTACCAAAAAGGGATTGAAAAAGTGTGCCCGCGCCCGATATACAGATAACGAGACCGATATAGAACGGGAAGTACCCTGAGCCTGGACCGTCGGTGGTCCACTCTGCACCCAGGTTCCAACTGGAAATAACAACTGTAATACCCAGCAACAGCAGCAGAGCAGCTACAACTGCCTCGACAACATAAGTGGCCACGCCAGTGCGAACGCCACCGCTGGATTCTGAATTCTGATCCATGAGGAATGCTCCTGAAAATTTTTGCAATGTAGTTGGGATAGGCGCGCAGAAGCCAGCACTACCGTGAGCCGGTAGTGCTGCTTACTGCCTATATCCCGATGTTGATTACTTCTTCGCCATGAAGCCTGCTTCTTGCATCAGAGTAGCGTGTTGCTTCTCTGCTGCTTCCAGCCAGACTTTGAAGTCGTTACCAGTTTTGAAGGTCGTGTTGAACGCGCCTTTTTCCATGTAGTCCTTCCATTCAGCTGTTTCACGTACCTTTTTGAACAGGTCAACGTAGAATGCCAGCTGATCAGGAGTTACACCTGCAGGCATAAAGATGCCGCGCAACATGGTGTAGTCGGTAGGGATACCGGCTTCTTTACATGTTGGGATGTCGTTCCACGATTGAGTTTCGGTAACCTTGGTTTTGTACGGCATACGCTCATGATCGAATACGCATTGCGCTTTCAGTTTACCTGCGCGCCATTGCGAAACTGCTTCGATAGGATTGTTAACCGTTGATTGCAAGTGGTTACCAACCAACTGCACTGCAACTTCACCACCGCCTTTGAATGGGATGTAGATGAACTTGGTGCCGGTTGCTTTTTCCAGGCCAACAGTGATGATCTGATCTTCCTGTTTGGAGCCTGTGCCGCCCATTTTGAATTTGTTAGGGCCGGCTGCTTTTACCGCATCGATGTACTCTTTTGCGGATTTGTATGGCTGTTCTGCATTGGTCCACAGAACGAATTGATCCAGCGCCAACATCGCAACTGGAGTCATGTCACGCCAGTTGAACGGAACACCGGTAGCCATAGGCGTGGTGAACAGGTTCGACAAGGTGATAATGATTTTGTGTGGATCGCCTTTGTCATTTTTAATGCCAAGGAAGCCCTCAGCACCGGCACCACCCGATTTATTGACGACGATCAGCGGTTCTTTCATCAATTTGTTTTTGATGATCACGCCTTGGATCAGACGAGCCATTTGGTCAGCGCCACCGCCTGTACCTGCTGGAACCACAAATTCGACTGGCTTGGTTGGTTCCCAAGCGGCGAATGCTGGAGTTGCAGCGAGAGCTACTGCAGCAAATGCACCGGCTGTTGCCATTGCCATGCCGCTTTTCGAATGCGAAATGAAATCCTTGATCATTGCTTGTCTCCTGTTAATAATAATTTTAACTACGGTGCTACTTGCCGCGTCAGGGTGCCTTGTGAGCACTAGCACCGTGCGGCCAACGATGCCTTCTACGTAACTTAAAGTTACTTTTGTTTTCCGAGGATAGTGTGACCATTCCTCCAAAAACTTCTTGACCTAGGTCAAGTTTTCGGGACGGCGACCTCCTTTGATCGCGCCTCTTGTTTGTTACCTGAGCCACCCTTGCGAGTTACTGGGATACATATACGGCCTCCTTTAACCATACCTGCGTCACAACGATCCATCTTTCAACGTGCCTGTTTATTTACGGCTATCAGTGAACGATGTCTCTTTACTCAAATCCAAACACTGCATTTTGATTGCAATGCGACATTAATTTATCGCTTTGCATCAGTGTGCCATCCTTAGGGCATATGTTGGTGAAAAATTTATATACGTATTTATACGTATTTCTTTTCATTTTCTTGAGTTTGCGAGAACTCTTCTCAGCTTTCCTTGATGCTGGTTAAGAATTTCCATCTTTGATCGATAAGTCACCATCCTGGTGCAAACCCGCGTCATACCGTCAATTGCACGCGATCAGCACGGACAGACAAGAAAAAAGCCCATGAAGATAAGAATATCTTCATGGGCTTCATCATCTTATCGATGCCAAGAACGCTGAATTAAGCGACTTTTTGCAGTTTGACTTGGCCAGTCTCTTCATTCATGGTCTTCGCCAGCAATTTGACCAGTGCGTACACTGTATCGATATGTGGCGTAGGTGTTTCTGTCAGGCGGCCGAGTTCTGCTACCGAACCTACCAATGCGTCGATCTCAGGATCACGACCGGCTTCAACGTCTTGCAACATCGATGTTTTGTGTTTGCCGACTTTTTCTGCACCAGCGATACGCTTCTCGAGCGTAACGCGGAATTCGATGCCCAGTTTGTGCGCGATGGTTTGCGCTTCGGTCATCATTGCAGCAGCCAGTTCACGCGACAGCGGGTATTGGCAGATGTCTTGCAGGGTCGAGTGCGACAGCGCGCTGATCGGGTTGAATGTCAGGTTGCCCCACAATTTCAGCCAGATTTCCGAACGGATGTTGTCCAATACTGGCGATTTGAAGCCAGCGTTGGTGAAGCATTCCGAAACACGGGTTGCGCGTTCGCTGGTCGAGCCGTCCAGTTCGCCGATAGGGAAACGGTCGCCTTCGATGTGTTTGATGACGCCTGGAGCGATCAATTCCGACGCAGGGTATACAACACAACCCAAAACGCGATCAGCAGGGATCTTGGAAGTAATCTTGCCGGTTGGGTCTACGCTTTCTACGCGTGTGCCAGCCAGTTTGCCGCCGTGGTTGTGGAAGTACCAGAAAGGAATACCGTTTTGCATCGTGACGATGACAGTTTCTGGGCCGATCAGCTTAGGCAGGTCGTCAGCAATCGCTTCGAGTTGATGCGCTTTCATTGCCAGGACGATGATGTCTTGCGGACCAGCTTCGTCGTAGTTGTTGGTTGCCTTGACGTTTGCAGCGACGTGTTCGGAACCGTCGTGCATGATCAATTTAGCGCCGTTTTTACGGATAGCTTCCAGATTCGCACCACGTACGATGAAAGTTACGTCTTCACCAGCCAGCGCCAATTTGACGCCAACGTAACCGCCGATAGCACCTGCACCAATAATTGCAATTTTCATACTATTTACCTCGCCACTATTATTTAAAATCATTTGTGAGCTTGCCGATACCAGCAATCTCAACTTCCACGACGCTACCTGGCTTCATCGAGCCGACACCTACCGAGGTGCCGCACAGGATGATGTCGCCTGGGAACAGCGTCATATCGGCGGAAATCATGCTTACCAATTGCTGCGTGGAGAAACGCATATCGCTAATTGGATAGTTTTGACGAACATCGCCGTTGAGGACAGTTTTAACAACCAATGTGGTCGGATCCAGATCGGTAGCAATCGTCGGGCCGAACGGGCAGAAGGTATCCAGACCTTTAGCGCGCACCCATTGTGCAAACGATTCATCACGATTCAGGATAGTTGCAACGGTAACGTCGTTTGCAACGGTGTAACCAAATACATAGTCCATCGCGTCCGCTTCCGACACTGCTTTAGCAGTTTTGCCGATAACGATACCGAGCTCGCCTTCGAACACGACTTTGTCGTCTGTCGGCGGCTTCTGGATGGTTTCACCTGGGTTCAGGTAGGAATTAGGTGCCTTGATCAGGTACAGCGGTTCTGCTGGATCTGCCAGGTTCAATTTCTTCGCCAGTTCGTGGAAATTGTTCCACATAGCGATGATTTTGGTTGGTTGTGCTGGCATCAAGACTTTGACGTCATTGATGTTCAACACGGTGTCTGTTTTAACCGGGTTAGCGTACATATCGCCGGTGTGAACTTGAATGTTGTCGCCTTCAAGCGTACCGAACTGTGTGTTACCTGCGTGACTAAACCGTACCCAACGTTTTGACATTTTTTGCTTTCTTAAGATTTCGAAACTTGTACTGTTAGCAAAGGCAAGCAGCAGAACCGACGGCAGACCAGCGCTATGGCGCGATCACATTCCGGTGCGCATACGCGCACTTGCGACATCTACTTCATTTGCATTTGCTAACTATCTCTACAGCAAACACTGGGTATTTGCTGTAGGGATAACACTCCCCATGCATGGGGAGTGTCAGGACTACTTATTACAGAACCGATTTCAACAAACGGCCCATTTCAGCTGGATTGCGCGTTACTTTGATGCCGCACGCTTCCATCACAGCCAGTTTCTCTTGTGCTGTACCTTTGCCGCCGGAGATGATCGCGCCAGCGTGGCCCATACGTTTGCCTGCAGGAGCGGTAACACCAGCGATGAAGCCGACAACTGGTTTTTTCATGTTGTCTTTGATCCAGCGTGCGCAGGTTTCTTCTGCGTCGCCACCGATTTCACCAACCATGATGACTGCGTCGGTATCAGGATCGTCATTGAACATGCGCAGCACGTCGATGTGCTTCAAGCCGCTGACTGGATCACCACCGATACCAACCACGGTCGATTGACCCAGGCCGAATTCAGCCAGTTGACCAGCTGCTTCGTAGGTCAAAGTACCGGAACGCGAAACCACGCCGATACGGCCTTTCTTGTGGATGTGACCTGGCATGATGCCGATCTTGATTTCATCAGGTGTAATCAAACCTGGGCAGTTAGGTCCGAGCAACAGGGTTTTCTTGCCTTCCATGCGTTGCTTGGTGCGGATCATGTCGCGAACTGGGATACCTTCGGTAATGCAGATAACCAGATCAACGCCAGCATCAACAGCTTCGTCGATTGCAGCAGCAGCGAACGGAGGCGGAACATAGATAACCGAAACGGTTGCACCTGTTTCAGCTTTCGCTTCAGCGACGGAACCGTAGATAGGCACGCCTTCGAACGATTCGCCTGCTTTTTTAGGGTTCACGCCAGCTACGAAACAGTTTTTACCGTTTGCGTATTCGATACACATCTTGGTATGGAACTGACCGGTTTTACCAGTGATACCTTGGGTGATAACTTTAGTGTCTTTATTGATCAGGATTGACATGCTTATTTCCCCTGTGCTGCGTTGACGACTTTTTCAGCCGCTTCAGCCATGTTGTTTGCCGTGATGATAGGAAGACCCGATTCAGCCAGGATCTTCTTGCCCAGTTCTTCATTGGTACCAGCCATACGAACGACCAGTGGAACTGTCAGATCAACTTGTTTTGCTGCAGCGATCACGCCTTGCGCAATCACGTCGCACTTCATGATGCCGCCGAAGATGTTAACCAGGATCGCCTTGATGTCCGGGTTCTTCAACATGATCTTGAATGCTTCAGTTACTTTCTCAGTCGTAGCACCGCCGCCTACGTCGAGGAAGTTAGCTGGCGAACCGCCGTACAGCTTGATGACGTCCATGGTTGCCATAGCCAGACCAGCGCCGTTAACCAGGCAGCCGATGTTGCCGTCGAGCGAGATGTAGGTCAGGTCAAATTTCGATGCTTCGATTTCTGCTGGATCTTCTTCGTCCAGATCGCGCATTTCCTGGATTTCAGGATGACGGTACATGGCGTTCGAATCGAAGTTAAATTTCGCGTCGAGTGCAACGATACGGTCGTCGCCAGTCACGATCAATGGATTGATCTCTGCCAGCGATGCATCGGTTTCGTCGAATGCTTTGTACAGGCCTTGCATGAATGCACGTGCCTGGCCGATCGAACCTTCTGGTACGCCGATTTTGCGGGCGATGTCATCAGCCTCGCTATCGAGCAAACCTGTAACTGGATCGATGAATACCTTGTGAATTTTCTCAGGAGTGTGTTCAGCAACGTGTTCGATGTCCATGCCGCCTTCGCTGGATGCCATCAGTGCAACGCGTTGGCTACCACGGTCAACGACCATGCCGACGTACAGTTCTTTTTTGATGTCCGCGCCTTCTTCGATCAGCAAACGCTTAACCAGACGGCCTTCAGGACCGGTTTGGTGTGTTACCAGCGTCATGCCGAGGATGTCGTTTGCGTATTTACGCACTTCATCCAGCGATTTTGCGACCTTGACACCGCCGCCTTTGCCACGGCCACCTGCGTGAATCTGAGCCTTAACAACCCAAACTTTGCCGCCGAGTTTTTCTGCAGCCTGAACAGCTTCATCTACGGAAAAACAGGGGAAACCTTTTGGTGTCGTAACACCATACTTACGCAGTATTTCTTTTCCTTGATACTCGTGGATATTCATGATCGTCCTTGTTGATAATCAATTTTTTGGCAGCTTTATGCTGCGATAAATTTTCTTTTGCTTGAATCCACGCAAAAACCGTCGATGCTCCCAGCAAAAAAGCTGCTATTTTAACTGCTGCTATATCGAAATTAACGGTGACGTGGATTGTCCGAGAAGAGTATCCCGATATCCTTGACCACGGTTAAGATTCGATACTTGCCGCACCTTAATCGATCATACTTATGCAAAAATCGATGAAGAAAACGGCTATCGCGCGAGGATTAATTCGCATCAGTTACAACAAATGGAGTGAGCTGCAAATTTGACGCGGCGCAACATCGAACCGATAGATTGATGTACACAGTCAAATTGCCTTGCATCCACTGCGATTGCGTCAGGTCATGACACAATCCACAAGGATACCGTGCTCAAACGCCTACTTCGCCCCGTTGAAACTCAGCCCAGTTCACCGAGCGTGTTACGCGGGTTCCAGAGGCAGTCATGGTTTCATAGCAGCGTGCTTTGGCGGCTTGAATTGCTTCAATCAGGAAATCGGCTTCATACACTTTCAGGAGATGCTGTTGGCAAGTTTCCAGATAATGTTGAAGACGCTTGCGACCACCTGCGGCGACGGCAAGATCATCGTCGGTGTTCGCATCCCAATACCAGCTCAAGCCGAGTTCGTAAAACGCTGCGTTATAAGCGTTACGATGTAGATCCGCTGCATCATCTGCAGAATATTGATCCAACGCGGCTGTGAACATAGTAAGTCTCCTGTCTAGATTTTGGTACTCATTTAGCGTTGTTTTCTAAACTTAAATGCATCTTAGGGGCAAAAAATGATTAGGCATAGTTAAAGTATTTAATCATAATGATTCCTTTAAGCTTATACATCGACTATTCCTGCCATGAAGAACGCAACACTCCGGCAACTGAAGGTTTTTGAGACGGTTGCCCGCCACCTAAGCTTTTCGCGGGCTGCAGAAGAATTGCACCTCACCCAACCCGCGGTTTCCACCCAGGTCAAGAAGCTGGAGGAGCATGCCGGCCTTGCCCTGTTCGAACAATTAGGGAAGAAAATCTATCTCACGCCCGGCGGCTCCGAACTGCTGCACTACAGTCGCACCATCATCCAGCAGTTCCAGGAAGCGGAAGATGCGATGACGCAGTTCAAGGGCATCACCGGAGGCAAGCTGAACGTTGCGGTTATCAGCGCAGGCGATTACTTCTTCCCGCGCCTGCTGGTGGAATTTGCGCGCAGCCATCAGGGCGTGACGCTGAATCTGTCAGTACACAATCGCGAAGGCTTGCTGAACCAGATGACCAGCAATCTGACCGACATCGCGATTATGGTGCGGCCGCCGACCGATATGGATACCATCAACGAAGCATTTGCACCGCATCCTTACGTGATCGTGGCCGCACCTGACCATCCACTGGTAGCGCAAAAAAATATCCCGATGAGCAGGCTGATGCAGGAACCCTTCGTCGTGCGCGAAAAAGGTTCGGATACCTGGCACTCGATGGAAGACGGTTTCGGCGATCGCATCAACGACATCAATGTCGCAATGGAAATCCGTAGTACCGAAACCATCAAGCAGGCGGTGATTGCGGGCATGGGCGTGAGCTTTCTATCCGCACATACCATCAGCCTGGAACTGCAGGCAGGCAGCCTGGCTGTGCTGGATGTCGAAGGCTTCCCGGTCATGCTGAATTGGTATATCGTGCACCGGAAGAACAAGCGCCTGCCACCAGTTGCGCAAGCCTTTAAAGACTTCCTGCTGGAAGAAGGCCCTGAGTTGATAGAACGCCTGGTGCGTTACAACCCGAAACCGGGCAAGCAGTTGAGCGACTTGCCAGCGAAAGCATTGGGCAAGAGCAAAAAATAATTCTGCTCTTCTCCCAACAAAAAGCCCGCCAGTCTGCAGAGACTGGCGGGCTTTTTTATTGCATCGAGCGGTGCTTATACCTTCAGGATAATTTTGCCGATGTGTGTGCTGGTTTCCATCAGCGCATGCGCTTGTGCTGCCTCTTCCAACGGGAAGGTCTGGTAGATCACCGGTTTGATCTTGCCTGCTTCGATCAATGGCCAGACACGCTCGCGCAACTGTTTCGCAATCGCAGCCTTGAATGCGACCGGACGCGGACGCAAAGTTGAACCGGTAATTGTCAGACGACGCAAAAGGATTTGACCCAGGCTGACTTCGGCCTTATTACCACCCAACAGCGCGATGAAAACGAGACGGCCATCATCTGCGAGACAACGAATTTCACGCGATACGTAATCACCACCAACCATATCGAGGATAACGTCCACACCCTTGCCGCCGGTTGCGGCTTTGACTACTTCGACAAAATCTTCAGTCTTGTAATTGATGCCGCGTTCGGCCCCCATCACCTCGCAAGCACGAGCCTTGTCGTCGCTACCAGCGGTTGCAAACACGCGATGACCAAGTGCCTTGGCGATCTGGATCGCTGTGACGCCGATGCCGGACGTACCACCTTGTACCAACAAGGTTTCATCGCCGCTCAAACCGACACGATCAAATACATTGCTCCAGACTGTGAAGAATGTTTCCGGCAGTGACGCCGCTTCCACCGCATCCAGGCCTTTAGGAATAGGCAGGCATTGCTCGACCGGTGCGGTGCAGTACTCGGCGTAGCCACCGCCCTGCGCCAGTGCGCAAATCATATCGCCCAGCTTGAAATCGGTACCAGCCAGGTCGCCGCCGACGATTTCACCGGCTACTTCGAGGCCTGGCAAATCCGATGCGCCTTTAGGCACCGGATAATTACCCGTACGTTGCAGCACGTCAGGACGGTTAATACCCGCCGCATGCACTTTGATCAATACTTCGCCAGCCTTAGGCTCGGGCATGGGACGCTCGCACAGCTTCAAGACATCTGGTGGGCCTGGCTGAGTAATCTCGATCGCGCGCATGGTAAATCCTTTAATTGTGTAGACATTGAAGGCAGCAAGGATATTCGATAATCGCTTTATCTGCCAATCCCACACATAAATGACCCTGCCGCTGCCAACAGCTTAAACCACACGCCCAGCCATAGGTGACGATGGGGATGCGGCGAATTTACGGGCGATACGACCTGCCAGGTAAGCATTGCGCCCGGCTTCTATGCCCAGTTTCATTGCATGCGCCATACGCACCGGATCTTGCGCACCAGCAATGGCTGTGTTCATCAGCACACCGTCGCAACCCAGTTCCATTGCAATCGCTGCATCCGAAGCCGTACCAACACCAGCATCGACGATGACCGGGACTTTGCTTTGTTCGATGATGAGCGACAGGTTCCAAGGGTTGAGGATGCCCATGCCCGAGCCGATCAATGAAGCCAGCGGCATGATGGCGGCGCAACCGATGTCTTCCAGCATGCGCGCCTGGATAGGATCATCGCTGCAATAGACCATGACATCAAAACCATCCTTGACCAGCGTTTCTGCTGCTTTCAGGGTTTCCGGCATGTTCGGGAACAGGGTCTTTTCATCGCCCAGTACTTCCAGCTTGCACAACTTGTGACCGCCGAGGATTTCACGACCCAGTTGCAAGGTGTAGACCGCATCAGCTGCGTTGTAGCAACCAGCCGAGTTCGGCAGCAAGGTGTATTCGGATGGTGGCAGTACATCAAGCAGGCTAGGCGCATTCGGATCCTGGCCGATGTTGACGCGACGGATAGCAACGGTGACGATTTGTGCACCACTTGCTTCGCTGGCAGCACGTGTTTGCTCGAGGTCTTTGTATTTGCCGCTGCCTACCAGGAGGCGGGAACGGTAAGTGGTGCCTGCGATCGTCAATTGGTCGTCAGGGAAATAGATACTGCTCATGGGTCACTCCTGTTTAAGAAGAATAGCGAGGCAAGTAGCCTGCCTCGCTGCTTACAGATGGTTCAACCGCCGCCTATCGCACGCACGATATCAACCGCATCCGTCGGCAATAAGCGTCGCTGCGGCCAATCGCTGTCAGACAGCACTTCACGGTTGATTGCGACGGCGATGGCTTTGCCAGTCAACGACAAAGAAGCAACCAGGTCGGCGACGCTACTACCGTCTTCGACCTGATGTGCATTGCCATTCAGCTGTAGCGTGATCATCATTGTTTTTGATAAATCTCTGCGCCGCTTTTCACGAACTCGATGGCCTTCACTTCCATCCCGGCTTTCAAAGCCTGGATTTCTGTGATGCCTTGCTTGGCGGCGTAATCACGCACTTCCTGCGTAATCTTCATCGAACAGAAATGCGGCCCGCACATCGAGCAGAAATGCGCGACCTTGGCGGAATCCTTGGGCAAGGTTTCATCATGGAATTCACGTGCCTTGTCCGGGTCCAGTCCGATGTTGAATTGATCTTCCCAGCGGAATTCAAAGCGCGCTTTCGACAATGCGTTATCGCGTATCTGTGCGCCTATATGTCCTTTGGCCAAATCAGCGGCATGCGCAGCGATCTTATAAGTGATGATGCCGTCCTTGACGTCTACCTTGTTCGGTAAGCCCAAATGTTCCTTCGGTGTGACGTAGCACAGCATCGCGGTACCGTACCAGCCGATCTGCGCTGCACCTATGCCCGAGGTGATGTGGTCATAGCCGGGTGCAATATCAGTAGTCAAAGGTCCGAGTGTGTAGAACGGCGCTTCATGACACTGCTCCAGTTGCAGATCCATGTTTTCCTTGATCAAGTGCATAGGCACATGACCCGGACCTTCGATCATGACTTGCACGTCGTGCTTCCATGCTACCTGCGTCAGCTCACCCAGGGTTTTCAGTTCACCGAGTTGTGCTTCATCGTTGGCATCGTAAATGGAACCAGGACGCAAACCATCACCCAGGCTGAAGGACACGTCATACGCTTTCATGATTTCGCAAATGTCTTCGAAATGTTCGTACAGGAAAGACTCCTTGTGATGCGCGAGACACCACTTCGCCATGATGGAGCCACCACGCGACACGATGCCGGTCATGCGCTTCGCGGTCAGTGGCACATAGCGCAGCAAGACACCAGCATGGATGGTGAAGTAATCGACTCCCTGCTCGGCCTGCTCTATCAGCGTGTCGCGGAAGATTTCCCAGGTCAGGTCTTCTGCCTTGCCATTTACTTTTTCCAGTGCCTGATAGATCGGCACGGTGCCGATAGGTACAGGTGAGTTGCGGATAATCCATTCACGTGTTTCATGGATGTGTTTGCCCGTCGACAGATCCATCACGTTATCGCCGCCCCAACGTATCGCCCAGGTCATTTTTTCGACTTCTTCACCGATGGAAGAAGTGACCGCCGAGTTACCGATGTTCGCGTTGATTTTGACCAGGAAGTTACGGCCTATGATCATAGGTTCGATTTCCGGGTGATTGATGTTGGCCGGAATAATGGCACGACCACGTGCGATTTCACTGCGCACAAATTCGGCAGTGATCTCTTGCGGAATCGCAGCACCGTAAGATTGCCCCGGATGCTGACGTCCCATCAACTCGGCCAGCTTTTCACCTTTAGGGCCGGACTTTTTCAACTCTTCCAGATAGGCGCGACGATTCATGTTTTCACGGATCGCGACGAATTCCATTTCCGGTGTGATGATGCCCTGACGTGCGTAGTGCATTTGCGAGACGTTTTTACCTGCCAATGCGCGACGTGGTTTGCGATGCAGATTGAAACGCAGCTCGGCCAGCTTCGGATCGTTCAGGCGTTCTATGCCGTATTCCGAAGTCGGGCCTGGCAATTCTTCCGTGTCGGCGCGTTCCAGTATCCACGGCAGGCGCGGTGTGTTCAGGCCGGAACGGATATCTATCTTCGCCGCAGGATCGGTGTAGGGACCCGAGGTGTCGTACACATAGATAGGCGGGTTCTTTTCAAAACCGAACGAGGCTGGCGTATCAGACTGCGTAATCTCACGCATAGGCACGCGGATGTCGGGACGCGAACCTTCGATATAAATTTTGCGGGAATTTGGCAGCGGCTGGATCGCTGCTTCGTCTACTGTCGCAGTGGCGGACAGAAATTTGGGATTGGCATTCATTTTGGCTCCTTGGCTAACTACAGTGGCTTGGAGCCAGCTAAGGAGGTTTCGAGGACAGGTAACGATTCAAAAAGGAGTTGCAGCGAGGACGATGCAATTCAAATCTTGATGCGATACAACTGGTCTTCGTTAGCTTCCCTTCGCTGGCATTATCCAGATCAGGTTCAAGGGTTTTTCTCACCCGGCGGGATGCGGTATGCATCTGCCTAGGACCCCTAGCTTTTTACTTCTACAACGGGTGCAACAAACTACAACGCGAGTCTATGCAATAAAACGACTATGTCAATTGACCCGGATCAAACTTTTACATCTGACATGAATGGCTTGCTTGCCTACCGGAAAACAAACCATTCATGTCAGTTCTGGAAAACGGCAAGCATGCTGTTTTCCAGAAACTGTTACAACTCAGGTATTACTTAACTGTTGCGATGTGCAACAAGTTGGTTGTACCCGATTCACCGAATGGCAAGCCAGCCGAGATAGCGATGTAATCACCCTTCGTGGCAAAACCTTCATGCACGGCGGCCGCCACTGCTTCGCTGACCATGTCATCAACAGACTTAACATCCTGGCCACCAACGATCGAGTGGATACCCCAGACCCATGCCAGACGACGTGCAGTCTTCAGTTCTGGAGTGATGCTCAGGATCGATGTGGTCGGACGTACACGCGCAGCGCTCATGCTGGTGCTACCGGATTTGGTGTATGTCACAGTAGCGACAGCTTTGATCGCAGCGGTGGTGTCACGCAAGGCGTTGCAGATTGCATCTTCCGGCGTTGGACGTGGTGCCACTTGCTGTGCATCCAGCAGTGTGCGGTAGACCGGATCGTTTTCCACTTCCTTGATGATGCTGTCCATCATTTGCACAGCACGAACAGGGTTCTTGCCGCTGGCCGATTCTGCGGACAACATCACGGCATCTGCGCCTTCGTATATGGCGTTGGCAACGTCCGATGCTTCTGCACGGGTAGGCATAGGCGATTCGGTCATCGATTCCAACATGTGTGTTGCAACGATGGTTGGACGGCCGTATTTACGCGATACACGGATGATTTCTTTTTGAGCGCGCGGTACTTGCGAGATCGGCAGTTCAACACCCAGATCACCACGAGCAACCATGACGGAGTCAGAAGCTTTACAAATCGCATCGATGTCGAGCATTGCTGCTGGTTTTTCGATCTTCGATTGGATCAGAGCGCGGTCGCCGATGATCTTGCGTGCATCTTCGATATCGGAAACTTGTTGCACGAACGACAGAGCTACCCAGTCCACGCCCAACGACAATGCAAATTCCAGATCAACCAGATCTTTCGGTGTCATTGCAGGGATAGGCAGAATTGCGTCTGGTACGTTGACGCCTTTGCGGTTCGAAATCTTGCCGCCTGTAGTCACACGTGTGACGATGCGGTCACCCGAGTTGCTTTCGATCGAAACACGAATTTTGCCGTCATCGAACAACAGGTTTTGACCAGCTTTGACAACTGCAAACAACTCAGGATGTGGCAGGTAAACGCGTGTTGCATCACCTGGCGTCTGATCGCGGTCGAGCACGAATTGCGAACCTTCAGTCAACACCGCGGAATCGCCGTTGAAGGTACCCAGACGAATCTTCGGACCTTGCAGATCACAGAGGATGGCAACTGGACGGCCATATTTGGTTTCCAGGCTACGCACGATTTCGTGACGTGCGCGGTGATCTTCGTGCGAACCATGGCTGAAGTTGAAGCGGAACATGTCCACACCAGCTTCAAACAATGCGCTGATGGTTTCCAGATCACCACTTGCTGGGCCCAGGGTAGCAACGATTTTTGCTTTGCGATTACGTCTCATGACAGATCTTCTTCTTAAATGAAAAATGAAAAATGAATACCGCTATGCCTGGATCACAGACACAGCGGGAAAATAAATTACAAAATCAGGATGGCGCGGAAGTCATTCACGTTGGTACGTGTCGGACCACTGACGATCAGGTCGCCGAGTGCGCTGAAGAAACCATAACCATCGTTGTTCTCCAACATGGCTTTGGCATTCAGGCCTTGCTCAGCGGCGCGTGTCCATGAATCGGGCTGATAGATGGCGCCAGCGTTGTCTTCCGAACCATCGATACCATCGGTGTCGCATGCCAATGCATGGATACCAGCGGTACCTTGCAGGGATACTGCCAGGCTCAACAGGAATTCTGCATTGCGACCGCCACGACCTTTGCCGCGGACGGTAACAGTCGTTTCGCCACCGGACAGGATGACGCATGGTTTCGCAAATGGCTGGCCATACTTAGCGACTTGCTTCGCCAATGCTGCATGTACCATACCAACGTCACGCGACTCACCTTCGAGATCATTGGACAGGATGTAAGGCGTGATACCGGCAGCGCGTGCTTTAGCCGCAGCGGCTTCCAGCGCATGCTGTGCTGTTGCCATTACATGGTGCTCATTGCGCGCGAAACGCGGGTCACCCGGCTTCGGTGTTTCACCAGCGCCGGATTCGAGATGCTTCAGGATGTTTTCTGGAATATCAATGCCGTACTTTTTCAGGATCGCGAGCGATTCTGCGCAAGTGGTCGGATCTGGCAAGGTAGGACCGCTGGCAATCACACCAGGATCATCACCCGGCACATCGGAGATCAGCAGCGTCACGACACGTGCCGGGGCACATGCCAACGCCAGGCGACCACCCTTGATAGCGGACAGGTGCTTACGCACGCAGTTCATTTCGGAAATCGTTGCGCCGCTTTTCAGCAGGGCTTTGTTCAATGCTTGTTTTTGCTCAAGCGTGATGCCTTCACCCGGCAAGCTCAGCAAGGCGGAACCACCGCCAGTGATCAGGCACAGCACCAGATCATCTTCGGTCAAACCCTTGACCAGTTCCAGCATACGGCCAGCTGCCTGACGGCCAGCTTCATCCGGTACCGGATGTGCCGCTTCTACTACTTCAATTTGTTTGCAGTCAGCGCCGTGACCATAACGCGTCACGATCAAGCCTTCTACTTTGCCTGGCCACGTATCTTCAACTACCTTGGCCATAGCTGCAGCACCTTTACCGGCACCGATCACCAGGGTGCGACCCTTGGCAGATTGCTTGGGCAGATAGGCGGGCATGCACTTCTGTGCGCTCACGGCCTCAACTGCGGTGGCATACAGGTCATTCAAAAACTGACGTGGATCTATCGACATGGGGCAAGCTACTTTTAAAAATTTTGAATCAAACCGGCATTGCACCTGAGTGCAATGCCGGCAGCAGTACTTAAATCAGTCGAACGAATTACGCCTTGGCGATTTCGTGGTTCGACATGATTTCGATCGCGCGGCACAGTGCCGAGTGATCCAGACCGCTCATGCCATTTGCTGCGCATGCGTTCATCAATTCCTGGGTGTTTGCAGTGTTAGGCAACGATACGCCCATTGCTTTTGCACCTTGCAATGCCAGGTTCAAATCTTTTTGATGCAGTTCGATACGGAAGCCTGGGTTGAAAGTACGTTTAACCATACGTTCACCGTGTACTTCCAGAATACGCGAGTTAGCAAAGCCGCCCATCAGAGCTTGACGAACTTTTGCTGGATCTGCGCCTGCTTTCGATGCAAACAACAGGGCTTCGGAAACAGCCTGGATGTTCAATGCAACGATGATTTGGTTTGCTACTTTGGTGGTTTGACCGTCGCCGTTGCCGCCAACCAGGGTGATGTTTTTACCCATCAGTTCAAACAATGGCTTGACTGTGTTGAACGCTGCTTCCGAACCACCAACCATGATGGTCAGCGAAGCTGCTTTAGCACCGACTTCGCCGCCGGATACTGGTGCATCCAGGTATTCGCAACCCAGTGCATTTACTTTTTTCGCGAATTCTTTGGTAGCGATAGGCGAGATCGAGCTCATGTCGACCACAATTTTGCCTTTAGCCAGACCAGCTGCAACGCCGTTTTCTGCGAACAGAACTGCGTCCACGTGCGGGGTATCCGGCACCATGGTGATGATGATGTCTGCGCTCTTGGCAACTTCAGCGCCCGATTTGCAAACTGTTGCGCCGCCGTCGATCAATTCTTGGGCTGGTGCTTTTTGATCATGCAAAAACAGTTGGTGACCACCCTTTTGCAGGTTCAGCGCCATTGGTGCGCCCATGATACCCAAACCAATAAATCCAACTTTTGCCATGACTGACTCCTGATTATATTTAAGTGTGAACTACGTACTCAGTAAAAATACTAAGCGGCCCGATGTCGGACCGCTCAGTATGCTTAGAGACGCTACATTATAGGCCGTGCGCTGCGCGCCAGCCCAATCCTTCTACCGTACCAGCTTTAGGCTTGTACTCACAACCGATCCAGCCCTTGTAACCAATTTCGTCCAGGAACTTGAACAGGTAGGTGTAGTTGATTTCGCCTGTACCTGGTTCAAAACGACCTGGATTGTCTGCCAGCTGCAGATGAGGAATAACCGCGAGGTTGTTCTTCATCGTGTTGGCCAACTCACCTTCCATGCGTTGCATGTGATAGATGTCGTATTGGAAGAACAGGTTGTCGGAACCGACTTTGGCAATGATGTCCAGAGTCTGTTTCGTGCCAGTCAGGAAGAAACCTGGGATATCGAATGTGTTGATCGCTTCGATCAACAGTGGGATACCTTCAGCTTTCAATTTAGCAGCCGCATATTTCAAGTTCGCAACCAAGGTTGCTTCTGCTTGTTCATGCGTTACGCCTGCAGGCACGATACCGGACAGGATGTTGACCTGTTTGGTGCCGAGCACTTTGACGTATTCAATTGCTTTGTCCACGCCAGCTTTGAACTCTTCTACACGATCAGGGTGGCAAGCAATACCGCGCTCACCACCAGCCCAGTTACCGGCTGGCAGATTGTGCAAAACCATTTCCAGGTTGTTCTCTTTCAATTTCGCTGCGACATCAGCCGCAGGGAAATCGTATGGGAACAGGAATTCAACGCCTTTGAAGCCATTCTTTGCAGCTTGTTCAAAGCGGTCCATGAATGGAACCTCATTGAACAGCATCGTCAGATTAGCAGCAAGTTTCGTCATCTTAAGCACCCTTAACGTCGATGATTTCTTCGAATTCGTTGATCGCGTTGATTTCGGTACCCATCGCGATGTTGGTTACGCGTTCGAGGATGATTTCAACAACGACTGGTACTTTGAATTCTTTGATCCACTCTTGCGCTTTTTTCAGTGCAGGAGCGATGTCGTCAGGGTTGTAGACGCGAATTGCTTTGCAGCCCAAACCTTCGGTAACTTTAACGTGATCAACACCGTACGAAGCGTTTTCGGTCGAGTTGATGTTGTCGAAAGCCAGCGATACACAGTAGTCCATTGTGAACATACGTTGTGCTTGACGGATCAGGCCCAGGTACGAGTTGTTCACCAGAACGTGGATGTAAGGCAGGTTGAATTGCGCGCCTGCAGCCAATTCTTCGATCAGGAACTGGAAGTCGTAATCGCCTGTGATAGCAACGATTTCGCTGGTTGGATCGGCAGCCCGGACACCCAGAGCAGCTGGGATAGTCCAGCCCAATGGACCTGCTTGACCGCAGTTGATCCAGTTACGTTCTTTGTACACGTGCAGGAATTGACCCGCAGCGATTTGCGACAAACCGATGTTCGAAATGTAGCGTGCGGTTTTGCCGAACACTGCATTCATTTCTTGGTAAACACGTTGTGGTTTGATCGGGGTTACGTCGAAATCCGTTTTACGCAACATGGTGCGTTTGCGTTCTTGGCACTCAGCCAACCATGCATCACGGTTTTTCAGTTTGCCAGCAGCTTTCAATTCTTTCGCTACTTCGATCATCAGTTTCAGTGCTGCGCCAGCGTCGGAAGTGATACCGAGGTCTGGACCAAACACGCGACCGATTTGTGTCGGTTCGATGTCGATGTGTACGAATTTACGATCTTTGGTGAACACGTCGATCGAACCGGTGAAACGGTTAGCCCAACGGTTACCGATACCGAATGCGAAGTCCGAAGCCAACATGGTCGCGTTACCGTAGCGATGCGATGTTTGCAGACCAACCATACCAACCATCAGCGGGTGATCGTCAGGTACGGTGCCCCAGCCCATCAGGGTTGGAACGACAGGAACGTTTACCAGCTCAGCGAATTCGAGCATCAATGGGGTTGCGTTTGCATTGATAACGCCGCCGCCGGAAATCAGCAATGGACGCTCTGCAGCGTTCAACATTGTGATTGCAGCTTCGATTTGCTTGCGAGTTGCCTGTGGTTTGTACACTGGCAATGGCTCGTACAGATCTGGATCGAATTCGATTTCAGCAACTTGTACGTCGAACGGCAAATCGATCAGCACAGGACCTGGACGGCCGGAGCGCATGATGTGGAATGCTTGTTGGAATACTTGTGGAACCAATGCTGGTTCACGAACCATAACCGACCATTTGGTTACTGGTTTCGAGATCGATTCGATATCAACAGCCTGGAAGTCTTCTTTGTGCAAACGTGCACGTGGAGCCTGGCCGGTAACGCACAAGATAGGAATCGAGTCAGCGATAGCCGAGTACAGACCGGTAACCATGTCTGTGCCGCCTGGACCCGAGGTAGCCAGAGCAACACCGATATTGCCGGATTTGGCGCGGGTGTAACCCTCAGCCATGTGTGTCGCGCCTTCTACGTGACGCGCCAGAATGTGTTTGATGGTGCCTTGCTTTTGCATGGCGGAGTAAAACGGATTGATCGCTGCGCCTGGAACGCCGAAGGCCTGATCAATACCTTCTTTCTGCATTACCCAAACTGCTGCCTGGGCTGCTGTCATCTTTGCCATTACATAATCTCCATTGAAATGAAATTTTCCTACGCTGCATAGTAATTCATATGGATTACTTTTAGAATAGGACTATTAATTAACCAATTAAATACTTCAGGTATCGAATGGACAAGCTCAAACAGATCGAGGCATTTGTGATGGCGGTCGAGCATAATAGCTTTGCCGCTGCGGCCTTAGCCCTGCAGGTCACACCTGTGATGGTCGGGCGTCGCATCGATACCCTGGAAAAACGCCTGGGCGTCCGCCTGCTGCATCGCTCTACACGGCGCCTGGCCCTGACGGAAGAGGGCTCAGTATACCTCGAACACTGCCGTAAAATGCTCAGTGAACTGGAACATGCTGAAAGCGCATTGTCCGCCGGCAATAACAAGGTCACCGGGCACTTGATCGTGTCCGCCCCCGCTTCCTTCGGCCGCCAGCACGTCGCACCCTATGCGCAGGAATTCCTGGACCAGCATCCCGGCCTCAAAATGTCTTTCAACCTGACTGACCGCGTGGTGGACCTGGTGCAAGAAGGTTATGACATGGGCATACGTATTGGCGGCAATATCGACCCCAATTTCGTTGCTATCAAACTGGCGGCCAATAAGCGGGTAGTCTGCGGCACCCGGGAATACTTCAAAAAACACGGCAAACCCAAGACGTTGGACGACCTTGCCAATCACAATTGCCTTGCTTTCAACCTACAAGGCGGGCAGCAACGCGGCTGGTACTTCAACTACCGCGGCAAAACCGTCTCAGTACGCGCGCAGGGCAGCCTGGATTGCAATGACGGTGAATTGCTGCATCGCTGGATGACCGAAGGCCTGGGTATCGCCTGGCGCTCCGTATGGGAGATCCAAAGCCAGCTGGAGAGCGGCATGCTGGAAACTGTCCTCGACGATTATGCGATCCCTGAGTACGACATCATGGCGGTCTATCCGCAGCAGCGGAATGTACCGGCCAAGGTGCGTCTTTTCATTTCGCATTTGAAGGCCATGTATAGCCAGCCGGGTTATTGGAGCAGGTAAGCGCACACTGACTTACGCCGCAAGCATTATCAAGTCCTTTAAAAACCCATAAAAAAAGCCCGCAGCAGCGGGCTTTTTTATCAACATCAGCTTGCTATCAGGCAGCAGCTTTCAAAGTTGTCAGGACGTCGTCCAGCATCTTCTTCGCATCGCCAAACAACATGCGGTTGTTTTCTTTGTAGAACAATGGATTATCAACACCAGCATAACCGGATGCCATCGAACGCTTCATGACGATAGACGTTTCTGCTTTCCAGACTTCCAACACTGGCATACCAGCGATCGGGCTGTCCGGATCGTCCTGCGCGTCCGGGTTGACGATGTCATTCGCACCAATAACCATGACTACGTCGGTATCAGGGAAGTCTTCGTTGATTTCGTCCATTTCCAGCACGATGTCGTACGGTACTTTCGCTTCAGCCAGCAGCACGTTCATATGACCAGGCATACGACCGGCAACCGGGTGAATCGCGAAACGCACATTGGTACCTTTAGCACGCAACAACTTGGTGATTTCGTTCACGGTGTGCTGAGCTTGCGCCACTGCCATACCGTAACCTGGAACGATGACCACGCTTTTTGCTTCGCGCAGCAGTTCTGCAGTTTCTTGTGCGCTAACAGGAGTAGCTTCGCCAACCTGTTCTTTCGCAGCGCCGCCCGCCTTCGGAGCACCGCCACCGAAACCACCGGCGATAACACTGAAGAAGTTACGGTTCATCGCCTGGCACATGATGTACGACAGAATCGCACCCGAAGAACCAACCAGCGCACCTGTCACGATCAGCAGATCGTTACCGAGCATGAAACCGGTAGCCGAAGCCGCCCAGCCAGAGTAGCTGTTGAGCATCGAAACCACGACCGGCATATCAGCACCACCGATCGCCATCACCATGTGTACGCCGAACAGCAAGGCGATGATGGTCATGATGATCAACGGTGTCATACCGCTAGCAACGTCTGGTGCATTCATGAATTCACGACCGAACCAGATCACGAGCAGCAAGCCGATCAGGTTGATGAAGTGACGTGCCGGCAGCATCAATGGCTTACCACCGATTTTGCCGTTCAGTTTGCCAAACGCAATCAGAGAACCCGAGAAAGTTACCGCACCGATGAAGATACCGACGTAAATTTCAACTTGATGAATTGCCTTCTCAGCGCCTTCCAGATGGATCGACGGATCGATGTAGCTGGCAAAACCAACCAGTGCAGCAGCCAGACCGACGAAGCTGTGCATCAATGCAACCAGCTCCGGCATTTCGGTCATTTTGACCTTCTTAGCAGCGTACAGACCAATCACACCGCCGACCAGCAGCGCCAGAATGATCCATGCATAGCCGTCTGCAGTAACGCGTGGGCCAAAGATGGTAGCGAGCACCGCAATGCCCATACCGATCATGCCGTACAAGTTACCGCGACGCGAAGTTTCTGGATGCGACAAGCCGCCCAGACTGAGGATGAAGAGAATGGTTGCTCCGATGTAGGAGACAGTAGCCAAATTTGCAGACATAGGGGTCTCCTTAATTCTTACGGAACATATCAAGCATGCGACGGGTGACAGCGAAGCCACCGAACATGTTGATTGCGGTCAAAGCGATACCAGCAGCGGCGAGGCACTTAATCAGCAACTCGGGACGCGCCATACCATCAGCCAACGGAGGAGCAACCTGTACCAGCGCACCGATCACGATGATCGACGAGATGGAGTTGGTAACGCTCATCAGAGGCGTGTGCAATGCCGGGGTAACATTCCAGACCACCATGTAACCAATGAAGCAACCCAGTACGAACACGGTCAAGTGACCGAGGAAAGCGGTAGGCGCACCCATGCCTATCAACGCAAACAACAGCGTTGCGAAGACAAACATTGTGACTACACGCTTAGGTGAGGAAACAGTGGTGCTTGGGCCATGACCGTGCGCAGGCGCAGCTGCCGGCGCTGGCTTGGCAGCTGGAGCAGCTACTGGTTTCGGCGGTGGAGGCGGCCAAGTGATGTTGCCTTCCTTGATGACGGTCAGGCCACGAATGGCTTCGTCTTCCATATTGACGTTGATAATGCCGTCAGTCGTCTTTTTACCTTCAGCGTCCTTGCACAGTTCTTCAGTCAGGCGCAGCAAGTTGGTCGAGTACAGCGTACTCGCCTGTTTAGGCAAACGGCTCGGCAGATCGGTGTAACCAACGATAGTCACACCATGTTTCACCACAACCTTGCCAGGTTCGGTCAGTTCGCAGTTACCGCCCTGCTCAGCCGCCATATCGACGATCACGCTGCCAGGTTTCATGGACTGAACCATTTCAGCGGTAATCAGTTTCGGAGCTGGTTTACCAGGGATCAGTGCGGTGGTGATGATAATGTCGCATTCCTTGGCTTGCTGAGCGTACATCTCACGCTGCGCAGCCTGGAAACCTTCGGACATGACCTTGGCATAGCCGCCGCCGCCCGAACCTTCTTCGTCATAATCGACCTTAACAAATTCGCCGCCCAGCGATACAACTTGATCGGCCACTTCGGCACGAGTATCGTTGGCGCGCACGATGGCGCCCAGGCTGGCAGCCGTACCGATCGCAGCCAGACCGGCCACGCCAGCACCTGCGATAAACACTTTAGCCGGAGCAACCTTACCTGCAGCCGTGATCTGGCCGTTGAAGAAACGACCAAAAGCATTGGCAGCCTCGATGACGGCGCGATAGCCACTGACACCGGCGGTGGAGGTCAAAGCATCCATCTTCTGCGCGCGCGAAAGCGTGCGCGGCAGCGAGTCCATCGCCAAAACGGTAACGCGTTTGGCGGCAAGCTGCTGCATCAATTCAGGATTCTGTGCTGGCCAGATGAAGCCGATCAGAGTGCTGCCTTCGCGAATCAGGCCGACTTCTTCGGCGCTTGGAGCACGTACCTTAAAGACGATATCGGACGTGGACCACAAGTTAGCAGCGCCTTGCACGATCTGTGCACCAGCTGCGCGGTAGGTATCGTCGCTGAAGTTGGCTTCGTCACCTGCACCAGATTCCACACTGACTGAAAAGCCAAGTTTGATTAGCTTTTCGACGACTTCTGGCACAGTGGCCACCCGTTTTTCCCCGGGAAATGACTCCCGTGGCACCCCTATAACTAAAGACATATAACATCTCTCATAGTTTGTTTAAATTCTGTATCGCCGCGATCAACAAATGGATAAAAACCCGGTTCTAGCTGCCCTGTATGGCGCGACCGGGTTTCTAAATTGTTACGACTACTAATCGCTATTTCTTCAGACCGGCGAATTTATTCTTTTCATCAACGAAGACAATCTTCGGTACATACGTTTCGACTTCTTCGTCTGTCATGGAACCGTAAGTGCAAATAATCAGCAAATCGCCCAGTTGTGCGCAGCGTGCGGCAGCACCGTTGAGCGAAATCTCGCCACTACCCTTGGCGCCCTTGATGGCGTAGGTGGAGAAGCGTTTGCCGTTATTAATGTTGTACAGCTCAATTTTTTCGCCAACACGGATGTCAGCGGCGGTCAGCAGGTCTTCGTCGATACCGCACGAACCCTCGTAATGCAGGTCAGCCTGAGTCACCGTTACACGGTGGATTTTTGACCTGAGCATGATACGTTGCATTTTTATTCCGTTTCGTTACTTAAAACTTTGCCTCGACGCCAAAGCCCGGCGAAGGCAAATCAATTAATGTGTAGTTCCTGGCGCTGCGCTTCCACGGTATGTGAGGCAGTCAACCATATGTTCCTGCAGCGAAATTTCCGCTCAGCGGCAGGGTATTTACCCGGGTCGGGCTAGCACCTGCCAACTTCCGTAGGGGTTTTACAAGGAAGCGAACTGATAAGCATAAGGCCAAATGCCCAGCATAGCAAAGACAAAAGTTGAGCAATCTTGACCTGACTCATTTTATTACAATATTTTCAGTCGGGGAAACATTGCGGGCAACTTTCCTTGGTGCGCGCTAAAATAGCGGGTTATTCCGAGGGACCCTATGCCTGATATCTGGAAACCATCTGTCACTGTTGCTGCCGTCGCCGAGCGTAATGGGCATTTCCTGCTGGTAGAAGAAGAGACCAGTGAAGGCGTACGCTTTAACCAGCCTGCCGGTCATCTGGACCCGCATGAATCGCTGGAAGAAGCCGTCGTCCGGGAAACGCTGGAGGAAACCGCTCACGATTTCACCCCTACCGCCCTGGTTGGCATGTATATGTCGCGCTATGTCTCTGCCCGCACCGGACATGATGTCACTTATCTAAGCTTTACCTTTTGCGGCGAAGTCGGCGCCAAACACGACCAGGCGCTAGATGTCGGCATCCTGCGCGCGGTCTGGATGAGCTACGACGAACTGGTCGCGACCCGGGAAAAGCATCGCAGCCCTTCGGTATTACAACGCGTTGATGACTATCTGGCTGGCAAGCGCGCGCCGCTGTCGCTGCTCATCACGCACCCATCCATCTACGAGGTAGTAAATAATGGCTAAAAAACGTGTCGTCATCGGTATGTCCGGTGGTGTCGACTCGTCCGTTTCTGCCTGGCTGTTAAAAGAACAAGGGTATGAAGTCATCGGTCTCTTCATGAAGAACTGGGAAGATGACGACGATTCCGAATATTGCTCGACACGCCAGGACTGGATAGATGCTGCCAGCGTGGCTGACGTCGTCGGCGTCGATATCGAAGCAGTGAATTTCGCTTCCGAATACAAAGACCGTGTCTTCGCCGAATTCCTGCGCGAATACCAGGCTGGTCGTACTCCGAATCCGGACGTACTGTGCAACGCCGAAATCAAATTCAAGGCTTTCCTCGACCACGCCATGCTGCTCGGTGCCGACATGATCGCCACCGGCCATTACGCGCGCGTGCGCGAAGTGACATCAGGTCCGGATGCCGGTCGCGTCGAACTGCTGAAAGCAGTCGATGCCAGCAAGGATCAAAGCTACTTCTTGCACCGTCTGAATCAGGCGCAGCTATCGAAGACCCTGTTCCCGCTCGGCGAAATCCGTAAAACCGAAGTACGCAAGATCGCGGAACAATTGAAATTGCCGAACGCCACCAAAAAGGATTCGACCGGCATCTGCTTCATCGGCGAACGCCCGTTCCGCGAATTCCTGAATCGCTACCTGTCGTATCAGCCAGGGCCGATGAAGACACCGGACGGCGTCACCGTTGGCGAACACGTAGGATTGAGCTTCTACACGCTGGGGCAACGCAAAGGCATAGGCCTGGGCGGCATGAAGTCGCACAAAAATACTGATGGCAATAGTGAGCCCTGGTATGTGGCGCGCAAAGATGTCGCGACCAACACTCTATATATAGTGCAAGGCCATGATCATCCATGGCTGCTGTCGTCCGAGCTGAGCGCCGGCCAGATAAGCTGGATCGCGGGTGCTCCACCTAGCGAGATATCAGTATCAGCCAAAACGCGCTATCGCCAGGCCGACGTCGCCTGCGAACAGCGCAGCGATGCCGAAGGCTTCTCCCTCGCCTTCGCCACACCACAATGGGCGGTCACACCCGGACAATCGGCAGTGCTGTATCAAGGTGATGTTTGCCTGGGCGGCGGCATCATCAATACTTCTTCCATCCCCGCCTAAACTATCGAATAGTGACCGGTTCGCTGATCACTATTCGATATCCGAACAAATCAGAAGTCAGCCTGATCCTTTTGATACAAGTCGATATATGGCCCTGCTGGTAAGCCCTGCCCTTTGGTAGTTACCGCAAGCGCATTTGCCTGCTGTGCCAAAGGCACATAGTTGGGTGCAGCCTTCGCAACCGCCGCCACCACCGCCTGCGCAATCAAGCCGGCTATCCCGCCACCGGAATTATTGTTTTGCGGTTGATAGACCAGTTTCTGGGTATTGCTCCACAAGGTCTGACCACTTGAAGTACTCTTCAGTACATAGTTCATTTCGACCGTAACAGTCGTTGAGAAGACCACGTATTGCGCATCCCAACGCTCGATCGTGATGTACATGACCGCGTCAGAACCAAACATCTTGCCCATTCTTTGCGGATCACCTGCATGCACCATATCCGCGTCGTTCAGGCCGTCGTCCTCCATCATGCGCTTAACCAGATGCACCGGGAAAACGTAATAGCCACGTTCAGCCAGAGGACGAGAAATAGTGGACAGGAAGTAGTCAGGAGCATTCACCTCCACACTGCGATTAATCGCAGGCACTACCAGGATCGAACGAGGCGCTTCCGTGCGCAAATCGGTGTAATCCTTCTTTTTGCTCATTTGCGTCGCGCAACCGCTCAAGCCTAAAACCAACACACACAGCAACAACGCTTTAATATTTCGTGACATCTCCGGTTACTCCTTACGTGCAGCAGATTGTTGAGTTGCGGAATTTGAAGCGATGCGAATCAGGTTATCCATCAGATACGTCGATTCCGGCCACTTTGCCTTTTCTTTTTCAAACTGCGATATCGCATCCTTGGACTTGCCTTCCTGCAGCATCAGAAAACCATATTCAGCATAGAGTCCCGGCGCAATCGGTTTCCCGGTCGCCTCAGAATCCGCAATCGTGCGCTGCAATTCGGCCGCATGCTCCGCCGATTTGGACGTGTCCTTGTAATACGAATACAAAGAGCCTTCGTAATTGCCCCAGTTATATTTGGCAGGCGCAGCGCAAGCAGTCAAAAGCAAGGAAACAGATAAAGCCAGCAATGAGTGCAGACGCATTATCGACCTCCCGCATTAACCGTTACCGTGCGAGATTCACCATTGCTGACGACAGCTTTCTCGGCATGCAAAGTGACATTACCCTGCTTGATCTCCACTTGATGCAAGCCCTCTTCGACTATCAGCTCGTTAGGTGCGCCATTGAATTGTTCCGCCTGCCCCATCACCAAACCATCGACCACCAGAACTGAACCAACTGGTGCACCTTTAATAATCAGGGTAGGACGTGGCGAACCAGTTTTAACTGAGGTTTCGGGTAGCGCACATGCGCTCAGCATCAAGGCGAGCGCCATTACAAAATAAGTTTTCATCTCTATTAATCCTTGTTTTCAGCAACAAATATCGTCGAACCTTTGGCCGGAACTGCGCTACCCGAAACGAGATCAGCGATTGCACCTTCATTTGTTTCGTTATCTCCGAACAAGCCAGTAATGCGCAAAGTACCGACCTTGGTCGGTGGCAAAGTGATGGCAAAGCCGGTTTGTTTGCTACTTACCGTTTCACCCTGCTGCATCACGGCCAAGGTGTCACCAACCTTCAAACCTTGACGGGCGCCACCAGAAACAAAGACCTGCTTGCCATTCACTTTGAGAATGTCAGTGCGCCAAGGGCGCTCCTCAAGCTTGGCGATCAACGCATTCTGTACATCCGAGATCGCGGCGCCGATCGCCCGATCATTCAACGTACCGTCGTAATCAGCCTTGCTACCGAAACCGGCAATCTCACCCGACTCACTAGTCGCCTCACCCGTTCCTGTTGCCGTAAAGAACAAAAAACCGGTACGTGCATCAACCAAACGAATTTCGATTTTTGCGCGTGCAGTCTGTATTTTTGTCGCGCTCAGGAATCCGGATTTCCCGGTCGTGCTACGACCAAACTCAGTAACAGAACCAAGAATCAATGTATCTACGCCGATCAAGTTTCCTTCTTTCAGCAACGCTTGTTCATTTTTGATTTTTTCGAGATCAGAACGCTCAAAGGTCAGGAATTTGTTTGAGCTGATAAGGCGGCTATTCAACATATCCGACGCTTGTTTGCCCAATGGATCCAGGTTGGCATCAACCTGGAAGGTCTTGCCGTAGCGGGTTTCGTTAGTAAAGCGACCGATCGCAATTTTTCGCTTCAGCGTCTTCACTTGAGGTGCGGCCACCTGTTTTTGCGCTTCGATCTGTTGTGCGCGACTTACGGGTGCCTCAACTGGCTGAGTTGGGGTAGATGTCACTGCACACGCGCCAAGAAATATCGGCGACGCTATAAAAAGCCATTTAATTGACATAAAAAATCCAGAATTGAAGGAGTAGAAATGGATACCGGTAGCCCGGCGTCAAGCGGTCGACAGCGCTTAGCTGGCGTGCATTGAATAAATTCGCAGATAGAACACGTGCTCTTCCCTTTGCTATAGCTAGCGTTTTTTATAGTTTGCGGCACGGAGGCCACATATTTTTACTAACGAAGACTATCCAGATAGTTTCCAAAATACAATGCCATTTTTATGGGATAGACAAAAAGTAGCGTGAATGCCTTATGAATCCAGATAGTTCTCTAGAAAACGTCGGCAAAGTCATTTCATTGGTCCTTGTGTACACTGTCTCGCAATTCATCGGCATGCACTGCCATTTTGTTCGGAGAAAAAATGCGTTTGTTCCCCATCGGTTACCTGGCTCTCGTCGCATCCGCCTTGCTCTTCATCGCCTCCCTCTTCTGCACCCCACATTTCGATGGCGCCTGGTGGCTGGTTGCACTGTTTGGTTTCCTCACTGTCGTCGGCATTGGCGACGTATTGCAAACCAAGCGCGCGGTGCTGCGCAATTACCCCATTCTCGGGCACTTCCGCTATATGTTTGAATCGGTGCGTCCGGAGATACGCCAGTATTTCCTGGAAGACGACGCCGCACCCAATCCGTTCTCGCGCAACCAGCGCTCGCTGGTGTATCAGCGCGCCAAACAAGCAATCGACAAGCGCCCTTTTGGCACACAGATGGATGTCTACCAAAGCGACTATGAATGGATCAACCATTCGATCGCACCTGCGAAAGTCGGGGCGCACGACTTCCGCATCACGATAGGCGAGGATCGTGCTCAACCGTATTCGGCCAGCATATTCAATATCTCTGCGATGAGCTTTGGCGCACTGTCAGCGAATGCGATACGCGCACTGAATCAAGGCGCGCAAAAAGGCGGCTTCATGCACGACACTGGCGAGGGCAGTATCAGCCGCTACCATCGCCCGGAGAATGCGAACGAAGCAGGTGGTGATTTGGTGTGGGAGATAGGCTCTGGTTACTTCGGCTGTCGCAATGACGACGGTAGTTTTTCGCCGGAAAAATTTGCGCTGAATGCGCAACTGCCTCAGGTCAAGATGATAGAAGTGAAGTTATCGCAGGGTGCCAAACCCGGTCATGGCGGCGTGTTGCCTGGTGCGAAAGTGTCACCCGAGATCGCCGCTGCACGTGGTGTGCCACTGGGCGTGGATTGCGTCTCCCCTTCGTCGCATTCCGCGTTTGACTCACCTATAGGTTTGCTGCAATTCATAGAACAACTGCGCACGCTCTCCAGCGGCAAACCAACGGGCTTCAAGCTGGCAGTCGGCCATCCATGGGAATTCTTCGGCATCGTGAAAGCCATGCTGGCGACCGGCATCACACCTGACTTCATCGTAATAGACGGCGGCGAAGGCGGCACTGGCGCAGCACCTGTCGAGTTCACCGATCATGTCGGCGTACCGCTGCAGGAAGCGCTCTTGCTCGCGCATAACACGCTAGTAGGTGCCAAGCTACGCGACAAGGTCAAGATAGGCGCGTCCGGCAAAATCGTTACTGCATTTGATATCGTGCGCACACTGGCACTCGGTGCAGACTGGTGCAACTCGGCACGTGGCTTTATGTTTGCCCTCGGCTGCATACAATCACAGAGCTGCCATACAGATCGCTGCCCTACCGGCATCGCTACCCAAGACAATCTGCGCCAGCGCGCGCTGGTTGTGCCGGACAAAGCCGAACGCGTCGCCAATTTCCATCGCAATACATTAAAAGCGCTCGCTGAACTGATCGCAGCCGCAGGCTTGCATCATCCTTCCGAACTGCGACCACATCACCTGGTACGCCGCGTCTCGGCGAATCAGGTCAAACTCGCTTCCGCACTGCTGCCTTATTTAGAGTCCGGCCAATTACTCAGCGAAGCAAATCCTGAGCGTGAATTGCCGGAAGTCTTTGGTAAATACTGGCCTATCGCGCAAGCTGAATCCTTCAGCCCCATCCATTAAAAAGCCCCCTCATATACGGCACCCCACAGGGTTGCCGTATATATCTCCAGCGTTAAGAAACCATTCAATTCCGGCGCTGAAATGCCCCTCGGGCAACTTTCCTTGTCCGTATCACCACAAATCCGATTTATTTAGCTCCCGACGATGCAAAGCCGAGCGAAAAAACTTGCAATCCATCGCCAAATGTCGAATAATCTAAACACGAATTGTTCTCATTTACATGAAAAGGTTGATCATGGCGATCTCGGCACCACGTGTAGCACTGGAAAATGTTCCTGCTCTACGTAATAACGCTGCAATGGAACAGCCAATAACACGCATTAACAGCCGCGACCTGTTCCGGCAAATGCGCGAAGTAGAAATAGCACACGAAGGGCGAATTTATCGCCTCCGTTTAACGCAGTTGAATAAATTGATTTTGACGGCATAACTAGCAGCATCGATTTGCAACTGAGCCAGCCCGTGCGCCACTTTGCACCAGCCAGCCAAACCAACCCAAAAGGAGAGTTTGATGGCAATCGAAAAAGCGGAGCAGGCACTACGGGAGCCTAACGCAGCACCGGCACAACCGGAATTATTAGTTTCAGCAGTTTTACACTTGATGTCGCATTACACCGCGAATAATCAGGAAAGCAGTTCGTGCATCAAGCTGGCCTCGGTCATAGAGCGACACTTGAAAGCACTGGCCGATCTGCCCGATCTGGCACCAGTGTTACGCGCAACCTGCCAACAGTTATCGGAACAATGGGCAACGGTGGTTGAACGAGCTATGCCACCACCGGAGAAATTTAAGTTGTTTACGCGCCTGGTAGCTGGAGCGCGTGTGAATTGAAGTAAAAATGCCGGGAAACCGGCATTAAATGTATAAAAGCACTGTCGTTTTTTGTATTTTTAACCTACAAAGAAAGTCACACGAGGCATCGATGATTGTTTGTGTTTGCAGAAATATTTCCGAGCGGAACATACGCCAGGCGGTTGATACTGGCACGACCTCGATGTCGCAATTGCGCAATGAGCTGGATTTGGGCACCTGCTGTGGCAAATGCCACTCCTGTGCAAAACGTGTGCTGCGCGAATGCCTTGCAGAGGTTCGCCCAACTCAACCTATAATGTTTCACCCTAACGCATTGGCCGCATAAGCAATTTCTTTATGAACGTAACAACAACCCAGTCGTCAGCACCGCTATTACCGCCTCACATATCACAGCAACTCAGACGATTCGGGCCCCTGATCGCTATCATTGCGATCCACATCGCTTTGTTTTACGCACTTCGCAGTGGCCTGGTACATCAGGTCGCTAAAGTCTTGCCGCGCGAAATCTTTGCTGACTTCATTACTGAACAACCTGCGCCTGCTCCAGCCCCGAAGCCAGCCGAACCAAAAACCGTTCCGGTCGTGAAGAAACAAGTCACGCGTCCGACACCGCGTCCGGTAGTGACAGAAGCACCGTCACCACAAGCCATTACCGAAAACGTTGCCCCGGCGCCGCCATCGAATGAGCCGCCATCGCCACCAACGCCTTCCGCGCCAGCAGCACCATCGGTTCCTGCAACGCCTAAACTGATTTCAGGTGTTTCATACATCAATCCACCACGCCCGGTATACCCGCCGCTCGATGCGCGCATGGGTAACGAAGGTACTGTGACCTTGCGTGTGTTGATCAATGAAAAAGGCCGCGCCGAGAAAGTTGAAGTACAAAAATCTTCAGGCTCATTGCGCATGGACGATGCAGCACGGGATGCCGTGATGCGCGCATTATTCAAGCCTTATTTGGAAGACGGGAGACCAGCTCCTGCCTTTGCTATCGTACCAATTAATTTCACGCTAAATAGATAAGAAGGAATCATCATGGAAGTCAGTCCGTACGGTTTAGAAAGTTTGTGGGCACAAGGTGACTTTGTCACCAAGGGCGTCGCAATATTGCTGGTCGCTATGTCGATCGCATCGTGGTACGTCATCGCCACCAAAGCACTGCAATTGATGCAGTACCGCCGCGCTGCACGCGCAGCTGGTCACGAATTCTGGGATGCAACCAGCTTGCCAGAAGGTGTAGCAACCCTGGGCGAAGCCAATCCATTCGCAGCAATCGCTGATGCTGGCGTAATCGCCATGCGTCACCACGAAGCACACAAAGGCCATCTGCACGATCAACTGTCGGTCAGCGACTGGATCACCCTGTCCCTGCGCCAGGCTATTGATGAAACTTCGGCCAAGCTGCAAAGCGGCATGGCAGTGCTGGCGTCGGTTGGTTCTACCGCACCGTTCGTTGGTCTGTTTGGTACCGTTTGGGGCATCTATCACGCGCTGGTCGCGATTGGTACTTCCGGTCAGGCGAGTATCGATAAAGTTGCTGGTCCGGTCGGTGAAGCGCTGATCATGACGGCGCTCGGTCTGGCAGTCGCGATTCCGGCAACCTTCGGCTACAACGCCCTGGTTCGCGGTAACAAGACAGTCATCGCCAAATTGAATAAATTCGGCTTCGACCTGCATGCATTGTTCGTCACCGGCGCTCGTGCCAACGACACCAATACACCAGGTGCAAGCGGCGCCAAACTGGTTGCCGTCGGAGGTGCATGATGGCAATGGGATCCCTGTCGGAAGAAGACGACTTCAATCCAGAAATCAACACCACGCCGCTAGTCGACGTGATGCTGGTATTGCTGATCATCTTCATCATGACCATCCCGGTGATGAATCATGCGGTGAAGCTCGATCTGCCGCACGCAGCGAACCAACCTAACGAAACCAAACCGGAAACCATCAACGTATCGATCGATGCTGCTGGCCAGGTTTACTGGAACAACGAAGTGCTGGATCAATCGCAAATGCTGTCACGCATTGCGGATGCAGCCAAAGTAACACCACAACCAGAATTGCATTTGCGTGCAGACCGCCTCACACCTTATGAGAAAGTCGCGCAAGTCATGGCAGCAGCACAGTCAGGCGGACTGACCAAAATGGGCTTCGTCACCGAGGCACCGAAGTAAGTAGCAATGGTTTTGCGGGCAGTCCCAATCCTGCCCTTAAGACCTGAAAATAACGCGCTCAGCAACTCGCTGCAGCGCGTTTTTTCTTGCCCGATTCCACGTTCGAGCCGAACCGCCCAACCCCGCGCAAAGCCGCGCCCAGTCTCACTTTGGCAATCGAAACACGAATGATTCCAGTTAGCAAAATGAAGCCAAATTGATCATATTTTGGACTTACTGAGCTATCATGTGCGTTCTTTGCTGACCGAGCATCTGGAGTAACGATAGCCAGATGCGCAGCAGCCCGTTTTCCACATCACTTTCGAGGATCCCATGAAAGGTGACGCCAATATCATCAAGCTGCTCAATGCGCAGCTTACCAACGAACTGACCGCAATCAACCAGTATTTCCTGCATGCACGCATGTACAAGCACTGGGGCTTTGAAAAGATTGCCAAGAAAGAATACGAAGAATCCATCGGCGAAATGAAACATGCCGACAAACTGATAGACCGCATCCTGATGCTGGACGGCTTGCCTAACCTGCAAGCACTGCACAAGTTGATGATCGGTGAAAACACACCGGAAATGCTGGGCTGCGATTTGAAACTGGAAAAGCTCGCGCAAAAAACCGTCAAAGAAGGCATCGCAGCATGTGAAGCCAGCGGTGACTATGTATCGCGTGAACTGTTCCAGTACATTCTGGACGACACCGAAGAACACATAGACTGGCTGGAAACACAACTCGACCTGATCGAAAAAGTCGGCATCCAGAACTACCTGCAAGCACAGATGATCAACGAGTAATACTGCTGTTGGCATCAACTACAAAAAAGGGCGCGCACAGCGCCCTTTTTTATTCCAGACTTATCCGCCCTGCTGCACCACTCCAAACCCACTCTTCTCACGCTATGATCGACGCCCTACGAATCGGGCTCGACCAAACATACCGCGACGTCGACACCCTGCCCTTTAATTCTTTTTTGGAATACCTATGCAAGGTGACAGCAATATCATCCGGCTGCTGAATGCGCAGCTCACCAACGAACTGACCGCTATCAATCAATACTTCCTGCATGCGCGTATGTATCAGCACTGGGGCTTTGAAAAGATAGCGAAGAAGGAATACGAAGAATCCATAGGCGAAATGAAGCATGCGGACAAATTGATAGACCGCATCCTGATGCTGGATGGCTTACCTAATCTGCAGGCACTGCATAAGCTGGGCATAGGCGAAAACATCGAGGAAATGCTGAACAGCGATTTAAGGCTGGAGAAGGCGGCGCAAGCGACGGTGAAGGAAGGCATCGCGGCGTCGGAAGCCTGCAGCGATTATTTGTCGCGCGAACTGTTCCATTACATCCTGGAAGATACCGAAGAACATATCGACTGGCTGGAAACGCAACTCGGCTTAATTACCACCATAGGTCTGCAAAACTATTTGCGCGCCCAATTAAGCGCCGAATAGTAGAAGTAAGCAGTTGCTTACAAAAACAAAAAGGGACGCAAGGCGTCCCTTTTTTTGATGCAATACCAGCTTATTTGGTCGGTACGGTTTCCTTGAATGAAGGACGCTCCGACAATTTTTCCAGCAATTTTTCCAGGTTAGGATATTCAGTGCGCCAGCTGATTTCCGGGAAACGGAAAGTCAGCCACTCCAGCACGCAACCCACTGCCACATCGGCCAGCGTGTACTGGTTGCCAGCGCAGAAAGCAGTATCCTTCAAGCCTACCGACATCGCTTTCAAGCCGTCATGCACCTTGCGGGTCTGACGATCTATCCAGGCCTGGCTACGTTGTTCTGCCGGACGCAAAGTATGTTCGAGGCGCAACAACATGGCAGCATCCGCCACACCATCAGCCAGCGCTTCCCAGCATTTGACTTCAGCACGTTCACGGCCATTCGGCGGTATCAGTTTGCCGACTGGCGTCAGAGTATCCAGGTATTCGACGATCACGCGAGAATCAAACATCGCGCCGCCATCTTCCATCACCAGGCACGGCACTTTGCCGAGCGGATTGGATTCTTGTATCGTGGTTTCAGCACCCCACACGTTTTCAAGAACGAAATCGTAATCGATCTTTTTTTCCAACATGACAACACGTACTTTACGTACGTAAGGGCTGGCGAGAGAACCAATCAGTTTCATAGACGCTTTACTTCTAAAATCGGAAGGCGATTATAACATCGGCCCCGAGCTAAAACCCGCCATCTCCGCCCCCACCCAGATGTCGCTTTCAGGCTATATGTGGCGCTGAAGTGGTAGAATGTCGGCTTCCTCAATTTATGCCGTTTTTGTATTTCCGGCAGCTTTTTCAATCACGTCACAGCGCTAGTCGCCCATCATCATGCCTCTTTCCACGCTTTCCGCCCTGTCGCCACTCGATGGCCGTTACGCCAGCAAAACCGATGAATTGCGTCCTATCCTGTCTGAATCAGGTTTTATGCATCACCGGGTAAAAGTGGAAATTGCATGGCTGCAAGCTTTGTCGGCAGCTGGCTTTGCTGAAATCAAGCCGTTTTCGGCCAGCGCCAATGCATTGCTGAACAAACTGACGACCGATTTCACCGAAGCCGATGCACAACGCATCAAGGATATCGAAGCGGTCACCAACCATGATGTCAAAGCGGTTGAGTACTGGCTCAAGGAACAAGTCAAAGACGTACCTGAACTGGTCGCTGCGACTGAATTCATCCACTTCGCCTGCACTTCGGAAGACATCAACAATACTTCGCACGGCATGATGCTCAAGGCCGCACGTGATTCCGTCCTGGTGCCGGCACTGCAAGGCCTGATCAGCAAACTGACACAACTGGCGCACGACAATGCAGCCGTGCCTATGATGTCGCGTACCCACGGCCAGCCAGCCAGCCCGACCACCCTCGGCAAGGAAATGGCGAACGTGGTGGCACGCCTGAAGCGCGCGACCGACCGTATCTCTGCAGTTGAAATCCTCGGCAAAATGAATGGCGCAGTCGGCAACTTCAATGCGCACTTGTCAGCCTATCCTAACCATGACTGGCAAGCCTTCTCGAAAGAAGTCATCGAGAAACGCCTGGGCCTGACCTTCAACCCGTACACCATTCAGATCGAACCGCATGACTACATGGCGGAATTGTTCGATGCCATCGCGCGTACCAATACCATCCTGCTGGATTTGAACCGCGACATCTGGGGCTACATCTCGCTCGGTTACTTCAAGCAATCGACCAAAGCCGGTGAAATCGGTTCGTCGACCATGCCGCATAAAGTCAATCCAATCGACTTCGAAAATTCCGAAGGCAATCTGGGTATGGCTAACGCCGTCTTGAAACACATGGCAGAGAAGCTGCCTGTTTCGCGCTGGCAGCGTGACCTGACCGACTCCACCGTACTGCGCAACATCGGCGTCGGCTTTGGCTACGCACTGCTGGCCTATGACAGCTGCCTGCGCGGCCTGAACAAACTGGAAGTCAATCCGGTCCGTATTGCACAAGACCTGGATGAAACCTGGGAAGTATTGGCAGAACCGGTACAAACCGTGATGCGCCGTTACGGCATCGAAAATCCTTACGAGCAATTGAAGGACTTGACCCGCGGCAAGGGTATTTCGAAGGAAGCGCTGCAGGAATTCATCGTCACCCTGGCAATTCCGCAAGAAGCCAAGGATCACCTGCTGGCCATGACCCCTGCCAACTACATCGGCTACGCCACCAAACTCGCAAAAGAGATCTAATTAGTGTCCCAGCCACTGAAGCCTATTAAAACAGGCTTCAGCACGCTGGGATTTATTTTGCTATATTAGTTCTAATTTGAACTAATAAGCAAAACACTATCTATGCGCCGCTACACCCTGACTGCAATTGCGCTGCACTGGCTCATGGCGATCCTGATCATCGCCGCCTTCTGGCTGGGCCTGACCATGGTCGATATTCCCGGCCTGACTCCTACCAAACTCAAATATTTTTCCTGGCATAAATGGCTGGGAGTGACCGTGTTCGGCCTCGCCTGTCTGCGTTTGCTCTGGGCGCTGGGCCATCCGGCGCCGGCACATCCACCTGGCATGGCTGACTGGCAAAAGAAAGCTGCACGTGTCTCGCACGGCCTGATGTATGTATTAATCTTTGCGGTACCGCTGTCCGGCTACTTCTACAGCCTGGCTGCAGGCGTACCCGTGGTCTATCTCGGCATCGTGCCACTGCCGGTATTCATCGGCCCGGATCCTGAATTGAAGGCCTTGCTCAAGCAAGTGCATTACGCCTGCAATGTCGTTCTGCTTATCGTTTTTTTCCTGCATATACTGGCTGTCATCAAACACCAGCTCATAGACCGCGACCGCACGCTGCAACGCATGCTGCCGTAAATATATTTTTACCGAAAGGATTACCCATGTTCGTTCGTTCCCTCTCCAGCCAAACCACCCGCTGGCTGGCCATTGCCGGTATCGCGCTGGCGCTACCGGCACTCGCCGCTACCGCACTGAAGACAGATCCGGCCAAAAGCAAAGTCAGCATCACCTTCAAGCAACTGAATGTACCGGTCGAAGCGACCTTCAAAAAATTCAACGCACAGATCACCTATGACGCAGCCAAGCCAGACACCTCCAAAGCCAACGTCGAGATCGACGTCAACGGCTTCGATCTGGGCGACCCTGAATACAACCGCGAAGTATTGAAAAAAGAATGGTTTAACGCAGCACAATTCCCGAAAGCGACTTTCGTTTCCAGCCAGATCAAAGCTGGTGCAGCAGGCAAACTGGATGTCACCGGCAAGCTCACCATCAAGGGCAAAACCACTGACGTCAGCTTCCCGCTCACAGTCAAAAAAGAAGGCAGCAACCAAGTCTTTGAAGGTGTATTACCAATCAAACGCCTGACCTACAACATCGGTGAAGGTGAATGGAAAGACACCAGCATGGTAGCCGACGAAGTCACGATTAAATTCCGTGTCGTCGCGGCGCAATAAGCAGTTCCGGTAACAAAAAATTAATTAACCCACACAGGAGTCATTTGAATGAAATCCAAACTTGCACTGATCTGTTTGCTGGCCGCTGGCGCGAGCTCCGCATTTGCACAAACCTACACCATCGATCCTAGCCACACCTACCCTAGCTTCGAAGCTGACCACATGGGCATCTCGTTCTGGCGCGGCAAGTTCGAAAAAACCAGCGGCACTGTAGTGCTCGACCGTGCAGCAAAAACCGGTTCGCTGGACATCGTCATCGATGCAAACTCGATCGACTTCGGCCATGCCAAGATGAATGAACACGCCAAAGGCAAGGACTTGTTCAACGTAGAGAAATTCCCTACCGCGACCTACAAAAGCAAATCGATCAAGTTCGATGGCGACAAGCCAGTTTCGGTTGATGGTGAATTGACCCTGCTGGGCGTCACCAAACCAGTGACCCTGACCATCAACAAATTCAAATGTATCCAGCACCCTATGCTGAAACGCGAAGTGTGCGGCGCCGATGCATCTGCTGAATTCAAACGCAGCGATTTCGGCCTGAATTACGCTTTGAACTATGGCTTCTCGCCTGACGTCAAACTGGCGATCCAGGTTGAAGCAGTCAAAGCAGACTGAGTAAGCGTAGCGATTGTGTAATCCTGAAAGCCGACGTTATACTCCGTCGGCTTTTTTATTTTTATGGACAGTAACTGGGTTTATGGCTGAACGATATCTCCGCAGCATCCGTCTCCTGGCTGAGTGCTTTCATGCATTCGAACGCCAGTCGGGCGCCAATATACGCTGCCGTACCGGCTTGACACCATCACAGTTCGACATCATTGCCACGCTGGGCAATACCTGCGGCATGAGCTTCAAGGAACTGGGAGAAAGAACACTGATTACCAAGGGCACCCTGACTGGCGTGATCGACCGTCTGGAAGAGAAAGGCCTGGTAACACGCGTCACCCAGGTCGAAGACCGCCGCAGCACGCTGGTCAAACTGACCGCTGCCGGTGATGCCGAATTCCATCGCGTATTCAGCCAGCAAATCGCTTTTGGCAAACAATCCTTCGTGAACTATGAGGCGCAGGATTTTGATGCTTTGGATCGCGAGCTGACCAAGCTGCACGCCAACCTGACAGGCAGCGAACCCAAACAAAAGTACTGAATTGACAGTCACTGACAGCCAATAAAAAAGCCGGCATATGCCGGCTTTTTGTAGCTACAGTGCTTAGACGACTGCACCGTCGTGTTCGTCTTTTTCCTTGACCGGCTTCAGCAAGTCTTCGCGCTTCACGCCCAGCCACATCGCCAGTGCTGCCGCAACGAATACCGAAGAGTAAATACCGAAACAGATACCGATGGTCAGTGCCAATGCAAAGTAATGCAGGGTAGGACCGCCAAAGAACAGCATCGACAACACCATCAACTGGGTCGAGCCGTGAGTAATCACGGTACGCGAAATAGTCTGGGTAATCGCATGGTTCAGCACTTCTGCGGTTGGCAATTTGCCGAAACGACGATCCCGGAAGGTTTCACGTACCCGGTCAAACACCACCACCGATTCATTGACCGAGTAACCAAGTACCGCCAGCACCGCCGCCAATACCGTCAGTGAGAATTCCCACTGGAAGAAGGCAAAGAAACCGAGAATAATCACCACGTCATGCAAGTTGGCGAGGATCGCTGATACCGCGTACTTCCATTCGAAGCGTATCGCCAGGTAAATCACGATACCGATCACCAGCATGCCCAGCGCCATCAAACCATCATGCGTCAACTCCTCGCCCACTTGCGGACCGACGAATTCAACGCGCTTCAGTTCAACCGTACTGTCCTGCGCCTTCAACGCACCGATCACGCGTTCGCTGATCTGCGCCGAGTCTGCATTCTTTTGCGCCGGCAAACGGATCAATACGTCTTGTGCAGTGCCGAAACTTTGCACTTGCATATCGACATAGCCGAGCTCAGTCAGCTTGCCGCGCACGCCTTCAATATCGGCTGGCTGCGAATAGGTGACTTCCATTACCGTACCACCGGTAAATTCAATCGACAGATGCAAACCCCGATGCAGCAGGAAGAATACGGCAGCGACAAACGTCAGCGCAGAGATGATGTTGAAAATCAACGCATGGCGCATGAACGGGATATCTTTTTTGATGCGGAAAAACTCCATCACTTCCCTCTCAGTGCGACCGCCGCTGTGTATATATCAGCAGGCGGTCTGTCTAAATACAATTCAGTAGTTACAGCTGAAGCGTCGACCTGACGCTTCATTTTTCAATATCAGTCGGCCGGCTTCCAGACCTGACCGATGGATACCGATGTCAATTTCTTCTTGCGGCCATACCAGAGGTTGACCACGCCACGCGATACGAACACGGCAGAGAAAATCGAAGTCAGGATACCCAGACAGTGCACTACCGCGAAACCGCGCACCGCACCGGAACCGAAGATCAACAGTGCCAGGCCGGCAATCATGGTGGTGACGTTGGAATCGAGAATGGTTGCCCACGCACGTTCAAAGCCCATCGCAATCGCCGTCTGCGGTGAATGTCCGGCTCGTAACTCTTCGCGTATCCGCTCGTTAATCAGCACGTTGGCGTCAATCGCCATACCGAGCGTCAGCGCAATAGCGGCGATACCCGGCAAGGTCAGCGTCGCCTGCAACATGGACAACAAGGCAATCAGCAGCATCAGGTTGACTGCCAGCGCAAATACACTGAAGAAACCAAATGCGCGGTAGTAAATGATCATGAAGATGCCGATGGCGATGAAGCCGTACAGCGTCGCATCAAAACCTTTCTTGATGTTTTCCGCACCGAGCTGAGGTCCGATGGTACGTTCTTCGATGATTTCCATCGGTGCTGCCAACGAACCGGCGCGCAACAGCAAAGCGAGGTCGCTGGCTGCTTCAGCCGAACCCATGCCAGTGATCTGGAAGCGTGCACCCAGTTCATCACGGATGGTCGCAACGGTCAGGACTTCACCCTTGTTCTTTTCAAACAGCACGATCGCCATCGCCTTGCCGACACGGGTACGTGTCGCTTCACGCATGCGGCGACCACCGTCACCATTCAGGTCGATACTGACCGATGGCTGATGGTTTTGATCGAAGCTGGCCGAAGCGCTAGAGATGTATTCACCGGTGATGATCGGATCTTTGTACAGAACGACAGGTGCGTTCTTGCCGACTTTAAACAGCTCGGAACCGAAAGGTATCGCAGCAGTTTCTTCGGTACCGCGGGTAACCGATTCATCCACCAGGCGGACTTCCAGGGTCGCGGTTTTACCGATGATGTCCTTGGCGCGCGAAACGTCTTGCACACCAGGCATTTGCACCACGATACGATCAGCACCCTGACGCTGGATCAGCGGCTCGGTCACGCCCAGTTCATTGACACGCTTGGACAAGGTGGTGATGTTTTGCTGAACCGCGTCTTCTACTGTTTGTTTCAATGCGGTCGGATTCAGGCTACCAACCAGTTTCAGGTCTTCACCGCTGCCTGCATCAGTCAGCACCAGTTCACGCAATTCATTGCCCAGCACGGTACGCGCCTTGTTGCGGGTATCGGCATCACGGAACGAGATTTCCACATTGTCGCCACTACGTGCGATACCGGCATGGCGAATGTTCTTGTCGCGCAAGATGCTGCGGGCGCTGGCTTGCAAGCCGAGTACGCGCTTGTTCATCACTGCCTTGATATCGACCTGCATCAGGAAGTGCACACCACCGCGCAAATCGAGGCCAAGGTACATAGGTGCAGCGTTCAGGCTTTGCAACCACGATGGCGTATTCGGCAACAGATTGAAGGCGACCAGGTAGGTCGGATCTTCCGGATCAGTATTCAGGTCTTTTTCCAGTATGCCTTTGGCTTTGAACTGGATATCGGTATTCGGGAAACGCACGCGGACGGTACCCTGGGTACCTATCGTTTCATAGACTATCCCGTCGTACTGGATACCGTCTTTTTTCAGCGCCTGCTCAACCTGAGTGATCAGGGAACTATCTACCTTGATGGTAGCTTTGGCACTGCTGATTTGCACCGCTGGCGATTCGCCGAAAAAGTTAGGCGTCGTATACAACACACCCAACAGGAGTGCGACAGCGATAATTATGTACTTCCAGAGGGGATAGCGATTCATATTGATTCAGGGTTCGGGGTGGAACGTCAGACAAAAATCAACCCCACGTCCGCCTGGCGGAGGTGGGGCGTTTAACCCATTACAGCGATTTGATCGTACCCTTAGGCAACAAGGTAGTGACTGCGCTTTTTTGAATCACGATCTCGGTACCGTCTTGTACTTCCAGCGACAAGTAGACATCGGAAACCTTGGTGATCTTGCCCAGGACGCCGCCTGCTGTTACGACTTCATCGCCACGTGTTACGGCTTCGATCATGGCCTTGTGTTCTTTTTGACGTTTCATCTGTGGACGTATCATCAGGAAGTACAGCACAACGAACATCAGGATGATAGGAACGAATTGGGCCAGATTGCCCATGACGCCGCCGGCGGCAGTTGCAGCGTAAGCGTTGGAAATAAACACGTGTATGCTCCAGAGTGTAGTAAGGGTTTATAAATATGGGTCGGTTATTTTAGCACTGGAAAATCGCTTTTCCGGTGCTGACTGATTTTCATTATGGAAAGTTCAGCTTCCGCGTGCGCGATCTGCATGGAATTGGCTCACAAAGAGCTGGAATCGCCCTTCGTCTATCGCTTCCCGCATCTCTCGCATCAGGTCCAGATAGTAGTGCAAGTTATGTATCGTATTCAGTCTGGCCCCCAGAATTTCGCCGGTACGATGCAAATGATGCAAGTAAGCGCGTGAAAAATTGCGGCAGGCATAGCAGGAACAGCTTTCATCCAGCGGTTTCTTGTCATCCTTGTAACGCGCGTTCTTGATCTTGATATCGCCAAAGCGGGTAAACAACCAGCCATTACGGGCATTGCGCGTAGGCATCACGCAATCAAACATATCCACACCATTCGCCACGCCCGCCACCAGGTCTTCCGGTGTGCCGACGCCCATCAGGTAATGCGGCTTGTTCGCTGGCAGGCGCGGGCCGACGTGCTCCAGCACCCGCATCATGTCTTCCTTGGGCTCACCGACCGACAGGCCGCCGATTGCCACGCCGTGGAAATTCAGCTCTTCCAGCCCGGCCAGCGACTCATCGCGCAGCATTTCAAACATCCCGCCCTGTACGATGCCGAACAGGGCATTCGGGTTTTCTTCGCGATTGAACTCGTCCATCGAGCGTTTCGCCCAGCGCAGCGACATGCGCATCGACTTCGCTGCTTCTTCAGCCGTAGCCGGACGACCGTCGATCTCATAGGGTGTACATTCATCGAACTGCATCACGATGTCGGAATTCAGCACGCGCTGGATTTGCATGGACACTTCCGGCGACAGGAATAATTTATCGCCGTTGATAGGCGATGAAAAATGCACGCCTTCTTCGGTGATCTTGCGCATCTCGCCCAGTGAGAACACCTGAAAACCGCCGGAATCCGTCAGGATGGGCTTATCCCAGCCCATGAATTCATGCAGCCCACCGAATTTGGCGATGATGTCATTGCCCGGACGCAGCCACAGATGGAAGGTGTTGCCGAGGATGATTTGCGCATTGATCTCGTTCAGCTCCAGCGGCGACATCGCTTTCACCGAGCCATAAGTACCGACCGGCATGAAAATAGGCGTTTCGATGACACCGTGGTTCAGTGTCAGTTGGCCGCGACGTGCTTTACCGTCGGTTTTAAGTAATTTGAAATTTAGCATGGTGGCATTCTGGTCAAAAACATCGCATCGCCATAGCTGAAGAAACGATAACGTTGGGAAATGGCGTGTTGGTATGCAGCACGAATAGTGTCGTAACCGGCAAAGGCCGACACCAGCATCAGCAAGGTGGACTTCGGCAAATGGAAATTGGTAATCAGGCGCGTGACCGTTTTAAAGGTATAGCCCGGCGTAATGAATAAACGCGTATCGGCACTACCTGCCTGCAGCACCCCGCTTTGCGAAGCCGATTCCAGTGCGCGCATGCTGGTCGTGCCGACCGCCACCACATTGCCGCCAGCGGCTTGCGTGGCTTGTACCAGATCGACTGTTTGCTGCGAGATGGTGTACCACTCGCTATGCATATTGTGCTCGGCCAGGTTTTCACTACGCACCGGCTGGAAAGTACCGGCACCGACGTGCAGAGTGATGTAAGCCAGCTTCACGCCTTTCGCAGTCAGCGTATCCAGCAAATCCTGGTCGAAATGCAGACCCGCAGTCGGCGCCGCTACTGCACCCGGCGTCTTCGCATACACGGTCTGGTAGCGCGTTTCATCGTAGGCGTCGGCCGCATGTTCGATATACGGCGGCAAAGGCAGACGGCCATGCGCCTCGATCAGCTCGAATACATCATCCGGGAATTGCAATTCGTAAAACTCACCGGCGCGCTCGCCGACGATCACATCGAATGCATCAGCGAGACGTATGCGCATACCGACCACAGGTGACTTGGACGCGCGTATCTGCGCATGCACATTGCGCTGGTCTATCACGCGCTCAACCAGCACTTCAACCTTGCCGCCGGTTTCCTTGACGCCAAAGAAGCGCGCCTTCAGCACACGGGTGTCATTGAATACCAGCAAATCGCCAGGTGACAGCAAGTCGACGATGTCGGCAAAATTACGGTCCGTCATTTGCGCAGGCAGAACCTGCAGCAGGCGCGAAGCACTGCGCTGCGCCAATGGTGTTTGCGCAATTAACTCTTGCGGCAAATCGAAATCGAAATCGGAAAGTGAATACATACAACTTTGATGTTTGAAAACGTCGTTAAAAATGTCATGCATATCGCATGACGGCTTCGGTTTTACTGTCCGAGGTGTGACGCAGACAAATTTGTTTGCAGCAATCGCGCGGCAGAACTGCTATGGTTGCAATGCTTGCAGTCTCGGCCTTACATGTGTTGCCACACGCAAGACACATGAAGTCATCGCAAAACCTGCTATTTTACGCCCTGCCGCCCATTTTCGGCCCGATATGCCTGTACTGAAGAAAAAGCCCGCCACTGTTGCCAAAAAGACTAGCAAAACGACCAAGTCGGCGGCTCCGACACGCGCAGAGAAAATCGACGACAAGCTGATCAAGCTCGGCCTGCGCTCGGACATGGATAAAGTCCTGCATCTGCCGATGCGCTATGAAGATGAAACCGAAATCAAAAGCATCGCCCAGGCTGGCTTCATCTTTGGCCGCCCGGTGCAGGTAGAAGGCGTAGTTACTTCCTGCGAAGTCGCGTTTCGGCCACGCCGGCAACTGGTGGTAACCATCTCTGATGACACCGGTCAGTTGGTCATGCGCTTCCTGAACTTCTACGGCAGCCAGGTCAAGCAAATAGCCGAAGGCAACCGGGTGCGCGCCCGTGGTGAAGTGCGACATGGTTTCTTCGGTGCGGAGATGGTGCACCCCAGCTACAAGATGGTGGTCGAAGGTGCGCCACTACCCGCTGCGCTGACGCCGGTCTATCCGGCCGGTGAAGGCCTGTCGCAAACCATACTGCGTAAAACCATAGTCGACGCCATGACGCGCATAGAGTGGCGCGATACATTGAGCGACAAGCTGCGCACCGAACTGGACCTGATGCCGTTCGAACCAGCAGTACGCCTGTTGCACAACCCGCCGCCGGATATCGATGAAAGCGCATTGGCGGATCGCTCACATGCGGCCTGGGTCAGGATGAAATTCGATGAATTGCTGGCACAGCAGCTATCGATGAAACGGGCACAAATGGCGCGCCGCGCCAAAGGTGCGGCGGTACTGCCAACCATAGGAAAACTGTCCAAGGCTTTCCTCAAGCAACTGCCATTTAAACTGACCGCCGCGCAACAACGCGTGCTGGAAGAAATCCGCGCCGACCTCAAGCAATCCTTCCCCATGCAGCGCCTGTTGCAAGGTGATGTCGGCAGCGGCAAGACCGTGGTCGCAGCACTGGCGGCAGCACAAGCAATCGACAGTGGTTTCCAGGCCGTGCTGATGGCTCCGACTGAAATCCTAGCCGACCAGCACTTCCGAAAAATTGCGGGCTGGATGGAACCGCTGGGTGTGAATGTCGCATGGCTGACCGGCAGCCTGAAGAAGAAAGAAAAACTGGAAGCCAAGGAGCGCATAGAGGCCGGTACTGCCCAGCTCATCATAGGCACGCATGCGCTGATACAGGAAGACGTGCAGTTCGCCAAACTTGGCCTGGTCATCGTCGATGAACAGCATCGCTTCGGTGTCAGCCAGCGCCTGGTACTGCGCAACAAAGGCGTGGACACCAATGCGCACGCCACACAACAAACCATACCGCATCAATTGATGATGTCGGCCACGCCTATTCCGCGCACACTGGCCATGACTTACTACGCCGACCTTGAAGTCTCGGTGATTGATGAGCTGCCGCCCGGACGTACGCCTATCGTGACACGCGTGATCGACCAGAATCGCCGTGATGAAGTGATAGAGCGTGTACACGCCGCCGCACTGGAAGGACGCCAGGTTTACTGGGTCTGCCCGCTGATCGAAGAATCGGAAGCGCTGCAATTGCAAACCGCGACCGATACGCACCAGACACTGGTTGCAGCGCTGCCTGATTTGCAGGTCGGCCTGGTGCACGGCCGCATGAAGCCTGCCGAAAAGCAGGAAGTAATGGACGCCTTCACCCGCGGCGAAATCCACTTGCTGGTTGCTACCACCGTAATTGAAGTCGGCGTCGATGTACCAAATGCTTCATTGATGGTGATCGAACATGCTGAACGCTTTGGCCTGTCGCAATTACATCAGTTGCGTGGTCGGGTCGGCCGTGGTTCGGCTGCCAGCGTGTGCCTGCTGCTATATCAGGGGCCGCTCGGCATGGTGGCCAAACAACGCTTGGGCATCATGCGCGAATCAACTGACGGCTTTGAAATTGCGCGCAAGGATCTGGAAATACGTGGCCCGGGCGAATTCCTCGGCGCGCGTCAATCAGGCCAGGCGATGCTGCGTTTTGCCGACCTCGAAACCGATCAATGGCTGGTGGATCGTGCGCGCGATCTGGCGCAAACCCTGTTGCGGGATGACCAGTCTACCGTCGATGCACATCTGGCGCGCTGGCTCGGTGCACGTGAGGACTACCTGAAGGTATAGAATAGGCTACTCAATCGCTCTATACTCAGGTACAGACCCGAAGGCCCAGACCCCACCATGACGCTTACCGAACTCAAATACATAGTTGCCGTCGCCCGTGAAAAACATTTCGGCCATGCGGCAGAAGCATGCTTCGTAGCGCAACCTACCCTTTCCGTCGCCATCAAGAAGCTCGAAGATGAGCTGGGCGTTACCTTGTTCGAACGTGGTGGCAGCGAAATCTCGATGACGCCGCTGGGCGCACAAATCGTGGCGCAAGCCGAACGCGTGCTGGAACAAACCGCCGCCATCAAGGAAATCGCGAAGCAGAATAAAGATCCGCTGGTCGGTCCTTTCCGCCTCGGCATTATTTACACCATCGCACCGTACCTGTTACCACCGCTGGTAAAAACCATCATCGAGCGCGTGCCGCAAATGCCGCTGGTGCTGCAAGAAAATTTCACCGTCAAACTGCTGGAGTTGCTGCGTCAGGGCGAACTGGATGCCGCCATCGTCGCGCTGCCTTTCCCTGATCAGGGCTTGCTGGTGCAACCGGTGTATGACGAGCCGTTTGTCGTCGCCGTCCCCAAACATCACAAATGGGCGCAGCGTGACAGCGTCAGTACCGATGACCTGAAATCAGAAACCATGCTCCTGCTCGGCAATGGTCATTGCTTCCGCGATCAGGTACTGGAAGTGTGTCCGGAAATGTCGCGCTTCTCGACTTCCGGCGATGGCATCGCCCGTACCTTTGAAGGTTCATCACTGGAAACCATACGCCACATGGTGGCTTCCGGCATCGGCATCACGGTCTTGCCGCAAGCATCCATCCCCGACATGCAAGCCAAGGATGGCATGTTGCGTTACATCCCATTTAAGCAACCGGGTCCTTCGCGTCGTGTCGTCCTCGTCTGGCGCAAGAGCTTTACCCGCGGCGCTGCGATAGAAGCAGTACGACAAGCATTGCTGTCCTGCGATCTGCACGGCGTCACCATGCTGCCCGATGAACCGCTGACTGAAGCCTGATGCTGGTGCATCAGGTCGTTTTTCCTTTTGTATTAAGTTCTTACCTCTAGATGAATCGTCTTCAACTGTATTTCCGCCTGATCCGCCTTGATAAACCGATAGGCATTTTGCTGCTGCTCTGGCCTACGCTGTGGGCCTTGTGGCTGGCCTCCAACGGCAAGCCGGACTGGGCGATAGTCGCCATCTTCACACTGGGTACCATCCTGATGCGTTCTGCCGGTTGCGCCATCAACGATTACGCGGATCGTGATTTCGACAAATATGTAGAACGTACAGTGGAACGCCCTGTCACCAGCGGCAAGATCAAACCTTATGAAGCAGTGTTGGTCGCACTGGTACTGGCTCTGGTTTCATTTGCGCTGATCTGGCCGCTGAATACATTGACCAAGCAACTCTCCATCGCCGCCGTCATCATCGCCGCGACCTATCCATACTTCAAACGCTTCTTCGCGATTCCGCAGGCTTACCTCGGCATTGCGTTCGGCTTCGGCATCCCCATGAGTTTTGCTGCGATCCAGAACACGGTACCGGCTGCAGCATGGTGGCTATTGGTAGCGAATATATTCTGGGCCGTTGCCTACGATACGGAATACGCGATGGTTGATCGGGAAGACGACCTGAAGCTGGGCATGAAAACCTCGGCCATCACATTCGGCTCTTATGATGTCGCCATCATCATGCTTTGCTACGCAGTGAACCTGGGCATCATAGGCGTCATAGGCTGGCAATTCGGTTTGCGCATCTGGTTCGTCGCCGGTTTGCTGGTCGCAGTGGTTTGTGCGATTTATCACTACACCTTGATACGGGATCGCGGACGCGCCGGTTGCTTCGCTGCCTTCCGTCATAACAACTGGCTGGGTGCAGCCATCTTCGGCGGTGTCGCGCTGGATTATCTGTTGCGCTGATCAGGTAACTATCCATGTCCGCCCTCCCACCCAACGCAAATACGACAGACGCAGCCACGGTCAAACGGTATTTGCCCTGGGTGGTGGCGATTGCACTCTTCATGGAGCAACTCGACTCCACAATTATCAACACCGCCGTGCCTGCGATGGCGGCCAGCCTCAACGTCACGCCCCTCAGCCTGAAGGCAGTCGTCAGCTCCTACATTTTGGCGCTGGCAGTTTCCATACCTATCAGTGGCTGGATGGCAGATCGCTTCGGCACGCGTCGCGTCTTCAGTGTTGCGGTTGGCTTATTCACTTTTTCTTCCATCCTGTGCGGCCTGTCCGTGAACGTACCGATGCTGGTGGCGGCACGCATACTGCAAGGCTTCAGCGCGGCAATGATGATGCCGGTCGGCCGCCTGACCGTGATACGTACCTTCCCGAAATCAGAACTATTGTCGGCGATGAACTTCGTCATCATCCCAGCCCTGATCGGACCGCTGCTCGGCCCGACAGTAGGCGGACTCATCGTGCACTGGCTGCCGTGGCAAGCCATCTTCTTCGTCAATGTACCAATCGGATTGGCAGCGCAATGGATGATCCACAAGCATATGCCGGACTATCGCTCGGACTCGCCGCGACCGCTGGACGTCATCGGACTCATCCTGTTCGGTTCCGGCGTGGCACTCATGTCGTGGATACTGGAAATATTTGGTGAACATTATCTGGATGCGACCTCGACCACTATCTTGTTTGTGATCGCTATCGCATTGTTGTGTGCCTATGTCTTGCATGCACGGCGCACCCTGCATCCGCTGTTGCAACTGGCGCTGTTTAAAACCCGTACCTTCCGCGTTTCGGTGGTCGGCGGTTTTATCACACGCCTAGGCGTCGGCGGCCTGCCCTTCCTGCTACCGTTGCTGTACCAGCTCGGGCTGGGTCTGCCCGCCTGGCAATCCGGCTTGCTGATGATGCCGACTGCTGCCGCAGCGATGCTGATGAAACTGATCTCGGTACGCGTACTCGGTCACTTCGGTTATCGCAAAGTCCTGATCGTGAATACGGTGATGATAGGCATCACGATCTCGCTGTTCTCCATCATCACGCCTGGTACACCCATTGCAGTGATCCTCCTGCTCGGACTGGCGCAGGGTTTCTTTAATTCGCTGCAGTTTTCCAGCATGAATTCGATGGCTTATTCGGATATCAATCCGGAAGACTCCAGCATGGCCAGCACTATCGCCAGCTCCATGCAGCAAATGTCGATGAGCTTCGGTCTCGCGTTTGGCTCCATTATCGCAGCGTGGTATCTGGGTGACTTGCCACAATCTGATCGCGCCGCAGTCGGCAATGCCTTGCACCATGCCTTCCTTACTCTAGGCGGATTAACCATACTTTCCTCCTTGTCGTTCTGGACCTTGCGACCGAACGATGGCGAGAGCGTCAGCAAAGCTCATGCAGCAAACTAAGCAGTCTGTTCCTATCCGACAACCGAGGGAGTCGATGATGAATCGCAAACGTGTAGGCATAGTCATTTTTGATGACGTCGAAGTACTGGATTTTTGTGGTCCGTATGAAGTCTTTTCCGTCACGCGTATCAATAGCGAAAAGCGACGTGAAGAGCCGTCGCCATTCGAAGTCATACTGGTGGCTGAACAAGATCAGCCCATTGTGACTACCGGCGGCATGCGCGTCTTGCCGGACACCACTTATGCAACCTGCCCGCCGCTGGACATATTGCTGGTTCCTGGCGGCTGGGGCACACGCAAGGAAATGCACAATCCGGCCTTGCTACACTTCGTCAACGCACAGGCGGCGCAAGTGGAAACCCTGACTTCAGTTTGTACCGGCGCACTGGTGCTGGGCAATGCCGGCTTGCTGGACGGCTTGCGTGCGACTACGCACTGGCGCTCACTGGACTGGATGCAGGAGCTCTTCCCGAATGTCACGGTGGACTCGGTATCGCAGGTAGTTGAGCAAGGCTATGTGCTGACCTCTGCCGGCATATCCGCCGGTATCGATATGGCATTCATGGTGGTAAAAAAATATTGGGGTGAAGATGTCGCACGCGCTACCGCACGTCATATGGAATACCCATATCCTGAATCCACAGTCAGGCGCGTGCCGCTGGCTGCAAAGGAGTAAGCGCAGATGCACATACGCCCGGAACGCGCTGACGATACAGATGCGATAACTGCGGTAACGCGCGCCGCGTTCCAGGATCATCCGCATAGCGATCAGACCGAACACCTCATCATTGCCGCCCTGCGTGCAACAGACGCACTTGCGCTATCGCTGCTTGCCGAAGTGGACGGACAGGTAGTCGGCCATATTGCATTTTCTCCGGTTACCATCTCGGACGGTAGCACCGGATGGTATGGCCTGGGACCAATATCCGTATTGCCCGGCAAGCAGAAACTAGGGATAGGCACCCGCCTGATCGAAACCGGGCTGGACTTGCTACGCGCAGATCAGGCGCAAGGTTGCGTGGTGGCTGGCGACGCTGCCTATTACCAGCGCTTCGGCTTCCGACACAGCGATACCCTGGCTTATCCTGAGCTACCAGCCGAGTACTTCCTCGCCCTGCCTTTACAGACGAATTCTGCGCATGGAATCGTGCGTTACCACCCGGCATTTTCCGCGCCAGCATAGCAGGGTGACATGCAGAAACATTTGGTAACAGGCCTTACCAAAAAGGCATGCACACAGTAGTCCTTTTCCTGTTTAATGAAAACTCCGTATCAACATGTTTACACATGTATGCAATGCGGAGGCATTTTCGCCATGACAAGGAGCAGAGATGAAGAGCAAAATAATTATTTCGTCGATTATGACGGTAGCTCTGTTGGCCAGCAGCGCAGCATTTGCGCAAGGCTATGACCGCGGTGGTGATCGCGGCCCGCAAGGCAACCCGCACAGCAATAAGTACGGCGACAAACACGGTAACAAGCACGGTGACAAGCATGGGAACAAGCACGCCAACAAACATGATGACAGGCATGACAACCGACATGCGGGGCGTGGCGCCGGGCCTAACCATAACTTCTACAAAGGTGGTTACATCCCACGCGAATACCGTGGCCACCAATATGTTGTCAACGACTGGCGCGGACATCATTTGACGCCGCCGCCACGTGGCTATAACTGGGTGCAAACCGGAGGCGACTATGTCCTGATCGCCATTGCAACCGGTGTGATCGCACAAATCATCCTCGGCAATTAATCAAACCAGCCTGAAGGCAGCATAAAAACAAAAGGCCGGATGTCTGTTGGACATCCGGCCTTTTTAACATCTACGCAGCAATTATCAACTGCGGCTAAATCCTAGTCCTGACCGAATTCTTCGCCCAGTGCCTGACCGCGTGCGGCAGCTGCTTTCATCGCAGTGATGATGGATTGTTTGACGCCGCTGGCTTCCATGCTGGTCAATGCAGCATAGGTGGTACCACCTTTGGAAGTAACTCGTTCACGCAATACACCAACCGGATCACTGGATTGTGCTGCCAGGTGCGCCGCGCCAACAAAAGTAGAAATCGCGAGCGCGTTGCCCTGCTCTGCCGTCAATCCCATCTCCTGTGCCGCCTGTTGCATCGCTTCGATGAAGTAAAACACATAGGCTGGCCCGCTACCGGATACAGCTGTCACCGGATCGATCAGTTTTTCATCATCCAGCCATACGGTCTCACCGACTGCCCGCATGATGGCATCCGCTGCGGCGCGCTGCTCGGTGCTGACACCGTCGGTCGCCACCATGCCGGTGATGCCCTTGCCTATCAATGCCGGGGTATTCGGCATGGTACGGACGATGGCATTGTGCCCCTTCAGCCAGCGCGACAAATCTACCGCGCGTATGCCCGCTGCAATCGACAACACCAACTGCCCGTTAATGTGCGGCACCAGTTGTGCGACCACGCCCTTCATCTGCTGCGGCTTGACTGCGAGCACGATGACATCACTGCCAGCCAGCGTGGCATCGATATCGGACGAAGTGCGGACACGGAACTGCTGCTGTAATTTCGCCAGCGAATCGGCGTTGATATCAACTACGTGAATATTGGCCGCCGCAGTCAATTTGCCTGCGAGACCACCGATCAGGGCAGCAGCCATATTGCCGCCACCGATGAAACTGATTTTCAAATTATTTTGCATATTCCCTTGTACCAAAAATTGCGGAACCTATCCGCACTATAGTTGCGCCTTCGGCGATGGCTGCCGCCATGTCGCCAGACATCCCCATGGATAAAGTATCCAGTTTTAATCCCTGCTCGCGCAATTGATCAAGCAAAGCATGCATTTGCCTGAACGGTGCGCGTTGTTGTTCTGCATCACCGGTCGCCTCGGGTATCGCCATCAGGCCGCGCAGCTGCAGGCGCGGCAAAGCGGCAATCGCCTGCGCTACCGCCAGCGTTTCTTCCGGCAAAACACCGCTTTTACTGGCTTCGCCACTGATATTCACCTGCAAACAAACATTCAGCGGCGGCAGTCCGTCCGGACGTTGTTCTGACAAACGTTGCGCGATTTTCAGGCGATCTACCGAGTGTACCCAGTCGAAGTGCTCGGCGATGGGACGGGTCTTGTTGCTCTGGATGGGGCCTATGAAGTGCCATTCCAGCTGCAAATCCGGGCGTGTTGCCTTTACTTCAGCGATCTTTTCCAGCGCTTCCTGCAGGTAGTTTTCGCCAAAAGCACCCTGTCCGGCCTCGGCCGCGGCGATCACGGCATCGGCACCAAACGTCTTGGATACCGCCAGTAATTCCACGCCGTGCACATCGCGTTGCGCACTGTTCGCGGCGTCGGTGATCCGCTGACGCACAGCTTGCAAGTTTTGGCCTATTACAGACATAATCAAAGTTCTTTAAAGCATCAATAAAGCGTCACCATAACATCGGTACGCAAACAGGGCGTTACGCCTTTTTGCAGCAGGCTCAGGGATTATAAATGGACATTTCAGAACTACTCGCGTTCTCCGTCAAGAATAAAGCATCCGATCTGCATTTATCAGCCGGGCTGCCGCCGATGATCCGTGTACATGGCGATGTCCGCCGCATCAATTTGCCGCCACTGGAGCACAAGGATGTGCACGGCATGATTTATGACATCATGAATGACGGCCAGCGCAAAGTATATGAAGAACGACTGGAAATCGATTTTTCCTTCGCCATCCCCGGCCTCGCCCGCTTCCGTGTCAATGCCTTCAACCAGGACCGGGGTGCCGCCGCAGTACTGCGTACCATTCCATCGAAAATCCTCAGCCTGGAAGATTTGAATGCGCCCAAGATCTTTGCCGATCTCGCATTGAAACCACGCGGCCTGGTGCTGGTGACCGGCCCGACCGGCTCCGGCAAATCGACCACACTGGCGGCGATGGTGAATCACGTCAATGAAAACGAATACGCACACATCCTGACTATCGAAGATCCTATCGAGTTTGTACACGACTCGAAGAAGTGCCTGATCAACCAGCGCGAAGTCGGCCCACACACCCACTCCTTTGAAAACGCCTTGCGCTCGGCGCTGCGTGAAGATCCGGATGTGGTGCTGGTCGGCGAATTGCGTGACCTGGAAACCATACGCCTGGCACTGTCTGCGGCGGAAACCGGTCACCTGGTATTCGGCACCCTGCACACCTCATCCGCCGCCAAGACTATCGACCGTATCATCGACGTCTTCCCGGGCGATGAAAAGGAAATGGTGCGCGCGATGTTATCCGAATCACTACAAGCCGTGATTTCGCAAACCCTGCTCAAAACCAAGGATGGCAGTGGTCGCGTCGCTGCGCATGAAATCATGCTCGGCACTCCGGCGATTCGTAACCTGATCCGCGAAGCAAAGATCGCGCAAATGTATTCGGCGATCCAGACCGGTGCAAATGTCGGCATGCAAACGCTGGACAGCAATCTGACCGAGCTGGTAAAACGCAATGTGATTTCCAATGCTGCTGCACGTGCTGCTGCCAAGACGCCGGACAACTTCCCAGGATGAAGGCGGGCTTGCGCAAAGCATGCTTTGCGCCGCCTGAATCGGAGCAGCTTGCAAGCTGCGAGGTGGAAATGCAGTACAAGTTACGCTGGTGTAAAAAACAGACCAAGAGAGAGTCACTATGGAACGCGATCAAGCCACCAAATTCATGTACGACTTGCTGCGCCTGATGCTCAGCAAGAACGGCTCCGATCTTTTCATCACTGCCGACTTTCCACCTGCATTCAAGATCGACGGCAAGATGACACAAGTGTCCAACCAGCCGCTGACAGCTGCGCACACCATCGAACTGGCGCGCGCCATCATGAGCGACAAGCAGGCGGCGGAATTTGAAGCCAGCAAGGAATGCAATTTCGCGATCAGCCCGGGCGGCATCGGTCGCTTCCGTGTTTCTGCTTTCGTACAGCAAGGCAAGGTCGGCATGGTGGTACGTACCATCACCACCGCTATCCCACGCATGGAAGACCTGGGCGTGCCTGAGACGCTGAAAGATATCGTCATGACCAAGCGCGGCCTGGTCATCATGGTCGGCGCTACCGGCTCTGGCAAGTCGACCACGCTGGCAGCGATGATAGGTCACCGCAACGAACACAGCTACGGCCACATCATCACCATCGAAGATCCGGTCGAGTACGTCCATCCGCATAAAAACTGCGTCATCACCCAACGTGAGATCGGCGTCGATACTGAAGGCTGGGGCGTGGCACTGAAGAATACTTTGCGCCAGGCGCCGGACGTCATCTTCATCGGCGAGATACGCGACCGTGAAACCATGGACTATGCAATTGCCTTTGCCGAGACTGGTCACCTGTGCCTGGCCACCATGCACGCCAATAGCTCCAACCAGGCACTGGATCGCATCGTTAACTTCTTCCCGGAAGAACGTCGCCAGCAATTGCTGATGGATTTGTCGCTAAACCTGAAAGCGATGATTTCGCAACGCCTGATTCCTTTGAAAGAAACCAAGGGCCGTTGCGTCGCTGTCGAGATCATGCTGAACTCGCCGCTGGTGTCCGACCTGATCTTCAAAGGCGATGTGCATGAAATCAAAGAGATCATGAAGAAGTCGCGCGAGCTCGGTATGCAAACCTTCGACCAGGCTTTGTTCGATTTGTATGAAGGCGGCAAGATTTCTTACGAAGACGCATTGCGCAATGCTGATTCGGTCAATGATTTGCGCCTGTCGATCAAGCTCAATGGCAAGGAAGCCAAACACCGCGATTTGAGCAAAGGCACTGAACACCTGGGGATAGTATGAGCACCGTTTATGATTTTACGCCGAATAGCCTGGGCGGTTCGCCGGTCGATCTCGCACAGTATCGCGGCAAAGTACTGCTGATTGTGAATACCGCCAGCAAATGCGGCTTCACGCCGCAATACCAGGGACTGGAAGCGGTGTACCAGCAGTTCCGCGATCAGGGCGTAGAAGTACTCGGATTCCCGTGCAATCAGTTCGGCAGCCAGGAACCTGGCGATGCAGCCGAGATAGGCGCATTCTGTGAAAAGAATTATGGCGTCAGCTTCTCGCTGTTTGCCAAGATAGACGTGAATGGCGACAACGCCGATCCTTTGTACAAATACCTGAAGCACGCAGCGCCCGGCCTGCTCGGCAGCGAAGGCATCAAATGGAATTTCACCAAATTCCTGATCCGCAAGGATGGCACTGTCTTCAAGCGCTATGCACCGCAAACCAAGCCGGAAGAGTTAACAGACGACATCAAGAAGCTGCTCGCCGAATAAACACACCGCACAAATAAAAACGCTGGCGATACCCTCAGGTAAGCCAGCGTTTTTTATTGCAGGCAGTTTGCTTAGTGCGCTGCGCTCAATGCGCTGTCTATCAATTCTATCCAGTGCTTGACCGGAGTATCAGTACCCGATTGCAGATGGGTCAGGCAGCCGATATTGGCCGATACGATCATCTCTGCCTTGGTCTCAGCCAGCTTGGCCAGTTTGTTATCGCGCAGCTGATAGGACAACTCAGGCTGCATCACCGAATAAGTACCAGCCGAACCACAGCACAGATGGCTGTCACCGCACAATTGCACATCGACGCCCACCGCACGCAACACACCTTCAACCTTGCCGCGTATCTGCTGACCGTGCTGCAGCGTGCAAGGCGGATGATAGGCCACGCGTTTGGAAATCTTGCCGTTCAGCTTGCTTTCCAGCTCAGCTTCAAACGCAGGCATGATTTCACTCAAGTCTTTGGTCATGTTGGAAATCACTGTCGCTTTCTCTGCGTAAGCAGGATCTGCCGCCAGCAAATGTCCGTAATCCTTGACCGTCGCGCCACAACCGGAAGCGGTCATGACGATCGCTTCAGCACCAGCCAATACCAGCGGCCACCATGCGTCGATATTGCGACGCATATCATCCAGCGCACCGTCATGGTCATTCAGGTGATGCCGGATAGCGCCGCAGCAACCGGCTTTCGGTGCCACGACCAATTGCACACCGAGTGCATCCAGCACACGTGCCGTCGCGGCATTAATATTGGGCGACATCGCGGGCTGCACACAACCATCAAGCAGCAGCATCTTGCGCTCATGTGCACGTGCTGGCCAGGTCCCTGCATTTTCTGCGCGTGGTACTTTGTTCTTGATCGCCTGCGGCAGCAATGGGCGGAACAGCTGACCGGTTTTCATGGCAGGTGTAAACAACCATTTGCGCGGCAGTATTTCTTTCAGCGCGGTACGTTTCAGTTTTTGCGAGAACGAATACGGTACGCGATCCTCGACCACCTTGCGGCCGATATCAACCAGCCGACCATACTTCACGCCGGACGGGCAAGTCGTTTCGCAATTGCGGCAAGTCAGGCAGCGATCCAGATGCAACTGGGTTTTCGCGGTAGGTGTCTTGCCTTCCAATACTTGCTTGATCAGATAGATACGACCACGCGGGCCGTCCAGCTCATCGCCCAGCAACTGATAGGTCGGGCATGTGGCGGTACAAAAGCCACAATGCACGCAGCTGCGCAGAATCGCGTCAGCCTCGTGGCCTTCGCGGGTATCTTTGATGAAATCGGCTAAGTTGGTTTGCATTGATTCCTACACTCTTCTGAAAGTAGCACCGCGCTTGCGGCAGCTTAGTACTGCGCGTACATACGACCCGGATTGAAAATACCGTCAGGGTCAAAATTGTTTTTCATGTTTTGATGAATGCGACCCAGCGCTGGTGCCAGCGGATGGAACACACCGACTTCCTTGTCACCGCCACGGAATAAGGTCGCGTGGCCACCAGCCGCCGCAGCAGCTGTGCGTATGGTGTCTGCGCTTTCGTTGGTACGCAGCCAGCGCTGTGCGCCGCCCCACTCGATCAGTTGCTGGCCTTGCAGCGCGATAGGTGCAGTGGTGGAAGGCACTGACAAACGCCACAACACATCGGATTGCGTGAAGAATTCATTGCTTTGCTCACGCATCGCAATCCAGAAATCATCAGCATTTATTTCTTCGCCACCTATGGTTTGCTGAGCTGCCGCCAGCGCTGCTTTGGCACCGGACAAGCGCAACATCAGCGCACCGTCACACCATGCACTGGCGGAGATAGGCAGAGGCTGACCGCCCCATTCATTCAGACGGCGTATCGCATCCTTCTCATCCATCTCGAGACGCAAACTGGTTTGTGCGTACGGCTTGGGCAATACCTTGAGCGAGACTTCCAGCAACAAACCCAGCGTGCCCAGCGAACCTGCCAGCATGCGCGAGACATCGTAGCCCGCCACGTTCTTCATGACCTGGCCGCCGAAGTGCAGGGACTCGCCCTTGCCATCCATCAGCACCACGCCGAGTACGAAGTCGCGGGTCGCACCGACTGCGGCACGACCAGGACCGGACAAGCCGCTGGCGACCATACCGCCGACAGTTGCACCCGGACCGAAATGCGGCGGCTCGAAAGCCAGCATCTGGTTTTGTTCTGCCAGGATGGCTTCCACTTCCGCCAATGGCGTCCCGGCCCGTACCGTGATCACCAGCTCGGTCGGGTCGTAGGCAACTACACCGCTGTATGCGCGTGTATCCAGCAACTCACCGACCGGAGTCTGGCCGTACCAATCCTTGGTACCGCCGCCGCGTATGCGCAAAGGCTGCTTGTTGGCAGCAGCCGCAAGGATGCGCTCTTTAAATTGTTCGATTACCTGTTCCATACTGGCCTTGAGAAAATTAGAAGCGCGGCAAATCAGGAAACTTCAGCATGCCACGTTTGACGTGCATCTTGCCGTACTCGGCACAGCGCTGGAGCGTCGGGATAGCCTTGGTCGGATTCAGCAACGAGACCGGGTCGAAAGCGCGTTTGACTGCGAGGAAAGCATCGATCTCGGCACGTGAAAACTGCACGCACATCTGGTTGATTTTTTCCAGGCCGACACCGTGTTCACCGGTGATCGTCCCGCCAACTGCGACGCACATCTCGAGGATTTCTGCGCCGAACAATTCGGCACGGTGGAATTCACCTTCCTGGTTGGCATCGAACAAAATCAACGGGTGCAAATTACCGTCACCGGCGTGGAATACGTTGGCGCAACGCAAGCCGTATTTGACTTCCATCTCGGCGATGCCGAGCAACACATCCGCCAGGCTACGACGCGGAATCGTGCCGTCAATACAGTAGTAATCAGGGGAGATACGGCCTGCGGCCGGGAATGCATTCTTGCGACCAGACCAGAAGCGCAGGCGCTCTGCTTCGTTTTGCGAAACGGCAATCGCAGTTGCGCCTGAGTGCTTGAGCACTTCGGTCATGCGCGCGATTTCTTCGTCGACTTCTTCCGGTATGCCATCCGATTCACACAACAGCAATGCTTCCGCATCAATGTCGTAACCTGCTTTAACAAACGGCTCGACCATGCGCGACGAAGTCTTGTCCATCATCTCCAGACCGGCCGGGATAATGCCTGCGGCGATCACGCTGGCGACGGCGTTACCGCCCTTCACTACGTCATCGAAGGAAGCCAGGATCACGCGTGCGAGTTTAGGTTTAGGAATCAGTTTGACGGTGACTTCCGTCACCATGCCGAGCATGCCTTCGGAACCGACGAACACCGACAACAAATCGAGTCCAGGTGCATCAAGTGCGGCATTACCGAGTTCGACCACGTCGCCTTCTATCGTGACGACGCGCACGCGCATCACGTTGTGTACGGTCAGGCCGTATTTGAGGCAATGCACGCCGCCGGAGTTTTCCGCGACGTTGCCGCCTATGGTGCAGGCGATCTGTGAAGAAGGATCTGGTGCGTAGTACAGGCCCAGCGGTGCAACCGCTTCCGAGATAGCCAGATTGCGTACGCCAGGCTGTACCACTGCGGTACGCGCATATGCATCGACTTTCACGATTTTGTTGAGACGTGCGGTGGAGAGGACGATGCCATCGGCGATCGGCAATGCGCCGCCGGACAAACCGGTACCGGCACCGCGCGGCACGATAGGCACCTTCAATGCATGGCATACCTTGATGGCAGCGATGACTTGCGCCTCGGTGTCAGGCAGGACCACCACCATGGGCAACTGGGCATAAGCAGCCAGACCATCGCACTCGTAAGGCCGCGTATCTTCTTCATTGAAGAGCACGCAACGTTCAGGGAGTACGGCACGCAATGCGTCCACTACCGTGCGCTGATACGCCGCTGTAAATGGAGGTGCCGAAGTTGTATTCATCATCAATCCTGATTGCAATTTTCGCGTCGGTTAACAAATTGAGAGACGCACAAGGTCTGATCAGAGTGTAACTAAACCACGCCCCGGCTGGACTGAAAGCTTTAGCCGCCGGGGTGAAAATTATTCAAGTGATGAGAAAAATGCAGTAATTCACACAATACTGCAGCAAACTGCTGCGCACCATACTGCGATGCAGCATTGCGTGCGCGAGAACGGCTAGGCCATCCTTTGCATATTGAAACGCTCCATCATCCAGTTCATGAACAATACGACTTCCGGGCGCTCGCGCACACTTTGTTCATAGACCATGTAGTAAGCATGTTGTGGTGTCGTTAATTGGATATCGAACAAGGGAACGACTTCGCCTTTATCGATCATTTCTTCGGCAAAATGCTTGCGCGTCAGGGCCACGCCATAGCCGTGGCGCACCGCTTCCAGCAGCAAGCCGAGGTCATCGATGCGCAAGCCGGTCGCAGGTTCCGGCCAGTCCAGCCCAGCCACTTCAAACCATGCCTGCCAGGGTTCGAGCGCAGAACGCAGCAGTTGCGCTTTTTGCAGGTCGGCCGGGGTTTTCAGGCCACCGATTTTTTCCAGGTAAGCCGGGCTGACGACCGGAAATACCGGTTCTTCAAACAGCTTCTCGGTGGTAGTGTCCGGATATTTGCCAGCCCCAAAACGTATCTCCAGATCGGTCTCCGACAGCGCCATGTCGTACAGCGGGACCGAAAGGAAAACCTCTATCGTGATATCCGGATACAAGGCTGTGAAATCGGCCAGGTGCGGCAGGAAAAGATAACGCGCAAAAGTTGGTGGCACCGTGATCTTGACGCGTGGCTGCGCCAGCGGATGCCGATGCGGCAAAGGAAAGTCTGCCAGTGAACGCAAGGCATCACGCACCACATCCAGATAACGACGGCCAAATTCGGTCAGGCTGACGCTGCGCCCGTCACGCAGGAACAGGCGTTCGCCGACGAACTCTTCCAGCAGGCGGATACGATGGGAAAACGCCGATGGCGTGATACACAGCTCTTCTGCTGCAATCGCAAATGAACCGTGGCGTGCAGCGGCTTCAAAAGCGGACAGTGCGTGCACAGGAGGAAGTCTTATTGCCATTGCGTCAATCAATCTTCGGTTATCAAGGCATGATTTTACCGTTTTCACCGCTTTCTTATCGAACTAGTGCTTGTTTTAAAGCATGCCGAGCTCATTAAAAGTATTATTTTGATAATATTTAAACTCTTTTGCACTGCAAAATAAACAAATCAGCGCCGCCGGGCCGGATTCCGCCTGCCGGTTTTACCGTATCCTCACAACTCTCCTCTACTCACTACTGATCTCATGGGCAACCGACTTTCAAAAATCGCAACACGCACCGGCGACAAAGGCACCACCGGCCTCGGCGATGGCAGCCGTGTCGACAAGGATGCGCTACGCGTACATGCGATGGGCGACGTCGATGAATTGAATTCACACATAGGCTTGTTGCTGTGCGAAGACCTGCCTGCTGCCTTGCGTGAAGAATTGATCTCGATCCAGCACGACTTGTTCGACCTCGGTGGCGAGCTGTGCATACCCGACTACACGCTGATCCATGATGAACAAGTCGCGCGCCTGGACGGCTTGCTGGAGAAGTACAACAGCACCCTGCCTGCGCTGAAGGAATTCATCCTGCCTGCAGGTTCACGTGCAGCAGCGCAAGCGCATATTTGCCGTACAGTCTGCCGCCGCGCGGAACGTACTATCGTCAGCCTCGGCAAAGCGGAAAAACTTAATGACAATCCGCGCCAGTATATGAATCGCTTGTCGGATTTGATGTTTGTCCTGTCCCGCATATTGAATCGCTATGCGGGTGGCACGGACGTGTGGTGGGAAAAAGATAGGGTGCGGGATATCGCATCCTGATTTCACCAGCGCAGAAATGATAGAAAAATGACTGCACATACATCAGGCGACGAACACGCACATGGCGATGATCACGATCATGAACACACGCCTACCGTAACCAGCGATAACGAACGCAAGGTACTCCTCTCCTTCGTCCTGACCTTTAGCTTCATGCTAGTGGAAGCGGTAGGTGGCGTGCTGTCCGGCTCGCTGGCATTGCTGGCTGATGCCGGTCACATGCTGACCGATGCCGTAGCGCTCGCACTGGCCTATGCCGCATTCCGTTTCGGCCGTCGTGCCGCCGACAGCAAGCGTACCTTTGGTTATCTGCGCTTCGAAGTCATCGCCGGCTTCGTCAATGCACTGACCTTGTTGGGCATCGTGGTGTGGATCGCTTACGAAGCATGGGTACGCTTATCTTCCCCACCCACCATCCTGGCTGGCCCCATGTTCATCGTCGCCGTGCTCGGCCTGCTGGTCAACATGCTGGTGCTGTGGATCATGACGCGCGGCGAGACTGAACATGTCAATGTGAAAGGCGCGATCCTGCACGTGATGGGTGACTTGCTGGGCTCGGTCGGCGCCATCGTCGCAGCCATCGTCATCTACTACACCGGCTGGACGCCTATCGATCCGATACTCTCGGTCTTTGTCGCTGCATTGATCTTGCGCAGCGCATTGAAGTTGCTGCTTAAGTCCATTCACATCTTGCTGGAAGGTGCGCCCGATCATGCAACGCCAGAGAAAGTCGAACAAGGTTTGATGCAGGCCGTTCGCGGCCTCGCAGCAGTCAGCCATGTACACGTGTGGCAACTGACTTCCGGTCGCACCATGGCGACGCTGCATATACGCCCGGACACGGATGATGCAGCACGCGCTGTCGTCAAACGCGTCGAGCAGGCACTACGTGACCAGTTCAGCATAGAACACGCAACGATAGGGATAGACTGGAATTCGGATGTTGATGAGAATGCGTGCAGCCTGCAAACGACTGCGCCACACACTGATGAGCATGATCACGCAGCGCCAGGCCATCAACATTGAGTCGCGTTCGACACCTGCCAGGCGCGCAATAAAAAATGCCTTTCAGTCTTACAACTGAAAGGCATTTTTACATACGAAATCTGCTGCTTACTGATTCACGACCAGACGTGGCTGATCCTTGCCAAAGCGTTTGCGGATAGATGCAGCGATGCCCTTGGCATCCAGGCCGCACGATGCGAGCAAGGTAGGTGCATCACCGTGGTCTATGAATTCATCCGGCAAGCCGAGATTCAATAATGGTTTGACGATGCCTGCTGCTGCCATCGCTTCCGCGACTGCTGCACCGGCACCACCCATGATGGAACCTTCTTCTACCGTGACGATGGCGTCATGCGTTGTTGCCAGGCGTTTCAGCAATTCCACATCCAGCGGTTTGACGAAACGCATGTTTGCAACCGTTGCATCCAGCTCATTCCCTGCCTGCACACTAGGCGCAACCATGGTGCCGAACGCGAGGATGGCGATGCCCTTGCCTTCACGTTTGATTTCACCGGTACCCAGCGGTATCGTCGCCAGATCGGTGCCGACTGTCGCACCTATACCGCCGCCGCGTGGATAGCGTATGGCAGCTGGGCCCTGATACTGGAAGCCGGTCGAGAGCATTTGACGGCATTCGTTTTCATCGGATGCGGCCATGATGACCATATTCGGGATGCAGCGCAAAAAGGCGATGTCGTAGTTACCGGCATGGGTTGCACCATCGGCACCGACCAGGCCGGAGCGATCCAGCGCGAAAGTCACATCCAGGTTTTGCAAAGCGACATCATGTATCAGTTGATCGTAACCGCGTTGCAGGAAAGTCGAATAGATGGCGACGACTGGTTTCAAACCTTCGCACGCCATACCAGCAGCGAAAGTCACTGCATGTTGTTCAGCGATGCCGACATCGTAGTAGCGATCCGGGAAGCGACGCTCAAACTCCACCATGCCGGAACCTTCGCGCATCGCCGGTGTAATGCCGACCAGACGCTTGTCTGCAGCGGCCATATCGCACAGCCAGTCGCCGAATACACTGGTGTAGGTCACTTTCTTGGCGGTGCTAGGCTTGATGCCTTCAGCCGGATCGAATTTACCCGGGCCGTGATACAGCACCGGATCGGCTTCCGCCAGTTTGTAGCCCTGGCCTTTACGTGTGACCACGTGCAGGAATTGCGGGCCTTTCAAATGCTTGAGGTTTTGCAGCGTCGGAATCAGCGAGTCGAGGTCATGACCATCGATAGGGCCGATGTAGTTAAAACCGAATTCTTCAAACATGGTCGCCGGAACGATCATGCCCTTCGCGTGTTCTTCTATGCGCTTGGCAAGTTCGCGCATAGGCGCCGGCAATACTGTTTTGCCGACGTTCTTCGCTGCTGCATAAAACTGTCCGGACATCAGGCGCGCCAGATAGCGATTCAACGCACCCACCGGCGGCGAGATCGACATATCGTTATCGTTCAGCACGACCAGCAAGTTGATGTCGTCATGGATACCGGCATTGTTCATCGCTTCAAACGCCATGCCTGCGGTCATTGCACCGTCGCCGATCACAGCGATCGCATGACGATCCTCGCCTTTGGTCTTGGCAGCGAGTGCCATACCCAGTGCAGCAGAGATGGAGGTCGATGAGTGTGCGGTACCGAAAGTATCGTAAGGGCTTTCAGCGCGTTGCGGAAAACCGGAGATGCCATCGATCTGACGCAAGGTGTGCATCTGGTCACGACGACCAGTCAGTATCTTGTGCGGATAGGTCTGGTGACCGACGTCCCAGACGATGCGATCTTCCGGCGTATTAAAAACGTTATGCAAGGCGATCGTCAGTTCTACCGTACCGAGATTCGACGACAAATGGCCGCCGGTAGCCGACACGGATTCCAGCACGAACGCGCGCAACTCGTCGGCCAGCTGCTTCAGCTGCGGACGTGTCAGGTGCCGTATTTCGGCCGGGTCATTAATGGTATTCAGCAAATTCATACTAAGCCTTCCGCTGCACGATCAAATCTGCGAGTTCTCGCAAGCGTCGTGCTTTTTCTCCAAACTGCTCAAGCGCACGATGGGCATCGTTGCGCAATTTTTCTGCCAGGGCCTGCGATTGCTCCAGACCGAGTATCGATACATAGGTCGGCTTGTTGTCTGCCGCATCCTTGCCCGCGGTTTTACCCAGCGTGGCTGAATCCGCAGTCGCATCCAGCACATCATCGACGACCTGGAATGCGAGGCCGATAGCGGCCGCATAAGTATCCAGCGCCTCTGTTTCTTCCTCGCTCAAAGCCTTGCCGGCGAGTGCGCCCAGCAAAACCGAAACGCGCAACAGCGCACCAGTTTTCAAACGGTGCATCTGTTCCAATTCCTGCAAGGACAAGCTCAGTCCTACGCTCGCCAAGTCGATCGCCTGTCCGCCGCACATGCCGAGCGAACCGGATGCTTTTGCCAGCAAGCGCACCATCGCCAGTTGTCGTACTGGATCGAGGCCACCATCAGCCAATACTTCAAAAGCCTGCGACTGCAAGGCATCACCGACCAGCAACGCACATGCTTCGTCATACTTCACATGCACGGTCGGCTTGCCGCGACGCAAGGCATCATCATCCATGCACGGCATATCGTCATGCACCAGCGAATACGCATGGATCATTTCAACTGCGGCGGCGGCACGCGCCAGTTCAGCGGCATCTGCATCGAACAACGCACCAGCGGCATACACCAGCAACGGACGTACACGCTTGCCGCCATCCAGCACAGCGTAGTGCATGGCTTCATGCAGGCGTGCAGGCGTGACAGCCACCGGCGGCAAATGCTGCACCAGTGCCACTTCCATTTCAGCCTGCGTGGATTTCATCCAGACATCAAACGATTGCATAGTCGTCATTCATCCGCCTCGATCGCACGATCTGCGTTGAACGGTTTGAGCATATCGCCTTCCAGTACCTTGACCTGATTGTCGACTTTTTCGAGTTGCGCGGCGCAGTACTTGACCAGCTCGGAGCCGCGCTTATAGGCCGCGACCGATGCTTCCAGCGGCAGTTCGCCCGCTTCCATGCGCGCGACCAGTTGTTCGAGTTCTGCCATCGCTTCTTCAAACGACGAAGGCAAAGCGGCAGAGGTAGGTTTTTTTGACATAAGAGCAGGAAAAAGGTTTAGCCCGTTATTTTAGAGCAAACCACTCTGCACGGTGGATAAACGCAGCATATCCGTCGGTTTCCCATACGGAAAATCTGCATTTTTGGGCAGAAAACGGGCATATATGGCCTCAACCGGCGATTTTCGTGCTGACGGGCCACCATGGGCAAAGAAATATTTTCCTTTTACCAACAATTGAAATCATCGCATGGCAGTTGGCTCTAGCGGCTCGTCGGCGCATAAAAGTCTGGGGTATAATCCTCGGTTCTGTCCAAAATTGCCTCTTTATCTCGTTTGATTTAGGTTTTTGCGGATTCTTTCCTCTTAGGGTGCAGCAGATAATTCGATGAGCATGCTCATCGCCTGCGTAACAGCGTCCGCCTGCAAGCGGATGCTCCCTCCCTACAGGGATTACAGGGGGTGCAAATTAATTTGGGGGTGGGGATGTCCGATCTGGCTAATCTCGCCAAACTCGCGCGTTCTAACGCGCAGCTTCCAGTCAACGTCTATTTCGACGAAGCACTGTTGAAGCAGGAAATCCAGCAGTTGTTCCGTGCAGGCCCGCGTTACGCAGGGCATGAACTGATGGTGCCGAATGTCGGCGACTTTGCCACGCTCGCGTGGGAAAACGAAGGCCGCATGCTGGTCCGCAGTCAGCAGGGAATAGAGTTGCTTTCTAACGTCTGCCGTCATCGCCAGGCGAAAATGTTCAATGGTCGCGGCCATGCGAAAAACATCGTCTGTCCGCTGCATCGCTGGACCTATGACCTCAAGGGTGAGTTGATAGGCGCACCGCATTTCGGTGAAACGCCTTGCCTGAACCTGTCCAACACGCAGTTGCAAAGCTGGAACGGTTTGCTGTTTGAACAAAACGGCGTCAACGTCGCCAAAATCCTGAGCAAGCTCGGTGTGACCAAAGACCTGGATTTCAGCGGCTATATGCTGGACCACGTCGAAGTCCACGAGTGCGATTACAACTGGAAGACTTTCATTGAAGTCTATCTGGAGGATTACCACGTCGAGCCCTTCCACCCTGGCCTCGGCAGCTTTGTCAGCTGCGACGACCTGAAGTGGGAGTTCGGTGACGAGTACAGCGTACAAACCGTGGGCGTGCACCACGCGCTGGCCAAATCCGGCTCGGAAAAATATCAAAAATGGCAGGAACAAATCCTGCAATTCCGCAACGGTGAAGCTCCACCTTACGGCGCGATCTGGCTGACCATTTATCCGAACATCATGGTCGAGTGGTACCCGCATGTATTGGTGGTATCCACGGTCTGGCCTAACGGTCCGCAAAAAACACGTAACGTGGTCGAGTTCTACTATCCGGAAGAAATCGTTTTGTTTGAACGCGAATTCGTCGCGGCGGAACGTGCGGCGTATATGGAAACCTGCGAAGAGGACGATGAAATCGCGCTGCGCATGGATGCAGGTCGCAAGATCCTGCTCGATCGCGGCGAAAACGAAGTCGGGCCCTACCAGTCACCGATGGAAGACGGCATGCAGCACTTCCATGAATGGTATCGCCGTCAGCTCGACGTTTAACCAGTATCACCAGCCGGGACTGCACAGCTGCGGTCCCGGCATGCAGTTTTAGTTTAGTAACCTCCGTTTAGTAAGATCCCGCAGCATCAACCCGCAGTAACACTCTTCACTTCTCATGCAATCACTCTGGATGCTTGTCGCAACGCTGATGTTTTCCATCATGGGCGTGTGCGTCAAGCTCGCATCCGAAACCTACTCGGTCGCAGAAATCATCATGTATCGCGGCTTCATAGGCGTGATCTTTATCTACATCCTGATCCTGCAGCAAGGCGGCAGCCTGCGCACACACCTGATCTGGCAACACTTATGGCGTTGCGTGGTTGGCGTGACTGCGCTGTGGCTCTGGTTTTGCGCGATTGGCCTGCTGCCACTGGCAACAGCGATGACGCTCAATTACATGGCACCGATCTGGATCTCCGGCATCCTTTTCGTGGCTGCGTGGCGTGCCGGCAAACGGCGTTTTGAATGGGGCCTGGTGCTGGCGATTACGGCCAGCTTCGTCGGTGTGACCTTATTGCTGCGTCCATCGATACATGCAGACCAATGGCTGGGCGGCTTCCTCGGCCTGTGCTCGGGTGCGCTGTCGGCCCTTGCCTATCTCCAGGTGCGTCACCTCGGACAATTGGGCGAACCGGAATCGCGCGTCGTGTTTTATTTCTCTGCAACCGGCTTCATCGCAGGCCTGGGTGGCTGCCTGTTCGGTCCGGGCCTGAATGGAGAAGCGATCACCCTGGCACGCGCGCACTCGACCTACGGCTTGTTCCTGCTGCTAAGCATAGGTGTATTGGCAGCCATCGCGCAGATGGCGATGACACGTGCTTACCGCCTCGGCAACACATTGGTGACTGCCAACCTGCAATACACCGGCATCGTATTTTCCAGTATCTGGGGTGTATTGATCTGGAGTGATATCCTCGGCTTTTTGAGCTGGCTCGGGATCGCGATCATACTGGTCAGCGGTATCGTCGCCACGTTCTACAATATTCGCAATTCGGCGACCGTAAAAACGGTAACCCCCGCCGATCCGATTTCGACCGAACTCTAAACCAGCAGCGACAGGAAACCGACATGAGCTATAGCACCATCATTTCAGCAGCTGATTTATCCAAACATATTTTTGAACCTGGCTGGGTCATCCTCGATACCCGCCATGATCTGGCGAACCCGGAAGCAGGCGCACGTGCGTATGCAGAAGGTCATTTGCCGAATGCGCAATTCGCCCATCTGGATAAAGACCTGGCAGGTGAGAAAGTCGGCGCCGATGGCGTCTTCCGTGGTCGTCATCCGTTGCCGGATCGCGCTGCCTTCATCGCTACCCTGCAACGCTGGGGCATCAATAACGATACGCAAGTCGTGGTCTACGATGCGCAAGGCGGCATGTTTGCCGCACGTCTGTGGTGGATGCTGCGCTGGGTTGGACATGAATCAGTCGCAGTACTGGATGGTGGCCTGCCCGCATGGCTGGCCAGCGGCATGTGGCTGTCGACCGAAGAGTCGCCACGTGTACTGGGCGCACTGACTGAACGTACCAGCCTGGTCACTACCGTCAGCGCAAATGACTTGCTGGCGAATCTGTCGAATGAAAAATTGACCGTGGTAGATGCACGCGCAGCGGATCGCTTCCGCGGCGAAAATGAAACGATAGATCCGGTCGGCGGCCATATCCCCGGTGCGAAAAATCGTTTCTTCAAAGAGAATCTGCAAGCCGACGGTAACTTCAAGTCAGCCGAGCAATTACGTCAGGAATTCAGTGCTGTCGTCGCAGATCCGACGCAAGCCGTCATGCAATGCGGCTCCGGCGTAACAGCCTGCCACAACCTGCTGGCACTGGAAATCGCAGGCCTGCGAGGCGCTGCACTGTATCCGGGATCATGGAGTGAATGGTGTGCCGATCCGGCACGCCCGGTTGCCTGAGGCGCACCGGGCATGAGGGGCTTATGAAGGACTAATGCGCACGACTACGCTCAATGAGCGTGCGCATGTCCTGTCAGGAATAAGACGATAGCCACACCCAGTGCGATCAACACGATCTGCGGTATGGTTTCTCGCATCGATGCACGACGCTGCATCTGCGGCATCAGGTCGCTGACGGCGATGTAGATAAAGCCGGATGAAGCGAATACCAATACATACGGTATCCATTCCTGCGAACGATCCAGCATGAAGTAACCAACCAGGCCGCCGACTACTGCCGTCAAACCCGAAATAATGTTGTAGGCGTATGCGCGTTTACGACTGAAACCGGCATTCAGCAAGACGATGAAGTCGCCGATTTCCTGCGGGATTTCATGCGCAATGATAGCGAGGCCGGTCAGGATGCCGAGGTGCGGATCAGCCAGGAAAGCTGCGGCAATCAGGATACCGTCGGTGAAATTATGCAGGCTGTCGCCGACCAGGATCATCCAGCCAGCAGCACCCGCCTCTTTCGCATCATGTCCATGCTCATGACCGTGACCGTCGTCTTCGTGGTGGTGCGAGTGGCGCAGGATGGCAAACTTCTCCAGCAGGAAAAAGCCCAGCAAGCCAGCAAGCAGCAGCGCGAACAGCGCATGCGTATCGGCACCTGACTCAAACGCTTCCGGCAAGGCATGCAGCAGCGAAGTCGCCAGCAGGATACCGACCGACAGGCTGACCATGCGATCGACCAGTTTGGACAGCAGCGAGAACGAAAACAAAGCCGCGGCAGAAATGCTGAAGACGCCCGAAATGGCGGTGGTCAACAGAATAGAAACGAGCGTGGAATTAATTTTAGGCTCCGGGCTTAATGCAACAAGGTTGCAAATTAAAACATATCCCGGCTATTTCAGCAAATAAAAACGCGACGGTATAAATACATCCACCGTCGCGTCTTTGCCACAGATGTGGCTTAGGGGGGGTTAGCTCACGCCGTGGGTTTTAAACCAGTCTAAGCAACGTTGCCAGCCTTCTTTCGCATCCGCTTCTACATAGCTGGCGCGATAGTCGGCGTGGAAAGCATGACCGGAATTTTTGAACAGGACGAATTCCGACTTGCTGCTGCCCTTGGACAAGGCATCCTGCATCTGCACGACGGTCGTAACCGGAATGCCGCCATCCTGCGCGCCGTACAAACCCAATACCGGGGTTTTCAGTTTGGCAGCAATGTCGACCGGATTCTTGGGCGTCAATTCATTGTTATTGCCGACCAGGCGGCCATACCAGGCCACGCCAGCTTTAACCTTGGGATTGTGCGCCGAGTACAACCAGGTCACGCGACCGCCCCAGCAGAAACCGGTGATGCCGAGCTTATCGGTATTGCCGCCATTCGCCTTGGCCCAGGCCACGACTGCATCAAGGTCGGTCATGACCTGCGCATCCGGCACTTTGGAAATAATCTCTTTTTGCAGTTCGGCGATGGTGCCGTATGAACCCGGGTCACCCTGACGCACAAACAATTCCGGTGCCAGCGCCAGATAACCCAGCTTGGCGAAACGACGCGCGACGTCGGCGATGTATTCATGCACGCCAAAGATTTCAGAAATCACCAGCACCACCGGCAGATTGGTTTTGCCTGCGGGCTGCGCACGATATACCGGCACTGCCTGGCCATTCACATTGACGGTGACTTCGCCTACCGTCAAACCCTTGCTATCGGTCGCCACTGCGCTGTGCGCAGCGATAGGCAATACCGCTGCAGCAAAACCACTACCCAAAGCCGTCTTCAAAAAACCACGTCTGTCGACGCCATCCGAGATCGGTGTTTTTGCGACCAGGCTAGCGAAGTCCTCTTTCAAATTATCCATTCCCATCCTCCAGTAGATAGTGATTGCATCTCAATTGAAAAAATACTTGCTGCCCTGCATATCGACAGCAAACGGCGAAACTCGTACAGCGGCGATGCTTTGCCTTAATGCGTACTTAGTGTGCTTCATCCCAGTTCTTGCCGACGCCAACTTCCGCGATCAGCGGCACTTTCAATTGTGCGACATTACGCATCAGCTCTGGCAGTTTCTCACGAACCAGTGCCAACTCGGTTTCCGCCACTTCCAGCACCAATTCATCGTGCACTTGCATGATCATTTTGGATTGCAGCTTTTCTGTTTCCAGCCAGCCTTGCACCGCGATCATCGCCAGCTTGATCAGGTCAGCGGCTGTGCCCTGCATAGGAGCATTGATCGCAGCACGCTCGGCTCCCTGGCGACGCGGGCCGTTCGGCGAATTGATTTCCGGCAGCCATAAGCGACGACCGAAAACAGTCTGCACATAACCACGCGCTTTTGCTTCCAGGCGCGTCTCATCCATATAGCGCTTCACGCCAGCGAAACGATAGAAGTATTTCTCGATATAGCTTTGTGCAGCCGAGCGTTCTATGCCGAGGTTGCCAGCCAGGCCGAAAGCACTCATGCCATAGATCAGGCCAAAGTTAATTACCTTGGCATAACGACGCTGTTCGCTATCTACCGCAGCACGCTCTATACCGAAAATTTCAGCAGCGGTCGCCCTATGGATATCCTCGCCATCGGCAAAGGCTTGCAGCATGTTTTCATCGCCGGAAATATGCGCCATGATGCGCAGCTCAATTTGCGAGTAATCGGCAGAGACAATCACATTGCCCGGTGCTGCGACAAAGGCTTCGCGGATGCGACGACCTTCAGCATTACGGATAGGAATGTTTTGTAAATTTGGATCATTGGATGCGAGGCGACCGGTTACTGCGACTGCCTGCGCATAGTTGGTATGCACGCGACCAGTGGTCGGGTCTATCATCTTCGGCAGCTTGTCAGTGTAGGTCGATTTCAGTTTCGACAAACTGCGATACTCAAGCAACACCTTAGGCAATGGATAATCCTCTGCCAGTTTTTGCAGCACTTCTTCATCGGTGGATGGTGAGCCGGATGGCGTCTTTTTGACGACCGGCAGCTTGAGTTTTTCAAAGAAGATTTCACCTAACTGTTTCGGCGAATTCAGATTGAATGGCTGGCCTGCAAGTTCATACGCATTCTGCTCTATTTCCAGCATGCGCTTGCCCAGCTCGTTCGATTGCTTGGCCAGCAAATCCGGATCGATCAGGACACCGTTGCGCTCTATCTTTTGCAGTACGACCGCAGTCGGCAATTCGATGTTTTCATAAACAAAGGTCAGGCCTTTGTCTTCTGCCACTTGCGGCCACATGCGTTGATGCAATTGCAAGGTGATGTCCGCATCTTCCGCTGCATACTCTGTGGCGCGATCAATTTCAACTTCGTCAAAACCTATCTGCGATGCGCCCTTACCGCACACATCCTGGAAGCTGATGGTCTTGCGATTCAAATGACGCAAGGCCAGGCTATCCATATCGTGGCTGCGGTGCGATTCGAATACATAGGATTCCAGCAGGGTGTCGTGCACGATGCCGCGCAGATGAACGCCATGATTTTCAAAGATGTGACTATCGTATTTGAGGTTTTGCCCGACCTTGGCTTTGCCCGCATCTTCCAGCCATGCCTTCATTTTCCCCAGCACGTATTCACGTGATAACTGCAGCGGTGCATCCTGATAATGATGCGCGACTGGTATGTAGGCAGCGACGCCAGGCTCACAACACAAAGAGATGCCGACCAGTTGCGCCTGCATCGGAATCAGCGAGGTGGTTTCAGTATCGATGGAAGTCAATGTAGCCGCATCGATCTTCTGCAACCAGCGTTCGAGATCAGCTTCGGTCAATATGGTTTCGTAGTGCTTTTCGACTTCCGGCGCATCATCGGCAAACAAGGCTCCTTGTGGTGCACTATCGCCACCCGTGGCAGCTGCGCTGGTCTCACTTGCTTCTGGCTTATCGGTCAACTCACGCAACCAGGTTTTGAAACCATTGCGCGTGAAGAAGTCGACCATCGCGTCCTTGTCTTCCGGGCGCTGTGTCAGCGATTCGATGATGCCTTCCATGTGGTCGGACAAGTCGCAATCCGTTTTGACCGTGATCAGGGTCTTCGCTTGGGGCAGCCAGTCGAGTGCACGGCGCAGGTTGTCACCGACCGCGCCCTTGATTTCTGCGGCATGCTCAACGATGCCGTCCAGCGTGCCGTATTGGGTCAGCCATTTGACCGCAGTTTTCGGTCCAACCTTATCTACACCCGGCACGTTATCCACGGTGTCGCCTATCAGCGTCAGGTAATCGATGATGCGCTCCGGCGGCACACCGAATTTGGCAATCACACCGTCGCGATCCAGCTTTTCATTACTCATGGTATTGATCAGCATGACGTGGTCATTCACCAGTTGTGCCAGATCCTTGTCACCGGTCGAGATCACGGTGTTCATACCATGCTTGACCGCTTCCACCGCCAGCGTACCGATCACATCGTCTGCTTCTATGCCTTCCACCATCAGGATGGGCCAACCCATTGCGCGCACTGCTTCATGGATAGGTTCGATCTGCTTGACCAGGTCATCCGGCATGGACGCACGCTGCGCCTTGTACTCGGCATATAAATCATCACGGAAGGTTTTACCCTTGGCATCGAACACGCAGGCCATGTATTCCGCGTCCGGATAGTCCTTGCGCAGGCGGCGCAGCATATTAATCATGCCGTAGATGGCTCCGGTCGGCGCACCGTTCGGGCCGCGCAAGTCCGGCATCGCGTGGAAAGCACGATACAAATAGCTGGAACCATCAACTAACAACAGGGTTTTATTCATAGGAATTTAGTCAGGGAAACAGGGGCAGCAATCAGGCTGCCGGATAAAGCGGGCCACACAGCTAGCATCTGATGGCAAACGGCTACGATTATGGCAGAGTTTCGGCAGGCAAATTCTGCGTCTGGCCACGGCAAATTGTATTTATGGAACGTTTCCTCACAAAATGAACTATTTTCAGCAGGCTTAGCCCTGTTTGTTACAATGAACTATCTTATTTAACTTCCTTTTAACGACGGGCTCATACATACATCATGCGCACATCCAAAATCTGGTCCCTCATCACGATTACCGCGGCAGTCTTCGCTACGCCTATGGTTGTAAACGCACAAAATGCACCTGGCAATGACACCGCTCCGCCGCCACCGCAAATGCAACGCCTGGAAGAAGGTGCGGCACCGGAGGTGACTATCCGTCAACCGGACACCAAAGAAAAGATTACCGAAAAGCGCTCCCAGGGTCGCGTCACCGAAGTAAAAGTACAAACTGGTCGCACCACTTACTATGCCCATCCTAACGATCCGGCTGGCAGCGCGATGCGCGGCGATGGTCAAAGCGATAGCTCGCGTCCGGTGCAATTCCAGATCGGCGAATTCGGCCCACCGAAAAGCCAGCCAGGAGCTGAGCCAGTACAAACCCTGGCACCAGCTGGCAAGTAAGCTACTTAGTTAGCGCAACTGTCTCCCAATAACGCACCCCGGTGCGTTATTTTTTGTTTTTTGATGATACGTATTTCTTTCATATTTCCTCATGGCAGTATTTACCCCGGTCACTCTGGATGACCTCTCTCAATGGATCACCCAATTCGATCTGGGCAAAGCGCTCGCGATCAAGGGCATTCCATCCGGCATAGAAAACACCAACTTCTTCATCACGACCGAGTTCGGCGAATATGTATTGACCATATTCGAGAACCTGAGCTTCGAGCAGCTGCCGTTCTACCTGAACCTGATGCGTCATCTGGCCGAGCGCGGCGTGCTGGTGCCTGCTCCTATCGCGAATCACAAGGGTGACCTGATCAATGCCTTGCACGGCAAACCGGCTTCGATCGTCAGCAAGCTGGAAGGCAGCTCGCAGATGGACCCGCAAGCCGTTCATTGCGCCGCCGTCGGTGCAATGCTGGCACGCATGCATATCGCCGCAGAGAACTTCCCTATCCGTCAGCCTAACCTGCGTGGCCTGGCATGGCGCAATGAAACCGCACCACTGGTCATGCCTTACCTGTCCGACAGCAATAAACAGCTGCTGACAGAAGAAATGGCATTCCAGAACGCGTTCGCTGAATCGGATACGTATCGCCAATTACAGAACGGCCCGATACACGCCGACCTGTTCCGCAACAATGTGATGTTCAACGGCGATCACCTGACCGGCTTCTTTGATTTCTATTTCGCCGGTTGCGATACCTGGCTGTTCGATGTCGCAGTGACCGTGAATGACTGGTGTATCGATGTAGAGACTGGCGTGCTGGATCTGGAACGCGTGCGCGCGATGCTGGATGCTTACCACCACGTGCGTCCGTTCACAGACGCTGAGCAAGCGGCCTGGCAGCCTATGCTGCGCGCTGGTGCCTTGCGCTTCTGGCTGTCACGCTTATATGATTTCCACATGCCGCGCGATGCAGAAATGCTGACGCCGCATGACCCGGGGCATTTTGAACGTATCTTGCGCTTGCGCATCGAACAAGCGACTCCCCCTCTTTTTACTTCGGCTGGATGATGGAAAAACTGCCTGCAATAACCGGTTGGATTTGGGTCAAGGAAGGCTTTGCCATCTTCCGCAAACAACCGGCTGAATTATCGACGCTCTTCTTTGCCTATATGTTCCTGATGCTGGGCGTAGGCATCATTCCTGTGATCGGGCAATTGCTGCCGCTGATCCTGGTACCGCTGTTTTCGATGACTTTCATGCACGCATGTGCTTACGTCAAAGCGGGTAAACGGGTGTATCCGAACCTGCTGCTGGTCGGCTTCCGCTCACCTGCGAAACGCACGCTGATCAAACTGGGGACTTTGTACCTGGTAGCAGCCATCGTCGCGATCGGTGCTTCCAGCCTGATCGACGGCGGCGTGTTCTGGCAGGCAATTACCGGCCAGATCGTACTCGATGCAGAAACCGTACGTGGCTCCAGCATGACCTCGGCGATGTTCTTTGCTGCTCTGGTATATATTCCTGCGGCGATGGCGTTCTGGTACGCCGCACCGCTGATCGCATGGCAAGGCATGGGCGTGGGCAAAGCGATTTTTTACAGCTTCTTTGCAGTACGCCGCGCTGGCAAAGCCTTCCTGATTTACGGCCTGGCCTGGGTCAGCATAGGGATGATTTTCCCGGTCGTGGTGAGCTCGATACTGGGTATCTTGCTGAACTCGGCTTCAGCGTCCATCTTTATCCTGCTGCCGCTGTCGCTGGTACTGACCGTGATTATGTATTGCTCGTTTTTCCCGACTTACACCCACCTGTTCGGTGAACCGCCGGAAAATCTGTCGTTCTGACCATCAACGGCAAGCGCAGAATATCTGCGCTTGCTGTCCTACCCTGCCACTCACACCTTCTCGAGCTTGGCGACACTCAAATCCAGCAACTTCATGCCATGTCGGCCAAAGTTGATGTGCGCACGTGCATTGCCACCACTGCCTTCGATATTGACGATGACGCCTTCACCAAACTTCGCATGTGCGACAGATTCGCCTATGCGCCAGCCTATATCTTTTTTCGTGATGTTTTGCGCGATCTGATTGGTACCGGCACCGAGTGCATCTTCCCACGCCGCTTTCGGCTGCGCCGTCCAGTGATGCTGCTGCACTTTGGGCGACAGCCACTTCAATGAATCTTCCGGCATCTCTTCAAAGAAGCGCGATTTCAGGTTGAAGCGCATCTGACCGTGCAACATGCGCGTCTGCGAGAAGCTGATATAGAGACGGCGTTTGGCACGGGTAATCGCGACATACATCAGGCGTCGCTCTTCTTCCACGCCGCCTTCTTCTTTCTGCGAATTTTCGTGCGGGAACAAACCTTCTTCGAGGCCGGTAATAAATACGGCATCGAATTCCAGACCTTTGGCCGAGTGCACTGTCATCAGTTGTAAAGCATCCTGGCCAGCCTGCGCCTGATTGTCACCTGCTTCCAGCGACGCGTGCGACAGGAAGGCCGACAACGGCGACATCACGACTGGCAAAGGCGCATCAGCATCCAGCACTTCGACGCCATCCTGCGTGACGATGGCAGGGCCCGCCATTTGCTGGCTGCTTGGTCCGAGCAAGGCAGGCGCATCTATGCCAAAACCTTCTTCCGATACAAACAGGGTCGCCGCACTGACTACCTGCTCCAGATTCTCTATCCGATCAGCGCCTTCTTTTTCATTCTGGTAATGCGTGATCAAACCACTGGCTTCGATCACGACCTGCACCATTTCCGGCAGGGGCAGATTTTGTGTTTCGAAGCGGGTGGCTTCTATCAATTTGATGAACGCGCCCAGTGCCGAACCGGCCTTGCCTGTGACATAGGGCACGGCTGCATACAAGGAGATGCCATATTGTTTGGCCGCATCCTGCAATTGCTCGAGCGAACGTGCGCCTATGCCGCGCGTCGGGAAATTCACCACGCGCAAGAAAGCGGAATCGTTATGCGGATTGTCCATCAACTGCAGATACGCGATCGCATGCTTGACCTCAGCGCGCTCGAAGAAGCGCTGGCCGCCATACACACGATAAGGAATGCCGGAAGAGAACAAGGCGTGTTCGATCACACGTGATTGCGCATTCGAGCGATACAGTACAGCGATCTCGCTACGCGCCGCACCTTCTGCGATCAGGCTCTTGGTTTCTTCGATGATCCACTGCGCTTCCTGCAAATCGCTGGTCGCTTCATAGATGCGCACCAGCTCACCGTGACCGGCATCGGTATGCAAATTCTTGCCCAGGCGTTTGCTGTTGTTCGCGATCAGCGTATTCGCCGTGTCGAGGATGTGGCCATGCGAGCGATAGTTTTGCTCCAGCTTGATCAGGTTCTCGACTTTGAATTCGCGCTCGAAGGCACTCATGTTGCCGACGTTGGCACCACGGAATGCATAGATACTTTGATCGTCGTCGCCGACTGCAAACACCGCACCTTGCGTACCAGCCATCAGCTTCAGCCAGTTGTATTGCAAGTCATTGGTATCCTGGAATTCGTCGACCAGGATGTGACGGAAGCGCGATTGATAGTGTTCGCGCAGCGGCTGGTTGCGGCTCAGTAATTCATAGGTGCGCAACAGCAGCTCGGCAAAATCGACCACGCCTTCACGCTGGCATTGCTGGTCGTATAGGTCATACAGCTCGACCATCTTGCGGTTGTAATCATCAAATGCTTCTACCGCATTCGCACGCAAACCCTGGTCTTTCGCACCGTTGATGAAGTACATCAGGTTACGCGGCGGATACTTTTCGTCATCAATATTGTTTGCCTTGAGCAAACGCTTGATCATCGATAACTGATCCTGCGAATCGAGGATCTGGAAAGTCTGTGGCAAGGCAGCGTCGCGATAATGCGCGCGCAGCAGGCGATTACACAATCCGTGGAAGGTCCCTATCCACATGCCGCGTGTGTTGATGGGCATCATCGCCGACAAGCGCGTCATCATTTCCTTCGCGGCCTTGTTGGTAAAGGTTACCGCGAGTATGCCTGCAGGCGATACTTGTCCGGTCTGGATCAGCCAGGCTATGCGCGTTGTCAGTACACGGGTTTTACCGGAACCGGCACCTGCCAGGATCAACGCTGGTTGCGCGGGTAAGGTGACTGCAGCGAGTTGTTCGGGATTGAGATTGTGAAGAAGATTTTGCATCTATCGATTATAGCCGCGACAGCAGGTGACATGCCGCTGATTACGCGTCTCTTGCCTGATGGCAGCCGATAGTAAGGGAATTAATGCAGGGAAAACGATATTTGTTGCCGACCGGATCGGTCAGCAACAAACAAGAGGTGCCAGATCAGGCCGGGAACAAATTGACGAAAGCACGTGCTGCCGCTTGCGGATCGCCCGCCAGGTAGACGCTGCTGATCGCGGCCACCATATCGGCACCGTTGGCCACTAGTGGCGCAGAATTTTCCTTGTTCATGCCGCCGATGACGCAGCTCGGTACTTTACCTTGGGCTTTCCAGTCGCTGACGATGGTAGGCGCGGTGGTGACCGGATACTTTTTCACTTTGGATGGATAGAAACCACCGAAGGCCACATAGCTGGCACCCGCCGCCTGTGCTGCATGCGCCAGCGCCAGGTCGCCGTAGCAGGACGAACCGAGGATTTTGTCCGAGCCGATAATCGCACGCACTTCTGCCACCGATTTATCGGTACCACCGACGTGCATGCCGTCGGCGTTGATGCTCAGGCACAGGTCGATGTGATCGTTGATGATGAACGGTACCTGGTAGCTACGGCACAGAGCCTGCAGGCATTCCGCCTGTTCCTGGCGCAAGGCGGCATCCGCGGTCTTGTGACGATATTGCAGCAGGCTGACGCCGCCTTTCAGCGCCAGTTCAGTGATTTCCAGCAGCTTGCGGGTGTCGTCCCAATCCGGAGTAACGAGATAGAGACCGTGCAGATGAGATACCTTGTCCATGCGTCTATGCTTTCTTACTAAAGAACTTAAACCACGCGTCCGGCCATCGGCGACGATGGGGAAGCGGCGAATTTACGAGCGATACGACCTGCCAGGTAAGCGTTGCGTCCGGCTTCTATGCCCAGTTTCATTGCATGCGCCATGCGCACCGGATCTTGCGCACCAGCAATGGCTGTATTCATCAGCACACCGTCGCAACCCAGTTCCATCGCAATCGCTGCATCCGAAGCAGTACCAACACCCGCATCGACGATGACCGGGACTTTGCTTTGCTCAATGATGAGCGACAGGTTCCAAGGGTTGAGGATGCCCATGCCCGAGCCGATCAATGAAGCCAGCGGCATGATGGCGGCACAACCGATGTCTTCCAGCATGCGCGCCTGGATAGGATCATCGCTGCAATAGACCATGACATCAAAGCCATCCTTGACCAGCGTTTCTGCTGCTTTCAGGGTTTCCGGCATGTTCGGAAACAGGGTCTTTTCATCGCCCAGCACTTCCAGCTTGCACAGCTTGTGGCCGCCGAGGATTTCACGACCCAGTTGCAAGGTATAAACGGCATCTGCTGCGTTGTAGCAACCAGCCGAATTCGGCAGCAAGGTGTATTCGGATGGTGGCAGCACGTCGAGCAGGCTAGGTGCGTTCGGGTCCTGGCCGATGTTGACGCGACGGATAGCAACGGTGACGATTTGTGCGCCACTTGCTTCGCTGGCAGCGCGGGTCTGCTCGAGGTCTTTGTATTTACCGCTGCCTACCAGGAGGCGGGAACGGTAAGTGGTACCTGCGATCGTCAATTGTTCGTCAGGGAAATGGGCGCTGGTCATGATGGGTTCCGGGTACGTGGGTGCAGGATGGGGCAAACTGCGTGGGAATTAAAGTAAACAATGGCTAACATGCATGGCAGCTTGAGCTGCCGACACGGGCCGAGATCAGCCGCCGCCTATGGCGCGCACGATATCGATACGATCAGCCGCCTGTAACTGGCGCTCTGCCCACGCACCGCGCGGGACGATTTCACGGTTGATGGCTACTGCCACGGCTTTGCCGGACAGTGACAATTCTTCTATCAGGTCGGCCACGTTCTGGCCATCCCTTACCTGGCGCGCAGCGCCGTTCAATTCGATCTCTAGCATCACTTCACTATTTTCCATGGTGGCTGCGTGCCGTTGGCTGCCTTGTCATTTATTTAAGGCTTACGGCTTTGCATCCGGGCTGCCGCAGCTGTGCGGCAATTGTTTACGGACGTTGCGGTCAGTCGCACAGGCGAAGACGCCCATCTTGTCATCCAGTTAAAACTCAACTTCAGGCGAGGCGTACAGGCTCAGACCAGCAAAGAAGACCAGAATTCTACCTTCATTTGAGCTATCAGAGGCAATACACCCCCTCATCGTCACTTATAATGCTTGATTCGATTCAATTCATACTCAATCATGGAATTAGCCAAGTCTTTCGATCCCGCCGACATTGAAGCGTTCTGGCGCACCGAATGGGAGAACCGCGGTTACTACACCGCCACCACCGACGCAGACAAACCCGCTTTCAGCATCCAGTTGCCGCCGCCGAACGTGACCGGCACCCTGCATCTGGGCCATGCATTCAATCAGACCATCATGGACGGCCTGACGCGCTACCACCGTATGCGCGGCTACAACACTGCCTGGATCCCGGGTACCGACCATGCCGGTATCGCGACCCAGATCGTGGTAGAGCGCCAGCTCGACGCGCAAAAGATTACGCGCCATGACCTCGGCCGCGAAAAATTCGTCGAAAAAGTGTGGGAATGGAAAGAAAAATCCGGCTCCACCATCACCGGCCAGATCCGTCGCCTCGGTGCGTCGCCTGACTGGAGCCGTGAATACTTCACGATGGATGAGCCACGCTCCAAGACCGTGACCGAAGTATTCGTGCGCCTGGTGGAACAAGGCCTGATCTACCGCGGCAAACGCCTGGTCAACTGGGACCCGGTACTCGGCACCGCTGTTTCCGACCTGGAAGTGGTATCGGAAGAAGAAGACGGCCAGATGTGGAATATCCGCTATCCACTGGCGGATGGCTCCAGCTACAAATTCCCGATCGCGTTTGATGACGAGGGCAATGCCACCGAGTGGGAAGAGCGCAACTTCATCGTGGTCGCCACCACCCGTCCAGAAACCATGCTGGGCGACGTTGCCGTTGCGGTCGATCCGACCGACACCCGTTATCAGCACCTGGTCGGCAAGCTGCTGAAGCTGCCGCTGTGCGATCGCGACATTCCGCTGATCGCCGACGATTACGTCGACAAGGAATTCGGTACCGGTTGCGTGAAGATCACGCCTGCGCATGACTTCAACGATTACGCCGTCGGCCAGCGTCACAACCTCGACAAGATCAGCATCCTGACACTGGATGCCAAGATCAATGAAAACGCACCTGCCGCCTATCAGGGTCTCGACCGTTTTGCCGCGCGCAAACAAATCGTTGCTGATCTCGATGCACAAGGTTTGCTGGAACTGGTCAAGCCGCACAAATTGATGGTGCCTCGCGGTGACCGTACCAACACCGTGATCGAGCCTATGCTGACCGATCAGTGGTTCGTCGCCATGAGCAAACCGGCACCGGAAGGCACTTACTTCCCGGGCAAATCGATTACCGAAGTCGCACTGGAAAAAGTCGCGAACGGTGAAATCCAGATGCTGCCGGAAAACTGGACCAACACTTACAACCAGTGGCTCAACAACATCCAGGACTGGTGTATCTCGCGTCAACTGTGGTGGGGCCATCAAATCCCGGCCTGGTATGACAGCGAAGGCAAAGTCTATGTCGCCCGCAATGAAGAAGAAGCAAAAGCCAAGGCTGCTGCAGCTGGCTACAACGGCCCGCTGACACGCGACGAAGACGTGCTCGACACCTGGTTCTCGTCGGCACTGGTGCCGTTCTCGACGCTGGGCTGGCCGGAGGAAACACCGGACTTCAAAACCTTCCTGCCATCGTCAGTACTGGTCACCGGCTTCGACATTATTTTCTTCTGGGTCGCGCGCATGGTCATGATGACCACGCACTTCACCGGCAAAGTCCCGTTCAAAACGGTGTACGTGCACGGCCTGATACGCGACAGCAGCGGACAAAAAATGTCCAAGTCGAAAGGCAACACGCTGGACCCTATCGACCTGATCGACGGCATCAACGTCGACGATCTGGTAGGCAAACGCACCATCGGCCTGATGAATCCTAAGCAGGCGACCAGCATCGAGAAAGCAACACGCAAGGAATTCCCGGCCGGTATCTCGGCTTACGGTACCGATGCGCTGCGCTTCACGATGGCGAGCTATGCGTCGCTGGGTCGCAACATCAACTTCGACCTGAGCCGCTGCGAAGGCTATCGCAACTTCTGCAACAAGCTGTGGAATGCAACCCGCTTCGTGCTGATGAATTGCGAAGGCCACGATTGTGGTTTCCGCGATGCGCCATGTGCAGCCGGTGATTGCGATCCGGGTGGTTACACCGACTTCTCGCAAGCGGATCGCTGGATCGTTTCCAAACTGCAGCGCACCGAAGCCGACATCGCCAAAGGCTTTGCCGACTATCGCTTCGACAATATCGCGGCGTCCTTATATCAATTCATCTGGGATGAATATTGCGACTGGTATCTGGAAGTTGCCAAGGTACAGATCCAGACCGGTACCGAAGCACAGCAGCGCGCGACACGTCGCACCCTGTTGCGCGTACTGGAAACCATCTTGCGCCTGGCACATCCGGTGATCCCGTTCATCACGGAAGCCTTGTGGCAAACCGTGGCGCCACTGACAGGTTACAAAGCTAATCCTGCCGGCGATTCCATCATGCTGCAGCCTTACCCTGAAGCACAGGCTGGCAAGATCGATGAGCAGGCAGAGAACTGGATGGCAGAACTGAAGTCGATGACCGATGCCTGCCGTAACCTGCGCGGTGAAATGCAATTGTCACCAGCACTGCGCGTACCGCTGATCCTGGAAGCAGGCGACACCACCCAGGCCGAACGCCTGCAGTCGTTCGCACCGTATCTGCAAGCACTGGCCAAACTGTCGGAAGTGAATGTTGCGAACCAGTTGCCGGAATCACCGGCACCTGTTTCCATCGTCGGCACCGCCAAGCTGATGCTGAAAGTGGAAATCGATGTGGCTGCAGAACGCGAACGCCTGAGCAAGGAAATCGCACGTCTGGATGGCGAAATCACCAAGGCCAACAACAAGCTCGGCAATGAAAGTTTCGTCGCCCGCGCACCGGCACAAGTTGTGGCACAGGAGAAGGAACGCGTTGCCAACTTCTCGGCCACACTGAACAAACTGCGCGAGCAATTTGCCAAACTGTAAGCGTGCAAACTGAGCCGCCCTGCGAGACTGGTCGGCAATAAAAAAGCGGCTGACGTAGCAATACGTCAGCCGCTTTTTTCATGTGACTAATGCAGGATCAGACGAACGATAAAGTCAGTCCTGGCAAAGCCACACCAGAAAACGCAGTCGACCATGTTTGTCCCGGCTTGACTGAATAAGCATCGGTCAAAGTACCAGTCGCAATAATTTCACCGGCTGCCAGTGGTGCGAATTGCGGTTGCGTCTGCAAGGTCTGGTGCAGGTTCAGCAAAGCATGTACCGGGCTGTCCAGCACATTGCTGCCAAAGCCTGCGCTATGCAAGCGGAACTCTTCGCCTTCGCTATACGACAGCGAAACACTGGCCGCAGTCAGGATGTCTGCCAAGTGCAAACGCGTAGCCGACGACAACACGTGTGGCTCACCCAGGATCAGTGCGCCGTGGAAACCGAAAGCGGCAACTGCATCCGCAGCTTCAAACTTCCAGTCTGCAAACGGACAGACCACCAGCTCAAAGCCGTGCGCCATCCATTCTATGCAATCCGTAATATCTTCCAGCGTGGCATCCTTGGGCGGCGCCTTGGCCAGCTTGAACACGATCTCTGGCTCTATGCGTGGCTGCACGGCACCGGTCAAGTCCTGCAAACCGTGGTTATTTTCTGAATAACGCACGGTATCGTCATACATATGCGCCCAGATCGGTGCGTTGATCGGTTCGCGCTCACCATAGTTCGGCCAGATACGGCGATTGGTGAAACCGATCTTGCGTCCTATCGGCGTCTCGCCTTGCGCGGTACGGATATCGACGATGCATTTGGCCACATCATAGCCATCGGCTATCGTGAGATTGTCGTCTTTGGTCAGGCAGGGAATTTGTTGCGCATCCGCTCGCGCGGTCAGTAATTGGTGCGCGTATCGATTGGCTTGGGTAGACATCAACATGGCTAGCTCGCGCAGAGAAGTTGAATAAAGGAAATAAAGCCTTATTTGCGATGCAACATTCTCACACAAGGATTACGCCCTGAAAAGGAGCAATTTGTCTCAGGACGACCGTATCAGATGAAATTTTTTAATGCGGACATGTCATTTGACTAATGACACAGTGCAACAGTGGCTACTATCAACAATGTGATCAGTTTTTGCCGCGCTGGCGCGCAAGGTAACGGTCCAGCTGATTGGCAAAATTGCGCGTATCAGCCTGACTGAAGGCGGCCGGGCCGCCGGTATCGACGCCGCTGCTACGCAAGTCATCCATGAAGCTGCGCATGGTGAGATGTTGCTGGATGTTGTCTTTGGTATAAAACTCGCCGCGTGGATTCAGCGGATGTCCGCCTTTTTCCAGCACATCGGCCGCCAGCGGGATATCGGCGGTAATTACCAGGTCGCCAGGCTGCACCAGGCGCACGATTTCATTGTCTGCCACATCGAAACCGGCAGGCACCTGCAGCGCCTTGATGTAACGCGAGGGCGGTGTGCGCAGTAGTTTGTTGGCTACCAACGTGACCTGCACTTCCAGTCGGTCCGCCACGCGAAACAAGACTTCCTTGATCACATTGGGACAGGCATCCGCATCAACCCAGATTTGCATGCGACGTTTACTGCCCTGCCCACAAGTCGCCAGTCGGCCCGGTCTGCGGCGCGGTCACGCCGAAATGGGTATAGGCAGCCGGCGTGGCGATACGTCCGCGTGGCGTACGTTGCAAAAAGCCTTGCTGGATCAGATAAGGTTCGAGCACGTCTTCTATGGTGTCGCGCTCTTCGCCGATGGCTGCGGCGAGGTTGTCGAGGCCGACCGGACCGCCATTGAATTTGAACAGTACCGCTTCCAGCAGCTTTCTATCCATCAGGTCGAAGCCGACCGGATCGACATCCAGCATGACCAGTGCAGCATCGGCCATTGCCTTGGTAATCTTGCCGTTGCCTTTGACTTCAGCGTAATCACGTACGCGACGCAACAAGCGGTTCGCGATACGCGGCGTGCCTCGGCTGCGCTTGGCGATTTCCAATGCGCCATCGTCATCGATAGGCGCATTCAGCAAAGAAGAACTACGGGTAACAATACGCGCCAATTCCAGCGGTGTATAAAACTCGAGACGTGCAACGATACCGAAGCGATCACGCAAAGGATTGGTCAGCATGCCGGCACGCGTGGTTGCACCAACCAGTGTGAACGGCTGTAAATCCAGGCGCACCGAGCGCGCGGCAGGGCCTTCGCCGATCATGATATCGATCTGGTAATCCTCGAGCGCCGGATACAGGATTTCTTCAACTACCGGCGACAGCCTGTGGATTTCATCGATGAAGAGTACATCGTTGGCTTCGAGATTGGTCAGCAGTGCTGCCAGGTCACCAGCGCGTTCGAGCACCGGACCGGAAGTCTGGCGCAGGTTGACGCCCATTTCACGTGCGATGATGTGTGCGAGCGTGGTCTTGCCCAAACCCGGCGGACCAAACAACAAGGTGTGATCCAGCGCTTCGTGGCGTTGCCGTGCTGCAGTGATGAAGATTTCCAGCTGGCCACGGATTTTTTCCTGGCCTACATATTCGTCCAGTTGCTTAGGACGCAGCGCGCGCTCTATCGCCTCCTCGTTGGCGGAGGCTGGGGTCGCGGCTATGATGCGTTGTTCGCTGAAATCGTCGGTTTGTATGCTCATGGTCGCATTGTAGCGTGGCGGCGGCGAAAGTTAATAGGACAGGCCTTAAGCCTTGGACAAGGACTTGAGCGCGAGCTTGATGCCGTCAGAGACACCGGTACCGGATGGTACTTGTTTGAGTGCCAGCATCGCTTCCTTGTCGGAATAACCCAGAGCAAGCAAAGCGTTCAGGATGTCCGAAGTCGCATCGGTCGCGACCGCACCGGCTCCGCCAAGGTCGGCACCCAACTTGCCCTTCAGTTCCAGCAAGAGACGCTCAGCGGTCTTCTTACCGATGCCGGGGATCTTGGTCAGGCGCCCTGCTTCCTGCAAGGTGATCGATTGCGCCAGGTCAGCCACCGACATGCCCGACAGGATAGACAATGCAGTGCGCGCGCCTATGCCAGTAATTTTTACCAGTTGCTTGAAGACGTTACGTTCTTCGTTCGTACCAAAACCAAACAGGATGTGCGCATCTTCACGCACCGTCAGATGGGTCAGCAGCACAACTTTTTCACCCAAACCCGGCAGGTTGTAGAAGGTGCTCATCGGCACGTTGACTTCATAACCGACGCCGTTGCAATCGACCAGCAATTGCGGTGGATTTTTTTCGAGCAATACTCCGGAAAGACGACCTATCATCTCGCTGTGACCTTGGGAAAAGAGGAAAGACTAATACTAACCGACCTAACCGACCAGGCGGCCGCCGCGCACGCGCAAACCTTTGCGTGCCAGCTCCGGTGCCAATGCACCGAGCACGCTCAGGGTTTCGCCGCTGTGCGCATGGCAGATCGCCACACCCAATGCATCGGCGGCATCGGTGCCGGGCATACCCGACAACTTCAGCAAGCGCTGCACCATGTCCTGCACCTGTGCTTTTTGCGCCTTGCCCTGCCCGACCACTGCTTGCTTGACTTGCAGCGCGGTGTATTCCGCCACCAGCAAATCTGCATGCACCAGCGCGCATATCGCCGCACCCCGTGCCTGTCCAAGCAAGAGCGTCGATTGCGGATTCACGTTGACGAATACCTTCTCTATCGCCGCGCAATCTGGACGATACGTCGCAATGACTTCGGAGACGCTGGAGAGTATGGTTTTGAGGCGCTGCGGCAAATCGGCATCGGGCGTTTTGATGGTGCCCGATGCGATGTAGCTGAGCTTGTTGCCATGCTTCTCGATCACGCCAAAGCCGGTAGTACGCAAGCCGGGGTCGATACCGAGAATTTTCATGGAGTAGGAAGTAGCTATAAGCAAGTCACGCGACTAGTGTCGCATGACTTTGCTGATTAGTGACGGAAGTGGCGTGTGCCTGTCATCAGCATCACGACGCCTTGTTCATCCGCTGCATCGATTACTTCCTGATCGCGCATCGAACCACCCGGATGGATGACTGAAGTCGCACCGGCCGCAACCACGACATCGAGGCCATCGCGGAACGGGAAGAACGCGTCCGACGCGACCGCGGTACCAGCCAGCGACAAGCCTGCATTCTGCGCCTTGATCGAGGCGATACGCGCGGAGTCGATGCGGCTCATCTGGCCTGCGCCTACGCCCATGGTCATGCCGTTTGCGCAGAACACGATCGCGTTCGATTTAACGAACTTCGCCACACGCCATGCAAACATCAGGTCTTGCAATTGTTGCTGGGTCGGTTGCTTCTTGCTGACCACTTTCACTTCAGACAGCAAGACGTTTTTCGCATCCGGCGATTGCACCAGCAAGCCACCGCCTACGCGTTTAAAGTCATGTGCATTGACTGCATTGCCGAGCGGGATTTCCAGCAGGCGTACGTTTTGTTTGCCAGCAAAAATCTGTTTGGCTTTTTCACTGAAGGACGGCGCAATCAGGACTTCAACGAATTGTTTGGCCACGGCTTCTGCTGCATTGCCATCCAGCTCGCGATTGAAGGCGATGATGCCGCCGAAGGCCGAAGTCGGATCGGTTTGCAAAGCCTTGCTATACGCTTCCAGCGGGCTGATGCCGACTGCCACGCCGCAAGGATTCGCGTGCTTGATGATGACGCATGCGGATTCGTCGAAAGTCTTTACGCATTCCCATGCTGCATCTGCATCGGCGATGTTGTTGTACGACAGTTCCTTGCCTTGCAATTGCGTGTAGTTGGCCAACGCGCCGACTTGCGGATTGCTTTCGCGATAGAAGGCTGCCGATTGATGCGGGTTTTCACCGTAACGCATTTCCTGCACTTTTTCGAAATGCAGGTTCAGGGTAGACGGATAAGCACTGCGTGTGGCGTGCTGTTTGTCTGCACCCAGCGAAGTAAAGTAATTGGTGATCGCACCGTCGTATTGCGCGGTGTGTGCGAATACTTTTTTCGCCAATGTGAATTTGGTTTCGTAAGTGACTTCGCCCTTATTCGCACCGAGCTCGCTCAGTACCTGGCTGTAGTCAGTCGGATCGCAAATGACGACGACGTCTTTGTGATTCTTGGCCGACGAACGCAACATGGCAGGACCGCCGATGTCGATGTTTTCGATGGCATCTTCCAGCGAGCACTCTGCACGTGCCACGGTTTGCTGGAATGGATAGAGATTGACGACCACCATGTCGATGGTCGGGATCGCGTGCTTATCCAGTGCGCTGACATGCTCAGGAAAATCGCGACGCGCCAGGATGCCGCCGTGTACTTTCGGGTGCAAGGTTTTGACGCGGCCATCCAGCATCTCAGGGAAGCCGGTGTAGTCGGCCACTTCGGTCACGCTGATGCCGTTCTCAGCCAGCAGTTTTGCGGTGCCGCCGGTCGACAGGATGTTGACACCCATGCCTGACAGGGCGCGGGCAAATTCCAGAACGCCAGTTTTGTCGGAGACCGAGATGAGAGCTTGTTTGATCATGATGAAAATAGTGGAAGTAAATTAAATAAGATAAAGGCGCGTCGTAAGCAGAGTTCAAACAGGCCGCGACGCCACTGCCCTTAGCTTATTCACTTCCCGCCGCGAGTGCGGGAAGAAGGTTGGAAATTACAATAAATCGTGCTGCTGCAATTTCTTGCGCAAGGTGTTGCGGTTAATGCCCAGCATGTCCGCCGCGTGCGACTGGTTGCCTTCAGCACGTTCCATCACTGCTTCGAGGATGGGTTTTTCTACGGTGAAGACCACCATCTCATAAACATTCGATGGCATTTGCTCGCCGAGGTCCTTGAAATACTTCTCGAGGCTTTTCTTGACGACTTCTTGGATATTATCTTTGCTCATTGTGCTTAGTTGATTGCGCGTTTTTATAATTTGTCGGGCTCGCATTCTGCCACTTACATGACAAGACACCAACCCCGTATCAGGCGGCCAACTTTTCTGCGGTCGGACGATATTGTAACCGTTCGCCGTGGGCCAACTGCATTTCAAAGAATGTATTTACGGCAGCCAATTGCTGCTCGCAGTCTTCCAGCTTGTTCATTTGTTGACGAAATGCTTCGCCACCAACCAGTTCCCGCACGTACCAGCCTATATGCTTGCGCGCGGTACGTACCCCGAGATATTCACCATAAAAAGCATAATGCGCACGCAAATGCTCATCCATCAGGGCTTGCACTTCGGCAATCATAGGTGGCGGCAAATAAGTCCCGGTCCGCAGGTAATGCTCGATTTCACGGAAAATCCACGGCCGCCCCTGTGCCGCGCGACCGACCATGATGGCATCCGCTCCGGTCACATCCAGCACATAGCGCGCTTTCTCCGGCGTCGTGATGTCGCCATTCGCCACTACAGGTATAGAAACTGACGCCTTGACTGCAGTAATCATCTCGTACTCAGCGTCGCCGCTGTAACCATCGGCACGGGTACGCCCGTGCAGGGTCAGCATGGCGATGCCGCTTTGTTCAGCGATGCGCGCGATATTCAGCGCATTCTTGTGCGCCCGGTCCCAGCCGGTACGGAATTTCAGCGTGACCGGTACGTTGACCGATGCGACCACGGCTTCCAGGATTTCCGCGACCAGGCTTTCATGCTGCAACAGGGCCGAGCCGCACCAGCTATTGCACACTTTCTTGACCGGGCAACCCATGTTGATATCGATGATTTGCGCACCTTTATCCACATTGAATTTGGCGCACTCGGCCAGCAAAACCGGATCGGCACCGGCAATCTGCACCGCTTTCGGCTCGACTTCGCCATCGTGATTGGTACGACGCGTGGATTTATCGCTGGCCCACAACCTTGGATTCGAGGCTGCCATCTCCGATACGGCGTAGCCCGCGCCCAATTGTTTGCACAATTGGCGGAATGGCCGATCCGTCACCCCGGCCATGGGGGCGACAAAAACATTGTTCGGAAGGGAATAAGGACCGATGTTCACGACAGCAGCATGCGGAGGAAAACCGCTATTTTAGCCGCATCCGCCCGTGACTTATGAAGCAATGCACCAAACGTTGTATTTCCAGGCAACTTATTGCCAGTTTGCCTATTTCGCCTGGCTTATTTCAATTTTTTATTTGCAGCTGTTACTTGGGGTTGTCATTTTCATCCAGCGACGCATGCGCCAGATGCGAGACATCTGCCCATTGCAGGATCTGGAAATTCTGACCATCAAAGCTCACACGGTTGATGCTGGCGTTCAGCACGTCAAAATCACGCGGGTGCTCATAGCCCATGCTTTTCACACGACGGTACACCGAATCCAGCACGCCGCCATGCGTAAAGACCGCAATCTTGCGGTTACCCGGCATACTCGCAAGGCGGGAAATGCAATCCACCGCCCGTGCTGCAAATTCACGCAAGGTTTCCGCACGACGCTCACCGTCCGGATAGCGCGCATCGATATCGCGACGCTGCCATGCGGCGTAATCTTCCGGAAACTTTTCCTTGATTTCCGGGTGGTTCAAACCCTCGAAGGCACCAAAGCAGCGCTCACGCAAACCCTGCTCGGACTGCACTTGCATGCCACGCGGATTCGCTACTGCCTGTGCCGTATCGTAGGCGCGCAACAGATCGCTTGAATAAATCGCGTCCAGCGGCTCATCCAGCAAGACGCGTCCGAGCGCCGCCGCCTGCCGCCGACCTTCATTGTTCAGCGCAACGTCGGTATGCCCCTGCAAACGCTTGCCGACATTCCACTCGGTTTCGCCGTGGCGTATCAATAATATTTCTGTCACATCTTCCTCGTTACTAGTCTGGTGCCAGTGCCGGATTCAGCGTGTAGCTACCGCTGACACTGGCCTGATCCAGCACATGCCCGGCGATCGCAGCGCGCACTTGCTGGCCGGTGAATTCACCATCCAGCGGCACACTGGCAATATCCAGCGCATACAGAGTGAATACATAGCGATGCACGATCGCATCGTTCCACGGCGGGCATGGACCGTCATAGCCAAAGTATGCGCCTGCCATATCGGCATCCGATGCAAACCAGCCGGTGTAATCGTTGATGCCGTGACGAGCGCCCGGAACCGGCGAGTTCGCAATCGCCGGACCGGATTTACCGCGTGGGGTTACGCCATGTGCAAAAGATCCGGCTGCAATTTGCTGCGTGTCCGGCGGCAGGTCGACCAGCGTCCAGTGGAAGAAGTCGACACGCGGCAAATCGGCCGGCACGGTCTTGCCCTCCTGATTCACATCATCGCCACGTGAAGGCACATCCGGATCGTGCACGACCAGCACCAGCGATTTGGTCGCTGCGGGCACACCGCTCCAGGCCAGATGCGGATTTTTATTGCTGGACAAGGTGACATGCGTCGCCGGGTCGATCACGCAAAAAGCGAACTCGCCCGGGATTGCCGCACCATCCTTGAAAGAATCACTCCATAGTTTCATCGTGCACTCGACTGTTTAATTTAGTTGAAAACATTGTAGCGGCAGCAAGCAAATCATGCCGCATGGATATTTCAAACCGCCGGTTTAACCTGCAACCAAAACGTCACCGGTCCGTCATTGGTGAGTGAAACTTTCATATCTGCGCCGAATTGCCCGGTCGCGATATTGGCATGTCGTCCGCGTGCCTGCGCGACAAAGTAATCAAACAGGGCACGCGCCAGATCCGGTGCTGCCGCGGGCGTGAATGAAGGACGCGTGCCGGAGCGCGTATCTGCTGCCAGCGTGAACTGCGGCACCAGCAATACGCCACCGGCGGTATCAACCACGCTCAAATTCATCTTGCCTGCCGCATCCGAAAACACGCGATACGACAGTAATTTGCCGAGCAAGGCATCTGCTTCCTTCTCAGTATCGCCGCGCTCTGCACATAGCAATACCATCAGCCCGGCATCGATCGCGCCTACGGTTGCGCCATCCACCACAACGCTGGCATGCGCTACCCGCTGCAAGAGTGCAATCATGCAGTCCTGCTTAAGCCAGTGATACGCGTGCAAACTTGCGCTTGCCGACTTGCACGACCACTGTACCCGCTTCCACTTTCAAACCCTTGTCGCTGATGACCGTACCGTCGATACGGACGCCGCCCTGCTCTACCATGCGCAAGGCTTCCGAAGTCGACGCGCACAGGTTCGCCTGCTTGAGCAATTGGCCTATGCCCAAAGGCGCGCCGGTCAGCGCAACTTCCGGGATGTCGTCCGGAATACCGCCTTTGGAGCGATTGACGAAGTCGGTCAGCGCGTCTTCCGCCGCTTGCACGGAATGGAAGCGTGCGACGATTTCCTGCGCCAGCAAGACTTTGACGTCGCGCGGATTGCGGCCGCCTTCGATATCTTGCTTGAACTGGGCGATTTCAGCGAGTGAGCGGAAAGACAACAATTCGTAGTAACGCCACATCATCACATCGGAAATGCTCATCAGCTTGGCGAACATGGTGTTACCCGGTTCGGTGATGCCGATGTAATTTCCTTTGGATTTCGACATCTTTTCAACGCCGTCCAGACCTTCGAGCAAAGGCATGGTCAAGATACATTGCTGTTCTTGGCCATAGCTTTTTTGCAACTCGCGACCCACCAGCAAGTTGAATTTTTGATCAGTACCGCCCAGCTCCAAGTCGGATTTCAGGGCGACCGAGTCGTAGCCCTGCATCAGCGGGTAGAGGAATTCATGCAGCGAGATAGGCGTATTCGCCTTGAAGCGCTTGGTGAAGTCTTCGCGCTCGAGGATGCGCGCCACCGTGTATTTGGCCGACAGCTCGATCATGCCGCGCGCCCCCAGCGGATCGCACCACTCCGAGTTGTAGCGGATCTCGGTACGTTCCGGATCCAGCACCAGGCTGGCTTGCGAGAAGTAGGTCTTCGCGTTTTCTTCGATTTGTTCTTTCGTCAACGGCGGGCGGGTGATATTACGGCCGGACGGGTCGCCGATCATGGAGGTGAAATCACCGATCAGGAAGATCACCTGATGGCCCAGATCTTGCAACTGACGCATCTTGTTCAATACGACGGTGTGGCCCAGGTGCAAATCTGGTGCAGTCGGGTCCAGACCGAGTTTGATGCGTAAAGGCTTGCCAGTTTGTTCAGACCGCGCGAGCTTCTGCGCGAACTCTGATTCGATTAACAATTCTTCAACGCCGCGCTTAGTGACCGCCAAGGCCTCTTGCACCTTGTCTGAGAGAGGCAATTGATCAGCTTTGCTGCTAGAAGAAACGTCCATATCGTAAAAGTAAATTGTAAAAAAAGGGGTAAGAAAAACAGAAATCGGTACAATGCTTTTTTAATTTAATTCCAGCTACTCTAACCTTGCCGTTCATCAACTTATAAAAACACAAGAAAGAGAAACCGAACAAGCGGCAGATTTTAACTTATTGCATGTTCACATTAAATAAATTACTTAGCGCAAGCTCAGCCAGTAAGAAACTACTACTCGGATCATCCCGTAAAACCCGCATCGTTTCCGCCTCCGCATTGCTGTTGGCAGTGTGCGCGTTTGGTGCAGCAGGCGTGGCCCCTATGGCCCCTGATGCAGATGATTTGCCGATCAAGTCCATTACACAGGAATTGCAGCTGCCTCATCTGGCCGACCAGATCGCCGCACTCGACACCCTCCAGCAAAACTACATCAGCGAAGAGCGCGTGCGCTCGGGCGACACCCTCGCCACTTTGTTGAATCGCCTGGGTGTAGACGACGCAGACGCTGCCAACTTCATCAAATCCGATGCCATCGCGCGCAATGTGATGCAACTGAAAGCCGGCAAACGGGTACAGGTGCAAACCACTGAAGACGGCGAATTGAATTGGCTCAGCAGCACCGTCGGTACTGGTGCAGGCAACCTGAAGAACATAGAAATCCGCCGCGAAGGCAAGGGTTTCAAGGCTACCGAAAAAGCCATCGCGCTGGAAAAACGCATAGAAATGCGCTCCGGCGAAATCAGATCTTCGCTGTTTGCTGCCACTGACGCCGCACAAATCCCGGACAACGTCGCTTCGCAAATCGTCGATATGTTTTCCACCAACATCGACTTCGGCTCCGACCTGCGTCGTGGTGACCGCTTCAACGTAGTGTACGAAACCTTCTGGCAAAACGGCGAATACGTCTACGCTGGTCGCGTACTGGCAGGCGAATTCATGAATGGCCCTGCAACCTATCAATCGGTCTGGTTCGATGATCCTAGCGTTGCTTCGAGCGGCGGTTACTATGGCTTTGACGGCAAGTCACTGAAAAAAGCCTTCCTCAAATCGCCACTGGAATTCTCGCGTATCTCGTCCGGCTTCTCGGTGCGCAAGCACCCTATCTCCGGTTTGTGGAAAGCACATAAAGGCGTCGACTTCGCAGCAGCGATCGGCACACCTATCCGTGCTTCCGGCGATGGCGTGATCGACTTCGCTGGCACCCAGCGCGGTTACGGCAACGTCGTCATCATCAAGCACTGGTCCAAGTACTCGACCGCTTATGCGCACATGAGCCGCTTTGCCACCAACCTGCGCAAAGGTACCAAAGTCAGCCAGGGTCAAGTCATCGGCTATGTCGGCATGACGGGCTGGTCGACCGGTCCGCATCTGCACTATGAGTTCCGCGTCAACAATGAAGCACGTGATCCGATGTCTGTCGATATCCCGAATGCACAGCCGTTGACCGCTTCGCAAATGCAAAAATTCCGCACTGTCGCCACCGACATGACACATCGCTTTGCCTTGCTGTCACCGGAAAATAGCAACGTCCGCCTCGCAGCAAAATAAGCAGCGCTTCCGAGCCGGATCTGTCTGATCCGGCTCCACAAAACCGTTCGTCCAGTGTAGAGTGAACTACCCTGACGAACGGTTTTTTTATGTCTACTGATTCCTCCCTTTTCATAGGCCTGATGTCCGGCACCAGCCTCGATGGCGTCGATGGCATCCTCGCCGAGTTCTCTGCAGACGGCAGCGTGCGCCAGACTCTGGCCGCAGCCTATGTGCCCTTTCCCGATGCGTTACGCGCCGAACTGATGGCGCTGCAAAGCGCAGGTCCGGATGAAATTCATCGTGAAGCGATCGCCGCCAATACGCTGGTCACTCACTACGCGGAATGCGTAGGCGACCTGCTGCAACAGACACAGCTTGATGCCGCGCGCGTAGCCGCCATCGGCGTGCATGGTCAAACCATACGGCATCGGCCCGAGGTCGGCTATACACGGCAGACCAACAACCCGGCCTTGCTGGCAGAACTCACCGGCATCGATGTCATCGCCGACCTGCGTAGCCGCGACATCGCTGCCGGTGGTCAGGGCGCACCGCTGGTACCAGCCTTCCATCAAGCACTGTTCGGATCAACGACTGAAAACCGCGTGCTGGTAAACATAGGCGGCATCGCCAACATCAGCATCCTGCCGAAAGATGAAAACGCGCCCGTCATCGGCTTCGACACCGGGCCAGGCAATGTATTGATGGATGCATGGATAGCACAACACAATGGTCAGCCTTACGATGCAGATGGCGCATGGGCCAAGACTGGCAATGTGCACACAGAATTGTTGGCAGCACTGCGTGATGAAGCATTCTTCGCGGCTGCACCACCGAAAAGCACCGGACGCGATTTGTTTCATCCAGCCTGGCTGGCGCAAAAACTAAGCAACTTCCCGGGACTCGCGAGTGCCGATGTCCAAACCACGCTGGCAGTATTCACGGCGACCACGCTGGCGGATGCGATCAAACTGTATGCGCCACACACCCAGGCGGTGTATGTATGCGGTGGCGGTGCCTACAATCACTATCTGCTGACGCTATTGCACTATGCGTTGAAGCTGCATCAGGCGACGATCAAGGTAGAGTCGACAGTGACGCTGGGCGTGGCGCCGAATCAGGTGGAGGCGCTCGCCTTTGCATGGCTGGCGCAACGCTTCACTGTACGTGAGCCGGGTAACCTGCCATCGGTGACCGGCGCACGCGGCTTGCGGATCTTGGGCGCGCTGTACCTGGCCTGAACACGCAAAGTTTACGGACGTAAAAAAAGCGCAGAAGATTCTGCGCTTTTTTATTGGAGACCGAGCTGCGTCGTTACGCTATTAAGCCGAGAACGAAGAACCGCAACCACACGTCGTTGTTGCATTCGGATTCTTGATCACGAATTGCGCACCTTCCAGGTCGTCTTTGTAATCGATCTCTGCGCCGACCAGATACTGGTAGCTCATTGAGTCGATCAGCAACTGCACGCCGTTCTTGGTCATGGTGGTGTCGTCTTCGTTGACGATTTCGTCAAACGTAAAGCCGTACTGGAAGCCGGAGCAACCGCCGCCCTGCACAAATACGCGCAATTTCAGATCTGGATTACCTTCTTCTTCGATCAACTCTGCAACTTTCAGCGCAGCGCTGTCGCTGAAAACGATAGGGGATGGCATTTCGGCAACTGCATTCATTTCAGGCTCCTGCTGGAAAACGGTAGTTCATTATAGACCTAAGCCGCGTTTTACGTATTGTTCGCGGCAAGTATAGGTACAGCCAACTTCAAAATCGGTTCATCGACCTCATGGGTCAGCTTGCCGGAAACTACGGCGCCGCCGTGCATTTCCAGCGCTTTGTAGTTTACGTCACCAGTTATGCGGGCTTTCGGCTGCAATTCAAGCAATTCTGACGAAAATACCGGTCCGATAATTTCCCCATTGACAAGTAAATGCGCAACCCGCACTTCACCTTCGACCCGCGCATGCTCGGAAATCACCAACATGCTGATTTCATCTGCCTGGGCAATCACGTCGCCTTTGACGCAACCATCGATACGCAAACCGCCCTTGAAATGGACGTTGCCGGTGATGATGGTGGAAGCGCCTATCAGGCTATCTATCGTACTTTTTGCTTTACGGCTAAACATGATGACGCTCCTTTACAAATTTGAAGACTGTTGCGCGCGCAACGTGCCTTTTTCCAGGACCTTGATCTGGATCGACTTGGGCACTGCGCCTGCAGGTATCGTGAGGACGCCCTCTATACGCTGGTAATGCCTGAATGAGAGCTTGAATTTATCCGCTTCATCCGGCTTCGGGAAAGTCATCATAGCACTTTTGCCGTCCTGCACCAGCGTCACAATAAGCTGGTAATTCCCTGCGAAATCGTGGGCTACCTTGCCACCCTGCATCAATAGCAAGCGGTAACGCAATTGCGTAGGCTCCAGCATTTCCGCCTTCAGGCGTCGTATCGTAATCCCTTGTGCCCCGGTATCGGTCGGCAACAGGCTTTCAAAGAAAGCCAGGTCCTCTTTCAGCTTGGTGTTTTCCGATTCCAGCATTTTGATCTGGCGCGCCAGTTGTGACTGCAGCGAACGCTCTATATTGAGCTGGCTCTCCGCCGCATTCACCGTGGTTTCAAATTTATCGCGCTCAGTGGTGATTTGTTTGAGTTGCTCCTGCACTTCTGCTAGTTGAGCTGTGGTCGCACCCGGCTTGAAACCGGTAAAACTGCGCCCCAGGTCATAGGCCCACATCGCCATCGCACCACCCAAACCCACCACAATCGCGATGAATACCGCCCGCAATGGCCACGGCAGGTGATTCTTGATGGTCATGCGCGGCGCTGATATCGACCAGCGACGCAACCATAGCTTGCGTTGCAGGGACTTAAATACCGGTTTGGGCTTACTCATGTATCAGATGCGCATCATTACGGCAAAACAGGGATGTGCATCAAACCGGCCGTTTCATCCAGGCCGAACATCAGATTCATACATTGCACCGCCTGGCCGGAAGCGCCCTTGACCAGGTTGTCCTGTACCACCAGTACCACGACGGTGTCGCCGTTATCCGGCCGGTGCAAGGCGATACGCAGCATATTCGACGCACGTGTCGAACGTGTTTCAGGATGCGAACCGAAAGGCATTACGTCGATAAACGGTTCATTGCCATACGCCTTTTCAAACAGGGCTTGCAGCGCTGCGTTGTCTATGTCCTTGGTCAGGCGTGCATACAGGGTCGAATGCATGCCACGTATCATAGGCACCAGATGCGGCGTGAACAGCAGGCCGACTTTATCATTGGTCAACAAACGCAAACGTTCGAGGGTCTCTGGTGAGTGACGATGACCAGACACACCGTAGGCTTTGAAGTTATCGCCCGCTTCGGAGAACAGCGTCGCGACTTCAGCTTTACGACCGGCACCGGATACGCCCGATTTGCAATCGGCGATCAGGTGCGACGCATCAATCACACCAGCCTGCAACAAAGGCGCGAGACCGAGTTGCATGGTGGTCGGATAGCAGCCTGGGTTGCCGACGATGCGCGCTTTGCGGATGGTGTCGCGATTCAATTCAACCAGACCGTAAGCAGCTTCTTTCAACAGCTCCGGGCAGGTGTGCGGGATCTTGTACCACTTCTCAAAGGAAGCGATGTCTTGCAAACGGAAGTCAGCTGCAAGGTCGATGACCTTGACGCCAGCGGCCAGCAATTCCGGCGCTTGCGCCATGGCCACACCGTGCGGCGTGGCAAAGAAAACAACATCACATTCGGTCAGCTTGGCTTTTTCCGGCGCCGAAAACGCCAGGTCCACACGTCCGCGCAGCGATGGAAACATGTCTGCCACCGGCAAACCATCTTCCTTGCGCGAGGTAATCGCGGTGAGTTTGACTTCCGGATGCGTTGCCAACAAGCGTAACAATTCCACGCCTGTATAACCGGTCCCGCCGACGATGCCAACCTTGATCATGTTTCTTCCTAGCAAAATTTACTTCGTTTTATTTTAACAGGCGATGGGCTGCATACGCTCGCCCCACCATCGTTTCCAACTGCAAACAAGGATAAAAAAAGCCGCCAGGCGTAAACCAGGCGGCTTTTCGATGCTCTGAAAACGCAGATTAACGCTTGGAGAACTGTTTGGCGCGGCGTGCTTTGCGCAGACCGACCTTTTTACGTTCAACTTCACGTGCATCACGAGTAACGAAGCCTGCTTTGGACAGTTCCGATTTCAGTGTTGCATCGTAGTCGATCAGTGCACGGGTGATGCCATGACGCACAGCGCCCGCTTGGCCGGATTCACCGCCGCCGTTAACGTTGACCATGATGTCGAATGTTTCAACATTGTTGGTCAGTTCCAGAGGCTGGCGAATCACCATCAGACCGGTTTCGCGCGAAAAATATTCATTCGCTGGCTTGCCGTTGACGACGATCTGGCCGGAGCCGGATTTGATGAAGACGCGAGCCACTGCACTCTTGCGACGGCCGGTTCCGTAATTGTAGTTACCGATCATGTCTATTCCTTAGAGTTCAAGTGCTTTAGGTTGCTGCGCAGCGTGCGGATGAGTTGCCTCAGCGTACACTTTGAGCTTCTTGATCATCGCGTAGCCGAGTGGGCCTTTAGGCAACATGCCTTTGACCGCTTTCTCAAGCGCGCGACCCGGAAAACGCTGTTGCATTTTCAGGAAGTTGGTTTCATAGATACCGCCTGGGTAACCCGAGTGGCGATAGTATGTTTTTTCTGTTGCTTTGGTACCGGTCACGCGCAGTTTGCCTGCGTTGATCACGACGATGAAATCGCCGGTGTCGACGTGAGGAGTAAATTCCGGTTTGTGTTTGCCGCGCAGTCGGAGTGCCACTTCGCTGGCAACACGTCCGAGGACTTTGTCCGTCGCGTCAATCACGAACCAATCGCGCTGGACTTCGTGTCCTTTAGCGGAGAAGGTTTTCATGATGACTTCCTAAATAATTAAATCGCTCAAATGGTGGTTACGTGCAGTGATGCCACGTACTCGGCCTTGTATCTCTTCCTGAGCAAACGAAAGAACCGCAGATTATAGTCTTTTCAAGGACTTAGCGTCAAACCTAATCACAAAAAACCACCCATTTGCTTGGCTAATCGCTGTGATTTAGCTACTTTCCGTGGCAAATCTGTCTTTGCTCTACATTTTTAGCGCTTATCCCGTCCTCGCCAAACAGTTACAATGACACAACTAATCGCAAACAAAGAGAAAACCATGGAATGCACAGTACGCTGGACCGGCTTGTCCGGCATGACATTTTTGGCTGAAACCGGCTCCGGCCACGTCGTCGCGATGGATGGCGCGCCTGAGGGTGGCGGCCGCAATCTGGCGCCGCGCCCGATGGAAGTCGTTTTGCTCGGCACCGGCGGCTGCACCGCCTACGACGTAGTGGTGATTTTGCGCAAAAGTGGTCAGGACGTGCGCGGCTGCGAAGTGACACTCAAATCAGAGCGCGCAGAAACCGATCCAAAAGTATTCACCAAAGTGCATTTTCACTTCACGGTCACCGGCCGCAACCTGAAACCTAACGTGGTGGAACGCGCGATCAAGCTGTCGCACGACAAGTACTGTTCAGCGTCCATCATGATGGAAAAGACTGCAGAAATTACGCACTCATTCGAAATCGTGGATGACGCAGCGTCAGCACCTGCTGCTATCTGATATTAAATAGAAAACAGCCGCTATCGCCTTAAGGCAGATGCGGCCGCTTCTTGCTTCTTATATATATTAGAGCACGACAACTTCGCGTCTGCCTTGCTAGTCGCGAACTCGCTTACCAACTACAGCACTAAATATAGTAAGCCGTAGTCGTCATGATTTTCGACATGGCTTGCATGCCTTTTTGCGCCAAAGGCGACACCACTTGCGCGCCCAAGGCTTGCGCTGCCGCGCCGTGCGCAACTTCATCCGCACTCATTTGCGCAACCACCGCCAGCGACTTGACATCTTGCGGCGGCAATTTCTGCAAATGCTCATTCAAGTGAGCTTCGACCTGACGTTCGGTCTCCACAACGAATCCCAAACTACGCGCATCACCTAATTTGCCAGCAACCGCGCCCAACGCATAAGCGCCTGCATACCAAAGCGGATTAAGCAGACTGGTATGCGAACCCAATTCGCGCAAGCGCTGCGCCGTCCAGGCCAAGTGATCTTCTTCTTCACGACCGGCAATCAAAAACTGCTGACGTATTGCATCCGTATGCGCAAACTGCGCCTGCGCTTGATACAAGGCTTGAGCACAAACCTCACCCACATGATTAACACGCATCAAGCCGGCGCTATGACGACGCTCGGCATCCGCCAACGCACCATCAGCAAGATCGGCGGCAGGACTAGGGCGCGACGCGACGGAAACGCCGCTGATGACGCGCAAAGCGCTATCGAAACGCTGAATAAATTGATCCAAAAGTGTCATGAAATTTCAAACCATGTCAAAACTAAAAGATTGTTGCATCCGAGCGACAGACTATCACGTCACATGCTCTGATTTGGCAAATGCTAACCGACATCAAAAGAAGATTATATGAATTGCGTTTAGTCTGCGCTTGCCATACAGAAATTGATTTACTGGACGTTATACAAGAATGAAAAGAACCGTACGCCCCACTTCCCCTTCGATGAAACCTCTGCGCATTGCATTCGTTATCGCAAGCACTCTCATTAGCTCGGCATACGCACAAGCGCCTTCCATGACTATCTATGGAACCTTTGAGCGCGATCCCCGTTCGCCATCCGCCGAACCAGAAGGCAGCCAGTTTCGCCAAACCGTTCTAGTCCCGCAATCATCGATCAGTATTTACGGCACGATAGACGGCGGCATACGCCACTTAACAAATGCGACGGCAGCCGGTAGCCGCACGAAGATAGGTTCGAACGGCGAGTATTACAACAATCGCCTCGGCTTCAAAGGGACAGAAGATCTGGGCGGCGGCATGAATGCCCACTTCCATCTCGAAACCGGCTTCAATACCGGCACCGGCGCGCTCGATAATACGGACGGCCGCTTCTTTAACCGGATTTCATCGGTGGGCTTCGCCGGTCCTTTCGGCTCCATTGACTTTGGCCGGCAACCATCGGTGGCATGCAAAGCTGTTTATGCTTACGAGCCCTTTCAGTATCGCTACGTCCAGATCATCCCCTTGGCTGGTGCAGTCGCCGGCAATATCGACAGCAAGGTCAGCAGACCGTTTGGAACGGTGGACGGTCCCCGTTTCAGCAACGGCGCCCAGTATTTGGGGAAATTTGGCGGATTTACCGTCAGCGCTGAATATGTGATGGGCGAAGTCGCGGGCAGCAGCACTGATGCAAGTGCCAAAGCCGTCGGACTCGGCTATACAGACGGCACATTTACAATCGGTGGCGCCTACACTAGGCAAAAACCAAATGTTGCCGCTACCGGAACCCCTGACTACCGGGATCAGGACCAAATCACATTCGGTGGCGCATATAAAATAGACGCGATCCGTATTGCCGGTGGCTATATAAATACGACCACCGAAACCGCTGTCACCAACCAGGCCAAAAATATCTGGCTAGGCGCACGCTATGACGTCACGTCTATAGTCAGTGTAACGACGGGCTATTACCGCACCACACTAGAGACATCAGACCGCGGCGAAATCGCCAGACGCAATTTCTTCATTGTCGGCGCAACTTACGCTCTGTCATCGCGAACCAGCCTGTATGCAGATATCGACCAAGCCATCTTGCATGGAATCGTCGCGCTAAAGGCTGGCGAACAAACACGGCAGACCGGAACATCGATCGGCATCAATCATATGTTTTGATATCCAAAACATGGCGCAACACAAACTGGCTTCAAGAGGCTTGGCGACCGTCAATCCGATCAAAGGAAATGAAGGCTGCTTGACAACGCCAGAGAAATATCAAAATCGCATCTTATTAATCCATTGCAATGCATCAATACCAAACATCTCCGCCTCATTTTGGAATTTGAACGCACTATCCTGTTGCAAAAAAACGTCACTCCCGGCAATTCATCCATGCCCTTTTGATATTTTGATTGTCAGCCTTGGCGTATTTTGTTTCAATCAATCTGTCGTCTTGCAATGAGGTTAAGCAAGACAGGCAGCTTCGCAGAATATGTACGCCCTTCTTAGCAATGGTGTATTTCTAAACAACATTTGAGGAACATCTAAATGAAAAAATCGCTTTTGGCTCTTGCCGTTTTAGGCGCATTCGCTGGTGCAGCATCGGCACAATCGTCGGTTACCGTCTACGGTATCGTTGACTTGGGATTTGATAACACCGACAGCGGCGCTCCAGCCGGTAGCATAAACGGCATCAGAGGAGGCGGCCAAAACACTAGCCGCATCGGATTCAAAGGTACTGAAGATCTGGGCGGCGGTTTGAATGCGATTTTCCAATTGGAAGCTACGCTGCAAAGTGACACCGGTGCAGCATTTGGAGCTCCAACAACCACAACTCCGACTAGCGGCCCAAATAATGGTGTAGCTGCCGGCTTTGGCGGTTTCAACCGTTTCGCTACCGTTGGTCTGCAGAGCAAAGCTTTCGGTACTGTTAATCTGGGTCGTCAAACTTCTGTAATCAAAGACGCGTATGACATCGTCGATCCATACGGTGACGGCGGCAATATTGCTCCTATCAGCACTATTTTCTTCAATGGCGCTTTAGCTGGCGATTATGGTCGTATCTCCAACTCGGTTAAATACTCGACACCATCGTTCGGCGGCTTCAAAGCTTCCGCAGCATACGGCTTTGGTGAGGCCACTGGCGATACTGGCGCTAGCAGCAACTATGGCCTCGGCTTGGGCTATGCAAACGGCCCATTAAGTGTACAGTTCGGGTATCACAATCAAGACCGTTCCACTGCTGCTCTGGTTCAAACTAACGAAAACAAGTTGATGTTCTTGGGCGCAACTTACAACTTCGGCGTAGTTAAATTGCACGGTGCATATGCTGACACCAAACTGGAAAACACTACCGCAGCCACAGAAGTTAAATACCGTAACTACTTGGTTGGTGTAAGCGTACCACTGGGCGCAGCAGGCAACCTGTTTGCTTCGTACGCTGTCAACGAAAACCGTACAACGAATGACGCAGATGCTCAAAAAGCATCCGTCATGTACACTTACGATCTGTCGAAACGTACTAACCTGTACACTGGTTACTCGTACACATCGAATGATGACGGTTCGCGTATTGGCTTGGTCACTGCCGCACCAGTTGGCGAAAGCGCTTCGACATTCACCGTCGGTATCCGTCACAAGTTCTAATTCCCGGCGAGCCTAGCTCGCTTGGTTTGAACTTCAAAAAAAGGCACCTTCGGGTGCCTTTTTTATTACCTGCCGGTCCCGCAATACCAGCAAGCCAATACCCCAGCCCCTTCAATATCCACAATATCTCAAGCTATCCATCGTAGAATCCAGTCCGTATATACTCAGCACATCCCGTAGCAAACCCGGAGTCCAGATGCACCGCTGCCTGATCATAGAAGACGATACGCACAATGCGCTCTATATAGCCAAAGGGCTGAAAGAGATAGGCTACGATGCGACCGTCTGCGCGGATGGTATCGATGGCATGGAGCTGGCCGTGAGCGGTGAATGGGATGTCATCATCCTGGATCGCATGTTGCCGCAAGGTGTAGACGGCTTGTCCATCCTGGCCGCGATCCGCGAAATGGGTAAGCGCACTCCGGTGCTGATACTCAGCGCCCTGTCCGCGATCGATGAACGCGTACGTGGCCTGCAAGCCGGTTGTAATGACTATCTGACCAAACCATTCGCCTTCCCGGAACTGGCGGCGCGCGTCGAGGCCCTGCTGCGCTGGACGCAGCCCAATGAAGTCATACGCGAACTCTGCGTAGAAGATTTAAAAGTCAATTTACTCACCCGCAGCGTCGAACGCGGCGGCCGTCCGCTCAGCCTGCAACCGCGCGAATTTCGCCTGCTGGTGTACATGATGACGCACAAGGGCCAGGTACTGACCCGCACCATGTTGCTGGAATCGGTGTGGAATTATCAATTCGATCCGCAAACCAATGTCATCGACGCCCATATCAGCCGTTTGCGCAACAAGGTAGACAAGGGTTACGCCGTGCCGCTGATACACACCCGGCGCAACCTGGGTTACGTCCTGACCCCCAATCCGCAGGCAGACACGCCTGACGATCACGAACACGCTAAAAACACGGCTAAACCAGCGCCATGAAACTACCCGGTTTCAAACTATGGAATTCCGTCGCCTTTCGCATGGCGTTCAATTACAGCGCCCTGCTAGTGCTATCCATGCTGGTCTTGCTGGCAGTGTTCTATACGCAGACGGTCAATGTGCTGAAAAGCCAGATCGACCGCCATATCGCCTCCAACTCGCAACGCCTGCTGAACGACTTCATCGAAAACGGAGAAGGTTCGGTCGCCCAGCAAATCAAGGACATCCTGCGTGATGGCGTCTATTCGGATACCGAAATCTATTTACTGGTGAATCCTTATGGTGAAAAAGTCATAGGCAATATCCCATCCATCCCGCACAAGGCCAAGAACAAGGAAGGCATGGTCGAAACCCGCGTCATGCGCAGTGGCCGCGAAGCGATAGGACGCATGTATATCCAGCAATTACCGGATGGCAGCAAGCTGGTAGTCGGCAGCGACATCAACCATCAGCTCGAAATCGAGAGGCTGTTCGATCGCGCCAGCCTGATCGCAGGGCTGATCGGCCTCTTCATGTCGATAGGCGGAGCCTTGCTGTTCCGCCGCGAGCTCAGGCTGCGTCTGAGCGGTATCCAGCAAATCGTGACCCATATCGAAGCCGGAGACCTCAGCCAGCGTATCCCGCTGCAGCCGCAGGAAGACGAGTTCGCCCGCCTCAGCCGCGACATCAACAGCATGCTGGACCAGCAACAGCGGCTGATGGATGGCGTGCGTCATATCTCCAACACCATCGCGCACAATCTGCGCACACCGATGACGCGTATCTTGCTGCGTTTGCGCAAAAGCGAACGGGAAGGTGCCCAGGCGCGCGACGAAGCACTCCAGTTCGCGCTGCAGGAAATGGAAGAACTCAGCGTCATGTTCAACAAGCTGCTGAATCTGGCCGAAGTCGAGTCCGGTACCCGCCGCCAGAGCTTCAGCTCGATTTCGCTCAATGACGTCGTCGCTGACGTACTGGAACTGTATGAGCCGGTGGCGGAAGAGAAGTCCGTACGCCTGACCTCGGTGTTCGATGCCGACCCCGTCACCAATGGCGACCGCGAACTACTGGCCAGCGCGATAGCCAATCTGGTCGACAATGCGCTGAAATATGCCGGAGAAAATGCCGCAGTTGAAGTCCGCACCACGCAAGATGCACATGGCGCAGCCATCATCGTGCGCGATAATGGTGCAGGCATCCCCGCCACCGAGTTGTCGCGCATAGGCACCCACTTCTATCGCCTGGACCGCAGCCGCCCCGGTTATGGCCTGGGTCTGGCCAGCGTGATGGCAATAGCCCGCCTGCACGGCGGCAACCTCGAATTCTCGGACGCCCACCCCGGGCTGATCGTCCGCATGACCCTGGCCCCCAACCCGGTGTAAAAAGCGGTTGCCGCAGCGGGGCGCTATGTATCCACCCGCCAACACGTTACCGAATGGTAATGCCTACATCCTCGGCTTTCACCCCTAGTCCTCGTAAGATTGGTATCGCATAGGCTGCGTCTTTCTGTCCGCTGCAGAAATAACAAAATGCCATGTACTCGCGACTCAAAGGATGAAGGAACATGCAAGGAATTAAAAAAATAACGATAGCTGCAGCAATGGGGACAAGCCTGCTGGTGGCTGGCTGTGGCGATAAGGGAGCATCGTCGCAGGAAGTACAGGAAGCACGCGCCGCCGTATCCGCGGTCAAGAATTCCACCGATTCGCTGCGCTATCCGCATGGCGCACCACAATTGACGATGATAGAAGCGCAAGTCATCCCTGCTTCCCCGGTACCGCTGGGCGATCAATTGAGCGCACATCTGGTCTATGACGAAGACGTCACTGCGCGCATAGGCGTCAGCATCTCCGGTCGCATCGTCGCCCTCAAGGCCGAACCCGGCACCGCTGTGAAAGCGGGCCAGGTACTGGCAGAAATCGATTCGCCTGATGTCGGTACCGCCTATGCCGATATCAACAAGGCCAAGGCAGACCTCGAACACAAACGTCGCGTCTACGAACGTGCGAAGGACCTCGGTGAAGGCGAAGCCATCGCTGCCAAGGATGTTGAAAACGCATTGGCCGACTACACGCAGGCCCAGGCAGAAACTGCACGCGCCGAACTGCGCCTGAAAAACCTGAATCCGAACGGCTTGGTCATACGCGGCCAGCGCATCAGCGTGATCAGTCCGATGAATGGCGTGGTTACCGAACGTACCGCAACGCCATCGCTGGAAGTCAGCCCTGGCATGTCCTCCCCACTGTTCGTCGTCACCGATCCCAAACGTCTGTGGCTGATGATCGATGTGCCTGAAAAACTGCTGTCGCAAATCAAACTCGGTAGCACGGTATCCATCGCCAGCGATGCTTATCCGAACGAACAGTTCGCAGCGAAAATCGTGCAACTCGGTCAGGCCGTCGATCCAAATTCACGGCGTGTGACCGTCAGGGCACGCGTGAACAATCCAGATGCGAAACTGCTGCCGGAAATGTATGTCCGCGCCTCCGTACAACAGGACACCGGCACCGGTGTTGCCGTACCGAATAGCGCCATCATCACGCGCGGCATTTACAGCTACGTCTACGTACAAAACGCGCCAGGTGAATTCCAGCAACGCAAGGTCAAGCTCATCACGCGCGGCAGCGATATCAGCTACGTCGGTGAAGGTCTGAAAGGTTCGGAAAGCATCGTTATCAAAGGCGCCCTCTTACTCGACGCTGAATTGAATGTGAGCGATAACCATGATTGATCGTCTCATCGTCTTCGCGATGACGCAGCGGATTTTTGTATTTGTCCTGATAGGTGCATTAATCGGTTTCGGCGGCTACGCATTATCCAATCTGCCGATTGAAGCCTTCCCTGATGTACAGGACGTACAAGTACGAGTCATCTCACAATTGCCTGGCCAGGCGCCGGAAGATATGGAGCGCTCGGTCACCCTGCCTATCGAACGTGAAATGGCGGGCATACCGCGCCTGACCAATGTGCGCTCGGTCACCATGACCGGCCTGTCCATCGTTACCCTCACCTTTGCCGAGGATACCGATAACTACTTTGCACGCCAGCAGGTAACCGAAAAGCTTTCAACCGTCGACTTGCCGAGCGGCGTACAACCGCAACTTGCACCGCTCTCGACTGCAGTCGGTGAAGTCTATCGCTACACCATCGAAGCACCAGGCCTGACCGATACTGAAATCCGTACGCTGCAGGACTGGACCATACGTCCGGTGCTGCGCATGACACCCGGCGTCGCCGATGTCGTCAGCTTTGGCGGCGCGATCAAGGAATACCAGATCGAAGTCGATCCACTGGCCTTGCGCAAATATCAAATCACGCTGGATCAGCTTAGCCAGGCCGTCAACAACGGCAATGGCAGCGCTGGTGGTGGCTTGTTGCGACAAGGTGACGCTTCGCTGGTGGTGCGCTCGGCCGGTCTTTTTGCCAACAGCGAAGACATCCGCAAAGTCGTCATCACCGCCCGTCAGGGCCGTGCCATTACGGTCGGTGATGTCGCTACCGTACGCTCCGGCGAACGTCCTCGTTTCGGCATTGTTGCAACCGGTGAAAAGGACAGCATCGTCGAAGGCATCGTCTCGATGACCAAGGGTGGCAATCCTTCGAAAATCAATGCCGAGTTGAAAGAACGGATTGCGCAACTGCAACCACGCTTGCCTGCAGGTGCCAAGATCATCCCTATCTATGACCGTACCGAACTGGTACGTCATACCGTCAGCACTGTCGCAGAAAACCTGATCATAGGCGCGCTGCTGGTTATCGCCGTGCTGGTGGTCTTCCTGTCGAGCTGGGTGGCGGCGCTGATCGTGGCCACCGTGATTCCACTCTCACTGCTGTTCGCATTTATCCTGATGAATGCACGCGGCGTATCGGCCAACCTGATCTCATTGGGCGCAGTCGACTTCGGTATCATTATCGATAGTGCGGTCGTCATCGTCGAAGCATTGATGGTGCGCCTGGCAGTCAAAACCGTACACGATGCCAATCCGCATGATGCACGTTCGCATCGCCTGCAGGTTTTGTACAAAACCATGAAGGACATGTCGCATCCGGTGCTATTCGCCAAAGCGATCATCATCCTTGCTTTCGTACCTATCTTTACCTTCCAGCGCGTAGAAGGAAAAATCTTTACGCCGGTGGCACTGACGCTGACCTTTGCACTGATAGGTGCGGTCCTGCTGACCTTCACGCTCTTGCCTACGCTGCTGTCTTACGTCCTGCAAAAACGGACGCTGGCCGAGAAGCACAAACCCTGGCTCGAATGGCTGCAAGTACGCTATCAGCGTGTGCTCGACTTCACGATGAAGAATGCGCGCAAGTCCTTGTGGCTTTCCGCGATCCCGGTCGTCATCGCCTTCCTGCTCGCGCCGCGATTAGGCAGTGAATTCATGCCCAAGCTGGACGAAGGAAATATCTGGCTGACCATCACACTGCCGACCTCTGCCTCACTGGAAACGACCAAGGATATCGAGCGCATAGTACGCGCCAAACTGCTGACCTATCCTGAGGTGGCACGCATCATCACGCAGGCAGGTCGTCCGGATGACGGCTCCGATCCAAAAGGCCCTAATAACCTGGAAAGCCTGGTCGACCTGAAACCACGCAAGGAATGGCGTTACGGCAGCAAGGAGGAGCTGGTTGCCCATATGTCGGAAAACCTCGCGGCGATACCCGGCATTACCACCAACTTCTCGCAAGTCATCCAGGACAACGTGGAAGAATCGCTGTCCGGTTTCCGCGGTGAAATCGTAGCCAAAATCAGTGGCAACAACCTCGACATCCTGGAAGACAAGGCGTCACAAGTCGTTAGCGTCGTGGAAGGCATACGCGGCGCGACTGACGTTGAGGCCACCCGCATCGGTGGCCAGGCGGAAGTGGTGGTGACACCGGATCGTACCAAGCTGGCACGTTACGGCATCTCTATCAACGACGTAAACAATCTGGTAACGCAAGCGATGTCAGGCACAGCAGTCACCAGCCTGTACAAAGAAGACAAACGTTTTGATGTCGTCGTCCGTATCGGGGAAAAGAATCGCAACAGCATCGATGCGATCGGTAATCTGCAACTCGCGGTACCCGGCACCCAAGTCGGTAACGGCCCTGGCACCATCTCACTCAGCGATGTAGCAACCATAGAAGTGCGTCAGGGTGCATCGCGTATCTTGCGCGAATCCGGCTCACGCAGCGTGATTGTGAAGATGAACCTGCTGGGTCGCGATCAGGGTAGCTTCGTTGAAGAAGCCCAACGCGCAGTGGCAGAACAAGTTTCCCTGCCGCCAGGTTACGACCTGAGCTGGGGCGGCCAGTTCGAAAACTCGCAACGCGCGGCGAAACGCCTGATGGTCATCATTCCATTGACTATCTTCCTGATCTTCTCGCTGCTGTTCTGGGCCTTCCGCTCGGTACGCCTGGCCAGCCTGGTGATCGGCATGGTGCCCTTCACACTGATAGGCGGCCTAGCAGCACTCGGTCTGTCCGGTTTGCACTTGTCGGTATCCGCCGCGGTCGGCTTCATCGCCGTTGCCGGGATCTCGGTGCAAAACGGCGTGATCATGGTGGAAGAAGTCTTGCTGCGCGTACGTGAAGGTGCAGCAGTGACCGAAGCCATCGTGCAAGGTGCGGTCGTACGTCTGCGCCCTATCCTGATGACGGCCTTGATGGCGGGCCTCGGCTTGTTGCCAGCAGCGCTGTCGCGCGGTATTGGTAGTGAAACTCAACGTCCGTTTGCATGCGTCATCGTCGGCGGCGTGATCACAGGCACCATCTTCACCTTGTTGATCCTGCCTGTCGCCATCCGTCGCTTTGCCAACTTCACTGAAAACGAAGACAGCAAAGACGAATTGCCCGCTGGCCCAACTGCCACTGCGAGCTAGGAGTAATCATGAAAAAAATGAATAAGACTTTCTACTCCGCGACAGCAGCAGGCGCATTGCTGCTGTTGACCGGCTGCGCTGTCGGCCCCGACTACAAACGGCCGGAGCTGACGCCATCGCAAGCGTTTTCGCCCAAGCCATTGCCGGAGAGCACGAGCACTGCGCCAGTCAGTGGCGGCAATGCGCAGCGCTTTGTCGTCGCGCAAGATATCCAGGCTGACTGGTGGAAGCTGTTCCGTTCACCGCAATTGAATGCGCTGATCGAAAAAGCATTTGCCGCCAATCCGAGCATAGAGTCGGCGCAAGCTGCGCTGCGCGTGGCGCAGGAAAACGTCTACGCACAGCAAGGTTTCTTCTTCCCTAGCCTGAGTGCCGGATACTCGCCTTCCCGTACCAAGATTGCTGGTAACCTCGGTGGCAATTCGCCGGGCGTACAGGGCAATGGCAGGGATATCAGTACCGTCGCCAATCCATCGGCGGCACAAGGCGGTACAGCACCGTTCAATGCACCGGTGATTTATAACTTCCACACCACACAACTGACGGTCGGCTTTACGCCGGATGTATTCGGTGCCAATCGTCGACAAGTGGAAACACTGGAAGCACAAGCCAAGTATCAAAAGCTGCAACTCGAAGCGGCCTACATCACGCTCGCTTCGAACATCACGGCAGCGGCGATACAGGAAGCGCTGCTGCGCGAGCAAATCGGCATCCTGCAAACCATCATCGCTTCGAATGAAAAATCGGTGGAAATCGTCGAGCGTCAATTCAAGGCCGGTTATGCATCACGTCTTGATCTGAGCATTCAACAAACCACCCTGCTGCAAGCGAAAGAACAATTGCCACCTTTGCAAAAGCAGTTCGAACAAACCCGTAATCTATTACGCGCACTGGCGGGTGGCATGCAAGACAGTGACTTGCCGGAATCCTTCGATCTCGCTTCACTACAGTTGCCGGAAGACTTGCCTTTGAGTTTGCCGTCGCAAGTCATCGATCAGCGTCCGGACGTACGCGCAGCAGAAGAACAGCTGCATGCAGCCAGCGCGCAAATTGGTGTCGCACTGGCGAATCGCTTGCCGCAGTTTTCGATAGATGGCACCTGGGGTGGCGCAGCCAGCAAGTTCAGCCAGATGTTCTGGAACTCAGGTCGTTTCTTTGAGTTAGCTGCCAATATCTCCATGCCTTTGCTCGATGGTGGCGTGCTGCGTCATCGTCAACGCGCAGCAGAAGAGTCGTACAAGCAGGCGGCAGCGCAGTACAAGGAAACCGTCATCACCGCCTTCCAGAACGTGGCTGACACCCTGCATGCGATCCATGCAGATGCAGAAGCGCTAAAGGCAAGTGCGGCATTGGCGGAGACTGCCAAAACCACATTGACCCTCACCCAGAAGCAGCATGCCCGTGGTTACATCGATAGAGTCGTTCTGATCAATGCGGAACAAGGATATCGCCAGGCATCATTGAACGTCGCGCAAGCACGTGCCATGCGCCTGGGTGACACTGCGGCCTTGTTCCAGGCACTTGGTGGCGGCTGGTGGCATAGAGTTGATAAAGAAAAGACTGCAGCACTGGAACCAGCGCTGGCAAATAAAACCGCTGACTAATCGTTCGATGTAGTCGCAAAAAAGGCAGTACAGCGTGATGCTGTACTGCCTTTTTTAATTTTTGCGCTTGGGTCGGAACACCGTCGTATCACAATAAAAATCCCGGTCCTGATCCGGCCACCAACCCGGCACGCCCAGCATCTGCAAAGGCGAAAAATTTGCAGTCGTCAAACCCTGTGCCAATTGCTGCGCAACGATCTGATCCACCCACGCGCATTGTTCAGCCAGGGGCAGGTCAGCAGGTGGACAGGCATACGCGACTATCCAGGTATGACCGGTAATCGCCTTGTAGGGCTGTACCAATTTTTCCATCAAGGCATGACCGAATAAATAGACGCGGCTATCGCGTTCGAATTCAGCGCGACGGGTCACGAATACTTCTTCCCACGCATGTTCACGCAAGGCATGCATCAGGTCATTATTGGCACTCACCAGCAACACGGCATTTTCATCAAAGATAGTGGCTGCATCACGCACTTTGCCACGCGGTGCGACTGCATTAGCTGATGCATTGCGCTCAATCTCGCGCGCCTGCAATAAATTCAGCTGGACTTTGATCTGCGGAAAAGTCAGCCAGACCAGTGCATTGAAAAAATCATGCAGGTTATCCCGCGTCGGGACATGCCCGGTCTGGCTGATGTGTGCTTCGTATGCTCTGTCGGCGGGTAGTTCGGCTTGCGGTACAAAACGTATCGGCAGGTCGCGGTGATTGCGCAAATCCAGTTCCGTTGCGCGCCGATTCAGTTCCCGTTGCCAGTTGTCTGCGCGTGCCAGTTCTACACCGACGGCACGTACACAGGACAACCACGGGCGCGACCAGTCTATGACAGACAGGAAGGAAGCGTTCATGGTTGCATCAACCAGGCATCAAGGGCAAATGCAGTCAGAACAATGTTCAGACAAATTTCCAGCCTATGGTTTCGCCGCCATTCAAAGGCACCAGCGTAGCGTTACCCATAGGTACTTCTGCCGGAACTTGCCATTCTTCGCGTTGCAAAGTGATGGTGCCGGTATTGCGTGGCAAGTTGTAGAAATCAGGGCCGTTGAAGCTGGCGAACTGCTCCAGTTTATCCAACGCATCCGCCTGGTCAAACGCCTGTGTGTACAGTTCCATCGCATGCAAGGCGGTATAACAACCAGCGCAGCCACAAGCGTGTTCTTTCAAGCCTTTCGCATGCGGTGCTGAGTCGGTACCGAGGAAGAACTTCTTGCTGCCGGAAATCGCTGCCGCAACCAAAGCCTGGCGATGCAATTCACGTTTCAATACCGGCAGGCAGTAGTAATGCGGACGGATACCGCCCTTGAACAATTCATTGCGGTTGTATAGCAAGTGGTGCGCGGTAATCGTTGCGCCGACATACTGATCTGCCTCGGCCACATACTGCGCAGCATCCTTGGTGGTAATGTGTTCAAACACTACTTTCAGTTCCGGCATATCGCGACGCAAAGGCTTCATCACGCGGTCGATGAACACGGCTTCACGATCGAAGATATCGATGGCCGGATCAGTCACTTCACCGTGTACCAGGAAAGGCATGCCGACTTTCTGCATCATTTCCAGGGTTTTATAGCATTTGGCCAGGTCGCTGACACCGGCATCCGAATTGGTGGTGGCACCCGCCGGGTACAGTTTCACTGCGTGTACCACACCGCTTTCCTTCGCGCGCTGGATTTCTTCCGGCGGCGTATTGTCGGTAAGGTACAGCACCATCAGCGGCTCGAATTGCATGCCGGCTGGCAATGCCGCCAGGATACGGTCACGATAGGCGACGGCCTGTGCGGTCGTGGTGACCGGCGGCTTCAGGTTAGGCATGACGATGGCGCGGGCAAACTGGCGCGCAGTATCGGGCAGGACCGAAGCTATCGTTGCGCCATCGCGCAAATGCAGATGCCAGTCGTCTGGACGGGTAATGGTGATGCTGGAAGGACGATTTGTAGCGGAAGTAGTGGTCATGGCGGCTCTTTCTTGGGACTGCCGCTATTTTACCCGTTCGTCCCGAAAAAAAGCCGCCCCGGCCTTACGGCGGGACGGCTACGGGGCAAAAAGTCCGTATCAGTGAATAATTTTGGCCAGGAAGTCGCGCGCCCGGTCCGAGCGGGTCGTGCCAAAAAATTCATCTTTTGTGCAATCTTCAACTATCAGGCCTTTGTCCATGAAGATCACGCGGTTCGCCACCTTCTTGGCGAAAACCATTTCATGCGTCACCACCATCATGGTCATGCCTTCTTGCGCCAGACCCACCATCACGTCCAGCACTTCATTAATCATTTCCGGATCCAGCGCCGAGGTCGGCTCATCGAACAACATGGCTATCGGGTCCATCGACAGCGCACGTGCAATCGCGACCCGTTGCTGCTGACCACCGGAGAGCTGGCCCGGGAATTTATCCTTATGCGCAATCAGGCCAACCCGATCGAGGTACTTCAGGCCGCGCTCGGTTGCATCCGGCAAGCTGCGCTTCAAGACCTTGACCTGTGCCAGCGTCAGGTTTTCGCTGATGGACAGGTGCGGGAATAATTCAAAGTTTTGAAACACCATGCCTATGCGCGAACGCAGGCCGGACAGATTGGTTTTTGGATCACCTACCGAAATGCCATCCACCGTAATGCTGCCCTGCTGGAACGGTTCCAGGCCGTTGACGGTTTTGATCAGTGTGGACTTGCCGGAACCAGACGGACCGCACACCACCACCACATCGCCTTTGGCGACCTGGGTCGTGCAATCGGTCAACACCTGGAAATTTCCGTACCACTTGCTCACGTTGTCCATAGCTATCATGTTGTTGTCCTTATCGAATGATGGCAAACCGTTTTTGCAGCTGCTTGACCAACGTCGAGAGTGCAAAACTGAGCACGAAATACACGACGGCGACAAACAGGTACATCTCAACTACGCGACTGTCACGCTGCGCAACCTTGACCGCAGCACCGACAAAGTCAGTCACGTTCAGCAGTGATACCAGCGACACGTCCTGGAACAGCACGATGGTTTGCGTCAGCAAGATCGGCAGCATGTTGCGGAAAGCTTGTGGCAGGATCACCAGTTGCATCGATTGCTTATAGGTCAGTCCCAGCGCATATCCTGCATTCACCTGCCCTTTGGAAATACTCTGTATCCCGGCGCGCATGATTTCGCAAAAGTAAGCCGCCTCAAACATGATGAAGGTGATGTAGGCCGAGCGATCCGCCCCCAGCTGCACCGGCCGTTCGGCTCCCGTGATCTTCTGCAGGACGATAGGCATCAGGAAGTAGAACCAGAAGATCACCAGCAGCAATGGAATTGAGCGCATCAGATTCACATAAGCGGCAGCGATCAGGGACAAGGTCTTGTTGCTGGACAGGCGCGCCATCGCCAGCAAGGTGCCGAAGGCGACGCCACCCAATGCCGCAACGACTGTCAACTGCAGCGTGTACTGCAAGCCCGACAGCAAATACGGCCAGGTGCGCGTGATGATTTCGAAATCAAGATCACCCATGTTTGCCTCCCGCGATATAGCCAGGGACAGCAAGGCGACGTTCAACCAGGGCCATCAGACGATTCGCCGTCATCGCGATGACCACGTAAATCACGGTAGCCGCGCCGAACGCTTCAAAGTAACGGAAGGTCATCTCACCCATCTCCCGCGTACGGAAGAAGAGTTCAACCAGACCGATCGAATACGCGACCGCAGTATTCTTGATCAGGTTCATCAGCTCGGAAGTCAGCGGCGGAATGATGATCCGATAAGCCATGGGCAGCAGCACATAGCGATATGTCTGCGACGTGGTCAAACCCAGCGCATAACCAGCATTACGCTGGCCACGCGGCAAGGCCTGGATACCGGAGCGCACTTGCTCGGCGATACGTGATGAAGTGAAGAAACCGAGACACACGACTGCTGTCACGAATTGATGCTCGGTCGGATCCAGCGTAATGACCCACGCCTTCACCGCCGGTACGATGCCCGGTATCACGAAGTACCAGACGAAGAATTGCACCAGCAAAGGGATGTTGCGGAACAGTTCGACGTAAGCACCGCCCAGACGTACCAGCCAGCGCTTCTCGCTGGTACGCGCGACGCCCACTATCGAACCGACCACGAAGGCGAATATCCATGCAAAGAAAGCCACTGCCAGGGTCCAGCCCAACCCTGACAGCAAGCTTTCTATCCACGTGCCGTCGCCATCAGGCACCTGCTCCAGAAAGATTCCAAGATCCATGCTGCCGCTCCCTTAGCTGATTGCTTATCTAGCTTATTAGCTATGCTCGCATGTACTGCGTTATACGCCCTTGTCGTTCGGATTCTTGAATGCTTCCTCGATAGGCGGCGTCATCGGGAAGTTGATGTTCAAGCCTTTAGGTGGAATCGGAGTGGTGAACCATTTGGCGTAGATTTTATTGATCTCGCCAGATTTCATGACTGTACCTATCGATTTATCCACCAGCGCCTTGAACTGCGGATCGTCTTTGCGCAGCATCATGCTGTATGGCTCCTGGCTCAGCGATTCCGGCAGGATCTTGTAATCCGACGGACGCTTGGAGTTGGCGATCTGCCCGGCCAGCAAGATGTTATCCATCACGAAGGCAACGGCCCTGTCATCGGCCATCAGCAGGAAGGCTTCGGCGTGATCCTTGCCGTAGATTTCCTTGACCTGGATGTTTTCAGTTTTCTTGTAGCCCTTCAGCAGCGGTACCGAAGTCGTGCCGGAAGTGGTGGAGATCGTCTTGCCGTTGAGGTCGGCCAGCGTGTTGATATTCGACGATTTTTTGACAGCTGCAGTTACGTTGATCACGAAGTAACTAGGGCCGAAGGAAACCTGTTCCTGACGAACTTTGGAATTGGTAGTGGAGCCGCACTCCAGATCGATAGTGCCGTTACGCAACAAAGGAATGCGATTGCTGGAAGTCACCGGTTGCATCGCCACCTTCAGGTTAGGCAGCTTGAGGTCGGCCTTGACGGTATCGACGATCTTCATGCAAAGGTCGATCGCATAACCTATCGGTTGTTGCTTGTCATCAAGAAACGAAAACGGAATCGATGATTCGCGATAACCGATGGTGATGGTATTCGTATCCTTGATCTTCTTCAGCGTGCCGCCGAGGTCCTGCGCCTGCACTGTCACAAACGAGCTGGCCATCAGCCCCGCTCCAGCAGTCACTACAAGTAATTTTTTCAGATTCATGATGTCTCCTTGAGGCATATCATCAGTTTTTAAAGTATCTGGCAAATTTCAGGCCAGCTCATTTCGTCATCAACGCCTGCTAATTCATACGGCAGATTTCCAGACTATGCAGCTACGGCTTTAAGGATACAAGCCACGCATTTCGCGCGCCTGTAATACACGCGTACATGCCACGATAAAGGCCGCCGTACGCAAAGAAACTTTCTTCTCTTCCGCCAGCGCCCATATCGCGGCAAAGGCTTCCCGCATGATGCGGGTCAGGCGCGAATTGATCTCATCTTCAGTCCAGAAGAAGCTGGAGAAATCCTGCACCCATTCAAAATAGCTGACCGTCACGCCGCCTGCATTTGCAATCACGTCCGGTACCAGCAATATACCCTTGTCATGCAGGATATCATCCGCTTCCGGCGTGGTCGGACCATTCGCACCTTCGAGTACGATGCTGGCGCGGATTTGCGCGGCATTGTCGCGGTCGATTTGCTGTTCCAGTGCAGCAGGCACCAGAATGTCGCACTCCAGGCCCCAGAAACGGGACGCATCCTCCAGTTGCTCGGCCTCGGGAAAACCGGCCACGCTGCCATTTTGTGTCACATAAGCCTGCAAGGCGGGGATATTCAGGCCGCTGCTGCGCACCACGGTTGCCGCATGATCCTGCACCGCCACCACCTTGGCACCAGCCTCGGCAAACAGGCGCGCTGCGACACCACCAACGTTACCAAAGCCTTGCACCGCAACCCGCGCACCCTTGATTTCCAGCCCGCGTTTGACCGCCGCTTCGCAGCCGACCACAAACACGCCACGACCCGTCGCTTCATGCCGTCCCAGGCTGCCGCCCAGTGAAACCGGCTTGCCGGTCACGACGCCGGATGCGGTACTGCCCTGGTTCATCGAATAGGTATCCATCATCCACGCCATGATTTGTTCATTGGTGTTGACGTCGGGCGCGGGTATATCTTTGGTGGGGCCGATGATGATATTGATTTCGCTGGTATAGCGGCGCGTCATGCGTTCCAGCTCGGCTTTGGAGAGCGTCTTCGGATTGACGCGTATGCCGCCTTTCGCACCGCCATACGGCACATTCACCGCTGCATTTTTGATCGTCATCCAGGCTGACAGTGCCATCACTTCAGACAGGCTCACATCCTGATGGAAACGCACACCGCCCTTGCCCGGGCCGCGCGAGGTATTGTGCTGGACCCGGTAACCTTCAAAGTGCGCAACCGTGCCGTCGTCACGTTCGATAGGGACATCGACGATAAGGATGCGCTTGGGTCGCTTCATGGTTTCGACCCAGCGCGCCAGCGAGCCGAGGTAAGGCGTAACGCGGTCGATTTGCTCCAGATAAACACCCCATGCCCCGATGTCGGGCGGTGTCAGGTAAGACGGTACTGCGTGCGGACTGGACATGCGGGCGCTCCTATATTTACCAAGCAGTGCCATACGTCATGGCGACAAGCATCAGAAACAGGACAGCGAAACCTGCGATGCATACAAGGCTAATGCAGGCAGGCTACAAGCAAGTTACAGGATTATGCAGGCAATTTATTCTAATCTCTTATCGCCCGCATGAGTAATGATCTGAACTGAATCTTTCTTATAGAGCGCGCCGCTCCTATGGAGTTCCATCCAGGCGGCAGAATCTCAATACAGGTCGAACGGCAATTTGGCGGCTGCCTTATCGTCACCCTCGCCCGCCTCGCCGTCAATGCCGTCTGGCGACGATGCCAGTGCGTCGTCCGGCCGGGCTTGCTGGCGCATCCACATTTGCGCATACGCGCCATCCGCCGCCAGCAATTGCATATGCGTACCGCGCTCGATAATGCGACCGCGATCCAGCACCAATATCTGCGCGGCGTCAGCAATCGTTGACAGGCGATGCGCGATGATCAGGGTGGTACGGTTTTGTGCGATTTCCTTGAGCTGCGCCTGGATCGCCTGTTCGGACTTGGAATCCAGCGCGGAGGTCGCTTCATCAAAAATCAGGATAGCCGGATGCTTGAGCAAGGTACGGGCGATCGCCACACGCTGCTTTTCACCGCCGGATAATTTCAAGCCACGTTCGCCGACCATGGTGTTGTAACCGTCCGGCAAGGATTCAATGAATTCATGGATGTAAGCGGAACGCGCAGCAGCCACGATATCGTCATGGCTCGCACCCGGTTTGCCATAGGCAATATTGTAGGCAATCGTGTCGTTAAACAGCACCGTATCCTGCGGCACTATGCCTATTGCCTGGCGCAATGAGGCCTGCGTCACATCACGCACGTCCTGCCCGTCTATCAGGATCGCTCCCTGGTTCACATCATAGAAGCGGAACAGCAAACGCGATAGCGTCGACTTGCCGGAACCGCTATGCCCGACCACCGCTGTAGTAGTGCCCGCGGCGATGGTGAAGTCGACGTCGAACAGGATCTGGCGCTTCTCTTCATAGCTGAAATCGACATGCGAGAAACATACTTCCGCGCCCTGCGTCACCAGTGCCTGGGTATCCGGCTTATCCGCGATTTCCTTATTCTGATCCAGCAGCGAAAACAGGCGCTCCATATCGGCCAGGCTTTGCTTGATCTCGCGATAAATCACACCGAGGAAATTCAGCGGTATATACAGCTGGATCATGAAGGCATTCACCAGCACCAGATCACCCAGCGTCATGGTGCCTGCGATCACACCTTGGGTCGCACGCCACAGGATGAGCGTCACTGCAATGGCGATGATGCTGGATTGTCCTGTATTCAGCAGCGATAGCGAAGTCTGCGATTTGACTGCCGCAGTTTCGTAGCGCTTCAAGCCTTCATCGTAGCGTTGTGCTTCGTAATCTTCGTTACCGAAATACTTAACCGTCTCGTAATTGATCAATGAATCGATGGCCTTGGTATTCGCCTTGGAATCCAGGTCATTCATGGTGCGCCGGAAGTGGGTACGCCATTCGGTAACGATGACTGTGAAGGCGATATAGCTGACCAGTGCCACGCCGGTTATAACGGTGAACCAGATATCGTAATGCAGCACCAGGTAGCCGAGTACCAGCAGGATTTCGATCAGCGTCGGCAAGATGCTGAACAGCGTGTATGAGATGAGCGAAGAGATGCCTTTGGTACCACGCTCGATATCACGCGTCATGCCGCCGGTCTGGCGATTCAGGTGGAAGCGCAGTGACAGTGCATGCAGATGGCGGAATACTTTCAGCGCGATGGTACGCACTGCGCGCTGCGTGACCTTGGCAAATGTATATTCACGCAGCTCGGTAAATAAAGTCGTCGACAGGCGTAACGCACCATAAGCGAGCAATATCCCGACCGGCAATACCAGCATCGCCTGCGTACTGCCGGGCGCTATCGTCAGGCTATCGATCAGGCGCTTCAATACCAGCGGTACACCGACGTTGGCCATCTTCGCACCGATCAGGAATGCGAGTGCCAGTCCGACCCGCCATTTGTAGGTCCACAAATACGGAATCAGGGTCTTGAGCGTGCTCCAGTCACTGCGATTGCTGACAGATGAAACAGGCTCGGATGGGACGGAATGGCGGCGCATAGGTAAGGTTTGCTCAGATAGTTTATGCTTCGGGTTCCGGATTGTAGCCGTTAATAAAAATAGACACAGAACGAAAAATAAACACAGAACGTCACTACGGAACTTTATCGACAGAAATCATCCTCAGGAGACAACATGGCAAGCGAACACCACACAGACCTGCCCGCAGGCAAAATTCCACAGATGCGGGTAGTCCCCATGCCGAACGACGCCAATATGCACGGCGACGTTTTCGGCGGCTGGATCATGTCGCAGGTCGATCTGGCAGGAGCAGTCTGTGCCACACGCCGCGCCAATGGCCGCGTCGTCACCATTGCGGTGAACTCATTCTTATTCAAACATCCGGTATTCGTCGGCGACCTGCTATCTATCTATGCCGAGATCGTCAAGGTCGGCAATACCTCGATTACCGTGAATGTCGAATGTTATGCAGAACGCAATCGTCTGGAAGTGGAAATCGTGAAAGTAACGGAAGCGACGCTGACTTATGTCGCAACCAATGCTGATCGCAAACCACGCCATTTGCCACCAGCGATCCCGCCGCATAAATAAAATTAATACAAGCTGGCACGACCATAAACAAGTAGTGCAGTAGTTACAAAACATCATGCGCCATTCCCGTCACTGGGGTTATGGCGCATGTTTTTTAGTCAGCTCGTTTTTATCTCGTCGCGCAATTCACGGCGCAGGATTTTGCCGACATTAGACTTCGGCAATTCGGTGCGGAACTCGATGGACTTCGGTTTCTTGTAACCGGTGAACTGCTCCTTGCAATACGCCATCAGCTCAGCCTCGGTCAGTGCCGGATCACGCCGCACGACGAAGAGTTTGACAGCCTCGCCGGTGTGCTCATCCGGTACACCTATGCAGGCACACTCCAGCACGCCTGGATGTGCTGCGACCACGCCTTCGATCTCGCTCGGATACACATTGAAGCCGGAGACCAGGATCATGTCTTTCTTGCGATCGACGATTTTGGTAAAACCGCGCTCATCCATGATGCCGATATCGCCCGTCTTAAAGAAGCCATCCGCCGTCATAGCCTGCGCAGTCTCATTCGGGTTGTTCCAGTAACCCGCCATCACTTGCGGCCCGCGGATCGCAATCTCGCCTGCACTGCCATGCGGCACTTCGTTTTCGTTACTGTCTATGATCTTCAGTTCAGTCGACGAGACCGGCAAGCCGATAGTCCCTGTGAATTCATTGGTGGTCGGTGGATTCGCCGTAGCCGTTGGTGAAGTTTCCGACAAACCATAGCCTTCGCAAATCGCGCAGCCAGTCAATTTTTTCCATTTATCGTTGACCACCTGCTGCACCGCCATGCCGCCGCCGTTACATAGCTTCAGTTCCGAGAAATCGACCTTGGCGAAATCCGGATTGTTCAGCAAGCCGTTGTACAAGGTATTCACCGCAGGCAGAAAGTGCACCTTGTACTTCATCAATTCCTTGATGAAGCCAGGGATGTCGCGCGGATTCGGGATCAGCAGATTCATCACACCCAGATGGGTACCCAGCATGCCGCAAGTGGTCAGCGCGAAGATGTGATACAGCGGCAAGGCGCAGACAAAGATCAGCTGTTTATCTTTAGGCAGTGTATTGAGCACTGGCGAAATCCACGCTTCGTTCTGCAATACATTGGCGATGATATTGCGATGGGTCAGCATCGCGCCTTTGGCAGTGCCGGTCGTACCACCTGTGTACTGCAGGAAAGCGAGATCCTGATGTGTCAGCGTCGGGCGTTGCAAGGTCATGCCTGCAGCCTGGCGCAATACATCCTTGAACTGCACCGCTTGTGGCAGGGAATAAGCAGGCACCATTTTCTTCACATGGCGCACTACGAAATTGACGATGCCACCTTTCAGCCCGCCAAACAAATCGCCCATGGTCGCGACGATCACATGCTTGACCTGTGTGCTGGCGATCACCTTCTCCAGTGTGGCAGCAAAGTTTTCCAGGATGATGATGGCTTCCGCGCCGGAATCGGTCAGTTGGTGCTCGAGTTCACGCGGCTTGTACAGCGGGTTCACATTGACGATCACGTAACCGGCACGCAGGACGGCGGCGATGGCGATCGGATATTGCAAAACGTTGGGCATCATCAGTGCGATACGCGCACCTTTTTGCAAACCCAGGCTTTGCAACCACGCGCCGACTTCGGCGGAAAGATGATCCACCTCACGATAGGTAAGGGCTTTATCCATGCATACGCACGCGTTGCGATCTGCATATTTCTGGAAGGATTCATCCAGTAATTCAACCAAGGAACCGTAACGTGCAGGATCGATTTCTGCCGGTATGCCTGCTGGATATGACTTGAGCCAAAACTTGTCCATCTCCACCTCTATTCTTTTTTGTGGTTAGAGTGATTGCCCGCTGATTTTGCTTGCATGCTGCTTTAGCTATTGCACATGGACCCATTTAAGGCCACTGCTCACTATGCTGCCCAGATAGCCTGATGCTATCGGGCAGAGCGAGGATGTGCAAGCACTTTGATGACGCCTGCCTCAGCGTCCGCCTGCCTCTGTATGCGATACCTGCGGCAAAGCCGCGGCCAGGCTGGCCAGCCGCTGGTCACGCTGCATCTTGTCCTGCTGCGCCAGGGCAATGACGGCACGGTAAAAGCCGGTGAAATTCTGCTGCTCCCGGAGCAAGGCACGGAACGCCGGTACCTGGCCGTTATAGGTCGCGACCGATACCAGATGGGCATTCGTCAGGCCTTGCGCAAACCAGCGATCATAGGCGGCATAACCGTTCCAGCTTGCTTTCAATTGTTGATAATCGTCCTGCAACGCAGCAAATATCTCCTGCTTGGCCTTGCGCTTGGCTACATCAGTGCGATCCGACGCGTAGTTCTCGACCAGCTTTTTCCGGTATTGAATCAGGAGCGCGAGGAATTGCTGCTTGCGCACCTGTGTCGTCAGATAGGCCTGCCGCGCCTTTTCATCACCATGACGTGCAAGCCAGCGATCCACCCCCGCCTCCTCTACCGCCGTCGCAAACGATTCATTGAATTGCGTATCGCCCTGCACATACACCACCTGGTGTGCCAGTTCATGGATCATCAGGCGCGCTACCTCGGCATCCGGATAGTTGATAAAGCTAGACAGCACCGGGTCCTTGTACCAACCCAGCGTTGAATAGGCAGGCACACCCATCACCTGCACGTCATGACCGGAAGCACGTAATTCAGAGGCAAAGGCCTGCGCATCGGCCTCGCTGTAGTAACCGCGATAGCTGACGCAACCAGCAATAGGAAAACACCATTGCAAAGGCTGCATCGATAACTCAGGCGTCGCCACCACATTCCACAAAGCATAAGGCCGCTTCAGGTCGGCATACTTTTGATAGGTCCCGTTATCCGGCAAGGCCAGCTCATCGACTGCGAACTGGCGGATTTGATTCGCCAGCATCAGACGTTGCCGCAGCTTCGGTGCCAGCTCAGGATCCAGCAATAAATCATCTATCGGCTGCGCCGCTGCCATCAAAGATGATTGGCCGTGTGTCGCCTGCGCGTAGTAGCTCAGCTGCGCACATCCGCCCAGTAGCAGCAAGGCACCCAGCAGCAGGCCCGCGCGCCAGCGTGACCAGGGAGCAGCAAGCGATGTGCGGGATATATTCATTTTTCCTATTCGTTCTTACAAAATCGCATATGCAGCCAGCTGCGCCGGATTTTTTTGCTGCATCTATTCTATTACGCCTGCTGCCCCATTACGCAGGCAGCCTAGTTGGCGTAAGATAGGGCACTCTTGCTGCAAGAATATCCATCCTTGTTGCAAGACAAAACCACTGCAGCACTAGCGCGCAGGAAAGTGGAGACGCCATGAAGTTGATCGACCCCATCATTCAGTTTCACAACGAAATCCAAGCGATACGTCGTGAAATCCATGCTCATCCCGAGCTTTGCTTTGAAGAACACGATACCGCCGAACTGGTCGCCAAAAAGCTGACCGAATGGGGCATACCCGTCGTCCGTGGCCTCGGCGTCACCGGCGTGGTCGGCATCCTGAAAAACGGCAACAGCCAGCGCGCAATCGGTTTGCGTGCCGATATGGATGCACTGCCGATACTGGAACTCAACACTTTCGCGCACGCATCAAAAAACAAGGGCAAGATGCACGCCTGCGGTCACGACGGTCATACCGCTATGCTGCTGGGTGCCGCGCATTATTTGTCGCAGAACAAGAATTTCGACGGCACGATTTACCTGATCTTCCAGCCGGCAGAAGAAGGCGGTGGCGGTGCCAAGCGCATGATGGATGAAGGCCTGTTCGAAAAATTCCCGATGGAAGCCGTATTCGGCATGCATAACTGGCCCGGCATTCCGGTCGGTCACTTCGGTGTGACACCTGGCCCGATGATGGCGTCCAGCAATGAATTCGAAGTCGTGGTCAGCGGCAAAGGCGCGCATGCCGCGCAGCCGCACAAAGGCATAGATCCCATCATGGTGGCGGTGCAGATCGCACAAAGCTGGCAAACCATCATCACGCGCAACAAGAGTCCTATCGATGCGGCAGCATTGTCGATCACGCAAATCCATGCCGGCAGCACCACCAACGTGATTCCGGATGATGCGACGCTGGTTGGTACGGTGCGCACCTTTGATCTGAAAGTACTGGATTTGATAGAGAACCGCATGCGCGCCATCGCTGAGCATACGGCAGCAGCATTCGATGCCAAGGTCAGCTTCAACTTCAAGCGCAATTATCCGCCGTTGATTAATCATGCGAAGGAAACTGCATTTGCGGTGGAGGTGTTGCAAGGCATAGTCGGTGCCGAGCATGTGGATGCGCAGGTAGAACCAACCATGGGCGCCGAAGACTTTGCGTTCATGTTACAGGGCAAACCCGGCTGCTACGTATTCATCGGTAACGGCGAAGGTGATCACCGCTCAGCCGGACACGGACTGGGGCCATGCAATCTGCACAACCCCAGCTATGACTTCAATGATGATTTACTGCCGATAGGCGCGACCTACTGGGTACGCCTGGCAGAAAGCTTCCTCAAGAACTAAGGCAGCACACCGGTCGCGCAGCATCACACTGCGCGACCGGCATAAGCTAAGACAGCAAGGCCACGACCTGCTGGCCATAGCTCACCAGATAACCACCGTGCTGCTGTTGCCAGGCACGCGCAGTTGGCATATCGGGAAACCAGTTCTTCTCGTAGTCGCCAAACATACCCAGCTCCAGCCGATAACGATCCAGCACTGCCGCAGACATGCTGTCTATGCTGTGCTTGCAGACTTCCCATGCCGGGAACTCCAGTTCCCGTGCCAGCATGTGCAACACGTGTTTCAGCTGGATGGATGCGCGCACCGCATACAGATCGGTCACGCGCAATTCGGGCATGACTTGCGTCGCAATAATGCGGCGCAGTACCGGCAGGGTTTTAAGCGGCTCGTCCGCTCGCGCCTGACGCAACAAGCGACGCGCATACCTGCGCAGGAAATCACTGTTACTGAGATTGTTGTTGTAGCCATCGGTATCAGTCACGCCGACAGCAAGAGATGTAGACCACATAACGTTCCTTTCATATTGTCGTTTCTCGCTACGACATCAAGGTTTAAACGCTAGTGCTAACTTGTGATTTATCCGAACTGGAAAATGACAAACTACAGGTGCATCGGCTTTTGCGAGAGCGGGCCTCCTGTCAGACCCGCGCCTATTTTAACGCAAAATTCTCGTCATGTTTTTCATCGGCCGAAAGTTTGATGTCGCCATACCACGCTTCAACAGTCTCGCCGGTGTTGTCGGTATCGGTCAGAACACCGATAGCAATCAGCTTGCCTGGCTTCTCACCAAATGCTTTTTCATAATCGGCAACAATGTTGCGCGTGAAGCTATGCCATTCACCAACGCCGGAGGCACCGGTTTCCGCGACCACCATCTTCACGCGATTGCTGCGGGTATTGGTAATGATGGTATCGACCGGCGCCTTGCGTCCCCAGATATACATCAGGGTGGCATACGGCACGTCACGTCCGGTGACCAAGCGCGCGGTTTCAAACATGATCTGGTCAGCGAAGGGCAAGCTGTCCTTATCGCCATCGAAACCGAGGATGATGCGCGCCGGTGAATCTTCCAGGCCACGATCAAAATTATTTGCCTTTTCTACCAGGCCGCTGATGCGCCAGCGCCAGCTCAAATGCGATTCCAGCAAGGGATCAATATCCACTTTCTGCATCAGGCCGGATGCGGCTGCGACTGCGCGTGCATGCAATACGGTCTGGCCCTCATCCTCGACCAGATTGTATTCGGTGAGCTTCTTGGTGCGATTGATAATCATCGGCTCCCAGCGCTCAGGCAAGCCGCTTCCTGCATTCACCGAGAATGGCAGTATCTTCCCCTCTGGAGTATAGGCAGCGGTATCGCCGCTCTTCGGCAGTTGTGCACATGCAGTGAGCAGGGACAGCAAAATAAGTGTGGAAAGTAATTTCATATGCATATGGTCATGACCATGCACCTTGCGATGCATGGCAAATACTTGTCGCCTGCTCTGGGAAATCCCGACCGCTTAAGCTTTGCCGGGCTTCATGTGTTGTATCGTATAAATGCTGCGCTCACTATCATCGTCAGCATCAACCGTCGCTGTGCCATCCGCGACAAACTGCCAGCGCATTTTATGATATTTCGCGACACTTTCGCGATGCGCGACGCTGACTATTACGGCGTCTGGCAATTCTTGCAATATCAATTGATAAACAAGTTCTTCTGTTTCCGTATCCAGCGCACTGCTGGCTTCATCCAGGAACAAGGCATCCGGCCGTGTCAGCAAGGCGCGTACAAAGGCGAGACGTTGTTGCTCACCCGGCGACAGGCGCTGACTCCAGTTGTCACTGTGATCAAGGAATTTCTTCATGTGTGACAATTTGCACAAGTCGAAATAGTGCTTGATTGCCAGATCGGTATAGGTATTTTCACTCGCAGGATAAGCAACCGCGGCACGCAGCGTCCCTATCGGCAAATAACTCTTCTGCGGCAGGAACAACAGCTTCCACTGCTGCGGCACTTCTATGCTGCCTGCACCATATGGCCAGACACCGGCGATCGCGCGTATCAGCGTCGACTTGCCGCAACCGGAAGGGCCTGCCACCAGGATGCGCTGCCCGGCCTGGATATCGGCGGTCTGTTCTTTCGTCAGCGCCGGGCCACTCGGCACATTCAGTATCAAGCGATCTATCAGGATAGCGCCCACATTATTCGCGGTGACCAGCACGCCTTCGCGTTCTTCATGCGCTGCATCCACGGCGGCATGGAAGCCAGCCAGACGATTGACGCTGGCCTTCCATTCGGCAAGATCGCTGAAAGCCGAGATAAACCATGACAGCGCCCCCTGCACCTGACCGAAAGCGGAGCTGATTTGCATCAGGCCACCCAGCGTAATCGCACCGGAAAAATAACGCGGTGCCGCCATCAGGAAAGGGAAGATATTCGCGAACTGCGAGTAGAAAGTAGAGACCAGGTTCAGGCTTTTGGTGGTGCGCATGATGCCCCACCAGTTGTCACGTATGCGCTGGAAGCGCCCGCCCAGTTGCGCAGCCTCTTCGGTCTCGCCACGATACAAGGCGACAGCCTCGGCATTTTCACGCACCCGTATCAGGCCGAAACGGAAATCCGCTTCAAAGCGCTGACGGAAATAGTTTTTCGAAACCAGCGGCCAGCCGACCCAGCCCACTACCAGCGAACCAACACCGGCATACGCAATCGCAAACCACACCATGTAACCAGGTATCGTGATTTCCTGTGATGCGAGCATGAAAGAAATCGGCCCACTGACCGACCACAGGATGCCGATGAAAGAAATCAGCGTCACCACACTGGAGAGCAAACCCAGGGTCAGCGACAGTGTTGCAGACGTCAACAAATTCAAATCTTCGGCGATACGCTGATCCGGGTTATCAGCGGTACCGGTCTGCTCGATCCGGTAATAGGCCTGATGCTGTAACCAGCGATCCATATACTGTCGCGTCAACCACATGCGCCAGCGCATCTGCAATGACTGCGTCAGGTAAATACGATAAATAGCGACTGCGATGAAGGTAAAGGCGAGATAGCTGAAGCGCCACAACTGCTCGGTAAAGACTTTGTAATTCTTGGTTTCCAGCGCGTTATAGAACTCGCGGTTCCAGGTATTGAACAAGACTTCGAGGTAGACCGCCGCCAATGCCAGCGCCACGATGACGAACAGTAAGCCGCGCGCCTTCCATTTTTCTTCCGAGACCCAGTATGGCTTGATGAGTTGCCAGACGGCGCGCCAGTCTATACGTTGTTTAGGCATGAGTGAGCAGTATTAATGCATTGCTAAAAGCGATGGGACTGACAACATCAACTTGGATATGTCGGCCCGGTTATCCATAGACCGGGCCTGAGCACATATGTTCAAAAATACTTGTACAGGAATGCCGCTTCTGGTTTAGCCCGGCAACTGGTCTGCCTGCTGCCCCAGGCGCAAGCCCGGATTTTCCTGTTCCAGCGCCAGCAACACGGCAGACTGATCCGCTTGCGGTGCTTCCTTCAATACCTGCTGATAATTCTGTGTCACCAGTTCCGTCACCGGCAAACGCAGTCCGGCATTGTTCGCTGCGATCAACACGTTTTCCAGATCCTTGAACTGACTCTTCACCTGGCCACCCGGCATGAAGTTACGATCCAGCATGCGCTGACCATGCACCTCGAGGATGCGGCTTTCGGCGAAACCGCCACGGATCGCTGCGCGTACCGCGGTCGGGTCCGCACCACCAGCTTGCGCCAGCAACAAGGCTTCCGCCACGATATTCAGCGTACCGCCAACAATCAGCTGATTGCACAGCTTGGCGATCTGACCACAACCGGCAGGCCCGACCAGGGTAGGACGACCCATCACGGTCAGCACCGTTTGCGCGTCGGCGAAGTCGTCTGCGCTACCACCTGCCATGATGGCGAGGGTACCGGCTTCGGCACCGACCACACCACCCGAGACCGGCGCATCGATAAAGCGCACGCCTTGCGCTGCCAGTTTGGCATGCACTTCCTGCGCTTCGGACTGACGGGTCGAGCTCATATCCACCACCAGTGCACCACGCTTCAGGCCCGGGATGGCCGCATCCACCACTTGCGCCACGATAGGTCCGGCTTCCAGCATGGTGATGACGATGTCCGCACCCATCACTGCATCCGCCACCTGTTCCGCCACCTTGGCACCCAGCGGCGCCAGCTCATCGGCCTTGCTGCGGGTACGGTTCCATGCGGTCAGTTGGTAACCTGCCTGCAGCAGGCGGGTCGCCATCGGTTTGCCCATCAGGCCTATGCCGAGGAAAGCGATGACCGGTTTCGATGCAGATTGCTTCAATTCAAACTCCTTTATGCACAAGATTTTCACTGCATAATGGCGCATACACCACCTAAAAAGCAACTGCCATGTCGACCCACAATATCCAGCCCGTCCTGCCCATCCGTATGCAATTGGGTGAATGCCCTTTATGGCACGCAGCAGAGGCTGCCCTGTACTGGATAGACATCGATGGTCGCGCCGTGCATCGCTATATTCCGGCGAGCGGCGCGCACCAGCAGTGGGACATGCCGTCCGAACCGGGCTGTATCGCGATTCGAGCCGCAGGTGGCTTGCTGGTCGCCTTGCGTTCCGGCCTGGCCGCGCTCAACACCCGTAGCGGTGAACTGACGCCAGTTGCCGATGCGCCGTATGACCCAAGCACCACCCGCTTCAACGATGGCCGTTGTGATGCCGCCGGTCGCCTGTGGGTAGGCTCGATATATGAACCGCGCGATCATGCACATGCCGCACTGTATTGCATAGAGCGTGACGAGATCAGCGACAGCGGCAAGCGTGCCACCGTCTCCAACGGCGTCGCCTTCAGCCCGGATAACAAAACCCTGTATCACGCCGATACCACCACCCACCGCATCTTTGCCTATGACTACGATGTGCGCACAGCGGCACTGGGTGGCAGTCGCGTGCTGCACCAGTTCTCTACCGACAAACTGAATAACTATGGCGGTCGTCCTGACGGTGCGGCGGTGGATAGTGAGGGTAACTACTGGTGCGCCATGTATGAAGGCGGACGCCTGCTGCGCCTGTCACCGCAAGGCAATATCCTGTCCGAAATCACGCTGCCGGTACGCTGCCCGACCATGATGGCATTCGGCGGTGACGACTTGCGCACGCTCTACATCACCACCGTCAGCAAGAACCGCCCGGCGGCAGAGCTGGAGCAATATCCTTTATCCGGCAGCCTGCTCAGCGTGCGCGTCGACGTCGCCGGCCTGCCCGAACATGTCTATCTCGCCTAAACCTGCATAACGCTTACGATGAGCAAATTCATACTCGCTATCGATCAAGGCACTACCAGTTCGCGTGCCATCCTGTTCAATCACGAAGGTCATATACACGGCCTGGCGCAGCAGGAATATCCGCAGATTTTCCCGGAGCCGGGCTGGGTGGAACATGATGCGACGGCGATCTGGAACAGCCAGCTGGCAGTGGCACAGCAGGTATTAAAAGAGCACGACCTCAAGGCAGCCGACATTGCCGCGCTCGGCATTACCAATCAGCGTGAGACTACCGTCATCTGGGATCGTAAAACCGGCATACCGATTGCAAATGCCATCGTCTGGCAGGACCGGCGTACCGCAGCGTATTGCGACCAGCTACGCGCCGATGGCAAAACGGAGCTGTTCCAGCACAAGACCGGGCTGATACTGGACTCTTACTTCTCTGGCACCAAAGTGAAATGGCTGCTGGATAACATCCCCGGTGCACGCGCAAAAGCAGAACGCGGTGAACTGGCTTTCGGCACGATAGACAGCTGGCTGATCTACAAATTATCCGGCGCGCATCTGACCGATAGCAGCAATGCTTCGCGCACGTTAATGTTCAACATCCACACGCAAGCATGGGATGAAGAGTTGCTGACCATCCTCGGCATCCCTCCGTCCCTGCTGCCGGAAGTTGTCACCAGCAGCGGTGTGGTCGGCCATACCCATGCTGAGTTATTCGGCGCACCGATTGCCATCGCTGGTATCGCCGGAGATCAGCACGCGGCAACCTTCGGCCAGGCCTGCCACCAACCCGGCATGGCGAAGAACACTTACGGTACCGGTTGCTTCATGTTGCTCAATACCGGTGCGCAAGCGATACGTTCACAAAACAATTTGCTCACCACCATAGGCTGGGCACTGGAAGCAGAAGGCGCACGCCACACCAGCTATATGCTGGAAGGCAGTGTCTTCATGGGTGGCGCCATCGTGCAGTGGTTGCGTGATGAACTCGGCATCATCCATCGCTCGGCTGATGTCGAAGCGTTAGCGACCAGCGTGCCGGATAACGGCGGCGTGGTATTCGTTCCGGCCTTCAGCGGACTTGGTGCACCCTACTGGGATTCCTATGCACGCGGCACCATACTCGGCATGACACGCGGCAGCAACAAGGCACACATCGCGCGCGCGGCGCTGGAAAGCATCGCCTACCAAAACGTGGACTTGCTGGATGCGATGCAAAAAGATGCGCAACTGGCGCTACAGGAATTGCGTGTCGATGGCGGTGCATCGCGTAATGATTTGCTGATGCAATTCCAAGCCGACATTTTGAATGTGCCGGTCGTGCGCCCTGTCGTGACGGAGACTACCGCACTGGGTGCGGCCTACCTCGCCGGGCTGGCAGTCGGATACTGGAGTTCACAGCAAGAAATCACTGCACAATGGAAAATGGATAAGCGCTTCGAACCCGGCATGTCCGCTGACGAACGTGAACACAGGCTGCACACCTGGCATAGAGCAGTCGAACGTGCGCAGGCATGGGAAAGTAAAGACTAGTTCTTAAGCCGCAAGCGCCAGCTTTTTACGCAAACGTATCTTCCAGCGTTTGACGCCACCGCGTTCCAGTTCTTCTTCCGCACCATCCGCTTTATAGCCGAGCTTTTCATAAAAACGCAGCGCGCGCTGGTTATCGCGCAGCACCCACAAGATCGTGCTGGGTGACGGTGGCAAGGCCTGCTCTATCGCCTGCATCAGCTCCCCGCCCACACCCTTATCCCAATACTCGGGCAAGACATAGATCGCCTGTACCTCGGATGCACCGACAGCATCGGCATCTATGCTCAGTCCACCCGAGACCCAGCCGGTTACCAATCCACTTTCTTCGGCGAAGAAGGTAAGGCCGGGATTATTGGCCAGCTGTTCGCGCCATGCAGCGACCCGTCGCTCCACCGATAGATTGGCGAGAAACTCGGCGGGGAAAATTTCGGCATACGCGGTTTGCCATGTGCGTACATGGATGGTCGCTATCGCTTCCGCGTCTGCTACCGTCGCCTTGCGTATCACTGCTCCACCTTGGCGGCTTCCGCTTTCTCCCGCGCCTCTTGCTGTTCCTTTTCCGCTGCTATCCAGGCCGCATCCGGCACCGTACCATTCAGGTAGTAGTCACCGATCGCACGTTCGCGGAAGATCGCCGGATTATGCGAAGCCGCGGTACGCGCATTACGCCAGTGACGGTCGAGACGACGTGTTTCACTAGTAGCCGATGCACCACCAACTTCAAACAGCAAAGTACTGGCTTGCAGCACCAGGTCGATGACAACTTGCTGCGCCTGGAAGGCCTTGATCTCGGTATCGACATACAATGCTTCATCGGCAGTATCCGCCAGCCGCGCCAGATGCACTTCATCCAGCGTACGTGCGATCCCTTCAACTATCGTATCGGCCGCAAACGACAAGCTCGCGAGACGACCCACCACCCGTTGCACCAAAGGATCTTCACGCGGGCTGGACGCACCCAGCACACCGAATGCACGTGTCTTGCGTTGTACGAAAGCGATGGCATCACGCTTGACCGCACGACCTACACCGGCGATCGATGCCAGCAAAATTAATTGCAGGAAAGCCTTTTGATAAGACTGCGCATAGCTATCCTTGCCGGTTAAACGGCGATTGATATGTTCAGGCAGAATTTCGACCTGTTCAAAAATAGTCGTGCCGCTACCCGTCATGCGCTGACCGAAACCATCCCAGTCATCGATGCGTGTCACACCTGGCGCTGTCGCTGGCAGCGACACGCTTACGCGTTCTTCGCCATCCACCACCGATGCAACTATCCAGTCCGCATAGATGGTGCCGGTGCTGTAATACTTCTTACCGTTCAGGAACCACTTGCCATCTTCCTGCTTGATGGTGGCACTGGTGCCAGTTACTTCGGTCAGCTCCGCCATTGCGTAACCGATGAGTGCACCTTCAACGATTTTCGGGAACCAGAATTCACGTACCGATTCGTCGGTGTGGTTGATGCGGCTTTCGAGGAAGGCGAAGTGTCCACGCAATAAATGCGACACATTGGAATCCGCTTCTGCCAGCTCCACCAGCAAACGAAAGAATTGCGAGATCGTCGCGCCGAAGCCGCCGTATTTGAGCGGAATGCGAACGCGTCCAAAGCCTGCGTCACGCAACCAGCGCACTGCCTCATACGGCAGCTCACGCTCCTGTTCGCGGCGTACTGCATCTTCCGCGATACGTGCAAAGATAGGACGGAAGCGAGCAGCGAGCTCTTCGTAAGTCGGACTGGCAGCAGCTTTGGTTTCCAGATGATGGATAGTGGCGGTAGCGGTATTAGTCATGATGTTTGCTTCTTTTAAAAATGGTGGGCCGGTGCTCGCACACGGCAATCAAATCAATTTATTTATGTAGCGCGTACGCGTGGATCGATCAGGCTGTACAGGATGTCGACCACGATGTTGACGATCACGTAGATGAAAGCCGCCAACAAGGTGATACCAAGCACGATGGGTACGTCCTTGCTGCTGGCAGCGTCCAGCATCAGACGCCCTACGCCTTGTCGTGCGAACAGCAACTCAACCACGACGGCGCCGCCGAGCAGGCTGGCAAAAACAAAGCCGGACAAGGTCACCAGCGGAACCAGTGCGTGACGCAAGGCATGGCGCAGGCGCACACCTGCATCCGACATGCCACGAGCCCGCGCAGTCAGGATGAAAGGCTGCTCCAACACGTCCTCCAGTTCTTGCCGCAAGACTTGCGTCAACACGCCAACTACAGGCAATGCCAAAGCAATCGTTGGCAATACCAGCGCACGCCAGCCTTGCGAACCGGATGGCGGGAACCAGTGGAAGTAAAACGAAAACAGCAGCAATAAGAGGATGCCGATCACAAACGATGGTGCGGACGTAACCGTCAATTCCACGCCGGAGACCAGCGACCGTATCCACGGTGCACGCCGTGCCGTCAGCAATGCGATCAGTACTGACAAGACGATGGACAAGACCCCGGCACTCAAGGCCAGTTGCACAGTCGCGCCCAGTTGCTGGGTCACCGCCTTCAGTACCGGTATGCGCAGACGATAGGATTCACCGAGATCACCTTTGGCAAGTCGGGCGATGTAGTTGCCGTACTGCGTCAGCAAAGGATCATCGAGTCCGTACTCACGTCGCACTTGCGCCAGCACTTCAGCAGTCGGCATCGCATCCGGCCCGCCGACGATCGCCAGCGCGGTATCACCCGCGGTGATATTGATCGCAATAAAGGTGAGTGTCGCTGCGCCCCACAGTACGCCGAGGCCAGCCAGCAAACGCCACAGGATGCGCTTGAGAGAAATCATGATCCCTCCTTGTCGAGCCAGACGCCGATGAAGAGCGGCGTGTTATGCGAAGTATCGAAAATCACGCCTTTCACATTGCTGCGATAGGCAATCATATGGATGCTTTCGTACGACGGCACCGCTGGCACCAGCTCGGTCAGGCGCCGTTGTGCCTGGCTGTACAGTGCTTTCAGCTCAACCGGATCGCTGGATCTGCGCGCACGGTCCAGCGCATCGTCCAATTCAGGATCACGCAGGCGCGAGCTGTTTTGTCCGATCAGCTTTTCGCTGGCGATCGAGTTGCTGTGATACAGGATGTACAAACCATCCGGTGTATTCGTATGCCAGTAGCCGCCACCCAGTGCCTGGTAATCACCGGCATAGCGCTTGTCGGTCGCTACCGCGGTCGGCACCACATCGATATTCAATTCAAACCCGACCTTGCGGGCATCGGACTGGATCGCCACTGCCACGCTATTCGGGAAAGCCGGATTCTCGGTGATCAGCAAAGTAGCTGACAGGCGTTGACCATCCTTGACGCGATAACCTTTGTCATCCCGCGCTGTCCAGCCAGCCTGATCGAACAAGCGATTCGATTCGGCCACGTTGTAAGCGAGGGCATCCTTGAACGACGGATCGTAGTAACGCGAATTCGCCGCGAGGAAATCACCCTTGGGCGCGTATTCACCGAAGCCGGTGATCCAGGCTACGCCTTCGCGGTCTATGGCCAGTGCCAATGCCTTGCGCACCTGCACATCGTTGAATGGTGCTTTTTCTACATTCAGTGTCAGGCTGCGGAAAGGATTGCCTTTGCGTACCCGACTATGAAAGCGCAGATTCGGATCGGCACGTATTGCCTTGGCATTTTGCGCAGGTGCATCCAGTGTGAAATCGGATTGGCCGCTTTGTAGCGACGAGTAACGGATCATCGCTTCCGGCACAAAGCTCAGCTCTATGCGATCCAGATAAGCCGGCCCCTGATGCCTGACTACCGGCGGCGCCCAGTTGTAGTCCGCGCGCTTGACGAAGTTTGCACCTTGCGCCCGGACATAGCTTTCCAGTACGAAAGGGCCTGAGCCGATCGGATGTTCTGCGATCGACTTTGGGTTTTCCTTAATCTGCTTCGGCGAAATCATGCCCAGCCAGGATTGTGCCAGCACATCGAGGAAAGGCGAGTATGGCTCACTCAGTGTGGCTTCAAACGTGTATTCATCAACGATGCGACCACGCTGATACGGACGGATATACGCTGCTGCCAGCGGTGACTTGGTTTTCGGATCCCGCATATGTTCGAGATTCACCAGTACCGCTTCCGCATTGAAACGCACGCCATCGCTGAAGGTCACGTCATCGCGCAAATGGAAGGTATAGGTTTTTCCATCCGGTGAAATGTCCCATGACTTGGCCAGCCATGGTGAGATGTTCCCTTGTTCATCCTGATACACCAGCCCGTCATACAGTATGCGTCCCAGCCACTGCACGTTGCCGTGCGAGATGGCGTGGACGTCGAAGGTTGAGGTGTCGAGGGCCACCGTCGCACGCAAGGTGCCGCCCGGTTTCCCTGCACTCTGCTGGTAATAGTCAGTCGCTGCATAACTCAGTTGCCCGTCACGCAGGATCGCACTGCCGGTCACATCTCCTGCGCCCTGACTTGCAGTTTTCTCACTATCACCTGAAGAGCAGGCGCCCAGGATGCAAGCGCCTGCCAACAAGCTGATACGTAAAAGCGTGTTCAGCAAAGATCGTAGTTCAACGCCTTTGTCTATCCGTATCATATTCACCAGCCCTTCATTTATTACATGTAAAGATCAATTAAAAACGGTAAGACGCACCGGCAAATGCACCGAAGCCATCACCGACATACACGGCACCGGTGTTATCCAGACCGCGCAAGTTGTACTGCGGACTGATCGCCGAGGCATACGCCTTGTCGGTCAGGTTGCGCAGATCGAGGAACAGGCTCCACTTGCCACCCGGCTGTTCATAGCCGACCTTGGCACCAAAGATGGTGTAGCTCGGTGCTGCCAGCGAGTTGGCATAGTCCAGCCAGGTTTTCGCCGAGTAACGTGCATTCACACCGACGTAGAAACCGCTCGGATGCTGATATTGCAGTTCCGCCGTGTAGACATGCTTAGGCAGGCCAGGCAATTCGTTGGCACCGTAGACCGGATCTTTCTTGTAGTGGAAGTCGTTATAGGTATAGGCCTGGCGCAAGACGACGTTGTCACCGCCCTTGCCTTTCCACAGACGCGCATCCAGACCTGCTTCCAGACCCTGGTGTACGGTCGGCGTAGCGTTACGCTTCTCGGTATCGGTCGGGCCGCCACCCGGGATTTGTGCGGTCAGGAGTTCATTGCGGACTTCGGAGCGATACAGCGCAACGCTACCGCTGAAGGTGTCATTGCTGCCGCGCAAACCGATTTCAACAGTATTCGCTTTTTGCTCGGTCAGATTCTTCACTCCGATCTGTGTGGCAGTGGTGCCGGAACCGGTAAAGCCCCAGGTCACAGGCGGATCGATGGAGCGGCTGACGTTGGCAAAGGCCACCACTTTCGGTGCCAGCTCATAGCGCAAGCCGAGGCGCGGCGCCAGGTCCTGATGGTTGTAGGTCGTCGCTGCGTTATTGACCGGGATATCACCGTATAGCGTACGCACATCACGCCGTACATTCACCAGCGACAAACCGGAGGACAACCAGGTACGTGGATTCAGTTGCAACTCGTTGCCGACTGCCAGCACCGTATCGGACGAGCCGTCATACGTCGCGTACTTCTTCAGCGCGCGCGTAGTGCCGTTGTATGTTTTTACGCTGGAGTTGATCGCTTGCGTACGGGTGAAACTGACGGTGGTATCGCTTTGCAAACCAAACAATTGCTCACTACGCAGATAGCGCAACGAAGCATTGATGTCGCGCCAGGTCCAGAAGTTAGGTGTCGCCGCACTATTGATATTCAGGATTTGCGGATAGTCGTGATACGCGAGACCGAATTCAATTTTTGATACATCATCTATCGTATAAGTGGTTTTGCTACCGACGTAAGTCGAACCAGGCTTGGTGCCGTCATTGCGGCCAGTCACGGTCGCTGCCGTGGTCTGGCTGCTATCTGCCTTTAGCTGGGCCAGTGTGAGCAGTGCAGGATTTTGGTGATACTCCTCGCGGTAACGCAGGTAGAGACGTGTTTCCAATTGCGGCGTCAGGCGGAAACCGAAGTTACCGACGATGCCCTTGGATTCCACGTTGGTCCATTTCTGATAGCCACGGCGTTCGGAATTGGTCACGCTGACGTAGTAATCGGTATCTCCTGATTCCGTTACACCGCCTACGCTCAACTGCTGTTTGCGCCAGCCGAAACTACCTGCTTCAAATCGTCCGTACACGCCCGGCGAAGTACGTCCGGTATGCGTCGCCAGATTCAGCGCACCACCCAAAGCCAAGGCGCCATACTGGAAAGCATTCGCACCGCGCAACACTTCGGTGTAATCGATGCCCGACATTTCCAGCAATTCATAAGGTGTACCACCGGAGCCGGTCAGCGCCAGGCCGTCAAACAGGAATGAAGTACCTTCGCGGAACACACCGGCAGCAGTCGCAATACCGGAGCCGCGTATCGAAATCTTGATCGCATCATTACCGCCGGTAGCTTGCGCGAACACGCCCGGCTCGAAAGCCAGCACGTCTTCCAGCGTAGAGGAGCGGCCTTTTTCCACATCTGCGTTTTTCACCACGCTGACGTTGCCGGTCACATTCTCCAGCTTCACTTTGGCTTTCTCTGTGGTGGACAGCGCCTTGCCTTTGATGACGACGGTATCTTCAACCTGCGTCGTTGCTTCTTGCGCATACACCAGGCCGCTGGCGAGCCAGAACAGGACGGTGGCATGCAATAGTTTGGAACGTTGCCCGCGTGGGAAGACCGAAGCCACCAGGCGCGAAGTAATCCGGGATGGAGGAAGTGCGTGTTTCAAAATAACCCCTTAAGTAAAGCCTGACCAAGGTCAGTACCGAGTGCCGGCACTATCCATGCCGGCGCATATTTTTATGGAATGAACTAACTGTCTGCTACCTGTATGCCTGAGCATGATTTGCAACCACAGCGTGATGCGGCGACAAATAGCCCGCATCCGCACCGGTAGTCGCCGTTGCGCTCCTCGAATTCCTCTTATATTTTTTTGGTAAAAACTTAGAAGCGATAGGTCACGCCGCTATAGATGGAGAAGCCGTCACCCGGGTAGAAGTTGGGTGTATCCAGTCCTCTCGCGTTATCCGTGGTGTTCGCTGCGGCGGCATAATGCTTGTCGCCGATATTGCGAAAATCGAGATAAGCCTTCCATTTCTTGCCCGGCTCTTCGTAACCGAACTTGGCACCCCAGATCACTGCCGATGGTGCTCTCCAGGTGTTTGCATAGTCGACGTAGTAACCGGACATGGCACGTACATTCACACCTGAATAGAACCCGCCCGCCTGCTGAAACAACAGCTCACCCTGATACACATGACGCGGCAAGCTAGGCAATTCGTTCTGGCCGTACCGCTGATCGTTGCGATAGTAGAAATCGTTAAAGGTATACGCCTGGCGATAACTGAGGCGATCACCGCTATTGTTCTTCCACAACTTGGAAGTCAGCGCTGCTTCTATACCCTGGTGTATGGTTTTGCTGGCATTGGTATTCGCGACCAATGCGGGGGTCGCACCGACCGCCGGACTGGCAATCGATGTGAGCAATTCATCACTGACATAGGAGCGATACAGGGTCACGCTGCCATCGTGGTTTTCGCTGCTGGCACGCAAACCGATTTCTGCTGTATTCGCTTTTTGTGGTCGCAAAGGACGGACGTATGAAACGCCGGTACTCGCCATTTGCCAGGTTACCGGCGGATCCACCGAGCGCGACACATTACCGAATACCTGCAAAGTGGGAGTCGCCTGATACAACAAGCCCAGCCGCGGCGCCAGCGACCTGTCCGTATACTCCACCGCACGAGGGAAAGGCAAAGCGCTGGCTGGCAAGGTCGAACGCTCGATACGTACATTGCGTCCGATTTCAATCAAGGACAATCCGCTGCTTAAGGTGGTCTGCTCATTCAGATGCAGCGCATTGCTGACCGACAGCACCGTGTCGCGTGAGCCGCTGTACTTGGTGTACTGGCGCTCACTGGTGCGCACGCCATTCACCTGGTTGTAACCGGTCACGTCACCATCCAGCAAACGCGTATCGCTGAAGCTGACCGTGGTATCGCTGAGCTTGCCAAACAAGGTATCGCCGGTACGCAAATAGCGCAGCGAGGTAGTGAAGTCTTTCGAACGCCAGATGCCCGGTTGATCGGAATAGATCCAGCCGTTATCCAGCGGATAGTCGTTATAGGCGAAGCCCAGTTCAAGCTTCGACTTGTCATCCAGCGTAAGCGTGGTCCTGCTGGTGACCAGTGTCGTGCCTTTCTTGCGACGCGCCGATGCGGTTGATGTGCTGTTGCGCGGATCCGCTTCGAGTTGCGCCAGTGTCAATGTGCTGCCGTTGCGCAGCTCTTCACCGCGATGGCGGATGACCAGTCTTGTTTCCAGACGATCATTGAATTTATGGCCGAGATTGAAGATGTAGTCTTCGCCGGAGTTTGGGCTATTACGCTGGAAACCGTCACGCTGGTTGTGCGTGTACTGCAGGTAGTAATCAGTATCGCCGGAAGACGACACACCACCGGTGCTGGCCTGGTATTTGCGATAACCAAAGCTGCCTGCTTCCACGCTGATGGAATTCCCTGGTGCGCTGCGTCCTGTATGTGTGACAAAGTTGATTGCACCACCGAGCGAGAGCGCCGAGTAGGCGAAGGCATTCGCACCATTCAGGATTTCGGTGTAATCAACGCCGGTCAGCGTCAGGAAATCTTCCTGCGTCCCGCCCGGCCCGGTGATAGGCAAGCCATCAAACAAATATTTGATACCAAGCGAATAGCCTTGATAAAAGGAATTGAGACCGGAACCGCGGATAGAGATTTTGTTGGCACCTGTACCACTGGTTGCAGCCGCGAACACGCCTGGCTGATACGCGAGTACATCTTCCGCATTCTGCGCACGACCACGTTCGACTTCAGCGTTATTCACGACACTGGCGGTACCGGCAACATTCTTCAGCCGTTCCTTCGCCCTTTCCGCTTCCTTTAGTGCCTTCGCCTTGATGACTACGGTTTCCTCTACCTGCGGTGCAGCTTCCTGTGCGCCGGCGATGCCACCGGACAGGCACAATGCAGCACCGACGCCGAGCGTACGCAACAAGGTGGCGCGTGTAATCGCGGTCGAATTTATTTGCCTGGCATTACGCTGCATCCAGCTCACCTTCTTTTTCACTTTCCCTACTCCCGATATCAGTTGACTCAGCTACGCGTTTTCTTTGTCCCAGTTGCGGGATGGCACTCAGCAACGTCTGCGTATAAACGTGCTGCGGATTTTCAAATACCTCACGGACGCCGCCAGATTCGACCACCACACCATCTTTCATCACCAGGATGCGATCGCTGACGCGGTAGATGACGCCGAGGTCATGTGAGATGAAGAGACAGGACAGGCCGAGGCGATCTTTCAGGTCGATCAGCAAATCAAGGATTTGTGCCTGCACCGACACATCGAGTGCAGAGACGGGCTCATCGCAAATCAGCACTTCCGGTTCAGGTGCCAGCGCACGGGCTATCGCTATGCGCTGACGCTGACCACCGGATAGTTCGATAGGACGGCGTTGCAGGAAGCTTGGATCGAGACGTACCAGCTGCAGCAGTTCTATCGCGCGTGCACGTGTCTCCGCCACATTGGTATAGCCAGCTACACCGAGCGCTTCAAACAACACGCGCTCCACCGTGTAGCGTGGGTCGAATGAGCTGAGCGGGTCCTGGAACACCACTTGTATGCGTTTGCGTTCTGCGCGTTGTTGCGCGTCGCTGAGTTCACTCCAGATCTGATCACGCAGACGGACATTGCCGACATTAGGCGTTTCTAGCCCGAGTACCATGCGCGTCAGTGTGGTCTTGCCGGAGCCGGATTCACCGACGATGCCGACGGTCTCACCCTTGCGCAAGGCAAACGACACCTCGGATACCGCAACGCGACGTGAGCCATCCGGTGCGAAGAATACCTTGGTCAGGTTATTCACCTCTACCGCGATCGGATTGGTATTGATCACGCCCGGTGGCAGTTCGGTCGGCAAGGTAGCCAGATGGCCGTCATCGGCCACCGCTATCTTCTGTCGCGCCGGGCCGCGTTGCTGTACCGATGAGACGGCGGACAACAATGATTTTGTATACGGGTGTTGCGGATCATGCAGGATCGCATCGAGCGGCCCCTGCTCCACGATTTCACCATGCCACATCACCGCCACGCGGTCTGCCAGTCGTGACACCACGGCAAAATCATGGCTCACCACCAGCATCGCTTTATCCGGTGTGCGCAAGGATTCCAGCAGATCCAGCACCTGTGCCTGTACCGCTGCATCCAGTGCAGTAGTCGGTTCGTCGGCAATCAGGAGTTCAGGATTGCACGCAATTGCAGAAGCAATCAGTGCGCGCTGGCGCAAGCCGCCAGAGAGTTGATGCGGATATTGCAGCAAACGGGATTCAGGTTCAGGAATGCCGACTGAGCGGAGCAAGGCGATTACCTTTTCATCGCGCTCCTGTCTGGTCCACTTGCCATGCAGCTTGAGTGGTTCAGCCACTTCGGCACCGACTGTGCGCAGCGGATCTAAAGAACCAAGTGCATCCTGCATCACGAAGCCGATACGACGGCCGCGTATATCGCGCCAGGTGCGTTCATTAAACTTGCGCAGATCATCGCCATCAAAGCTCAGGCGATCTGCCTGCAAGGTACTGCGATGGCCGGTCAGACCAACCAGTGTGCGCGAAGTCACGCTCTTGCCGGAGCCGGACTCACCGACCAGCGCCAGGCATTCGCCACGATGCAAGGCAAATGAAATACCTTTGATGACAGCGGGACCACCAAGACCAAACTGGACATGCAGATTCTCCACTTCGACCAAAGGTCGACGTCCGTTTTCCAGCTGGCTGGTCATGCGCGCTTGCCTTCGCTGCGCAGCAATAATTCACGTCCCAGCGCAGTGATCGATACCACCGTCAAGGTAACTGCAACGCCGGGAGCCGCAACCAGCCACCATGCATTCGACAGGAAGTTGCGACCAACCGACAACATCGAGCCCCATTCCGGTGAAGGTGGTGGCGCACCGAAGCCGAGGAAGCTCAGCGCAGCACCAGCTGCAATCTTGCCGCCTATGCCTATGGTCGCGAGGATCAAAATAGGTTTGATCGCATTCGGTAAAACGTGACGGAAGATCACAGTCGAGCGACGCAAACCCAATGTGACTGCAGCCTCCACATATTGCGCATTACGGACGATATGTGTTTGTGCACGGACCATGCGGGCGTAGCGTGGCACGCTGGCCACACCTACTGCGATAACTGCATTGACCAGGCCCTGGCCCCAGAAAGTAATAATCACCAGCGCCAGCAACAAATCAGGGAATGCCAGCAACACATCGATCAGGCGCATCAGGAAGTTATCGACAATGCGATGACCCAGCCCGGCGAACAGGCCAACTGCGATACCTATGCTCAGGCCAATGGCGGTGGCAGCCAAACCCATCAGCAATGAAGGTTGTACGCCGTAGATCAGGCGGGTCCAGACATCGCGTCCGTTCTCATCTGTACCCAGCCAATGCGCAGCGCTGGGGGCGCGGAAAGCTTCGCGCGCAGAGGCTGCAAGCGGGTCATTCAATGTCAGCAACGAAGGATGCAGCGCCGCCACAATCAGAAACAGCACGAACAATGCAGCCAGTACCAGACCCGGACGCAGCTGACGCCAGTCGGCCAGGCGTAGCGGGAATCGCGCGGTGGGCGCAGCCGACGGTGCCAGCGTAGCGCCGAAGTCAGGCGCTTCCAGTTGAACGGTTGATCCAGTACTCATTGCAAGTAAACCTCGATGGCTGAATTAAATAGCGGTAAGTGATTAGGAGTGGCTGCATGCACTTGCATGCGACAAAAAATGTCAGACGGCGAGCAGGCGCTCACAGTCCTCTTCGTCTTCGTATTGGCTTTTTGGGCGGGACAGACCGAGGTGATGGCGCAAGGTGGTACCGGTGTATTCGGTACGGAAGATGCCGCGTCGACGCAAGAGAGGTACTACTTCATCGACAAAGATTTCAGCGCCGGATGGGAACATGTCCGGCATGATGTTGAAGCCGTCTGCCGCGCCGGATTTAAACCACTCTTCCAGAGTATCGGCGATTTGCTCAGGCGTGCCGACTGCGAGACGATGGCCGCTGCGTATGCGTTTGGATAACTGGCGTACGGTCAGGTTTTCACGTCGTGCCAGATTGATCTGCGCCTCAAAGAATCCGTGTGAACCGCCACCCAGCGCACGGGTATTTGCATCCCGTTGTGCTGCGCGCACATCGATGATGCGATCCCACGGCAACGGCGCATCTAGATCGAGATCAGAGACAGCAATGCCGATACGCGCGGCGATTTGCCCGGCCAGACCCAGCTCACCCTGATAGCTATCGAGCTCATCGCAACGCGCATGTGCTTCCGCTTCGGTGCTGCCGATCACGGTGGACAAACCAGGCATGATCTTCAGGGAATCAGGATCGCGGCCCCATGCGCGTGCGCGATTGCGCATCTCTGCATAAAAAGCTTGCCCATCTTCCAATGTGGTTTGAGTGGTGAAGATCGCATCGGCATAGCGTGAACCGACCGATTTGCCGCCTTCCGACGAACCCGCTTGTACCAGTACCGGACGTCCTTGTGGTGTACGTCGTACATTCAACGGGCCGCGTACCGAGAAGTGTTCGCCTGCGTGATCTATCGTATGTACCTTTTTCGCATCAGCGAATACACCGTTCTTCCAATCGTTGATGACCGCGTCGTCTTCCCAGCTATCCCACAGCTTGATGGCGATATCGAGAAACTCCGCTGCACGGCCATAACGATCCTGGTGCAAGGGTGCGCCGGTCAATCCAAAATTCTGTGCAGCGATGTCACCGGCGGTGGTCACCACATTCCATGCAGCACGACCGCCGCTGATGTGATCCAGCGAAGCGATACGGCGCGCCAGATTGTAGGGGTCGTTGTAAGTCGTGGAGGCGGTGGCAATCACACCTATGTACTTGGTCGCGAGTGCAACTGCTGTCAACAATACGGTGGGCTCGAGACCACCGACCGGATTGGTCGCGACGTTACCGTTCAGTGCCGGGCCATCGGCCAGGAAGATCGCGTCCAGCGTGCCGCGCTCAGAGATACGTGCAATGTTCTGGAAGTACTCGACACCGAGCAAAGAGTTGCTCGGGACTTCGGCCAAACGCCACGCGGCCCCGTGCCCTCCCAGGCCGAGGATGTTCATACCTATGCTCATTTGACGCGGTGGCGATGCCATTTCCATTCCTTATCGATACTCTGTCTGGCGATATGCGGACTGCACAGACGATTAATTTTTTTGAGAAGTTACCGCCTTCACTGCCGCGTCACAAACAATAAAAAATTCGATCTTTAGCAGAAGTTTGGATATATCGTTTGATCCTCCGAACACATCTGCAAACACGTTTACTGACGTCATAAAAAAAGAAACCCGCAGACCTTGCGGTGCGGGTTAAATCCAATCATGAGAGGTATTGGAGGAGGATGCATCTGCATCTTAAGCGGCGATTCAGCGCGCCCCAACGAAGCATTTCGTACTTATAAATGCGGGATAGGCATAACAAACTTCAGATATCCATATACGGACAAATTCGTTGCCACACGCAGCCTGGTATTTCTATGATTAGCACAAGCTGGTAACGATCCATAGCTGTTCAGACGATGCAATAAGGTTCGCGCGCATTTGCTGGCTACATGCAAATACTGAATATCTTTAACGCAGCCAGAAATATTCAAATCATTTTTAATTGGTTCGCATATCAGGCCCAGCTCGTTATGCTAAAAATTCGGGCATCTGTTACTTGCCAGCCGCAAATAAATTACCGACCACAGCAGCAAAAAATAAAAAGCACATCCTTGCATCTCGTTCAGAGCAGGGAAGCGATCAGTATTAACAGGGAAAGAGTCCATGAATTTTCAGCAATTACGATTCGTACGCGAAGCGATACGCAACAATCTCAATCTCACCGAAGTTGCTGCCGTCCTCTATACATCGCAATCCGGCGTGAGCAAACAGATCAAGGATCTGGAAGATGAACTGGGTATAGACCTCTTCGTACGCTCCGGCAAGCGACTCACATCGGTTACCCGTGCTGGCGACGGCGCAGTGGAAATCGTCAAGCGCATCCTGCTGGAAACAGAAAACCTGCGGCGCTATGCCAGCCAGTACTCAGGCGTAGATACAGGCCAGCTCATCATCGCCGCCACCCATACCCAGGCCCGCTACACGCTGCCACGCGTGGTCGAGCAATTCAACAACGAATTCCCCAAAGTCAAACTCGAACTGCATCAAGGCACACCAAATCAGGTCGCTGCGATGATCAGCAATGGCGAAGCAGACATAGGCATCGCCAGCGAAGTACTCGATCAATCACCTGACATCCTGGCTTATCCATGCTTCTCATGGAACCACCAGGTCATCGTGCCGCAGGATCACCCGCTGGTGAAGAAGACACCCGTGACGCTGGCAGACATCGCCGAATATCCGCTCATCACCTACAACCCGCAATTCACCGGACGCAAGTGCGTGGATGCAGCATTCAGCCAGGCCGGGCTGGTACCGGACTTCCGTCTGACGGCGATGGATGCCGATGTCATCAAGACCTACGTCGAACGCGGCCTCGGTGTCGGCATCGTGGCCGAGATGGCGCTGGATGGGATAGAGAAAAGCGGACTGACTGTACTGGAAACAGAGGGCACATTATTTGGTTCCTGCACCACCTTGGTTGCGGTACGCAATGGAACGTTCCTGCCGTCGTTCGCCTATCGCTTCCTGGAAACGTTCGCGCCTAATCTTCGGCTGGAAGATCTGAAAAGCGCTTAAGTACATAGTGCGGCTGATGCACTTCTTGTTGAGGAAAAAGCAAAGAGGCTGTAGACCTTATCCACTGTGACGATGCCGTTTGTGCGGGACAGAAAATGGAAAAAGAAGTGGACGTTGTCTGAGCGTAGCGTTAGCGCAGCGAGTTTCGTCCACTTCCCATTTTTTGTCCTGCACAAACGGGGACCCCGCAGGAGCAGCGGCGCCGTGGTCGCCTTCTTTTGCTTACTTTTCTTGGCGAAGCAAGAAAAGTGAGTGGCCGCCGGGCCACCCCCGGCAACCCACTTCTCCACGAAGAAAAATCACCATCACGACGCACCGCACGCGCAAGAGTAATACGTATGGCATTAGCTATCTTAACTAGCTAAGCAACAAGGTATTTAACACCCGTTCCTCCACATGCATTTTCTGAATAACGATATTGAAAAAGCTTCGTTGTTCGTCAGCAATCTCTTCGGTAATGTGACCACGTAACGCTTTCTTAACAAACCGAGGAGAATCAAAATGAAGATCATCAAGTCCCTGCTGATCGCAGGCAGCCTGTTGCTTGGTAGCGCACATGCCGCACCGAGCGACTTCCTGGTCAGCACCGACTGGCTGGAAAAGAACATCAACAACCCTAAATTGCGCCTGATCGAAGTCAGCGTCAATCCGGGCGTATTCGAGCGTGCGCACATTCCTGGCGCGGTGAATTTTTCGTGGCATACCGACCTGGTTGATACAGTACGTCGCGACATCGCCAGCCAGCAAAACTTTGAAAAATTGCTGCGTAACGCAGGCGTCAATAGTGACAGCACCATCGTCCTCTACGGTGACACCAACAACTGGTTCGCGGCATGGGGCGCATGGGTATTCGACATCTATGGCGTCAAGGACGTCAAACTGCTGGATGGCGGCCGCAAGAAATGGGAAACAGAAAATCGTCCATTGGCCTCCGTGACCAAAGTACCTGCTGCTGGCAATATCAAAATCAGCGCAGCGAATCCTGCACTGCGCGCACGCCTGAGCGACGTGGTTGCATCAGCTGAAAAGAAAAGCAATGTCGCGCTAGTCGATATCCGTTCGGCGGATGAATACAGCGGCAAGGTCTTCGCACCTGCCGGTGTACAGGAACTCGCTATCCGCGCTGGTCATATCCCTGGCGCAGCCAACGTGCCATGGGGTCAGGCAGTTGCGGCTGACGGCACTTTCAAATCGGTCGATGAACTGAAAAAAATCTATGCTGCAGCTGGCATCGATGGCAGCAAACCAGTCATCACCTACTGCCGTATCGGTGAGCGCTCCAGCCACACCTGGTTCGCGCTGAAAAAACTGCTCGGCTACGACGTCCGTAACTACGATGGCTCGTGGACTGAATACGGCAACGCAGTAGGCGTACCGGTTACCAATCTGGCAGGCACAGTATGGGGCGGAAAATAATTGGCTGATCTGGCATTGCCGCCGCTACGGCGGCTTTTGCCTTCTGTCATTATCCTGACGGCAGCAGTCTGCTTCTCACATACCCTCGGCAGCATCGCCGGGGGTGGACGCGAACTGGCACTGTCTGCCTTGTTGGGTCTTGCATTTGGCATTTTCTTACAGCGTTCGCGCTTCTGTTTCTTTTGCGTCAGTCGTGATTTCATAGAACGACGCGATGCACGCGGCCTGCTCGGCATCATCGTGGCACTGGTCGTCGGCATACTCGGCTACCACCTCGTCTTCGGCGCATTCATGCCCATCCCTACCCTCGGTCGCTTGCCACCACAAGCGCATATCGGTCCGGTGAGCTGGGTACTGGCCGCAGGCGCACTCAGCTTTGGCATAGGCATGGCACTCTCTGGCTCATGCATCAGCGCACATTTATATCGCCTGGGCGAAGGCTCGACCGTTTCGCCATTTGCACTACTTGGCGCGCTGTTTGGTTTCGTACTGGGCTTCCTCAGCTGGAACAAGTTGTATCTGTCCGGCATACAGGAAGCACCTGTGGTCTGGCTACCACATCATTTCGGTTATGCAGGATCTGTCGTATTACAACTTTCGATATTGACTGCACTCGCGATCTGGCTCTGGCGTGCGCACAAAACGCAAGAGGCAAGGAGCGGCAATCGATGGGAACGACGCTGGCCCGCGTATGTGGGTGGCTTGCTGATCGGATTTGTCGGCGTGCTCTCCTACTTCCGCATCGGGCCACTGGGTGTGACGGCGGAGCTGGGCAGCATCGCACGTACGGCAGCGAATAGCTTGTCCTGGTTGCCCGCGCGCCTGGAAGGTGTCGATACCTTCTCCGGCTGCGCAACCGTCATCAAGGAAACCCTGTGGTCGCAAAACGGTGTGTTCGTCATCAGCCTGATCCTCGGATCACTGGCCGCCGCTATCTCTGCCGGTGACTTTAAACCGCGTCGTCCCAAGCTGGCTGAAATCGGCCGCGCATTTGCCGGTGGCATCCTGATGGGATGGGGCTCCATGGTGGCGCTGGGTTGCACGGTCGGTACCTTGTTGTCCGGCATTATAGCTGGTGCGGCATCGGGCTGGATTTTTGCGCTCTTCCTGTTCGGCGGGCTATGGATAGGGTGGCAATTAAGAGTGAAGATGCGCTGGAACTAAACCGGCGCATCTTTATTCGTCACACTTCAACTATTCGGTACCCGCTCACCTTCAGCCTCAACAAAGTCGTCAAACGACTCATTGCTGCTGGCATGTAGCTTCGCGTACAAGCCTTTGTTCAGCAGCAATTCATCGTGTGAACCTTTTTCGACGATGCGACCTTTCTGCAGCACCACAATCACATCTGCATCACGTATCGTCGCCAGACGGTGCGCAATGATGATGGTGGTACGCCCCTTGCGTAATACATTTAAGGCACGCTGAATTTCCAGTTCGGTGAAGCTGTCTATGTTCGCGGTCGCTTCATCCAGGATCAGGATCTTCGGTTTCGCCAACAAGGCACGTGCGAAGCTGAGCAACTGGCGTTGCCCAATAGAGAGATTGCGGCCGCGCTGGCCCAGCATGGTGTCGTAACCATCCGGCAGGCGCATGATGAAATCATGTGCACGTACGGCTTTTGCAGCTTCTATCACCTGCGCCCGCGTCGCCCACTGCAAACCGTAGCGCATATTGTCCGCGATGGTTCCGCTGAAGAGGAAAGGCTCCTGCAACACCATGCCGACGCACTGCCCCAGCGAGTCCAATGTCAGGTCACGCACATCCTGCCCGCCAACTTTGACTTCACCATCCCACACATCGTAGAAACGATGTATCAGGGCCGCGATACTGGTCTTTCCGGAACCTGTAGGGCCGACTAATGCCACTGTCTGGTAGGGCTGGATATGCAGGTTGAGATCATGCAGTACAGGCTGATTCGGGCGATAGCCGAAAGTCACATGATTGAACTCGATCGCTGGCGGCACATCGGCCAACTGCTGCGCGTCTTCCTTGTCACTCAATGTGACTTCAACATCCAGCACTTCAAAGATACGGTGGCCGGATGCCATCGCGCGCTGCATCACCGTGTATTGCATCGTCAGCGTGCGGATAGGATCAAAGAAGCGTTGTACACAAAAGATGAAGGCAACCATGACGCCGACATCGAGTTGTCCCGATACGACGGATGAACCACCGACTACTACGACGATAGCCATTGCCAGTCCAGTCAATGTATCTACCGTCGGCATCATGACTTGCGATGCCCGCGACGAACCGATTTGCGCCTGCAAATTTTCTATCGCACGTACATCGTAGCGCTCGAAGTTGACGATCTCGCGACGGTTCTCCTGCACCGTGCGTATGCCGTTGATGTTTTCCGCCAACGCAGCGTTCACACTGGATGACGCCTCACGTGCACGCGTAAATGCCTTGCGCGCCCATGGCAGCCATATCTTGCGCACCAGGAACATCATGGGCAGCACGCACAAAGTCAGCAAACCCAATTTGACGTCCATCAGCAACAAGACGGCGACGATACCTATCAGCAGGAAGAAATCACCGACTGCGGATACCGATGTCTCCATAAACTCCTGCAAGGAGTTGACGTCACCCTGCAGGCGCGCCATCAGGCGCCCTACCTGTGTCTGATCAAGGATGGATAGGGACACATGTTGCAAGTGATTGAACATGGCGCGTCGCAGGTCAAAGATCACTCTTTGCGCCAGACGCGCTGCTACCCACTCCTGGAAAAAATTGGATACCGCGTTCAGGATAATCAGCGAAACGAATACCGCCAGGATAGTGTTGAACGCAAATTGCGCATTCCCGACCGCACTATCCACCGCGTAACGCACCGTCACCGGGATCAATACTTGCACGATGGTGAACAAGGCAACGGTAACAACTACCGCCACCAGTGCCCAGCGATGCGGACGTATATAAGCCCACAACCTGCTGACGACGCGACTGTCGTAGCGTGCAAAGATATCTTCGCCACGTACTTCTGCATTCAGATCTATGGCTTTCTTGGCCTGCGTTGTACTCAAGATGCAAACTCCACATTGCTATTGTTTTTAATCTCGCCAGACACGGATGTATTTGCAGATACATCTGCGTCGTTCTGTGCACCGCGATTCTGCAGATTCCACAATTCGGCATAACGTCCGCCTGCGACAGCCAGCTCAGCATGCGTGCCACGCTCCACGATGCGACCTTCATCCAGCACGATGATCTGGTTGGCGTGCTTGAGTGAACTCAATCTGTGCGCAATGATGATGGTGGCCGTATTCTTCAACGACGATTGCAGGGCGGCGCGTACGCGTTGCTCGGTTGCCGGATCTATCGCTGCGGTCGAATCATCCAGTACCAGGATGGCAGGCTGATCCAGCAAGCCGCGCGCGATGGTCATGCGTTGACGCTGCCCGCCGGACAAGGCCACACCACGTTCACCGACACGCGTGGTGTAGCCCCTGGGCAGTTGCTCTACATGCTCATGTATCTGCGCTACCGATGCCGCAGCAATCACGCGCTCTTCACCGGCTTGTGGTTCGGAGTAAGCAACGTTGTTATGTACCGCAGTATCGAAGAGGAAATTTTCCTGTTGCACCAGGCTGACTGCACTGCGCAGTGAAGCAAGCTTGAGTGAGCGCAAGTCCTGACCATCGATGGTGATGCTGCCCGAGCTCACTTCATAGAAACGCGGGATCAAATGCGCCAGCGTAGACTTGCCGCTACCCGGCGCGCCCACTATGCCCAATACTTCGCCTTTCTTCACTTCGAAGCTGACGTCGTGCAGTATCGTCCTGTCATTCGGTCCATGGCCGTATGCAAAGCTGACCGAGTCAAAGCGCAACAAACCTTGATCGAGCTGTAATTCATGCGCTTGCGATGCATCCTTGATTTCCGGGTCGGTATCCAGTACTTCGAACAGGCGTGCACCGGAACCTGTCGCACGGGCACTGGCATTGACGATCATGCCGATCTGGCGCAACGGTTGCTGCAGGATGGTAATGAAGGTCAGGAACTCCGTCAGCGAACCGACCGTCAATGCGCCGCTGGCTACACGCTGGCCGCCTACCCATAGCACCAATGCCATAGACGTGTAGTAAGCCAGCACCATCGCACTCATATTGCCCATGCGCTCAGTGATGCGTTGATTCGATAGACGCAGTGCGACGTCGGAGATTTTGTCGAACTTGGCCATCTCATGCAAGCGTGAAGTGAAAGCACGTACCACACGCACACCTTGCAGGTTCTCTTCCATGTTGAGCGTCATCTCTGACATCATCTTTTGCAAGCGCTGCCAGCTCACACGCAAACGCAGGCCGGTACGCGCCGCATTCCACGCGACGAACGGCACAAAGCTTAATGCCAGCAAACCCAGCGTGACATCTATGCTCAGCAAGCGCCATGAGCCTACACCCAGCAGCAAGCTCAGGGTAATCACACGCAACACACCGAATTCCAGGAAGGCACGCACGCCTTCCAGATCCAGCATGCCACGTGCGATCAGATCGCCGGTGTGTATCTTGTCGTGATAGCTGAAGCTGAGTCGTTGCAGCTTTTCATAGAAAGCCATGCGCAGGTCGTAACCAACTTTTTGCGCCAGCGTCTCACCCAGATAACCCTGCAATCCGGTCAGTATGCCGCGCACGGCACAGACCAGTACGATCAGGCTGCCAGTGACCAGCAAGGCCTTGCGCACCACATCAGCACCCAGCTGGGCATTTACCAGCAAGTGACCGGCCTGATCCACCGCATGTCCAAGCAGCAGCGGCATCAGCAAGTTGAAAACGGCTGCACCCAGCGCCGCCAGGATCGCGAAGGTGCAATGCCATGGGTAACGTACCGCCAACCTGGTCAAGCGGCCCAGTACTTGCGGCATGGCCTGCACGTCAATCTCTTCCGAGTGATGCGGCAAGGCTTTAGGTCGCGGCTTCTTTGCCTTGTTTGTTGCAGTGTTTGCTGGCTGGGCGACAGATGGAGCGTCACTGTCGTCAGCAGAAGGAGCGGAGGAAATACTCATAGAACGGCTATCCACAAAATAGTGTGACTAAAAAATTAACTGCCTGGTACTACTGCTATGCAAGCCTGCCGCGAATTCTGCTGATACTTCCGCTTCAGGAAAGATCAAAGCGCATTGCGCGGAACGCGACCGATGACCGGATACTCCGGGTCGGTGTAGCCGGGTGTGCTCGGGTGGCCAGGTGGCACCAGGCGATCAAACAAGGCTTCGTCTTCCGCCGTGTAGCGATAGTTCAAGGCATCCAGGTAGGCTTGCCACTGCTCAAAAGTGCGTGGGCCGCCGATGACAGATGTCACCAGACGATTATTGAGTACCCATGCCAATGCCAGTGCAACGTTGGTCGTGCCATGTGCTTGCGCATGCTCATGCAATGCTTGCGCCAGTGCGATGGATTCCGGACGCCACTCGGTTTGCAGTGCACGTTTATCACCACGCCCGACCCGACTGTTTTGATCCGGCTCATTGCCTGGCAGGTATTTACCGGTCAGTACACCGCGTGCCAGCGGGCTATATGACACCACGCCCAGGCCGTGGAAATTGCAGGCAGGCAGATGCTCTACTTCCGGCATGCGATTCGCAGCGTTGTAATACGGTTGCGAGACGATAGGCGGCGCTACGCCCAGTTCCTTGCTCAGATGTACGACTTCAGCCAGCTGCCACGCACTGAAGTTGGATAAGCCGAAGTAACGTATCTTGCCCTGTGCAATCAGGTCACCGAGTGCGCGTACAGTTTCGTGCAAAGGCGTGGCCGGGTCAGGTCGGTGCAGGTAGTAGATATCGATATAGTCAGTACCCAGGCGCTGCAGGCTTTGCTCTACTGCCTGGATGATGCGGCGACGCGACAAGCCTTTTTCATTCGGCCATTTATCGGAACCATTTCCGACCTTGGTTGCCAACACCCACTTATCGCGTTGTGCGGCGATACCCCTGCCGACTACACGCTCCGATTCGCCACCGGTGTAGATATCTGCGGTATCGATGAAATTGATACCGTGCTCATGCGCATGTTGAATAATCTGATGCGAAGTTTGTTCGTCACTCGCACCGCCAAACATCATGGTGCCCAGACACAGACGCGATACTTTCAAACCGCTTTTTCCTAAATTTTCGTATTGCATCTCACACCTCTTTATTTATTTCCATCAGGTTGGTAAGAACCAGCACCTGATGTCTTTCTCAACCATCAGACGCTGGCCAGTGCTTCATTCTTCGCTGCCATCACATTCGCATCAGCGACGGCATTTGCTGCTTGCTCTTCCGCCTTTTTCTCTATCTGGTTAAAACGTCGGCGCAGCGGCACTTTGTCGTTCAGATAATAGTTGCCTACATCGTACAAACGCCAGCGCACCGAATCGTGCAAGGTATGCGTACGTGCGTCGCGCCAGTAGCGATCCAGATTGTGCTTGCTGGCGGTCGCTTGCGTGCCAGAGAATTCAAACAGTTTATTCGTAATCAGCAATGCTGCATGGGTACTGGCCGCACGCACTTCGGACACAGCAATAGATGCCTTGGTCCAGTCCGCCTGCAAACCAGTTACATACGCATGATCAATAATCCTGCCTGCGCGTTCGAGCAAGGCTTCCGCGCCATGCAAGGCGACCGACAAGTCACCGATCTCACGGATGGTTAATTGATCTTCTTCCCATGCTGCATCCGGCGCTGCATCCGCTTTCTTCGGATTACGCCCGCGGATAAATGCGATCGTTGCTTCGAATGCTGCGCGTGCAATGCCGGTATCGATGGCTGCATGCATGATCTGTCCGGTAGGGCCGACCGGTGAGACGTGTTCTTTCTTCTCACGGTGCGACACGACCAGATTCTTCGCTATCCGTGCGTTGTCCAGGATCACGCTACCGCTGGCGGTAGTACGTTGTCCTAGCCCGGCCCAGTCATCAATAATCGTCAGGCCTTCTGCGTGACGCGAGAAGAAAGCGAGGTGATGCTCTTCCTTGTCTTCGCTATTCAACGCGGTCGGTATCCAGTCGGCATACAGCGAACCGGTTGCATAGTATTTACGCACGGTCGCGCGATAGTGTTCGTCGCCATCTGCAAACAGGCTGACCTTGCGGTCTTCGGGCTTCTTCACATTCAGTTCTACCAGCGCGTTACCGAAGTGATCCCCGGCCAGTATGCGCTCAAAGAAGAATTTCTTTTGTTCGTCGCTACCGTGCTCACGTATCAGCTCGATGACGAAGTAGTGATTCTGCGGGATCTGCCCGATAGAGCCATCTGCCTTCGAAAAGATAGCGAAGATCTGCGCCAGCGTGACGTAGGACACACCAGCACCGCCATATTCTTTCGGCACGGTGATACCCCACAAGCCGCTTTGCGTGATTTGCTTCAGCTCGGCAAACGGCAGGCGTCGTTCACGATCTCGCACCGATGCTTCCTGCGCAAATTCATCCGCGAGTACCTGCGCTGTCGCCAGCGCTTCTTCATCACTGCGGATCAGATGGACTACGCCGTGGTCGGTGTACTGCAATGTATTTGATGTACTCATACGATACTCCTTGTCGTGCTAAGAATGGCGCTCAATCGCCCGTGCTTGTTTGCTTGTTATTTCCAGGTCCGGTACTGCGCAGCGGTATGGCTATCCGGCAGCTTGGCACCACGGCCAAACAGCTTCTGCCGCAGGCTGCCTTCTTCATATGCTTCCTTGTACAGGCCACGGCTTTGCAATTCAGGGATGACCAGGTCGATGAAGTCGCGATAGGTTTCCGGTGCGACGGTACGTGTCAGGTTGAAGCCGTCGACATCTGTTTCTTCTACGTACTTGGCAATTTCATCTGCGACTTGCGAGGGTGTGCCGACTATCGCCGAGTTCTGCGCGCCGAAGCCGCGGCTTTGCAACAGCTTGCGGCGGGTTGTTCCTTCCAGGAAGTTGCGGCCACGCGCACTACCTACCCGCTTCAGGCGTCCCGGATACAGCGCTTCCAGTTTCTCCGGCGTGATCTCTTCGTCCAGTTCGAGTTTTTCGAGGTCTATACTCTGACCGCTGGCCATATGCGCGAGCGAGCCTTCCGCACTGGCGTATTGCTTATAGTCTTCATACTTCTCACGTGCTGCCTTCTCATTGCTATCGACCACGACGGTGAGACCGGAGAAGACCAGGATGTCATTCGGCTGCCGACCGGCGCCCACTGCCAGGCGACGTATATTTGCAATGCCTTTAGCCAGCAGTTCACGATTCGGCGCACCTGTGAATACGCATTCGGCATGCTTGGCAGCAAATTCATTGCCGCGTTGCGAGGCACCCGCCTGGTACAGCACCGGCGTACGCTGCAGCGAAGGTTCGGTCAGGTTATAAACACCATCGACCTTGTAGTAAGGACCGTCATGATGGATACGATGTATCTTCTTCGGATCGGCATACACGCCACGCACTTTGTCGCGCACGACGGCGTCGTCTTCCCAACTGCCTTCCAGCAACTTGTAAAACACTTCCATGAAATCATCGCCGCGTTCATAACGATCATCATGGTCTATCTGTTGTTTCAATCCCATCGCCCGGGCCGCACTATCGAGGTAACCGGTCACGATGTTCCAGCCAACGCGGCCATTACTCAAATGATCCAGCGTGGCGAGACGACGTGCGAACAGATACGGCTGCTCATACGTGAGATTGCAAGTAACACCAAAGCCCAGGTGCTTGGTCGCTTGCGCCATTAGCGGCACGACATACAGCGGATCGTTCACCGGCAGCTGCACCGCTTCACGTGCGGTCGCTTCTATGCCGTCACCCAGCACATCGTAGACACCGACGATATCGGCCAGGAAGACGCCATCGAACAAACCTCGCTCCAGCAGCTTGGCCAGCTCAGTCCAGTACTCCGGTTTGGTGTAGTCGCTGGAGTTATCGCGCGGATGCTTCCACAGGCCGTGATGTATATGGCCTACACAATTCATATTGAAAGCATTCAGGCGTATCTTCTTGCTCATACTTGATTCCGGATTCTCTGATGGGTACAACAATTGTTAGCGCGTGAAAAAGCCATAGCAGCGGCGCACCGTGATACATACGGCAAACCGGCAGAGACTTCTGGGATGGTTATTCTGTCGTCGATCACGCAGCGGGATCGCTGGTGATAGCGAGGCTTAAGCAGTCCGACCGGAGAACAATATCAATTCATTGCTCGCTAAAGAACCAAGCAAATTTCATTTCAATATTCCGCTTAGGTTCGGAGTTCAAACTCCTCTGGTGCAATGCTTAGCTTTATATGTGGATAGGACAAGGGAGTATCAGTCGGTGCATACAGGCTGGCTGCATGCACCGCACCGACTGAGCGTTACCAGCGATAAGCACTCGCGCCGAAATTAGCTTCATAGAACGGACCGACATGTGTGCCAGGCGGAATGATGGCATCTATGCGTTGCAAGTCCTCAGGCGTCAGCGTCACTTCTATCGCCTTCAATGCATCTTCCAGTTGCTCCAGCGTGCGAGGGCCGGTGATGGCGCTGGTAACACCACGCTGCTGCGCAACCCAGGCCAATGCCAGTTGCGACAATGGCAAACCTTTTTCTGCTGCCAGCTCGGACAAGGGTTCAATCACATCAAACACCCGATCGACAAAGCGGCGCGCCTGCATAGGATTCGGATTGGTGTAACGCGAGTCCAGTGGCAAAGGCTGGCCTTTGCGATACTTGCCGGACAACAAACCTCCACCGATCGGGCTCCACGGGATCACTGCCAATCCAAAGGTTTCCGCCACAGGCAGTAGCTCGCGTTCTATGCGTCTATCCAGCAGATTGTACGGTGGCTGTTCCGACACAAAGCGATTCAGGCCCAGCTCCTTGCTGGCCCACAGCGCTTCGACTACCTGCCAGCCTGCGAATGTCGTCGAGCCTATGTAGCGCACCTTGCCCGACTTCACCAGGTCATCCAGCGCACGCAGTGTTTCATCTATCGCGGTGCTCGGTTCCGGTCTGTGTATCTGATACAGATCGAGATAATCTGTTTGCAGGCGACGCAGGCTGTCTTCCACCTGCTGGATGATATGACGACGCGAACTCCCACGCAGATTGCCATCGGTATCATGCATGGGCAGATGGACTTTGGACGCAAGGAAGATATCCTTGCGCTTGCCATTGCGCTTCAGTGCTTCACCTGTGAACTCTTCACTGCGACCACGTGCATAGACATTCGCGGTATCGATGATGTTGATGCCTGCATCAATTGCACGATCAATAATGCGTATCGTGTCATCCAGCTCGGTCTTGTTGCCGAACATCATGCAGCCCAAAGTCAGTGGTGAGATCTTGACGCCGGTGCGTCCGAAGTTACGATAATCTTTCAGTCCCATGAGTACAAATCTTTCTGAAGTAAAAGCATGCGCGCAAGGTGTAGCCGGATGCGCATATATGGGCTCCGGTAGGCACTGCGGGATGCGATGATTGGTGTGGGCGCGTATGAAAAACTACACGCCTTGTTTATAGGTAAAATCTAGATGAGTAATGCGGCGATTTTCTCCAGCCACAATTGGTCGAGGGCGGAAAATGCATCCGGATATTCACTATCTACATCCAGTACGCCCGCGACCTCGCCGTTACGGTCGAAGTAAGGAACAACGATTTCGGAACGAGACAAGGAACTGCATGCGATGTGGCCAGGGAACTGATCTACATCCGGTACCACGATGGTTGCCGACTGCTGCCAGGCGCTGCCGCATACGCCCTTGCCTTTGGCGATGCGGGTGCAGGCAAGTGGCCCCTGGAAAGGTCCAAGCACCAGCTCGTCCTTTTGCACACGATAAAAGCCTACCCAGTGAAAGCCGAAGGCCTGATGCAGGACGGCTGCGATATTGGCCTGGTTAGCAATCAGGTCAGACTCCGCCGCCAGCAATGCTGCTATCTGCGGTAATAACTCCGCATAGATATCTGCCTTGCCACCCTGTTTGTTGAAACTCAGTACTTCAGCCATCGTTATCGTGCTTTCTTCCCAAGATAGTTCCAGAGTCTATTGGGCAAATTGTTCGTTGCCAACCAGACCCAGCTTGTTCGCGCCCAATCGCTGTGCCGACGCCAATACCGCTGCCACCGCCTTGTATGGCGCATTGCGATCTGCACGCAGGTGCAGTTCCGGTTGCACATCTTGCGCTGCCGCACCGGACAACTTGCTGTCCAGCACTTCACGATCTGCGATGGTTTCGCCGTTCCAGCTTACCACTCCTGCCGCATTGATATCGACCTGAACCACTTCCGGAATTACCGTTTGCGGTGGTGGATTACCGGCTGGCAGATTGAGCTCTACATTATGCAGCTGGATCGGTATCGTGATGATCAGCATGATAAGTAAAACCAGCATCACGTCGATCAGCGGCGTGGTATTCATTTCCGACATGACTTCCGGTTCGCCGGAGCCACTGCCTGAGCCTACGCTCATGCCCATGATTTATCCTTTACTTGAATTTATGCACCGCGCGGCGCTGGCTCGGTGATGAAACCTATCTTGACGATACCGGCACGCTGGCAGGCAAAGATCACACGGCCGATTGCTTCATACTTCGCATCGCCATCGCCACGTATCTGGATCTCTGGTTGCGGCTGTTGCACGGCGACAGTTTTGAGACGGTTGGTCAGTGCTTCGGCACCTGCTATCGATTCCTGATCCCAGTAAATCTTGCCGTTTTTATCAACCGACAGATTGATGTTTTCCGGCTTGGTTTCGCGCACATGGTTTTCTTCGTGTGGCAGATTCACTGCTATCGTATTGGTGACGACCGGGATCGTAATCAGGAAGATAATCAGCAGCACCAGCATCACGTCGACCAGCGGCGTGGTGTTGATCTCTGACACCACGTTATCTTCTTCCCCGCCATTGCCAAAAGTAAGCGCCATGATTTAGCTCGCTTTGGACGGCGCGGAGCTGAGCAGTACAGCGTGCAGGGTGGAGCTGAAGTCTTGCACTTTTTCCAGCGCGGCTTTGTTACGACGTACCAGCAAGTTGTAGCCCAGCACTGCCGGCACCGCCACTGCCAGACCAATCGCGGTCATGATCAACGCCTCACCTACCGGGCCCGCTACTTTATCGATCGATGCCTGGCCGGACAGACCGATTGCTGTCAACGCGTGATAAATACCCCAGACCGTACCGAACAAACCGACGAACGGCGCGGTGGAGCCTACCGTCGCGAGGAAAGCCAGGCCATCCTGCAGGCGGTTCTTCACGGTATCGACCGAGCTGTGCAGGGACTGTACTACCCAGGTATTGAAATCCACATGCGCCAGCAAGCCACTGTGATGTTCGGTTGCTTTCAATGCCAGGGTACCGATGAAATGGAAAGGCGTGCCGCTTTCCAAAGTATCCAGGCCTTGACGTACCGTGCCGGCATCCCAGAAGGTGCGTTCGGTATCACGTGCCTGTTTGTGCAACTTGCGTTGTGCCAGCAGCTTGGCGACGATGATGTACCAGCTGCCGATCGAGAACAGCAGGAGGATCAGCAAGGTACCTTTGGCGACGAAATCACTGCCATTCCACAACGCGGAGATGCCGTAAGGATTCGCTTCCTTGCCATGTTCACCTGCTTGTGCTGCAGCGCTGCCAGATGCGGCCTGTGCGGCGACGATGGCTGGCGCCGCAGCGACGGCAGGTGCCGCTGTATTGCCAGCGGAGTAAGCAGGAGCACTAAAGAAAATTGCCAGGAAGACGGCAACTGCGGATAAACGATTACGGCTAAACATGATTTCTCCAATTAAAAATTGCACAGCACAAAGCTGAAGATAAAGGTAGTAGGCAGTTGAAGACGGATGGCGCACTCAACTACCGGTGATCGCCCGCTACTCAACTTTGAATTCGAAAGGTACTTGCACCACAACTTCACGCCCCTGACCCACGCAGTTGAAACGTTGTGCCGCATCCAGCGCAGCACGATTAAGCACTGGGTGAGCAGAACGAATCAGGCTGAAGTCTCGCGATTGGCCATTGGTGCCGACTACAAACTGCACCAACACATTGCCGGAGATATTGTTTTGCAATGCCTGACGTGGATATTCCAGCGATTGGCGGATGCGGGTTGAGTCCGGGCAAGCCAGACCGACTTTTGCGACGGCAGGAGTCGGTGCAGGAGGAACGTATGGTTCAGGTGGCGCGCTGCTGACAGTTGCAATCACATTAGGCTGAGGCTGTACATTCACCTGCACTTCAGGTGGCGGAACATATGCTGGAGGTGGTTTGACGAATTTGGGTGGCGGGGGTGTTTTGACTTGCGGCGGCGGTGGCGGCAACTTCACTTCTTCGATGATGCGGGTCTCTATCGGCTTGCTGATGACATTGATGACATCACGTGCGAGGCCTGTCACCAGCGCATAACCGATCAGTAGATGCAGCAAGACGGTCACGCCTATACTGGCGATAGATTTGTTCGAGTACTGCTGTTGTCTGTCTAAGGCGAAATCCATTTTATTTCTCCATACGCCGCGAACAGTTGTTCGTTCAGCGCGCTATCTTCATTACCGAAATTTCTACGATGAATATTTGGGGATATAGACACGCATCACGTGTTATCCACTACCTCGCCAGCGCCGTGAACTCTGCTCATGACCCGGGCTGGTATGCTGTGGCATGAAGCTTGGACTCCATGATCGTCAGCCTGCTCTGATAAAAGCAGACACTGCCGTATCCCCAGCGAGGCCAGAATAGCATCGTGTTTTCCGATTCAATACCAACAAAATTTCACTTCTATATCCGCTTTCCCTCATATCTAAATTCCACTTTCTGAAATTGGCGCAACAGTAAATGCGTATAGATATGAGACGTGAGATATGCCCGACCTGATTCGATGGGAGGCGCGAGATCGTTGCTACGTCTTGCTTTGCGGCGTGAGTGATATATACGCGCTTGTCACGCTGCATGCAGGCGACGTAAGCGCATTTAGATAATGAATAAGCTAATGCAGATAAATTTGCGCATAAAAAAAGCCGGCATCAACGCCGGCTTGGGTACAACTTGAGATTGAGTGAGTTCGGGAACGCATCCCTCATTCGATAGCTAACCATAAGAATGCCAGGCCAACACCAACCGGGATGCCGAAGCGTTCCAGCTTGCTGCCGTTTTCTTTCGCAATTACTTCGACAGGCAGTTCAGTCATCGCCATCACTTTGTTGACGACCGAGCCTTCGAAGAAACGCGACAAGGCATTCTTGCGTGTGGTGCCCATCACGATTTTCTGCGCCGCGGTTTCTTGTGCACAAGCGACTATGCCTTCAGCGGCATCACCTTTGCGTATATGAACCGAGTGCTCGACTCCTGCTTTGCTCAGCATATCTACAGCGCCTTGCAATGCTTGCTCGGCACGTTCTTCTTGCAGCAAACGCACGTTACCGGAAGGCACAAAACGTGTGATGTATCTCGACAGACGCGGTTGGACATTCGCCAGTTTCACGTTGATCAATTCGTCATGCATGGCACGATATTGAATAACGTATTCCACTGCACGCAGTGCATTCCGCGAACCATCTACGGGTATGAGAATGTTTAGCATGATACTTTCCTCGCAATGTATAAACGTTAACGGTTGATGTGAACTGTGTTCTTATGGATGTTTTGGTGTTGCCTCCCCGCTTGTCGATTTGATAGGCGCATTCCTCAGCAAACCACTTAGTATGACCCCGCCTACAATCAGGCCATACAGCAACCATTCCACTACTCTGTTCTCCAGCAAATATTCCAGCACCATCGCTTCATTCGAAATCATCGTTGCCGCCGTCCACGCCAGCACACCTGCACCTATATAAATGATGACCGGATAGCGCTCGACCCATTTCAAAATCAGCGTGCTGCCCAACACCATAATCGGCACACTGATCAGCAGGCCTAGCACCACCAGCAGAAAATCACCATGTGCTGCACCGGCTACACCCAATACGTTATCCATGCCCATCACTGCATCTGCCACGATGATGGTGCGGATCGCAGCCCACAAGCCGACACGCGAACCCGACAACTCACCATGTTTCTTTTCTGCCTGGGCCGGCGCCAGTAATTTGTAGGCGATCCAGACCAGCAGCAAACCACCTATCAGCAGCAAACCAGGCACATTCAACAGCCAGACTATCGCGACCGTCATGGCAATCCGCACTGCAACTGCGCCGACCGTACCGCCGATGATGGTGATGCGTTGCAAATGGTGCGGCAGCTTGCGCGCAACCAGGGCTATCACTATCGCGTTATCACCGGCCAGTACCAGATCGATGATGATGATCGCGAGCAAAGCCGAGAAGAATTCCGCCGAGAACATGTCCATGTCTCCTCCTCGCAAGCGACCGACCACCTTCGCCCGCCGGCATGCAGAAAAGATTTGCGCGAAAAAAAACCTTTACCTGCTATCGGTAAAGGTCTCGCTACAACGTTGCCGTTGCCTGCAGGCCGGGGAAATCCCGTAATGACGGCTTCTGCAGTAAAGCTACTCCCCTTTAAGGGCGACTACTTAGCTTCAAAATAGGCCAGCGGATACCCACTGTCAATGGAAATATGAAGATTTCGTTAAAATACAATTAACGAATATTTAACGCCATTGCGAATTGCTGTTATTCCTTATAAACACGCGTTTCTCATATCAGCATGGTTTTCAAAGCAGGCCCACATACTTACCTTGAAAGTGCGCTAGCCAATCTAACCACGATTGGCTAGCGAAAAGGATGAAGCAGTAATTAAGTATAGAGATGCATCAATTCTTTGCTAATGTTGCGAATATTTTAATGTTTTAATGCAAGACTATTGGTCTTTTCCTGATACATTTACAGCCGCCGCTTGATGTGCATCTTGGAGGGCACAGCATAGAAATTAAGTCGCATTCGGAAACGCAAAGATGGACGTCTCAAGATTCCTTGCTTTATGGCCTTGGTGCGATTCTGTTTCGAACATTCGCTTAACTCGAGGGCACACGCAATTGCCTATTAATGGGCTCCGAAGCATACCCATGCAAAGAAGCAGTACGGTAATCCCCCCGGAAAAGAAGTGAATTTGAAAGTAGAATTTTCTCCAATCGAAATTGAGGAAGTTTTACATGAAGAAGTCGCGTTTTTCGGAAAGCCAGATTATTGCCATCCTTAAGCAAGCAGAA